>CAVSWX010000001.1:0-118591 GCA_963731785.1 uncultured Acidobacteriota bacterium
CGTCGAAGCGGTGAGCACGCTGGCGAGGATGCCGAGAACGAGAATCGAACGGCGCATGTGAATCTCCCCTGGTCGGGCAGGTCTAAACCTGCGCCTACGAAAACACTCAGACGAGGCGGCGTACGAGGTCGGATGGACCGGAGGGTTGCGTTGCGCTTTCCCATCCGGCCCACCCGCCAATCCCTACCCGCCCTACGCCCCCGTCAGGGGTGCGTCGGGCCTGGCGAACCAGACAGCGGCGTCTGGAGGTAGGGGAACGTGGCGCGGAACAGGCTGAAGGCGGCGTCGCCGGTGACGGCGCCGTCCGGCGTGTAGGCGATGGTCGCGCTCGAGCGCGCGCCATCGGTGAGCTGCTCCACGGCCGCGGGATGGCCGGGCAGCAGCACGCCTTCCACCGCGCGCAGCGCGATGTCCACCACGTCGTCGCCGGGCCGGCGGCCGTTGGGGAAGCCGGCCGTGTCGCCGGCGAGCACGCCGAACGGGCTCTGCGCGGCCGGCGCCTTTGCCGCAATCGACGTGTTGAGCCGGAGCATCTCCGACGACCGCACGCCGGCGGGCTGGTTCAGGCCGGGGACGCCGGTGAGGAACACCGACACGAGGTCGTTGCGCGGCGTGGCTGGAGCAGGCACGCCGAAGAGCGTCTCGATCAGCACCGGCAGCGTCGGGATTGGTCACGTAGGTGCCGAAGCGGGCATCCTGCCGCGGCTCGCTCGCGTTGAACTTGTTCTTGTCCTTCAACCCGATGACCAGCTCGTTCACGAGCGGATGCCCGAGGCGCGAGACCTGGCGCCACTCCTCCGGATCGTCCTCGCCCGACATCCGCTCGCTGGCCGTCGTCCACGCGCCGATCACCGGGTCGCTGCCGCTCGTCAGGCAGGCGATCGGCACCTCGACGGCAAGGCTCGTCACGTTCTTGTCCGCGAGCACGTTCTCGTTGCCGTCCACCGGGCCGAGCGGATTGAGGTTGATCAGGTCGAACGCCTCGGCCAGGTTCACGACGAAGCCCTCGCGCCGCTGGCCCACGAAGAGGCGGCCGTTGCTGCAGCCCGGGATCTTCACGTCGTAGATGTGGCTGTCGGCGTACTGCGCGTAGTTCGCAATGGACTTGTCGCCGATGCGGTCGGCCGGCTTCATGAACGTCTTCGCGTTCGTCGCGGCGTGACGGATCGTCGTGCGCGTGCCCGTCCGGCGATCGCCCCGGATCAGGGACACCTCGTAGGTCTCGAGCGTGTTGAGGTTGCCCGTGTCGCCCGGGTTCGGCCCGATGGCGCCGATGTTGATGAGCGGCACGGCGACGTCGACGCCGCCGGCGGGCACGGTCAGGTTCCGGTACCTGGTCTTGAACCGGAACTGGAACGTCAGGTCTTCGCGCGCATCGCCGTTGTTGTCCACGTGGATTTCGTAGACCGCCGCGGGATCCATCGCGAAGAAGTTGGGCCCGCCGTAGACGTCCTGCAGCGGGATGTAGTTGGCGATCAGGGTCACGAATCCATCGCGTCCCGGCTCGTAGCTCCGGAAAGCGTAGAAGTCGGTGCCATCCAGCTTGGGCCGGCCGGTGATGCCGGGCGCCTCGCGATGGCTCGACCCGAACGCCGTGATGCCGGCGGCGGCGATGAACGCCGCACCGGCCAACAGCTGAATCGACCGTCGTTTCATTGCGTCCTCCAGAAAGGGGCCCAGGCTGTCTCCTGCCTGGCCCGCCGTCTGTGCTACGGACGCTTCGCGAGTTCGGATTCTTGATGGAGTGGTCAGGTAGGTCGGGTGGGTCAGGTGGGTCGGGTAGGGAAGGAAGGCTACGGCGGGTGGCAGTCCAGGGCCGCCGCCTCAGCGTGCCGCCCGTCGCTTACACGCCGCGCGACCCGACCGCATCGGTGGCTCCATACCATCGTGCGCGATCACCTCGAAACCTTCCGCGTTGAGGCGGCGCGTTCGCGGTGGTCATGGCCTGCCGAAGTTCGTCGACGCCGAGTTCGGCGCGTTTCTTCGTTCGACACTGCGGCTATCGCGTTTCTACGGCCCGATGAAAAACGCTCTAGCGGGGGCACAGTTGACCGAATGCCCGTTATGCGACCTTCACCCTCGCCTTTCCCTCTTCGGACAGAAACTCACCACATGCGGTGGCCGGATCACGGCCCGCTGACGAAAAGGCTCACTGCCTCCGCTGATTCCCAGATTCTGTGACCTTCCTTGGTATCGGGGCGGCCGAACGCGTCACACTGGGGAATATGCCTTGCTTACCTCGCGCGAGACAGGCGCCACATTCCACCCCGATGCGCACACCGAGACTCGTCGTCACACTTATCCTGCTGGCGTCTACGCTGATTGCCGGTGTCGAAGACAAGGCGTTCTTCTTCGAGATCGAGCCGAGGTCTTCGACACTGCCGGCCGCGCCGAGTGCCACCGGCGCCGTCGTCGTCGGCAATTTCAACGGCCGCGGTGGTTTCTACTGGATGCCGACCACCGGCGTGATCGACATCGGTGGCATCCTCGCCACCGGTGTGGGTTCGGACGGCCGCACTATCGTCGGGACGGCCGCGGACACGCGAGGAGTGCGGAATGCCGCGATCTGGCAACGCGGAGCGGAGTGGCGGCTGCTCGGCGGATTCAGGGGCGGCGTGCCGTGCGAGACGAGCCTCAGCGACGCGGCCGGAGTGAGCCGCGACGGAAAGGTGCTCGTAGGCGCCGCGCGAATCGACTGCCGCGCCGTGCACGCGTTCCGGTGGGAAGAATCGACCGGCATGGTCGACCTCGGCAGCACCGTCGCAGGTGCGAGCAGTCAGGCCCTCGGCGTGTCGGGCAACGGCAAGGTCGTTGTCGGGTGGCAGCGGCGCGCCGATGGATCCGATTTCGGCGTGCGGTGGGTAGAGGGCCGGCAGGAGTCATTCGCCGGTCCGGAGGGGCCAGTGAGTCATGCGCTCGCGGCAAATCTGGATGGCTCGGTGATCGTGGGCCGACAATGCCGTCCCGGCGCGGGAGTCGAGGATCAGAGCGCGTGGATATGGCTCGCGAGCAGGGGCGTGAAGTGCCTGCCGCCTCCGGCCTTGCGGCGATCGCAGGGCACCGTGCTGGGGTTCGCCAACGCCGTGAGCGATCACGCCCGGGTGGTGGGCGGCGGACAGAAGGTGGCTTCGTCGGCGGACTCCGAGGCGGTGATCTGGATCGACGGGGCGCCGTCGTACCTGAAGGACTACCTGCGCGCTCACGGCGTGCCCGATGCGTTCGAGCGATGGATCAATACCGGTGAAATCACCGGCATCTCCCAGGATGGCCGCATCCTCGTCGGCTATGGCGCCGCGAGCGGCGGATACCGCGGCTACGTCGTGGTCCTGAAGCGAATGGAGCCGAAACCATGGCCCGAGTGATCTGCGGGCTCGCCGCGCTGATGTGCCTGGCGGCGCCGTCCGAGGTCCGCGCCCAGGCCTGGCAAGGGTCCGCGCTCTTCGGCATGACGCCAGGCTCTGCCCTCGATTGCCGAGCGGCCGCCCTCGATACCCTCGACGTGGGGGGCGGGTTCACTTGGGGCCTCCAGATGTCGCGGTTGGTGACGCCCCACCTGGCCGCCGAACTGTCGTGGATGACGCACTGGTCAGGGCTCGAAATCGGAACCGCGGCGGGCAAGGAGCACCTGTTCGAGATGACAGTCAATCAACTGCACGCCAACGCCGTCTTCCGGCTGCGGGACCCTGCCGCGCGGACGCGTCCGTTCCTGTTTGCCGGTCTGGGCCCGACGTTCCTCAATGCCCTCGGACAACCGGCGGAGACCAAGCTGTCGTTCGGTCTGGGTGGCGGTGCCGAGGTCTTCTTCTCGAAGTGGGGCGGAGTGCGCGCGCAGTTCCGGTATAAGCCGACGCCGCTCGGCGACGAGGACGCGGGCGACTTCTGCGATCCGTTCGGCTTCTGCCAGGGCACGCTGCAGCAGGTCGAGTTCTCGGCCGGATTGACCATCCGCTTCTGACCGGCGGCGGTGTCGCGTCGTGATGCCGCGACCGGCCGCGCCCGTTGAAGGGCGCACGACTCGGACGTTCGACCTCCTGGTTCGTAGGTTCGTGCCAAGTGCTTGGACTCGCGGGTCTTCGTGCCTGTAGCTCGGGTCGACGCGTCGCCTATATGGGATGTTCGGGTCCCGAAGGGGGGAAAGGCGAGGGTGAAGGTCGCATAACGGCATTCGTTCAACGGCGCTAGCGTCCTATCCTCACGATTACAGACTGGTCCAAGTCAGTCGCCTCAGGCCCTCATGGCCAGTGGCCTATCGCCTGTACGGAACTTCGAGAAGACTTAGCAAGCCCCAATAGGCTGACTCCCATTCAGAATCCGGTGCAGTCCAGCGAGCATCGCCGCCAGCGTCGTTAGCAGGTCGCGTTCCCCCTTCATGGATAGGTTGAGGCGCCAGTGCGACGCCCACGGCGATCAGAGTTCCGCGGTCCAGTGGAGTGCCGGCAAGAAGAGATCTCCTTGTGCAGCCTACTTGGCGCGGCGAGCCAGGTGTCAGGCGAGCCGCTTGGCGAGCACGTCGTCGAGCGCGCTCGGGCGCGACTGGTGGGCGTGGTGCTCGAGGAAGTCGATCACGTGACGGCGCGCCTCGTGGTAGCGCGGGTGCGCCAGCACGGCGGCGCGGCTGCGCGGGACGCGCGAAGGGCACGGTGTAGACGTCGCCCACGGTGGCTTCGGGGCCGTCGGTCATGAGCACGAGATGGTCGGCGAGGTAGAGCGCCTCGTCGATGTCGTGGGTGACCATGATGACCGTCTTGCCCGACGCCTCCCACACGCGCAGCAGCAGGTCCTGCAGCTCGAACCGGGTGAGCGAATCGAGCTGCGAGAACGGCTCGTCGAGCAGCAGGAAGCGCGGCTCGACGACCAGCGCCCGCGCCAGCGACACGCACTGCTGCGTGCCGAGCGACAGCTCGCCGGGCATCTGCATCGCGCAGTCGCCGATGCCGACGATGTCGAGGTAGAAGCGCGCCAGCTCGCGCGCCTCCTTCTTGCTCTTCGGCGTCGCGCCCTGCGTGGCCGCCACCATCACGTTGTCGAGCACGTTCAGCCACGGCAGCAGGCACGGCGACTGGAACACGATCGCGCGCTCGGCGCCGGGCGCCGTCACCTCGTGTGCCGTCGATGATCACGCCGCCGTAGGTGGCCTTGTCGAGTCCGGCGACGAATCGACAGCACCGTGGACTTGCCGCAGCCCGAGTGGCCGAGGATGGCCACGAACGTGCCGGCGAGGATCGCGCGCGTTCACGTCCTTGACGGCCACGAAGGGGCCGGTCGGGGTGCTGAACACCCTGGTCAGTCCGGTCAGTTCGAGCGGTACGAACACGTCTGTCTCCTTACGCCTGACCGGAGGCTTTTGCGGGCTCGGTGGATGTGGACAGGGCCGTGCTCGACCCCGGCGACGGCCGTCCGCGCCGCTGCATCGACGCGGTGAGCGCCGCCACGACGTGCGCGCGCGCGTGCGTCGCCTGCTCGTCGTGAGCCAGCTGGGCCAGCGTGCGCGGCCGCGCGAGCTCCACCGCGATCGGCGCGCCGAGCGAGGCCGGCGGGCCCGGTGACGATCGGCACGATGCGATCCGAGAGCAGGATCGCTTCCTCGACGCTGTTGGTGATCATCACCGTCGTCACCGGCCGTTCACGTCCGGCGCACAGCTGCGCCAGGTCCTGCTGCAGCGTGTCGCGGGTGAGGGCGTCGAGCGCGCCGAACGGCTCGTCGAGGAAGAGCACGCGCGGCTCGGTGGCGAACGCCCGCGCCAGCGACACGCGCTGCCGCATGCCGCCCGAGAGCTGCCGCGGCTTGCGGTCGAGGGCGTTGCCGAGCCCGACGCGTTCGAGCGCCTCGGTGGCGCGCGCGCCGCTGCTCGGCGGCCGTGGCGGTCGGGAAACGCCGCCGACACCGCCAGCCGCACGTTCTCGAGCGCGCTGAACCAGGGCAGCAGCGAGTAGTTCTGGAAGACGAACGCCGCGTCGTCGCGGATGCCGGTCACCGGCTTGCCGTCGATGACGACCGTGCCGGCATCGGGTGACGTGAGGCCGGCGAGCAGGCTGAGCAGCGTGGACTTGCCGCTGCCCATCGAGCCGACGATCGAGACGAACTCGCCGTACTCGACGTCGAGCGCCACGTCCTTGAGGACGTGACGCACGCCGGCCGGCGACGGGAACGACTTGGACAGGCCGCGAACTTCGAGAAAGGCCACCAGCGCTCCTACGAGGCCCGCAGCCGCGACTTCGGCCAGGCCCATGAGCCGGTCGAGCGCGAACCCGACCACGCCGATGGTGATGATGGCCAGCAGGATGTGCGCGTAGACCAGGCTGTTGTACTCCTGCCAGAGGAACCCGCCGACGCCGGGGGTGCCGGTGAGCATCTCGCTGGCCACGATCACGAGCCAGGCGATGCCGAGGCTGAGGCGGTAGCCGGTGAACATGTAGGGCAGCGTCGCCGGGACGATGATCTTGATGAACGTGGTCGTCCGCGACAGCCGCAGCACCTTGGCCACGTTCCAGTAGTCCTGCGGAATGGCGCGCACGCCCATCATGGTGTTGATGACCGTGGGCCACATCGAGCACACGGCAATCGCGAAGAGCGCCGCCGGCTCGGACTTCTGGAACAGCACGAGCCCGAGCGGCAGCCAGGCGAGCGGCGAAATCGGCCGCAGCACCTGCATGATGGGATCGAACATCCGCGTCAGCAGCGGCGACACGCCGAGCAGGAAGCCGATCGGCGTGGCGATGGCGATCCCGAGCAGGAAGCCCTGCGCCACGCGCACCAGGCTGTAGTAGGCGAGCAGGAGGATGCCCTGGTCCGACTCGCCGCGCTTGGCGAGCGGCTCGAGAATGTAGATCTTGCTTTCTTCCCACGTCCGCACCGGCGACGGCAGATCCGGCACCGCGAGGCTGGCGGCCCACCAGGCCGCCAGCGCCATCCCGATGCCGCAGAGCGGGAGCAGCAGGTTGATCAAACGCTTCATCAAGTTCATCTCTCCTCGGCCAACGCCCCGCCGGAGGCGGGGCGCTCAGACACTGTCACGGCGACGCGCAGTCGCTGCCTACCCGGCCAGGCTGTGCACCTTGAACGACCGGGCGTACTTCTCGGGCTCCTTGCTGTCGAACACGCTGTCGAACAGCGTGATCTTGGTGTCGGTCGGGCGCCGTCACCTTGACGCCGATCTCCTTCATCGCCTCCATGTAGAGGTCGGGGCGCATCACCTTCTTCGGGATGCCGGCGTAGTCGGGCGCGCCCTTGGTGAAGCCCCAGCGCTGCAGTTGCGTCAGCCACCACTGCGCGTAGATCGGCTGCGGGACGTTGCAGTTGCGCTGCGAGTAGATCATGTAGAACGGGTCCTGCTCGACGCGGCCGTCGCCGTACCTGGTACTTGCCCATCAGGCGTTCGAGGATGATGGCCGGCGGACAGTTGATGTAGGCCGGACGCGCGATGATCTCCGCGGCCTTGGGCCGGTTCTTCATGTCATCGAGGTGCACGCTGGCCAGGTGGAGCGCCTTCAGGACCGCTTTCACGCTCTTGGGGTTCTTGGTGGCGAACTCCTCGGTGAAGGCGCACACCTTCTCCGGATGGTCCTTCCACATCTGCTGGGTCGTGATGGCCGTGAAGCCGATGTTGTCTTCGATCGCGCGGTTGTTCCACGGCTCGCCGACGCAGAAGCCGTCCATCTTGCCGACCTTCATGTTGGCGACCATCTGCGGCGGCGGGATGGTGATGAGGTTCACGTCCTTGTCCGGGTTGATGCCGCCCGACGCCAGCCAGTAGCGCATCCACATCGCGTGCGTGCCGGGCGGGAACGTCATCGCGAACGACATCGGCTCGCCGGCGGCCTTGGCCTTGTCCACCAGCGGCTTCAGCGCCTGCGGCGTCTTCACGCCCGCGGCCTTCAGCTTGTTGTCGAGCGTGATCGCCTGGCCGTTGCGATTGAGCAGCCAGGGGATGACCATCGGCTTCACCGGCGAGCCGGCGAGGCCCATCGTGGAGGCGATCGGCATGCCGATCAGCATGTGGGTGGCGTGGTTCTCGCCGATCGAGAGCTTGTCGCGGATGACCGCCCACGACGCTTCCTTCGAGACGATCGACTCGATGCCGAACTGCTTGAAGTAGCCGAGCTCGTGCGCCATCACGATCGGCGCGCAGTCGGTGAGCGCGATGATGCCGAAGCGCATCGCCGCCGTTTCGGGCGCGTCGTTCGCGTAGGCGTTGCCCACCCAGCCCTTGGGCATGCCGGAGAGCAGGACGCCGGCGGCGGAGGTGCTCGGCCGCCTTCAGGAACCGGCGGCGGGAAGCGGTCTGTTTCGTCGTCGTCATCGGATCACTCACCTCACTTGTCCGCCAGGAAGACATAGGTCAGCATCACGTAGGGCTGGCTGTAGGACATCCCCGGCGTGGCCTGCTCGAGGAACTTGCCCGTGAACATGTGCGCGTAGCCGGCCGCGAGCTGCAGCTGCGGCGTGAGGGCGCGCGTCACCTGGAAGTCGATTTCCTGCCCGACGTGGCTGCTGGCCGCGCCGCCGGGCACGAACGCGATGCGGGCGCCGCTGGCCGCGTAGAGGCCGTCGGTCTTTTCGGCCAGCCACCACGAGTGGTAGTTCACCGAGATCGGCGTGGCCTTGATGGGCGAGAACTCGAAGCCCTCGCGGAGGTGGTGCACGTTGCGCCAGCCCACCTGATCGCCCAGACCGAGCTTGTCGTGACCGGTGGGGTAGAGCTGATCGAAGGTGGCGCGGGTGCCGTCGGTAGGGTTCTCGTCGCCGGTCGCGAAGTTGTACTCGGACGTGAGCTTGATCGCGCCCTTGCCGGGCAGCGATTCGCGGATCTGCCAGTGGCCGGCCCAGGCGCTGATCGAGTCGTCGGCGAGCGAGCCGCGCTGCATGGCCATCTCGACGCCGTAGTCGAGGCCGGCCGGCAGCCGTCCGGCGGTGCGGGCGCCGATGGTCGTCTGCTCCAGATCGCCGAACAGCCCGAGCTCGCTGCGCAGGTTCTCGTCGCGCCGGAAGAAGACGTAGGGCTCGACCGTGGCTTTGGGCAGGAGCTTGACCGTGGACGCGTAGGCGCCGGTCAGGAGGTTGCCGTTGCCGCTCTTGTCGAACTCCTCGGGCAGGCTGCGCACGAGCGACGCGGCGAACACGTCCACCTGGAACGCCTTGTGGCGGAGAATGCCGCGCGCCGCATCGAACGAGCGGCCGGTGTTCACCCACGCCAGGTGGCCGATGAGGCGCTGCTCGCCGAAGGCGAGCTCCTGCCGGCCGATGCCGCGCGGCCACCGGCGCCGTGGCCGAGCCGACGTCCGCAAACCCGGTGCGCAGGTCGAACGGCCCGCGGAACGGCGCCGTGGTCGGTCCGACGGTCTTGCCGGCGACGCGCGCATCCTGGACGTTGGCCTGGAACGACAGGTGCTTGCTCGGTGTGACCGTCACGTTGAAGCGCACGCGGCTCAGCGCGTAGCCGTCGTCGCGCCCGTCGGTGAAGCCGAGGTTCTGGAAGCCCTCGATGCGCTCGCGGAACTCGCCGCGCACGCGCAGCCAGGCGGGCAGCTTCTGGTTGGCGCGATTGAATACGGGCACTTTCTGCGGCACCTGGCTGCGGCGCCGCGGCGGGCGCCGGAGCCTGGCTGGCGGCGCGGCGGCTGCGGCGGCGGGCTGCAGCTGCGCCTGGGCGGTCGCCGGTGCGGCCTGTTGCGCCGCAGCCGTGAAGCGGAAGGCCGAGCAGCACGGCCGCGGGCCAGAGCCTGCGGGCGCGCGCGGACGAGCCGGTCTTGCTGAACATGCGTATCTCTCCTCACTCGCGCGGCGCGTGGCGGCATCGCAGGACAGCAACGCGTGCCGGCGATGCGACGCGGGCGCGGCGCGAAACGACAGTCGAACTGACCGTGGAGAGGCGTCTGGGCCTGTGTTACACGAGGTGCGTCGTGGCAGAACTGGACGTGCCGTGGCATGCGCGGGCGTCTGGGCCGCTGGACAGCACCTGAGCAAAGGCCGTTCCGAACGGCTTGAACGTCGCGCGCGGCCACGATTCGCACGGCGGCGCACGCGATTTCGTCCCGCCGTCATTCGAGATTTCCGGGCAACACGTGTCGGGTTCCGCGACGCGAGAGCCCTACAAGGCCGTGGGTCCAGATTGGTCTCGAACATTTTCGTGACCATGCCTGGCGTCGTCTCACGAGAGGCGAGACAGCCCTCGCGACGACCGCGTGCGGGTCGAAAAGCCCGGAACGACACGGCGCAGCGCTCGGAGCCGGTCGCGTCCGAGGCGTGGGCCGAGCTCGCGTCCGCGGCCACAACACCTGTAGATGCAGTGCTCTACGCGGCGTCACGATCGCGGCGATTCGGCTGGCCGGCCCTTTCGGATCTAGCACTTAGCGTGCTTGGCCGATCTCTTCCAATTTTGTTTGAATCGGCCTTCTGGCTACGCCAGCGTCACCATCGTCCCCCTTGCCGCTGTCGCGAACGGCGTGTATCTTCGACGTCGGGCCGCCGCCACGAGCGCGGCCCTCGACGCCCGCCCTTGCCGCCGGGCTGCGCTGTCGTCCAGGCGCACAGTCAATCGCGCGCTCCCTGTCGAGCCACTCGAGATGTGTCACGCACGTGCGTGACCCACGACGGGTTCGCCATGGGAGTGTCGATGTCACTGCCGCTCTTGACAGCGGGCAACCGAAGACGGCGTGACCTTCGCGCTGACGAAGCGACCGGTGCCGGCGCTCGCTCGTGCCGCTGCCGGCCGCGCGGTCCCGTGCCGCTCGCCGACGCGCATGCCGACGCGCGCGCTCGAGCCCGGCGAGCAGTACCGATTCCACTTCGACATGGGGAAGTGCATCGGCTGCAAGTGCTGCGTCGTGGCCTGCAACGAGCAGAACGGCAACCCCGCCGAAATCAACTGGCGGCGCGTCGGCGACATCGAGGGCGGCTTCTTTCCGGCGGTCGCGCAGAACCACCTGTCGATGGGCTGCAACCACTGCCTCGAGCCGACCTGCCTGCAGGGCTGCCCGGTGGACGCCTACTCGAAGGATCCGATCACGGGCATCGTGCGCCACAGCGCCGACGCCTGCATCGGCTGCCAGGTACTGCACCTGGAACTGCTCCTACGGCGTGCCGCAGTACAACCCCGAGCGCGGCGTGGTCGGGAAGTGCGACATGTGCCACGGCCGGCTGGAGGAAGGGCAGGCGCCGGCCTGCGTGAGCGCGTGTCCGGAAGGCGCCATCCAAATCGAGATCGTCAACACCGGCCAGTGGCGCGCCGCGGTCGAGGCGTTCGCGACGCCGGCCGGCGTGCCCGTCGCCGACGGGAGCATCTCGACGACGCGCGTCACGCTGCCGGCCAATCTGCCGCCGAACGCGAGCCCGCGCGACGCCACGCACGTGGTGCCCGCCGAGGCGCACTGGCCGCTCGTGATCATGACGGTGCTGACGCAGCTCTCGGTCGGCGCCTTTGCGACGATCTGGCTGCTGCAGCTGCTCGGCAAGCGGCGCGCACCTCGGCGCCGCGGCGATCGGGTCGCTGCTCGTCGGCGGCCTGGCGCTCGCGGCCTCGACGATGCACCTCGGGCGGCCGATTCACGCCTATCGCGCCATCCGCATGTGGAAGCGCTCGTGGCTGAGCCGCGAGGTGCTGATGTTCGGCGCCTTCTCGAACGTCGCGGCGCTCTATGCCGGCGCCCTGTGGTTCGGGCTGCCGGGCAGCGTGCTGCTCGGCGCGCTCACGGTGCTCTTCGGCATCGGCGGCGTGACCGCCAGCGCCTACATCTACCGGGTGCCGGCGCGGCCCGGCGTGGAACACGCCCTACACGCTGCTGCAGTTCAACTTCACGGCGGCGCTCCTCGGGCCGCTCTTCGCCGCGGTCATCGGCGCCGGCGACACCCGATGGCTGGCGCCGGCGGCGGCGGCGATGGGCGTGGCGATTGCGGTGGTGCTGGCGCTGCGGTTCCTGCGCCTCATCGCCTCGGAGAACCTCGAGCTCAAAGGGACCGCGCGGCTGCTGTCGACCGTGCTCCGCGCGGCACCTCGTGCTCGCGCGGCTGCCTGCTGGCGGTCGGCGGCGTGGTGATGCCGCTGCTCGTCGCCAGCCGCCCGACCTGCCCGCGCTCTGGAGCGCGCTCGCGATGGGCGCCGCGCTCGCGCTCGCCATGGGCGGCGAGATTCTCGGCCGCTACCTGTTCTTCGTCAGCGTGGTGCCGCGTCAGATGGCCGCCGCCTATCTTCCGGCCGCGAGGGAGGCCGCATGACGCTGAAGCAGATGCTCGGACTCGACACGCGTGCCGAACGCTACTCGTACGGCAACGACCCGGTGGCGGGCTACGTGTCGGCGCAGAAGGTGCCCGACAAGTGGGTGGCGACCACCTGCGGCTACTGCTCGGTGGGCTGCGGCATGTTCATCGGCGTGAAGGACGGCAAGGCCGTCAGCGTCCGCGGCAATCCGGATCACAAGGTGAATCGCGGGCTGCTGTGCCCGAAGGGGCTGTCGGAGCACCACACGATTCGCACCGACAACCGCGCGCTCTACCCGCATGCTGCGCGACGGCAAGCGCTTCAACCGGATCGGCTGGGACCAGGCGCTTCGCGACGATGGCGGCAGAAGTTCCGCGACGTGCAGGCGCGCTTCGGCCCCGGCGCGGTGGGCGTCATCAGCACCGGCCAGCTCGTGACCGAGGAGTTCTACACGCTCGGCAAGCTGGTGCAGCTCGGCCTCGGCACCACCAACTACGACGGCAACACCACGCTGTGCATGGCCACGGCGGTGCAGGGCTACAAGCGCTCGTTCGGCAGCGACGGCCCGCCCGGCACCTACGAGGATCTCGAGAAGGCCGACGTCGTCATCCTGATCGGCGCCAACATCGCCGAGAACCATCCGATCCTGTGCTGGCGGCTGCGGTCGAACCCGTCGACCACGCTCATCGTCGTCGACCCGCGCGTCACCAAGACCGCGATGATGGCCGACCTGCACCTGCCGCTGAAGCCGCGGTCGGACCTGGCGCTCGTCAACGGCCTGATCCACGTCGTCATCGAGCACAACTTCGTCAACCGCGAGTACATCGAGCGCGCACACCACCGGCTTCGACGCGCTGCGCGAGGCGGTCAAGAGCTACACGCCCGAGCGCGTCGCCGAGATCACCGGCCTCTCGCCCGAGATGATCGTCCGGACGGCCTGGCTCTACGCCCACGCGCAAGGCCGGCGTTCATCGGCTGGACGATGGGCGTGAACCACAGCACCAAGGGCACCGAGACGGTCAACGCGATCAACAACCTCGCGCTCATCACCGGCAACATCGGCCGCGAGGGCGCGGCGCCGTTCTCGATCACCGGCCAGTGCAACGCGATGGGCACGCGCGAGGCCGGCTTCGCCTCGATCATGCCCGGCTACCGCAAGTTCGAGAGCGCGGACGATCGCGAAGACGCTGGCGGGGCTGTGGAACGTGCCGGTCGAGCGGATTCCGACCAAGCGCGGGCTGGCCTATCCCGACATCATCGAGGCGGCGCTCGACAAGAAGATCCGCGCGCTCTGGATCATCGCCACCAACCCGATCGTCTCGTTCCCGAATCTCGGCTCGCTGACGCAGGCGCTCGAGGGGCTCGAGTTCCTGGTGGTGCAGGACGGCTATCACCCGACGCCGACCTCCGAGTTCGCGCACCTGATGCTGCCGGCGGCGATCTGGGGCGAGAAGGAAGGCACCTACACCAACTCCGAGCGGCGCGTGAGCAAGGTCAATCGCGCGGTGCCGCCGCCCGGCGAGGCGCGCTCCGACTTCGACATCTTCCTGGCGCTGGCCGACGTGCTCGGCGTGCAGCGACGAGCTGTTCCCGGGCTGGACGAAGCCCGGCGACGCGTTCGAGGAGTGGAAGAAGGTGTCGGCGGGCCGGCTCTGCGACTACTCGGGCATGACCTACCGCGACATCGAGCATCACGGCGGCATCCAGTGGCCGTTTCCCGCCGGCGCGACCGGCGCCGGCGCAGACCGCGGCGGCTCTACGCAGACGGGCACGTTCCAGACACGACGACGGCAAGGCGAAGCTGATTGCGGCGGACTGGGAGCCGTTCCCCGAGCAGCCGAACGCCGAGTTCCCGCTCGTGCTCAACACCGGCCGCACGGTCGAGCACTGGCACACGCGCACCAAGACCGGCAAGGTGCCGATCCTCGAGCGGCTGTCGCCGAACGCCTGGGTGGAGATGAACCCGCGCGACGCGCGGCCGCTGCGCCTCAAGCCGCAGGACAAGGTGGACGTGGTGTCGCGCCGCGGCCGCGTGCGCGGCGTCGAGCTGCGCGTCACCGAGACCGTGGCGCCGGGGCAGATCTTCGTGCCCTTCCACTACGCCGAGGCCAACGCGAACCAGATGACGCAGAGCGCGTTCGACCCGATCTCGCGCGAGCCGAACTACAAGCAGTCGGCGGTGCGCGTCGAGCGCGCCGTGGATGGAGGCCGCGTCATGAGAGCGCCTGGTCGTCGTCGGCAACGGCATGGCGGGGATGGCCTGCCTCGAGCAGATCCTCAAGCACGAGCCGCGCTTCGCCGTGACGGTCTTCGGCGACGAGACGCACGTCAACTACAACCGCATCATGCTGTCGTCGGTGCTCGCCGGCGAGAAGGCCGCCGACGACATCGTCATCAACGGTCGCGAGTGGTACGCGAAGCACGACATCGACCTGCGCGTCGGCGTCCGCATCGTCGACGTGGACGCGGCGGCCAAGACCGTCACCGGCAACGACGGCAGCGTCACGCCCTACGACATGCTGCTGCTCGCCACCGGCAGCAGCGCCTTCATGCCGCCGATCGAGGGGCTCGACAAGGACGGCGTGTTCGCGTTCCGCACCCTCGACGACACGCGCGCGCTGCATCGAGCGCTCGGGCCAGGGCCGCAAGGCGATCGTCATCGGCGGCGGCCTGCTCGGGCTCGAAGCCGCGCGCGGGCTGCAGGTGCAGGGCTGCGACGTGACCGTCGTGCACCTGATGTCCACGCTGATGGAGCGGCAGCTCGATCCCGACGGCGGGCAGTACCTGCTCGGCAAGATGGAAGACCTCGGCGTCAACGTGATGCTCGGCCGCACCACGACCGCGATCCTCGGCAACGGCCACGTCGAAGGCGTGGCGCTGTCCGACGACGGCATCCTCGAGGCCGACCTCGTCGTGGTGGCCGCCGGCATCCGGCCCAACGTCGAGCTCGCGCAGAAGGCCGGCCTCGCCGTGAACCGCGGCATGGTCGTCAACGACTACATGGAGACGTCCGCCGACGACATCTTCGCCGTCGGCGAGTGCGTCGAGCACCGCGGCGTCTGCTACGGCCTGGTGGCGCCGCTCTTCGAGCAGGGCAAGGTGCTGGCCGCGACGATGACCGGCAACAAGGGGCCCACCTACACCGGCACGGTCCCGGCCGCCAAGCTCAAGATCATGGGCGTCGACGTCTTCTCGGCCGGCGACTGGAGCGAGCAGAACTCCGAGCCGGTGCGCTACGAGGATCGCGCGCTCGGCATCTACAAGAAGATCACGGTGCGCGACGGCAAGCTCGCCGGCGTGATCCTCGTCGGCGACACCTCCGACAGCCACCGCTACATGGACTGGCTGCGCACCGACGCCGACATCTCGGGCCAGCGCAAGCACCTGCTCTTTCCGCCGCCCGTCGGCTGACGCCGGCGGGGACGTGGCCGCGATGTCCGACAGCGCCACCATCTGCGGCTGCATCGGCGTCACCAAGGGCACGATCATCCAGGCGATCCACGAGAAGGGCGTCAACACGATGTCGCAGCTCAAGGAGTGCACGCGCGCGAGCACCAGCTGCGGCAGCTGCACCAGCCTGTGCCAGGACCTGCTGCGCGCCGTCGCGCCCGAGTTCGAGGAGGAGCACAAGAAGGTCATCTGCGCCTGCCTGCCGTTTGCCGAGGACAAGCTGCGCGACATCCTGCGCAGCCAGCGGCTGAAGTCGGTGCAGGAGGTGCTGGAGATCTACGGCAACGGCATCGGCTGCGAGGTGTGCAAGCCCGCGCTCAGCTACATGCTCGACATGCTCTGGTGCGGCGACCACGACGAGGACCGCTCGGCGCGGTTCATCAACGATCGCGTGCACGCCAACATCCAGAAGGACGGCACCTTCTCGGTCATCCCGCGCATTCGCGGCGGCGTGACCAGCCCCGACGAGCTGCGGCGCATCGCCGACGTCGCCGACAAGTACCAGGTGCCGATGGTGAAGATCACCGGCAGCCAGCGCATCGACCTGCTGGGCGTCAAGAAGGCGGATCTGCCGGCGGTGTGGGCCGACCTCGGGATGCCGTCCGGCCAGGCCTACACCAAGGGCGTGCGCATGGTGAAGACCTGCGTCGGCACCGAGTTCTGCCGCTTCGGCACGCAGGACTCGACCGGCGCCGGCGTCGAGATGGAGCGGCGCTTCGAGCAGCTCTTCACGCCGCACAAGGTGAAGATGGCCACGGTCGGCTGCCCGCGCAACTGCGCCGAGGCCACGGTCAAGGACATCGGCCTCATCGGCCAGGAGAACGGCTGGCAGGTGGTGGTCGGCGGCGCCGCCGGCAAGAGCGTGCGCAAGGCCGATCTGCTCATCACCGTCGAGACCACCGAGCAGGCGCTCGAGGCCTCGGAGCTCTTCTTCCAGTACTACCGCGAGAACGCCAACTACCTCGAGCGCACCTACGACTTCGTCGAGCGCCTCGGCATCGAGAAGGTGCGCAAGGAGACGGTGTACGCGCCCGAGGCGGTGCGCACGGCGCTGCTCGATCGGCTGGCGAAGTCGAAGGCGCGCGCCACGCGACGCGTGGCTCGAGGGGCAGACGCCGAAGACGCCGACGCAGTTCATCGCCGATTCGGGCGATGGAGACGGTGGACGCATGAGCGACGGACGATGGATACGCGTGACGGCGGTGGACAACATCCCGCCGCGCGAGGGGCGCGCGGTGCTGGTCGGCGACCGCGAGCTGGCGCTGTTCAATCTCGGCGACCGCTTTCTCGCCACCGATCCGCAGTGCCCGCACCAGGGCGGGCCGCTGTGCGACGGCATCGTCACCGGCACGTCGGTGGTGTGCCCGCTGCACGCCTGGAAGATCGATCTCGAGAGCGGCGCGGTGGTGCGGCCGACGCACGGCACGTGATCACTGTGTCGGCACCTATCCGACCAAAGTCGACGACGGCGTGGTGAGCGTGCTGCCTTCCGGGTGCGCAGGCACAGGTGGAGGCGGCATGACCGGGCGGTCGGGATTCCTGCGCGTCGGGGCACACGCCGACGCTGGTCGCGGCGCTGCTCTACTTCGACGTCAGCTTCATGGCCTGGGTGCTGCTCGGGCCGATCGCGCCGTTCCTGCGCGAGGAGTTCGGGCTCTCGGCCACCCAGACCGGGCTCATCACCGCGATTCCGCTGCTCGGCGGCTCGCTCTTCCGGCCGGTGATGGGGTTGCTCGGCGACCGGATCGGCGGCCGCCGCGCCGGCCTCATCGGCATGGTGCTCACGCTGGTGCCGCTGCTCTGCGCCTGGCGGTTCGCCTCGGGCGCCGGCGCACTTCTACGTGCTCGGATTCTTCCTCGGCATCGCCGGCGCGAGCTTCGCGGTGGCGCTGCCGCTCGTCAGCCGCTGGTATCCGCCGGAGTATCAGGGGCTGGCGATGGGCATTGCCGGCGCCGGCAACTCGGGGACGCTGCTCGCGACGCTGTTCGCGCCGCGGCTCGCCGAGCGGTTCGGGTGGGCGGCGATGTTCGGGTTCGCGATGCTGCCGCTGGCTGTGGCGTTCGTGGTGTTCGTGCTGTTCGCGAAGGACAGCTCCGAGCCGCGGCGCCGGCGACGCTCGGCGACGCGACTACAAGGCGCGTGCTCGGCGAGTCCGACACGCTGTGGCTGGCGTTCCTCTACAGCCTCACCTTCGGCGGCTTCGTCGGCTTCGCCAGCTTCCTCACCACGTTCTTCCACGAGCAGTACCACCTGTCGCGCGTGTCGGCGGGCGATTTCACCACGCATCGTCGTCGTCGCCGGCAGCTTCCTGCGCCCGGTCGGCGGATGGCTGTCGGATCGCCTCGGCGGCTACCGGCTGCTGGTCCTGCTGCTGGTGTCGTTTGCGGCCTGCCTCTGTGTCGTCGCCGCGGCGCCGCCGCTCAGCGTCGCCGTGGCGGCGCTGTTTCTCGGCATGGGTGCCCTCGGGATGGGGAACGGCGCGGTGTTCCAGCTGGTGCCGCAGCGCTTTCCGGAGCGCATCGGGCTGGTCACCGGCATCGTCGGCGCGGCCGGCGGGCTCGGCGGCTTCTTCCTGCCGACGCTGCTCGGCATGACCCGCGACTACACCGGCGGCTATGCCGCCGGGCTGCTCACGTGCGCCGGCGTCTTCGTCGCCGGCACGCTGGTGCTGCTCGAACTCGGCGCGCGCTGGTCGCAGCGGTGGGCGCCCGCCGCGGTGGATCGCGCCGGCGTGTTCGCGTATCGCACCGCGGCGCGCGGTCGCGCGCGACGAATCGCCCGCGTGAAACACCGGGTGGACGGCGGTGTTGCGGGAGTGCGTCCCGCTGTGAAGTTAATCCGTCAATATTGTTGTAACAGGCGTTCGTGACTACGCCTTCGTAGCGCCACACCCACTTGTTCGCCCGCGGATCGGTGTGTATCGTCGATGTATGGGCTCATGCGCGTGACGCGCGAGCCCGCAACGGCCCGAGCGCAACGCCGGGCCCAACCGGAATCGAGAGATCACCGATCGACTATGGAATCCACACTGATCAATCCGGAGCCGCCGGGCGGGCGGACGCTCACCGGCGCCTATGACGTGACCGACAAGTCAGACATCGACGTCCTCCACGAAATCGGCAGCCGCATCGCGGCCGCCGATCCTCTGCACACCGTGCTCAACCGCGTGGTGCAGTTCGTTTCGAGCATGGTCGCGTGCGACTCGGTCTTCATCTACGTGCTCGAGGGCGAAGACCTGGTGCTGCGCGCGTCGAAGCGCCCGCACGCCGACGTCGTGGACCGCCTCACGCTGCGCGTCGGCGAGGGCATCACGGGCTGGGTGGCCGAGCACCGCCAGCCGGTGGCGGTGGGCCGCCACGCGTTCGAGGATCCGCGCTTCCAGACCTTCAACGAGCTGCCCGAGGACCGCTACGAGGCGTTCCTGTCGGTGCCGGTGCTGTCGCGCGGCAAGCTCGTGGGCGTCATCAACGTGCAGCACAGCGAGCCGCACGAGCACAGCCGCCGCGAGATTCAGCTGATCTCGATGCTCGGCTTCTTCGTCGGCGCCGAGATCGAGATGGCGCGGCTCGAGATCGAAAACGTCCAGCTCAACGAGCGCCTCGAGACGCGCAAGATCGTCGAGCGCGCCAAGGGCATCCTGCAGCGCGACCTCGGCCTGACCGAGGAAGAGGCGCACCTCACCATCCAGCGCCAGAGCCGCCAGCGCCGCAAGTCGAAGAAGGAGATTGCCGAGGCGATCATCCTCGGCGACGAGCTCCGCAAAGTGAAGGCTAGCGACTCCCGCTGTCCGCGGCAGTATTTGCCTGCGCCGGCGCGTCCGGAAGCCGGGAGCCGTTTTTCAGATCTGGCCGAGCAGGGCCGCGGGGATCCACTCGCGCAGGCTGTTGATCAGCCAGAGCCGCTTCGCGGATACGAGGTCGACTCTGGTAACGACCCGCTCCTCGATTTCGCCGGCGTCGAGCAGCGCGCCGCGGAACACGCCGGGGAGCAGCCCGCACGCGGCGGGCGGCGTGACGCGCACGCCGTCGATCTCGGCGACGACGTTGGCGATGGTGGACTCGGTGATCTCGCCGCGCTCGTTCACGAGCAGCACGTCGTCGCCGTCCGGGCGCGCGGCGCGGGCGCGGTTGTAGATCTCCCGGTGCGTCGTCTTGTGGCGCAGGAACAGGTCGCCCGACGACACCGGTTCCGCCGCCACGGCCACGCGCCACACGCGGTCGCGGTCGTGCATGAACGCGGCGCACTCCACCACCGGATCGCCGCCGGCCGACACCAGCAGGCGCAGGCGCCACACGCCGCCGGGACGGGTGCCGATCGCCTCGTCGAGCGCGGCGTCGACCGGCGCCTGCTTCCACTGCAGCCCGAGGGCGTCGGCGCTCGTCCGCGCGCGCGCCAGGTGCCTGTCCCTCCGCACGATGCGGCCCTCGTCGAGGCGCATGGTTTCGATCAGGGAGACCTCGGGAATCGACTGCCGTTCGGCGTTCATGCGCCCCCTATTCTGACCAAGTCGCCGGCTGTCGTTCTGTCAGGGATCAGACAGACCGGCCAGGCACGGGCCGGCGGCCCTCGGGCAGGCTCCCCGCGGGGAGGCTAGAATTCGAGGCCATGGCCGGCCTGCGCGTGCTCGTCGTCGAGGACGAACAGAAAGTTGCCAACGCCCTCCGCGAAGGGCTCGAGGGCGAGAAATTCGACGTGGTGGTGGAGCGGACGGGGGAGGGCGCCTTCTTCCGCGTCACCACCGAGACCTTCGACGTGATTCTGCTCGATCTCGGCCTGCCCGGCCGCAGCGGCCTCGAGATCCTCGCCGCGCTGCGTGAGCGCGGCCTGAAAACGCCGGTGCTGGTGCTGACGGCGCGCGACTCGGTGCAGGACCGCGTGCTCGGCCTCGACGGCGGCGCCGACGACTACCTGGTGAAGCCGTTCGCCTTCGCCGAGCTGGTGGCGCGCATCCGCGCGCTGGTCCGGCGCGGCCGCGCCGTGGATGCGCCGCGGCTGATGCTCGGCGACCTCGAGATGGACCTGGTGACGCGCAAGGTGGCGCGCGGCGGCGCGGGGCATCGACCTCACCGTGCGCGAGTTCGAGCTGCTCGAATACCTGCTGCGCCACCACGGCCAGGTGGTGTCGCGCGAGGCGCTGGCGCGCGACGTCTGGCGCGAGACGGCGCGCACCACGCCGCTCGACAACGTGATCGACGTGCACATCGCGCGGCTGCGGCGGAAAGTGGACGTCGAGCCGGCGGCCAAGCTCATTCACACGGTGCGCGGCGTCGGCTTCATGCTTCGTGAAGGCGAGCCGTGATCGACCCGGTCCGCTGGTGGCACTCGCACAACGTCCGGCTGCGGCTGACGGTGTGGTACGTGGTGGCCATGGTCGCGGTGCTGGCGGTCTACGCCGGCGCCGTCTACGCGTTCGTCAGCCGCAGCGTGTCGGACTCGCTCGACGAGCGGCTCCGCGCCGATTTCTTCTGGGCGGCCGCCACCGTGGACGAGAGCCCCGAGGGGCTGATCATGTCCACGCCGCAGGTGGACCTGCTGCTCGAAGAAGAGCCGTGGGTGCAGGTGCGCAGCGCCGACGGGCGCGAAGCTGCTCTTGAGCAACGCCGAAGCCCGGCGCCGCGCCGATTGGCGGCACCGAGGCACTTGCCGCCGTCGGGCAGGATCGGATCGTCAGCTTCGACGTCGGCGGCGTGCCGATGCGCGTGCTCAGCCGCCGCAGCTACATCGGGCAGCGCCCGCGTCACCGTGCAGGTGGGCCGCTCCGAGGAGCCGATGTGGGAGCAGTTGCGCGAGCTGCGTGCTGGTGCTGGTGCTCGGCCTGCCGCTGGCGGTGGGCGTGGCCGGGCTCGGCGGCTACGCGCTGGCGCGCCGGGCGCTGGCGCCGATCGAGCAGATGACCGAGCGCGCGCGCTCGATCACCGCGGAACGGCTGTCGGATCGGCTGCCGGTGACGCATCCCGACGACGAGATGGGCCGGCTGGCGTCGGTGTTCAACGAGACGCTGGCGCGGCTCGAGTCGTCGTTCGCGCAGATGCGGCAGTTCACCGCCGACGTCTCGCACGAGCTGCGAACGCCGCTCACCTCCATCCGCAGCGTCGGCGAGGTGGGCCTGCGCGGCCAGCGCGACGAGCCCGCCTACCGCGGCATCATCGAAAGCATGCTCGAGGAGGCGGATCGGCTGGCCGGCCTCGTCGATCGGCTGCTCACGCTGTCGCGGGCCGAGACCGGCCAGGCGCCGCTGTCGCGCGAGATCGTGGACCTGCAGGCGCTGGCCGAGGAGGTGGCCGCAGCACCTCGGCGTGCTCGCCGAGGAGAAGCAGCAGCAGATCGTCGTGGAGCGCCGCGCGGCGCCGGACGCGCTGGCCGACAAGCAGGTGCTGCGCCACGCGCTGATCAATCTGGTCGACAACGCCATCAAGTTCTCGCCGCCCGGCGGCGAGGTGCGCATCCGCATCGCCGAGACGCCGTCGTCGGCCGTCTTCGACGTGATCGACAGCGGTCCGGGCGTGCCCGCGGATGCCCGGCCGCACATCTTCGACCGCTTCTACCGCGCCGACGAGGGCGACGGCGTCCGCGGTGCCGGGCTCGGCCTGTCGATTGCGAAAGGAGCGGTGGAGGCCAACGGCGGCCGGCTGACGCTCGAGCGATCGGGCCCGGCGGGCAGCACGTTCCGCATCACCATGCCCCGCGTCGCGCCGGTCCGCCGCCAGGCGGGCTGAGCGCGCCCGGCGCCCGGCGTCTCACCAGGCGATTTTCTCCCCGCCCAGCTCGATGCGGAGGGAGGCACCGGGCGCGTTCGGCAGATGCAGCGTCACGCCCTCGGGCTTCGTGTCGTTGATCAGCGTGACCGCGGGCTCGACGTCGTTCGTGAGCCAGATGTCGTAAGTACCGTCCGGCCTCGCCTCGAACAGATCGGTGAAGGTGGGCGGGTCCGGATTGTCGTCGCGGCCGTTGGCCGAGACGACGTAATGACGGGCCTGGATCGTCTTGAAGAAGTCCACCGAGATGTTGCGGCGGCTGCCGTGGTGCGGCATCTTCAGCACGTCCACGGTGAGCACCCCCTTGCTCAGCAGCTTGGCCTCGCGCAGGCTGTCGAGGATGAAGTCGCCCCGGGCGTCGCCGGTGAGCAGCATCGTCTTGGGGCTCCTGGTGCCGAACTCCGCGAGCACGATGATGCTCGAGAGGTTGTGCACCGAGTCATCGAGGAACTCGGCGGCCGCGGCTTCGGTGGTGCCGTGTTTCTTCAACAGGGCCGGCAGCTCGTCGCGCCACTTGCTCTTGAGCGCGTCGAGTTCCGCGGTGCGGGGGCCGAGCACGCTGAACCGCAGCTCGCCGCCGATCTTGAGCGCCCGTTCGGTCTTGTCGAACTGGATCAGGTCGTCGAACCCCGAGTTCATGTTGATCGCCAGGGCGTCGGCGTCGAGGCGCAGCTGCCGCCCCTGTTTCACGCTCGCGACGATCGCGGCCGCGTCGGCGGTGGATTGAGCGCGTGAAGCGCGCGCTCAGCACCTCGGCCGCCGCCGGCCCCATCTTGGCGATGAGGTCGTCGAAGCTGTTGTGCCAGAGCGTGAGGATGTTGAACGGGAGCTGCTTGCCGCTCTCCTGATCCTTGCGCAGCTCGCCCACGAACTCGAGCACGCCGGCGATGTGGTCGTCGTCGATGTGACTCACCATCAGCATGCGGATTTCGAGCTGCCCGCCGCCGAGGTTCTGGCGGATCTCGTGCAGGCGCGGCCGCAGCGAGCCCTTGTAGACTCCGCGCGGCCCGCCGTCGATGACGATCAGCCGCGGCGCGTCGAGCGTGCCGTAGTGGAGCAGCAGCGAGTCGCCGTGCTTGGCTTCGAGCGCTTCGAGCGTGAAGACGGATTCCGCCACGGTACCTCCGGTTCAGACAGATTGCAGCGCACGCAAGGCGTCGATCATCCCGGCGCCCTGGAAATAGCGTTCGCGGCCGAGATCGGTCGCGGTTTTCATCAGGATGCGTTTGATCTGCGCCGGCTGTCCGAGGAACTCGCGGTGGCGGGCGATGAGCATCGCGGCCACGCCGCTCACGTGCGGCGCGGCCATGCTGGTGCCGTCCTTGGCGTCGTAGGCATTGCCGAACACCGTGGAGTAGATTCGCTCGCCGGGCGCCAGCACGTCGGGTTTGATGCGCCCGTCGCCCGTCGGGCCGCGGCTCGAGAAGTAGCTGACGCCGTAGGTGTGCGGCTCGAAGCGATGCGTGGCCCCCACGGTGATGACACCGTCGGCGTTTCCCGGGTCGGTGATGCTGATGGCGCGGTAGGCGTCGAGCTCGCCGGCGCCGGTGAGCACCCGCTCGAACCCGCGGTTGCCGGCCGCGGCCACCACCACGACGCCGCTCGCGACCAGGCGCTCGCACTCCTCGCAGATCGGCGTGCGGCCGCAGGCGAAGTTCTCCACGTCGTGGATCAGCGACAGGCTCAAATTCACGCCGTGAATCACCGGCTGATCGGCCGTGGCATTGAGATAGCGGATGAACTGGAGCGCCGCGATGATCGAGAACTCGTCGCCGCGCCCGCGCTCGTCGAGCACCCGCAGGTCGTAGAGGTTGATGTCGGGGCACATCCCCTGCCCGTCTTTCGCTGTCGTTTCCGCGGCGCCGAGGATGCCGGCGACGTGCGTGCCGTGGTCGTGCGCGGGCGGCCGGTAGAGGTCGGCCTCGTGCCGGATGCGGAGCAGCGGCTCGAGCTGCACCCAGTCGAGCGCTTTCCCGGACCGCAGCCGCAGCCGCATCTCCTTGAACCGCCGATCCGCCTCTTCGAGATCCACGCCCTGGTCGAGCGCCGACGGACCGGTGCTGGGGTGGCTGTCGAGTGTGATCAGCTTCCGCAGGCGCGTGAAGTCGTACGACGCCTTGACCCGGCTGTCCCCGGGGGCGATGGCCTCGCCAGGCTTGTATTTCGTCTCCCCGGTGCTGTCGAGGAACGCGCGGTGAGTCGCGTCGATCCCGGTGTCGACCACCGCCCACGTCAGATCCCGGCACTGAACGTCGAACAGGCGGCGCGCCGCGTCCGCCTTCGTTGCCGACACCGAGCGATAGATGGCGGAGCGTGCCCGCCGGTTGAGCCCGATCGACCACAGCAGTTCCGGCGCCTGGGTCCCGGAGAGTTCAAGGGCGCGGCGCGCCAGCCGTTCGAACTCCCGCCGCTGCCCCTCGTGATCGCGCACGATCTGGCGGAACCGCTCGTAGTCGGCGTTCGTGGCGCGAGGGGCGATCTCGCCCGGATCGGTCAGCAGCGGGTCATCGTCGTCGTCGTCGTCGTCCCGGAGCGTATCCGAGCGGTCGTCGCCGAACCACAGGTTCTCTGGCGACCGCTCGCGTTCGCTCGACGGCTCCCTCGAGCAAAGCACCAGCGTGCCGACGATCTGATACATCCAGCGCACTTCGGCGTTGCCGTCGGCGCCGTCCAGCAGCGCCTGGATCGACGGCAGGTTGCGCTTCCACCACGGCGTGAGCGGCAGTGCGGCGGTGATCAGTTCCTCGAGCGTCAACGAGACGGCCACCGCAACCTGACTGACGGCCAGCGTCCAGACCGAGCGCGTGATGAGCAGTTCGTTGCCGCCTTCGTCCTGCACCGCCTGGGGCTCTTCGATTGTGGCCCCCAAACGGCCTTGTAGTGCCGTGCCCAGGGTTCCGGCGGAATGGTCGCGATGCGGAGTGAGGAGAAAGTCGATGCGACGCTTGGGATTGCGGCGGTCCTGGACGCCGGCCACCATCCAGACGTCGGGGAGGATCGGCGACTCCTGGGTAAATCGCCGGGCGCTCTGCCGGCCAAAGACGACCCCTCGCAGCCATTCGCGTTCGACCAGCATCGATGTCCCTCCGCTCTTCGACGTTGCCCGCGGGCATCACGACCCGCAGCAACGCCCGCACCACTGGCACCGGAGGATACGTCGATGCCCGACTTTTCGAACACCTGTCCTCCGGCCCGCGGCTTGCAATGCCTGAGGGCTGATGGCCTTGACCGTTCCGGCAGAATCGGCCTGAAGGAGAACTCACATGCGCTGGGCTCTTGCCGCTGCCCTTGCCACCTTGCTGGGTATGGGCGCCGTCCGTGCACAGGCACCGGCCGCGTCCGCGGACCCGAACGGCGGCATCAAGGCCGTGGCGTCCAACATGGACGTCATGAAGACCATGACCATCCCGTTCTCGAACGCCGTGTTCGAGGCCGCCGCGGAGGCGCCCAAGGACGACGCGGCGTGGGAGACCGTGCGCGGACAGGCGGTGGCCCTGGCCGAGGCTGGCAATCTCCTGATGCTCGGGTCGCGTGCGAAAGATCGCGCAGCGTGGATGAAATTTTCCCGTGCCCAGGTGGATGCCGCCGAGGCGGCGGCGCGCGCCGCCGCGGCGAAGAACGCCGAGCAGCTGTCCACGGCCGCCGACGCGCTCTACGAGACCTGCGCGAACTGCCACAAGGACTATCTGAAGTAAGGCAGGCAGGCGGTAGGCGGGTGGGGCAGGCCGGTCTTCAGACCCGGCCTTGGTGGGGTGGCGCTACCGTGCGGCGGCTTGCGCCCTCGCGTCGGCCATCGCCTTGAAGCGCTGGCGGATGGTCGCCATCCGTTCTTTGGCGCCGGGCGTCTTCATCACCAGCTTCTCGAGGTGGACGAAGGCGTTGGGGTTGCCGATCATTTCGCGATACGGCGCCATGTACGGCTCGAGCTTCGCGAAGACGACGTACTGCTCGCCGTTGGCGTCGTTGAACATGCGTTCGTCGATCGCGCCGTTGTTGACGAACGATGCCGCCATGTCCCAGTAGCTCGACACCATCCGGAACTGCGCGCTCTTCGGCCCGTAGAGCGCCTGCTGCACTTCTTCGAACGTCGTGGGATTGAATTCGGCGGTGAACCACGCGCGCGCCTCGCGCATCGACGGCTCGCGGCGCAGGTCGTACAGCTTCATCAGCAGATCGGCGCTTTCGTAGGTTGAACTCACAGGGATGGCCTCCTAGAGGTGGGTAAAGAGATGAGCGTAGCAGAGCAGGTGGTGGGACTGGTGGGACTGGTGGGACTGGTAGGTCTGTCGGGCGGGTCTGAAGACCCGCCCGCTACGGACGAAATCGCTCAAGCGTTCTGGCCTACCTGTCCTACCAGTCTTACCCGTCCTACCTGTCCTTGACCCCGCTGTCTCCCTCAGCGCAGCCGATCTGACAGCAGCGCGACGGTGAGCGCGTAGTAGTGCGCGCAGTTGTAGCCGAGGATCGCGTCGTAGTTCGGGTACACGAGGAACGTGCGCGTCGCCGACGTCCACGAGGCCGGCGTCGACGTCGGCCTTCGGCAGCGGTCCGCCGTCTGTGCGCGTCACGCCCAGCGCGCGCCAGCGGTCCAGCGGCACGCGCTCGGTCATGTTGCGGATCGCGTAGCAGCCCTCGGTGCGCCGGGGAATCGCGTCCTTGATGGCCGCTCGCGCGCCGCGGCCGGCACCTTCACCTCGCGGCCCCACGTCTCGTCGTCATTCCAGCCGTAGCCTTTGAGGTAGTTGGCGATCGACGCGAGCGCGTCGCCGGTGCTGACTTCCAGATGTCGCGCCGGCCGTCCTGGTCGAAGTCCACGCGCGTATTTCAGGTAGCTGGACGGCATGAACTGCGTCTGGCCCATCGCGCCGGCCCACGAGCCGGTCATCGACGACGCCTCGATGTGCCCGCGCTCCACCATCGTCAGCGCGTCGAACAGCTCGCCGCGGAAGAAGGCGGCCCGCCGCGGCTCCCACGCCAGCGTGGCGAGCGCCTGGAACACCGGCGTCGCGGCCGGTGATGCGGCCGTAGCGGCTCTCCATGCCCCAGATCGCCAGGACGAACCGCCGCTGCACGCTCGTATTCGTCTTCGATGCGCCGCAGCAGCGCCGCGTGTTCGGCCGACAGCTCGCGGCCGCGCCGGACGAGCGTGCGCGTGAGACGTGCCTGTTGAGGTAGCGGTCGAAGCCCGGGTTGAGCTCGGCCTGCGCGCGGTCGCGCTTGATGACGCGCGGCAGCGGCTCGAGGCCGCCCAGCG
This sequence comes from uncultured Acidobacteriota bacterium, assembly GCA_963731785.1. Classification (GTDB taxonomy): domain Bacteria; phylum Acidobacteriota; class Vicinamibacteria; order Vicinamibacterales; family UBA2999; genus DASYRM01. The sequence goes on from CAVSWX010000001.1 coordinate 27,655, forward strand.
TCTCCTCGACCAGATCCTTCGAGAAACCGCGTTCGCGGGCTTCGTCGGCCAGGTCCTCGAGCCAGTCGTCGAACGGCTGAGCCGGCGCCGCGGGCGTGACTTCGGCCTGAGCGGCCGGAGCCGCCGTCTGTTGAGGCGCGGGGAAGAGGCCGAGAAGAACGGCCAGCCAGAGCATGGGGCGAAATCTGCACGCCGGCTCACGCGGGTGCCGGCAACATTATGAAGTATCGGCAGATACGGCGCTTGCATTTCACCCGGCAGTCACCGTCTAATTACCGTCGTTCCTCTGTGTCGATCTCCCATTCCTTTCTGAGAGTTAACACATGCCCTTACACTTTGAACGTCAACGGGAAGACCACGACGGTGGATGTCCCGGCAGACATGCCGCTCCTGTGGGTGCTTCGGGACGTCCTGAATCTGAAGGGGACCAAGTTCGGCTGCGGCATCGGCCAGTGCGGCGCCTGCACCGTGCAACATGCGCGGGCGTGCCGTGCGGTCGTGCCGACGCCGGTGTCGGCTGTCGGCAATGCCGCCATCACCACGATCGAAGGGCTGTCGGCGGACGGGACGCACCCGCTGCAGCAGGCCTGGAAGGAGATCGACGTGCCGCAGTGCGGCTACTGCCAGGCGGGCCAGATCATGTCGGCCAGCGCGCTGCTGGCGAGCAACCCGCAGCCGACCGACGCGCAGATCACGACCGCGATGAACGGGAACCTCTGCCGGTGCGGCACCTACGTGCGCATTCGCCAGGCCATTCACCGCGCCGCGGCCATCGGCCTTGCGCGGCCCACGCAGACCGCGCGCGCCGGCGCGGCCGAGTAGGAGGAGACCATGACAAAGAATCTCTCACGCCGCTCCTTCATCCGCGTCAGCGCCCTCGCCGGCGGCGGCGCGGTGTTCGCGCTGCACCTCGATCCCGCGGAGCTCTTCGCGCAGGGCCCGCCCGGGGTCACGCCGCCGCAGTTCCAGGCGCTCGCGTTCGTCACGATCAACGCCAACAGCACGTTCACGATCACGTCGAAGAACCCTGAGATCGGTCAGGGCGTGAAGAACATGCTGCCGATGATCATCGCCGACGAGCTCGACGTGGCGTGGGCGAGCTGCACCATCGTCCAGGCCGACGCCGATCAGGCGAAGTACGGCGCGCAGGTCGCGGGCGGCAGCACCGCCACGCCCGGTCAACTGGGATCCGTGCCGTCAGGTGGGCGCCGCCGTCCGCCAGATGGTGCTCGGCGCCGCCGCGCAGAAGCTCGGCGTGCCGGCCGCGGAGCTCACCACCGTCCGAGGGCAAGGTGATGCACGCGGCGAGCAACCGCACGCTCACCTACGGCGAGCTGGCGGCCGACGCCGCGAAGCTGCCGGTGCCGATGCTCAGCATGGTGCCGCTGAAGAAGCCGAAGGAGTACAAGATCATCGGCAAGCCCGTGAAGGGCGTCGATACGGCCAACATCGTCACCGGCAAGCCGATCTTCAGCATCGACTTCACCCTGCCGGGCATGCTGTGGGCCGTGTATGAGAAGGCGCCGGTCTACGGCGCCAAGGTCGAGAGCGCCAACCTCGATGTGATCAAGACGCTGCCGGGCGTGAAGCACGCCTTCGTGGTGGACGGCACGGCCAACCTCCAGGGCCTGATGCCTGGCGTGGCCATCGTGGCCGACAGCTGGTGGCAGGCCAACTCGGCCCGCAAGCAGCTCAAGGTGACGTGGGCCGCGCACCCGACGTCCTCGCAGAGCAGTGAAGGGTTCCAGGCCAAGGCCGACGAGCTCGGCAAGGGCGCGCCCACCACGAGCCTCCGCAAGGACGGCGACGTGGAGACGGCGTTCACCGCCGCCGGCGCGAAGGTGGTGGAAGCCGCCTACATGTATCCCTTCATCTCGCACACGCCGCTCGAGCCCGAGAACTGCGTGGCGCACTGGCAGGGCGGCAAGGTGGAGCTGTGGGCGCCGAGCCAGACGCCGGCAGCGGGTCTCGCCATCGTCGCGAACACGCTGGGCATCCCGCAGTCGGCGGTCAAGATGCACATCATGAAGTCGGGCGGCGGGTTCGGCCGCCGGCTGACCAACGACTACGTGGCCGAAACCGCGTATATCGCCAAGCAGGTGAACGTGCCGGTGAAGCTGCTGTGGACGCGCGAAGACGACATGCGCCACGACATGTACCGGCCCGGCCGGCTACCACTACCTGAAGGGCGCCGTGGACGCGAGCGGCAAGATCACGGCGTGGAAGAACCACTTCGTGACCTTCGGCGTCACCCCCGACCCCGAACGCGACGGGGACCGACGCCTTCCGGGTACGCTCCCGCCGCGAACATCGCGGGCAGCCAGTTCCCGGCGCTGTTCGTCGAGAACTACGACTTCGGCGATTCGAAGATCACGCTCGGCGTGCCCACCGGCGCGCTGCGCGCTCCGGGCAGCCACGCCTACTCGTTCGTGTTCCAGTCGTTCATCGACGAGCTCGCGGAAGCGGCCGGCAAGGACCCGGTGCAGTTCCGGCTCGAGATGCTGGCCAGCCAGAAGTACCCGGCGCCGGAGCGTGGCGGCGACGGCTTCGACGCCAAGCGCATGATCGACGTGATCAAGCTGGCGGCCGAGAAGTCGAACTGGAGCACGCCGCGGCCGAAGGGCACCGGCGGTGGGCATCGGCTTCCAGTTCAGCCACCGCGGCTACTTCGCCGAGGTGGCCGAGGTGACGGTCGATTCCAACAAGCGGATCAAGATCAACAAGGTGTGGGTGGCTGGTGACATCGGCAGCGAGATCATCAACCCGCTGCACGCCGAGAACCTGGTGCAGGGCGGCGTGGTCGAAGGCATCAGCCATATGATGCAGGAGATCACGTTCAAGGGCGGCGCGGCGGTGGAAAGCAACTTCCACCAGGTGCCGCTGCTGCGCCTGGCGCAGACGCCGCCGGTCATCGAGGCGCACTGGGTGAAGACGCAACAACCCGCCCACCGGCCTCGGCGAGCCGTCGCTGCCGCCGATCCTGCCGGCCATCACCAACGCCATCGCGCGCGCCACGGGCACGCGCGTGCGGTCGCTGCCGCTCAACAAGCACGGCTTCCGCTGGGCGTAGCGTAGGGCTGCAGCTCAGGGGCTCAGGCCGCTCAGGCGGCCCGTTCGCAGGGCTGGCGATTCACGATCGCCGGCCCCTTATCGATCAAGGGCCGGCGATTCACATCGCCGAGCCCTTGTCAGTTCGCCTTACCCGCCCGCGCCCTCGCCCGGCTCGACGTACTGATCGACCAACGCGGTCGTGATGGCCTCGATCGTCTCCCGAAGTTGCGGCAGGTCCAGGGAGACGAGCTGGACGAGCGCGACGACGACGAGCGCAAGCACGTTCATGTCCGTGATTACCTCGCGGGCGGGTGGGGGTTACACTCGCGCGATGGACTACGTCAATCTGGGGCGGACGGGGCTGCAGGTCTCGCGGATCTGCCTGGGCTGCATGAGCTACGGGCAGGCGGTCACGCCCGGCGTCCTGCAGTGGCAGTGGACGCTCAGCGAAGAGGACAGCCGGCCCTACATCCAGCGAGCCCTCGAGCTCGGCCTCAATTTCTTCGACACCGCCAACGTGTATCGAACGGTGAAAGCGAGCGCGTGCTCGGGCGGGCGATTCGCGACTTCACGCGGCGCGAGGAAGTGGTGATTGCCACCAAAGTGTGGGGCCCGGTGTGGAAAGGCCCCAACGGCCGCGGGCTGTCGCGCAAGGCGATTCTGTCGGAGGTGGACAAGAGCCTCGAACGGCTCGGCACCGACTACATCGACCTCTACATCATTCACCGCTACGACTACGAGACGCCGCTCGAGGAAACGCTCGAGGCGCTGAACGACGTCGTTCGCGCCGGCAAGGTCCGCTACCTCGGCGCGTCGTCGATGCACGCGTGGCAGTTCATGAAGGCGCTCGGGATTCAGCGCGCCAACCGGTGGGCCACGTTCATCTCGATGCAGAACTACTACAACCTGCTCTATCGCGAAGAGGAGCGCGAGATGCTGCCGCTCTGCGCCTCGGAAGGGGTGGGCGTGACGCCGTGGTCGCCGCTCGCCCGGGGCCGGCTCGCGCGGCCGTGGGCCGACGAGCCGCCGACGCCGCGGGCGAAGACCGACGCCTACGGCACCAGCCTGTTCGTGAAGACCGCGGACATCGACAAGCCGGTCGTGGATCTCGTGAACGAGATCGCGACGGCGCGGGGCGTGCCGCCGGCGCAGGTGGCGATGGCGTGGGTGCTGCGCCAGCCGGCGATCGCCTCGCCGATCGTCGGCGCCACCAAGCCGCATCATCTCGAGGATGCCGTGGCGGCGCTGTCGCTGGCGCTCTCGGACGATGAACTGGCGCGGCTGGACGCGACTCTACCGGCCGCATCCGCCGACCGAGGCGTTTGCCTAGCCGCCGCCGAGTCTGACTGCACCGAGGGCCCGTTTCCTTCAGGTCGGACATAGTGGTTAGCGGGCCAGATGGGTTACCGCCCGATTGAACCTGAGAGGCTAGCGCCGTCGTGGCCGCTGTACCCCATATGGGGTATGTGCGATTGGCGCTCAGGTGGGCAGAATCTAGCGGCTAACCAATTGTGATTAGCTTCGACTGGGGGGCACGTAACGTCACCGCATGTGATCCCCCTCTCTGGCAGAGAGAGCCCCGCTGGTGCCAGCCATCCCCGCGGCACTTATGCGCTGAACGGTGCAGTCAGCAAAGGGGCTGGTCCCGTATTCAAGAAACCGTAGGCCAAAACACCGGCGATTTGGATAAAGGCGAAGACCGCACTGATGTTCTCCCGTAAATAGTTGATTGCAAATGAGGCCTCGCAGCCCATCCGTGGGCCCGCGAATTGCCTAGCGTTAGGTGCCTCATCGTTCGACCAGCCCCGAAGCTGTGCCGGTGGTTACCGGCGAAGGAGAGAAAAGCACATGCGTCATCTCGCGAAGGCCGTGCTCCTGGCGGCCGTCGTTCTGTTCCCCGCTCTTGCCCACGCTCAGTCGCTCACGGGCGTCGTGCGTGACGGGTCCGGCGGCGTGCTGCCGGGTGTCACGGTCGAAGCCGCCAGTCCGGCCCTGATCGAAAAAGTCCGGACCGTCGTCAGCGACGGATCGGGTCAGTACCGCCTGGAGAACCTGCCGCCCGGCTCGTATTCGGTGACCTACACGCTGCCCGGGTTCAGCACCGTGAAGCGCGACGTCGTCGAGATCACGACGGGCGTGACGGTCACGCTCAACACCGAGATGCGTGTCGGCGGACTGCAGGAAACGATTACGGTCACCGGCGAGACGCCGGTCGTGGACGTGCAGAACAGCACGCGCGTGCAGCGGGTCCTCGACGACGAGGTTGTCGCGGCGCTGCCGGCGTCGCGCGGCTACGGCAACCTGCTGGCCACCGTCTCGGGCATTCAGGCCAACGGCACCGCCAACAGCGGCATCGCCCCCGACATGATCTTCTTCACCTCGCGCGGCGGCCGCAGCAACGAGGGCACCGTGCAGATCGACGGCATGAACGTCGGCTCGGCCTTCAACGGCGGCGGCGTGGGCGGGTACGGCTACGACACCCAGGGCGCCCAGGAAGTGCAGGTCACGGTGGCCGGCGGTCTCGGCGAGGCCGACCGCGGCGGGCCCGCCGTTCAACCTCGTGCCGAAGACCGGTGGCAACAACTTCGCCGGCACCTTCTTCGGCAACCTCGCCGGCAAGTGGTCGCAGAGCGACAACGTCGACGACGAGCTGCGGTCGTTCGGCATTCCCAACGCGGCGGCCATCATCCGGAGCTGGGACACCAGCTTCTCGATGGGCGGGCCGATCAAGCGGGACCGCGTGTGGTTCTACGGCACGGCGCGGACGTTCGGGTCCTACACCGACATCGCCGGCCGCTTCGCCAACGCCAACGCCGGCAATCCGCTGCGGTGGGACTACGTGGTCGATCAGAGCATCACGCAGCGCTCGGCCACCAGCCGCAAGATCGGCGGCGCCCGCGTGACCGGCCAGCTCTCGCCGCGGAACAAGGTCAGCGCCTACTTCGACTATCAGAAGGTGTGTGAAGGCAGCTCGTACGCCGCAGACGCCAGTCAGTGCCGCGTCCGCGGCGACGACTGGATCGCGGTGGGCGGCTTCGGCAACTGGTCGCCGGAGTCCACGCACTCGCGCGACAACTCCGAGAAGATCATGCAGTTCGCGTACACCGCGCCGGTGACCAACAAGCTGCTGATCGAAGCGGCGTTCTCGCAGTTCTTCAGCAACTGGGGCGGTCAGACGCCGGCCGGCGCGCTGGATGCGCCGCCGTTCATCCCGGTGGTGCAGCAGATCGTCGGCTCGGCCACGGGTATCCCGGTGGCCAACATGCCGTACCACGGCTTCGCCGGCCTGGCCAACAACCACCAGACGCACAACGTCTGGCGTGCGTCGGCCTCGTACGTGACCGGCTGCCCACAGCATGAAGGCGGGCTACGCGGCGGGGTACCAGGTGTTCGACCAGTTCGGCAACTTCGCGCAGCATGGGCTGCAGTATCAGTTCGGCTTCGACGCGGCGACCGGCCAGGTCGTGCCGAACCAGATCACGCAGCGCATCACGCCGTGGCAGCAGGCCAACCGCACCCGCTACGACGCGTTCTACATCCAGGATCAGTGGACGCACAACCGGCTGACGCTGCAGGGCGCACTGCGCTACGAGCACGCGTGGAGCTTCTTCCCGGAAGGGATGAACGGCCTGCTGGCAGACAGCGTGTTCGGCGGCCCCGCGTTCACGCTGCCGGAGGCGAAGGGCGTCACCGGGTACAACGACATCGCCCCGCGCATGGGCCTCGCCTACGACGTGTTCGGCGACGGCAAGACGGCCGTCAAGGTGAACCTGTCGAAGTACCTTCCAGGCGGCGGCCAACGACGGCGTCTACATCAACGCCAACAAGGCGTCGACGTTCGCGCAGACGGCCAACCGCGCCTGGAACGACGGCAACAAGAACTTCGTGCCCGATTGCGACCTGCAGAGCCCGGCGCTGCAGGACAACCTGGCCGCCGGCGGCGACCTGTGCGGCGTGCCGAACAACGCGAACTTCTTCGCGTTCTAGCAGAACCACTCGCTCGGCACTGCCACCGTCGTGAACCCGGAGCTTGCTGAGCGGCTGGAACGTGCGTCCCTACGACTGGCAGTTCAGCGCGTCGGTGCAGCAGCAGCTGCTGCCGCGCGTGTCGGCGGAGATCGGCTACAGCCGCCGCTCGTGGGGCAACTTCACCTACACCGACAACCGCGCGGTTGCGGCGACGGATTTCGACACCTACACCATGACGGTGCCGACCGACGACCGGCTGTCCAACAGCGGCCAGCCGATCTCGTATGCGCTGCTGAATCCCTCCGGGCAGGGCCGGGTGGACAACTACCTCACGCGCGCCAGCGACTACGGCGACGTGACCTCCTACTGGCAGGGTGTCGAGCTCACGGTCAACGCGCGGACCAACAGCGGACTGACGCTGCAGGGCGGTGTCACGACCGGCGCCGGCACGCGCGACAACTGCGAGATCACCTCGAAGGTGCCCGAGCTGCTCATCGTGCTCGGCGTCCAGCAGGCGATCTCGTCGTGCCACGTGGAAGAGCCGTGGCTGCCGGCTTGGCGCGGCCTGGTCAACTACACGATTCCGAAGATCGACGTGCAGCTCAGCGCCATCCTGCGGTCGCAGCCGAACCTCGCGGCGACCAACGACCCGGCGTCGAACGGCGCGTCGGTGGCGGGCAACCTGATCGTGCCGAGCGGGCTCGTCGCGCCGGTGCTCGGCCGGCCGCTGGCGGGCAACGCGGCGAACGTGACCGTCAACGTGGCGCTGCCGGGCGACGTGTACCCGGAGCGGCATCAACACGGTGGACATGCGGGTCTCGAAGATCCTCCGCTTCGGCCGGACCCGCAGCAACGTGGGGATCGACCTCTACAACATGTTCAACGCGAACACGGGGACCGTCTTCAACGGGACGTTCGGCACGTTGGGCACGCCGGCCACCAACGCCGCACGTGGCTGCGGCCGACGTCGATTCTGAACGCGCGGTTCGTGCGCTTCAACGCGACGGTGGATTTCTAAGGCTCGGGCTCGCCGGCTCAGGGCTCAAGGCACCGGCGGGGCCGGCGAGTTCACACTCGCCGGCCCTTTCCTTTTCCGCCACATTCGCAGCCGGTCGTTGGTATTCGAATTCAGTATCACCGGCAGTTCAATTTAGTATGGCCGCAATCAGCCTGTAAGTCATTGACTCAAAACGAATTACTTTTGATACACTGCGCCGGCTAATTCGTTTCCACTAGCTGGACTTTGATTCTGAGTCGGCATGAATAGCCGGTGCGGGGCCGGCCATAACAGGGAGTGAACAAGGCGGACAACCATGCGATACGTCGCGAAGTTCCAGCTTCGCCGCGTTGTTCAGGCGCTGATGCCCCATTCGAGCTAACTCTTTTGATTTACTTTTCGGCAGGCGAACCGGTATAGTCCCGGGTCACTTGGGCCCGCAGCACGGGTGTCGGCGGGGAGTCAGCGCCGTGCCCTTGGGCCAATGGAGGCGTGTGTATGCAGCGTGTCATCGGGGCGGTCTTTGCGCCGCCATCTGTTCGTGCTCCCAGCGCTCGTGCAAGCTCAGTCCCTTGCGGGGGTCGTCGCGACGCGTCGGGCGCCGTGTTGCCAGGCGTGACCGTCGAAGCGGCCAGCCCGGTTCTGCTGGAAAAGGTCCGTACTGCCGTCAGCGACGGCACCGGCCAGTACCGCATCACTGATCTCACCCCCGGTACCTACACCGTCACCTACACGCTTCCGGGTTTCGTGACCGTGAAGCGGGACGCCGTGGAGTTGAGCGGTAACGTCGTGGTGACGCTGAACGCGGAGCTGCGAGTCGGCGGTGTGCAGGAGACGGTCACGGTCACCGGCGAAACGCCGGTCGTGGACGTGCAGACCAGCACGCGCCGCACCACGGTGCTCGACGATGCGGTGGTGTCGGCCATTCCGGCCTCGCGCGGCTACGGCAACCTGCTCGCCACCGTGGTCGGCATCTCAGGCGACCGGTCTCGACGTCAGCTCGGGCGTCTCCACCAACTTCTTCACCGCGCGCGGCGGCCGCGGCAACGAAGGCACGATCCAGATCGACGGCATGAACGTCGGGCTCGGCGTTCAACGGCGGCGGCGTGGCCGGGTTCGGCTACCCGACGGCGGGTTCGCAGGAGATCCAGGTGACCGTGTCCGGCGGGCTCGGCGAGGCCGACCGCGGCGGCCCGCAGTTCAACATGATTCCGCGCACCGGCGGCAACAGCTTCTCCGGCACCTTCTTCCTCAGCACCGCCGGCTCGTGGTCGCAGGGCAGCAATCTCGACGACGAGCTTGGTAGCTACGGCATCGCCACGGTGCCCGAGTTGATCAAGAACTGGGATACGGACATCGCCGTGGGCGGCCCGATCATCAAAGACCGCCTGTGGTTCTTCAACGACTTCCGCAGCTACGGCCAGCACGCCGACGTGCCCGGTCTCTACTCGAACCGGAACGCCGGCAACGCGGCAGCGTGGTTCTACGAGCCCGACACCAACGTGAAGTCGCGCTCGGCCAACGCGAAGATGATCGAGGCGATCCGCCTCACCGGCCAGCTCACCCCCAAGAACAAGCTCGGCTTCTACTACGACTATCAGAAGAACTGCGGCGGGTCGTCGTTCACGACCGACGGCGATCAGTGCCGCAACCGCGGCGACGACTGGGTCGCGCTCGGCGCGATTGGCGGCTTCGGCTCGGTCTCGCCCGAGTCGGGCAACGTGTGGGACGACCGCGAGAAGATCGTCCAGGCGTCGTGGACCTCCACCGCCACCAACAAGCTGCTGCTCGAAGCGGGCCTGTCGTCGTTCAACAGCCGCTGGGGCGGTCAGATTCCCGCCGGCATCAACCTCGATCTCATCCCCGTGCTCGAGTCGAACCCGGCCGCCGGCGTGCCGGTGGGGAACTTCACTTACCGCGGCTGGAACTCATCCCCGTCGAACGACCAGCAGCACAACGTGTGGCGCGCGTCGGCGTCGTACGTCACCGGCGCGCACAGCCTGAAGGTCGGCTATCAGGCGGCCTACCAGGTGCAGCACCAGGTGCAGAACGACAACAACACGGCGCTGCTCTTCAACTTCAACAACCGCGTGCCGGCCTCGCTGACGCAGCGCATCGCGCCGCAGGGGTTCAGCAACCGCACCCGTTTCGACGCGTTCTACATCCAGGATCAGTGGACGAAGGGCCGGGTGACGCTGCAGGGCGGCCTGCGCTACGAACACGCGTGGAGCTGGTTCCCGGGCGGCGAGAACGGCGTGTTCGCGCCGTCGCGCTTCCAGCCGACGCCGTTCCAGTTCCCGGAGAAAGATGGTGTGACCGGCTTCAACGACATCACACCGCGCATGGGCGTGGCCTGGGACGTGTTCGGCAACGGCAAGACGTCGATCAAGGGCAACTTCAGCAAGTACCTGCAGCCGGCCAACAACGAGGGCCCGTTCATCATCGGCAACCCCGCCGGCGCCGGGTCGTTCACGGCCACGACGGCGCGAAGCTGGAGCGATACCACCGGCCTCGGCATCAACGGCGACTTCGTGCCGCAATGCGACTACATGAACCCGCTGGCCAACGGCGAGTGCGGTCCGTGGCTGTCGGGCACGTTCGGCAACGCCAACGTGACGACCCGTGTGAACCCTGACGTGCAGTCGGGGTGGGGCGTGCGGCCATACGACTGGCAGTACGGCATCGCCCTGCAGCAGGAAATCCTGCCGCGCCTGTCGGTGGACGTGAGCTGGAACCGCCGGCAGTGGGGCAACTTCTTCGTCACCGACAACATGGCGGTGCTGCCGTCCGATTACACCCAGGTGTCGCTCACGGCACCGCAGAGCGGCAAGCTGCCGGACGGCGGCGGCTACCCGGTGCTGTTCAACGTCCGCAACACCAACCGGACGACGATCGGCGCCACCGACAACTACTACACGAGCGCGAATGACTACGGCGACTGGACGTCGTACTGGGAGGGCGTCGACTTCAGCGTCAATGCCCGCATGCGCAGCGGCCTCGTGCTGCAGGGCGGGTTCAGCACCGGCGCCGGCCACCGCGACCAGTGCGAGGTGACGGCCAAAGTGCCCGAGCTGCTCGCGCTCAACTTCCCGTTCACGACCCAGCAGATCAGCTCGTGCAAGTATGACGAGCCGTGGCTGGCGACCTACCGCGGCCTGGCGACGTACACGATCCCGAAGATCGACGTGCTGATCAGCGCGACCGGGCGGTCCACACCCAACGTGCAGCCGGATGCCGGCGGCGTGCTCGTGGGCACCAACGGCGCGTCGCTGGCAGCCAACTTCAACGCCTCCAGCGGGCAGCTGACGGGTGGCGCGCTGGCGCCCGGCATTCCCTTCCAGGGCGTGAACCTGGTGGTGCAGGGCCAGCTGTATGCCGAGCGCGTCAACGCGCTCGACATGCGGTTCGGCAAGATCCTGCGCTTCGGAGGCACGCGCACCAACGTGGCGCTCGACCTCTACAACCTGTTCAACGCCAACACCGGGACGGCGTTCAACCAGGCGTTCGGCACCGACGGCGCGACCTACCTGCGCCCCACCGCGATCCTCAACCCGCGGTTCGTGCGCTTCAACGTGACGTTCGACTTCTAGTCGAGCGGCCGTCTCGAGTCAGGGCGGTGGGGCTTCGGCCTCACCGCCCTTCGTCTGTACGGGCTCGCACCAGCCCTTTGCCAGACTGGCGCATAGCGTTGAAATGACAGTAGGTGTCCCTGAGGTCGAGGGCGATGGAGGCCATCGTCTTCGTGGTGCCACTGCCGATCTCCGCAAGGTCGAACTCGATCCCATTCGGGAGGTTGATGCGGACGCGATGCTCGGCCCCCGTCGCAGGGCTCCGGATCGGACGGGCCGTGGACTCGAGCACGCCGGCGATCACGATGCGCGCTCTTCTGCGCTCGATATCCACGTCGAACTCGATGGGCTTGAAGAGCGGAGGATGGACGGTGCTCGACATCGTCCGGTAGACCCACCAGTGGGTCGCCCCCTCGTTGGTCTCGCCACCGTACAGGACGGTGGCAAGAGCGTCTCGTTGCCTGCCGTCCGCCCGCTCATCGACGACGGCCTGACACTCGCCGTTGCCCTCGTAGATCGGTCCGGGCCAGGCGTAGAGGAGGGCTCCGCCGAGGCCATCGAGCGCCACGTCTCCAAAGTGGCCCTTATCGATGCGAACGGCTGCGAAGCCGCGGCAGTCTCCGTTCGTGGGGCGGCGTGACTCGAACTGGCACGGACAGGCGTAGTCGCAGTTGCAATTGCTGAACTCGACTCCTTCGATGTACCAGTCAACCTGGGCCATGGTGTCCTCCGGCTTCAGGCGGGGGGCATTCTACTGGCGCTGTGGGCGGCGTCAACCGGCGGCGTGAGACTCCGATTATCGGAGACAGATCACGGTGGCGGTCGTGTGGTCGAACACGGATTAGCGGCACCGGATGGATACTCGTCCGCCCGCGATGATCACGCATGCAGTGCCACCAGGGCGCAGCAGCCAGCGAGAAGCAGCGCGATGGGTGCCCACCAGCGCTCGATCGGCGACCGCGACACGGCGTTGATCACACCGCCCAGGAGGAAGAATCCCGTCAGCGCCCACATCAGGGCGGTGCCGGCTCCGGGTAAGGCCCATCCGGGCGCGAGTTCGGCCGACGACGCGATGTACGCGATCAGCAGAGGATAGGCGGCCGCCGCTGCGGCGCTGGCAATCCGGAGCCGCGTCGGGAGGATGCCGCTGTGCCGCCCGCCCCAAGCGGCACGCCCCCAGGGCCTCCCGACCGCGAGTCTCACCTGGAACAACGCTATGCCGGCGAGTAACGCGATGGCGAGGTAAGCGGCGGGTGTCGTCATTTTCGCGCTTGATTCTATACTACGTTTCACGTAATACTACGTCAATCGTATTACGTGGAGCGGAGCATGAACCGGCGCGACCAGGCCATCGACCTCGACGAATTCGGGCGGTTCGGCGAACCAGCCCTCCTGATTCTGATCAGCCTCGCTGACGGCCCGAAGCACGGCTACGCCGTGACGGAGGACATCGCCGCGTTCGCGGATGTCCGCTTCGGACCGGGCACGCTGTACGCCGCCATCGCCCGCCTCGAGGCGCGGGGCCTGATCAACGCCCTCGACGCCGACGCTCGCCGTAATCCCTACGAGCTCACCGCCCTGGGCGAAAAGGCGCTTCGCGCCAGGCTCGCGAGCATTCAAGCCGTCACGCGTGTCGGCCAGAAGCGGCTGGCGAGCGCGTGACGTGGCTGCTGAAACTCTATCCGCCGCGAGTGGCGGCGACGGTACGGCGAGGAATTTCTCGCCTTGATCGCGCCGCAGCGGTTTTCATTCGTCACGGTGTTCGACATCATCGGCGGCGCGATCGACGCGTGGACCCAGCCACAGTCGCACCTCGCGGCTCGCGCCGCCGCTCAACCGGAAGGAGACACGATCATGCTGGCCAAAGTGATGCGGTTACGATGCGCGGGCTACGGCGCGAAGGCGACGGCGGTCGACGGATTGAAGGGCGCGGGCGTGATTCTCGGCGGGACGGTACTGTCCGTTCTCGTCGCCACCTGGATGCGTCGGCAGTCGGTCGACCCCGTCTACCCGCAGGCGCTGATGGCCAACGGAGCATCGAACCGCGTGACTGTGTCCAGATCTGGCGTCCCACCTGAGGCGCTCACCTCCAGACGACACTTGACGGAGTCGCTGGAAGGATCCTGGGATAGCGATGACTTCTGTGCCGACGGAGTGACACGATGATCCTTACGTGCGACGTGATCCGGCGCGAGATCGAGGCGGGGCGAGTGGTGATCGATCCCTTCTTCGCGGACCAGGTGGGGCCGGCGTCGATCGACCTGCATCTCGGCGACGAGATCCGCGTCATGCACATCGGGCGCGAGCCGGTGCCGGTGACTGAGGACGTCGACTACCGGACGATTACCGACGTGCGCTCGCTCGAGACACCGTATCCGCTGGCACCGGGCGAGACCATCCACGGCATCACCCGCGAGCGCATCACGCTTCCCGGCGACATCGGCGGATGGCTCGAGGGCCGCAGCCGGTTCGCGCGCCTTGGCCTGATGATCCACGTCACCTCGGGCTTTGTGCAGCCGGGCGTCGCGACCCGCCAAGTGCTCGAGATGTCGAACGTGTCCGGCCGGACGCTGCTCATCCACGCAGGCGTGCGGCTCCTCCAGATCGTCCTCCAGCGCTGCGAGGGCAGCGCCGTTTACCAGGGACGCTTCGCCCGCCAGGACAATCTGTAGAACTTGCCTTGTCGGCAAGGGTCGACGTACCGGCGCCAGTTGGCGGTGCGCATTGGATGCCTCGAGTAGTCGCCCGGTGTCGACATTCGCGGGCCACCCGGCGGGTTGAAGCCCTACGGCAGTTCTGCGACCACCGGGTGCCGCGGCTGGTACAGCATCACTTCGAGGCCACCGGGGAGCTTCATCATCGCCGTGATGCCCCATCCTTCGTCTTCGGGCTCACCAGGAATCGCGATCCCCTTCGACTTCAGCTCCGCCATCGTGCGCGTGAGGTCGTCGCACATCAGCGTGAAGAGATGCCGCGTGCCGGCCTCATAGGTCGGGCCTTCGGCCGGATGCACGCCCAACTCGGCGGGCGGCAGGCGGAAGATGAGCCAGCCGTCGCCGACATCGAGATGCTTCCAGCCGAAGACGTCGCGGAAAATCGCGCGTACTTTCTCTGGTTCGGATGTGTAGAGCACCACGTGCGCACCAGTGATGGCCATGTCGCCTCCAGGATTGGGAGCCCAGCTTATCGACGTCCGAACGGCGTGCGGGCAGTGATGCCTTTGCCTTCGGTCACCGTGACGATCTGACCTGCCGCGATGCCGGTCAGCACCTCCGGCGCCTTGCCGTTCGGCCAGCGGATCTCGAGGCGATCGATCTGCCTGGCGGCGCCCAGGCCGATGTGCACGCGCAGGTCGTGCTGCGCCAGGTAGCTCGAGCCCGCTTTCACCTCGCGCACCTGCGTCGCGGTGCCGACAGTGGCGCGCACGCGGGCGCCGATCGCGCTGCGGTTGCTGGCGGTGCCGACCAGGCGGACGATCACGGCGTTGGCGCCGGACGCGCCGCCGTTGCGCAGCAGGTCGGCGGGGCCGTTGTTGTTGACCGCCAGCAGATCGAGGTCGCCGTCGTTGTCGACGTCGCCGGCCGCGAGCGCGCGGCCGACGCGCTCGGCGGCAAATCCCGGTCCCGCCGCGGTGGCCATGTCGCGGTAGCGGCCGCCGTCGTTGCGCAGCAGCACGCGGCGCTGCGCTTCCTTGGCCCCCGGACGCACGTGCCCCGGGCTGTTCATCACGTGGCCGTTCACCACCGACAGGTCGAGATCGCCGTCGCTGTCGTAGTCGAAGAACAGCGTGCCGAAGCCGACGAAGGGCAGCGTGGCCGGCCCGGCGCCGCTCGGAAAGGTGACGTCTTCGAACAGGCCGCCGCCGAGATTGTGGAAGAGCGTGTGCCCCTCGAACTCGTGGTTGGTGACGAAGATGTCGAGCCGGCCGTCGCCGTCGTAGTCGCCGAAATCGGTGCCCATGCCGGCGCGCGGCATGCCGTCGCTCGCCACCGACACGCCCGCCCGCAGCGCGACCTCGCGGAAGGTCTTCCCCTGCTCGTTGTGGTAGAGGAAATTCGGCGTGGTGTCGTTGGCCACGAAGATGTCGGGCCAGCCGTCGTCGTCGTAGTCGCCGAACACGACGCCGAGGCCGTTGCCGCGGTGGGCGGAGATGCCCATCTCGTCGCTGGCATCCGCGAACGTGCCGTTGCCGTGGTTGCGATAGAGCACCGAGCGCAGCGGCGTGAAATTGAGCGGGTGGCAGTAGACGCGGAACGCCTTCGAGGCGTCGCCGCAGAACACATGGTTGTCCACGCGCGCGTCCACGTAGTTGGTGACGAACAGGTCGACGTCGCCGTCGCGATCGACGTCGGCCCAGGCACAGCTCGAGCTGAAGGCCGCCGCGCCACCGACGCCGGCGGTGCGGGTGACGTCGGCGAAGCCGCGGCCGCCGGTGTTGCGGTACAGCGTGTTCGGCCCGACGTTGGTCACGTAGACGTCGATCCACCCGTCGTTGTCGTAGTCGGCGGCGCAGGCCCCCATGCCGTACCCGGGATGGCCGAGGCCCGCGGTGGCGGTGACGTCTTCGAACGCGCCGTTGCCGCGATTGTGAAACAGCCGGTGGCGCGCCCGCCCGGCGACCGCGGTGTCGATGAGCGACCCGCCGTCCACGAGCAGCGCGTCCTGCCACCCGTCGTTGTCGTAGTCGAGGAACAGGCCGCCGCCGCTCATGATTTCGTAGAGATGGCGCGCCGGGCTGGCGCCGCTGACGTGCGTGAAGTCCAGGCCTGCCGCGGCCGTCGCATTCTCGAACTGGACGGCGCAGCCGGGGACGGCGCGCCCGGCCGCGCGTCGGCGCCGCGCTGCGCGGCGGCAACGGCCAGGACGCCCGCGCCGGCGACGAGGGCCGCCGCGAGCAGCGCGAGCCGCGGTCCACGGCGCGATGCGGTGAGCGCCCGCCTCATCGCGCGGCTCCCGCGCGGCGTCTCGCGTCCTGCCGGGCCTGGGCGTACAGCGCGCGCTCGCGCCGGCTCTCGTCGGCCTGGCCTGCCGCCGCATAGGCCTCGGCCAGATGGCGGTGCACGTCGGGCGACGTGCTGGAGGCGGCGCCGGCCCGCAGGTGCGGCAGCGCCTCGACGGCCCTGCCCGCGCGCAGGAACGCCAGCCCGAGCTCGAGCTCCGCGGAGGCATCGCCAGGGTCTGCCTCGAGCGCCTTGCGCAGCAATGCGATCGCCCGGTCGTGGTCGCCGCTGGCCGCGCTCACCGTGGCGTCACGGCGGTATCCCGCCACCTCGAATCGCTTCGACTGCAGCGCCGTGGCTTCGGCCTGCAGCCGCTGATACGCCTCGAGCTCGCGCTGGCCCTCGTCGGCGCGGCCGAGCCGCAGCAGGGAGGTGGCCAGGACGTAGCGCGCTTCCTTGTGGGACGGATCGAGCTCGGTGGCGCGGCGCGCCGCGGCCGCCGCGGCTTCGAACCGCGCCTGCCGCAGCCGCACCTGCGCCAACCCGACGTGCGAGTCGGCCCGCCGCGGGTCGATCATCAGCGCGGCGGCGAACTCGGCGAGCGCCTCGGTGAGGCGGCTCAGGCGGAAGTACATCTCCGCGAGCTCGTGGTGCGCGGCGGCGTCGTTCGGTACGAGCGCGATCCGTCTGGAGAACGCGTCGATGGCGCCTTCATAGTCCTGCTGCGAGCGGCGGAGCGCGCCGAGCGTCTGGAAGACGCTGTTGAGGCCGAGGAGCGGCTCGAGTGCCGCGCTGCGCTGCATCTCCGCCATCGCCCCCTCGTAGTTGCCTTGCTTCTGATAGGCGAGGGCACGCAGGTACCGGGCGCGCCCCGAGTCGGGAATGGCGGCCAGCGTATCGGTCAGCACGGTGACGGCGTCGGCGTACTGCTCGCGCTCGAACAGCGCGCGCGCCAGATCCAGGCGCGGCCGTTCGTACGCGGCGTCGAGCGCGATCGCCCGGCGCAGCTCCATCAGCCCGCGTTCCGCGTCGTCGTCGGCCAGGCGAGCCAGGCCCAGCAGCCGGTGCACCTCGGTCGAGCCCGGTGCCGCGGCGGCCGCCGACTCGAGGTGCGCCGCGGCGTCGGCGGTGGCCCCGTTTCGCATCGCGGCCCCGGCGGCGCGCAGGCGTTCGGCGATCGCCGAGGGCGGGGTGACCAGCGGGTCGAGAACGGCCTCGGTTCGCAGACGCGCCATCGCCTCCTCGTACCGCCCTTCGACGAGCGCCTGATACCCGGCGCGATACGGGGCCGGTGGGAAAAACGGCTCGATCCCCGGCACTTCCTGCACCAGTCCGAGCCGGACGAAGGGCGCGCCGTCGGGCGCCGGTCCGGCCGCCGCGGATGCGGCCACGAACTGCTCCAGCGCCGCGGCCGCCTCGGCCGGCTCTCCCGCGGCCAGGAACTGCCGTCCGAGGAGATAGGTGCGCACCGGATGGTTCGGCGTCAGCGACGACGCGCGCCGCAGATCGTCGAGCGCTTCGCGGGGCTGGCCCGTGAGCTGCGCCTCGATGAGCGCGCGAACCGTGAGCGCCTCAGCCCGCTTCGGATCCAGCCGGATGGCCTCGCCGAGCTGACGCTGGGCGTCGCGGAACCGATGGCGCTCGAGATATTCGCCGGCGAGTGCGATGTGCATGCGCACCGCTACGTCGGCGGGGGCGCCGCCCACGTCGGCGGCCATGCCGGTCTCGTAGGTCCGGATCAGCGCGTCCCATCGCTCCCGGACCCGCTCCATCTGCGACAGGCTTTCAGCCGCCGTCGGGCCCTCGTCGCCGTACGCCCCGTCGAGCGCCAGGCTGAAGCGCGCCAGCGCCTCGGTGAAGACCTGTTTCGGCCCCGGCCCCTGCGCTGCCAGCGGGCGTGGCCCAAGGAGCGCCGCCCCGGTCACGCACGCCACGATCAGCGGTCGCCGCATCATGTCGGGCGCCCAGTGTACCGCCTGCACGCCGCGTCAGGTATGCCGAGCCTGCGGCTGTTCTATGCCGCAATGGTATCGCTGTGACACCGGCGAAAAAGATCGACCGAAGTGTGTGAACCACAGGACATAATCCAGCGTCACAACACGTTAGCTCGCTCGTCGCGGGCCATTGTCCGTCCAGGTTAGGCTCTCGTTCATACCCCTGTGCGCCTCGATCTATGTGAATCGAGTAATGGCGCGCCCTGCCAGGCACTTCGGGTTGAAGACCTCTTTTCATGCGGAGGACATGCATCAATGACTGAAGTCGGCTCCACACGGCCCGGGTTTTCGCGCAGCCGGTTCGTGCAGTGGCTCTCGTCGGGCGCGGTGCTCGCGGCCCTGGCGCTCCTGCCATCCGCGGCCCTCGCCCAGTCGTCGATCGCCGGCGTCGTTCGCGACGCGTCCGGGGCCGTGCTCCCCGGTGTGACGGTCGAGGCCGCCAGTCCGGCCCTGATCGAAAAGGTCCGCACCGCCGTCACCGACGGCACCGGCCAGTACCGGCTCGACCGAACCTGCAGCCCGGCACCTACGCCCTCACCTTCTCGCTCACCGGCTTCTCGCAGGTGAAGCGCGAGAGACGTCGAGGTGAGCGGCGGCGCCATGATTCGATCAACGCCGACATGCGCGTCGGCGGCGTGCAGGAGACGATCACCGTCACCGGCGAGACGCCGGTCGTGGACGTGCAGAGCAGCACCAAGCAGCAGACCGTGCTCGACGACTCGGTCATCCAGTCGCTGCCCTCCTCGCGCGGCTACGGCAACCTGCTCTCGTCCGTGCCCGGCATCCAGAACAACGGCCTCGACAACGGCACCAACCCGCGCATGACGTTCTTCACCGCGCACGGCGGCCGCGGCAACGAGGGCACGGTGCAGATCGACGGCATGAACGTCGGCGCCTCGTTCAACGGCGGCGGCGTGTCGGCGTTCGGCTACCCGACGCAGAGCGCCGCCGAAGTGCAGGTGACGGTGGTGGGCGGCCTCGGCGAGACCGACCGCGGCGGCCCCGCCTTCAACATCATGCCGAAGACCGGCGGCAACACCTTCAGCGGCCAGGTGTTCCAGAGCTAGGCCGGCGACTGGTCGCAGGGCAACAACATCGACGCGCGGCTGCAGGCGTTCATCCCCGACGTGCCCAAGCTGCACAAGAACTGGGACAGCAGCTTCGCGCTCGGCGGTCCGATCGTGCGCGACCGGCTGTGGTTCTACGGCAACATGCGCTCGTTCGGCAACATGGCCGACGTGCCGGGCCAGTACGGCAACAAGAACGCCGGCGATCCCAACAGCGTGGAGCTACGTCGAGGATCGCAAGCATCCAGGTGCGCAACGCCAACGACAAGAAGATTGGCGCCATCCGCCTCACCGGCCAGGTGACGCCGCGCAACAAGCTCGGGTTCTACATGGACTATCAGAAGAACTGCACCGGGTCGGCCTACGAGAAGGGCGGCGAAGCAGTGCCGCGATCGCGGCGACGACTGGATTGCGCTCAACGGCGGCTTCAACAACGGCTCGCCCGAGTCGGGCAACGTGTGGGACGACCGCGAGAAGATCATCCAGGCGTCGTGGACCTCGCCGGTCACCAACAAGCTGCTGCTCGAAGCCGGCCTCTCGTCGCTCAACAGCCGCTGGGGCGGCCGGCTCCGGCGGGCGCGCTGATGGATTTCATTCCGGTCGTCGAGCTCGTCGCCGCATCCGGGGACGCGGCGTGCCGCTGCCGTTCTACGCCTACCGCGCGCCGTGGAGCTTCTTCGGCAACATCTACGGCCTCGACCAGCAGCACAACGTGTGGCGTGCGTCGATGGCCTACGTCACCGGCTCGCACAACCTCAAGGTCGGCTACGACGCCGGCTGCCTCGTGCGAGAACCAGACGCGCACGGCGGTGAACTCGGGCATCCAGAACTACCTGTTCTTCGACGGCTTCCCGATCAGCCTCACGCAGCAGATCACGCAACCACGCCTGGGCCAACCGCGTGCGCTACGACGCCTTCTACGTGCAGGACCAGTGGACGCACAACCGCCTCACGCTGCAGGGCGCGGTGCGCTACGAGCACGCCTGGAGCTGGTTCCCCGGCGACGGCACCAACGGCATCACCGCGCCCACGCCGTACAACTCGGCGCCGATCCTCTTCCCGAAGACCGACGGCGTGAAGGGCTTCAGCGACATCACGCCGCGCATGGGCGCTGGCCTACGACGTGTTCGGCAACGGCAAGACCTCGCTCAAGGCCAGCTTCAGCAAGTATCTCCAGCCGGCCAACAACGAGAGCGTCTTCACGTCGGGCAACCCGTCGGTGTCGTTCGCCCAGAGCACCGACCGCAGCTGGTTCGACGCCGACGGCGACTACGTGGCCGACTGCGTGCTGCAGAACTCGAACGGCAACGGCGAGTGCGGCCCGTGGGCGAACCAGAACTTCGGCAAGTCCACGAGCGGCACGGCGGTGAACCCGGCGATGCTCGAGGGCTGGGGCGTCGCGCCCCTACGACTGGCAGTTGGCGTGTCGGTGCAGCAGGAGATGATGCCGCGCGTGTCGGGCAGCTTGGCTACAACCGCCGGTGGTGGGGCAACTTCTACTACACCGACAACCGCGCGGTGGGCCCGAGCGACTTCGACCGGTGACGATCACCGCGCCGCAGAGCAGCAAGTTCCTGCCCGACGGCGGCGGCTACCCGGTGTCGTTCTTCGTGGTGAAGGAAGACAAGTTCGGCGCAGTTCGACAACTACTTCACCTTCGCCAAGGACTACGGCGACGTCACCTACTACTGGCACGGCCTCGACTACGACGTGAACGCGCGCATGGCCAACGGCGTGAACCTGCAGGTCGGCGCCTCGACCGGCCGCGGCATGCGCGACACCTGCGAGGTGCAGGCAACGCTGCCCGAGTCCACGCTGGACGTCGGCGTTCGGCACCGGCATCTCGCAGGTCGACGCCTGCGCGGTGAACGAGCCGTGGCAGACCAACTTGCGCGGGCTGGCCGCGTACACGATTCCGAAGATCGACGTGCTGGTGAGCGCGATCTGCCCGGTCGGTCGCCAACAACGTGCCGCAGACGACGCAGGACTCGGTGGCGACCAACGGGTTGTCGCTCAACGCCAACTACGACGTCACGTCGGCGCAGGTGCTGGCGGCGATCGGCCGGCCGCTGCCCGGCGGCGCGGCGACGCAGTCGATCAACCTGGTGAAGCCGGGCGAGGTGTACGGGCCGCGCATCAACGCCGTGGACATGCGGTTTGCCAAGATCCTGCGCTTCGGACGGCACCCGCACCAACGTCGGCATCGACCTCTACAACATCTTCAACACCAACACCGGGACGACGTTCAACCAGAACTTCGGCACCGACGGCGCCATCTACCGCCAGGAAGTGACCTCCTCAATCCGCGGTTCGTCCGGTTCAATGTGACGGTGGACTTCTAGGGCCGGCCCTTGGGCAGGTAGGGCGGGTGGGGCGGGTAAGGCTGGTGGGGAAATCTCACACCTGCTTACCTGCCCACCTGCCTACCTGCCACAGGCGCGACCAGGGGTTTCCCCTGGTTTTGGCGCTCTCCTGTAATCCAATTCGACGAACGTAAAAGCTCCAACCAATTGAAGGGCGGGCCGCCGGACTCGCCGGAAATGCACGCAGAATCGCGCGATTTACACGCGCTAGTGCGGGGCTCGGAATTTGCTTCGTCCGCCGCCACGCAACGTAAGTAATGCTTTTGAGTTATTTCGTTGACTCATCCGTAAGCTCGGCCGGTATACACAGCGCGCCGCGAGCGCGGCAGCCAACCGAGAAGCCAACAGAGGAGAAGGTATGCACGAAGTCGGAGCCCGGACCCGGTCGCTCTTGGGACCCCGAGCCGTGAAGTGGGCGTGGGCCGTCGCCGTGGCGGCGATTGCGGTCCTGTCCCCCTCAACGGCGTCTGCGCAGGCCACTATCGCAGGCGTCGTACGTGATGCGTCTGGCGCCGTGCTGCCGGGCGTCACCGTCGAGGCCGCCAGTCCGGTCCTCATCGAGAAGGTGCGCACCGCCACGACCGACGGCACCGGGCAGTACCGCATCACCGAGCTGCCTCCCGGCACCTACAGCATCACGATGACGCTGCCCGGCTTCTCCGTCGTCAAGCGCGACGCCGTCGAGGTGGCGGGCGCCGGCGTCCAGACCATCAACGGCGAGATGCGCGTGGGCGGCGTGCAGGAAACCATCACCGTCACCGGCGAGAGCCCGATCGTCGACGTGCAGAGCACGCGCCGCCAGCAGATCGTGGACGACGAAACCCTGAAGGCGCTCCCGGCCACGCGCGGCTACAACGCCCTCGTGTTCCTGGTGCCCTCGGTCACGGGCGGCAGCAACCAGATCGACCTGATGCCCGCCATGCGCATCTTCTACAGCCACGGCGGCCGCGGCAACGAAGGCCGCGTGTCGGTGGACGGCCTGAGCGTCGGCTCGGCGTTCAACGGCGGCGGCGTGTCGGGCTACATCGTCGACACGTCGAACTCGCAGGAAATGCAGATGACGCTCTCGGGCGGTCTCGGCGAGACCGAGATGGGCGGCGCCACCGTCAACTTCGTGCCGAAGACCGGCGGCAACACGTTCTCGGGCAGCGGCTTCTTCAGCAACGCCGGCCAGTGGTCGCAGGGCAGCAACATCGACGATCGGCTCAAGGCCTTCGGGCTGCCGGATCCGCCGGCGCTCTATCAGAACTGGGACGTGAGCGCCTCGGTCGGCGGCCCGATCAAGCGCGACAAGCTCTGGTTCTTCGGCAACTACCGCGACATCGGCTCACACGACGCCATCCTCGGGATGTTCGCCAACAAGAACGCGGGCAACCCGAACAGCTGGAGCTACGATCCAGACCGCAACATCCAGGCGCGCAGCGCGGTGGCCACGACGATCACGGCCATCCGTCTCACGTCGCAGGTGACGCCGCGTAACAAGGTCGGCTTCTATTACGACTACCAGAAGCAGTGCAACGGCTCGACGACGACCACCGAGAAACAGGACGGCGCCTGCCGGAGCCGGGGCACCGATTGGGTCGCCAGCGGCACGACGACCAACGTGGCGCCGGAAGCGGCCAGCGGCGCGCAGGGCACGCAGGGCGGCGCGTTCGGCTACGCCAGCACCTATCAGAGCGTGATCCAGGCCACCTGGACGTCGCCGCTCACCAACAAGCTCCTCCTCGAGGCCGGCATCTCGAGCTACATGAGCAAGTGGGGCTGGATGGAGCCGCCCGGTGCGATTCTCGACCTGAATCAGGTGGTGGAGCAGAACGCGCTGAACGGCATGCCCGCCAACCTGACCTATCGCGCCCTCGACTGGAACTTCAACAACATGCAGAACCCGACGCCGTGGAAGTTCAGCGCGTCGTACGTGACGGGTGCGCACAACATGAAGTTCGGGTATCAGGGTGTCTACAACCGCACCGACGACTTCAACCACTACAACCGCACCCGGCTGAACTACCGGTTCGCCGGTGGGGTGCCGAATCGCCTGACGATGAACTACGGCGACTTCCTGATCAAGGACCGGAGCCAGTCGTCGTCGTTCTTCGCCCAGGACCAGTGGACGATGGGCCGGATGACGCTGCAGGGCGCGGTGCGCTACGACCGTGCCTGGAGCTGGTCGCCTGACGACCAGGGCATCGACCACGCCGACCGGTTCCACCCGAACGGCGGTATCTCGTTCCCGCGCACCGAGGGCGTGACCGGTTTCAACGACATCACGCCGCGTGTCGGGCGTGGCCTACGACCTGTTCGGCAACGGCAAGACGTCGCTCAAGGTCAACGCCGGCAAATACCTCGAGAGCGCCAACAACCAGAACCGCTACACGCTGATGAATCCGGCGGGTGCCACGCGTTTCCAGCGCACCGTGAACCGGGCGTGGAACGACCGCGGTGGGCTCGGCATCAACGGCGACTACGTCCCGCAGTGCGATCTGCTCAACTCCGCGGCCAACGGCGAATGCGGGGCGTGGGACAACAACACGTTCGGCGTCCCGCTGCCGCCCGCCGCGATCAACCCGGACATCCTGCACGGCTGGGGCGTCCGTCCCTCCGACTGGCAGTTCGGCGCCTCGGTGCAGCACGAGATCCTGCCGCGCGTGTCGGTGGAGGTCGGCTACAACCGCCGCTGGTTCAACGGCTTCACGGTGACCGACAACCGCGCCACCGTGGCCTCGGACTACGACCTGTTCACGTTCACCGCGCCGACCGGCGTCGGCGAGTCGCTGCCGGTGTCGGGTCAGACGATCACGGCCTACAACCCGGACCCGTCGATCGCCGCACCAACAACAACTACGTCACGTTTGCCGACGACTACGGCGACACAATCCAGTACTGGCACGGCGTCGACATCAACTTCAACGCGCGGATGCGCAACGGCCTGGTGTTCCAGGGCGGCACCAGCACGGGCCGCGGCATCCGCGACAACTGCGAGGTGACGGCGAAGCTGCCGGAAATCCTGCTCGTGGCCCGGCAGCGGTGGCAGCGCCGTCGTCGTGCCGCGTGGAAGAGCCGTGGCTCACCCAGTTGCGCGGGCTGACGTCCTACACGATCCCGAAGATCGACGTGGCGATCAGCGCCAGCTTCCAGTTCAAGCCGGGCACGCTGGGCGTCGGCGGCAACGACACGGCCACCAACGGCACGTCGGTGGCGGCCAACTACAACGTGCCGAACGCCATCGCGCAGGCGTCGCTCGGCCGTCCGCTCTCGCTCGGCGCGGCGAACACGGCGGTGAACATGCTGCTGCCCGGCGAGCTCTATGGCGACTGGGTGAACCAGGTGGACATGCGGTTTGCCAAGGTGCTGCGGTTCGGCCGCACGCGGACCCTGGTGGGCCTCGACCTCTACAACCTGTTCAACGCCAATCCCGGCTTGACGTATGGCCAGGCGTGGGGCGCCGACGGCGCGACGTGGCTGCGTCCGACGTCGATCCTCTATCCGCGGTTCGTGCGCTTCAACGCCACGATCGACTTCTAGGGGCGGCGTCGGCTGGTGCAGGTAGGGCAGGTAGGCAGGTAGGCAAGTAGCGGCAGGCTCAGACCTGCCGACCAGCGAGGGCCGGGGGAAAACCCCGGCCCTCGTCGTGTACAATCCTTTGTTGGTGACCAGCGTTTTGTTCAGACCCACTCGCCCTACCCGCCCCACCCGCCTTACCGCGAGGGCGGTGATTCTGGCCCTCGCGGCCCTCAGCGCGGGGTGCGGCAGCGAGCCCTCGCCACCAGCGAGCGCCGGCCCCGCGAAGCCAGCCGGCGACTGGATCACAGAGGGCGCTCAGGCCGCCGGGATCGACTTCGTCCACTTCAACGGCATGTCGGGCGAGCGGTTACTACCCGGAAATCATGGCGCCCGGCGTCGGCGCTGTTCGACTACGACAACGACGGCGACCTCGACGTCTATCTGGTGCAGGGCCAGATGCTCGGCAAGGACAAGACGCTGAAGGACGCCACGTTTCCGCCCAAGGGCCCGCTCAAGGACCGCCTCTATCGCAACGACCTCGCCATCGCGGCCGACGGCACGCGCACGCTGCGCTTCACCGACGTGACCGGGGCCAGCGGCATCGACCTCCAGACCTACGGGATGGGCGTCGCGGCCGGCGACTACGACAACGACGGCTTCGTGGACCTGTATCGCACCGGGCTCAGCGGCGTCGGTGCTGCTGCACAACAACGGCAACGGCACCTTCACCGACGTGACGGCGACGAGCGGCGCCGGCAATCCCGAGGGCTGGGGCGTCTCGTCGTCGTTCGTGGACTACGACCGCGACGGCTGGCTCGACCTGTTCGTCGGCAACTACCTGCTCTACACCACCGAGGGCGACATCGACTGCCTCGCCGTGACCGGACAGCACGACTACTGCCCGCCCAACAGCTACCGCGCGCAGCCGAGCCGCCTGTATCGCAACCGCGGCAACGGCACGTTCGAAGACGTCACGCGCAAGGCGCTGATCGGCGGCGCGTACGGTCCCGCGCTCGGCGTCTCCACCGCCGACTTCGACGGCGACGGCTGGATCGACATCTACGTCGGCAACGACGGCGTGGCCAACCAGCTCTGGATCAACCAGAAGAACGGCACGTTCAAGGACACGGCGTTCCTCGCGGGTGCGGCGGTCAACGGCGCCGGCAACGCCGAAGCCAGCATGGGCATCGACGCCGGCGACTTCGACAACGACGGCGACGAGGATCTGTTCATCACCAACTGGCTGGCGCAGATGAACATCCTCTACGTCAACGACGGCAAGGGCGCGTTCGAGGACCGCAAGGCGGCCTCGGGCCTCGGCCCGCCCAGCCTGGCGAAGACCGGCTTCGGCACCGCCTGGTTGGACTACGACAACGACTCGTGGCTCGATCTGCTGACGCTGAACGGGAGCGTCTCGATCATCGAGGCGCAGGCCCGCGCCAACGATCCGTTTCCGCTGAAGATGCCGAACCAGCTGTATCGCAATCTCGGCAGCGGCCGGTTCGAGGACGTGTCGGCGCGGGCCGGCGCCGTGTTCAGCGAACTCCGAGGTGAGCCGCGGCGGCGCGTTCGGCGACATCGACAACGACGGCGACGTGGACGTGGTGGTGGGCACGGCGGCCGGGCCCACGCGCCTGCTGATCAACAACGTCGGCAACCGCAACGGCGTGGGTGGGGCTGCGGCTGCTCGGCGCGGCGACGAAGCGCGACATGCTCGGCGCGCAGGTGCAGGTTCTCCGCGACGGCGGCGCCGCCGCTCCTGCGCCGGGTCCGGTCGGACGGCAGCTACGCGTCGGCGAACGACCCGCGCGTGCTCGTCGGGCTGGGGCCATCGGCTCCCGCGGCGGTCAGGGTGCGCGTGGTCTGGCCGGACGGCCGCCCGGAGGAGTGGTCGTCGGTCGCAACCGGCCGCTGGACCACGCTGACGCAGGGGCAAGGCAAGTGACGGAGACGGCAGTACGGCGGGTCGTGATGTGCGCGGCCGCGGTCGCGCTCGCCGCCGCAGGGCGGGTGCAAGCCCCCGTCGTCGGGCCCAGCGCCGGGCGGCACGCCAGCCACCGCGCCGGCGCCCGCGAGCGCCAGTACCGCGGCGCCCGGCAGCCGTCCGGTGACGCTGCCCGATCTGTCGCGGGTGGAACCCACCGTCCAGGAGCAGGCGAAGGAGCGCTTCGCCGCGCTGCAGGAGGCGCTGAAGAGTCCCCAGGCCACCGCTCCCGACCGCGGGGAGGCCTACGGCAACCTCGCGATGCTGCTGCACGCCGGCGAGTACTACGACGCGGCCGAGCCGGCCTACCTGAATGCCCAGGATCTGGCCCCGCAGGACTTGCGCTGGCCGTACCTGCTGGGACATCTGCACAAGAGCAAGGGCAATCCCTCGCAGGCGCTCGTGGACTTCACGCGCGCGCTCGAGGTGGCGCCGAACGACGTGCCGACGCTCATCTGGCTCGGCCGCCTGTATCTCGATCAGGGGCAGCCGGACAAGGCGCAGCCGCTCTTCGAGCGCGCCCGGACCCTGGCGCCGCGCGCCGTCGCCGCGCTCGCCGGGCTCGGGCAGGCGGCGCTGGCGCAGCGCGACTACCAGCGCGCGGTGACCGCGCTCGAGGAAGCGCTGGCGGTCCAACCCACCGCGGCCAGCGTCCACTCGCCGCTGGCGATGGCCTATCGCGGTCTCGGCAATATGGCCAAGGCCGAAGAGCACCTGAAGCAGTGGCGCAACACCGACGTGCTCGTGGCCGACCCGGTGCGGCAGCAGCTCGATCTGTCGCTGCAGAGCGGGCTGTCGTTCGAGCTGCGCGGCGTGCGGGCGCTGGAGGCCGCGGCAGCCGCGAACACGAACGAGGCGAGGCTGCAGAGTCTCGAGGCCGCCGCGGGGTTCTTCCGTCAGGGGATTCCGCTGGCGCCGGCCAACACCATGCTGGGCCGATCGCTGCGCCACAAGCTCGCCACCGCGCTGGTGCTCTCGGGCGATGTCCGGGGGGCGGTGGAGCGTTTCGAAGAAGTGGTGCGCGCCGCGCCGCAGGACGGGCCCGACGAGACGGCGGCCAAGGCGCACTACAGCCTCGGCGTGCTGATGGCGTCGGCCGGCCGCGGCGACGAGGCCATTCGCCATTTCTCCTCGGCGGTGACGTTCAATCCCAATTACCTCGAGGCCCGCCAGGGGCTGGCCGATGCGCTGAGCCGCGCCGGGCGTCTGCAGATGGCCATGGCGGAGTACGCCGAAATCGTTCGCCTCAATCCCCGTGCGGCCGACGCCCGGTTCGGGTACGCCATGGCGCTCGTGCGGCTGCGGCGCCACGCCGAAGCCCGTGACTGGCTGGTGGAAGCGACCCGCCTTCAGCCCAACGAGCCCCAGCTCCGCCACGCGCTGGCCCGCCTGCTGGCGGCCGCGCCCGACGGCACGGTGCGCAACGGCTCCCAGGCCCTCACGCTCGTCCAGACCCTGCTCGAGACCGAGAAGACCACCCAAGTGGGCGAGACCCTGGCGATGGCGTATGCCGAGGTCGGCAACTTTTCGGAGGCCGCAACAATGCAGCGCGGCGTGCTCGACGCCGCACGCCGGGCCGGCCTCACGGCCGACGTGAGCCGGATGCAGGCCAACCTGCGGCTCTACGAGCGCGGCCAGGCATGCCGCACCCCCTGGCAGAGCAACGATACGGTGTTCTCCCCGGGCCCGCCGGTCGACGCGGCGCTCGCCGCGATGCTGCCGCGATCGCGGCGTCCAGCCGGTAGCTAGCTCAATCGACATATTTGTCGAATCGTGGTGTCTGCATAGACATCAATGTGTAGATCGCCCGCCCGCGGCCTCGGCCGTTTTCGGGCCCGGCCTGATCCGATCGCCTACCCCCTTCAGGGACCATTCATTTATGTTGGAATGGCTGGATCGGCCATCCAAATCCGTGTGATCGCACTTGCAAAACGGCGGAAATGCGCGTCAAATTGCACGTCCTGTAAGCCGAACCGTGGCATTGCCCTTGCCTAGAGCAGACCACTGACGGTGGCCAGAGTGCCGCCCATTCGAGGTGAAGAATGAATCAGGCCGACACAGCTTGGATGTTGATTTCGACGGCGCTGGTGCTGCTCATGACGCCAGCCCTCGCGTTTTTCTATGGCGGGTTGGTGCGCTCGAAGAACGCGCTCAACACCATGATGATGAGCTTCATCTCGCTCGGCTTCGTGGGCGTGGCCTGGGCGCTCATCGGCTACTCGTTGGCGCTCTCGCCGGGCAACGACTACCTCGGGGACGCCTCCTTCTTCTTCCTCAAGGGCGTGGACCTGAGCGAGAAGGGCGCGATCGTGCCGCTGACGATTCCGCACGCGCTCTACATGGCGTTCCAGGCCACGTTCTGCATCATCACCGCGGCGCTGATCTCCGGGCGCCATCGTCGAGCGCATGCGCTTCAGCGCCTACGTGATCTTCATCACCCTGTGGTCGATCGTGGTCTATGCCCCGCTCGCGCACTGGGTGTGGGGCGGCGGCTTCCTGGCCGACATGGGCGCGTGGGACTTCGCCGGCGGCACCGTCGTGCACGTCAACGCCGCCTCGGCCGCGCTCGTCGCGGTCGATTGCGCTCGGCAAGCGCCAGGGCTATCCGTCGTCGTCGCTGCTGCCGCACAGCGTGCCGCTCGTGCTGCTCGGCTCCGGCCTGCTCTGGTTCGGCTGGTTCGGGTTCAACGCCGGCAGCGCGCTGGCGGCCAGCCCGATTGCCGGCCTGGCGTTCGTCACCACGATGCTGGCGCCCGCCGGCACGCTGGTGGTGTGGACGCTGCTCGACTGGTTCCGGCTCGGCAAGTCCACCGCCGTCGGCGCGGCCACGGCCATCGTGGTCGGGCTCGTGGCCATCACCCCCGCGGCCGGGTTTCATCAGCCCGATGAACGGCCTGATCCTGGGCGCGATTGCCGCCGTTCCGAGCTACTTCGCGCTGATCATCCGCGCCAAGACCTCGCTCGACGACTCGCTCGACGTGGTGGCGGCGCACGGCGTCGGCGGCACGGTGGGCGCGCTGCTCACGGGCGTCTTCGCCGATAAAGCGCTGAACGGCCTGTTCGACGGCGCGATGTACGGCAACCCGGGCCAGGTGGGCATCCAGGCGGCGGCCGTCGTGACGGCCATCGTCTACAGCGGCGTCGTCAGCTTCATCCTGCTCAAGGTCATCAACCTGGTGGTGCCGATTCGCGCCGAGGCTGGCGACGAGAGCGCCGGCCTCGACCTGACGCAGCACGGCGAGGAAGCGTATCTGCACGCCGAGGGCAACCAGCGCTCGATGTAATTACGCAGGGCGGGCTTCAGCCCCGCCGAGCAGGCGCCTCATCGAGCCGGTCGCGGCACTGTGCCGCGACCGGCTGATAAGATCGTCCGGTGACCCAGCCCCGATTCGACGGCCTCTCCGTGCTCGTGCTCGAGAGCCGCCGCGCAAAGGAACTGGCGTCGATTGTCGAATCCTACGGAGGGCGCCCGATCGTGGCGCCCTCGATGCGCGAGGTGCCGCTCGAATCCAACACCGAAGCGCTGGCATTCGCCGACGCCGTGATCCGCCTCGAATTCGATCTCATCATCCTGCTCACCGGCGTGGGCACCCGGGCGCTCCTCGAACTGGTCGACCGGGTGCGCGCGCAGCGCGACACGTTCATCGCCGCGCTCGGGCGCATTCCCATCGCCGCCCGCGGTCCGAAACCCACCGCGGTCCTTCGCGACATCGGCCTCAGCCCCTGGCTGCAGGCGCCCGAACCCAACACGTGGCGCGAACTGGTGGCGGCCCTCGACGCAGCGTGCCGGCGAGATGCCGCTGCGCGCGCGTCGCGTGGCGGTGCAGGAGTACGGGGCGCCCAACCCCGAGCTGCTGCAGGCGCTCGAGGAGCGCGGCGCGCTGCTGACGCGCGTGCCGATCTACCAGTGGGCGCTGCCGGAGGACCTGGAGCCGCTGCGGCAGGGGTGCCGCGCGCTCGCGGAGGGCCAGGTGGATGTGGTGCTGCTCACCACGGCGACCCAGGTGACCCATCTGCTGCAGATTGCCGATCAGCTCGGGCTGGCGGACGGCGTACGGGCGGGCCTGCGCCGGGCGATGGTGGCCTCGATCGGGCCGACCACCTCCGAGACGCTCCGCGAGCACGGCGTCGCCATCGACATGGAGCCGTCGCATCCCAAGATGGGCTTCCTGGTCCGCGAAGCGGCCGAGCGGGCGTCGCAGGTCCTCGCCGCGAAGCGGCTAACATAAGGCCCATGCCGACCTCACAAGAGCTGCTCGATCTGGCGGAGCGCTGCGCCGCCAGGCTCGACATGGACGGCCGCCAGCGATCGATCCCCTCGTTCTCGGACGCGGAGGAGCAGTGCGAAGCCGAGTACGAGGCGCTGCTGCAGGCGATCCACGAGGACGAGCTCTTCGCGCCCGTCGATCTGCAGCGCCAGGAGCAGCTGGTGGAGCAGATTGCGGCGGCGCTGCCCGAGGACGCGCGCATGCTCATCGTGGAGCTCGCCGACAATCACGCCCGCCACGTCTGGCTGCAGCAGGAAGGCGCCTACCACTTCGGCCTCGCGGTCGGCCGGCGCCTGAAGCGTACCGACCTGATGATTTCCTTCTCGAAGATCGGCAAGCAGTACGGCAGGCAGGTCCTCTTCGTCGACGCCTCGTTCCAGCTCAATCCCGGTGAGAAGGTCGGCCTCGTCGGCCCCAACGGCGCGGGCAAGACCACGCTCTTCCGCATGATCGTCGGCGAAGAGGCGCCCGACGAGGGCGACGTGTCGGTGCCGAAGCGCCTCACCGTCGGCTACTTCCGCCAGGACGTCGAGGAGATGGCGGGACGCACGGTCCTCGACGAGGCGATCGCCGGCAGCGGCCGGCTGGGCGACCTGCACCACGAGCTCGAGGCGCTGCAGCACGACATGGCCGACCCGGCCAAGGGCGACGAGATGGACCGCATCCTCGCGCGCTTCGGCGAGGTGCAGGAGGAATACGAGCACCTCGGCGGCTACGGCCTCGAGGCGCAGGCGCGCGAAGTGCTCTACGGCCTCGGCTTCGAGGACGACCGCATCGACGGCGACGTCGGCCGGCTCTCGGGCGGCTGGAAGATGCGCGTGGCGATGGCCCGCGTGCTGCTCGGGCGGCCCGACGTCCTGCTGATGGACGAGCCCACCAACCACCTCGACATCGAGTCGATCATCTGGCTCGAGAAGTTCCTCAAGGGCCTGCCCGGCGCGCTGCTCATGACGTCGCACGACCGCGAGTTCATGAACCGCATCGTCGGCCGCATCGCCGAGATCGACGGCGGCGAGATCACGCTCGTACTCCGGCAACTACGACTTCTACGAGCGCGAGCGCGCCATCCGCGAGACCAACCGCGAGGCCGCCTACGCGCGCCAGCAGGCGATGCTGGCCAAGGAGCAGCGCTTCATCGATCGCTTTGCCGCGAACGCGGCCAAGGCCGCGCAGGTGCAGAGCCGGGTGAAGGCGCTGGACAAGATCGAGAAGATCGAGCTGCCGAAGCGGCGCCGGGTGGTGAAGTTCGACTTCCGCCAGCCGCCGCGGTCGGGCGACCAGGCGATCGTCATCGAGGGCGTGTCGAAGGCCTACGGCCGCGCGTCGTCTACGACGGCCTGAACATGACCATCCGGCGCGGCGAGCGCTGGTGCGTGATGGGGAAGAACGGCGCCGGCAAGACCACGCTGCTGAAGATGGTGGCGGGCGCCCTGGCCCCGGACGCCGGCGACGTCACGATCGGCGCCAGCGTGAAGCTGGGCTACTTCGCGCAGCAGGCACTCGAGCTGCTCGACCCCGATCTCACCATCGAAGAGCAGCTCCAGCACGACTTCCCGCACGAGTCGATCGGCGTGCTGCGCAGCCTCGCCGGCGCGTTCCAGTTCTCGGGCGACGACATCGACAAGAAGGTCCGGTCGCTCTCGGGCGGCGAGAAGACGCGGCTGGTGATCGCGCGCATGCTGCTCGACCCGCCCAATGTCCTGGTGCTCGACGAGCCCACGAACCACCTCGATCTCTTCACCAAGGAGATGCTCATCGAGGCGCTCAAGGACTTCGAGGGCACGATGCTCTTCGTGTCGCACGACCGCGCCTTCCTGCGGGCGTTGAGCAACCGGGTGCTGGAGCTCGGCGGCGAGAGCGGCGTCGAGCGGGAGCCGCATCTCTATCCCGGCTCCTACGTCGAGTACGTGCAGCGCACCGGCCACGAAGCCCCAGGCGTGCATTCGTAGCTTGATGGAGTCGTCATGAAGATCTCCATCCTTGACGACTATCACGACACGGTTCGGACGCTTGACTGCTTCACGAAGCTGTCAGGCCACGACATCACGATCTGGAACGATCACATCCAGGATGTGGAGGCGCTGGCCCAACGACTGCGGGATACCGAAGTCCTGGTCCTGATCCGCGAGCGGACCGAGATCCGCGAACCGCTGCTCCGTCGACTGGACACGCTGAGGCTCATCAGTCAGCGCAGCGTCTACCCGCACATCGACATCGAGGCGTGCACGCGTCTGGGCGTGATCGTGTCGTCGGGCCAGCATCCGGGCACGCCGTCGTATGCGGCCGCCGAACTGACCTGGGCACTGGTGCTTGCGGCGATGCGCCAGCTCCCGCAGCAGATGGCCGCGCTCACCGCAGGACGGTGGCAGATTGGCGTCGGCCACAGCCTGCGCGGTAAGACGCTGGGGATCTACGGTTACGGCCGGATCGGGAGCGTCGTGGCAGGTTACGGCAAAGCGTTCGGGATGAACGTACGAGTGTGGGCGCGCGAGGGCTCGCGCGAGCGGGCGCGAGCCGACGGCTACGCCGTGGCCCCCAGCAAGGAGGCCTTCTTTTCGGAATGCGACGTCGTGTCGCTCCACATGCGGCTGGTCGAAGCCACGCGCGGCGTCGTGACCGCGGGCGATCTTGCGCGGATGAAGCCGACCGCCTTGCTCGTCAATACCAGTCGTGCTCCGCTGATCGAGCCCGGCGCGTTGGTTGCCGCACTCAGGCGGGCCGTCCCGGCATGGCCGCGGTCGATGTCTATGAAGACGAGCCGGTACTCGACACCCGCCATCCGTTGTTTGCGATGGAGAACGTCGTGTGCACGCCGCACATCGGCTATGTCACCAGGGACGAGTACGAAGTGCAATTCGCGGACATCTTCGACCAGATCGTCGCGTATGCGGCCGGCGCACCCATCAACGTCGTGAATCCCCAGGTGCTGGACGCCGCGAACGCCTTGACGTGCGGTGACGAGTGGACTCGCTGATCGCCTCGTACAGGCGTCGGCGACAGTGGCTAGCGAGCCGCGTAGAGCGCGCGCACGCCGCTCGATGTCGGCTTCCGACAGGCCGTGATGTGCCGGCAATGTCGGCCCGGGTGCGGAGGCCCACGCGATAGCGGCCGAAGAAGGCCGGGATGTCGCCGCCGAACCCGAAGAAATACATGATGTCGCGAAAGTCGTCGGTGTGGCGGCAGCCCCAGCGCGTGCCCGAGCTCGTGCACGCACGTCAGATAGACGATCGTCTCGCGCAGCAGCGGATCTTTCGCCGCCGCCGCGGCAATGTCCGGCCCGAGCGCACGTCGTATCCGGCCGGATGTAGCACGGCGGCCCCGCGCCGATCGCCGACACGTATCGAGCGCATCTCGCCGTACTGCCCGCCGCCGGCGGGTACCCAATGGATCTGCACGAGCGCCTCGGCTCGAGTCGACGGCTCGAAGCGGACACGGCCGTTGCTCGCGCGCTCCCAGGCCTTCAGCGCCCAGGTCGCGAGCTCGCGATCGCCGGCCGTGTAGGTGGAGCCGCGCTCACCGTCCTCGATGAAGTAGGTCACGCGGCCGCTGGCGTCGAGCGGTCCGAGCGTGGGAATGGTCTGGGCTGAGGCGGCGGCGGATGCGGCCAGCGCCGCGAGGCTGACGAGGACGGCCGCGCGCAACATGCTCATAAGATATACCGTCATGCGCATCGTCCTGGTCGTCGCGACGCTTCTCGTGTCGTTCGGTGGCCTGGTGGTGCGCACCGCCCAGGCGCCCTCGCCGCTCGACGAGGCGATGCGCGCCTTCTGGGACGCCGGCTCGCCCGGCGAAGCCGCCCGGCGCATCGCGCGAATCACCGCGTCGGGCGCCTCGTTCGCCGACGTCCTGTCGCGTCTCAGGGCGGGCCGGGTGTATGCGGGCGAGCGTGCCGGCCGCGTCGAGCTGCCGTCGTCGGTGGGCGGACATCGCCTCGACAACGTGGCCGAGGTGCCCGCCGACTACATGCCCGCCCGGCGATGGCCGCTGCGCGTGATGCTCCACGGCGGCGTCGGGCGCCCGGCGCCGGCCGAGGGCGGCGAGCCGCCGCGTCCGCTCACCAACCGGATACCCGGCGGCGACGAAATCGTGCTGCACCCGCGCTCCTGGGCCGAAGCCGAGTGGTGGAAGCACGATCAGGTCGACCAACGTCCTGGCGCTCGTGGACCGGCTGAAGCGGCGCTACAACGTCGACGAGTCGCGCATCTCGCTCACCGGCATCTCCGACGGCGGCACCGGCGCCTACTTCTTCGCGATGCGCGCGGCGACGCCGTGGGCCGCCTGCCTGCCGCTCAACGGCCATCCGAGCGTGCTGGCCAACCCCGACATCGGCGCCGACGGTCAGCTCTTCGCCGCCAACATGGCGAG
Organism: uncultured Acidobacteriota bacterium; assembly: GCA_963731785.1. Classification (GTDB taxonomy): domain Bacteria; phylum Acidobacteriota; class Vicinamibacteria; order Vicinamibacterales; family UBA2999; genus DASYRM01. The sequence goes on from CAVSWX010000001.1 coordinate 63,723, forward strand.
CTGTCCCCTCTATATCGTCAACGGCGGACGCGATCGCCTGTATCCGGCCGCGTCGGTCGCGCCGCTCATCGAGATGCTCGAGAAAGGCCGCGTGCCGCTGGTGTGGCAGGTGCATCCGGAGGCCGGCCACGACGTGAGCTGGTGGCCGGTGGAGCGGCCGCGCTACGAGGCGTTCCTCGCCGCGCACCCGCGGACGGCCCATCCCGCCACGGTGTCGTGGGAGACCGAGCGCACCGATCGCTACAACCGCTTCCGCTGGCTGGTGATCGACCGGCTCGGCGCCGCGCCCGGGCGACGCCGGCGCTGCCCGACGTCAACGAATTCTCGCCGACGCCCCTCCGCGTGATACCGCTCTACGACCGCGACCGCCCGTCGGGCCGCGTGGACGCCACCCGGACCGGCAACGCGTTCGTCGTCAGGACGCGCGGCGTGCAGGCGTTCACGCTGCTGCTCTCGCCCGACGTCATCGATTTCGACGCGCCAGTGCAGGTGACCGTGAACGGCACGCCGGCGTTTGCCGGCGTGGTGAAGCGCGACCTCGCGGCGCTGCTCGCCGTGGGCCGCGCGCGACAACGATCGCACCATGCTCTATGGTGCCGAGCTGCACGTCACGGTGCCGTGACCCGCGCCCTCCCGCCCGACGTCCGCATCCGGCGCGCCACCGACGCCGACGTGCCCGCGCTGGGGCGGCTGGGCGCGTCGTTGCTGCGGCTGCACTACACCTACGACCCGCAGCGCTTCATGGCGCCGCGCGGCGATCCCGAAGAAGGCTACGCCTGGTTCCTCGGCAGCCAGCTGCGCGAGGACGACGCGGTGATCTTCGTCGCCGAGCGAAAGGGCGACATCGTCGGCTACGTCTACGCCGGACTCGAGCCGCATGTCGTGGAAAGAGCTGCGCGAGGCGGCGGGTTTCATCCATGACGTGCTGGTGGACGAGGCGCATCGGCGCGGCGGCGTCGCCGGTGCCCTGCTCGATGCCGCCAGCGAGTGGCTCAAGTCGCGCGGGGCGCCGCGTGTCATGTTGTGGACTGCCGAGCGTAACCATGCGGCACAGCGCCTCTTCGAGCAGGCCGGCTTCCGCCGCACGATGATCGAGATGACGCGCGAGCTCTGATCAGCAGCGCGGCTGTCCGTGGCCGTCGTCAGACCCGGCAAACTGTGAAGACGCGCGCGGCCGCGTGCCGATTGCGCGTGCGTTGTTCCGAAACGGCGCAGCTGCTCTCTTCTGGAACACGCCATCGTCAGCGTGCGATTCCACCAATAGACACGGGCCGTTCGTCACCGCGCATGCGCGTCGGTGTCCACCGCGCCTGCGCCGATCCAGCACACCCGCGCGTGCAGTTCTGATCGCGCGCCGATCGCCGCGTCCTCCGAACTGCCGCACGCGCAAGCGCTTAGTCAACTCCCGTCGAGTTGGCCTCCCCGTTGCTCTCCCCAGGGCGGGCCCGGTGCGATTGCCGGTCCCACGGCACCCGAAGGGGGACACACCGTGACGTGGCGTGTAGACACAACGACCGAGCATCGCAGCACGAGGCAGCGGGCCTCGCGCTGGCTGCGGCCCATGATGGTCGCGGCGCTCCTTCTGCGGTGCGCCACCGTGTTCGGCGCGCCGGCGGGCGATGACGATCGGAAGTTCGATCAGGCGCTCCGCCAGCAGGTGAAGCAGGGCAGCAGCGGCGAGCGCGTGCAGGTGATCGTGACGCCGAAGCCCGGCGCGCGCGGCGCGGTGGTGAAGCGCCTGAGTGCCGAGGGCGCCCGGGTGAACGGCCAGTACGGCCTCACCGACGCGATCGTGGTCACCCTCTCGAAGGGCCAGGCGCGGAAGCTCGCCGCAGGACCGCAACGTGGTCGAAGATCTCGAGCGACGCGCCGGTGTACGCCGACGGCCTCGCCGTCGAGGCCGTGGGCGCCGCCGCCAACTCGCCCTACACGCTGCGCGGCACGCTCGGTCTCGAGGCCGTGAGCAGCGTCGCGGTGAACAAGACCTTCACGCAGGGGTCAACGGCTACGACGTCGGGCGTCAACGCCGCACGTCAGCAGCAGCCAGCCCCGCTGGCCACGATCGCGTCGAACTCGCGGGTGACGGTCGTGGACGGCGCTGCTGGAACAAAGCCGGCTATCATGGTGCGCTTCGACCGCCTGTTCGGCGACGGCGCCAACCAGATTCCGTTCGGGTCGCAGATTACGTCGGTGAGCCTCACGATCGCCAGCAAGGCGGACGGCTCGAGCACGGCCACGGCCGGCCTCTACCGGATGCTGGCCGACTGGACCGCGGCATGCGAGCTGGCTGTCGATGACGACGTCCGGCCCGGGTCTGCAGCGCGACAACGTCGAGGCGGCGCTCGTCGCCCGACGCGTCGGTGGCCAACCTGGCAGCGGGCGCCGACGCCGTGTTCAGTGGCGCCGGCCTGGTGGACGCCGTCCAGTCGTGGGCCAACGGCGCGCCGAACCGCGGCTGGGTGCTGTGGCAGTCGGGCAGCAACCCGTGGTCGGTGAGCACCAACGGCTCGTCGTCCGACGGCTGCCGCCCGTCGCTGCAAGGTCACCTACAAGCCGCGCGTCAACACCACGACGGTGAATGGCGGCAGCGTGACGGTGGCGGTGATCGACTCGGGCCTGCTGCTCGAGGGCGACATGGCGCGCGTCAAGACGTCGCGCGACTTCACCACCGGCCTGGCGAACCCGCCGGCCTCGGTGGCGATGGACCCGTACGGACACGGCACGCACGTCGCCGGCCTGATGGGGAGCAGCCAGCCCGAGATTCGCGGCGTGGCGCCGGGCGTGAAGTTCGTGAACCTGCGCGTGCTCGACCAGACGGGACAGGGGTCCACCTCGAACGTCCTGCTGGCCCTGCAGTGGGCCGTGGCCAACCGCGCCGCGTACGGCATCGACGTCGTCAACCTGTCGCTTGGCCACCCGATTTACGAGAGCGCCACGACCGACCCGATGGTGCAGGCGGTTGAAGCCGCGGTGCGCGCCGGCCTGGTGGTGGTGGTGTCGGCCGGCAACATCGGCATGAATCCCGACACCAGCCAGGTGGGCTATGCCGGCATCACGTCGCCCGGCAACGCGCCCTCGGCGCTGACGGTCGGTGCGCTGAAGACGTTCGACACCGAGCGCCGCACCGACGACGTGGTGGCCGACTACAGCTCGCGCGGGCCGACGTGGTACGACGGCTTCGCCAAGCCCGACGTCGTGGCGCCCGGCCACCGGCTGCTGTCGGCGGCGACGGCGGACGAAGCGCTCTACCAGTCGCTGACGACGATGCGCGGCCCGAGCTACAACGGCAAGTCCACCCTGCGCATGAGCGGCACGAGCATGGCGGCGGCGGTGGTCAGCGGCACCGTCGCGCTGATGGTCGACGCGTCGCGCGCAGTCGTTCGGCCTGAAGCCGACGCCGAACGCGGTGAAGGCGATGGTCGAGCACAGCTCGCTGAAGATGACCGACGCCAACAGCCTGGCCTACGACGTCCTGACGCAGGGCGCCGGCGCGCTGAACTCGATTGGCGCGGTGACCCTCGCCGAGGCGCTCAACCCGGCCGCCCCGGTGGGCAGCCCGTGGCTGACGCAGGGCATCACCGAGGCCAGCACCATCGACGGCCAGTACCTGGTGTGGGGCCAGAACGTCGTGTGGGGCGAGAACGTGGTGTGGGGCGAGACGGTCTACACCAACCTCGAGGCGTTCGCCATCAACGTCGTGTGGGGCGAGGCCGAAGAACGTGGTGTGGGGCGAGGCCCGCAACGTCGTCTGGGGCGAGAACGTGGTCTGGGGCGAAGCCGCCAACGTCGTGTGGGGCGAGAACGTCGTGTGGGGCGAGGCCTACAACGTGGTCTGGGGCGAGGCCGCCAACGTGGTCTGGGGTGAGGGCAGGAACGTCGTCTGGGGCGAGGCCGCCAACGTGGTGTGGGGCGAGCTCAAGAACGTCGTCTGGGGCGAACTGAAGAACGTGGTGTGGGGCGAGGCGAAGAACGTGGTGTGGGGTGAGGGCCGCAACGTGGTGTGGGGCTCGAGCAGCGACGTGACGGGCTCGTCGGCGGGCGCCGATGGCCTTCTGGCGCAGTAGAGGAGAGGAGACGGAAATGGCGATCAAGATTGACGCGCTCGCGCTGCCCACCGAGCCCCTGATCTTCCAGCCCGAGCAGCCGGCGGTCCGCGAGCGGATCGTCCGCTCGGAGTGGCAGCGGCTGCTGCCGGTGCTGCACGGCGCGGGGTTCCACCTGCGCGAGCTGCGGCGCTCGGATGCGGCATCGCTGTTCTCGATGCTCACCGACCGAAGAGGTGGCGCGGTTCATCACGCCGCCGCCCGCGTCGGTCGAGGGTTTCGAGCGGTTCATCGACTACACGCACCGCCAGCGGAGCCAGGGCGCCTTTGCCTGCTTCGCGGTGGTGCCGCAGGGGCTCGACACCGCCATCGGCATCTTCCAGCTGCGGGCGCTCGACGGCGAGTTCTCGACCGCCGAGTGGGGCTTCGCGCTGGGGTCGCCGTTCTGGGGCACGGGCTTGTTTGCCAGGAGCGCGGCGCTGGTGATGGGGTTCGCGTTCGACGAGGTGGGTGTCAACCGGCTCGAGGCCCGCGCGATGGCGGCCAACGGCCGTGGCAACGGCGCGCTGCGCAAGGTCGGCGCGCGGAAGGAGGCGGTGCTGCGACAGTCAATGGCCAAGGGTGGACGCCTGCACGATGAGCATCTGTGGGCGATCGTGGAGACCGACTGGCGCCAGGCCAATGGCTTGTGGCAGCCGGCCGAGGCATCGCGCGTTCGACAGCCGCGCCTGTCCGAGAGCCTGGACGGGTGGGAGGGCATCGTCGGCGATCGCGTGCATTGAAGAATCTGAGGAGGCAACACTGCCTGACAAGCGGGCGCGAGGCACCTTCGATGGTGCGCGCGCGGAGGGCCGTCGCGGCTGGGGAGACTGCGGCGGCCCTTTTTCTTTTACCGATTCTTTACCCTGGCTTGACGTCGTTAACCTCCACGGACGGCGCCGCCACCGTCTAACCCTTACAGATGCCGCGCGTGGCGCGAAATCGGAGGAGGAAACGACATGGTGAAGCAGCAAAGGATCGTGCTCCTGGCGGCGGGGCTGGCCGGGGCGCTGGTGGCGGCCGTCCTGCTCGTGGGGACGATGGCCGAGGTGGCCGCGCAGGGGCCTGGCGGGCCGGGGCGGCCGGGCATTGGCCGTGGTGATCACTTCGGCGGCCGCGGCGTCGCACTGGGGCTCGAAGGCGCCAATCTCACCGAGGCGCAGCGCGAGCAGGTACGGGCGGTGGTCGATCAGCATCGCGACGAGATCCGCGGGCTGCTCGACCGGGCGGCCGAGGCGCGGCGGACGCTGGCCCTGTCGGCCGAACGCGGTCAGGTGGACGAAACAGCCGCCACCGAGGTGGGCACGGCGACGGCCGCCCTGGCGCTCGCCGAGGCGCGGCAGCGCGCCGAGGTGCTGCAGCTGCTCACGCCCGAGCAGCGGGCCGAGCTGCAGAAGCGCCGCGAGGCGCGCGAGGAGCGTTTCGCCGCGCGAGCCGAGCGTCGCAAGTCGCAGCAGTAGCGTCCTCGTTACAATGGCCGAACCCGATGGTTCGGCCATCTCTTTGTACCGCCCTGCTGACGTGCCTCGCCGCCGCCGTCATTTCGGCTCAGACCGCGACGCCGGCCGCGTCGCTCGCCGATCTGCAGGCGCGGGCCGCGGCTGGCGATCGCGACGCCCAGACGGCGCTCGGCACCCTCTACGAAACCGGCGACGGCGTGCCGCTGGACCCCGCACGCGCCGTCGCGCTCTACCGGCAGGCCGCCACCGCCGGACACGTGGGCGCGCAGACCAACCTCGCCACGATGTATCTCGACGGCGCCGGCGTGCGACGCGATCCGGCCGCAGCGGTGCAATGGCTGCGCCGGGCCGCGGCCAGCGGCGACGCCTTTGCGCAACTGACCCTGGGCATGGTGCTCGAAACCGGCGACGCGCCGGTGGCGCGCGACGCCGCGCAGGCCGCCCGTCTCTACCGGCAGGCCGCCGACCAGGGGTCGATGGCGGCGCAGTTCCGCCTCGCGCAGTTGTACGAGAACGGCGTCGGCGTGCGCGCGCGACCTCGATCAGGCCGCGGCGTGGTATCGCAAGGCCGCCGATCGGGCCGATCCCGCCGCGCAATTGCGGCTGGGCATCCTGCTCGGCCCCGGCAACGGCGCGCGCACCGACGTCGTGGCGGCGCACATGTGGCTCAACCTGTCGGCGTCGCGCTGGAAGAACGAGGACCTGCGAGTCGAGGCGGCCGCACGGCGCGACGCGCTGGAAGCACACATGACGCCGGCGCAGATCTCGGAGGCCATCCGCCGCTCGATCGAGTGGCAGGACACCGTCGGGATGCAGCAGCGCAAAGTAGGGTCGGTCTGTCAGGAACTGCCCGCGCCGGCGATGCCGGCCACGACGTACGGCAACTCTTCGATCAGCGGGCGCTGGCCGGCGAGAATCTTCACCGCGGCGAACTCCAGCGGAAACCACGCCGCGCGATCGATCTCGGGAAACTCCTGCTGCCGCCCCGATTTCGGCGGCCACTCCATGGTGAAGGTGGTGCTGTGCATCGCGGCCGCGTCGAGGTCGCCTTCCACCGCCCAGGCCGTCACCACCTTGCCGCCTGCCTGGCGCACCGGCGTCAGCGGCAGGAACGGGCCGTCGACGCTCGAAACCCGTCTCCTCGCGAAACTCGCGCCGCGCCGCCTCGAGCGGCGTCTCACCCGGTTCGTGGCCGCCCTTGGGAATCGACCAGGCGCCGGTGTCCTTGCGCGACCAGAACGGCCCGCCCGGATGGACGAGCAGCACTTCCAGCCCGCCTGGCCGTCGCCGGTAGAGCAGCAATCCCGCGCTCTGCTGTCGCACCGTTCGTCGCGCCTCCGTCGCGGCTCAGCGCATCTCGCTGACGCGCCGAATGAGGGCCGCGCGCGAGCCGTCCCGCCGTGGCCATGGCCGAGGCCTCGAGCTTCTCCGGCACGTCGCCCGGCGTGTGAATGGTGCCGAAGATCGGCGGCGCGAAGCCCGGCGCGAAGCCGGCGCCCTTGGCGTGCAGCAGCAGCCACACCTGGTGCGCCTCGGCGGCGGGCAGGATGGCCATCGACAGCGTGGGGATCTTGCGCGCGCCGAACGGGCGGTCGTCGCTCGGCGGCATCGCGTCGAACCGCAGGCAGTCGATCGATTCCGCCGCGCACGTCTCGAGCATGGTGCGCGTGCAGCCGCGGATCGGCGCCGCCGGACGGAGCGCCGAACAGCACCGTGTTGCCGTAGCCGTTGATGTCGTAGTTGAGCATCGCCGCAATGCGATCGGCCGGCGTGCGCCTCGAGGTACTTGGTCGAGCCGATCAGGCCGGACTCTTCCATGTCGAACCACACGAACCGGATGCGACGCTGCCGAGCCGCTCGCGCTGCAGCGCCTGCGGCCACGTGCACCAGCATCACGCTCGACGCGGCGTTGTCCACGGCGCCGCGGCTGAGCGTCTTGTCGGCCATCCACTTGGCGTCGTAGTGGGCGCCGACCACGACCTGCTCCGGCGCCGTCGCCAAGCGACACCACGATGTTGCGGCCGCGCGTGCGCGGGTCCGGTGTCTGGTCGGGACCGGTGGACGGCGGCTTGTCGAGCGTGAACGGTCTCGACCGTGAACGGCAGGCCGTGCGACTTGAGCAGCGCGGTGAGGGCGTCGAACCGGCGCGTCGTTGTCGGCGGCGGCCGAGAGGGTGCGGACCTCGGCGACGAGGTCGTCGGGAGCGGTGCCGGTGCCGCCTGTGCCAGCGCCAGGGCCGCCAGCAAGGTCAGGACGCGCATGCGGGGATTATGGCTCAGTCGGCCCGCGTCCCGGCATCCCCCGGATGCTGTATCGGGCGTGGCTGGTTAGGGGGCCGGATCTCCAGACCCGGCCTGGACTGTGGTGGCGGGCCGGTCTTCAGACCCGGCCTAGTGATGCCGCGGCGGTCTTCAGGCCCGCCTGACCGTCAGGGCGCCACGCAGCGGAAGTTGGCCGCGTCGTCGATGCTGCCCGTGCCCGTGTGGCGCGCCACCTGCGGATAGGCGCACAGCGGCCGCGTGCGCACCACCTTGTTGTCCACGACCTTGCTCGCGACCATCGTCGACGGCGCCTGGCCCTTTTCCACCCAGTTGATGATGGCCGTCATCGCGTCGTGCCGATCCGGGCCGATGCCGCCGCCGCAGTGCGCCATGCCCGGGCACCATGAACAGCCGGAAGAAGTCGGGCGTGGAGGGGCCGTTCTTGGCCATCGCCGCCTCGTAGTAGTTCACGCCCATCATCGGCTGCAGGATCGTGTCGGACCACCCGTAGGTCATGAGCAGCTTGCCGCCGCGCTTCCGGAACTTCGAGAGGTCCGGGTTCTTCGCGTCGGCCTTCGCGCTCCACGCCTCGACCATCTTGATGTCGCGGTCGAAGTCGAACGTCTGGTAGTCGTAGTCCGGCTTCGGCGGCGTGTGCACGAGATACTTCATCGTGTTCTCGGCCAGGTTGAAGTCCGCCGGCTTGGCGCCCGGCTGCGCCGGCGGCAGGATCACGTTGGACCAGCCGCTGCCGGTGCCGCCGCCGAAGGTGGGCATCACCGCTTCGCTGCCCGGCATGAAGCCGGGGAAGAACGGCTTGCCGTTGCTCACCGGGCCGCTGTAGACCTTGGCGATCGCCGACGCCTGGGCGGGCGTGAGGCAGCTGGCGTCGTCGGTGCCGGCGCGTGCACGCCGGCACGTCCTTCGCCGGGTCGAACGTGCACTTGCGCGGGTCGTCGATCAGGCCGTCCTTCAGGCCGTCGATGGCGTCGCACTTCGCCATCACCTGGTCCGCCACCGTGGCCATCTTGGCGGCGGACGACCGGCGTGGCGGTGAGCGCCCGCTGGTTCCACATCGCCCCGATCGTGAAGCCGGTCTGATCGACCCACGGCGCGTTGGCGACGATGCCGTCGAAGTCCTCGGGGAAGCGCTGGGCCTCGATCAGGCCCTGGCGGCCGCCGTTGGAGCACGAGTTCCAGTACGACTTCGACGCGGCGCGGCCGTAGTAGTCCTTGGTGATGTCCTTCGACGTGACCGCCGTGAGGTGCACCGCGCGGTAGGCGTAGTCGATCGGCCTTCTGCGGGTTGCTCATCACGAACGAGCCGCCCGGCTCCTTGCGCGCGTCGTGGCCGGTGTTGGTCTGCGCGAACGCGAACCCGAGCTGCAGCGCCTGGTTGCGCTGCGCCACGCGGCCCGCGTCCTCGAGCGACTCGCCGGCGTGCCCGCCGTTGCCGATCATGTAGAAGCGGCCGTTCCACTTCGCGGGCAGGCTCACTTCGAAGGCGATCTCCGGCGACAGCACGCCGGTCACGCGGCAATGCGCCGGGGTCGCCGCGGCGGCCGGGACCACCGTGGCCGTGATCTGCGCGATGTCCTTCGACTGGAAGCGGCCGAGCGCGTCGCACGCCTTGCGCGGCTCCAGGTCGGCCTTCGAGTAGTCCACGAGCGCGTTCTTCAGCTCCGCGAAGGCCTGGGCGCGCGCGGGCGCCGCCGTGGCGACGGTGAGCAGCGCGCCGAGCCCGCGAACAGGACCGCTCGCGTGACATCCAATCCCGTGATCCGAGCAGGTGCCATGGTGTCGTGCTCCTTACTTGAAGAGCGCCAGGTCGACCAGGTTGCCCATGGCCGTGTAGCCGGCGTCGTTCGGGTGGAGATGATCGCCCGAGTCGTAGGCGGGCAGGAACTTCGTCGGCGCGGCGGGGTCGCGCGTCGCCTTGTCGAAATCGATCACCCCGTCGTAGGCGCCGCTGCGTGCGGATCCAGTCGTTGAGCGCCTGCCGCTTGGCCTCGCCTTCCGGCGCGAAATAGGCCGCGCCTTCGTACGGGGTCAGCGTGCCGCCGTAGATCTTCAGGCCGCGCGCGTGGGCGCGCTCGATGAGCTGCTTGTGGGCGGCAATCAGGTCCGCGGCGCTCGGCGAGGGGTTGCTGCGCGCCTGGCCGATGTCGTTGATGCCTTCCATCACCACCACGTGCGTGACGCCGGTCTGCAGCAGCACGTCCTTGTCGAAGCGGGCCAGCGCGCTGAGGCCGGCGCCGTCGCCGAGCACGCGGTTGCCGCTGATGCCGGCGTTCAGGACCGCCACGCCCGGACTCTTCCGCGCCGCGAGACGCCGGGCCAGCACGTCCGGCCAGCGGTTGTTGGTGTCGGTGGTCGAGCGCGCGCCGTCCGTGATCGAGTCGCCGAAGGCGACGAGCCCGATGGTGTTGGCCGGCGCCATCACCTCCACGCGGGCGATGAGGAACCACGCGCCCGGGCGCAGCGCCGCCGGCAGCGTGGCCGCGCCGACGTGATTCCCGGGCTCGGAGACGTAGTTCGTCTGCGACGCGCCGTTGTGCGTGGTCACCGGCGACGGGCTGACGCCGAGGTCGCCCGGGATGAAGATGTCGATCGCCAGGTCCGACAACGGGGGCAGCGCGAGATCGACCGGATCGCTGACGAGCGTCGCTCCAGCGAGTATCGAGGCCGTGGCGCGCGCCACCGAACGTCAGCCGCTTCGACGACGACGCGACGATCGAGGCATCTTTCTCGCGCAGGGCCACGTTCGCGCCGCCGATCTGCGATCGGGGCCGTGCCGAACGCATTGCTCAGCACCACGCGCACGCGGCTGCCGCCGATGCTCGTGTGCACGACCTGCCGCAGCGTCTGGTTGTTGACCGTGGCGGGCGGCACGAATCCGCGTCCGCCGCCCGGTGCCTGCCGGCGCCGCACCAGGAGCCGGCGCCGGCGTGGCCGGCGGGGCAACCGCCGGTGCCGCGGCAGAACCTGGTGCCGGGGCTGGTGCCGCGGCGGGAGGTCCGCCGGGACCCCCGCCCCTCGGGCCCGGCAGCGGACGCGAGACCAGAGCCGTGGCCCAGGTCGCCACCCACTTGTCGCCCTTCGACTGCGCCACCGCGGGGGCGGCGAGGACGAGCGCGAGCAGGGCGGTGAACAGACGCGTGAGCGGGGCGTGAAGCGGTGGGGCGAAACGGCGCATGTCTGAGGGCTCCGTGGAGGGATTTCTTCCGGGAATGCAGCTGTCGGCGGAACGGATTGAATCCCAGCCGCCGGGCCTTGTCAACGCCGCGGCCGCCTGACCCATGACCGCCGGCCTGGCCCGGAGGGCCCGGTCCCCGGGTTAGCCGCAGGAGCGATCTTGCGCACCGAGTCTGTGCCGAACGTGCCAAAACGAGAACTTTAGGGCGCCGGCCCTTGATCTCTTTGGTGAACCAGAGTAGATCGATCGATCTCGGAGTTTCGGGGAGGGGCCCAATAATGCAGCCGCGACGCTCGCAACGCGTCAACATCACCGGCGAGTCGCACGCCGATCAACCGCCCATCGTCCTGCTCGTGGACGACGAGGCGGCGGTACGTGACGTCTTGTCCTGGGTGATTCAAGGCGCCGGATTCACGCCCGTCGGCGCCGGTGGCGCCGAGGGGTTCAAGCTGCTGACGCAGCTCGCCGATCGCGTCGCCCTCGTGCTGCTCGATCTCACCATGCACGACATGAACGGCTTCAAGTTCCGGGAGCTGCAGCGCGCGCAGCCGCGGCTGGCCGACGTGCCCACCGTGGTGATGAGCGGCCGGCCGGTGCTGCCCGAAGAGCGCACCGTGCTGCGCGCCAATGAATACCTGTGGAAGCCGGTGCGCATCTCCGAGCTGCGCGCGCTCATCGTCGAGCACGCCCGGCCGCTGCCGTCCGCACCGGCCCGCCGCATCGCCCAGCCGGCGTGATGCCTCCCGTGGCCGCGGGTCCTCCTGATGTGGCCGCGGATCTTTAGAGCCCGCCTGACTAACAGTGGAGGGCGTCTGCAGACCGCCCTCCACTCCACCGTTAGAACCTCACACGGATCCCGGCGGCGACTCGCACGCCGCCGACGTCGAAGGGATCCGTCTGCGTGCGATCGTCGATCATGGTCAGTTGCCTGGATCGTTGCCGCTCAGCACCACGATCCGCTCCGGCTTGCGCTTCGGCTTCGCCAGGGTGTGATGCATGGCACGCACGACTTCCATGTAGGGCGGCGAGCCGATGCCGGAGCCCATCGCCGTCAGCGCCGTGAGCTGCGCGTTGTAGGCCGTGGCTTCGTCGGTGCCCTGTTTCAGGTGGGTTTCCTCGTGAATGAGCACGCTGGCGAGCTTGCGCGCGGCCATGAGGTCGCCGCACCGGTCGCGGGCGAGCTGCAGGCTTTGGAAGTGCCGGCTTGTCGTCACCAGGAAGATGCGGTTGTCGTTGACCCGCACGTACGCTTCGGCGGCCGCCGACACGTCGGCCGGCACCCTGGCGACGAACTCGATTGGGGGAAACGAGCTGACGTTACGTCCGAGCAGCGTCAGCGCGCAGGCGAGTACCGCTTCGGCAGTCCACACGGCCAGCCTCCCGATGTCAGGCTGGCTTTGCCGGTGCAGTCCAGCCCGCCGTCTGTTTGCGGGTTGTTGCGACCAGGGACGCCGACGCGTTGCCGCGCGCCGACGTCCCGCCCTTGGCCTCGCCGGAACTGCAGGTCCTCCCTTACGGAAGGGTCCTCTTACGTGAGGGTGCTGCGTGGTGTTCCGGGTTGGTTAATGCATACAGACGGGGAAACGCCGGGATCGGTTCACTTCGTACAGCATCTTTTCCTGGTTACTTCGTTTGGGTTAGTCGAGCTGGCGTCGACGCGTTCGATACCGGACAGAATTCGTTCTGGCGTTGCAGTTCCGGGACACCCGCGTTACGCGAGGGAGGAATGATGCGAGTCCCATGACTCATCCGATACTCCGCCCGCTGGCCGCGCTGACGTTTGCCGGCCTCGTCTTTCTCGCGTTGCATGCCGTTGTCCGCGGTGAGTTGCCAACCGTGACCGCCGTGCTGGAAACGCGGCCCTCGTTTGGTGACGACGCCGGCGGCAACGCCGACGCCGACGACCCCGCGATCTGGGTGGATCCCAAGGACCCGACGCGAAGCTTCGTCGTCGCTACGCTCAAGGAAGGCGGCCTGGATGTCTACGACCTGTCCGGTTCGCTGGTGCAGCACATCGCACCCGAGGCCGCCCCGCCCGGGATGGCGCTCAACAGCGCGCGCTACAACAACGTCGACCTCATCTACGGCTTCAAGCTGAAGAACCAGAAAGTCGATCTGGCCGTGGCGAGCGATCGCTACAACGACATGATCCGGGTGTTCGCGATCGACCCCACGGCGCTCGCCACTGGCGGCGATCCGCTGACCGAGATCACCGCGCCGGGCCAGCCGTGGATCTTCGTGGACACGGAGGAGGAGCTCGAAGAGGCCAACACCGCGTATGGCCTGGCCGTCACCCAGACCGATCCCAACGGCAAGCACGCGTTCGCGTTCGTCAGCCGGAGCGCGTTCACCAGCGTGGCCAAGCTGCGGCTGTTTGCCACCGCGGGTGGACGCGTGGGCTACGAGGTGCTCGAGACGTTCGACCTGCCCGAGGTGTTCAACCTGCCGAGCGGCGGCACGTGGAACGCCTGCCACGACGACGACGGCGAGCTGTCGCAGGTGGAGGGCATGGTCGTCGACGACTACTCCGGCATTCTCTATCTCGGGCAGGAGCAGGTGGGCTGGTGGGCGACGTCGGTGTCGAAGCCCGCGACGAATCTCGAACTGGTCGATCGGGTCCGCGAGTTCGGGGTGCCGTACAGCCGTGTGTTTGACGAAGAGGAGGAAGAGTTCGCCTGCGAGTTCGACTTCAACCAGGACCCGGGACTGGGCTCGCCGTATCTCACCGCGGATGTCGAGGGGCTCACCATCTACAAGTCAGGACCGGGCACCGGATATCTCCTCGTATCGAGCCAGGGGAGCGACGAGTTCCTCGTCTACGACCGCGAGACGCTCGAGCACATCGGCAACTTCGCGATCGGGGACGGGGTGGTCGATTCGGGAGAGGAGTCGGACGGCATGCACGTGGTGAACGTCAACCTTGGAGGCCAGTTCACGCAGGGGCTGCTCGTGGCGCAGGACGGCGGCAACACGCCCGACGTGCTCGACGAGGAAGGGGAGGAGCGCGACAACACGAACTTCAAGTTCGTGCGGTGGGCGGACCTGGCCCACGCGATGGGGCTCGACATCGACACCACGGACCGCGTGCGGAAGCGGAAGCAGTAACGGAAGAGTCGCCTCTTGTCAGCGGCAGTGGCCCCGCCTAGAGTGCAGGGCATGGCTGCTGCGCGCTTGTTCCGCGTCATTCTCCCGGTGGACGACATCGAGGCCGTCGCGCCGTTCTACGCCGCCCTGCTCGACGATGCCGGCATGCGGGTGTCACCCGGCCGGCACTACTTCAGCTGCGGCGATGTGATGCTCGCCGTGTACGACCCAGGCGCCGATGGCGACGCCCGCGTCCCGCGCCCGAACTTCGACCACGTGTACTTCGCCGTCGACGACTTGCCGGGTGTGTTTCAGCGCGCCCAGCGGGCGGGCGGGTTGTCGCCGGAGATCGGTGATGGCGGCCTGCCGATGGGGCAGATCGCCGTGCGGCCGTGGGGGGAGCGGTCGTTCTACCTGCGCGACCCGTTCGGCAATCCGCTGTGCTTCGTGGACGCCGCGACGCTGTTCACCGGCCCGCGAGAGTGAAGGAGGGCAGAACGATGCGCGCCACACGGATAAGCCGGCACATGGTGCTCGGAGCCGCTCTGTTTCTTTTGGCTCCGACTGCTGGCGGCGCTCAGCCCGGACGCGGAGCGTCCGCCCCTGTGCTCCTCCAAATCTCGAGCGTCGCGCCCGAGAAGAATCAGCGCCTCGCGGCACTCGTCTCCGACATTCGGAGTCAGGCCGATGCGTTCGTGTTCCTCAGCGGTGGTGCCTCGAGAATGCAGGAGCTCCACCAGCGCCAGCTGGTGGCGATGTTCCAGGGGCTGCGTCTGCTCGTGAACGGCGGGCAGCGGATCGCGGTCGGGGATGGGGGCACTCAGGCGGGCATCATGGAGGCCGCCGGACAGGCTCGCCGCGACAGTGGCTATGCCTTCCCGTTGATCGGCGTCGCTCCTGCGAACGAAATCCCACCGATCGGCAAGACGCCTGATCGATCCGAACCACTCCCATATCGTGGCCGTCGCCAACCCGTCGGCGCCCGCCCAGGACTCGTGGGGGTCCGAAACCGACACGATGTATTGGCTGTTTGCCACGCTCGCAGAAGGGCGTCCTTCCGTCACCATCGTCGCCAACGGCGGCGGCATTACGCTGGCGGAAGTGGAGGCGAATGTGCGCGCCGGCCGTCGGATGATCCTGATCAAAGGCAGCGGGCGAGCCGCCGATGCGCTCGTGTCACTCCTGGAAGGGACGAGGCCATCCGAGCCCGAGGTTCTGAGCCTCCGCGAGAGAGCAGAGAAGGCGGCCCTGACACGCAGGCCCGAGTTGTTTGCGATGGTCGCGCTGCAGGCGGGGGCCGAGGGCCTCCGCGACGCCATGATCTCGGCGCTTTCACGCGCGAAGTGAGACCGTTAACGCGAACCCGGCCACACAAGGTGCTGAATCATCAAACGGTGGCGAAGGCGCTCACATGAATTGTGCGGCCTCGGGCCACAAGCGCCGCCCCGCCAACCTCGGCCCCGGTCAGCCGCACGTCGCTGCCTTCGCCGACAGCCTCGAAGACCGACGCCTGACTCGACGTGATGGCGTCGATGACTGCCCGAGCCTTCGCCGGCGTGGCGGGCACCGCCGACTCCCTCGAACGATCGATGGCGTCGATCGCGTAGCTCCGCACGAGTTTCGATGACAGCTTGTTCCACGCCGCGGGCGTGTCGAAGAGCTCGAGGCCCGCGCGGGATCCGTTCACGAGGAACAGCGCACCCACCTGGCCGTCGATCGCGTGAAAGGCTGAGACGAACTCGTCGAGCGGCTGTTTGAGGTCCTCGTACATGGCCGACATGGCCGATGTGTCGGACCGCGTCCCGAGCCGCGACATCTTCAGTTCGATGCCTTCCCACACGGCGCTCTGATCCGACCGGCGTGTGCCGGAGGCGCGCAGGGACTCCGTGACCTGCTGCATTCTCGCGTAGCGGTCCTCGGCATTCTGCGTGCGTGGTGCCGAGGCGAAGTGTGCCGACCTCCGGGACCAGCGGCCAGCCTCGACGCAGGACACCGGAATCGTCTTCGAGGAGTGCGGAGGCACGAGGATGCTCAGGTTCAGGACTCGGTTCTGCTTGGCCCCGATCAGTTCCTCGCCGTCGAGTAACAGGACGGCCTTCGCCCCGCGATTGAGCACGTTCAGCTCCGGCACCCGGCCCGCCTCGCTGGTCTCGCCGATTTCGACGACGCCCTGCGCGAGCGCGTCGTCAAGAATCATGTAGTCGGCTTCGGGTGCGCCAGTCGCCATCAGCGGAATCAGCGTCAGATTCCTGAACGACTGCGCCGGTCCGAACGTGACGCCCTTTACCGCTTCGAATACCTTCTCCGCTGCTGTCATCGCATCTCTCCTTGACTCATGATCGCCAGCGCCACGCGAGCGTGTGTCCTCGCGTCAGCCGGCGGGCCTGCAAGCTGTCCTTCAATCCCCGATAGCATCGAAAACAGAGGTTGTGATCGGCGTCCGCCTTCACGACCCCCGCATATCTGAAGCGCGAGCGGCGGAGACGGCACTTCACGCAGAGGTGTGACGTGCTTACGCCCGCCAGCAGCGAACGCTCCGAAATGCCGCCATCGTCCAGATGCACTGTCGCTCGTGACCTCACGTGCCCCTCCTCTGCTCTGCGCAGGCTCGGGAGTGTCGATCGCAGCTATGTCAGGAGTGGTCACTCCTGAGTACGGGCAGTCGACAAGGCACTCGACTGCGTGGCGAACAAAGAGCGAACATGGGACAGCGCGCAGTGTCCGACCGCGCAGGCTAGACCCGAAAAGAAGGATCGGAGGCCGAGCGTCGTGAGCCTCGAGAAGGCTGCACGATGGGACGGAACAGCGAGCTAATCAGGCAGTGGACGTTGCTGCAGCAGATCGCAAACGCCCGCGACCGGACCATCCCGAAGATGGCGGAGGCGCTTGGCGTCAGCACGCGAACCGTTCGCCGCGACCTGGCCGCGCTCCAGGAAGCCGGCTTTCCGATCTACGACGACACCACCGGCGGCTCGAAGTGCTGGCGGGTCGAGACCAAGTCGCTCGGAGCGCTCGCACGGAGCGGCCTGACGTTCTCGGAGCTGTGCGCCTTGTACTTCAGCCGGGCGTTGATCGAGTGCTTCGCCGGCACGCATCTCCTGGCCGACGTGCAGAGCGCGCTGCGCAAGTTCGAGTCGGCGCTGACGCCGCAGATGAAGAAGTTCGTCGATCGCCTGCCGGGGATCGTGACCGCCAAGCCGGCCGGCACCAAGAAGCAGGGCGCCGGGGCGCAGCAGGTGATCGCGACGTTGCTCGAGGCCATCCTGCACGAGCACGTGGTCACGATGCGCTACCACTCGTGGTCGAGCGCCAAGGAGAAGGAGTACCTCATCCATCCCTATCGTCTCGCGCACGTGCAGGGTGGTCTCTACCTCGTCGCGTTCGTCCCGGCGTATCACGAGGTGCGGACGTTTGCCGTCGAGCGCGTTCGGCGCGCGACCCGCAGCCAGAAATCGTTCACGCCGCTCGCCGAGTTCGAATCAGATCCGTTCAAGCACTCGCTCGGCGCCTATCGCGGGGTCAGCTCGAAGGTACAGCTCCACTTTCACCCGCGCATTGCCGCGTATATCAAGGAGCGCTCCTGGCACTCGTCTCAGCGCCTGAAGGACCGGCCGGACGGCTCGGTGATGATGACGATGGAGGTGTCGGACGACTATGCGCTGAGAAGCTGGATCCTCAGTTTCGGCCGCCTGGTGAGGGTGTCGTCACCCGCGAGTCTTGCCGACTGGGTGCACGACGAACTGGCCGGCGCGCGCGAGCAGTACCTGTCGGGCGCGTTCGAGCATATCGTCGATGAGGAGCATCAGCCGCCGCTGCCGTTTGCGTTCGAGCGGCTGGGTGAGGGATAGGCGCTGATTTCGCCATCGCCTTTCCACTCTCCGGGTTCTGCCCGGAGAGAGGAGCGAGATCTGAATGGACCCTCGGAAAGTGGTCGGGGCGACTGGATTCGAACCAGCGACCCCCTGCGCCCAAGGCAGGTGCGCTACCAGGCTGCGCTACGCCCCGACTCGAAATCTCTGAGGATTTTACCGCGCTTGTGAAATCGGGCATCGCCGCTGTCCCAAAACTGTCCCAAAACTCCGAGCTGTCCCAAAACTCCAGCGCTGGCGATTTCGCGAATTCGTTCGACATTTTGGACGTCTCTCGTATTCGCGATCGCGAATTCCTGGTCCTCGCTGCCTGAAAAGCAGGTGCGCTAGTACCTGCAACTGCGATTCGCGAGTTTTAGGCCAGCGACAGGCTCGTCCTCGGCATACGATCCCGTCATGGTTCGGCGACCTCAGCCGTTGCCGTCGAGCACAGGGAACTCTGCGCGGAGAGGGTCGTCGTTGGTGGCAGCCCGCCATCGGACCGGACCGAGCAAGTAGCGCGCGCCGCTCTTAACTGTGTCAAAGCGATAGAGGGAGTCCTATGCCAGGCATCACGATCACCGTCAATGGAGCTCGTCGCGAGGTCCAGGCGGCCGGCGACACGCCGCTGCTCTACGTGCTGCGGAACGACCTCGAGCTGAGCGGTCCGCAGTTCGGCTGCGGCCTGTCACAGTGCGGCGTCCTGTTCCGTCCTGGTCGACGGCAAGGAAGCGCGCTCGTGCGTGCTGCCGGTCAGCCGCGTGGCCGGCAAGGAGATCACGACCCTCGAGGGGCTGCCGGCGCGGTGGGCCAGCCAGCGGGGCCTGCCGGCGTCGGAGGCCGCGCAGACGCTGCACCCGGTGCAGCAGGCGTGGATCGACGAGCAGGTGCCGCAGTGCGGCTTCTGCCAGAACGGCATGATGATCAAGGCCACCGAGCTGCTCGAGGCCGACGCCCACGCCGAACGTCGCCCAGATCAAGGCCGCGTTCATGAGCGGGCCGTCTCCGCATCTGTGCCGCTGCGGCAGCTACTCCGCCATCCTCGACGCCGTGCAGCGCGCGGCCACCGCTCATGGCGAAAGCGAGGTAAGCCGATGGCGACTTCAACGACCACCGCCATCAACGTGCACGGCGCGACGCTGACCCGCCGCCAGTTCGTCAAGACCGGCGGCGCCCTCATCGTCGGCTTCGGCCTGGTCGGCGGGAGCGTGTGGGACGAGACGGTCGAAGCCGCGCGCCGGCCGGCAAGAATTCGCTCGACGCCGACGCTTGCCAGCTCGTGGTTCGAGATCCACGCCGACAACACGATCCTGATCCGCACCGGCAAGGTCGACTTCGGCCAGACCACCGCGCACACGGCCTACAAGCAGATCGTCGCCGAGGAGCTGAACGTCCCGTTCGAGGCCATCACCGACGGTCGTGATGGGCGACACCGATCGCACCCCGGACGGCGGGTTCTCCGCGGGGTTCCTGGAGTACGGCGGCGCTCAACCTGCGCAAGGCCGCCGCCTACACGTATCAGGCGCTGCTCGACCTCGCGGCCAGCCACGCTCGCAGGTGGACAAGAGCCAGCTGTCGGTGAAGGACGGCGTCGTCTCGGGCGGCGGCAAGACGCATCTCGTACGGCGAGCTGGTGCGCGGGCAGCAGCTGAAGCTGACGATTCCGGTCACGGGCGACCTGACGAACATGTTCGGGTTGACGGTCACCGGCAACCCGCCGATGAAGCCCACCAGCCAGTACACGATCATCGGCAAGTCGTACGCGAACACCGTGACGCCCGTCCAAGGTCACGCGCCAAGGAGGTCTGGGTCACCGACGTGCGCCTGCCGAACATGCTGCACGGCCGGGTCGTGCATCCCGAAGACGCTCGGTTCGACGCTGATCTCGGTCGGCGAATTGAACAAGGCGCGGTACCCGAACGCGCAGGTCATCGTCAAAGGCAACCTCGTTGGCGTGGTCGCGCCGACGGAGTGGGAAGCGATTGGCGCGTCGCAGCAGGTGGCGGCCGACACGAAGTGGACGCGAGTGGAAGGGCCTGCCCGGGCCACACGCAGCTGCACACGTGGCTGCGCGAGAAGGCCGACTGGAAAACGACGCCGGTCTCGAAGAGCGAGAAGAGCCGCGGCGACGGTCGCGCCGGCGCTCGCCGCCGCCGCCAAGACGCCTGTCGGCGAGCTACGAGCTGCCGTTCATGAAGCACGCGCCGATCGGTCCGACGATCGCCGTCGGCGACGCGCAGGTCCGACGGCACGGTGTACATCCACACGCACAACCAGAACCCGCAGGCGCTGCGCGGACAGATCGCCATGATGCTCGGCACGCCGGTCGACAACGTGGTGGTCCGCATCTACGCGGGCCCGGGCCACTACGGACGGTCGAACGGCGGCAACGCCGGCGCCGAGGACGAGGCGGTGATCCTGTCGAAGGCGGTCGGCCGGCCGGTGCGCGTGCAGTGGATGCGGCCCGACGATCTGCAGTGGTCCACGCAGTCGCCGCCCGGCGCTCTCCGACATCCGGATCGGCTGGGACGCGAGCGGGAAGATCACGGCCTACCAGGCCGATCACTACATGCCCGCGATGCAGGACGACCGTCTGGTCGGGGCGCTCATCGCCGGGCTGCCGACGCCGCCGCCGCCGGACGTTCAGCGCCGGAGCCGGCTCGATCGGTTCGACCGTGAACGGCATCTCGGATCCGTGGGTCTACGACCGGGTTCCGAACGTCGCCGAGTCGGGATACGGAACGTTCCAGCTCGGACAGAAGGCGTCGCCGCTCGCCATCGGTCTCCGCGACCACAGCATGCGGACGCCGGGCCAGCTGCAGCAGAACTACCCGCGCGAGCTGGCGATCAGCGAGGCGGCGGCGCTGGCCGGCATCGACGCGATCGAGTTCCGCCTCAGGCAGACCGACGACCAGCGGCTGATCGGCGTGCTCGAAGGCGGTGCGCGAGGCGTCGGGATGGCAGACCCGTCCGTCGCCGAGCCCGAAAGCCGCCGCGACCGGCGCCACGCCGGTGTCGGGGCAGGGCGTCTCGGTGATGCTGCGCTCGGGCACCTACTGGGCCTGCGTCTGCCAGGTGTCGGTCGTGCCGAGCACGGGCAAGGTGACGGTGGACAAGTACACGATTGCCGTCGATCCGGGGATCGTCGTCAATCCGCTGCAGCTGAAGCGGCAGATCGAAGGCGGCGCGCTGATGGGGCTCAGCCACGCGCTCTACGAGGAGATGACCTTCGACGAGAGCGGCGTCACGAGCCGCGACTGGCGCAGCTATCCGATTCTGACGATGGCGGACGTTCCGGAGATCAAGGTGGTGATTCTCAACCATCCGGAGGTCGGCGCCTACGGCGGCGGATCGGAAGCGGCCAATGCCCTGGCGGTGTCGGCGATTGCCGCGGCGTTTTTCGACGCGACCGGCAAGCCGGCTCGGCGGCTGCCGTTGAAGCCGGCGTACGTGCAGTCGGTCCTGAAAGCGTAGCGATCGGCGCAATCACTCGCGAGAGTGGAGGGTCGCGCTCAAAAACCGCGCTCGCGCAGCAATACCTGATGTCAGGTACGCGAGCGCCGGCAAACGGCCTCATCGAGACTCCTCGCCGCCTGAGTTATTGCGGAGTACAGCCGTCTTCCGTTTGTTCCTGAATGGCTTGTGTTGCGAGACTCGGGCCACTCGCCTCCGGGCGAGTGAGCCGCGCGCTCCCGACAGTCCATGAGCCATCCGCGCGACTAGAATGACCGAATGCCCAGCGTCGCTTCGTCCGTCCTTCTCGCGATTGGCAACACTCCACTCATCCGGCTGACCCGCGTCGTTCCGCCCGGCGCGGCGGACGTCCTGGTCAAGCTCGAGTCGGTCAACCCGACGGGCTCGTACAAAGATCGCATGGCGCTCGCGATGATCGAGGGAGCCGAGGCGCGGGGCGCGCTGCGGCCCGGTATGCGGGTCGTCGAGTTCACCGGCGGCAGCACCGGGTCCTCGCTTGGCATGGTGTGCGCCGCCAAGGGCTATCCGTTCGTCGTCCTCTCGTCCGATGCGTTCGCGAAGGAGAAGCTGTTGACGATGACGGCGTTTGGCGCGGAGTTGCGCCTCGTCCCGAGTGACGGCGGTAAGGTGACGCCAGCGCTGTTCGAGCGTTTCCGAACCGAGATCGCCAGGCTGGCCGCGGAGCCGAATACCTTCTGGACGGATCAGTTCCACAGGACCCGACGCGCTCAACGGCTACGCGGAAATCGGCCGCGAGATGCTGACGCAGACGGACGGGCGCATCGACGTGTTCTGCGGCGCCGTCGGGACCGGCGGGATGCTCGCTGGTGTCGCCCGAGCGCTCCGTGACGGCGGGAGCACGGCTCGAATCGTCGCGCTCGAGCCGACGGAATCGCCCGCGATGACGCAGGGACGCGGCGGCGCCCACCGGGTGGAAGGCATCGCCACCGGATCGATCCCGCCGCACATGTCCGCACGTCCGTATGACGAGGCGCGCGCGATCGACGAGGCCGCCGGCCGCGAGATGGCGCGCCGGCTCGCGCGCGAGGAGGGTGTGCTGGTCGGCACGTCGAGCGGCCTGAACATCGCGGCCGCCGTGCAGATGGCCCGCGAGCTCGGTCCCGGCCGGGTGGTCGCGACGGTCGCCGTCGACTCCGGCTTGAAGTACCTGGCGGGCGATCTGTTCGAGACCGCGCGCTGAGCATTCGGGCGCGCGGCCTGTGCCGCTCGCGCCGCCCCGCGCGGGCTTCATCGTTCGGCGACATCCGTCTAGATATGGTTCCGATCGTCTTCGCGTGTTCGAGATTCACAGTACCATCCGGAAGACGTCCGGCAGAAGTGGCTCCTGGGGCTCCCCGCATTCCTTCGGCATTCCACGAAAGCAGGTGCGCGCGGCCTGTCAACGCCTGCCCACGAGCTTGAGCAATCGACCGGACCGTGAGCGCGCCAGGCGTATCGCATCGCGAAACGCCGTCAGACGCTGAAAGAGTCTGTCCACCCGGCGGCGGGCCTGGGTATGATTCCCGGCCATGTGGAGGACAGCGTGATGCGGGTATTCGTCGTCGCCGGTGCGTGCGCACTTCTCCTCGGCGGAGCTGCCGGATTGCCGGCGCCGGCGCTCGTCGCGCAAAGCGTTCTGCCGGACGCGCCTGGGCGAGAGACCACGGTGAAGCTGTGTGGCAACTGCCACGCCGCGGAAACCGTTGCGTCTGTGCGGCACCACGCCCGAGGGCTGGCGCGAGGTGATCGCTCGAATGGTTGCTGCCGGCGCCCAGGGCACCGAGCAAGAACTCGAGACCGTCTTCCAGTACCTGTCGACCCAGTTCCCAGTCGAGGCGCAGAAGGCGCTCGAATCTCAACACTGCGCCGGCCGTGGAGCTCGAGAGCGTGGCAGGTCTTCTGCGCAAGGAAGCGGCCGCGCTTATCGCGCACCGCGAGAAGAACGGCCCCTGCAAGAAGCTCGAGGACCTCAAGAAGGTCGAACGGCCTCGACTACAAGAAGATCGAAGCGCGGAAGGAGCGGCTCGCCTGCATGTAGACGGTCTGCTCTCGTTTTGCAATGTGGAACGCCATCGAATGACACCACACATGTCGATGCGAAGACTGTTCTTGTCGGCTCTGCTGCTCTCGGGCGCCGCAACGCTCTCGGCCACGGACGTCCTGATGGAGGGCGTCGACACCGCTCGGACCGGATGGGTGAAGGACGAGAAGTTCTTCACGCCCGCCAACGTCGGCTCGACGAAGCTGCTGTGGCGCGTTCAACTGAACAGCACCGCCCGCTCGATGCACAACCTCTTTCCGCCGCTCATCGCGGAGAACGTGACGACGCCGCAGGGACCGCTCGAGGTCGGCCTGGTGGCGGGCGTCACCGACGACCTCTTCGCGATCAACATCGCGAACGGTCAGGTGCTGTGGCGCCGCAAGTTCGAGAACCGGCTCATCGAATCAGGCGCCGGTCGACAACGTGCTCTGCCCTGGCGGGCAGACGGCCGTGCCGGCGATGGTGCAGGTATCGCCGGGCAAGTACACGATCTACGCCGTGTCCTGGGACGGCAGGTTGCACCAGATCAACCTCGGCGACGGCGAGAACGTCGCGCCGCCCGAGAAGTTCATTCCCGGCAACGGCAAGCCGTATGCGCTCAATTACAAGGACGGCGTCATCTACACCGCCACGGCGCAGGGCTGCGGCGGTCTGACGAACGCCTTTCACTCGTTCGACCTCGCGTCACGCCGCGCGAGCACGTTCATTCCGGCAGGGGGCGGCCTGTGGGGCCGCCGCGGCGCGGCGATCGATCGCCGAAGGCCGCGTGTATCTCGGAACCGGCGACGGGCTCTTCGACCCGGAGAACCGCCGTCTCGGCAACGGCATCGTCGCCGTGAAAATCGACGCGAACAAGCGGCTGCAGCTCGTCGACTTCTTCGCCGCGCCGAACGCGAACTGGCTGTTCCGCCGCGACCTCGACGTGAACACGACGCCGGTCGTCATCGACTATCGCGGCCGGAAGTTTCTCGTCGGCACGAGCAAGGAGTGCCGTCTGTGGCTGCTGGACCGCGACGGGCTCGGCGGCGAGGATCATCGCACCACGCTTCACACCACACCGCTCATCTGCGCCGACTCCCAGGCGTTCGACAACGTCGGCGTCTGGGGTGCGCTCGGCGCCTGGCAGGATCCGCAGGGCACGCAGTGGGTGCTCGTGCCGTTCTGGGGCCCGGTGAGCACCAAGTTCAAGGCGCCGATCGAACATAGCCGTCCCAAGGGCGGCGGCGTTGCCGCCTTCAAGCTCGAAGAAGTCGCCGGCAAGTGGCAGCTGACGCCCGCGTGGCTGTCGCGCGACATGGATCTCGCCGAGGAGACGGTCATCGCCAACGGCATCGTCTTCGCCTATTCGAGCGGCGTCGACGGCACGCAGGTCGTGCAGGACGCCGCGTGGAACGAGCCCGGCGGACCGAGATACGGCGGCGCCCTTTCCAGCGGCGCGGCGCGGCGCATTCCCAACTCTCGCAAGGCGATGCTCTACGCCCTGGACGGTCAGACCGGCAAGGAACTGTGGAACAGCGGCGACACGATTACGTCGTGGAACCACTTCAGCGGCATCACCGTCGCGAACGGGCGCGTCTACATCGGCACCTGGGACGGGATGCTCTACGCCTTTGGCGTCAGGTAGGCGAGGATGAAGATGCGCGCGCATCGATCTGGCTTCTGTTCTCGCCGCCTTGCTGATCGCCGGCGGCGTGACCTTCGCGCAGGTCGGCCGCGGCTGGTCCGACTGGCCCACGCCTTATGCCGATGCGCAGCGCACGTCGTGGCTGCGGACGGACCCGAAGATCTCCGTCGAGTCGATGTCGAAGCCCGGATTCGAGTTGCAGTGGATCGTCGAAACTCGACAACCAGCGCCGTGGGTCCCAGCGCTGACGCAGGGAGTACCGCCAGCGGCGTCACGCTGTTCGTGCCGACGTCAATCGTGGCCGGCAGTGCGAACAACCTCTACATGCTCGACAACGACACCGGTTACGTCGTCTGGTCGCGCACGTTCGAGGGGGCGCTGCCCGCGCCGACGGCCGCTTGCAGCGGGGGCATCACGGCGGCGCCAACACGCATTGTGAGCGGGACGGCGGAGCCGACGCCGGCACCAGGTGCGCAGTGCGCCGGCTGCCGGGCGAGGCAATCAGGGGTTTCGCAGCCTGCTCGGCGAGCCGGGCCAGGGAATTCCGGTCGAGCCTCGCGGCGGCGGGCCCGGTCGTGGAGCGGGCCAGCCGGGGGCGGAGCGGCCGGCCCTGGCCCGTCAGGCGGCGGCACAGCGGCCGCGGCCAGGGCGCCGGTATTCCCGGGCGCCCGAACCTCGGTCGCGGAGGCCTCGGCCGTGCGATGGTCGGCTACGCGGTCGCCGGCGATGGCCAATTGCACGTCGTCGGCCTCCAATCCGGCAAGGACCTGCAGAAGCCAGCGCCATTCCTCCCGGCCAACTCGCAGTGGTCGAACCCTGTCGCGGTCGGCACCATGATGTATGCCGCGACGTCTGGAAACTGCGCCGGTGCGCCGAACGGCGTGTACGCCATCGATCTCGACGCGCCCGATAAGCCGGTCGTGTCTTATCGCACCAATGGCGGCAGCGTCGTCGGTTCCGTCGCATTCTCCTCGGACGGCAACACGTTGCTCGCGGCGATTGGTCCGGGCACGGTGAGCGGAGACGGGAAGGCGAACGCGATCGTCGCCCTCGATCCCAGAACACTGCAGCTGAAGGACTGGTTCACGCAACCCACGGCCGAGTTCGTCACCGGCCCTACCGTCTTCCGGCACGGGACGAAGGATGTCGTCGCCGCCGCGACGAAGGACGGACGCGTCATCCTGCTCGACGCGGCGTCGCTCGGCGGTGCGAACCACGCAACGCCGCTGCTGGCGTCGCAATCCCTCGTTGCGAGCGGTGGCTCGATCGCGGCGGAGGCGCTGTCGACCTGGGCGCGGGCCGAGGCCACTTCAGCGGCGAGCGCGGGTGCCGAGGCGCGGTGGATTCTCGTCCCAATCTCCGGCCGGCCCTCGGGCGCTCGCGCGACCAACGGAGCGATTCGCAACGGCGCCGTCGTCTCCCTCCGCGTGACGGAGGCCAAGGGTGTGTTCTCGCTCGAGCCGGAGTGGACGTCGCACGATCTGGCAACGCCCGCGACGCCAATCATCGTCAACGGAGTCGTGTTCGCGCTGTCCACTGGGCGGCCGGCAGGAGCTGGCCGGACCGGAGCGCCGGCGGTGCTCTATGCCTACGATGGCGTCACGGGCAAGGCGCTCTGGAACAGCGGCAGGTCGATGACGACCGTTGCGTCGCCAGGCAGCTACTGGAGCGCCTTGAGCCAGGTTTACGTCGGCACTGACGACGGGACCGTGTACGCGTTCGGCTTCCTCGACGAGCGACGGTAGTCGATGGCTTCGGGATGAAATCGAGCGACGACCGGGGAACGTCGTTGCAAGGCGCGCAACATCGGGTCGCACGCAAGACCTCCAGCTCTTCGTATTGCCTTCCCGCTCCTCGGACGTTAACGCGCCTGAACACCACGACTTAGACGCTGTCTCCATCGGCAGCTCCTGTTTCGACCCACCAAATATCGTTTCACGTACGGAAACGTTTTGACCGCCACTCGGCGAAGCCCTACAACCGCGCCCACAGCCGCGTGGCCGGTTTCGTCTGCGCGTGCTTCCAGTCCGCTTCGAGCGAGGAGGTAGTGCATGTTGCGCAGGCTCGTGGGGCTTACTCTCGCGGCGTTCGTCGCGCTCTCCGCCGGCGCCGGTGCCCAGGAATCGGCATCGTCGGCCATCGTCGGTGTGGTGACCGATACCACACAGGCATCGCTGCCCGGCGCCACCGTGACGGTGACGCAGGTCGGAACCAGTGCTCAGCGCGTCGTCGTGACAGATGGCGAGGGTCGCTTCTCCGTGCCCGGGCTTCGTCCGGCCACCTACACCGTACGAGTCGAGTTGCAGGGCTTCGCACCCGCCGAAGTCAAGGACTTGATACTTCGCAACGGCGAAACGGTTCGGCCGACGTTGACGCTGGGGCTCGGCAACGTGGCCGAGCAGATCACGGTGACTGGCGAGACGCCGTTGCTGCAGACGCAGAGCGCGTCCGTCGGTCAGGTCATTTCGGAAAAGATGATCGAGGATCTGCCGCTGAACGGTCGCGGCGTGTTGTCTCTCACCGCGCTCTCCGCCGGCGTCACGCCGCAGGCGTTCAATCGAGGTACTCAGTTCGGCGCTGCCGGCAGCAGCCGCAACCAGTACGTGACCGTCGAAGGGGGCCGTGACAGTTCGACCAATTACGCGATCGATGGTGTCTACGTCCGGTCGCTGCGCTTCAACAATCTGTCGCTGAACCCGCCGCTCGACGCGGTGCAGGAAGTGAGCCTTCTGCGCAATTCGTTCTCCACCGAGTATGGTCAGGGGCAGGCGGTGGTTTCCATCGTCACGAAATCGGGAACGAACCGCTTCAGCGGCTCGGCCTACTGGTTCGCGCGCAACGACCGATTCGACGCGAAGAACTACTTTGCCGCGACGAAGACGCCGTACGAGCGCAACCAGTACGGATTTACGGCCGGTGGACCGGTGGTGCCCAACAAGGTGTTCGTGTTCGGGGGGTACGAAGGCTTGCGCTCGACTCAAGGGCGTACGTTCCTCGCGACCGTGCCTTCGCAGGCGCTCCTGCATGGCGACTTTTCGAGCGTGGCGACGCCGATCATCGACCCGCTGACCGGTCTGCCGTTCCCCGGCAATCAGATCCCGGCCAGCCGGTTCTCCAGGTTTGCCGAGATCCTGGCACCGACCGTTCCGCGCCGAACAACGCTGGCGCCAGCAACTTCCGGGTGGTTCGCGACTTCCTCGACGACGCCGATACGGGAACCATTCGGGCCGACCAGGTGCTGGGGAGCAATCACACGGTGTTCGAGCGCTACATGCAGTACGACGGGCGGCAGAACAACCCGGGCACGTTCACCGTGACGAACCTGCCGCAGAAGGGGAAGAACCTGGCCGTCGGGGAAACCGCGGTCCTGTCGACGTCACTCGTGAACGAGTTCCGGTTCGGCTACAACTACGCCTACCATCTGACCTCTCCGATCAGCCTCGACGGTCGAAACTGGGTGGGGGACATCGGCCTCCGCAATCTTGCCGGTGGAACCGATCCTCTCGACTACGGACGCCCGGGGTTCAACCTGACCGGCTTCACCGGCAATGGCGAGGGCGCCATTACCCAAGGCGCCACCGAGAAGATCTTCAGCGTCTCCAACGCGACGACGAAGACCTTCGGGGGCCACAACCTGCGATTCGGGATCCAGGCGCAGTGGCGCACGTTCGAGCACCTGACCGAGGTGCCGCCTCGTGGCACCTTCGCCTTCAACGGGCAGTTCTCGGGCAACCCCGTGGCCGATTTCCTGCTCGGCTACTGCTCGACCTGCACCGGCGCGTTCGGCAGTTCGCGATCCACCTATCACTCGCCGACGGTCGCGCCGTTCATCGACGACGTCTGGAACGTGTCGAGGAAGCTCACGCTGCAGCTGGGGCTGCGCTGGGAGTACCTGGCGCCGTGGCACGAAGCGCAGGACCTCGAAGGCGCGTTCGATCCGGCGAGCGGCAAGATCGCCTATCACCAGGTGCCTGCCAACCTGCCGCCGCAGCTGCAGCCGCTGGTCATCAACCAGGACGGCTTCTATCGCGCCGGAATCATGGAGCGCGATCTCAACAACTTCGGGCCGCGCATCGGTGTGGCGTACAACGTCAGCGATCGCACGGTTGTGCGCGGCGGCTTTGGCGTGTACTACGACAACCTCAATCTGAACGAGCTGCAGTTCACCAGGCTCGTGCCGCCCTTCTACGGACAGTTCTCGTTGACGCCCGTTCGGACGGCGCCCGCTCCAGGTCGACACGCTGTTTCCGAACCTCGACCAGATTCCGCAGTTCCCGGCGCCGTTCTCGCTGGATCCGAACAACAAAACCGCTTACACCATGCAGTGGAACGGCAACGTGCAGCGCACGCTGGGGCGGAACTACCTCGTCGAAGTGGCGTACACCGGCAGCCGGAGCTACAACGAGCACAAGCGTTTCAACATCAATCAGGCGCAGCCGGGCACGACGCCCATCGAGACCCGCGTTCCGTATCCGGCGTTCCAGTCCGCGATTCTGTATTCGTCCGACGGCGGGTGGGCCCACTTCAACGGCGTCTCGTTCCGTCTCGAGAAGAGGTATTCGTCCGGTCTCTTCTTCCTTGCGAACTATCAGCTGTCGAAGACGGTCGACAACGGCTCTGGTGAGATCGAGGCCAACGACACGGCGTTTGCCTGGAACCTCGATGCGGACGAGGCCATCTCGCGCTTCGATCAGCGGCACCGCAGCGCGTTCAGCTACGGGTACGAGCTCCCGTTCGGCTCCGGTCGGCGATGGCTCTCTGATGGCGGAGTCGCCGCGGCCGTGCTGGGCGGATGGCAGGTGCAAGGCGTCGCGAGGTTCGCCAGCGGGTTCCCGTTCACGATCACGTCGACGAATGTCTGTCAGTGTGGGTCGTTCATTCCTCAGCGCGTGAACTTCGCTCCGGGCAGAGAGGAGGACAAGGGCCGACTGGACAATCCGACTCAGACACAGTGGTTCGACAAGACGGCGTACGTCGTGCCGCCTGTGGGAACGCAAGGGACGGCCGGCCGCAACACGCTGCGCGGCCCGGGCACGCAGCGGGTCGATTTCTCCATCACCAGGCGCGTCAACATGGGCCCTTCACGGCTGGAGTTCCGCTGGGAGATCTTCAACCTGTTGAATCACACGAACTTCGGGAATCCGGACGTGAATATTTCGAATCCCACTGCCGGCATGATCACGACCGCGGACGACGGCCGTAGCATGCAGTTGGGGCTGCGTCTGGCGTGGTGAGAAGACGTTGCCCGAGGGCCGCCTGAAGGCGGCCCCCACGACGTTTCGTGGAAGGCAGTGAGCGGGTTAGTTGTTGAGGAATTTCACGTAGACATTCCGATACCAGACCTGGCCGCTGCCCTCTAGCTGCAGGGAGAGAATGCCTTGCGGCGCGCGCGACGTTGGGTCGTCATCGATGCTCACCGTGACAACCTGACCGTTGAGCACATGCACGAGGGTGTTGCCGCGCGCGACGATCTGCACCTGCTGCCAGTCCCCCTGAAGCCCGTTGTGCGGCTTGACCGAAGCCCTCGGCGTGGCATTCACGGTTCCTATCCGGTTCTGCCGGCCAGTCACGAGCTCGATGACCCCCCGGGGGGATTGATAACGCCTCGACCCTGCCCTTCATAGAGCTGGCCGGTGAAGCGGTTCTCGGAATCGAGGTCGAACTGGTAGCCGCTCACCTGCCACGGATTCTGGAATCCCTGGGTCGGATTCGCAGGCGCGGCTCCCTGGCCCTGTGCGTTGCCGGCCGCGCCACCTCGAGCTGGCGCCCGTTCGGCGACGCCAGCCTGGACCGCCGCGAGGAACGTCGTGATGCCGGCCGGAAGGGGGGCTCCGAGCGGGTTGGCGATTGAGCCTTTGCGCGGCGCCATGAGGAGACGGCTGCGGTATTGGATGCCACCGTTGGCACCGGTCGAGGAGATCTTGAACTCCACCTTGAGATCGAAGTCGCGCATGACGGCGTTCGGCCCTTTGTAGTGGAGGTGATGCTGGCCAGGCGTCTTCGTGGTGTCGGCGTGGATGGCGCCGTTGTCGATCGACCAGACGTCGCTTTCGCCGTCCCACCCGTCGAGCGTCCGCCCGTCCCAGAGGCTCGTGTAGCCGCTGTAGTCGCTGTAGGCGACGTCAGTGATCGGCGCGAACACGCCGCCGCCACGCCCGCCTTGGGGCGGCACGCCTGCGGCTTGCCCGGCGCCTGCGAGACCCGCCTGGCTGTCGACGAGGATGACGAGCGTGGCGGTCAACGATGCAACCGCGATGGGCGTGATGAACGGCACTGTCGACCGGCGCGAAGTGTTCATGGCCACGCAACGTAGCGCAGACCGGGATGGCTGCCAAGCGTTTCGCGCCGCAAAACCTGGAGACCGGCGCTTATCCGCGCGGCTGCAGTTCCGTCGGGATGGCCCGAGCGTGAGCGACGATCGCTTCGTATTCGCAGGTCACGGCGGTCCGCGCCGGAATCCAGCGATACGTCGGCGTCTCGAACATCCGGCCGCGATCGATCATGGCGCGGCGCGTCTCGGGGAACGGTGAGCAGCCAAACTCGAATCCCCACGCGATCTCGTCGAGGTTCCATGGCGTCTGTGGCCGGCTTCGGTTCTCCTCCCAGATCCCCATCCACGGGAAGTCCCGGCGACGCCAGGTGTATCCGGCCGCCAGCTCGAACTCGGGAGAATAGGCGACGAAGAATGCATGCTCGCGCGACGGGTCCATCAGGTACGCGGTGTAGGCGCTGGACGCAGCGGCACTGTTGAAACGCCGGAGATCGGCGACACCCCCATCGGTGCGCGGCGCGAGGGGCCACTCGAACACCTCGCCTGGCGCCAGGTAATCAGCCGGGCCGAAAGGGGCCTCGAACACCTTGGCGCGCGTGGCCGAGCAGCGATGCTCCGAGACACCGTTCTTGACGAATGGCGCTCCCAACGTGACGTGTTGTGTCCAGCCGATCGGCCGGTCGAATGCCGATTGGTTGGTGACCGTCTCGGTGATGAGGACGGATGTGTCGCGCAGCTCGATCCGACGCAGGAAATCGAGGTTCGCGAGCGGAAATGTCGCGCTCGCGGTCATCCTCGTCCCGTCCGCCACGAGACGATACCGGGCGACCGAGCCTTCACCGTGCGTCGAGCAGCCGGCGGCGAGTTCGTCCGTCGACGGTCCCCCGAAGATGTCGAGGCACAGGTTATGCCCCAGGATGCCGGCGAGCAGCGGGCCGTCGGCGGGCCCGCCGTAGAAGGCGATGCGATCAGGCGTGAGCGATGACGGGTCGATCGATTCCCATTTCGGCGACCAGAGCGGGTTGATTCCAGTACGCTTGTCGAGAATCTCCGCGATGTGACCGCCTTCCGCCACCAGCGTGACGCGCAACGACTCGTTCTCGATCGAACACGCTCGCCGGCCACGATACCGGGATGCACCCATTGTCGAGGCCGCATTATGCGATCAGCCGCCGAGGGAGCCGAGCGTTTCGCAGGTCACAACAGCCGCATGAGTCCGGGAACGCGGCTTCCGGATTCGCCGCGCCATTCGCAGTATCAACCAGCCCTGTGCGTTTCGCACCGCATAACGCCTCCAAGGGCCGTGGTCTGCGCTTGAAGGTGGCGTATGGCCACGATATCGTCGCGACCTCGGCCTTGGACCCTCTTCTCGTCGACAGGACTCGGTGACGGCATGGTGAACCGCGCGTACGTTCAAGACGCCCTGGATGCAGGCGGCGGCATTCTTCGACTCGAACCCTGTTGGGTCCCGCGCACGTTCATGCAGCCGGGGCGCAGGCTTCGGCTTCACCCCGATGACCTCTATGCGCTTGGCGCGCATCGCGGTGGCATCAACGAGCGGTGGTTTTCGTCGACGACCAATGCCGACAACGGACCTGGGACACCCGCCGACGAAGGGCTGAGTTACGTCAGGCTCGACTCTGGCGATCGCGTCCAGTTGAAGGCGGCCGTCGACGTTGCCGGTGACCTGTTGCTCGGCTCCGAGGTCATGCAGAAGGAGGGAGGGTGGAACGTCCTCTGTAAGTTCTTCGACAACATGGGTCCGATTCCGCATCACATGCATCAGAGTGACGCGCACGCAAAGCTCGTTGGACGCAAGGGCAAACCAGAGGCCTATTACTTTCCGCCGCAGTACAACCAGCTCGACAACAACTTTCCCTACACGTTCATGGGTCTCGAGCCCGGCACGACAAAGGACGACGTCCGGCGCTGCCTCGAGAACTGGGCGCAGGGCGACAACGGCATTCTCAACCTGTCGAAGGCCTATCGGCTGCAGGTCGGCACCGGCTGGCAAATCGACCCGGGGATTCTTCACGCGCCCGGCTCGCTGGTGACGTACGAGCCGCAGGTGAACAGCGATGTGTTCGGGATGTTTCAGTCACTGGTCGAGGGCCGGGTCGTACCCTGGGATCTGCTGGTGAAGGATGTCCCGGCGGACAAGCATCGAGACCTCGATTTCATCATCGGGATGCTCGATTGGGAGGCGAACGTCAATCCAACGTTCGGCGCCAGGAACCGCGTGTTTCCCAAGGCCGTTCGCCCCGTCGCGGAAAGCGAGGCCGACGGCTACCGGGAGCAATGGGTGTGCTATGGCACCGGCTGGTATTCGGCGAAGGAACTGACGGTGTTGCCACGACGAGCGAGTTCGGATCAAGGACAGCGCCGCCTACGGCCTGATCGTGGTGCAGGGGGAAGGCACGTTCGGCGCTCATCCCGTCTCGGCGCCGACGATGATCCGCTTCGGCGCCATGACACAGGACGAGCTGTTCGTATCGGCGGAGGCCGCGAAGGCCGGAGTCAGGATCGAGAATCCGAGCGCCAGCGATCCGCTGGTGATCCTGAAACACTTTGGCCCCGGCAACCCCGACAACGAACCGTTGCGCGCGCTGCGTGCCCAGTGAGGTGACCATGGCCCAGGTGTCTCACGGTTCGGAACCCGCCCTCCACAACGCCATGTGGCCGGGCCTCGTCGGCAAGGGGAGTCCGGGAGCGGAGCCGACGATCGACCTCGATACGATGCTCAATCTGACGGCGAACGCGGTCGTCGCGGGCACACGCTTCGACGGTGTCGATCTGTTCCTCTTCGATCCACACGTCAGCATCGACGCGGGGGAAGACGAGTTGCGGCGGTTGCGGGACAAGATCGCCAGCCTCGGCCTCGTCGTTGGTTCACTGGTCGCACCGGTCTGGCCGCCGACCGGTGGCGGCGCTGCCATGGGTGGCTCCGAGGAACGCCGGAATTTCGTGACGCAGGTCCGCAAGGCGTGCGTCATTGGAAAACGGCTGCGTGAGCTCGGTATCCGGCCATACGGCGTCATTCGTATCGACTCGGCCACGTCTCCCGCCGAATGGGCCAGAGATCCTGAGAGCAACACCAGGCGGATCGCGGCGACCTTCAGGGAGGCCTGTGACATCGCCGAGGACTACGGCGAGCGGCTGGCCGCGGAGGGTGAGGTCTGCTGGGGTGGCATGCACAGCTGGCGGCGCATGGTGCAGCTGCTCGAGATGGTCGATCGTCCGAAGACGCTTGGCTATCAGGCCGACATGGCGCACAACCTGCTGTATACGCTCGGCGCCAACGCGCCGGAAGATCGGCTGCTTCCGGAAGGCTACGATTGGAACGACTCGGCGCAGCTCGACGACGCCTATCACCGGGTGGCCACGGCGTTGCGGCCATGGACGATCGATTTCCATGTCGCGCAGAACGACGCGACCGTCAAGGGATCGGGTTCGCACGACAAGACCGGCCGTCACTGCCTGCCCACGGATCCCCAGGGCAAGCTCGACATCGTCCGTCATGCAGGGTTCTGGCTTCGTGACGACATGGGACATCCGACCCGTGCCGTGCAGCACATCTGCTGGGACGGTTGCATGTTCTCGAACAGCACGATGCTCGAACCGCAGACGTGGAGCGACATCCTGAAAGTGATGATGGATGTCCGCGCCGCTCATGGGTGGCAGGCACCAGTGGTCGCTGAGAACGCATGAAGAAGAAACTCAACATCGGGCTCGTCGGCTACGGCTTCATGG
The DNA here is from genome assembly GCA_963731785.1 of uncultured Acidobacteriota bacterium. Classification (GTDB taxonomy): domain Bacteria; phylum Acidobacteriota; class Vicinamibacteria; order Vicinamibacterales; family UBA2999; genus DASYRM01. The sequence continues at coordinate 98,814 of CAVSWX010000001.1, forward strand.
GCCGTACGCACACGAACGCGTTTCTGCAGGCGCCGCGCTACTTCGATCTGCCTTTCGAGCCCGTCCTGAAGGCGGTCTCGGCGCGCAACCGGGAGCGGCTCGAGGCGTTCGCCTCCAACTGGGGATATGGCTCGGTTGAGTCCGATTGGCGCGAGCTGGTCGAACGCCCGGACATCGACCTGGTCGATATCGCGAGCCCGAACGACACGCACGCCGAGATCGCGATCGCCGCCGCGCGCGCCGGCAAGATGGTGCTGTGTGAGAAGCCGCTCGGGCGAACGGTCCCCGAGGCGGAAGCGATGGTCAGTGCTGTCGAGAGCGCTGGCGTGGCGAACTCGGTCTGGTACAACTACCGCCGGGTTCCGGCCATCGTCCTCCTGCGACAGCTGATCGAGGAAGGAAAGCTGGGACGCATCTTTCACTATCGCGCGAAGTTCCTCCAGGACTGGACGATCTCGCAGGAGCTGCCACAAGGAGGAGAAGGGCTGTGGCGCCTCGATGCTTCCGTGGCCGGCAGCGGCGTGACCGGGGATCTGCTGGCGCATTGCATCGACACGGCCATGTGGCTGAACGGTCCGATCGACGGCGTGACTGCGATGACGGAGACGTTCATCAAGTCGCGCAAGCACACCGTCACGGGCCGAATCGAGCCGGTCGAGATCGACGATGCGTGCGCCTTCCTCGCGAGGTTCCGCAACGGCTCGCTGGCAACGTTCGAGTCGACCCGCTACGCACGTGGTCATAAGGCGCTCTACACGCTCGAGATCAATGGCGAGCACGCCTCGGCCGCGTGGGATCTGCACGATCTGCATCGCCTGCAATGGTTCGATCATCGTGACGAAGGTCGAACTCGCGGCTGGCGCAGCATCCACGTCACCGACGGAGACCACCCGTACATGAAGCACTGGTGGGTGCCAGGGCTGCAGATCGGCTACGAACACACATTCGTGCACCAATTCGCCGATTTCTGCCGGTCGGTCGCCGACGGCAGCAGCATGGCGCCGACGTTTCGCGACGGCCTCGCAACGGACTACGTGACCGACGCCGTTCTCAGATCCGCTCGTGCCGGGCGGTGGGAAACCGTCGCCGCCGCGTCTGAAGGTGGACGCATGAGCCGCTCGGGCACGACGCGACTATCTCGCCTTCGATCTCGGCGCCGAAAGCGGCCGTGTCATGCAGGCGTCGCTGCACGCTGGCGTTCTGACACTCGCCGAGGTGTGCCGGTTCCCCAACGGCCCGACGCGCGACAACGGCTCGTTGCGGTGGGACATCCACCGCGTGTGGCGCGAGATGCAGGGGGCGTTGAACCAGGTCGGCGTCACGCGGTTTGCCAGCATCGGTGTCGACGCGTGGGGTTGCGATTACGGCTTGTTGCGGCGGGACGGCAGCCTGGTCGAGGCGCCGTACGCCTACAGGGATCGGCGGACCGATGGCGTCATGGAGCGCGTCTTCGAAGTGGTGCCGCGGGAGCGGATCTACGAGACGACAGGTATCCAGTTCCTGTGGTTCAACACGCTGTACCAGCTGTACGCGGCCTGCCAGGCCTCACCCCAGACGATTGCCGCCGCCGATCGCTTCGGAACCATTCCCGACGTACTCAACCACTGGCTCTGCGGGCGGCTGTGCGCGGAGTTCACCAACGCCACGACGACGCAGTGTATCGACGCGGTCAAACGAACCTGGGCCACGGATCTCCTCAGCGAGCTCGGCATCCCAACGCGGCTGCTTCCTGAACTGGTTGAAGCCGGGACCGTCCTCGGCCCGCTGCAGAAGGAGGTCAATGCGGCGCTCGCCGGCACGCCGGTGGTCGCGCCGGCGTGCCACGATACGGGCTCGGCCTTCGTCGCCGTGGAGGCCAGCGGCGACACGGCGTTCCTGAGCTCGGGAACGTGGTCGCTGCTGGGTACCGAGCTGGCCTCGCCGGTCATCTCGCCCATGGCCATGGCGCTCGACTTCACCAACGAAGGCGGCGTATGCGGCACGACGCGCCTCCTCAAGAACATCGGTGGTCTGTGGCTGTTGCAGTCGTGCCGCCGATCGTGGGCCGTGTCCGGCCGTGATTATGGCTACGACGAACTGGTGACTGCGGCCGGCGCCGAGCGGCCCTTCCAGACCCTGCTCGATCCGGACAGTCCCGGCTTCCGCAATCCGGACGACATGATCGTCGCGATCGACGGCTATTGCCGGCTGACCGGCCAACCGTCACCCACGGGGCCGCCCTCGTACTCGCGGGCCATCATGGAGAGCCTGGCGTTCAAGTACCGCTCGGTGCTCGAATCGCTGGAGTCGCTGACAGGGCAGCGTTTCGATCGGATTCGCGTCGTCGGGGGCGGGGCGCGAAATCGTCTGTTGAACCAGTTCACGGCCGACGCGACCGGCCGCACGGTCATTGCCGGCCCGGTCGAGGCCACGACGCTCGGCAACGTGGCGATGCAAATGCTGGCGACCGGCGCCGTGTCGTCGTTGGCGGAGGCCCGCGCGATGATCGATCGCTCGTTTCCCGGTCGAGCGGTTCGAACCGCGCGAGACCGATCACTGGGAGCCGCACTATCAGCGGTTCCGGGACTACATGGAGTTCAGCTGTGCCTGAAGTCGCGAGTGTGGGGACGAAGTTTCTGAAGAACCTGTGGGATGAGCGCGAAGCGTCCACGCTGTCGCCGCTCGAACAGCTGCGCTATCGCTCGAACCGCCTCGGCGACGACCTGCGCATCACCAATTTCGGCGGCGGCAATACCAGCTCCAAATTCGACCTTCCCGATCCGTTGACCGGTACAGCCCACGCGCGTGCTGGCCGTGAAGGGCAGTGGCGGCGATCTCCGATCGATTACGGCGTCTGGCTTCGCGATTCTCTACATGGACAAGCTCGAGGCCCTGATTCCCCGCTACCAGGGCGAGGAACACGAAGACGAGATGGTCGCCTTTTATCCCCTGGCAGCCTTCGGTGAGCACCGCGTCGCCGCGTCGATCGATACGCCGCTGCACGCCTTTCTCCCGTTCGACCATGTCGACCACCTGCATCCGGACTGGGCGATCGCGCTTGCGGCGAGCGCGAACGGCAAGGAAAAGCTGCGGGAGTTCAACCAGAAGTACGGCCGCACGATCGTCTGGGTGCCCTGGCAGCGTCCCGGCTTCGAGCTGGCGCTCATGCTGCGGCGCGCCGTCGAGGAACATCCGGGCTGCGACGGCATCGTCCTCGGTGGCCACGGCCTGTTTACCTGGGGCGACACTCAGGAGCAGTGCTACGTGAACAGCATCCGGACGATCGATCAGATGGGGGAGTTCATCGACGATCACGCCCGGCAGGCCGGTTATCCGCAGTTCGGTGGCGGTGCGATCCGTCCGTGGCGTGGCGATCGGGCCGCGGCGGCCGCGGCCATTCTGCCGTATCTGCGCGGCGCCGTGTCGTCGAACCGGCGCACCATCGCGCATTGGGACAGCTCGGAAGATGCGCTGGAATTCGCGGCGTCGCAATGGGCGGAAGAGCTGTGCGCACTCGGCACCAGCTGTCCCGATCATTTCCTTCGCACGCGGATCAGCCCCATGTTCGTGCCCTGGGATCCGGTCGAACGAGGGGCTCGATGCGCTCAAAGAGCGGATCGACGACGCGGGTCAGCGACTATCGCAAGGGCTACAGCGCCTACTACGAGTCGTTCGCGGATGCGAGTTCGCCGGCGCTCCGCGATTCGAACCCGTCGGTCGTGGTGATTCCCGGGCTCGGCCTTTTCGGTTTTGCGAAGGACAAGCGCGAGGCGCGGATTACGACGGAGTTCTTCATCAACGCGATCCACGTCATGGCCGGCGCCAACGCGCTCGAGGGCACTGGGACGCCCGCCACGCTGCCGCAGGCGAAGCATCCGGACCAGGCCGCTCTCTTCTCGAGTTTCCACAATTACGTCGCGCTGCCGCGGCGCGAGGCATTCCGCATCGAGTACTGGGCCCTCGAGGAGGCCAAGCTCCAACGGATGCCGCCCGAGCGTGAATTCAGCCGAAAGATCGCCCTGGTCGTCGGCGCAGGCAGCGGAATCGGCAGGGACGTGGCCCTGCAGTTGGCCCGGCGAGGCGCGCACGTCGTCGTAGCTGACCTCAATGCGGCAGCCGCCCAGGAGGTCGTGAACGAAGCTGCGAAGAGCGGATCGTCCGCTGAAACGCTGCTGGCGGTTCCATTGGACCTTGGCAGCCGCCAGAGCATCCGCGATGCATTCAAGGCGGCCGTATCGGCTTTCGGCGGAGTGGACATTCTCGTCAACACGGCGGCGGTCTATCCGACGCCGGCGCCCGGTACACCGGCGGAGCAGGTGTGGGCCCAGGCGATGGCGGTCAATGTCAGCAGCAACCACGTGCTGGCGCTGGAGGCGAATGAAATCTTCGCGGCGCAGGCACTTCCCGCCAGCGTCGTCCTCACGAGCTCGGCGAATGCCGTTGTCGCCAAGCAGGGAAGCGAACCGTACAACGTCAGCAAGGCGGCCATCAACCACCTGATTCGAGAGTTGGCGATTGGACTCGGCCCGAACGTGCGTGTGAACGGCATCGCACCGGCGACGGTCGTCGCCGGCTCGTCGATGTTTCCTCGCGATCGAGTGCTGGTATCGCTGCAGAAATACGGGATCGCCTATGGCGAGGGCGACTCCACTGAAGACCTCCGCTCGAAGCTGGCGCAGTTCTACGCGCAGCGGACGATTACGCGTCGGCCGATTCTGCCGGCCGACTGCGCTAATGCGATCTGCTGGCTGGCGGGCGACCAGAGCGCCAAGACGACGGGGCACGTGATCCCCGTCGACGGAGGCCTGCCGGAAGCGTTTCTTCGTTGAGCGGGCGGCCGTCTAATGACGGCCCGCTGACCGGGAGATCCATCAGCCCGTCGTTGGGATAGATGTGGTTGACGTTCTCCGGCGTCACCAACTGGTGCTTCACGAACACCGCCGGCGGGACGGGCCGGCGGTGGAGCAGATCGAGGGCGACGGTCACGATCTCGGGCCCGTATTTTTCAGGAAAGTAGGCGACCGACCCGATCAGCCGTGTTCCGGCCTCGCGTAGTTCCGCCCGCCCCTCAGGCGATGCGTTCTGCCCCATGATCGCGCACGAGGCGGTGCGGCCGGCCTCCTGGAACGCCCGTAGTGCACCGAGCGCGCTCGGATCGTTGATGGCCCCGACGAGCATCCGGCGCGCCTTGGTCGTTCGCAGATGCCGGCGCATGGCCTCGAACGTATCCGCCATCTTGCCGTCCCCGTCGACGTAGGTGACCGGCACGCTCTCGAACGCCGGAGAGACGTCGCGCATGCCGACCAGCATCCCGGTCAGCCGCATGCGCGGCAGGCTGCCGGCGCGTGCGAGCGTGATCAGCACGATCTCGTCGACATGCGACTGCCACTGCTGCTTCGCCCATCGGCCGAGGTAACGGCCGCCGATCAATCCCGCCTCGTAGTTGTTGGCGCCGAAGTAGGTGGCGCCCGGGTGCGGGATCTCGAGGGCAATCAGCGGAATGTTGGCTTCGCGGTACTTCGCCGCGACGATAGGCGCCACGTGTTCGTCGGTTTGGAACTCGATGACGAGGTCCACCTTCTCGCGCACGAAGACATCGGCGTTCCGCTGCGCGATTCGCGCGTTGTAGCGGTTGTCCAGGCAGATCAGCTCGATCCCCTCGGAGGCTGCCGCGCGCTGCAGGCCCGTCGAAATCTCCTTCGAGAACATGTAGTCGGTCCCCTGGGCGGCATAGCCCAGGCGATAGAGCCTCTGTTTGAAGGGGCGCAGGACCGAGCGGTACAGGTTCTCGCCCGCCTTTTCCACCATCCCGCATCGTTCGAGCGTGTACAGGAGCCTGAAGACCATGCTCTTGGGGAGCCCGCTGCGAGCGGAGATCTCACGTAGCGGCAGCGCCTCCCCCGACGCGCGAAATGCCGACAGCACGCGTGACGCGTGAACGACTGATTTGACGAGATAAGGCTCGCGAGGCGTTTCGCTATCCATAAAAGTCACCGTGTCGGAATCAGCGCCAGTGACATGCGAATAGCGGGGATTATGGGGCAAGCGCTCGACCCGGGCAAGACAGGCGAGCCGGGGCCTGGCGTTTTGCATAGCGAAACGCCAGCGCTCGCCGTGTCCCTCCTGAGGCAGAGTTAAGATGCCGCGTCATGGGCGATCTCACCGCAGCTGTCGCCGCTGCGCTCGATCGATTTCAGATCGAGTTGCCGTCGTGGGGATTCGCGAATACGGGCACGCGCTTCGGCAAGTTCGTGCAAGCCGCCGCGGCGACGACCATCGACGAGAAACTTGCCGACGCGGGGCAAGTGCACGCGCTTACCGGTGCCTGTCCGACGGTCGCGCTGCACGCACTCTGGGATCTGCCGCGCGGTGCCGCGGATGTCGACAGAGTGCGCACGGCGGCTGCTGAAGCCGGCGTTCGGCCGGGCGCCATCAATCCGAATCTGTTCGAGCAGCAGCAATACGCACACGGGTCATTCGGTAACCCCGATCCGATGGTTCGTGATCAGGCCATCGCTCACTGCATCGATTGCGCGCGTCTCGGCCAGGCGCTCGGCTCGCGCGACCTGTCGCTGTGGTTCGCGGACGGATCGAATTACCCCGGGACCGCGAACATTCGTGCCCGCAAACGGCTGTTTGCCGAAGGACTCGCCGCAGTGCATGCGTCGTTGTCGCCGACGCAGCGGCTGCTGGTGGAGTACAAGCCGTTCGAGCCGGCCTTCTACCACACGGACATCGCCGACTGGGGGATGGCGTTGTTGCTGGCGCGCGACGGCTGGTGCCCAGGCGAAGGTGCTGGTCGACACCGGGCATCACTATTTGTCGCAGAACATCGAACAGATCATCGCCTGGCTGCTCGACGAACAGATGCTCGGCGGGTTTCACTTCAACGACCGCCGCTACGCGGACGATGACTTGACGCTGGGGTCGATCGATCCGTACCAGGTGTTCCGAATCTTTCACGAGATCGGGTTCTACGAGTGGCAGGCGGGCAGTCGCGCGGACATCGCGTACGTCATCGATCAGGGGCACAACCTCAAGGGGACCATCGAGGCGATGATCCAGACCGTGGCGATAGCCCAGGCGCTGTTCGCCAAAGCCGCGCTGGTGGACTACGAGCGCCTCTCGGATGCGCAGCGAGCGGCAGACCTGGTGCGGGCGGAGTCATGCCTGCAGGACGCCTTCGCTACGGACGTGCGACCGGCGATCGTCGAGTGGCGCCGCGCTCGCGGTGTTCCTGATGATCCGATCCAGGCGTTTCGCACGAGCGGCTACCTCGAGCGTGTGACGCGTGAGCGAGCCGGTCGCGTCGCACCGGCACCCTCCTCGTTCGTCTGAGACGCGACACGGCCTCGCGCGGCGCCGTCGTTGCGCGACAGCGGCAATGGACGCCGCTGTCGCGCCTCTTATCACGCGACCATCAGCTTGCCCTGCTGGCAGAACGCGAGCAGATCGCGGTTCACGACGTCGGCATGCGTGGCCGTCAGCCCGTGGGGCAGGCCCGGATAGTAGATTTCCGCCGCGCCCTTGATCAGCTTTGCGGACTTCTTCGCCGACTCTTTGACGGGCACGATCTGGTCGTCTTCGCCGTGCATGACGAGCGTCGGGACATCGAACTTCTTGAGGTCCTCGGTGAAATCGGTCTCAGAGAAGGCCCGAATGCTGTCGTAGGCGTTCTTCAGCCCGGCCTGCATGCTCCAGAGCCAGAACTGATCCAGCGTGCCCCGCGATACCTGCGCACCAGGTCTGTTGGCGCCATAGAACAGGGGCGCGAAGTCTCGGTAGGCCTGCGAGCGGTCCGTGGCCAGCGCGCTTCGCAGGTTGTCGAAGACCTCGATAGGCAGTCCCTCGGGATTGGTCGCAGATTTCAGCAGGATCGGCGGCACAGCGGCGACGAGGACCGCCTTTGCCACCCGCTTCGTGCCGTACCGTCCGATGTAGCGCGCCACCTCTCCTCCGCCGGTCGAGTGGCCCACCATGGTGATGTCCTTGAGATCCAGGGCTTCGATCAGAGCCGCCAGATCATCGGCGTACCCGTTCATGTCGTTTCCGGACCACGCCTGGCTCGAGCGGCCATGGCCGCGACGGTCGTGGGCCACGACTCGGAAGCCGTGCTGGGCGAGGAACAACATCTGCCCGTCCCACATGTCGGAGTTCAACGGCCATCCGTGCGAGAGGGTGACGACCGGACCGTGGCCCCAGTCCTTGTAGTAGATCGTCGTGCCGTCCTTCGTCGTGATCGTGCTCATATGCATGTCTCCTGATCGAGCTGCCTGCGATGCGGGAGTGCCTCACGCACCCGGCGCGATCGAGGTCGGCGTTCATTCGTCAAGACCGGGTATCGCGGCGCGATGTGACAGGGCGATCCACGTCGACGACGAGTGGGGTCGATCGGAGAGCCTCGATCCGGACAACTCGGCGACATTGCCGATGAGGGCAGAGGGCACCGCGTGTCTGGCTACAAGGCCATCTCAACCGTCGACATGTTGATGAATGCTCCGTTCGACGAATAGCGCCGTTTCGACTCGGCATCGCGCAGTGCTGTCACAATGCGTCTCAGTATCCGGTCAAAGGCTGGCAGAAGCGGCCACTGCAGGTTCGAGTGACACGGAAGGTGAATGGATCATGAAACTCATCGTCATCGGCGGCACCGGCCTTATTGGATCGAAGCTCGTGGCCAGGCTTCGCGAACACGCCCACGACGCTGTGCCGGCATCGCCGAATACCGGCGTGAACACGCTCACAGGTCAGGGACTCGCCGAGGTCCTTCAGGGAGCCGACGTGGTCGTCGACGTGTCGAACTCCCCGTCCTTCGAGGAATCGGCGGTGATGGAATTCTTCACTACGTCCACGCGGAACCTTCTCAAGCACGCGGCAGCCGCGGGTGTGAAGCATTACGTGGCGCTGTCCGTAGTGGGCACCGAGCGCATTCCCGACAGTCCCTACCTCCGGGCGAAGAACGCCCAGGAGACGCTGATCAAGGGCGGTGGGATCCCGTACTCGATCGTTCACGCGACGCAGTTCTTCGAGTTCGTCAACCGCATCGCCGATGAAGCCACTGTGGGAACGACGGTCCGACTGCCGCCGGTGCTCATTCAGCCCATGGCGGCTGATGATGTCGCCAAGGCGGTCGGCAGGATCGCCGTGGGCACGCCAGTGAATGGCACCATTGAAGTGGCCGGCCCACAAACGTTCCGTTTCGATGAACTGATCCGTCAGGGGCTCGGCGCGCGCCATGACGCCCGCGAGGTTGTCGTTGACCCGCATGCGCGGTACTTCGGGGCCGAACTCGGCGAGCGCTCGCTGATTCCTGCCGACGACGCGCGACTCGGCGAGATCCGCTTTCAGGAATGGCTCGAGCAGCCGGCGCTCCAGCAGCGATAGCACGGTGCGCCAGGCTGGCCCACAGCTGAGCTGGCCATTCATCGTTGAATCGGCCCGCAACCGATACCAAAGTCTTATGGACTTTGGTTGTACGCGGGCACATTCTCTGCCAGCGACTCGCGTCAAGGGCGCATCGCAACGAGACTGACCGGTGCGAAACACACCTGCAGTCGCTTACGGTGTGGGGCACACCAGAGCTCTTGACGCACCCACCGAGCAGCGGGAGGTTTGAGCGTGGCCGACACTGCTGAAACTACAAGTGACGTTCTGCTTGAGAGTTCACTTCCGGCTGCTCCTCTGGAGTCGATCCTCTGCACCGAGGAGTTGCATCGCCGCCCCTCGCGGCCGCCTGATCATGAAAAGGAGAACCGCGCGCTCGTGAAGCTGGTGAGCGCACTAGCCGATTCGCCGGCCACCATATTTCAGACGCTCGCTGAAACGATCCTGGATATCACGCAGTGTGACTCGGCTGGCCTGAGCCTGTTGACCAGGGATGGCAAGACGCCGGACGTCTGCGGCGAGAGGTTTTATTGGCCAGCTATCGCCGGCATGTGGAACCCGCACCAGGGAGGTGGAACCCCGCGCAATTTCGGCCCGTGCGGAGATGTGCTGGATCACAACCGTACCCTGTTGTTCAGACATTTCGAACGGCGCTATCCCTACCTGATGCCAGTCATTCCAGCAGCCGAGGAATGCCTGCTTGTCCCGTTTCATGTCGCGGGCGAGGCGGTCGGAACCATCTGGGGGATCATGCACAGCGACCGTCGCAAGTTCGACGCAGAAGACGACCGGATCATGGATTCTCTAGGCAAATTTGCGTCTTCAGCGTATCAAGCGCTGAAACACATAGAGGACCTCAAAGTCCAGGTGTCCGAGCGCGAAAAGGCGGAAGCAGAAGTCCGAGAGTTGGCGAAAGGGCTTGAAGCGAGGATTCGGCGTCTGGTCGAGGCGAATGTCGTCGGAATTGTCATGTGGAATCTCGAAGGCGCCATCACCGGTGCCAACGATGCATTTCTCCGCATGGTGCAATACGACCGCGCAGATCTCGCCTCTGGTCGCGTCCGCTGGACGGACCTGACGCCACCCGAATGGCGTGGCCATGACGAACAGGCGGTCGCTGACCTGAAAGCAACTGGTATCTTTCGACCCCTGGAGAAGGAGTACTTCCGGAAAGATGGCAGCCGAGTGCCCGTACTTCTCGGCGGCGCACTCGTCGAAGGCAGCGGGGACGAAGGTGTTGCGTTTGTGCTCGATTTGAGCGAACAAAAGCGAGCCGAGAGAGCTCTGCGGCGCAGCGAGGCATTTCTCGCGGAAGGCCAACGTCTCAGTCAAATAGGCAGCTTTTCCTGGCACGTGGAGACAGACGAGGTGAAGTGGTCCGAGCAGCTTTATCGCATCTACGAATTCGAGATCGGCGTGCCGGTGACGCTCGAAGTGATCCGTACTCGAGTCCATCCGGAAGACGTCAGTTTGTTGGAACAAATGAAAATGGTCGACCAGGCACGAGCCGGCGCCAACCGACTTCGAATGGCAGTACCGTTTGCTGATGCCCGACCACTCGATCAAGTACCTGCATGCAGTTGCTCATGCGATACGGGACGAGGATGGTGAACTGGAGTACATCGCGGCGGTTCAGGATGTCACGGCACGCCGGCTGTCGGAAGAGGCACTTGACAAGGCGAGAGCGCAGCTCACACATGTGGCCAGGGTCACGAGCCTCGGAGTGTTGACGGCGTCAATCGCCCACGAACTCAACCAGCCGCTGTCCGGCATCATCACCAACGCGAATACGTGTCTGCGAATGCTTGCTGCCGATCCGCCCGACGTCGACGGTGCGCGTGAGACGGCTCGGCGGACGATTCGCGACGGTAATCGTGCGTCAGAGGTGATCGCGCGATTGCGTGCCCTGTTCACCAAGAAGGAGTCGACGACCGAGCCGTTGGATCTGAACGAGGCGACGCGAGAGGTGATTGCGCTCTCGTCCAGTGACCTGCAGAGAAATCGGGTGATTCTGCGCCAGGAGTTAGCCGACAATCTCCCGCCAGTGAATGGCGATCGTGTCCAGCTTCAGCAGGTGATTCTGAACCTGCTGCTGAACGCAGCAGACGCGATGAGCGATATCGACGACCGCCCCAGAGACTTGGTCGTCAGCACGACACGAGACGACGGCGACCGGGTCCGTGTGACGGTCCGCGACGTCGGCGTCGGTTTGGATCCTGAGAATACGGACAAGATGTTCGATGCGTTCTACACGACGAAGAGTGACGGCATGGGGATGGGACTTTCCGTGAGCCGTTCCATCATCGAGCGACATCGTGGCCGCCTGTGGGTCGAGCGGAACGATGGGCCTGGCGCGACCTTTACATTTTCGATTCCCCTCGATCCGGCGCGCGTGCCGGAAACGGCACACGTCAAGAGGACCGCGTGACAGCCGAGCGCTCACTGGTGTCGGTGATCGACGATGACGAGTCGGTGCGCGAGTCGCTGCCCGACTTGCTGCGGCAGTTCGGGTTTGCCGCCGTAGCCTTCGCGTCCGCCGAGGCGTTTCTCGAGTCGCCACTTGTCGGCAGCACTCGGTGCCTTGTCCTCGACGTTGCAATGCCGGGAATGTCGGGACTCGATCTCCAACAGGAGCTGACGCGGAGGCACTGTGAGATTCCGATCGTCTTCATCACCGCGACCGGAGATCAGACGATACGCCCGCGCGTGCTCGCGCTGGGCGCAGTGGCGTGCCTCTCCAAGCCGTTCAGCGAGACGGCCCTCCTCTACGCACTCAATGCCGCGCTTCGCGGGTGAGCATGGCAACGATGTTTACAGGAACGTCATACGCGGCGCACTATACTGCGAGTGCCGCCCACCGCAGCTCGCGCGAACGAATCGTCGCCATGCCAGACGCCGAGTCGATTGTCTTCGTCGTTGACGACGACGTCTCCGTGCGCGAATCGCTGGAGCTGCTCATCAGCAACCGCAGGGTGGCGCCCCGAAACATTTGCGTCAGCGCAGGAATTCCTGTCCCGTCCCCGTCCCACGGCTCCGTGCTGCCTGGTGCTCGACGTGACGCTTCCGGGCCTGAGCGGCCTGGAGCTGCAAGAGCAGCTTGCCGAGCGGACGGACATGCCGATCGTCTTCATCACCGGTCACGGCGACGTGCCCATGACCGTGCAAGCCATGAAGGCAGGAGCGGTCGAGTTCCTGACGAAGCCGTTCAACGACGCGGTGCTGCTGGACGCCATCCGCGGGGCCATCGAGCGGAGTCGCGCCGCTCTGCGCGAGGAGTCCGAAATGCAGGCGCTGCGAAGCTGCTATGCATCCCTCACGCCGCGCGAACGCGAAGTGATGTCGTTAGTGGTCGCCGGTTTGTTGAACAAGCAAATCGGCGGCGAACTCGGCATCAGCGAGATCACGGTGAAGGCGCACCGCGGTCAGATGATGCGCAAGATGAAGGCCGATTCTCTTCCCGCGCTGGTGACAATGGCGTCGAGACTGGGCCTGCAGACTGCTCCAATGGTCTGACACGCGGCCGACTGCCCGCTCCTGCCTTCCTGTCGGTCGTCTGCTGTCTCGACCAATCCGACAAGTCCTCGCTCACCTCCCATACCTAGGTATCGATCGACACCATCGTTCAATAGATCTGCACTCGCGCCAATGCTCCAATCATCAATGTGAGCGAAGCGGATCTCACCACTGAAACAGGTCAGGAGGACGATCATGAGCATGTCGATCTCAGCCCGCGTCGAGTGCGCACGCCTCCCGCGCGGGAGAGAGCAACATCAGTTCCTACGACGACGGCCTCTCGGCGTTCCTGAGCGGGCGTCCTCGTCTCTTCGGCATCGCCTACCGGATGCTGGGCAGCGCAGCCGAAGCCGAGGACATCGTCCAGGACGTCTGGGTGCGCTGGCAAACGGCGGATCGCAGCGCGGTTCGCGACGCCGCGGCGTTTCTCGCGGCGGCGACGACACGGCTGGCGATCAACGTCCTGCAGTCGGCTCGTTCACGGCGCGAAACCTGCGTCGGGACATGGCTGGAAGAACCGGCCGACACGACCGACCCTGGAATGAGCGTGGAACGAAGCGAAGCGCTCGAGCTGGGTGTCCTGGCCTTGCTCGAAAAGCTGTCGCCCACGGAGCGGGCGGCCTACGTCCTTCGAGAAGCGTTCGACTATTCGTACCGGGACATCGCGAACGCTCTCCCGCTCGAGGAGGCCAACGCGCGTCAAGTGGTGAGTCGCGCCCGGCAGCGCGTCGCCAGAGGTCGACGGAGGCGCGCAAGCTCGACCGAACACAGACATGTTCTCGAATCTTTCGTTGCGGCGGCCCGAATATGGTGACGTCGCCGGTCTCGTGGGGGCCTTGTGCGCGGGAGGTCGTGGTGCGTCGAAACGGCGGCAGATCGCAATCGGCGGAGGGGATCTCGTGGACGCCTCGGCCGTCCGGTACCAGCGCACCGCGGCGTGAGCAGACATGCCCTCGACGCCTCTTTGCGAAACCCTGCGTGGGCGCCTGGCCGGGTGCCGCCCGTCGGACGCCCTGTCGCCGTCACCACCTGACCATCGGCAGAGGTGTGAGCGGGTGCTTCCAAAATCGATCAATCGTCAGCTCAACGAGCCGTCGATGGAAGCCTGCGCTCGGCCACTCGGCGGCGACAGTCGCGATGAACGTACGCGGGAGACCGAATCTTCGTAGCCCGCGCGACACGTCGATCCAATCTGCGCGCCGAAAGGATTCCGCTAGCGACTGGGGATGTGCGCGCGAGGGCGTGACCTTGTGGTGATCGGCGATTATCGCTTCGATCTCGGGGATCCTGTCCGCCATCCCCCGAGCCGAGAGGTGCTCGCGCGCGAGCGCGACTGATGGAGCGATGTAGTCGAACGTCTTGTTCGTCCAGATCCCGAGGTCGTGAAAGACCGCAGCGACGGCTAACGTCTCCAGCTCGATGCGGCTGTCTCCCACGATCGCGAGGCACAGATTCACAACCCGGTATACGTGGTTCCGATACGCAATGAGGTCGCTCCCCAACGCCTATGCATGATCGTCCAGAACCTCTTCGACGGTCGGGAGGTTCGTTAGAAAACCGGCCTGTTGGCGCATTGCATCATCGGCGTCGAATTTCAATAGCCATCTTGCTTGGGACGAAGACCGACCAACGCGTCGAAGTGTGACAGATGTGGATAGAAGAAACGTCGTCACATCACGACCCGCTGTTCGGTCCTAGTGAGCACTAACGCACCACGGTCATGCTGTCACGAGAGACGAGGAGCAGGAGATGACCATCTCAACCACCGAGCCAACCATCACTGATCACGAGGCTGCGCAGATCGAGCGCGCGAACGCCTCGACCGCCACACCCGTTGTCTTCGTTCACGGGCTCTGGCTGCTTCCCTCGAGCTGGGACCGCTGGGTGACGTTGTTCGAGGAGGCCGGCTACGTGGCAGTGACACCGGGCTGGCCCGACGATCCTGAGACAGTCGCCGAGGCCAGAGAGCACCCGGAGGTATTTGCGGGCAAGGGGATCAGCGAGATTGCCGACTACGAGGAGGCCATCATCCGCCGCCTGGATCGCAAGCCCGTGATCATCGGCCACTCCTTCGGGGGCCTGCTGACCATGATTCTCGCAGGGCGCGGGCTCTCCGCCGCGTCGGTGGCGATCAGCCCTGCTCCGTTCCGCGGGGTGCTCCCGCTGCCGCTCCCGGCGCTGCGCACGGCCAGCGTCGCCCTGCGCAACCCCGCGAACTGGAACCGCGCGGTCCCACTCAGCTACGAGCAGTTCCGCTACAGTTTCGCGAACGTGGTCGGCGAGGATGAGGCGAAGGAGCTGTACCTCGGCTACTCCGTTCCCGGCGCCGGCGAGCCGCTCTTTCAGGCGGCGTCCGCGAACATCAATCCGTGGTCGGAGGCGAAGGTCGACTCCACGAACCCGGAACGGGGCCCGATGCTGATCGTCTCGGCCGACTCGGATCATACGGTTCCCTGGGCGATCGCGAACGCGGCCTACAAGAAGCAGAAGCGCAATACGGGCGTGACCGAGATCGTCAAGATGCCGGGGCGTGGCCACTCGCTGACGATCGACGCCGGCTGGCGGGAGGTTGCCGAGAAAGTGGTCGAGTTCGTCAAGAGATTCACATGAGCGATGTGCCGGCTGTTCCCTCAGCAGCGGGCTCACCGGGTCGGCCCTACTTCGTGGACCCCAATCCCTCCGCACACGAGAACTCGCGCAACTCGTCGTTCGGCGGCGCCGCCTTCCGATACGTACGAACCGACTGGAAGGGTTCGACCAGCGCTTTCGGATCCGTGCTCGTGATCTGATTCTCGAGGACGCCAGGCGACGCGAACCTGATGCGCTCGCGCACGCTGAACTGATCGCTGTGCGGCGAAAACGTGTCGAACAGCGCGTCCTCGCGAATGGCCACGGTGTCCACGACGAGCGTGTCCCCCTCCCAGTGCCCGGTGGAGTACCCGGCGAACGTCGGGTCATCGAGCACTTTCGCTGACGGCTTGCGGCCGTCCAGATAAATCCGGCGATACACGTCGTTCAGCTCGCCGTAGATGGTGATCCGGTCTTTCGTCTGCTGAATCTCCATGCCGTAGGTCATGCTCATCATGTTGGGCATCCCGGCAGAGAGACACCTGGCGTTCGGATCGAATTCATCCGATCCGGCCATGCGCGACTTCCGAATCACCTCCCATTTGGCCAAGTACTCAGGCGTCAGCTTTGGCGCGTTGTCCGGCCGGCCCTCGCGTCCATCGAGAACCAGCACAGGGCGCGGCGGCGGCAAGGCCCCGCCGGGCGTCCCCGCTGCGGGCGGAGGCGCCGCGCCGCGTCCTCGTCCCACATTCCCGAATGGGTTGATGGGGTAATACACACCCGTGAAGTCCGGATGTTTCTCCTGGGCGCGCAGCGATGCCGTCGATTCCGGCAGCGCGCACATGAGCACCGCGGAAAGCAAAGCAATGGTCTTCGACACGATGCCCTCCTGATCCGTGACTACTGAGCCGCCGGTGTCTGCCCGAGCACACTGCCGTCAGCGAGCCTGACGCGCGTGAGGAGGCCGGTGCGGCTGCCGTCCTTGGCCGGGCTGAAGTCCACGGTGATGACGTCGCCGGGGTTGAGGCTGCTCTTCGACCAGCCGGAGCGGACCAACTGGCCGGGCGTCCGGCCCTCAATCGCCCAATCCACTTTGCCGCCCTTGTCGTCGTCGACCGACAGAAAAATCCACACGTGCGGGTTGCTCCACTTCCACTGGGTGACCGTGCCTTTGAGCACGACCACCTTGTCCCCATCGAACGCCGAGTTGCTGTGATGCGCGAGGGCAGACGTCGCCGTCAACAGTACCGCGATGACCAACGAACAGATTCTCATAGTTGATTCTCCGCGTTGATGCCATGACTTACGCCGAACTCGCAGGGAAACGCGCCTATGGCGTCGGTGTGCTCCGTGTGAACCCGCAGCGTTCGATGAGTCCGACGAACGCAGACTCCGTTCGGAACGCGTCCCATCTCGCATCCATCGGCAACCAGATAAGATGGACGTCCCGCACCGTGTATGCGTGTTCGAGCCACTCCAAAGCTCGTTCGCGGTGTTCAAGGCCGGCGTATATGAGAGCGAACGCGTAGGGCGGAACATAGCGTTCATGAGCAATTGCCTCCAAGGTGCTCAGTACCTCTGCTGCCTCATTGCGGCGGCCCGCCGTCGCCAGGATGTACCCGCGCAGGGAGATCATCTTGCTGTTGCCGCTCGAGAACGTTTCCGCGTCCTTCAAAGCTTCGAGCGCCAGTTCCATGTTGCCCAAGCGCTCATGAGCCCACGCGAGCTGAAAGTAGCCGATCCAAAACGCCGGTCCCAAGACCGTCGCTTGTCGCGCAAACTCGAGGCCCGCCGAGTAGTCCCGTGCCAATAGCGCGACATGCGCTGAGAGCGCGTGATTTATCGGTTGTAGTGGATCGAGCTCTCGGGCATGTTGCATCGCCGCGCGCGCCTCAGCATGGCGACCGGCGGTGCCGAGCAGCACGCCCAGCATGCGGTACGCGTGGGCGCTACTTGGATCCAGAACGAATGCCTTTCTGTAGGCGGCTTCCGACCCGGGCCAGTCCCAGTCGAGCCAGTAATGGACCATTCCCTGCGACGTTTGACTCTCCGCGATGTCAGGACCGCTGCGGACCGCATGGGCAGCGGCATCCCGAGCCCTCGGCCATACATCGAGCGGCCGCGCGTCCGCGTTGATCGGGCTCGCCGAAAAGGCGTCTGCCAGTCCGGACCAGGCGAGCGAGTATTCCGGGTCGAGCTCGGTCGCGCGTGCGAAGTGTTCCACGGCGCGACGATTCGTTGGAGGCGTCAATTGATTCCAGAGGTGACGTCCTCGGAGGTACAGATCGTACGCCTCGGGGCTTCTTGATTGGCGGCGGCCGAGCGCGGTCAGGCGTTCCGGTGACAACCGCAGCCGAATCGGTTCCGCGATCGCCCTGCTCAATTCGCGTTGGAATTCGAGCATGCTGCTCGGCTCGCTGTCGAAGGACGCGGACCAGGTCTGCACCTGATCGCGCACACGGATCAACTTCGACGTGACGCGCCACCGCTTCCCCTCGGCGCGGATTGAGCCCTCAATCACATGCGTGGCGCCGAGCTCGCGACCGATGTCCGCAAGCGACTTCGTGGTGCGCTTATAGCCCATCACCGACGTGCGACCGATCACGCTGAGGTGCTCAGGATCGATCTGTCCCAGGGCCGTCGTCGCCTCTTCGGTGAAGCCATCGGCGATGTAGTCGTGCTCTGGCGTTCCGCCAAGATTTTCGAACGGCAGTACGGCCAGCGTGACGGCACGCGACGCGGAAGGAGCGGCCGCCGGTTGGACCGCTTCGACTGCTGCGATGAAGCGATACCCCTTTCCCGACACGGTTTCGACGAACGCCGGCGTCTCCGGAGCGTCGCCGAGAACCTGGCGGATCTTTCGGATGGCGGTGTTGACGCCCATGTCCACGTCGACGAACACGCCCGGGCCCCACAGCCGTTCGACGATATCGTTTCGGGAAACGAGTTCGCGTCGACGTTGCACGAGCAGGATCAACAAGTCCATCGGGCGACGCTCGAGTCGAACCTGTTGACCGCCACGACGCAGCGAGTACCCGGCGACGTCGAGCTCGAAGTCGCCAAACCGGAAGGTCTTGGGCACATCAGGCGGCTGCATCACGGGAGAGAGCTCCACATCTTCAGAAGAACTTCAGCAAAGCTTCAGCCGCACTCCATGGCCCGCAGGGCCGTCGGCCGCCATTATGGCCCACAGATATCGCCGGTGCCGCCGTGACGGCGGCCCGCGAACGAAGGAGGAGCGGATGAGACTCGCAATCTTGAAGCGACGTGGCGTCGCTGGTGTCGCCAGGGTGGTCCTGACTGGTGCGCTCGCCGTGGGACTGGCGCAGAACGCCAGCGCCCAGGCGAATCCGCCCAACGCCGAGGCGAGAACACTCGAGGGCACCTGGTGGGTCCAGGTCACGGCTCTTACGGACTGCGTGTCCCAAGTGCCGCTGATGTCGTTCACGGCCCTGCTCACGTTCGCGAAAGGGGGAACGATGACGGGGACAACCACCAACCCCGCGTTCGCGATCGGACAGCGCAGCCTCGATCATGGCGTGTGGTTCCGGAGCCGCGTGGCTCACAGCTACAGAGCCTCGAGCGTGGCCCTGCTCTTGTTCGGGACGTCGCCGAATTTCCCGGCCACTCCGGGGTTCCAGGCCGGCTCCCACCGGCTCAGCCAAGCCATCGACGTTACCGATCCCGACCATTTCACCAGCAACGCCGTCAGCGAGTTCTTCGACGTCGGCGGCAACAAGTACCGGGAAGGCTGTGCGACCGCTGTCGGGCAGCGGTTCGAATAGCGATTGAGCCGGTATCGAGTCGACAGTTCAACAACGGACGGTTCATGTGGAGTGGTGTCAACAATGACAAGTCAGACGGTAGTCGGCGCGGTTCTCGTGTTGATGACAGGGTTCGGCATTCCGGCCCTCGGCGCTCAGAACGCTCGAGACGAAGCCGAGATCCGGGACCTGCAGTCACGGCAACAGGAGGCGTGGAATCGCCATGATGCAAAAGCCTATTCCGCGCTGTTCACAGACGATGGCGACCTTGTGAATGTCGTGGGCTGGTGGTGGAAGGGTCGAAGCGAGATCGAGACGAACCTCACTGCTGCCTACGTCGTCGTCTTCCGTGACAGCACACTGAAAATCAACGATGTCCAGGTCAGGTTTCTTGCTCGTGATGTTGCAGTCGCCCACGTCCGCTGGTCCATGGAGGGTTCGAAGACACCGCCTGGGATTCCAGAACCCCGAGAGGGAATTCAGATTCAGGTGCTGCAGAAGCGCGATCGCGCGTGGCGGATTGCGGCGTTCCAGAACACGAGCAGCCTTCCCGAAACGCCGTTTCCGACG
>CAVSWX010000002.1:0-139244 GCA_963731785.1 uncultured Acidobacteriota bacterium
CCCAGCCGGCGCCCGGCACCCTGGGCGAGGTGACCTACAACTACCTGCGCGGTCCCGGTTTCTGGCGATGGGACCGGCTTCACCCGTGCCTTCCGTCTCGGCGGCGACCAGCGCATCGAACTGCGCGCCGAGGCGATCAACCTGACCAACGAATTCAACCGCGGCAACCCTGCCGCCACGTTGAACAACCCGGCGACCTTCGGCCGGATCACCACGGCCCAGAGTTTGCCGCGCATCTGGCAGTTCGCGGTGAAGTACCTCTTTTGAGATGAGACACATGCAACTGCCGGCCCTTGCAATCCTTCTCGCCGTGGCGGCGTCCGGCGTCGGGCTGGCCGCCCACCATGGAACCTCGATTACCTACTTCGTGGACAAGTCCATTACCTTGAACGGCGTGGTGACGGAATTCGTCTACGGCTATCCTCACCCGCAGGTTTACTTCGACGTGAAGAAGGACGAGGGCAAGGTGGAGAAGTGGGGGAGCGAGTTTGCCCCGACGCCGCTGATGATGCGCAACTTCAAAGTCGGCTGGAGCCGCGATTCCATCAAGGTCGGTGACCAGATCCGCCTCACCTGTGCGCCGCACAAGACGCCCGGCGCGACCGCCTGCCTGGCGCGCGAGATGCACATCAACGGCAAGCTGGTGGCCTTGAGCCCTGATCAGGCCAAGCAGGTGCTCGCCGCCGGCGGGCAGTAGGACATGAAGCCCGCGGTCCTTCTCCTGGTCGTGTGCGCCGTCGCCGGGGCCGCCCAGGCGCAGAACGCGCCCGCGCCCCCAGCCCGTCCTGCCGCCCGTCCGCCCGCCAACCCGCGCGATCTGTCGGGCAAATGGCTGCGCACGACGCCATTTCAGACCTTCAGCAACGTCAAGGGCGGCGCCAACGAGTTCCAGAACGAGATCACTCAGGGGCGCACGCCGGACCTGAACCGAGACACCGGGCTGAAGTATGCGGAGCCGGTGTTCACGCCCGCGGGCAAGGCGGCCTTCGATCGCAACATCCCGAGTTACGGACTCCGCATCACGGCTCCCAAGGACGGGAACGATCCGCAAGGCAACTGCGATCCGTGGGGCGTGCCCCGGATGTTGAACGGACAGGTGGCGGGACCGCACGCCGGCTGGAGCGTCCTCCAGACCCCGCAAAGGTTCATCCAGTTCTCGGGCTGGCATCACAACTACCGCGAGGTGTGGACCGACGGCCGGGCGCTGCCGGGCATCGACGAAGTCGAGCCGACATGGAATGGCTATTCGGTCGGGCGCTGGGAGGGCAATACGTTCGTCGTCGACTCGGTGGGCTTCGACCCTCGGACCTGGCTCGACCACAACGGCTACCCCCACAGCGACCAGATGCGGCTGCAGGAACGCTACCGCCTGGTCGATGCCGACACGCTGGAGCTGCGGATGACGATCACCGATCCCGAGTTCTACGCCCAGCCCTTCCAGAGCGACGTGAAGCTGTTCCGCCGCGATCGGGAGAACGAAAAAGCCTGGGACGAGCAGATCTACTGCGTTCCTTCGGAGGAACAGCGCTTCAACCGGCTGATTCGTGACGGCGGCGTGGGTAAGAATTAGCGGCGTGTCCGTGGCGGCCTACGCGCCCTACCTGTTGTGCCTGGTTCGCGTCGCCGCAGGCCTGCTGTTCTTCCAGCACGGCCTCGAAAAGCTGTTCGGGTTCGCGGGCGCCACGCCCGAACCCACGCTCTGGGGGATTCGCGGCATCGGCGGGATCCTCGAGACCTTCGGCGGGCCGATGCTCGCGCTCGGGCTCTTCACCCGTCCGGTGGCGTTCATCCTCAGCGGCGAGATGGCCGTGGCCTATTTCCGGTCGTGGGCGCCGCGCGGGTTCTTTCCGATCGCCAACGGCGGCGAAGAGGCGACGTTGAACGCCTTCATCTTCCTGTGGCTGGTGGCCGCCGGCGCCGGCGCCTGGAGCCTCGACGGACTGATCCAGCGTGGCAAGGACCTTGTGGCACTCGGGCAGCGTGTGGCCTCGTGGGAGCCACAGGCCCGCGCGATCCTGCGGCTCATCCTCGGCTTCCTGATCACCTTGCACGGCATCAGGAAAGTGTTCGAGGTCCTGCCATCGGTGGCCGGCCGGCGCGGTGCGCCGCCGCTGGCCCTGGACTCGTTGCCGCCGCTCACGGGCTACATCGAGCTGGTGGCCGGTCCACTCCTGATGCTCGGCCTCTTCGTCCGGCAGACCGCGCTGATTGTGTCGCTGGAGGCGCTGCTGGCCTACGTCCTGATCGCCCAGCCGCGCACGCTGTGGCCGATCCGCAATGGCGGCATCGAGGCGCTGCTCTACTTTGTCGTGCTCCTCTACTTCGCTGCCGCTGGCGCCGGTGCGTGGAGCCTGGATGCCCGACGCACGCGCGCGGCGGCTTCGGTTGCTTCACCGAGGCCGCAGATCGCCGAAGCTTTCGAGGACTGAGACCATGAGAAAGATGAGTTCGAAGACTGGTTCGCTGCTCGCGTTGACGATCGCGATGTCCGGTTCGGTACTGAACGGTCAGGCGCCCCAGGCGCCGGCGGCGCCGCCCAAGCCCGACACGCCTGCGGTGACGCAGCACGTCGACCTTGCCCGCAAGGCGGCGGGGACGGAGTGGACGCAGGCCGTCGATTTCATCTGCAAGGTCAATCCGGACCGCGCCAACCGGGCCGACGACCCGCTGATCGCGCCGACGAAAGTCTTCGACAACGTCTACGCCATCGGCCGCTCCGGGACCACGGTCTGGGCCATCACCACGTCGGCGGGCATCGTGCTCATCGACGCGGGCTATGCCGATCAACTGGAAACGGTGCTGCTGCCGGGGCTGAAGGCCGTCGGCCTGGATCCGAACAACGTCAGGTACATCCTGCTCGGCCACGGCCACGGCGACCATTTCGGCGGCGCCGCGTACTTCCAGGACAAGGGTGCGCGCGTCGTGCTGTCGGCGGCCGACTGGGATTTGATCGAGGCGCCTGCCCCCGCGCGTGCCGGGGGAGCACCGGCGCCAGCGGGCCCTCGACCGCCGAAGCGCGACCTGGTGGCCGCCGAAGGGCAAGCCATCGCCGTCGGCGACGTGTCGTTCACGCCGGTGGCCATTCCCGGACACACGCCGGGATCCATGGGCTACATCTTCCCGGTCAAGGACGGTGGCCGGACGCACATGGCGGGCCTGTTCGGCGGCTCGATTCTGATTCCCGGCCGCATCCCCGATGAGGGCTTGCTGCAGTACATCCGGTCGGTGGAGCACTTCGGCGAGGTGGCGCGCAAGATGAACGTCGAGGTGGAGCTGCAGAACCACCCGCTCTACGATGGGCTCGAGGGCAAGCTGGAGCGGCTGAAGACGCGCCAAGCGGGGCAGGCGCATCCCTTCGTGGTGGGCCAGGCGTCGTATCAGCGCTTCCTGACGGTGATGACCGAATGCACGCGGGCGCAGATCGAGCGGAGGAAGCTCTGACGTCTAGCGGGTCAGGAGCCGCAGGTCGCAAAAAGACGGTACGAGATGATGGCGCATGCGACGCGTCCTGCGACTCGGCCTTCTGGTCGTAGCGGGATACGCCCTCGCCTGCGGACCCCACGACGCGACGACACGGCTGACGTTCTCTGGCAGCGCACTCGGGCCGGAGGGCGACGTCATACGGCGCCAGCTCGCTCGCTTTGCGGAACGGCGTCCCGGGGTGCGCGTGGAGCTGCAGGTCACACCCGACTCGGCGGATCAACGCCATCAGCTCTACGTGCAGTGGCTCAACGCCCACGCGCCGACGCCAGACGTTCTCCAGCTCGACGTCATCTGGATGTCGGAGTTTGCGGCGGCCGGATGGATTCTGCCGCTCGACGCGTTCGAGCCTGGCGTCGACGATTTCCTGCCAGCGGCGCTCGCGGCCGCTCGCTGGAAAGGCGCGCTCTATGCGATGCCGTGGTTCGTCGACGTGGGGTTGCTCTACTGGCGGACCGATCTCCTCGACCGAGCGCCACGATCACTCGCCGAGCTGCGAGAGATGGCGCTTCGACTGCGTGAGGCCGACTCCACACGCTTCGGGCTGGTCTGGCCGGGCGCGCGCTACGAAGGGCTCGTCACGGTATTCCTCGAGCACCTCGCGGCGTTCGGCGCCGGTATTCTCGACGCGCGCGGGCGCGTGATCGTCGACGATCCAGCGGCGATCCGCGCGCTCGTGTTCATGGCGAACGCGGTCAACGTCGATCGCGTCGTCCCCTCGTCTGCGCTCACGTGGCAAGAAGAGCAGGTACGCTTCGCGTTCCAGAATGGTGAAGCGGCCTTCATGCGCAACTGGCCGTATGCGTGGGCGCTCCTGCAGGACGAATCACGATCGCGCGTCGCACGACGGTTTGCGGTTGCGCCGTTTCCGGCGGGGGAGGGCGGTCAGCCCGCCGCCGCGCTCGGCGGTGCCCAATTGGCCATCAACGCCCGAAGCGCCCACCCCACACTCGCCTTTGAGCTCGTGGCGTTTCTCACTGCGCCCGAGCAGATGGTCGAGCGTGGCCGATTGGCTGCACAGCTGCCGCCCCGCCGTTCGCTTTACGAGACGCCAGAGCTCGCCGCGGCTCTGCCGATTCCACTCGATCAGGTTCGCCAGGTGCTCGAGGCTGCGGTCCCGAGGCCGGCGACGCCGGTCTACAGTGAGATGTCGGAGATTCTACAGGTGCGGATCCATCGCGCACTGACTGGACAGCAGCCGCCGGCGGCGGCACTTCAGGAGGCGGCGCGCGAGATGCGCGCGCTGCTGACGCGCGCCGGCCTGTCCACGGAAGGTCCGACGCGGTGAATCACCGAGCGGTACCGATCGAACGCGCTGAGACACGACTGGCGTGGCTGCTGGTGGCGCCAGCGGTGGCGGTCATCCTGCTCGTGTCGCTGGTGCCGATCGCCGTGACCGCGTGGGAAGCGCTGCACGCCCACGATCTACGCCTGCCCTGGCTGGGCAGGCCGTTCATCGGTGCCGGGAACTTCATGGAGGCGGCCAACGATCCGCGTTTCGGTGCGGCGCTGTTTCATACCGTGGCGTTTGCCCTGATCAGCGTACCGCTGGAGCTGATGTTGGGTCTTGCGCTCGCGGTGATGATGCATTCCGTCGTGCGGGGCCGGGCGTTCATCCGCGTCTCCGCACTGTTGCCGTGGGCGATTCCGACGGTCGTGGCGGCGCTGCTGTGGCGGTTCATGTTCGAAGCCCAGACCGGCATCCTGGCGGCGTCGTTTCAGACGTTCGGGCTGGTCGGCCCTGCTTTCGACTGGTTTGTGCACCCGCTCGCGGCGTGGGTACCGATCATTGCCGCCGACGTGTGGAAGACCACGCCCTTCGTGGCCATCCTGCTCCTGGCGGGCCTGCAGACGATCGACCCGGCGCTCGGCGAAGCGGCGCGGATCGACGGCGCGAGCCCGGCCAGGGAGTTCCTCACCATCACGCTGCCGCTCCTCGCGCCTGCGCTGGTCGTCGCCGCGGCATTTCGGATGCTCGATGCGCTGCGGCTGTTCGATCTGGCGTACGTGATCACGGGCGGCGGCCCGGGCACGGCAACGGAGCCGCTGTCGCTGTATGCGTTCATCGCCCTGCTGCAGCGCCTGCGCTTCGGCTACGGATCCGCGCTGTCGGTGATCGTCTTCCTGCTGACCTTTGCCTTCGCCCTCGTGTGGGTGCGCGCCCTCGGACGATCCCTGAGCGGAGCCCGATCGTGAGGGCTCGACCGGCGGCCGTTGTCCTGGCGGTCGCCGGCGCCCTGCTCCTGGCCGCGTCGCTCTTCCCGATCTATTGGATGGTCGCCTCGTCGCTGACGCCGGAGTCGCGGCTGTTCGAGTCGCGTCCGCTCCTGCCGACCGTGGTCACATTCGAGCACTACCGCGCGCTCTTTGACCAGCGCGATTTCCTCGTGCCCATTCGCAACTCCCTCATCGTCTCGGGGCTCACGACGATCGTGGCCGTGCCGGTGGCCGCGCTGTGTGCGTACGCGCTGGCGCGGCTGCGAATGCGTGGAAAGGGTCTGCTGCTCGCGTTCGTCCTCGCCGTCTCCATGTTTCCGCAGATCTCGATCGTGCCGCCGCTCTACTTGATCCTTCGCGAGCTTCGGCTTCTCAATACCTACCCCGGATTGGTGCTTCCCTACCTGACGTTCTCGATGCCGCTCGCCATCTGGCTGCTGACGGGATTCTTCCGCCAGCTTCCGCGGGATCTCGAAGAGGCCGCGATGCTGGACGGCGCCACGCGGATGCGAACGTTGCGCGACGTGGTGCTGCCTCTGGCGGCACCTGGAGTCGCGAGCACGGCGATCCTGACGTTTCTCTACTGTTGGAACGAGTTTCTCTTCGCGCTCTCGTTCACGCTCGGCCCCGACCGCTACACGGTTCCGGTCGCGATCATGCTGTTCCGCGGCCGCTATCAAGTGCCATGGGGCGAGGTGCTGGCGGCAACGGTGCTGGCGACGATTCCCGTCGCGCTGCTGGTGCTGGCATGTCAACGCCGCATTGTCGCTGGCCTGACCGTCGGCGCCACGAAGGGGTGAGCCCGTGGCAGCGATCACGCTCGCTGGACTCTCCAAGACCTATCCCAACGGCCATGTCGCGGTCCGCCATCTCGACCTTCGCATCGAGGATGGAGAGTTCCTGGTACTGGTCGGGCCCTCGGGATGCGGCAAGAGCACGCTGCTTCGACTGATTGCCGGCCTCGAAACGCCCACGGGCGGCCGCATCGTGATCGGCGACGTCGACGTGACCGCGCATCCGCCGCAGCGTCGAGACCTCGCGATGGTCTTTCAGAGCTATGCGCTCTATCCGCACATGAGCGTGCGCGACAACCTGGCCTACGGGTTGCGGGTGCGGCGAACAGACGCCGCCACGATTGCGCAGCAAGTCGCGTCGGTCGCGGAGGCGCTCGACATCGAAGACCTGCTCGATCGGCGTCCCGCCCAACTGTCAGGCGGCCAGCGGCAGCGCGTCGCCCTGGGCCGGGCGATCGTCCGCAAGGCGAATGCGTTTCTCCTGGACGAGCCGCTCTCCAATCTTGATCCGTCGCTCCGCGCGCAGGCGCGCGCAGAACTCCGCCGGCTTCACCGGCTGCTGGGCACCACTGTCGTCTACGTGACGCACGATCAGGAAGAAGCGATGACGCTGAGCGGCCGTATCGCCGTGATGCGCGACGGCGCGCTCGAGCAGGTGGCGCCGCCGCTCGAGATCTACGCCACGCCCGCCAACACGTTCGTCGCGCGCTTCATCGGCGCGCCGGCGATGAACCTGCTGCCCGCCAGCGGTCGCCGGAATCGATGCCCCGGCTGGCGCGGTCGCCGGCATCCGCCCGCAGGACGTGCGAGTGGGTCCAGAAGGAGTCCGGCGCGCGACTGTAGACCTCGTCGAGCCACGCGGGCCCGATTACGTGCTCCACCTGCATCTGGACGGGTCGAACACCCCGCTTCTGGCTGTCGTCAGCGGCCCCGCGCCGCCCGCCATCGGCGCCGACGTCTTCGTCACGCTGCCGCCCGACAGGCTGCACATCTTCGACCAGCGGGACGGAAGCAGGCTGGGCGCGCACTGAGACTCCCGCGGGCCGCACCTGTGGAACTAGGCGACGCCGGCGCGGCGCATCACGGCTTCGGACTTCTGCTTGATCTCGGTGGCGATGGCGAACGGATCGCCTTGCGTAAAGCGCGGCAGGAACAACTCCACGGAGAGTGTCCCGCCATACTCGGCCTTGGCCAGCGCCTGGAGGATGCGGTCCAGCGGAGCGATGCCGTCGCCTGGGATCTCGCGCGTGGTCTGGTCGAGCATCTCGCGCGGGACGTTCGGCACGTCCTGGAAGTGGACGTGGCCGATCTCGCCGGGCCGCACCGACTCCAGATCCTCCATCCGGCTGGGACCCGACCAGAAGTGGTAGAAGTCGAACATCGGCTTCAGCGACGGGTGGTTCGCGTCGCGCGTCGTCTTCAACAGCGTGGACAGACTGGCGATGAACGTCGAGTTGCGGGGCGCCTCGACCATGAACACCAGCTTGTACTGGCTGGCGATCTCGCCAACCTCGCGCATGTTGGCCGCCACGGCCTGGTAGTCGTCGAGCGTGAACTTCGTCGCCGGCGCGGCCGCGGGCTGGTAAATGCGCGGCAGCCCGAGCTCGGCAAAGACCTGGCATCGGTGCCGCAGGTTTTCGAGCGCCGCGGCCCGGTTCGGATTGGGCTCGAAGATCCCCGGCGCACCCGCGTTTGCCGATACCGGCGTCAGCCCGTTGTCGGTCAGTACGCGCTTGGCCGCAGCCAGCGAATTGGTCTTCAGGAAATCGTCGAGGAGGTTCGGGGTCAGCTCGACGTGACGGATGCCCGCCTTGGCCCACCCTTCGAGAGAGCGTTGAAACCCCGCGCCCGATGAGGTGTTCTGGTGCAGTCCGAGTGTCATGGGCATGGCGGGGCGACGGCGAGTCTGGAGGGCCGCGAGGGCCAACGGGGCGGTGAGAACCGAGCGGCGGCTGATCACCCGACCTCACTATACGCCTGGGGCGCGCCAACCTTCATGGCAGGCGGAAGTGGGCGACAGACGTGCTCGCTGGCATTCGCCTCGAGCCTTCTGTATTGTCCTTACCCTCAGGAGTGCCCGCGATGAGAGACCGATCGGCTGCGAAGACTGTGGCGGGACTGCTACTGCTGTTTGCGACGCTGGTGCTCGCACAGCCGGCCGCGGCGCTCGACGCCGACTACTGGCGGGGCGGATGGCGAACGCCGCTCGGGGATGAGCCGCACATCTACGAGTTCGTGATCCGCGGGAACCGGGTCACCGGCGTGTACTGCCGCAACTGCTCCGACGCCACCACGATCGGCTTCATCGACGGCACGTGGGACGAGAAGGCCGGCATCAACTTCACGGTCACGTTCGCCAACCCGGACGGCAGCATCAGGTCTGTCGACGACCAGCATGCCATGCTCGCCGATGGGCGGCTGATCGTGACGGGGTCCGCGAGCGTACGGAACGGGAACGCACTGACGCTCGTCAAGGACCCGCGCGGGGCCGACCCCGGTGGGGCGCCGGCGTATCACCTCCCGCCGGGCACTCCGCCGGCGCTGCCGGTGACACGTCCCGCCGGCGGGGGCGGTGGGGGAGGCGGTGGCCTCGGACCGCCCGCGCCCTACTGGCAGCCCGGACCGTTCAAGGCGTTACGGCCGGCGGATGTCGTCGGCACGTGGATCGCCGCCTCGTTCGGCCCGCTGGGCATGAACAAGCAGATCTTCACCTTTCTCCTGGTCGGTGACCGGCTGCGAGGCGTGGTGTGCGGCCGCTGCGACAACACCTACACGATTGGGGCGATGGAGAACATCTTCATCGTGGGCGACACGCTGTACTTCGACATCGTGCACGAGGACTGGGGCGAGACCGACCCGCCGACCTTCAGGCGGAATATCGGGGCCCAGCTCGTCCAGAACGAGATGATCGCGTTCATTCTCGGGAAGGACCTCGTGATCGATCCGGCCAAGCCACCGGCGCGGCCGGCGGGACGCGGTTTCACGCTCGTCGGGCCGATTGCTCCCGAGGGGACGCGAGGGAACAGCTCCGAGGGTGTCGACGTCTGGGGACCAGGCACGGGCTCCGCCATCCAGCCGCCGCCCGGCAGGACGCCGATCCGGCCGGCGAGCCCAGGTCGATAGGTCGTTTCGTTCCTGCGTCTATTTCGCGAGCTTCACATCGTCCACGACACGCGGCGCGGCCACGTAGGCGCGGATCAGGCTTTCGTGCCCGTCGGGACCGAGCGCGGCGACGCCGAATACGTAGTTGTCAATCGACACGTTGGGCAAGACGAATTGCGTGACGTTGCCGACCGTCTGCGTGTGTTCCCAGTCGAGGCTCCAGGCGCTTCGCCAGTAGACGCGGTACGCGACCGCGCCGGGCGACGCCTTCCACTGCAGATCAGCGTCGTAGCCCGACGCGCCTCGCGCGAGTCGCGGCACGCCGTTGGTCCCCGCGACATCCGGCGCCGGAGGCGCGAGCGCAAGCGATGCCGCACTCGCCGCGTTCAGCCGGGCATTCTGCCCGAGATAGGCGAAGTCCACGCCGTCGAGCGTGTCCGCGACCGAGTGCTGTCTGGCGAAGTTTTCGTTGGCCTCACGAAAGACGACAGCCGGAAACCCGCGCCTGGTGAACGACGAATGATCGCTCCCGCGCCGGAAACGATCCTCCATGGCCATCAGGCGGATGCGATGCGACGGCACATAGACCGCGGCAGTTCGTGCGATGTATCGAGCCAGCGACCGCGACATCGAATCCTCGGGTCCCAGCGAATAGACCTTGACGCTCGCCGTATCAACGACGCCGTTGCCGCCGCGGCTGTTGCCGACGATGTCGTTGTTGAAAACCGCCTCGACGTCCACATGCTCGCGCGCGAGCCGTTCGGCGTGCGCGGAGGACCCGATCAGGCCCTGCTCCTCGCCGGCCCAGCACACGAACACCAGCGTGGCGTCGAACGTGATCCCGCTCTCGGCAAACACGCGCGCCAGCTCCATGGTCAACGCCGTGCCGCTGCCGTTGTCGTTCGCGCCAGGCGCGTCGGCGTCGTGATTGAAGTCCGGAAGGTCCTGCGGGCTCCTCGCACCGGCGGTCGTGTTCATGGCAATCTGGGTGCCGATGTTGACCGAGTCGTAATGCCCGCTGACATAGACGCGGCGCTCTGTGCGTCCCGGTAGGATCGCGATGATGTTCCGCACGTCGACCGGACGGGTGACGCGCCCCTGCGGCGCGACCCTGTAGGTGTCGAACGAGACCTGGAGCTTCGGGCTCGACCGCGTCATCTCGTCGAAGATCCATTGACCGGCGGCGGTGATTCCCCGCGTGGGCGAAGGCGCGGAGAGCGTCTCGCGTGTGCCGAAGCTCACGAGCGTCGTGTCCAGCTGACGAAGCCGCGTTTCGGAAATCGCGGCGATGAGCTGTTGAATCCGCGCGTCGGCGTCCACCGCCGGGGCACCCTGCGCACCCGCCAGCGTGCTCGATACGAGGAGCAGCGCAGTCGAGAGTCCGAACGCGGCAACGATGTTCCGCAACCCGAGCCTGGTTTCCGTCGTCATTCCCACCTCTTACTCTAGGGTCTGCCGGATCGACTCGGCAAGATCACTTTACGGATCCGTGACTGTGACGGCAACGACCGAACTCCCATGTTGGGGAATAGGCCGGTATTAGCGCCGACGAAGCTTGACCGAACGGGTCGCCAGTACCAATGCGCGCAGGAGGCCACCATGGCTAACGTGATGGGCATGCGGTCCGGCAACCCGGCGCTGACCGCCGATACGTTCACAAGGTATGGAGCGGCATCCGGCACTGACCGGATGACGCTGCAGGGAACCGTCAACAAGACGGCCATGTCGCTCGCCATCCTGCTCATCGCCGCCGCCTATGTCTGGAACCGCGGGCTGGCGGATCCGAATATCGGTCTGTGGATCGGAGGCTCGCTCCTGGCCGGGTTCGTCGTCGCACTGGTGACGACGTTCAAGCCGGTATGGGCGCCGTTCACCACTCCGGTCTACGCCGTGCTCGAGGGCGCCGCCCTCGGCGGCATTTCGCTCGGATTCGAGGCGCGGTATCCCGGCATCGTCAGCCAGGCGGTGTTCCTCACGTTTGGCACGCTCGGCGCCCTGCTCGTCGCCTACCGCTCGGGGATGATCCGGGCCACCGAGAATTTCAAGCTGGGGATCTTCGCGGCGACGGGCGGCATCGCGCTGATATATCTCCTGAGCTTCGTGCTTGGCTTCTTCGGCATCAGCGTGCCGTTGATTCACTCCAGCGGGACTTTCGGCATCCTCTTCAGTGTGTTCGTCGTGGTCGTCGCCGCGCTCAACCTCGTGCTCGACTTCGACTTCATCGAACAGGGCGCGAACCGCGGCGCGCCCAAGTACATGGAATGGTACGGCGCCTTCGGGTTGCTCGTGACCCTGGTGTGGCTGTACCTGGAAATCCTGCGCCTGCTGTCCAAGCTGCAGTCACGCCGCTAGCGGCGGCGCCTGCTGAAGCGTGCACGATCGCAGCGCGACGTAATACGCCAGTTCGGTCAGCGCTGACGACACATAGACGTGCGGCTGTCCGTCCGGCGTTCGCGTCGCCATGAGCACATGCGATCCCGGCGGGCCGCCGACCGGCGCGTTGCCGCAATCGAGGGCGGCGCCGAGGCCGGCGAGCACGTCGACGTTCTGCGACGTGCCTGGAGGGCAGATGAAGATCGCTTTGTCCAGCGCGCCTGGCGTGCGCCGGACCGCCTCGATCTCCCAGCGCAATCCGCTGGTCTGGGCCACGCCAATCACAATCAGCCTGGCGGCTTGAATCTGCTCTTCGACGAAGCGCCGCCACTCGTCGTCGCGCAGGCGCCAGCGCGCGGCGCCGACCGGCGCCTCGACGCGCGAGGGGTCGGCAACCGCGACGACCGGACCGACTACGTGAGATTCAGGACGATCATCTCCTCCAGCGTCTGGTACTCGCTGCCCGGATCGAAGACGCGCAAGAACCACGGGACCTTCGCCGCGGTCAACGGGATGCGCTCTTCCTCGAACGAGCGCGGAACAGCACCGGGGCTCGGGGATCGGCGGCCACCACATCGGCGGCGGTCTGCAGCGTGAGGCGCCGCGCCCGGATCCGGCAGCGTCGCGCGGCAATCAGAATCAGACGGATGATCACGAAGCTGACGGACAGCGCCGCGATGACGATCGCGTAGGCCGCCGGCACAATCACCGCGGCCGTGGCAACCGGCAGATCGTTCGGCAGCGGGCGCGCCGATGTCCGGCCAGCATCGTTGGCCATTCCATCAGCCAGTAGAACGCGAAGCCCTCGAGCAGAAGCGACAGCGCCACGAACGACCAGGCGCGCTTCTGCCCCTTCTTGCGGAACGCACGGATGTCCGGAAATCCAGCAGTCTGGCAATCTCCGCGATCGTGCCGGTCCCGACGCGCGCCTCCCCCAGCACCGCCCGGACGGCGGGAGGCGGACCGCCGCAGCTCCATCGGACCGAGGACGAGGGCGGTTGCCATCGCCAGGTGAATGATCAGCGTGCCGAGGGCAAGGAACCGAAGCGGGCCGCGGGCGTCTGGACCGAGGTCCTCGGTACATGTCGACCAACCCGATTGCCAGCGCCACGGGCAGGATCACCACCAGCAGAATCGTGACGGCGCGCTTCGTATCCGGCAGCCAATGCGGCGAGGATTGCACGTAGGCCATCGTCAGACCGGATGGCGAGCGCGCTGATGACGGCAGCAAGGAGCGACCACCAGCGGCAGCGCCCATAACTTGCCAGTTCACCGGCCGTCGGTCGATCACGGCAAGGGCGAGCGGCAGCACCAGGGCCATGCCGAACAGCAGCGCGGCCGACATGAAAGTGGCGGCGGCAAGGGCGCGCAGCGAGCGCCTCGACAAGAGAACCAACGCGTATTGCTTCGCCAGATCGTCCATATTCCGGACGCGCGCGAACGCCGTCATTACGGGTTCCACGGCTGCAGCGCGCCCCACAGCGCCAGGAGTCCACCCAGAGTCGCAAACGTCGCCGTCGCGAGCGTGAAGCGAAGCTTGCGGCCCCACGTCCATCCGGGTGTTTCCTTGCGACCGCGCCAGACCGCCGGCAGGAGCAGGACGGCGATCGCCGCCAGCGCGGTCGCGACCAGCGCGGCCATCGAGAAGACCAGAAGCGACGGGTGTGGCCAGTTGACGAACACCACGGTGGCAGCATCGTTCGCGACGGCGGCCGCGAACGCACCCGCCGCCGCCGCGCTCACGATCCAGGCGAGGGCGGTCGAGCCCTGTAGCCACGCGGCGATCCGCTGCACGGGCGTTTGCGGCAGACTGCGCCTGAACCGAATGCGAAGGCCGGCAAGCGTCCCGACAGCGGCAAACACCGCCAGGCCAGCCGTCACCGCGAGCGTCGGCACCTGAAAGATCGGGCCGACTCGCTCGAATGCGACCAGGAACGATTGCATGCGCGTCGCCCGGTTGCCGTCGCGAACGAAGCTCAATCCCTGAAGCGCTCTGACCGGAGCGTCGATCGTCTGGAACTCGTCGGCCCGGTCGGTGGGAAGGTATCGCTCGCCGAGGGCTTCGAGGTACCCGTCGGACGTCACGCTCACCGGCGACGCCTGGAAGCGGCTCAGGAACCCTTCCAGTCCACTGTGACGCCGTCGTGTTACGAGGTATCGGCCATTGTAGACAGACGCCAGCTTCGTGAGATCGGGCCGCCCGGGCGGCGGCAGTTCTGCCGGCGGGGTGTAGAAGTGCTCGACAATGCGCGCTGGCAGCGCGTC
The DNA here is from genome assembly GCA_963731785.1 of uncultured Acidobacteriota bacterium. GTDB lineage: Bacteria > Acidobacteriota > Vicinamibacteria > Vicinamibacterales > UBA2999 > DASYRM01. Next base: position 14,232 of record CAVSWX010000002.1, read on the forward strand.
ACTGAGTCTGGTGCCGCCTTCGGTGTTGACAGACACGAAGATGCCGAGGCGGAGCTGGGGCGCGAGCACCATGGACGAGAAAAACGTCAGCGTCCCGCCATCGTGGCCAAAGTTGGCGAAACCACCTGGCAGCCGCGTCTCCCAGAAACCGGCATCCCAGTTGCCCACGCCCGGCGCGAAGGAGGTCATCCGGGTTCGGAAGGCCCTGGCCGCTTGCGGTCCGAAGACGCGAACGCCATCCAGCGACCCATCGTTCAGCAGCATCAGCATGTAACGCGCCATGTCGCCGGCCGACGAGGACATGACCCCCGCCGGGGCGAAATGGGTGAGGTAATCGAAGCCACGCGGCTGATGGGTCATGCCGGTCCACCGGTATCCGCGCGAGAGATCCCGGGCAAGGGTCTCCGGCATCGGAGCAGGGAGGCCTTGGCGCGTGGAGTAAGGCTCGCGAACGCTGGTGTGCACGAGCCCGAGCGGAACGAGGATGTCGCCCTCGATGACTTCCTGCCACGGGCGGCGTTCCACCGTCTCGAGAATCGCTCCAGCGAGCAGGACGCCGTAATTCGAGTACGAGCTCACCAGCCCCGGCTCGCGGACTCGATCGGGCCGCTGCTCCCGCATGTAGACACTCGACGGCCGGAGACTGTCCGGACTGCGTTCGAAGAGGTGACCGAAGACCTTGTCCTCGAAGCCGGCGGAGTGGGTCATCAGGTGACGGATGCGAATCGGTTCGGACCATCCCTGATCGGGTACCTGTTGATCCGGCTTCAGGTAGGAGTTGATCGGGTCGTCGAGGCCGAGCCGTCCAGCTTCGACGGCCCTCATCATGGCGATCCAGGTGAACGTCTTCGTGATCGAGCCGATACGAAACAGTGACGTATCGGGATCGACTTTGCGTCCGGACGCGAGATCGGCAAAGCCGTATCCTTTCGTGAGCGCCGGCCGCCCGTCCTGGACCACGGCCACCGTGACGCCAGCCAGGTGGTCCGCGGCCATCGCCTGGCGCACGATCCCATCGACGAAGGCTTCGAGCTCTGACGGAGCCATCGCCTGATCGGGACCAAGGCGGGTGCCCTCGCTGGCGGGCTCCTGCGCCAGGATGCCCGAAGCAGTCGCAACCGCCAGGACGGCGGCCGCGCCAAGCGGCATCAGAGAGAGCCTCAGGGACCTGGTGCGATGCATCGGCCGGTCTCCAGTGGTCGTGACACGCGCGCGAACGCGAGAACACTAACACGCGGGAAACCCACGCGAGCGATTACGCGACCGAACGCTGCTCCGTCTCGGGTTGCTGGTCGCCTCTCTTCTCGAGGAAATCGAGGACACGCGCGTCCACGATTCGAGATTGGCTGAAACACATGTCATGACGGCAGCGTGGGATCAGTTCGCCCTCGACATCGAGGAATCAGCCGACGTGCCCGATCGAATGCCTGCGCCGGGTCGTAAATCACCTCGCCGTCACCGAAGAGCAGCAGCACGGGCATATGCAGGCTCTGCAGCTCGTTGTCGGCTAACGCGTTCGCAGCGTCACGATTCACATGCATTGTGTCCTTGGGCATTCGAAAGTGCTTTGCCCCCAGATACATCAGGTCAAGCACAGGCCTGGCGTCCCGCGCAGTTATCCCCGCCCAACGCATGAACGAGTTGACAGTGAACCGCGTGGGAAAGAACGCCATCAGCATGCCGCGGAGGCCAAACTGCTTCGCCATGGGCAGGAAGCCGCCCGGGGATAGCAAAACGAGACGCTGGACGCGCTCAGGCGCGGCCACTGCGTACTGCAGCGCGATCCATCCGCCGAACGACATGCCTATGAGCGAAACTGGACCGACATCCAAGCCATCAAGTGTGGCGGTCAACCACGCGACGTAATGTGTTGCATCTCGGATCGAGTCACCGGGCACACTCTTGCTCGGCTGCCCCATGATGTCGATGGCATACACGCGGTAGGCCCTGCTGAAGTCGGCGATATTCGGCGCCCACATCACCGACGTTGCCATGTACCCGTGCAACAACACCAACGCGGGCGCATTCGCCGGGCCGGCCGCGACGACGTGCGTCATCCCGAACCGCGTCGGAATGTCGAGCTCTTCGTACGGGACCGGCCACAGCTTCAGCGCGGCATCATAGGCCGCGAGGAACCTGGCTTCACCTTCAGGGGTCGTGAACGGAGATGGGGGAGACATGATGTGACTCTCCTTCGATGTTCCGGTTCGCCACAGCACGATCGCCAGCACCACGACCCAGAGCAGGAACACGCTGATGTTGATGCGCTCCCACAGCCCTATCCACGGTGTTGGCAGGTTCGCCTCCAAGCGGGGAGCGTCGAGGAACGTCAACATGCCGAATGCCAGGAGCACGACGATGCTTGCGATGGAATAGAGGCGGAACCGCTTCCCGAAGGCCCTGGCTCCAAACCCGATCGCGAGAAACATGAGGAACACCGTCACAGCGCCGAGGGCGACATGCATGGTGTCGCTCAGGGTTCCTCCGCCGGCCGCCAGTACCTCCCGTTGATGCATCGGGGCAAATGGCCACAGGAGCCCAAGAGACGCGTAGGCCAGGACCAGGCCGCCCACGATTCGCACGCTGCGATTTCGTCCGGCGGATCGCCAGATGCCCCAGCCGAAGGCGGCGACCAGCAGGGTGTAAATCGAGCCCCAGCAGCGCCCACAGGCGTTGCGTCGGCGCCCCAATCGCGGTCAGCTCGCTCGGGACCTGAGAAACGAGGTTGTAACCCTCGTACCGAATCGTCCAGATCATCAGGGCATAGAGCAGCGAAGACGCGATGCCGCAGACGAGCAGTGCCTTGCGCGACGCCTCACCGCTCACTTCGCGTCGTGCCGAAGCAGCAGTGCTGCGGCGCTGAATACCTCGCAGATGCCGCGCTTCCATGATGCGGTGACCCAACGAAGCGAATGCGATAAGCACCGGACGCGGAAGCGTCGCCAGCGCCGCATACGCGCGTTCGATGAAGATGCGGCGGTGACCGGTGGGCGGCGTCGCACGAGCGAGGTCGAGCCAGTGCGAGGACGCGCGTCCTCGCACGATCAGCCGCGTTCGGCCACCTGGGAGCGGATCGAGAAGGTGTTCCCAGGCTACGGCGTTGCCGCCGCGCCCGTCGGGAACCGTGAGCACGAGATCGCGGGGTGGATCGACGGCGGCGACGACGAACGCGTCTTTGGCTCCCGGAATCGCCGGCATCACGTTCCCGCACACAACGGTCTGAAACGCCGGCATGATGCTCGTCGCACTTGGCGTACCGCCGTTGTCGATCGCATCCCAGCTGTACCAGCCGGCTCGACCGGCGCCCATTTGTGCGATCCACGGCCACACCTGTTCCGGTGGTGCGTCAATCGTGATCGCGTGCGTCGAAGCGAAGATTGGCTCGGGAATTATCGCGTCGACCGGCAGCGGACGGCGCTGTTCGAGAGTCGTGGCAATGCAGGTCGCGGCCACCATGATGCTCTGGAAGGAGCATTTGCTGTACCCGCATCGCTGACCGTGAGATCGGGCGAGTTCGAACGAAAACTGTCGGCGTCACGGCACTCAGTGCCGATCCAGCGCCGAAAATCCCCCGCTCCTGCGAATTCTTTCACCTACGGCGTCAAGTAACTCACCGGCCAATCGGCCGGCATCTTCGGACTGACGCCGTCAGGCTGGTAGATGACGACGCGCCGGCCCGAGGCGGCAATCCGGCGGACCTGTTCCTCGCTGGGCAACGATTCGTAGACGGTGAAAGGCGAATAGAACATCGCCTCGATGGCGCCCGGCATGTTGAAGATCACGGCGTCGTCGCCGCCGAGGCGGGCCTGCAGGCCGCGGGCGCGCTCGACGGCGGGCGAATCGCGGTTGCGGCGTTCCAGGACACTGGTGGGCTCGAACAGGTAGCGCACGGGGGTGGCGGCCATCAGCACCAGGAGCACCCATAGCGCGGCGCGTTTTGCGCCCGCGAGCGCCGCGACGCGTCCGCGCAGCGTCCACCAGGCGTTGGCGTGCAGCAGAAAGATGGCCGGCGCGCTGACCATTACGAAGGCGGGCATGCGGGTGGCCACCGACGAGAAGAACGCGTACGGCGCGACGAACCAGACGAATGGAATCGCCAGCGGCAGGAAGGCTGGGCGCCGGTACAGCCAGATTGCGCTCAGCACCAGCGACACGGCCGTGAGCTCGCCGAAGAAACGCGGGAGGTCCTGCACGTAGACCAGCGGCCCGCCGGTGGCCGCTTCCAGGAGCTGCGACACATGCAGCACCGAATACACCGTCTCCCACTCGGTCTCCATCGGCCACCGGCGCCACGTATAGATCGTCCACGGCAGGGCGACGACGACGGCGACGGCTCCGGCAAGTCCGGTGCGCGCGAGCGCACGCGGCCACGACATGTGGCGCGCGAACACCAGGAGGATCACCGGCAGCACGAGCAGTCCGGGAAACGACTTCGCCAGCACCGCAAGGCCGACCGCCGCACCGGCCGCGACGGCGGTGCCGGTCGAGGGCGTGCCGCGTACGGCCAGCCAGACCGCCAGCTCGAACAGGACGATGAGCGCGGTGTCGACGTGGTCAGCCACCCGCCGGCCGGCGGCGAGCGCGATCACGAAGCCGTTCACGGCGTGGAACGACGCGGCGAGCAGCCCGACGCGACGATCGAACAGCGTGGTGCCAATCAGACAGGTCAGCAGGATCGCCGCGGTCGCCAGCGTGATGGACGGCAGCCGCATCGCGACGGCGTCGACGCCGAACGTCCGCATGCTGGCCGCCATCGCCCACAGCGCCAGCGGCGGCTTGTGCAGCCAGACGTGGTTCTTCGTCCAGTCGGCGAAGTCGTAGTCGATCGCCGGCTGGCGGTAGAGCGTCGGCGTCAGCGGGTCGGCCAGCAGGTTTCTGGCGACGAGCGCGTGGAACTGCTCGTCCCAGCGATGCAGCGGCCGCTGCCAGCCGGCATCGAGCCGCAGCAGGCCGCCGGCGAGCACGACGAGCGCGAGCGCCGCGCGCGGCCCGCGAGGAGTGCACGCCCCAGGCGGTCGCGATAAGAATCAGCGCGACCAGCGCGACGACGAGGCTGAGTGGGTCATAGGGCAACAACGCTACCGTTCCGGGTTCCGGCAGAATGTTGCCATGCTTCAGCCCGCTTCAGGCGGGGACGTGCGCGTGGCCAACCCGATCTCGTAGGAGATACGCCCCTCGCCGGAATAGCGCTGGCCTGCACGTGAAGAAAGGCTGACGTCGGCTAGACTCTAGCTCGACCATCGTTCCATCTGGGCCGCCGAAGCCGGCCCTGAAGCGGTTCGACTGGTCGGGGAATACACGCACCCTATCTGAGCCGATCCTGAGAAGACACGGCATCGGTAGAGGAGTCTTCATGCGTCCTCGGTCTCTACCCGCGGCAGCCCTGGTCGTCATGCTCCTCGGATGCGCGCTCGCCGCGCAGTCGAAGCGATCGATCACAGAAACGGACCTCTTCCAGTACACGTGGATCGGGGATCCGCAGGTCTCGCCCGACGGCGCCAGCATCGCCTTTGTGCGGGTGAGTGTGAATGCGAAGAAAGACGGATACGACACGGCGCTGTTTGTGGTCGCGACGGCGGGTGACGCGGCGCCGCGGCGGCTCACGACGGGGCCACGCGATTCGTCGCCGCGATGGTCGCCCGACGGCACCCGCCTCGTATTCATGCGCGCACTCGAACAGGACGGCAAACGGCTGCCGCCACAGCTCTATCTCCTTTCGATGCGAGGAGGAGAGCCGGCAACGCTGACCGATCTGCCGAAAGGCGCGGCCAGCCCGAAATGGTCGCCGGATGGCACGCGCATCGCCTTCAAGAGCGAGACGTCGCCGCAGGATCTTCAACCACGCGAGGCGCGCGAGCCACGCGAGTGCCCGGCCGAGAACACCCAGAACGGTTGTCTGGACGCGACACGTGAATCCGACATGCGGACGATTACGCGCGCGGTCTACCGATCGAACGACGATGGCTATCTGGATCCGACTCGCCCAGCGCACATCTGGGTCGCCGAGGCATCGGCACCGCCGCCGGACACGCGCACCGCGAAGCAGATTACGCAGGGCGCGTGGGAAGACAACGACTTCGTGTGGTCGATCGACGGGCGCCAAATCTACTTCACGAAGTCACATCTGCAGGAGTCCTACTACGAGCTGCCCAAGAGCGATCTATTCGTGGTACCTGCCTCTGGAGGCGCTCCACAGCTGCTCCACGCGCTTGACACGGACATCGGGCAGATGGCGCTGTCGCCGGACGGAACGCGGATCGCGTTCGTCGCCAGTGTCAATGAGCCGGTGCGCTCTTATACGCAGCCGGATCTCTGGACGCTGGCGCTGACCCCGAACGCCCGGCCGCGCAACCTGACGACGTCGTTCGACTACGACGTCGCGGACGGTGTCGGAGGTGACAATGCGCCCCCCCGCGCGGCCGGGGCGAGTCCGGTGGTTTGGAGTCACGACGGGCGCTCGATCATCACGATCGCGGCGCGGGAGGGCAGCGCGAACCTGTATCGATTTGATGCGGAAAGCGGTGCGGCGCGCGAGATCACGCGCGGCAAGCAGGCGGTGCAGAGCTATCGCAGCGCCGATGGCGGCCGACGCATCGTTGCGCTCATCTCCACCCCCACAGAGATCGGGGACCTGTTCTCCATCGGCGACGGAGAGCCGCGGCGGTTGACGCAGCGTGAACTCGCAGCTGTTTTCGCAGCTGAATCTGACGATGCCGGAAGAGATCTGGTACACGTCGTTCGATGGCAGGAAGATTCATGCCTGGGTGCAACGGCCGCCGGACTTTCAATCGGGCCGGACGTATCCGCTCATTCTCGACATTCACGGCGGGCCGCATTCGGCGTACGGGTGGGTCTTCGATCACGAGTTCCAATGGCTGGCGGCGAATGGCTATCTCGTGCTGTATCCGAATCCGCGAGGCAGCACGAGTTATGGTCAGGAGTTCGGCAACATCATTCAGTACCGGTATCCGGGTGACGACTATCGGGATCTGATGGCGGGTGTGGACGAGTTGATCAAGCGCGGATGGGCCGACCCGGATCAACTTGGTGTCACGGGTGGAAGCGGGGGCGGCGTGCTCACGAATTGGACGGTGACGCAGACGAATCGCTTCAAGGCGGCCGTGTCGCAGCGCGACATCGCCAACTGGGCCTCGTGGTGGTACACGGCAGACTTCACGCTCTTCCAGCCGGAATGGTTTCGCCAACCGCCATTCCGCGATCCGCAGGAGTATGCGAGCCGGTCAGCGATCACCCAGGTCGAGAAGATACAGACGCCGATCGCATTCATCCTGGGTGAAGGAGACTGGCGCACGCCTCCCGAGAGCGGGGGCGAGCAACTGTTCCGCGCACTCAAGTTCCTCAAGCGTCCGACGGCAATGGTCCGCTTCCCCAATGAGACGCACGAGCTGTCCCGCAGCGGACAACCGTGGCACCGCATCGAGCGGCTGAGAGCAATCCTCGGCTGGATGGACAAGTACATCCGAGGCAAGGACGTGGCGCAGTTCAGGGACGTGGGCCAGCCGGAGTTGAAGTAGTCGCTAAAAGCGTGAAGGTGTCCCAGGGCCTCACGCCGGCCTCGCCCGTCAGCTTCCCGTCCACGGCGGCGCATTCCGCGCGCCGCCCGAGGCGAATGCCGCGACGGCCCGCCGGAAGTCGTCGCTGCCGAAGACCCGGGTGACGAAATCGTCGCCGTCCGGCAGATTGGCGCGCCGCAGCCGCGCGGCGGCCACCTTCGCGGCCCACATCGTCAACGGCGCGTGATGCAGCAGCGTCTCGATCACGCCCGCCAGCGCGCCATCGAGTGCGCCGTCGTCGCAGATCTCCGTCACGAAACCTGCGGCATGGGCCTCCGCGGCATCGAGCAACCGGGCGCGCAGCACGAGGTCCATGGCCCTTGACGGCCCGAGCTGCCCCACCAGTATCGACAGCGTGTTCATGGACAGGCAGTTGCCGAGCGTGCGCGCGATCGGAACGCCGAACCGGCCCGACCTGGTGGCGACGCGCAGGTCACACACCGCGGCGATCGCGAGCCCACCGCCGACGCAGTACCCCTCGATCGCCGCCACTGTCGGCACGCGCACGTCCTCGAGGCGGTTCAACACGCGCGCGATGCGCCGCTCGTAGGCCACGCCATCGGCGCCATCGCGGAAATCGCGAAAGGTCGTGATGTCGGTGCCCGAAACGAAGGCCCGTCCGCCGGCGCCCCGCAGCACGAGCACTCGGACGTCTCGGTCGGCATCGACCGTCGTCGCACGCCGCGTACAACCCCTCGTACATCTCGAACGTCATGGCGTTGTGCCGGGCCGGGCGGTCGAAGGTCACCGTGACCACGGCGCCGTCGCGCTGCACCTTGAGATCAGCGCTCATGCGACCACCGCCGCGGCCCGGCTGGCGATGAGCGCATCGATCTCACCGTCCGTGTAGCCGGTTTCGCGCAGCGCGGCGCGCGTGTGCTCGCCGAGCATCGGTGCCGCGGCGCCTCGCCGCGGCGGGGTCCGCGACAGTCGCAGCGGCGACCCGAGCTGGCGCACCAGGCCGACGGCGCGATGGGGCGCGTCCCAGAAGAAATCGCGGGCGGTCAGGTGCTCGTCGCTGAACACCGCGCTGAAATCGGCAATCGGCGCGCACGGCACCCCCACTCGTTCCAAACGCGCGACCGCTTCGGCCATGGTCAGCTTCATGACCTCACTCTCGATGAGCGGGATGAGCTCATCGCGATGCGCATGCCGCAGCGACACCGTCACGAAACGCGGGTCCTCCTGCAGACGCTCGAGCCCGAGCGCCGCGCACAGCGCGGCCCACGTCTTCGGCGTCACCGCGCCGAGCGTGAGCCAGCCGTCGGCGCTGCGCACGGCCTGGTACGGCGCCTGGCTCTGGTGGGCCGAGCCGAGCGGCCGGGGCACTTCGCCGGTGGCGAAGAACCGCCCCGCCTCCCACACCGCCAGCGACACGGCCGACTCGAGCAGCGACACGTCGAGGTACTGCCCCGCGCCGCTGCGGTCGCGCTCGCGCAGGGCGGCCACGATGCCGAGCGCGACATACAACCCGCAGACGAGATCGCACACCGGCACGCCGACCTTGGCGGGCGGGCCGCCGGGCGCGCCCGTGATGCTCATCAACCCGCTGCGCGCCTGCGCCATGATGTCGAGCCCCGGCCGATCCGCGAGCGGGCCGTCCTGGCCGAACCCCGACGCCGAGGCATAGATGATCTGCGGGTTGACCGCGCGCACGTCATCGTAGGACAACCCGAGCGCACGCATCGCACCGGGGCGGAGGTTCTCGACGACCACGTCCGCGGCGGCCGCGAGGCGCAGGAACGCCCGCTTGCCCTCCGGCGACTTGAGATTCGAGCGCCACCGAACGCTTCGCTCGGTTCAGGCGCAAGAACGGCGAGCTCTCGCCGTTGACGAACGGTCCCGACGCCCGCATCGGCTCGCCGTCGAGGCTCTCGACCTTGATCACGTCGGCGCCGAGATCCGCGAGCTGCAAGCGTCGCAAACGGCGCGGCCATGAACACCCCGACTTCGATCACGCGGACGCCGTCGAGCGCGCGCCGGGTCGTGGACACGTTGTCGTCGGTCATCGTCGCGGCTCCGGGTCAAAGCCACCCCGACACTACCAGAACCAGCCACGCCGTGAGCGGGGCGAGCGCGACCATCGAGAACCCCCACTGCAGAAGCCGGCGGAAGACAAACTCGCGCTGTTCTTCCGGCGCATTGGCCACGACCAGCGAGCCGCTGGTCGAGAACGGGCTCGAGTCGACGGCCGACGCGGAGATCGCGAGCGCCGTGATGAGCCCGATAGCGCTCACGTCCTGTCGCTCGAGGAACGGCACCGCGAGCGGAATGAGCGCGCCGAGGATACCCGTGGTCGAAGCGAAGGCTGAGACGACGCCGCCGATGTAGCAGATCGCGAGCGCGCCCGACGAGCGCCGTGCCGATCGCTGCGACCGAGCCGCCGAGATAGTCGATCGTGCCGAGTGTCTGCATCAGGCTCACGTAGGTGACGATGCCGCACACGAGCAGCACCGTCGGCCACGCGATCTGATTGATCGCGCCCTTCGCGCCCGCCGGATCGACCGCGGACAGCAATACCGCGAGCACGAAAGCCGAGAAGCCGACGTCGAGATCGAAGAACAGCGCACCGGTCGCGAGCACGAGCAGGCCCGCGATCGTCAGCGCGCGGTGAAGATCGAGCGTGGGGACCGGTGTGGCGGCCATCCCCGCTCTCGCAGCAGCGTCGCGTCGCCCGATCGACGTCGGCCGCCGGTACCGGTCGCCTCCACCGAACAGCGCGACGATGATCCCGCCGAGCAGAACGTTGAACACGAAGCAGACGATGAACAGCGTGAGCGGGCTCGGCTCGAGGCCGTTGCGCTCGACAACGCTGTTGGTGATCGAGCCGAAAATGCCGATCGGCGAGAAGCTGCCGGCGGATCCGCCATTGACGATCATCAGCCCCACGAGCACGGGGTTGATCCCGTGACGCAACGCGAAGCCGATGCCGACCGGAGCGATCATCGCGACCGCGGCCGGCCCGACTGCGCCGACCGCGGTCAGCGCGGCCGTCACGAAGAACATGACCCACGGAATCAGGGACACACGACCGCGGACCGACCGCATCGCCGCCTGAACCAGCCAGTCGACCGTGCCGTTGTTCTTGGCAATGGCGAACAGGTACGTGACACCGGCGAGCACGACGAACAGGTCGCCGGGAAAGCCGCCGGCGATTTGGTCGACCTTTGCATCGAAGTCGCCCGGCAGCACGAACATGCCGAGCACGAACGCGGCCGCGATGGCGAGCGCGCCCATGTGGATGGGAACACGGTGGCGATGAGGAAGACGGCGCCCAGCACCAGGATCGACACGAGCTCGACGGACACGGCTGACCCCCAGGACGCCGTGGGTCGGCGACCCGCGATACTAGCTCATGCTCCGCCTGTGGGATTCCTTGCAAACCCGGACGGCTGTCTCGTGAAGATGGCGAGCGTCGATGGCCTCGACGACGTGCGCGCGCGCCTTCTTCGTCGATCTTGACCTTGCGGCGGAACTGCTGGTTCTCGTTGCAGATGAACTCGATCAGCTCCTCGTCGGCAGTGATGCGCTGATCGACGCGCACCGTCCACGGCTTCGTGTACGCCTTCGGATCCTCGACCGTCGTGTCGATGTGCAGCTGGCCGAAGGTGAGGCGGCGGAAGCGCTCGGTGAACTTGGCCTGCTGGCTGTAGGGGCTGCCGTTCACGTCGAGCCAGCCGTCGTAGGGGCCGTCCTCGGCGCCGCGCAGGTTGTTGGTCTCGACCACCAGCGTGTCGCCTTCCCAGCGGCCCACCGAGTAGCCGTACCAGCACGGCTGCGGCTCGCCCTGCGGCGGCAGCTGGCGCCCGTCCAGGTAGATGTGGCGCAGCCCGTAGTTGGCCTCGTACTCGATGAGGATCTCTCTTCGTCTGGATAGATCTTCCGCGGCTGCGGCTGCTGGTGGAACTGCAGGAAGCCCATCGGAAAGCACATCGCGTCCGGGTTGTCCTGGGCGTTGACCGCCTAGCCGCGCGTTGCGGATGGCCTGCGCCCACGGCGTGTAGGGCAGGCCGCCTTCGATGTTGCCGCCGGCCTCGAAGAAGGTGGCGACCGGCGGGCCGTTGGGATCGAAGGGGAACGGCGCCGTGGCGGGCTCGAGCGACACGCCGCCGCGGCCGCCCGCGCCGATGCCCTCCCGGGCGCCGGCGCGCCGCCGGCAATGCCGGCGCCGCGGCCCGGGCTGCCGCCGGAGCCCCGGCGGAGCACCGGCGCCGCCGCGCCCGCGGCCTCGCCCCGGGCGCCGCTGTTGGCGCGCATCCACACGCCGGAGAAATCGATTTTGCCGTCGGCCGTGCGCGGCGTCGGCGCGTCGTAGCTGATCCGCGCCCTGTGCGTCGCGCGGCACCGACGGGTCCTGGGATTTCGGCCACTGCGCCGCGAGCGAGACGGAACCGGCCGACGAGAAGGGCGGCGGCGAGAGCGAGCGCTCTGTTCATCTCTGACTGTGACTCCAACCGGTTGACGGGCAGTGCTCCCGAGCCGCGGGACAGCTGACGATCGTAATACGACGTCCCCGCGGACGCGATTACAGCCAGCCCAGCCGGATGGAAGCCAGGGTCACCTCGTTCAGAAGATTCTTCGTCGCGCCGGCCAATCGGCGTGCGACCATCCGCGAGCGCGTGCGTTGCGACGGACTTGGCCGCCCTTTTCGCGCGCCTCGCTCAGCCCGATGGCGATAGCCAGCTTGCGGCTCTTCACCGTCGGCCCGGGCCGCTCTTGAAGCGTGCCGCCGCTTGCGGCGGCGCATGGCCGACTTCGCGGGCTTCGACGCCTCGTCTGCCGTACTGCGCCAGGCGTGTCCGTCGTTCGCGGGGCGAAGCGCAGCGCGCCGCACGACCAGATGCAGCGTGCGCACGTACGTCACGGCGCCGCACGATGGCGCGCGAGCGAACGAGGTGACAGGAACGGGCAGCGCACTCGCACGACGCTCGCTCAGGGGCAATCGTGATGCCAGCGCGGGGGCGCGATGCACCCCAGGCATGGGCGGAGCATCGAACAATCTGAGGCGGCGCTCCGTGCGAGTGCGCCGGCTCGGGCGTGATGCAGGAAATCTTTGCAGCGCGATGCGAGCAAGAGTTTCAACGCGGCGGGCCGGCGGCCATCCGCGCCGCGCCGCGCCGTGGCATGTCGCGTGCTTCTGCATGCGTATGCCTTCTCAACAGAAACCAGGTCTTCCATGCAGGCACACGCACTCGCATTCGATACGTCCGACGACTCCGCGCACGAGCTCGAACGATGGGCTGGCGTCGCCATGGCGACCGCGGTGGTCGCGTACGGGCTCAGCCGCCGCTCGATACCGGGCGCCGCGCTCGCGGCCGCCGCCGCGCCGCTCGCGTATCGCGGCGTCACCGGCGAATGGCCCGGCTTGGCGAACGGCATGGCCCAGCGCGATACCCGCGTGGCGCTCGCGGGCTCGCGCGGCATTCACGTGCGCGAGGCGATCCGGCTCGAAGGTGCCGCTCGCAGCGAGGTCTACGCCTTCTGGCGCCGTCTCGAGAACCTGCCGCGGTTCATGACCCACCTGCAGTCGGTGACGCGACCTCGGCGGCGGCCGGTCGCACTGGGTCGCCGACGGACCGGCCGGCACCGCGGTGGAGTGGGACGCCGAGATCATCAACGAGGTCCCGAACGAGGTGATCGGGTGGCGGTCGGTGGCCGGCTCCGACATCGCCACCGCCGGGTCGGTGCGCTTCTCCACCGCGCGGCAGGGGCGCAGCACGCAGGTGTCGGTGCACCTGCAGTACGCGGCGCCCGGCGGCCGGCGTCGGACGGCTGCTGGCGCTCGTGCTGGGCCGCGACCCGGCGCACATGATTCGCGAGGATCTGCGCCGTCTCAAGCAGCTGCTCGAGGCCGGCGAAATTCCGCGCGCGACGAGAGGAGCGGAGGCATGAAGGCGGTGTGCTACTACGGCAAGGAGGACGTGCGGGTCGAGAACGTCCCCGACCCCGAGATCCTGAACCCGCGCGACGCCATCGTCCGCGTCACCGCGACCGCGATCTGCGGCTCGGACCTGCACATCTACGGCGGCTACATCCCGACCATGCAGAAGGGCGACGTGCTCGGCCACGAGTTCATGGGCGAGGTGGTGGACGTCGGGCGCGAGAACACGCGCCTGAAGGTGGGCGACCGCGTGGTGGTGCCGTTCACGATCGCCTGCGGCCAGTGCTTCTTCTGCAAGGAGCAGCTCTGGTCGCTCTGCGACAACTCGAACCCGAACGCCTGGATGGCGGAGAAGCTGTACGGCTATTCGGCGTCGGGGCTTTTCGGCTACTCGCACATGTACGGCGGGTATGCCGGCGGCCAGGCGGAGTACGTGCGGGTGCCGTTTGCCGACGTCGGACCGCTGCGGGTGCCCGACTCGCTCTCCGACGAGCAGGTGCTGTTCCTCTCGGACATCTTTCCCACCGGCTACATGGCGGCCGAGAACTGCCAGATCAAGCCGGGCGACACGGTGGCCGTGTGGGGCTGCGGCCCCGTGGGCCAGTTCGCGATCCAGAGCGCGTTCCTGCTCGGCGCCGAGCGGGTCATCGCCATCGACCGCTTCCCGGAGCGGCTGGCGCTCGCGGCGTCGTTCAGCAAGGCCGAGGTGCTCGACTACTCGCAGCGTGGACGTGCCCGATGCGCTGCGCGAGATGACGGGCGGCCAGGGTCCCGACGCGTGCATCGACGCGGTCGGCCTCGAGTCGCACGGCACGACGCTCGACGCCTGGTACGACCGCGCCAAGACCTCGCTGTACCTCGCGACCGACCGCCCGCACGCGCTGCGCCAGGCGATCGGCGCGTGCCGCAAGGGCGGCACGGTGTCGATTCCCGGCGTCTATGGCGGCTGGCTGGACAAGTTCCCGCTCGGCGCCGCGTTTGCCAAGGGGCTGACGCTCAAGATGGGGCAGACGCACATGCACCGCTACATGCCGCGCCTGCTGGATCACATCGAGCGCGGCGACATCGATCCGTCGTTCATCATCACGCACCGCGTCGCGCTCGAGGACGCGCCCGAGATGTACGAGACGTTCCGCGCCAAGCAGGATGCGTGCGTCAAGGTCGTGATGACGCCAGGCGCGGCCGCGCGCCCGGCGGCAGGCACACTAAGGGGTCACGAATGGCTTCGCTTCCTTACTGGACCGACTCAGCCTCGCTGCCGACGTTCTCCAAGCTCGATCGCGACACCGACGCCGACGTCGTGGTCATCGGCGGCGGCATCACCGGGCTCACGACGGCGTACCTGCTGGCGGCAGCCGGACGCTCGGTGGTCCTGCTCGAGCGCGGCCGCTGCGCCGAGGTCGACACCGGTCACACCAGCGCGCACCTCACGATGGTCACCGATACGCGGCTGACCGAGCTCGTGAGCGCTTCGGCCGCACGCACGCGCAGGCGGTGTGGGACGCGGGCCGGGCCGCCATCGCGCAGATCGACGAGATCGCGTGCGAGCACGAAATCGACTGCGCGTTCAAATGGGTGGACGGCTACCTGCACGCGCCGGACGGACGGGCCGACGCCGGCGACGGCCGAGGCGTTTCACGCCGAGGCGCGGCTGGCCTGCGAGCTCGGGTTCGACGCCACGTTCATGACCACCGTGCCGTTCGTCGGCGGGCCCGGCATCCGCTTTCACGATCAGGCGCGCTTCCACCCGCGGCGGTATCTCGCGGGCGTCGCCGCGCGCGCTCACGGCCGCGGGTGGGCGCATCTTCGAGCACAGCGAGGCGGAGGAGTTCCGCGACGACGCCGCTGGCCGTCAAGGCAAACGGGCACTGGGTGTCGTGCCAGGACATCGTGATCGCCACGCACAATCCGCTGGTCGGCGTCGCCAGTCATGGCCAGCGCCACCGTGTTTCAGACCAAGCTCTCGCTGTATACGAGCTACGTGGTGGCCGGCCGCGTGCCGCGCGGCACCGTTCCGGACGCGCTCTTCTGGGACACCGCCGATCCCTATCGCTACGTCCGGCTCGAGCCGCACCGCGATCACGATCTGCTGATCGCCGGCGGCGAGGACCACAAGACCGGGCAGGCGGACGAGCACGGCGGCCTGCTTCGATCGGCTCGAGCGGGCGATCGCGGGTCGCGTGCCGGACATCTGTTCACCCACCGGTGGTCGGGTCAGGTGATCGAGACACCGGACGGCCTGCCCTACATCGGCAGGATGACCGACCATCAGTACGCCGCGACCGGCTTCGGCGGCAACGGCCTGACGTTCGGCACGCTCGGCGGGATGATGATCGCGGACGCGATTCAGGGCCGCGAGAACCCGTGGACCGATCTGTTCGAGCCCGGGCGCTCCGCGCGTGCGGCGCGGGCTTGTGGGAATACGTCAAGGAGAACGCGGACTACCCGTACTACATGCTCCGCGATCGGTTCGCCGGCGCCGAAGGGCCACTCGTTGCGCGACGGTCAAGCGCGGCCAGGGCCGGGTGATCGAGCACAACGGCGAGAAGGTGGCGGCCTATCGCGACTCGCACGGCGCGCTGACGCTGCGCTCGGCGGTGTGCACGCACATGGGCTGCGTCGTGGCGTGGAACGACGCGGAGGGCACGTGGGACTGCCCGTGCCACGGCTCACGCTTCACGCCGCAGGGCGACGTGATCGCGGGACCGGCGGAAAAGCCGCTGCCCGTCGTCGGCACGCAGCAGCCCGCGCCGGTGAAGCGAAAGTAGAGCTACGTGCGGGGCGGTCTTCAGACCACCCTGCATCGGCTCCGAGTACGTGGCCGCGGGTCTGCAGACCCGCTTCTGTCCGCGCCCGGCCGTCACGAGAGTCCTGCCGCGGACGCGTGCTCACCGCGCCGGCGAGCGCTGCGATGACGTGCGTCCGCTGGCCGCGAGAATCGCGTGCCTCTCGGCCCGCTCAAAACCTCGCTGGTTCCCACAGCCTTCTCGCGCTCGCACGAGGCGTCGATCGGCACGATTCGAAACGATGCTTGGAAGTACGAGCAGCGGTCGTTGAAGGGCGGACCAGACACCAGTTGGTTTCACATAGCAACTGTGCAACCCGATGCTGCGACACCGAATCAATGGGTGATCGTTGTTCGGCTGAACACATGGTTCACATACGGCGCTGGGAGGTCGCTACCGGCTACCAGCTACCAGCTACCGGCTAGAGATAGGACAGCCACCATTCCCGCCGGCGGCGCTTCACCTCGCCCCACCAGCGGCACAACGGGTAGATGAAGGCCAGCACCGCAATCCACGCGACGTAGGTGACGGCCAGCGGGAAGCCGGTGCCGGCAAGGACGCCCGGCCGGGTGAAGAAATCGCGGATGGTATCGAACATCCCGTCGAGGTTGTGGCCTGCCGCGCCGTGCACCGCGATCGCGAGCAGGTGCATCACGTAGAGGTGCCCGACGTACGCCATCAGCGGGACGGCGCCGAACGTTCGCAGCACGCCGAGCCACCGGTCCGCGCATCCGATCGAACAGCGGCACGAGCAGCAGCATCGGCGCCAGCGTCACGCAGACGTACAGCAGCGACGGCGGATACTTCGTCACGTTGAGGAACGCCATCACCGTCGCGCCTGCCGTGGCCTGCGGTGCCCAGGGCCGCAGGTCACCATACAGGTTGAACCCACGCAGCACCGCGAATAGCGCGAGCATCGCCAGGGCCAGCCGCACCAGGGTGCGGTCGCGCCGCGGCGACAGGAACACCGGCCCGAGCCCGTAGCCGAGCGCGAGGACGCCAATCCAGGCCAGCAACGGGTAGAAGACGACCACGACGATCTGACCGTCCCGGATGATCGGGCCCTGCTCGTGCAGCAGCAGCCACGCGGGAGCCCAGGCGCCGAACCAGCTGGCCTTCACCGGGTCGAGCAGGTTGTGTCCGGCGACGATCGCGATGCCGATCGCGAGCACGGCCTGCACCGGCAGCCGCACCAGCGCCGCCAGCGCCACCATCGACCAGCCGATCGCCCAGATCACCTGGAGGTGCGGCAGATAGCGGGATCGAGAACGACCAGCCGAAGGCGACCACCGTCACCTCCAGCACCACCAGCCACAGGCCGCGCGTGAGCAGGAAACGCGCGAGCCGCGCCGGGTCCTTGCCCTTGGCGCCCTGCAGCCACGCCGACACGCCGGCGAGGAAGACGAACGTCGGCGCGCAGAAGTGGGTCACCCAGCGGGTCGCGTACAGCACCGCCGTGGTCATCGACGGGTCGAGCGGGTCGTAGGCGTAGCCGCTGTCGTGGAAGTAGTCGCGGACGTGATCGAGCGCCATGATCACGATCACGAGGCCGCGCAGCACGTCCAGTGCCTGGACGCGGGTGCCGGGTTGAAGCGCAGTCGTGGAGGCAGCGCCGCGACGGGCGCGCGAGCGGACGGACGGTCACGGCCGCCGATTCTACCGCCGGTAGCCCGCCGCCGGAATCAATTCAGGTCGAGGATCGACCGCCATCCGGTCCACTCGATCGGCGTGGGGCCGGGTGCGCAGCGCGCTGCGCCGCAGGCGGGTGACCAGGGCGCGGGCTTCGGGCGTGGCCACGGCAATGTGCTGCCGTTCGAGCCAGCCCTCCACGTCCTGCCATTCCTGCCGCACCCGCGCGGCCTGCATCTCCAGACGGACTGGCAGCGCCGCCGCCCGCACGGTCCACAGGGCCAGTGCGATTGCGACGGCCGCGCGAGCGGCTGGCGCCGCCGGCGCGCCCCGCGCCTGGAGCGCGGTGGACGCTGCAGCGTAGACGGCGAGCGCGAAGCACACGCCGCCGGCGCTCATGATCACGTCCTTCGTGTAGGCGAAGCTCACGACCGCGTTGGCGGCGAGCACGCGCCAGGCTGGCGAGCAGGAGACGATCGGCGCGGTTCCGCGCGGCCGGCGCGCCAGCGCCGCAACGCGTCGATCGCTGCCCAGAGCACCAGGCCGGTGGCGAGCGCCGACGCGGCGACGTTGATCAGCAGCCACGCCGGCCACATCTGCCCGGCGGCCACGCCCTGCGCCGCGTACCACACGCCGCCGCGCGGTTCGGCCAGCAGCACCGAGACCAGCGAGGCGACGACGTTGTACGCGTAGAAGGGCAGCGGATTGGATCCGAACCGCGCCGTGAGCTCCGCCGGCTCCAGCATCCGGAAACCGAAGCCCGAGGCGCGCTCGCTCAGCCCCGGGGTACCGGCGTCGAGCACGGCGAACCGCAGGACGAGGTAGGCCGCGAGCGCCAGCACCGTGACGCCGAGCCCCGTCCACGTCACGCCCTTGAGGCCGGCCAGTGCGCGCCGCCACCAGGGCGGCCACGACGAGGACGCCGGATTCGAGGGTCAGGATCGACAGCAGGAAGAGGCCGGCCGCGGCGGCGTCACGCCACCAGCGCGGCTCGCCCATCGCCAGGTTCAGCACCGCGAGCACCGCCAGCGCGATGGTGAGGAACGAGTTGATGGGAAAAGCCTCGCGCACCAGTCCGTCGAAGGTGTGCAGGCCGAAGAGCACGAGCGTGGCCAGGACCGCCGCGGCCAGGTCCGCCTCGTGTCCACCCGCATCAGCCGCAGCACCAGCAGCGCGAGCAGCAGCGAGCTGCGCCACGTGGATGGCCTTGAACATCAGCGGCTCGCGCCCGCCGGCGCCTTCGTAGGCGAGCTTGATCTGCGCCCACAGCAGCGGCCGGACGTAGGCGCCGTTCGAGAACTGGCTGATGAACACGTCGGGCAGCGGCTGCGACTGCACCTGGAGCAGATTGCCGAGGCTGTCGCTCACCTGGACGGGAATGCGGCACACCTGGTAGGCGACGAGGCCGGTGAGCGCCAGCAGCACGAACGCCGCGACGGCACGACGGAACGCGGCAGACCGCGTCGAGTCGACATCTGTAGGACGGGGCTTCAGCCGCGTATAGGGCGGGTTCTAGCCCCGCCAGTATAGACGTCACCGCGCCGGCCGTACCGCGAGCGCGACGAGCGCGTGCGGCGTGCGCGCCGGATCGAGCCGGGCGCCGAGCCGGCGGACCATGGCCGTCCAGGCGCGCGCGGCCCGGCGCGTCGTCCGCCGGACGCCGCACCCGGCGAGCGGCCGCTCGACGCAGCGCGGCGGCCCAGTCGGCGCGCGCGCCGGCCCTGCGCGCATCGAGGGCGACGACCTCGAAGTCGGGGCCGTCCTTGTAGATGGCGGCGAGGCCCTTCGCCGCGCTCGCTGCCCATCGCTGCAGCTCGATGCGCGCCACGCGGCCCAGCAGCCGCGTCTTCGAAGTGCGCCAGGATGCCTTCGACGAGCGGATGGCCGGAGGCGAAGAAGTCGAGCGTCTCGTCCTCGACCGCCTCCTCGCGGTCGAACGAGCCGACGTAGGTCGAGCCGCTGCGCACGCCGGGCAGGCTGTCCACGAGCGCGTCGCTGCCCAGCTCGATCGCGAAGACGCGGCGGCCGCGCGTGTGCTCCACCGTGAAGCCGAGGCGCGTGCAGGCCGCCACCACCACGTCCTGCGTCAGCGCGTCGAGATGTGCCGGCACGCGGGCCAGGAGCGCCGGCCGCCATGTCGCGCCGGAACGGGTCGCGGTGCAGCTGCTGGATACGCCGCTTCGCGGATGCGCGTGCGCGCCGCGCCGCACGTCGGCCACGATGCGACGGCGCTGGCCGCGTCCGACAGCGAGGCCGCAGGGTCGCCGGCGACGGCGGCGAGCGTGTCGTCCACCCGGGCGAGCTCGGGCTCCACGCCCGCCAGCGGCTCGCGGAAGAGGCCGAGCGCTTCGAACAGCCGCACCGCGTCGGCGCCGATGCCGCGCGGCGGGCGGAAGTAGACGATCTCCACCGGCACGCGGCGGCCGATGCGATCGAGCCGGCCGATGCGCTGCTCGACCACCGACGGGTTCCACGGCAGATCGAACAGCACCAGGCGGCGGCAGAACTCGAAGTTGCGCCCCTCGCCGCCGGCCTCGGTGGACACGAGCAGGCTGGGCCCGCCGGGCTCGCGGAAGCGCGCCACCTCGAGGTCGCGCCGCGCCGGCGGCAGCTCCTCGTGAAAGGCGCCCGGTGGCCAGCTGCGCCCGGTGGCTGAGCGCGGTGCGCAGCATCTCGAGCGTCTCGCGGTGCGCGACGAACACCAGCGTCTTCTCCCGCGCGTCGCGCCAGCGCGGCGCCTGCGCCGCCAGCCACTCGACGCGCGGGTCCGAGGCGTCCATCGCCTGCGCCTGCGCGCGAAGCTCGCGCTCGGCCGGGCCGAGCACGGCGGCGAGCGCCGCCCCCGAGGCCAGCGCGCGGCGGATGCGATCGACCTTCTGGCGGCGCGCCACCTCGTTGGCGGCGCGGCGCGGCGCGCAGCGTGGCCTCGACGGCCTCGCGCAGCTGCCAGCGTGCCGCGTCGTCGATCGTGATCGGGATGCCGACCCGCGGCGGCAGCCCGCCGATGTCCACGCGCCGCGTCGAGCTGGTGCACGGCGGCAGCGGCGTGGCCGCGCGCGAGCCGGGCCTCGAAGCTCGTCTCCTCGGGAAACTCCTCGGGCCGCAGCAGCTGGAGCAGCCGGAAGAAGCCGTGCGCGTCGTCCTCGAGCGGGCGTCGCGCTCAGGAGCAGCACGTGCCGGCCCGAGCGCCGCGATCGGCGCGACGGCGCGCCACGGCGGCTCGCCGGGATGGCCCGGCGGCCGCCGCAGGCGCTGGGCCTCGTCCACGACGAGCAGATCGATGCCCGCCGCCACCGCCTGCGCGGTCAGCTCCTGCCGATCGGCTGCAGCGTCTCGAGCGCGATCACCGCGCGCCGGTGCAGCTCGAACGGGTTGAAGCCGGCGCCGAAGTCGCGCTCCGACGTCGGCGAGGCGGCGGTCGTCGAGCAGCGTGAAGACCTGGTGATACTTGCGCCACAGCTCGCCGAGCCACTGCACCGTGAGCGTCGCCGGCGCCACCACGAGGCAGCGCTCGATCTGCCGCGCTGTGCACGAGATGGTTGAGGATCAGGCACGCCTCGATGGTCTTGCCCGAGGCCGACTTCGTCCGCCAGCAGCCAGCGCACCGGGTCGCTGTGCGTGGCCCGCTCGGCCACGTGGAGCTGGTGCGGGAACAGCCGGACGCGGCCGCCCAGGAACGAGCCGAGGCCGTCCGCCTCGCGGACGCGCCGCAGGTGCAGGATGTCGAGCCGGATGAGGAGATCGCCCGGTTCGTCGGTGTCGCCCAGCGCCAGGCGATCGAGCAGCGCGCGTTCGAGCTCGAGCGGCCACAGGGCGTGGGCCGGCTCGGCGCGGCCGTTGGCGAGCTGCAGCCGTCCGTCGGGCAACTGCAGCGCGACCCGCGTTTCTTCACGCGTCGCGCTGACGCGCACCGGCCGGCCTGGGCCGAGGTCGACGGGGACGAGCGCATCGGTGCCGGCGGCCAGGCGCAACGTCGTGCCGGACCGGGGAAACTCGGCGACGAGCGAGCGTCCGTCGACGGCGGTGACGCGCCCGACGCCCAGTTCGGGATTGAAACGGTGGGTGAGGTGGTCGCCGACGGTCCAGGACGGTGTTCGCGTGTGGGTCATCGGCCCGCGGCGCGGGACCCCAGGCCGAAGCGTCCCGCGCCGTGTCTTCAGCTTACCTTGCCGGCGTCGCCGGCGCGGCCGGCGCGCCGCCGCGCGCGGTGAACTCCTGCCGGCTGATGATGTCGTCGTTGTTGGTGTCGTAGCGGGTGAAGCTCGCCACCGACCACTGCCACTCGCGTGCTCGAGCCGGCCATTGTCGTTGCGGTCGAGGCTGCCGAAGCTGTCGAACTGCGTCGAGCCGTCGCCCACCACCTCCGCCTGGCTCAGCACGTTGTCGTTGTTGCGATCGAGCCACTGGAAGGCGTCGGCACTGCCGTGCCACTCGCCGCGCTCGACACGGCCGTTGTTGTTCATGTCGAGATTCTCGAAGCGGTCGTCACGGTCGTCGTCCCACGTGGCGTTGTTGACGAACTCCGTCTGGCTCAGCGCGCCATTGCGGTCGCGGTCGGCGCGGCGGAAGTACTCCGGCGCCGTAGTACCACTCGTTGGGCACGATCCGGCCGTCGTTGTTGCGGTCGATCCGCCGGAACGCGCTCGCGCGTCCAGGTCGCCGGCCCGTTGGGATCGAAGTCGCCTTCGTCGTTCGGCCAGCGGCGCGCGCCCGTCCGCACCTCGCTGTTCGACAGCACGCCGTCCCGGTTCCAGTCGTGCGTATTGAACGACTGCTGCTGACCCGTTCCATTCGTTCCGCTCGATCTGGTTGTTGCCGTTGCGGTCCATGTTGCGGAACCGGAACTGACATTGCCGCTCGACGCTGTTGGCGCAATAGCGGACGTTCTGCCCCGGCACGACGTTCTCGCCGTACTTCTGCTGGTACTCGGCCGAGCTGATCAGGCTGGCGATGACCGCGTCGATGTCGTTCCGGTTGTGCAGGTCGACGTGCGCCTGCAGCCCGCCCGGATCCGGCTCCCGGCCGAGCAGGTGGCGATAGAGCGTCGTCACCGCGTTGCGCCGGCTGCCCTCGCTTTCCCCGGGCAGGAAGCGCTGCCGGTGCTCGGGCGACGCGGCGATGTTCTCCACCAGTTCGCGGACCGTCGTCTGACCGCCGCTCAACTGGTTGATCCAGGTATTGGCCTCGCCGCCGTTCGCGCCGCGCTCCAGCACCTGGCGGTAGATGGCGTCGACGACCTGGCGTGCGTCCGACGTGCAGTTCTGCGCCGACGCCAGCGCCGGGACGGCCAGGAAACCCGCAACTACGAATGCTGCTGCTGCCCGCATGATCGTCCTCCGCATGACTGTGAATGGGTGCGCGCCTCGTGCGCGCACCGATCCGAGTCCTAATTCGTGCCGATGGCTTCACCCGACACCACGAGCTCGACGCGCCGGTTGCGCTGGCGTCCCGCTGCGGTGTCGTTGGTCGCGACCGGGCTGCTGCTCGCCGAAGCCCTTCGTGGTGATCGACTGCGGCGCGATGCGCTGCTCCACGAGGTAGGCGCGCACCGATTCGGCGCGGCGCTCCGACAGCGACTGGTTGTAGTCGTCCGACCCGACGCTGTCGGTGTGCCCCTCGATCTCGAGCTTCAGGCCGGGATGGCTGCCGAGAATGCCCGAGACGCGCGCCAGCTTCTCGCGCGCGCCCGGCTTGAGCGTGGCCTGCGCGGTGTCGAACAGCACGTCCGACAGGTTGACGATGAGGCCGCGCGCCGTTTCACGGGTCTCGAGAATCACGCTCAGCTGCTGGCGCAGGCGCTCGCGCAGCTCGGCCTTCTCACGTTCGGCCGCCGCCGCCACCGTGTTCGCCCGCGAGGCTTCCGCCTCGGCGTCGCGCAGCGCCGCCTCGGCGCCGCTGCGCGCTCGGCCTCGGCCTGCGCCCGCGCGGTGTCGGCCTCGGCCCGCGCCCGCTCGGCTCGCCGCCCGCTCGCGCCGCCGCGCGCCTGCGCGTTCTGCTCGGCCTGCGCCCGCGCCGTCGCCGCGGCCTGCGCGTTCAGCTCGGCCTGCCGGCGCTGCTCGGCCTCGGCGCGGGCGCGCGCCAGCGCGTCGGCCTCACGGGCCTGCGCGATGCGGCGCTGCTCGGCCTGGAACTCCTCCTCCTGCCGCTGCAGGCGACGAGCCGCGCGTCCTCGGCGGTCTGCGCCGCCTGGCGCGCCGGCATCATGATGGCGTTGCTGCCGCGCCGCTTCTCGCGCGCCTGTTCGGCGTCGGCCAGCAGCCCGGTCGCCTTGTTGAACGTGTCGGCGGCGTGGCGATCGGCGCCGGCGAGCCGCGCCAGTTCGACGGCGTTGCGCGCCTCCGCGAGATCCAGCGGCGCGCCCGGCTCGAGCGGCTTGATGTTCAGCTTCGCCGCGTCCTGGTTCATCAGGTACGAGCCGCGCTTCAGCAGCTCGTACTTCGCCTGGATGGTTTCAGCGCGGCCCTTGGTGTTGTCGCGCAGCACGTTCTCCATCACCACCACGTCGCTGGGCTGGGTCACCGCGAAGTAGGGCTCGGCCGTGAGAATCAAGCCGAAGGCCTGCAGCTCGGTCGTGACCTTCACGCGCGCGTCGTCGTCGTCCCGCTGCACTTCGCCGAGGTTGGTCGCGCGTCCTTCGGGCGTGATGGCCCAGAGGACGTAGGTGAGGTACTCGCGGCCGAACTGCGCCGGCGGCGACAGCTTGTCGAACCGCGCGTCGATGTGCATGTAGCCCTTCTCGCCCGACACGGTGGCGGTGCCGGTGGCTGTCGGCATCAGCGCCGTGCCGTCGAAATCGATCTTGGTGTCGCCGCTGCGCGGCCGGTAGTTCACCGCCGGCGTCGTGCGTCCGACGACGGTGACGCGAAAGAGCGGCACCTGCGCCTGGTCCGCACTCACCGTGCGCTGCGTCGGATTCGGCGGCGCCTGCGATTGCGC
The DNA here is from genome assembly GCA_963731785.1 of uncultured Acidobacteriota bacterium. Classification (GTDB taxonomy): domain Bacteria; phylum Acidobacteriota; class Vicinamibacteria; order Vicinamibacterales; family UBA2999; genus DASYRM01. The sequence continues at coordinate 39,038 of CAVSWX010000002.1, forward strand.
CTGGGCGGCGCTCGTGACGAGCACGCCGCACGCGAAGAAGACTGCAGTTCGACTGGCCATGTCGCACCTCGAAAGTGGTGAACGCCGAGCACGCCCAGGCGGCTCGCGTTCCCTTCGAGAGCACACACTGCAAGATGAACGCCTCCGAAAACAGCGGCGTTTGTCCAGGAAAACAGCGGGTCTGAAGGTCTTGCGGCTGGGCTCGCGCGGTCGAGGCGGCGTTGCAAGGATTACTCAGCCGATCGGAAGCCGCGAGCGCTCGGCCGCTGAGGCGCTCAACCGCGGCGGATACGTTCGGTGGAGCGGCTCTTCTCGGGCAGCCACGTGCGGAACGTGAGCGGCACCGAGGCCACCTGGACCACGTCGCCGTCCGCGAGCACCCGCGGCGTCTCCACGCGCGCCTCGTTCACGAAGGTGCCGTTCGTGCTGCCGAGATCCTCGATCGCGGCCGAACCGGCGTGGACGTCGAGGCGGACACGCGCGTGGCGGCGCGACACGCCGTTGGCATCGATCCAGATCGCGCACTCGGGGTTGCGGCCGATGAGGTTTTCGCCCGCCGACAGCATGAAGCGCCGGTCGTTCCACGCCAGCCAGCACCGCGGCGCATTCGCCGTCGTCGGAGACGGCGGCGCTGCCACCGCCGTCCGCCGCGTCGCCGCAGAACGCGTAGCCGACCTTGTGGACCGTACGGATGAACTGCGGGGTCTGGGCGCTGTCGCCCAGCGCGCGCCGGATCTCGCCGACGAGCACGCTGAGGTTCGCGTCGACCACGAAGGTGCCGGGCCAGATGCGATCGTGCAGCTCGTGCTTGTTGACGACCCGCGGCCGGGCCTCGATCGAGCACGCAGAGCACGTCGAACGCCTTGGGCGACAGGTGCACCGGCTCGACCGGCGTCGCAGGAGCTGCCGGGTGGTCGGCGTCGAGCGTGAAGGTGCCGAATCGGATGTGCACGGCGTCGGGAGCGAGAACCTGGAGATTCCTTGGCGTTTCCTTATGACTCGGTCGCGGGGCCTGAGGAATAGTGTAGCCGTGGCGCTGCCCCCAGCCGTTCCGCCGCCTGCCGCCCGCCCCGGGCGCCGTCCCGCGGCGGATCTGATCGAGCTCGTGGTCGAGCACATGGCGCAGAACCTCGAGCCGCTCAAGTACTCGATCCTGGCGCCGAGCCGGTATCTCGTCTACCTGCACGCCGACGAGTTCGCCCGCCTCGAGGGCATTCTCGGCATCATCCAGCAGCAGACGATCCGCGCGCTCAACGAGAAGCTGGCCGACCTCAATCTCGGCTCCGGCCTGAGCCGCTATGCGCCGCGCTTCTTCCGCGCCAGTGCGCCGCCGGTGGAGAACCCGGCCGACTGGCACGTGGAGTTCCTGGCCGATGCCGACGGCGATCTCGCGCCCGGCGCCGTGCTCATCACCTCGGAGCTGCTGCTGCCAGCCAGCCCCGAGCTGGCGCTCGGCAGCCGCACCAAGCGCATCGCCACGGTCTACACCGGCGCGCGCTCGACGACGCGGGAGATCCAGACGGTGGCGGCCGACACGCCCGCGCTGGCCACGGCGGGGACGGCCACGGCCGCCGCGGCGCCGGTCGCCGCGGTGCCGCTGCTGGCAGCGTTTCCGTCTCCACCGCGGCCGTCTCCACCGGGGCCGTCCGCGCCAGGCCCATCGACGCCGGTGCCGACGGCGCCGCTGCCGCCGCTCCCGGCGGCCGTGGCGCCGGCGCCCGAGCCGACGCGCGCGCTGGCGCGTCTCTCGTACGACGACGATGCCGGCACGCACGAGTACGCCGTGGTCAAGGCCTCGGTCTCGATCGGCCGCGGCGGCCTGACGTATCCCGTGGACATTCGCATCGTGTCCTCGCCGGACGTGTCGCGCGAGCACGCGCGCATCCGCCACGACGCCGAGGCCGGCCGCTTCTGCCTCATCGATCTCAGCACGCTCGGCACCACCGTGGATGGCCAGCCGGTGCCGCGCGGGTACGACGAGGTCGACGGCAGCAAGCGCGAGAACGGCGTCGAGATCGCGCTGCCGGATCGCGCGCGCATCGGCCTGGCCAACGTCGTGTTCCTCGACTTCCGGGTGGAGCGTTGAGATGACGCTGCTGCTCCTGGCGCGGTTCGTTCTGCTGGCGGCCCTGGCGGCCACCGCGGCGGTGGCGATCTGGGCCGGAAGGACGGCACGATGACCGTGGCCACGGCCGCGGCGCCCGCCTTCCGGGCCGCTGGCGCCACCGACCCGGGCCTGATGCGTGACGCCAACGAGGATCGCTTCCACGTCGACGTCGCGCGCGGCATCTTCATGGTGATCGACGGCGTCGGCGGCCAGGCGGCGGGCGGCGAGGCCGCGGCGCTGGCGCTGTCGATGCTGCGCGCGCGGCTCGAGCGCGAGACCGGGCCGGTGGATCAGCGCGTGCGCGAGGCGATCGCCGTCGCCAACAACGAGATCCATCGCGCCGCCGCGTCACGCGCCGACTGGAACGGCATGGCGTGCGTGCTCACGGTGGCCGTGCTCGAAGGACGGCGTGGCGACGGTCGGGCACGTGGGCGACACGCGGCTCTACAAGATCCGCGCACGGCCGCCTCGACGAAGATCACGCGCGATCATTCGCCGGTCGGCGAGCGCGAGGACGCCGGCGAGCTGTCGGAGTCGGAAGCCATGCGGCATCCGCGCCGCAACGAGGTGTATCGCGACGTCGGGTCGGAGCTCGCACGACCCCGGCGACACCGACTTCGTCGACATCACCGTGGTGCCCGTGGAGCCCGACGCGGCGCTGCTGCTCTGCAGCGACGGGCTGAGCGACCTGGTGCCGGCCGGCACGATTGCCGCGGTGGCGGCGGCAGCTCGCCGGCCATCCCCAGCGCGTGGTCGACGGTCTGATCGAGGCCGCGAACCGCGCCGGCGGCAAGGACAACGTGACGGCGGTGTACGTCGAAGGGGAGCGTCACGTGCGGCGGCCACGGCGGCGGCTGCGGCCGCGCCCGGCCGGCGCCCGGCGGCGGCTCGCTGGTGCGCGGTCACCGCGGCCGTGCTCATCCTGGCCGCCACCGGCGCCGGGCTCGTCCGCGCCGGTCTCGTGCCCTGGCCGCCCGCGTCGATGCCGCTGACCGTGCTCGGCGGTGCCGCCGGCGTGCGGGCGGTCGGACCGTCGGAGTCGATTGCGGCGGCGCATCGCCGCGGCGGTGCCCGGCGAGTCAGGTCGTCGTCGAGCCGGGCGAGTACCGCGAACCGCTGCTGCTCAAGGAGGGCGTCCGGGTGGTGAGCCGCGTGCCGCGCGGCGGCGACGCTGCGGATGCCGGCGGGCGCCCGGGAGGGCGTGCGCGGCCGTGGTGGCGCGCGACGTCCGCAACGCCGAGCTGGCCGGATTTCGCATCGTCGGCGACGCCGCCACGCCGCTCGGCACCGGCATCCTGATCGAGCGCTGCGTACGTGACGATCGTGGACGTCGAGGTGCGTGGGCGCCTCCGGGCGGGCGCTCGAGTTCGGGGCCGGGGCGGAGGGGTCGTTCATCGGCGGGGACGTCCACGACAACCCCGGCGCCGGGCTCGTGATCCGTTCGGGCGCCTCGCCTCGTATCTCCCATAGCGGGTTCGCCAGGAACGGGGTGTCCGAGCGCGTCAGTGCGCCGGTCGTCGTCGAGGCAGGGGCTACCGCCCGGCTCGAGCGGAACGTCTTCGCCGGCATCGAGCCCGACGTGTTTCGGTCGCTGACCGCCCGACGGCGCGGCGCTTGCGGGAGAACTGGTTTCCGGGCGTCCACCCGGCCCGGCCGGCCGGCGCCGACGGCAGCGACGGCAGGCGCGATGATGCCAAGCGTCTACAACCGGCTCGGGCCCTACGAGATCAACCAGGAGATCGGCCGCGGCGGCATGGCCGTGGTGTTCCTGGCTACCGACACCGCGCACCAACCGCGCGGTCGCGCTGCGCTCCGTGCCGCACTACTCGGGCCAGGACGTGCTCGAGGCCGAGCACCGCGGCGCCGAGCTTCAGAAGCAGTTCTGCCAGGTCAGCGCCTTCGTGCCCGAGGTCTACGACCACGGGTCGGAGGCCGGCTACTTCTACGTGGCGATGGAGTATCTCGAGGGCGAGAACCTGTCGCAGGTGATCCGCCGCGGGCCGCTGGCCGCCGCGCGCGCCGTCTCCATCGCCATCGAGCTGTGCCGCTTTCTCGAAGACGCGCGCGGGTTCGCGTGGAAAGAGGGCGGCCGCGATTTCCGCCACCTGCTGCACGGCGATCTGACGCCGGTCAACGTCCGCATCATGGCGGACGACCGGGTGAAGGTGCTCGACTTCGGCATCGCCAAGGCGCTGTCGATGAGCCGCAAGGTCACGCGCAACGACTTCGGCAACGTCGCCTATCTGTCGCCCGAGCGGATCGAGAGCGGCGGCGAGATGGACGCCACCGACGGCTTCTGGGCCGTGGGCGTGATGCTCTACGAGATGCTGCGCGGCGCGCCGCCGTTCAGCGCGCCCGACACGCGGCGCCTCGAGCGCGCAATCGTCGCGCGCCGGCCGGTGCCGCTGCCCGCCGGCATCTGCCCGGTGGGCCTGCAGGCGATCGTGGCCAAGCTGCTCGGGCCCACGCCGGCCGATCGCTATCCGAGCGCCGAGGCGATCCGGCTCGATCTCGAGCGCGCGCTGGCCGGCGACGACACCGAGGCGCAGAAAGAAGGCTGGCCCGGCCGCGCCGGCGATGAACCCGCCACGCGCCGGATGGAGCCGCGCTCGCCCCTCCTCCCGAGCGTCTCGAGGAGGCGACGCGGCGCACCGTGCCGCCGCCGTTGCCGGTGATGCCTTCGCCCGCCTCGGGTGGCGGCACCACCGCGCCGTTTCCATTCCGCGCTGGTGCGGCGGCCGCGCCGCCGGCGGGGAGCGGGGCGCCCACCGCGGGGCCAACCGCGGTCCACGCCGGCATACCCCGGCCGCTGACGCTGCCGCCGCTCCCGTCCGGGCGGCCGCGGCCCGCGCCCAGGCGTCGCGGGCCGATCGGGACGATGATCGGCGGCCTGTTCCGCGCCAGCCAGCCGGTGAACATCGTCGCCGCGGCGATCGTGGTGATCCTCGTCGGCAACGAGATCTCGGTCGGCCGCGCGGCCGGCCGCGTCGCCAACACGGTGCCGTCGCAGAGTCTGGCCGTGCTCGACGATCGGTGGGCGGACTATCAGCGCCTCTCGTCCCGCAGCGTCGGCCCGGCGACGTGGCGGCTCGAGTCGATGCTCAAGCGGCGGACGCTCGCGCTGACCGATCGCGTGATTGCGTCTTATCGCGAGGGCCTGTCCGTCGTGTGGAGCGCGGAATGGACGCAGGCACGTCAGGCGCTGGTTCGCGCCGTCGCCGCCGATCCCGGCTCGGCCAACCTCAACGCCGCGCTGCGCTATGTCGACGGGCATCTCCACCGCATCAACGGCGACCAGTTCCGGCGCGACAAGAAGACCGACGCGGCGCGGCGTGAGTTCGCCGCGGCGATCACCGCGTTTCGCGAGGCCGCCGAGCTGCGCAACAGCTGGCCCGATCCGTTCATCGGGCTTGCCCGCACGTTCGTGTCCGGGCTGGGCGACGTCGACCGTGGCGCCGACGCGCTCGAACAGGCGCGCCGCCTCGGCTACACGCCCGCCGAGCGCGAGATCGCGCAGCTGGCCGACGGCTACGCCGATCGCGGCGATACGCTGCGGCGCACCGCCCGCGATCTGCAGAGCGTGCCGCAGGAGCGCGACTACCTCAATCGCGCCGCCGCGGCGTATCAGCGGGCGCTGGAGCTCTATGCCGGCGCGGCGACGTTCGGCGGCGTGCCGGCGAGCGTCCGCCGCGCACAAGTCGGGACTCGACCGCACGCAGCAGCGGCTGGGCGAGCTGGATTTGCGCGGCGTTCACGCCGCAGGTGGCGCCGCAGCTGGCGCCGCAGGAGCTCGTGCCCAGCGAGGCCGAGCCGCAGACGGCGGAGCCCGACGCCGACCCGCAGTGATGCCATGGCGGTGACCTTCACGTCGGCGGCCGCATCGCGCCGGCCGGCGCAGCGTCAGCGCCCCGGCGGTCGTGGACGTGGTGAGCCTGCTCGCCACCTGCACGGCGCTCGTGGCGGTGCTGGCGCTCGCGCTCGCCTATCAGGGCCGCATGCAGCGGTTGCGGGCGCCCGGCGCCGGATCGGCGGCGCCGGCGAACCTGGCCACCGTCACCGATGCGGCCGCGCTCGAAGGCGCGCTCGCGCCCGCTTTCACCGCGCCCGCGGATCGCCGGCTGGCGGCGCGGCAGCTGGCCGCGTTCCTGGCCGCGTCGCGGCAGGCCGGCGACCCCCTGTCCAACGTTGCCGCCATCCTCCGCGCCGAGGTGCCGGCCGCCACGATCGACGCCACGCCCGGACTCGTCGAGTTCACCGCGCGCGCTGCGCGCGGCCCGCGAAGCTGCGGCGCGGCGCGGCGCGGCCCCGCCCGTCCAGGTGCCCGTCCTCACCGCCGCGCGAGCTGGCGCTGGTGAAGCCCGGGTCTCACGGTCCGCACCCAGGCCGAGTTCCGTTGGCTGGTGCTGCGCTGGACGGCGCTTCTACTTCGCCGGGTTCGCCGCGGTGGGTCTGGTGTGGCGGCTGACGGCGCGGCCGCGGCGACGTGCTTCTGCTCTCCGCCGCGCTGCTGCTCACGGCGCTCGGGTTCGCCGCGCTGCTGTCGCGGGCCGATCCGCTCCGCGACACCCCGCTGTTCGTGCGCTTCGTCGAGGGGGTGCTGCTCGGACTGGTGGCCGCCGTGGCCTGCTCGCTGGTGGACTTCCGCCGGACGTCGCTGCTGCGTCTCCGTTACCTGCCGCTCGTGGCCGCGTTCGGTCTGTCGCTCCTGCTGCTCGTCTTCGGCAGCGGCCCGGGCTCGAGCACCGCCAAGGTCAACCTCGGCCCCGTGCAGCCGATCGAAGCGATCCGTCTGCTCCTGGCGCTCTTCCTGGCCGGCTACTTCGCGCGCACGTGGGAGCTGCTGCGGCAGGTGCACGACACCACGCTGCTGCCGCCGGCGGCGCCGTCGTGGCTGCGGCTGCCGCGGATTGGCCACGTGCTCCCCGTGCTCGGCGGGGTGGGCCTGGCGCTGGTCTTCTTCTTCCTGCAGAAGGATCTCGGGCCGGCGCTGATGCTGACCTGCGTCTTCCTCGCGCTCTACGCCGTGGCCCGCGGCGGCATCGGCGCGGCGCTGGCCGGCACCGCGGTGCTCGTGGCCGGCTTCTACGCCGGCTACCGCCTGCACTGTCGGAGACGCTGGCGACGCGCGTGGCGATGTGGCAGGCGCCGTGGGACAACACCGTGCGCGGCGGCGATCAGGTGGCGCACGCGGTGTGGGCGCTCGCCACCGGCGGGGTGTTCGGCACCGGCTTCGGTCTCGGGGAGACGCGGTATCTGCCGGCCGGCCAGACCGATCTCGCGCTGGCCGCGGTCGGCGAGGAGCTCGGGCTGATCGGGCTGCTGGCGGTCGCCGTGCTCTACGCCGCGGTCGCGTGGCGCGGGTTCCGCGTCGCGATGCGGGCGGCCGACGACTACGGCTTCTTCCTGGGCACGGCCGTGACGCTCTTCCTGATCGTGCCGGTGGTGCTGATGGCGGGCGGCCTGCTCGGCCTCGTGCCGCTCACCGGCGTGGTCACGCCGTTTCTGAGCTACGGCGGCTCGGCGATGGTGGCCAATTTCGCCGGCCTCGGCATCCTCGCCGCGATTGCCGCGCACCGCGGCGGACGCGAGGGTGCCGAGCCGTTCCGCGTGCCCATGCGCTACCTGGGCGGCACGCTCGGCATGGCGGCGCTGGTCATCGTCGGCGTGCTGCTCCACGTGCAGCTGGTGCGCGCCGACCACTACGCCGTGAAGCCGCATCTGAGCGTGCAGGCCGACGGGGTCGCGCGCTACCAGTACAACCCGCGCGTGCTCGATCTGGTACGGTCGCTGCCGCGCGGCAACGTCCTGGATCGCAGCGGGCGCGTGCTGGCCACCGGCGACCCGGAACTGGCGCAGCGCGCGCGCGCGTCGTACCAGAAGCTCGGCATCGCACCCAACGGCACCTGCGTGGACCCGGTGAGCCGCTGCTATCCGCATCGGCGGCGCGGCCTTTCACGTGCTGGGCAACGCCGACACCCGCGAGAACTGGGGCGCGAGCAACAGCGCCTACATCGAGCGCGACGCCGACGACCGGCTGCGCGGGTTCGACGACCACGACATGTCGATGCCGTCGACGGCCGCCGACGGCACGTCCGCTCGGGCGGTGCGCCGGGATTACCGCGAGCTCGTGCCGCTCCTGCGCCACCGCCATCAGCCCGGGCACTCGGCCGTGAAGGCGGTGCTGACCCGCGACCGCGACGTCCGCACCACGATCGACGCCCGGCTGCAGGCGCGCGTCGCGCAGATCCTCCAGGCGGCGTCGGCGCGGTCGACGACCGGGCACGCGGCCGCCGTGGTGCTCGACGCCGGCCACCGGCGACGTGCTCGCGCTCGCCAGCTATCCCTTTCCCGTCGTGGACCGCCCGGTGCGGCCGGGCAGCGACGATCGCACCGAGCCGTACTTCGACCGCGCGCGCTTCGGCCTCTATCCGCCGGGATCGACGTTCAAGCTCGTGACCGCGGCCGCGGCGCTGCGGCAGGACCCGGCGCTGCGACGCCAGACCTACAGCTGCGGCTCGCTGCCCGACGGGCGGGTCGGCGTCCGAATTCCCGGCGGGCGGCCGGTGCGCGACGACGTGCTCGATCGCCATCCGCACGGCACGATCGGCATGCACGACGGCCTGGTGCTCTCGTGCAACGCCTACTTCGCGCAGCTGGCGCTCAAGCTGGGACCCGAGGCCCTGCTCGATGCGGCGGCGGCGCTCGGGATCTGCGGTCACGCCGGGCGGATCGATCGAGCGGCTGCGGGCGACGCTGCCGCAGGCGGCCTACGGCCAGGGCGACGTGGTGGCCAGCCCGCTGCGCATGGCGCGGGTGGCGGCGGCGCTGGCCAACGGCGGCGTGCTCACCGAGCCGCGCGTCGAGATACGGCCCGGCCTGCCGGTGAAGCGCGAGCGGCTGCTGTCGCCGCAGGCGGCGGCGCACGCTGGCCCGCGACATGCGCGACGGCGTGCTCGAGGGCACGGGCCGCGGGCTGCGGCAGCACCCGATGCGCGTGGCCGGCAAGACCGGCACCGCCGAAGTGGCGGGCGAGCCGTCGCATTCGTGGTTCGTCGGCTTCGCGCCGTACGAGGCGGGGGCGCGGGCGTCGAAGCGCATCGCCTTCGCCGTGCTGGTCGAGCACGCCGGATACGGCGGACGCGAGGCCGCGGCAGCGGCCGGGCAGATCGTCACCGCGCCGGTGAGGCCGGGCTCATCAAGTGAGGAGAGGCATGGACATTCTCGGCAGGGCGCGGCGGCTCGAGGCGCGAATCGCGCAGACCGTCGATCGCGCGGCCGCACGGGTGGTCTCGCCGTCCGCGCGCGAGCCGCTCGAGGTGGCGCACGGCATCGTGGCGGCCGTCGAGGGCGAGGTGCAGCCGGCGGGCCGCGGCCGGCACCTCTTTCCGTACAACCGCATCCAGGTACGGCTCGCGGCGCCGTCGCGACAGATCCGGGCGCGGCTGGAGGCGACGTTCGGGGCCGAGCCGACGTTGGCGGAGCGCATTCACGCGCGCCTCGACACCGCCGGCTGCCCGACGCCGGATCTGCGGATCGTGGTCGATTACACGGAGTCGGCCGGGGCGGACTGGCTCACGCCCGACTTCCACGTGGAGTTCGACCGGGTCGAGGGGACCGTGCCTGCCAAGGGCGGACGAGCCGGCCGCGCCGGCCGCGGCGCCGCCGGCGATCGAGCTCGAGATCGTGGCCGGCACGGGTGAACAGGCCGTCTGTGTGTTCGAGCTCGCCCGCATCGAGATCGGGCGCTGTGCCGAGGTCCGCGACCGGCGCAACCGCCTGGTGCGCACCAACCATCTGGTGTTCGCCGATACCGATCACCCGCTCAATCAGACCGTGTCCCGGCGCCACGCCCACGTGGACTTCCTGCCGGCCGAAGCTGCCTTCCGCGTCTACGACGACGGCAGCGAGCAGGGCACCAGCGTGGCGCGCCGCGGGCGGACCATTGCCGTGCCTCCTGGTCCGCGCGGCGTCCGGCTGCAGCCCGGCGACGAGATCGTGCTCGGCCTGGCCCGTGTGAAAGTGAACTGGCCCGCTACCAGGGCGGCAGCGTCATGAACAGGAACTCCTTCAAGTACGGGTCTTTCGCCGCCAGCAGCTCCGCCCCCGTGCCTTCCGCGTAGATCCGGCCCTCGTGCAACACCAGGAACCGCGCGCGCTCTTCGGAGGCGTCGCGGATCTGGATCGCGCCCCCGGCCCTCGTCGCCTCGTGCGTCGCGATGTAGAAGGCGTCGCGAATCTGGTGGGTGACGAGAATCGACGTGACGTGCTCGAGATCGCGCAGCTTCACGATCTCGTCGTCCACGTTGCTGGCGATCACGGGATCGAGACCGGTGGTCGGATCGTCGAAGAGCAACAGGCTGGGCTTCGAGGCCATGGCGCGCGCGATGCCGACGCGACGGCGCTGGCCGCCCGACAGCTCCGACGGCATGCGTTCGCCGTATTCGGCGAGGCCGACGAACTCCAGCACCTCGGCCACGCGGGTCGTCCACCTCCGTCGGCGGAGAGATGCGCCGCGTCGAGCAGCCGGAAGCCGACGTTCTCGCCCACGGTCAGCGAGTCGAAGAGCGCGTTCTCCTGGAACGACATGCCGATGTCGCTGCGCAGCTGCAGCAGATCGACTTCCGGCATCTGGTCGATGCGCTGGCCGTTGACGGAGATGGCGCCCGCGTCGGGCCGCAGCAGGCCGAGAATCAGCTTCAGGATGATCGACTTGCCGGCGCCGCTGGCGCCCAGCAGCATCGTCATGCTGGCTTTCGGCACCGTAAAGCTGACGTCGCGCAGCACGACGTGATCGTCGAAGGCGAACGACACGTGCTCGAGCACCACCGCCGGCACGTCGCCGTCCGGACGCACCGCGGTGGCGGCACCCGGCCCGGCTTGAGGATGGCCGCCGGTCACGGCGTGCGCTTGTCCACGACCACGACGCCGCCCTTGACCACGACGGTCGTCTTCAGCCAGTTCCAGTAGCCCTCGAGCGGGTCGCCGTCGAGCAGCACGATGTCGGCGAGCTTGCCCGCCTCGAGGCGTGCCGAGCTGGTCGCCCATCTGGATGTACGACGCCGTGTTGGGGCCCATGATGGTGACCATGTCGCGCATCGAGAACATCATGTTGAACGACTTGAGCTCGTGCTCGAGGCCCGGCCTTCGGGTCGTAGGTGGTGTCGGTGCAGTAGCCGAGGATGGCGCCGGCGTCCCACACCGTCCGCGCGTTCACCGGCATGTAGCCGGCTTCCTCGCCCAGCCGCACGCCGCCGACGATCGATTGCGGCCAGTCCTTGCCGTCGCGGAAGCGCGGCTTGTTGTCGTCGGCGAAGACGCCGAAGACGGGCGCGCCGAAGCCGATGGTCGCGAGGACCTTCGTGCCCGATGCCGCCAGCTTCTTCGCGTCCTCGACGCTGGTGAAGTCCTTGTTCGGCAGGTGGACCAGCAGCGGCACGCCGGCCTCCACCGCCGCCATCATCGCCGGGGTGCTCACCGCGTGCACCTGCACCATGACGCCGGCCTTCTTCCCTTCGTCCACGACCGCGCGCAGCACGTCCATCTCCTGCGCCGTCGGGCCGGGCACCGGCGTGAGCGAGATCTCGCCGGTGAACTTCACGCCCATCGCCGCCATCTTGCGGATCTCGGCGCGCGCCGACTCCGGCGTGTGCTGGTTGAGGCGGAGCTGGGCCGACGGGAGGATGCGCGGGCCGTTGATCTGGCCCGACTCGATGCGGTCGCGCAGCGTGATGTTGCCGTCGGCCGGGCCGCCGCCCGAGAGCAGCGTCGTGTAGCCGGCCTCGAGCTGCGCCTGCATCTGCGCCTTCTCGTTGGGTCCGGTGTTGAAGTGGCGGTGCGCGTCGATGAACCCGGGCATGGCCGTCATGCCCTTGGCGTCGATGGTCCTGCCGGCCGGCGCGGCGGGCTGCCCGGCCGCCACCGATGCGATCTTTCCGCCGCGCACCACGATCGAGCCACGCTCGATTACGCGTGGCGTTGGGGCCGATGATGCGGACGTTGGTGATCGTCAGGTCCTGCGCCGGGGCGGCTGCCGGGGCGGCCAGCAGCCAGCCGGCCAGGAGCAGGACCACGGGCACGGTCGGGGTGAGTCGGGTCATCGGCATCTCCAAGCGTCCGATTATCCCTTCCCGCACCCCGCCATGCCAGCACTCGGGGCGGCCTGCACGGCCAGGCGACGTGATCGGTCGTTACGGTGCCGGCGGCACGTTGCCGCTGGTGGTCGCGTAGGTGACGTTCGACACGGCGAAGCTCCCGGTGCCGGGTGCCTGCTGATCGGCGCGCAGGTCCACGTCGGTGTAACGGGAGTGCAACATCGAGTGCGCGCGCGACGAACGACGGCCCGATCGCCGCCGGTCAGCGGGCGCGATCGGCGCCGTTGACGCGCTCGAACACGCGCTCCGGCGGCGGCAGGCCCTTTTCCTTCGCCTCCGCGGCGGCCCTCTCGTAGGCCCGCTCGGCGCTGAGCGCGTTGCGCATGGCGATGTTGCCCTCGTGGCAGGCGTATTCGTAGATCTCGTAGCCGGACTGCCGCGTGACCGTCATGCGCATCGTCCACGGCGCGGTGTAGGTCGCCGGATCCTCGACGCGGACCTCGTAGTCGATCATTTCGGGATCGATGCGGGTGAACCGCTCCACGAGCCGCAGGCCCTCGCTGTGCCTGGCGCCGCCAAGGTTGGTCCTCTCGGTGAAGTTGCGCGACTCGATCACGAGCGTGTCGCCTTCGTAGCGCGCGCGGGAGTCGCCCATGAACTGCTTGATCGCCGGGCTCACGTGCGGGCGGCCGTCGAGCGGGATCACGCGCGTGTCGTGCACCATCTCGTAGGCGATCACCACCGAATCGGGCGTCTGGACGATGCGGGCGCCGTTGCCGTACACCGCGGGCATCCACGAGCCGACGAGGCCGCGCGTGATGCACCGGTCGTAGAGCGAGAAGTCCTGCACCTTCTCCCACGGGCCGAGCCCGAACGAGCCCGAGTCGTTGGGCCGGCGGCGCGCGATGGCGGCGGGCGTGAGCGCCGGCACCCGGCCGTCGGCCGGCTCGATCACCATCGACGTGTAGCTGAAGTCGCGGGTGCCTTCCTCGTTGCGGAACGTGCCCGTCCTGGCGTTGTCGACGTCGCGCGCGCGGCCGCGCTGCTTCGCGCGGGCCGCGAACTCTTCATCGGTCAGGTGCTGGCGGGTGCCGTAGGTCGCCGGGCGCGACATCGGGACGCCGCGCATGTCGTCGGTGGTCCAGATGCCCTCGAGGTCGGGCTGGCCGAAAGCGTTGCGCGGCGCCTTCCAATGCGGGTCTTGGCGCTTCGCGGCCGACGCGTCCGCCGACCCCTTGGCCTGTGCCGCGGCCGGCTTCGCCGGTAGGAGAACCAAGGTGCATCCCGCGATCACCACCACGCCCGCCACCAACCGCCGAATCATGCCTGCTCCCTCCCCGTCGTAATCCATACGACTGCGAGGCGCGGAGCGTAACACGGCCGACACGGGCGGATGGCCGCCCCATCCAGGGGGGTGACGCTCTGGGGCTGGTGCCGGGACGCTAGCGTTTCCCGGGGTTTTCGAACGCGATTTGCCGCACCCACAGGCCGCGGGCGGTTTCCTCGCTCGCTGGCAGCGCTGTCGCATACGCAGGGATATGGCGCATGCCCTGGTCCGCGTGCACGGGGGTGGACACGAGCCCGCCGATGCCGCGGAGCGTGTCGACCGCCGCGCCGGGAATCTTGACGGCGAGCGGCCCGTCCGGCGCCGGTGGCGGCAGCGACGAGAACAGGCGATCGAAGTCGGTAGACGGCTCCGGGCTGACGAAGATCAGGAAGTGCTCGCGGATTCCCGCTGAAGTGACTCGCCACGACAGGCGCTCGGTCGGATGCGTGCCGGGCAAACGGTGCATCGTGCCGCCGGGCACCGGGTTCTCGGCGGTGCGGCCCTTGAGCGGAAACAGGAGGTACGAATCGCCCATCTCGTCTTCGTTGACCACGTAGACGTGCACGGGAACCGAGGTCTGCAGGTGGAGCGACAGGCGATCGCCGAGCGCGAGACGCGCCCCGGGCTCGAGCTTCACATCCACGCCGTCCACTTCGCGGTAGACCGCCGCGCCCACTGCGTAACTGCCCGCCGCTGGCGCGGCGGCCACCTCAGGCCTCACGGCGGTGGCCGTCTGGCTCTCGGGTTCGTCCCGTGGCCATGTCACCAGCGCCGCGATCACAGCCACGGCGAGGAGCGCGGCGAATACCAGCACCGGTTTGCGCACGATTGACAACGGCACGGGCGGGCGGGAGACGACGCCGTTCAACGCGGCTTCAAAGGCCCCTGCGCTCGCGAACCGACCCTGCGGATCGTCAGCCAATGCCTGTTCGACGACGTGAACGAACCCGTCGGGCAGATCGGCCCTGACGTCGCGCAGCAGGCGGCGCGCGCCGCGCTCGTCGTGGCGGCGGCCGACTTCGGTGCGGGTGGCGCCGTCCACCGGATACGTGCCCGAGACGAGGTAGAAGAGCAGGACGCCGAGGCTGTAGACGTCGGAGGCGACCGTGCGGGGCGCGCCCTTGAAAACCTCGGGCGCCAGATAGAGCGGTGTGCCGGCGAAGTCGCCGTCGCCGCGCTGCTGATCGCGGCTCAGATCCTTGCTGGTGCCGAAGTCGGTGAGGGTGATGCGGCCGCCGGCGCCGCGGATGACGTTGTGCGCTTTGACGTCGCCGTGCAGGGTGTCGGTGCCGTGGACGGCGGCGAGGGCGCGGCACAGGTCCATGCCGATGAGGGCGGCCTCGTTGGCGCTGAAGGGCCCGCGCTGCTGCACGAGCGCGGCGAGCGTGTCGCCGGCGATGAGCTCCATCGCCATGCCGACCTCGTCGCCCGCCCGGTCGGCCCGGAAGACGCGCACGACGTTGGGGTGGCTCACGCGCGCGAGCCGGCGCGCCTCGTCGAGCGCCCGCTCGGGATCGAACGGCGCGCCCGCGTGTACCGGGCGAAGCACCTTCAGTGCGACTTCCCGATGCAGCTCGGAATCGAAGGCGCGGTACACGGTGCCGAACGCGCCGCGGCCGATCTCGCCGACGATGGCATACGGGCCCCAGGTGTCGGGCGTGTCTTCGCCGAGCCGCGCGACGCGTTCGACGAACCGGAGCTGCTCGACGATCGCGGCCTGGTCGGCGGGGACCTCGCGTTTGAGGTCGTCCCAGTTCACCCGCTCGCGGTCGGAGATCGATCCGGCGATCGAGAGGAGCTGCGGATCGGCGTCGTCGTCATGCATGCGCCATCTCCTGCGCCAGCCGGACCACGGCGCGGCTGACGGCCATGGTCACCGCCGACACGCTCGGCTTGTGAAACATCTCGACCATTTCCTTGTAGGGGAGCCCCATCTCGATGCGCGCGATGATGAGCTCGCGGTCTTCGGGCCGCAGGCGGCCGAGCGCGGCCTCGTAGCGGGCGCGAGTCTCGGCGCCGATGGCCTCGTCGAGCGGCGACAGGCCGCGTCCCGGCAGCTCGTCGCCCTCGATCGGATCCGAGATGCCGCGGCGGGACCACATGCGCGCCAGATCGCGGATGCGGTTGGCGAGGATGACACGCACGAAGCCCTGGAACGCGCCTTCGTGCCGCGGGTTGAACCTGTGCAGGTTGTTCAACACCTGCAGCAGGGTGTCCTGCACGAGATCGTGGGTTTCGTGGGCGCCGCGGGCCGACAGCGGCAGCCGGCCGTGCGCCCAGCGCTGCAGCCGCGTCTGGTAGCGCCCGATCAGCAGGTCGCGCGCGCGGTCGTCGCCGGCCTTGGCGCGGATCACGAGCTCGAACGAGGTGAGCGATTCCCAGTTGTCGTCGTCGCGGCCGGGCGGGGCGATGGCCATGTCGGACAGCAGGGGATGGGGGAAGTTGACCGCGGCAATCATAGCCCAGAGCCTTTCGGGAAGGCGGGCGGGCACGCGCGTGCCCCACTCGGCGTTCAAGGAAGGATCAACGCCGCAGGCTGCCGTATCTCACACCCATCTAAACGCTTCGGCAGGTGGGCAGGTGGGCAGGTGGGCGGGGGCAGGTGGGGAGCTGGATCCCCACCCTGGGGGTGTTAGCATTTGCCTCCTCCGGCGTTCTTCCTTTTGTCAGGTCACCTGCTTCGCTGCAGTTTCGTAGAGCACGACTTCGTCAACACCGATTGCGCCCCCCGGTCCGGCGGCATTTGGAGGTGGGTACGTGGGTGATCAGGAGATGTCTTCGTCTCAGCGTCCGGCGTATGCCCCGAAGTGGACGGTGATGGTCTATATGGCGGCCCAGGGTGTCCAGGGCGAAGCGAAGCCGCTCGTCGACGAGGCCGAGGCCGACATCAAGGAAATGGAGAAGGTCCGCCAGAGCCCGTCCGTGGAGACGGTCCGCCAGAGCCCGTCCGTGGACATCCTGTACCAGCTGCACGGAGAGGGCCGTCCCGAGCGCCGTCATATCGGTCACGGCGACCGCGTCGAGTTCGACGAGCCCGCCGTGGATGCCACCAACGGCAAGTCGCTGGCGAGGTTCGTCAAGTGGGCGCTGAAGGAAGCGAACCACACGCCCGGAGACTACTCGTTGCTGGTCCTGTGGGGCCACGCCTATCGATTCGGCTTCGGGAATGCGGCCGTCTCTGATGGCATCGACGGGATCGACTTCGCCGAGCTGACCAGGGTGCTGCGCGACACCCAGCGGGAACTCCAGGCCCGGATGGGCACCTCCGAGCTCCCCAAGCTCGACGTGATTGGATTCGACGCCTGCGACCTCGCCACCGTGGAGGCGGCCGTGCAGCTGAGCGAGTTCGCCAACTACATGCTGGCATCGCAGGTCGGCATTCCGCTTCCCGGCTGGCCATACACCCGTGTCCTCGACCGGCTGGCCAACAAGCAGGGCGCTCGCATGATGGCGCCTCCCGAATTCGGCACTTACGTCGTGCGCCGCTTCTGCGAGTCGTACCGCGCTCAGGAGCGCGCCGTGTCGTTGACGCTGCTCGACCTCCAGAACGCGCCACAGCTTTTCGGCCTGACCGAGGCCCTGGCCCGGGAACTCGCCATAGCCATGGACGAGGACGACGAGGAGCTCGCCACTGGGATCGAAATGTTTCGCCGCTCGCAGACGACCGACGGAAAGCCGTTCGTGGACGTGGCCGACCTCTGTCTCAACTTCATGCGCCACAGCCGCCACGAGGCGGTTCGGCAGGCCGCGCAGCGGCTGGGGAACTTCCTGGTGAGCCCGGGGGATTTGATTCCGGGGCAGAGCCAGCTCGGCACCGGCCGCCCGGTCATCATGGAGCACGGCAACAACGGGTGCGAGATGGCCCGCTTGAGCGGGATCAGCCTGTACGCGCCGCACGTGGTCGACGGCGGGTACGACTGGATTGGTGCCAGCCACTGGTACGAGAAATTCGTGTTTGCCAAGGAAACCCTCTGGAATGAGCTGGTGCGGGCGCTCGTCCAGGAAACCGAATGATGGTGAGGGGGGCGCGATGATAGGTGACGTGAAGGAAGGCGAACGCGGCAAGGAAGCCGAGCGGGGCAAGGAAGCGGAGCGCGGCAAGGAAGCGGAGCGCGGCAAGGAAGCGGAGCGCGGCTTCGACGCGTCGTCTCCGGCGCGCGTCGCCGAGGACGTCTTCCGCCGGGTCAGCGACCTTGGCGGGTTTCTGATCGTCGCGATGGTGGCGCCGATCCCCCCCAGCCCGCCGGCCCGCTCGGGACGTACGCCCGGCCGGCCCGGCCCCATGACCCTGGTTGCGCAGAAAGCCCGAGATCGCGCGAACGAGGCGCAGAGTGCCGCAGCCGGGCAGCAGGATCAGGACCGCGACGTCGTCAAGGCTTTCGGGGAGGCGATCAAGGCCGGGCGCGTCGAGATCAAGCCGTAGGACTCCACGCGCGACTCTGTGTCGCCGGAGTCGTTCCGCATGGTGACCGTGATCCGCATCTCGACCAACTGGCGACTAGCCGTCGTCGTGGCGCTCGTCTGCGTTCGCCCTTCTCCTGCGTCCGCGCAGCTCGCGAGCGAGGCTCAAGTGCGGGCCGAAGTGGAAGCCGGCGCCTACGAACGCGCCGAGCAGTTAGCGCGTGCCCGCGTGCTCGAGCTGACGCCCCGCCTCGGTCAAAGCGCTCCCGAGGTCCGGGCCGGTGAGCAGTTGCTGGTCGAGACGCTCATCCTGAACGGACGCGGCGCACAACGCACTACTCTCGATCTGGCCCGGCGCCTCGCGCAACCGACTGTCGACGGAGGCCTACCCCCAGTACCAGTCCGTAGTGGCCCTCGGCCACGCGCTCGTCGCCGCGGCGGAATACGGAGAATCGGTCAAGGTTCTGACCGCGGCCTTGAGCGCAGTGCAGAACCCGGTGAGTTCGGACCCGGGCGCTCGCGCCGCCGTTCAGCACCATCTGGGGCGTGCGCTGGTCTACGACGGCCGTTCGGCCGAGGCCCTCACGTTACTGCAGCGAAGCCTCGCGTATCGCCGAGACCACGGTGCCGCGGGCCCGCTGGCGGACACGCTGCTCGCGGTGGCGTGGGCGCATCAGCGGAGCAGGGAACTACACCGCCGCCGGCGTGGCCATCCGCGAGGTGCTCCGCCTTCGCGAATCGACACCGGACCATCCCGGGTATGCCGACGCGCTCAGCCTGTTTGGCCTTCAACTGTGGTTCGAAGGGGACATTCTAGTGCGGCCCGAGACACGTCGGCGACCGCGGTGGCCGTCGCCGAGCGGACCGTGCGGCTCGACCACCCGATTCTGGCGCTGGCTCTGATGCGGCTCGGGGCCACGGTGCTCGATCTCGGCGACGTCGCCGAGTCGTTGCTGATCAAGCAGCGGGCGCTGGCGATGGCCGAGCGTACGTTCGGCCCAGCGCACTACGAAACGTGGGCGTACATCAACGGCCTCGCGGAAGGCCTTCGCCGCAACGGCGACTACACCGCGGCGCGCGCGCAGTATCTACGGGCCCTTGCCATCGCGGAAGGCCGGTTCGGGACCACGCACGACAGCGTGGCGACGACCGTCCACAACCTGGCGCTCGTGGACGCGCGCCTTGGCGACTACGCCAGGGCCCGGTCGGAACAGGTGCGAGCCACCGGCATCTGGGAGCGGCTGCTGGGCCCGGATCATCCGTTCGTCGCGGTGGCGCTGACGGAACTGGCGGCCGTTTACCGGGCGCAGGGTGGGGCGGGCGAGGCGCTCCCGATGCTGCGGCGAGCCCTCCGCATTCGAAATCGCAGCCTCGGGCCGCTGCACCGCGACGTGGCCAAGACCCTCGCGGATGTGGCAGCTGCGTATCTCGACCTCGATCGGCTGGCTGAAGCCGACACCGCGATCAGGCGCGCGCTCGAGATCTGGGGCACCACGGCGGGTCCAGAAACCCCCGACCTTGCTGCGATGTGCGACCTGATGGCGCGCATTCAGGCCGCACGCGGGCAGCTCTCCGACGCGCAGGCCTACTACGAGCGCGCGCTGACGATCTCGGAACACGTCGGTCGGCCGACTGCACCCCGCCTACGCCGAGGCGCAAGCCGGACTCGCCACGACTCTGGCGCGCCTAGGCCGTTTCGACGCGGCCGGGACGGCCGCCGCGGAAGCCGAGGACGCCGGCCGCACCCATCTTCGTCTTCATGATCCGGGTCGCTGCCCGAACGTCAGGCGCTCCGTTACGCGGCCACGCGCCCGGGCGGCCTCGGCGTGCTGTTGTCGCTGGCGTCGGTGTCGCCATCCGACGCCGCGCGTGGCTACGACCGGCTGGTACGAAGCCGGGCCCTGGTCTTCGACGAGATGACGTTCCGTCGCGGGACGGCCGACATGAGTCTCGAGGCTCGAGAGCTCTACGACCGCTTGACCTTGCGCCGGAGGCGGCTGGCAAACCTGGTCGTGAGTGGCCTCGCCACCACATCGCCGCGCGAGTTCGCGTCGCTGCTCGACGCCACGCGCAGGGAAATCGAAGCGCTCGAGACCGAGCTGGCCGGTCGAAGCGCGCCGTTCAGAATGGAGCTGGGCGCCGATCGGATCGGTTTTTCCGACTTGCGGGCGCGGCTCGGTGCGGACGAACTGTTGATCTCCTTCGTGAAACATGCCCGCAGCTCGTTTGCCCCGTCGGCCGGCGCGGCACCGGCTCGCGCGCCGTTCCGGTCCCCGCGGACTGGTAAGTCGCCTTCGTCGTGACACCCGCGGCGCCGGAGGCCCCTGTTGTCATCCCACTCGCCAGCGCGGATCGTCTCGAGGCCCTGGTTGCCCGGTGGAGGTCGCAACTGCTGGCCGAGACCGTGTCTCGACTGGTCGAAGGCACACCGGGCGCACGGGCGCTCAGGACGCCGAACTGCGCCGCATGATCTGGGACCCGGTGTCGAGCCGGTTCACGGGCGCGCGGCGGGCGTTCGTCGTGCCCGACAGCGCATTGAGCCTGGTTCCTCTGGCAGCCCTGCCATCCGGGCCTGGACGGTACTTGATCGACGACGGTCCGCTGGTCCACGTTCTGACCGCGGAGCGCGATCTCACGGCCGACGCCTGGGCCGGAACCAACAAAGGTCTTCTGGCGATCGGCGGGCCGACGTTTTCTGCCCGCTCGCCGGGCTCGCTAGTGGCGTCGGCGAAGCCGGCGCCTTCAGCACGCGAGGGCCAGCGCGGAGCGCCGGTCTACGAGTGCGGATATCCATCGATGCGCTTCGAGCCGCTGCCGGGCTCGAGAGCGGAGGCCGAGCAGACCCGGGCGTTGTGGACGGGGCTTCATCTCTCCGACCGCGAGTCGGCCGAGCTGCTCGTGGGTGACTCCGCCACCGAGCAGGCCTTCAAGAGGCTCAGCGCCGGCTATCGGGTGCTGCACGTCGCCACCCACGGCTTCTTCCTTGGGGCCAGGGTGTGAGCCGGTGATGTCGGGCACCCGCGCGGTCGGCGGGCTGGTCAGCGCCCCGGTGGCCGGCACGCGCACGCGCGCCAAGGCGGCATCCGAGAACCCGCTCCTGCTCTCGGGGCTGGCGCTCGCTGGGGCGAATGGCAGGTCCAACGCGACGAGCAACGACGAGGACGGCATCCTGCCGCGGAGGATGGGTCGCCTCCCTCAACCTTCGCGGCGTGGAGTGGGCTGTGCTGTCAGCGTGCGACACCGGACTGGGCACGATCTGACCGCGGGGGAGGGCGTCATCGGCCTGCGACGAGCGTTTCAGATCGCCGGGGTGAAGACCGTCATGATGAGTCTCTGGCCGGTGGGTGATCGGACCGCCGGGCAGTGGACGGAGTTGCTGTATCGCGCGCGCGTGAGTGAGGGCCTCGACAGCGCCGCATCGGCGTGGCAGGCTACCAGGCAACTGCTCGATCGTCGCCGCGCGCAGCGCCAGAGCACCGAACCTGTTCTACTGGGCCGGATTCGTCGCGGCCGGCGACTGGCGCTAGCTGGTTCTCGTCGATCCCGGCGGCGACATCGAGTCCAAAGTCCGCGCTTATGCTCACCACAATGGAGCTGGGCGTGACTCTAAAGACAAGACTCGACGCCTGACATGAGCCTGCTCGTACCTCCTCCTCGTCGTGGCCGCCGTGGTGGCGCTCAACGCTCCCAGCGCCAGCTTCCTCCCCGGCTTTGCCCGGCTGCTGGCCAACCCTCGCGTCGAAGCCGGACCGCTGCGGTTCCTGTGGGGCCAGTCTTCGGCGACAGGGCGCCTGGGCGACCGGGACGTCACGATCCGGTTGCAACTCAAACGCAGCCGCTACGGGCAGGGATACCTGGTCGTGGCCATGCGGGCTCGCGTGGGCGAGACCTTGAATGCGTCCGCCATCGATACGCGCGTACAAGACGACTCCGGCCGCCGCGCGCTGTTCACCCTCGCCACGCGCGACGTGATGCTGAGCGTCGACGACGGGTGGTTGGCGGCGCGAGGGCAGCCGCAAGGCTTCGTCATGCTTTCCGGGGCGCTTCTCCGCCGCGCGCTGGCGCCCGGTGCTCGACGCCATGCAGCGCGTCGCCGAGTCGCTCGAACGCGCTGGCTAGACCCGCGGGCGGCGCGACATCAGCAGCGGCACGCACGCAGCGTACCCCGCGAGCGTCCACAGGAGCGGCGCGACGCCGCTGGTCACCGCCCGTTCGTAACGGTCGACGCCATCGATCAACTGCGCGCGCTCGCTTGCGGTGGGGCTCGTCGAATCGATCAGCGCTCGCGCGGCGGTGGCCGCGTCTGCTGACGCGCGCGCGCCAACGACGCTGGCGATCACCAGCGTGCCGATCAGCACGACGCAGGCGAGGAGCACGCGGGGTGCCTGCGGGCTTCGCGCCATGAGACGCGCGAGCATGACGAGCGATGTGGCCGCGCGCGACCAGCGCGGTCAGTTCGAGGATCGGGGGCGCCGCGGCGATGGCCAGCGGGATGAGCACCAGGCCGGAGCCGTTGGCATTCGCGCCCCTGAACATCTGGTTCCAGGGCGTGATCTCGACGACGAACCGCGCTTCCGCCAGAAGCGGCAGGAATCGCAAGGTGAGCCACGCGGGGAGCACCACGAGCGCCGCCGCCGACTGCGAGAGACTGCGCGGCGATCGACGGTGACGTTTCCGGCGCACTGTGTTCGTGGGACTTCGCGCGCGACAGGTAGAGCGCGGTTGCGCCGCCGCCGACCAGCACCACGCTGATGGCCAGAATGGCGAACGCGATCGGTCGCAGCTCGGGCGCCAGTGACGTCGCGATGAACGCCGTGCCCGCGGCGGCGAGCGACGACACGCCGGCAAACAGCAACAGTGTGGCTGCCGACCGCAGCATCCAGAAGAGCACTCGATCGGCCAGCGTGGCGCTCACGAATTTATTGTGCTACTTGCCGACCAGGCGCGGCACGTCTTTCTCGTTCTCGAGGCAGGCGTATCGAGCAGGTCGGTGTCGAGCGCGAGGTGCTGCTTGACGGCCACGGTAAAGGGCCGGGTATACGCCTTGGGGTCGTCGATCGTCACCTGCACGTCGAGCGTGCCGTAGTTCGGACGGCGGAACCGTTCGCGAATCTTGGCCTGGTCGGTGAGCGGGCTGCCGTTGAAGTCGGCCCACAGGCCGTCGCGCAGCCCGTTGGTGTCCACCACCAGCGTGTCGCCGTCCCAGCGGGCGGTGGAGTAGCCGTACCAGCTCGGATTCGGGTCCGCGGGCAAGGGCCGGCCGTCGGTGTAGATCTGCCGGAACTCCATGTTCCGCTCGTGCAGGAGCACCAGGAGGCCGGGCATCTGCAGGATCTTCTTCGGCAGCGGATGCGCCAGCATCTGCAGCGGCCCGAGCGGCAGGCAGCGCGCGTCGGGGTTGTCCTTGCTGTTCTCGTCCTTGCGCCGGTCGTAGAGCGCGCCGGCCCACGGCTGATACGGCGGCCGCGCTGCCGAGCGCGTGTGCCAGGTCGAAGAAGACGGTCCTCGGCGGCGCGCCCAGGCCTTCGCTGCCCGGCGTGTAGCCGTCGTTCTGCCACACGCCGGAGAAGTCGGGCTTGCCGTCGGCCAGTGCGCGGGGCGGCCGCCGCGAGATTCGGTTTGCCGTCGCGCGTCTTCGGCACGTTCGCCGTGGGGTAGCCGATCCACTGCGCCGAGCCCACCGCCGCCGCGCGACGGCGCGAACACCAGCACCGACGCCCGGTGGCGCGTCATCCGTCCTGCGATGCCACCGGCGACATGATCGCGACGGCGCGCGGCCGTCGCGGTCAAAAAGCGTCAATCCTCTGCGGCGCTACGCGCGCGGCGCCGCCGCCTGCAGGAGCACCAGGAACAGGTTGTCGGGATCGCGGACGATGGCGGTCTTGATGGTGCCGCCGCGCGCCGGCAGTTCCACGGGGGCGCCGCCGGTCGACTGCACCGCGCCGCCCGGCGGCTTTGACCGCGGCCACGGCCGCGTCCACGTCGCGCACCTGCAGCTGGATGCGCGTGGAGCCGGGGTCCTGGAGGTTGCCCTTCACCATGCGCCGATCGACGCCCTTGAAGTCGATCAGCTCGAAGATCAGTCCCGTGGTCGGCACCGTGAACATCGACGCGCGGTACTGGGCGCCGGATGGCAGCCCCATCATGTCGAGCACCGCCGGGTTGCCGTCGAACGTTGCCGGGCGATCGCATCGCCATGCCCAGCTGATTGACATAGAGCCGCGTCGCCTGCTCGACGTCGTTGACCGCAAGGCGCACCCGCACCTCGATCACGTTGGGCGCCGGCGTGGCCGTGGCGGCGGGGAGCGGATCGGGCTGGTACAGCTCGACGAAGTGCCCGTCGGGATCCTTCACGATGACCGCGCGCGCCCGCGACCCGCTCGGCACGGCAATCGGTTTGCCGCCCTTCGTCACGACTGGTGCGCCAAGCTGCGTCAGCCGGCCGAAGATGGCATCGAGGTCGCGGACGAGCACGATGAGCATGAACGCGCCGCTGTCCTGCAGCCGCCGTTCCACGGCCCGGCCGCCCGCCTTCGAGATCTCGACGATCTCGACGCCGGTGCGCATGCCGGCGGGCCGGCCGATCGACCAGCGCAGCTGCGCGTCGGGCAGGCCGAACATGTTTCGCAGCGCCGCGTTCGCGTCGGCGTTTGCCGGCGCGCCCTGCACGTCGAGGCCGAGCCCGTCGCGATAGAACGCCAGCGCCTTGTCGAGGTCGCGCGACGATCGGGCTGAAGAAGTTGCCCGAGCCCGACGATGAGCCCGGTCGGTGCGGGCCCGGTTGGCGCCGGCGCCGCCGGTGCCTGCGCGAACACCACTGCCGCAACCAGCAACCCTGCCATCACAAGGAACAGTCTCCGCATCACCGATTCTCCCGCTGAAGCCTTTGCGCCTGGGCGCCAGCCGTAGCCTGAAGCCCGGCCGAGCCGGCTTCATTTCAACTGTTCCGCGACCGCCGCCACGCCGGCCTTGGCGCAGGCGTCGTCACCCTCCTGATTCGCCCCGGAACTGCCGACGCCGCCGATCACCTCGGTGCCGATCTGGATCGGGACGCCGCCGCCGAGCGCGAGGATGTCGGACACGTCGCGCTGCGCCGCAAAGCCGGGGTCGGCGGTCCGCTTCTGAAACTCCAACGTGCTCGTGCGGAACATGCGCGCCGTGTATGCCTTTCGGCGCGACATCTCCGCCGTCTGCGCCGAGGCGCCCTCGTCGCGCAGCAGCACCATCAACTGCCCGGCGCGATCGACGACCGCCACCGAGGTGCTGAATCCCTTCGACTTGCACGCGCCGAGCGCGGCTTCGGCAATCGTCTTGGCGAGGCCGAGCGACAGGTTTTTCTGGCTCACCACGCCCTGCGAGAACCCCGCGGCTGGCGCAAGCGCCAGCACGCCAGCCATCATCAGCAATCCGACCGGGCGGCTCATGAGCGTTCCTCCTCCTGGGGCGATGCGCGCCGCGCTCACCGCGGCGGCGCGCTGTGTAACATACACCGCCGACCGTGTCTCCTCACCCCCTCTCGCAGGCTCGAAGGGCGGTTGCCGGCGGCTGGATCGGCTCGGCGCTGGAGTACTACGACTTCTTCATCTACGCGACCGCCGCGTCGCTCGTATTTCCTCAGGTGTTCTTTCCGTCCGGGAATCCGACCGTCGCCATCGTCGCGTCGCTGGCGACCTACGGCGTCGGCTACGTGGCCAGACCGGTGGGCGCGTTCGTCCTGGGACAGTGGGGCGACAGGCACGGCCGCAAGCAGGTGCTCGTCGCCTGCATGATCCTGATGGGCGTCTCGACGATGGCGGTCGGCCTGTTGCCCACCTACGCGCAGGCCGGCGTGCTGGCCCCGGCACTGCTCGTCCTGCTGCGTCTCGTTCAGGGGTTTGCGGTGGCCGGCGAGATTTCGGGCTCGAGCTCGATGATCCTCGAGCACGCGCCGTTCGGCCGCCGGGGCCTGTATTCCAGCTTCTCGCTGCAAGGCGTGCAGGCCGGGCAGATTCTCGCCGCGGCGGTCTTCATTCCGCTCGCGCGCTTCATGCCACGGGCGGAGTTCCTGGCGTGGGGCTGGCGCATCCCCTTTTTTCTCAGCCTGCTGGCCGTCGCCGCCGGCTACGTCATCCGCCGCCGGGTCGCGGAGACGCCGGTCTTCGCCGCCGAGCGCGCGCGCGGGCCGGCGGCGAGGGCACCGATCGTGGAGGCCCTCACCGACAGCGCGCCCGACATGGTGCGCGTTACCTGCATGGCCTTGATGAACGTCATCCCTGTCGTCACGACGATCTTCGGCGCCGCGTATGCCATTCAACCCAGCTACGGCGTCGGCCTGCCAGACGATGTCTACCTGTGGATTCCGGTGCTCGGCAACTGCGTCGCCGTGGTCGTCATCCCGTTCGTCGGACAGCTGTCGGATCGCGTCGGCCGCCGGCCGCCGATCATCGCCGGCTCGCTCGCCGCGGGTGTGCTGTCGTTTGCGTACCTTCACGCCATCAGCATCCGCAACGTGCCGCTGGCGATCGTGATGTCCGTGGTGATGTGGGGCGTCGTCTACCAGGGCTACAACGCGGTTTTCCCCAGCTTCTACCCGGAACTGTTTCCGGCGCGCACCCGCGTGACGGCGATGGCGATTGCCCAGAACCTCGGCACGATGATTACGGCGCTGCTGCCGGCGGTCTTCGCGGCGGTGGCGCCGCCGGGCTCGATGCACGTCCCGGTCATCGTCGGCGCCATCACGCTGGCGGTGACCGCGGTCGCCGCAACCGCGGCGTGGAGCACGCGCGAGACGTATCGGATTCGTCTGGCCGATCTCGGCACGCCGGCGGCGGTGCCGGTCGACCGGCAGGAATACGAGCGCCTGCGCTCTGAGGCGGCCTCGGCGTGACGATCCGCGGCACCACGTCGCTCGTCGCCCATATCGGCTTCCCGACGCACTCGTTCGTGTCGCCGCTGATCTACAACCCCTACTTCGAGCAGGCCGGCATCGATGCGGTGGTGGTACCGATGGGATGCCGCGCCCGAGCATTTTCCAGAGTGCCTCGCCGCCGTGTTCCGGTTGACCAACGTCCGCGGCGCGCTCATCACGATGCCGCACAAAGTGACCACAGTGGCGCTGCTCGACGAGGCGTCGCCAGCCGTGCGGCTCGCCGGCTCGTGCAACGCGGTGCGGCGTACCCGCGATGGGCGCCTGGAGGGCGATCTGTTCGATGGCGAAGGCTTCGTGCGAGCGTTGCGCGGCAAGGGCTGCGGGCTCGAAGGGGCTCGCGCGTTCGTCGCCGGCGCCGGCGGCGTCGGGTCGGCCATCGCCGCGTCGCTCGCGGCGGCTGGCGCTGCGTCGATTGCCTTGTGCGACCCGCGCGCGGGCGCCGCAAGCGCGCTGGCCGAGCGTCTCACCGCGTCCTACCCGGACGTCGTGCTGGCGACCGGGGAGAGCGATCCGGCTGGCCGCGACGTCGTCGTCAATGCCACGCCGTTGGGCATGGCAGAGAGTGACCCGATGCCGATCGACGTCGCGCGGATTGCGCCCGAGGCTTTCGTCGGCGACGTCGTGATGACCGCCGGCACGACCCCGTTCGTCGCGGCGGCACAGGCGCGCGGCTGCCGGGTGCAGCCGGGCATCGACATGCTGTTCGAGCAGATTCCGCTCTATCTCGAGTTCTTCGGCTTCCCGACGACCACGGCGGAGCAACTGCGGGAGATCGCGAAGCGCGTCTTGTGAGGCGGGTCTGAAAGACACGGCGGCCACGTACCGCAGCGGACCCGCGGCCACGTCGTGGTCGGACGCTCCGCCACGTAACATAGACGGATGCGCCGAGCCTCCGTCGTCATCGTTGTGGCCGCGGTGGCGGTCGCCGCCGTGTTCGCGCAGTCGAAGCCCGCGGCGCCGAAGCCGTTCACCACCTGGGCGGCGTATCAGGGCGGGCAGCACTCCTCGCAATACTCCGCCCTCGACCAGATCAACCGGTCGAACGTGGCGCAACTCGCGGTCGCCTGGACGTTCCCGACCGGGCCGCGCACGTTCATGTTCAACCCGCTCGATCGACCGCGGCGTGATGTACGTGCTGGCGCGCGACAACGCGATCGTGGCGCTCGAAGCGGCGTCGGGGAAGGAACTATGGGCGCATCCGAACGCGGGAGGCGTGGGCGCGCGGGGCCTCAACCTGTGGACGAGCGCGGATGGTGCCGACCGCCGCCTGATCTATCTCTCGGGCGGGTTCCTCACCGAGATCGACGCCAAGCACTGGTCAGACGGTGTCGACCTTCGGGACCAACGGCCGCGTGGACCTGCGCGCCGCGCTGGCGGCCGACGGCCACGACATCACCGGCCTCCTGCCGCTGCAGACGAGCAACCCGGGCCGCATCTTCCAGGACACCTTCATCATCTCGCTCCCGGCGCAGGGCGCGGGCTACGAAGCGTCGCCCGGCGACGTGCAGGCCTACGACGTCCGCACCGGCGCGCTGCGCTGGATCTTCCACAGCATCCCGCACACGGGCGAGTTCGGCGCCGACACGTGGCCGAAGGACGCCTGGAAGACGCACGGCGGCGTGCACAACTGGAGCGAGCTCACGGTGGACGAGGCGCGCGGCATCGTCTACATCCCGTTCGGCAGCCCGCGCTTCGACTACTACGGCGGCGACCGCCCGGGATCGAACCTGTTCGGCAACACGCTCGTCGCGCTCGACGCCCGCACCGGCAAGCGGCTGTGGCACTACCAGCTCGTGCATCACGACCTGTGGGACTACGACCTGCCCACGGCGCCGAAGCTCCTCACGATTCGCCAGAACGGCCAGGCCCGCGACGTGGTGGCGCAGCCCACCAAACAAGGCTTCGTGTTCGTGTTCGATCGGGTGACGGGCGCACCGATCTGGCCGATCGAGGAGCGGCCGGTGCCGCAGTCCGACATTCCCGGCGAGCAGTCGTGGCCCACGCAGCCCTTCCCGACGAAGCCGGCGCCGTTCGCGCGCCAGTCGTTCACCGAGAAAGACATCAACCCGTTCATTCCGATGGCGGAGCAGGAGTTCCTGCGCGCCAAGCTGAAGACGGTGCGCAACGAGGGGCTGTTCACCCCGCCCAGCTTCCGCGGCTCGCTGTCGATGCCGGGGCACAACGGGGGCGCCAACTGGGGCAGCTCCGCGGTCGATCCGGAGCGCGGCGAGCTCTACGTCGTGAACAAGAACCTGTCGGTGATGAACCGCATCACGCTCGAAGACGCACCGCGGCAGCCGGTCGGCACGATGATCGGTCCGCTCACGCCGATCGTGCCCGCCGAGCAGGCCGCCGAGATGATGGCGAAGGCGAAGGCCGCGGCGGCGAAGGGGCCGGTGCGCTACAACTCGCCGTTCGACTTCATGCTCACCAGCACGAACCTCTCGTCGATCGGGCCGCCGTGGTCGCAGATCACCGCCTACGACCTCAACACCGGCGACCTCAAGTGGCAGGTGCCGCTCGGCACCGTGGACGCGCCGGCCTCCGTCGGCATGCCCGCCGACAGCGGCTCGCATTGGCCGCGCGGCGGGCCGCTCGTCACCGCCGGCGGGCTCGTGTTCGTGGCCACCAGCTCCGACATGACCTTCCGCGCGTTCGATCGCGACACCGGCAAGGTGGTGTGGAGCACGAAGCTGCCCGCGGCGTCGGAGGGCGTGCCGGCGACCTACGAGATCAACGGGCGCCAGTACATCGCGCTGGCCGTCGCCGGCGGCCTCGGATTCAACCCGGCGCGATTCGGTGGCCCGCCGCGCCCCGCGCCGGCCGGTCAGTACATGGTGTTCGCCCTGCCCCTCCGTCAGTGATGCCAGCGGCGCGATTCGTCCCGCTCGCGCTGGCACTGATCCTCATCGGGTGCGGTGACCGTGTCGCACCTGCGGAGCCGGCAACCCGGCCGCCGGCACGGTGACGCTGTCGATCGTCGGCACCAACGACCTGCACGGTGGGGTGCTGCAGCGCGAGGACCGCGGCGGCCTGGCGCTGCTCGGCGGCTACGTCGCGAACCTCCGTGCGGCCCGCGCCCGCGACGGCGGCGCGGTCCTGCTCGTGGACGCCGGCGACATGTTCCAGGGCACGCTCGAATCGAACCTCAACGAGGGCGCCGTCGTCGTGGCCGCCTACGATGCCCTCGGCTACGCCGCGATGGCCATCGGCAATCACGACTTCGATTTCGGTCCCGTGGGCGAGGCGCCCACGCCGGCGTTTCCCGCCGACGATCCCCGCGGCGCGCTGAAAGCCCGGGCCGCGAGCGCCTCGTTTCCGTTTCTCACCGCGAACGTCATCGACGAGGCGACCGGCAAGCCGGTGGCGTGGCGGAACGTTCGGCCATCCACGGTGGTGACCGCGGCTGGCGTGCAGGTCGGCATCGTCGGCGTGACGACGGCGCGCACGTTGGAAACGACGATTGCGGCCAACACACGCGGCCTCCGCATCGCACCGCTGGCGCCCTCGATCGAGGCCGAAGCGACGCGGTTGCGCGCCTCCGGAGCCGCGGTGATCGTGGTCGCCGCGCACGCCGGCGGCGCCTGCGCCGATTTTTCCAACCCGTCGGATCTGTCGTCGTGCGCTCCGGACGAGGAGATCGTCAACGTGATACACGCGCTGCCGCGCGGGTTGGTGGACGTCGTCGTGGCCGGCCACCGCCACCTCGGCATCGGCCACCAGATCGACGGTGTCGCCGTGACCGAAGCCTATGCCGGCGGCCGATCGTTCGGCCGGGTGGACCTGGTGGTCGATCGCGCGGCCCGGCGCGTGACCGGGCGCCGCAGCTTCGCGCCGCGCGATCTGTGCTCGCGCGTCGATCCGGGCACGACGCGCTGCGATCCCGAGGGTGCGAGCGTGTCCCGGGTGCCCGCCGAGTACGAGGGGGCGGCGGTGACGGCCGACGCCGCGGTCGCCAGAGTCCTCTTGCCGGGCGTCGAGGCTGCCCGCCGGGTCAAGACCACGCCGCTGGGCATCACGCTCTCGACGCCGCTGCGCCGAACGGGGCGTCCCGACTCGTCCATCGGCAACCTGTTCACCGACGCCTTCCTGGCGGCGGTGCCCGGCGCCGGGCTGGCCGTCAACAACACGGACGGCGGCCTGCGTGCGGACATGCCGGCCGGTCCGGTGACCTACGGTACGGTGTTCGAAGTGATGCCGTTCGACAACCGGGTAGTGGCCTTCCACATGAGCGGCGCCGACATCCGGAAGATGGTGGCAACGTGGGTAAGTGCACGCGTGCCGGCAACTCCCGGGATTGCCGGCCTGCGGATTCGAGTGAGCTGCGAGGGGCCGGCGCTGAACGTGGCACTGATCCGCCCTGACGGGCAGCGGGTCGAGGACCGCGAGCGCGTGCTCGTGGTTACCAACGACTTTCTTGCCACCAACGGTGACAACATCTTCGGGTCCGTGGTGCCACCGGACGGGTTCACGGTCGAGCAGGACGCGGGCACGGTCCGCGACGTCGTCATCGGAGCCTTGAAAAAATACGGCCCGACGCTGGGCGAAGCACAGCTTCTCGACGGGCCCAATCCGCGGTGGGTCCTGCCGGCCCCGCGCCCGGTGGCGTGCAGCGCCTGACGGCGCGATCTTTGAACATCGCCCGGTGCATGGGCGATGCAGCACGCACGGACGAGGTTCAAGGCGGGCTGACCGACGAGGAAAAACGCGCCAACGTCGTGCGCCTGGCGTTCGGCGGCGATCCCGCTCGGCTGGATGAGTTCTGCCGCGCGGTGGAAGAAGTGGTGCCGCCGGGTACAACGGTCGTGCTGCGCGGGAGCTCGATCACGGGCGTGGCGCTGGGATAACAAGCACCGGTTCGACGAGGGCGGGCCCGGCACCAGCGATCTCGATCTCACGCTGGTCGGGGACGGACCGCTCGCGTTCTTCAAGGCCACCGGCTATTTCGTGCCGGGCGTGCACTCACGCCCGCTCAGTGACGAGGACCCCGACATCGCGCCCGACCTCGTGCCGCTGCGCCGCCGGCTCATGGACATGGTGAAGCGGCCGGTGAACATCCAGGCTTCGCGCGAGATCGTGATCCAGGTGCGCGGCGACCTCATCGGCCAGCCCTACCTCACCCTGTTCAAGAAACCGGAAGGGCTCTCGCTCAACGTGCCGGCCACGGGCGGCTGATGTTGCGGCTGCTCACCTACAACATCCGTCACGGCGGGCATGGACGGGTGGCCCAGCTGGCGAACGTGATCAATGCCTGCGCCCCCGATCTGGTGCTGCTGCAGGAAGCCACCGATCCCGGCAACGTCGAGCGGCTGGCCGAAGCGACCGGCATGGCCGACTGGAAGGCCTACGGCGGCCAGTCGCTGGGCTTCCTCAGCCGGCGGCCGGTGGCCTTCTCGAAGTGGACCCGGCCGCGTGTCTCGCGGCATGCGTTCATCGAGATCGTCCCGGCCGGCGAGCACCTGCGGGTATTCGGCGTGCACCTGAGCGCCGTGCACGCGGCGTGGACCGAGCAGCGGCGCGTGTTCGAGCTGCGGGCGCTGCTGCGCAGCGTCGCGGCTCACCAGGACGGCTTCCACGTGCTCAGCGGCGACTTCAACACCGTCGCGCCGGGCGAAACGCTCAACCTGGGCAGCCTGCCGCTCCGGCTGCGTCCGTTCGTGTGGGTGAGCGGCGGCCGCATCCGCTGGCGCACCGTGCAGACGGTGCTCGACGCCGGCTACGTGGACAGCTACCGGATGAAGCACGTGAACGATCCCGGGCTGACGCTCCCGACCACGGATCCGCATATCCGGATCGACTACGTCTTCGTGCCGAAACCGTTCGCCGATCGGGTCGCGCGGTGCGACGTCGTGCGGCACCCCGACGCGGTGCGCGCCTCCGATCACTTTCCGGTGGTCGCGGATCTGGCCGACGGGGAGCCGGCATCGGGCGGCGCGTCATGAGGAGATGGGCTTGGACACCTTCACGACGGTGGCGGGCAGGCCCAGTGTGGCGACGTACGCGGGTCCCCGCTCGTACACCGACCAGTGAATCAGCGCGTTCGCCGGCACGGTACGGCGCCGGTGGCGGTTTGCGCGCCACTCTTCCTGGCGGGTCGTGAAGTTGTAGTGGCGTTTCGGCACGTACTCGGCGAGATTCCACGGGCCCGTCAGCGACTCGTGGAGCGGGGCCCTGGGGTCTGGCGCCGCGGTGTGCCCGTCGCCCCCGAGCATCGCGTGCCGTCTGGCCGGGTCCACGAGCAGGCCGTGCGCCTCCGCCTCGTCGAGCATCCATTCGAGCGCGAGCTTCGACAAGCCGCTTTCGGCCTCGGCATAGCCGCCGCCGACGTCGCAGTGGACGCCCGGGAACCAGACCTGCTTGAGATCGACGGGGCCGTGGGTCTCGTCGGGGTCCTGCCCCGGCCGCCACAGGTTGGTCCGGAAGAACGCGCGGCGCTCGTCGAGCGCCACGGCATGCCGGCCGACGGCGATGTCGCCGTTGTCGGCGACGTAGGGCAATTTCAACGGGTTGGCGATCCAGCCGACGGAACTGACCGTATCCCAGACGCCGACGAAATGCGGCTTGCATTCGCGCGCCATCGCCGTCTTGAAGGCGGCCGCGAGCTCGAAATAGTCGCGGATCGTCCGTGCGTAGCGTTGCCGGTCCTTCTCCGCTTTCCGCGCCTCGGTAATCGCCATCATCATCCGGATGGCGTAGGGAATCATCGGCTCGTTGCCGCGCCAGAGCAGGCCATACATCCGCAGCAGCGCCGCGAGCGAGCGGACGGTGTAGGCGCCGCGGCTGAACCCGAACAGGAACACGCGGTCACCGGGCTCGTGCTCCTGCATCAGGAATGCGCACGCGTTGCGGATGTCGTGCTCGAGATACGCGCCGAACGCCATCGACAGGCCGCGAGTGATCCGCCGGCTGACGGGCGTGAGCGCGCCGGGGGGCTCCATCGTGCCGATGCCGGGCTGATAGTAGGTGCGCTGCCGCGCGTCGTTGTGGACCAGCACGGAGAAGAGCTTGACGACGTTGGTGTTGTCCCGTGGCGAACTGGTTCGCCGTCCCGTCGCAGCACAACACGATGTTCTTCGCCACACCAGCCCTCCGCCGGACAGCAAGTATGGTCCAGCCGGTCCGAGGCGCGACGTACAAGAAGACGGCCGGCGATGTTCTGCCGGCCGTGTCGTGCGTGAGCCCTGAAGGCTAAAGGCTAAAGGCCAAAGGCCCCAAGCATCAGAAGTCCATCGTCACGTTGAAGCGGACGAAGCGCGGGCTCATCACCGCGGTCGGGCGGAGCCACGTGGCGCCGTCGGTGCCGAAGGCCTGGTTGAACGTGGTGCCGGTGTTGTCGTTGAACAGGTTGTAGAGGTCCAGCCCGACGTTCGTCCGGGTGCGGCCGAACCGCAGCAGCTTGGTCACGCGGAGATCGATGGTGCTGATGCGCGGGCCAAAGAGCTGCCCGGGCAGGGCGAGGTTGACCGACTGGGTGGCCGCCCCGCCCGGCAGCGGCCGGCCGATCGCCGCCAGCACCTCCGCTGAGCTGACATCGTAGTTGGCGTTCAGCGACAGCCCGTTGGTGGCGACCGCGTTCTGGTCGGTCTGCGGCACGGTGTTGGCCACCGAGCGCCAGATCGCGCTCGTCTGCACCTCGATCTTGGGGATCATGTAGCTGACGAGCCCGCGGACGTTCGTCTGCCAGGTCTCGTTGACCGCGCAGGCGTCGACCCGGCGCTGGGCGGCGCCGAAGCCCGCACCATAGGTGGCTTCCGGCAGCGCCGCCTCGACCTCGCAGGTGTCGCGGATGCCGCGGCCGGTGGTGCCGCCGCCCTGGATGACGAGTCCGTTGGCCAGGCGCGCGTTGACGTCGTAGTCGAAGCCGTGCCAGTAGTAGGTGACGTCGCCGTAGTCCTGCGCGAACGTGAAGTAGTTGTCCACCGCGCCGAACTTGTTTTCCTTGACCACGTAGAACGTCACCGGGTAGCCGCCGCCGTCCTCCAGATCGGGATGCTGCGGGGCGGTGATGGTGGCCCGGTCGAAGTCGGCCGGCCCCACCGCGCGGTTGTCGGTGTAGTAGAAGTTGCCCCACGAGCGCCGGTTGTAGCCGAAGGTGGCCGACACGCGCGGCATCAATTCCTGCTGGATCGACGCGGCCACCTGCCAGTCGTAGGGACGCGAGCCCCAACCCTCGAGCACGGCCGGGTTGACGACGGTACCGCTCGACGCCTTGCCGAAGTTGCCGTTGGCCCATGGGCCGCATTCGCCGTTGCCGGCCGAGACGTTCAGGTCGCAGTCGGCCACGTAGTCGCCGTCGGCGTCGAACCAGCTGCGATCCGTCGTCTGCGCGAACGTCACCGCGTTGTTGCCGATGATGAACACGCTCTCGTTGTTGGCCGGCTGCAGGTACTTGCTGAAGCTGGTCTTGAACGAGGTCTTGCCGTTGCCGAAGACGTCCCAGGCGAGGCCCAGCCGCGGCGTGATGTCGTGGAAGCCCTTTACGCCGACCGTGTCCGGGAACAGGATCGGCGCCGCGTTGTAGCGCGACGGGGCGGTGATGCCGTTCTCGCCCTCGGGGAACCAGCTCCAGGCGTGCTCGTAGCGCAGCGCGGCCTGCAGCGTCACCCGGTTCTTGGTCCACTGATCCTGGACGTAGAACGCGTCGAAGCGCGTGCGGTTGCTGTGCATGTGCGGCGAGATGCGCTGGGTGAGCGAAATCGGGAAGCCGTCGAAGAACAGGTAGTTCTGGATGCCCGAGTCCACCGAGTAGTGGTGCTGCTTCTCGATCTGGTAGGCGGCCTGATAGCCGACCTTCAGGTTGTGCGCACCGGTCACGTACGACGCCGAGGCCCGCCACACGTTGTGCTGCTGGTCGATGTCGGCGATGTTGCCGAAGAAGCTCCACGGCGCACGGTAGGCGTAGAAGGGGAGCGGCGTGCCCGTGCCCGGATGCGGCACCAGTTCGAGCACCGGGATGAAGTCCATCAGCGCGCCGCCCGGCTCCTGGCCGCCCCAGCGGCTGTTGAACGACGAGACGCCAGCCTCGAGCAGCAGTTTGTTGGTGACCGGCGAGCTCCAGCTGCCCTGCACGATCTTCTCGCGGTCGTCCCACACGTTGCCCGATTCGGGCGAGCCGGCGTTGAAGCCGCCGTTGAGCGCAATCCAGTCGTCGCCGCGGTCGCGGCACTGCTCGGCGCCTTTTTCATAGGACGAGCCGGTGCAGTTGTGCTGGTAGTCGAAGTAGAAGCCGATCTTGTTGCGCGGGGTCAGCTGATTGGTGAGCCGGATGGCCCCGATCTTCTTGTCGTTGGCGTTGCGCACCTTGATGCTGCGGTCTTCCACGTACGACCACGCGTTCGGATCGCCGGCGTTCTTGTTGCCGTACTGTCCGGGCACCACGGTGTGGCTGCCGAACGTGCGCACCTGCCCGAAGAACCAGAGCTTGTCGCGCACGATCGGGCCGCCCATCGAGAAGCTGGCGTCCCAGTTCTTGATCAGGCCCGGGACTTCGCCGAAGCCGTAGCTGCGCAGCTCGTCGTCGAGGTTGTCGCCCTGCGACCACTCGCCGGCGGTGCTCCAGAAGGCGGTGCCGTTGAAGGTGTTGCCGCCGGTCTTGGGCACCATGTTGAAGGCCGGGCCGCCGCGATCCACCTCGCCCAGGCCGCCCGTCACGGTGACCTGGATTTCCGCGGCGTTCATCGTGTCGTAGCCGAAGCTGGCGACGCCGCCGCCGTTGAAGGCCGAGCCGACGTTCATGCCGTCGATCTGCACCGTGCCTTCGTTGCCCCGCCCGCCGTGCGCGGTGAAGAACACCATCGTGGGGTTGGCGCCGTTGTCGAGGCTGTTGTTCTGGACACCGGGGACGGCGGTGAGCAGGTTGCCGTAGCCGCGCGAGGCCGGCAGCGCCGAGATCACCGCGTCGTCGAGCACCGTCTGCTTGCGCGTGCTGGTCTGCACGTCCACCACTGGCGTCTCGCCCGACACGGTGATGGTTTCCTGCAGGCCGCCGACGCGCATGTCGACGTTGATGGAGATGACCGCACCGCCGCCCGACACCTCGACGCCGGTTCGCTTCACGGTCGCGAACCCCGACAGCGTGAACGACATGTCGTACGTGCCCGGAGTGAGCTCGGCCATGCGGTACTGGCCGGAACCGTCGGTCACCGCCGTGCGGAGCTTTTCAATGAGCGCGGGGCTCGTCGCTTCGACGGACACGCCGGGGAGCACGGCTCCCGACGCA
Organism: uncultured Acidobacteriota bacterium; assembly: GCA_963731785.1. Lineage (GTDB taxonomy): Bacteria > Acidobacteriota > Vicinamibacteria > Vicinamibacterales > UBA2999 > DASYRM01. Next base: position 76,091 of record CAVSWX010000002.1, read on the forward strand.
TCGCGGACGACGCCGGCAATCGACGATTGCGCGACGGCGGAGAAGGGCACGAGGAGCAGACAGGCCACGGCCAGCAGTGCGCCGCGCACGACACGAGTTCGAGACATCGGATTCCCTCCAAAGGCCGCAACGAGGCGGGGATGCGAATCGAGCCCGACCGGGGATTTTTCCTGATGCGAAAAAAAGTTCGAGGCAGCGGAGACGGCGGCTATGTTAGCTCGACATAGATCACTGTCAAGCTCAAAAGACGAGAGAAAGGGGCGATTGGTTTACTCCTGACGTTGCGTCAGGGGGGAGGCCGCGCCGGTCCGGCCGTCGGCGGTCGCGGCGGGGTTACCGCAGCGCGGCGGCGTCGCCGTGAACGATCGGCCGCCGAGCACGGTCAGCACCGAGTGCACGCCCCGGATCGCGTCGTCGGAGACGGCCTTCGCATCGAAGACGTCGGCGTTCAGCACCGCCAGGTCCGCGAGTCGTCCCACCTCGATCGTGCCCAGCGTGGTCTTCCTCGCGTGAGAACCACCCGTTGCCGCCGGTATAGAGCCACACCGCGTCCTGCCGCGAAATCTGCTGGCCGTCGTTGATGAGCTCACCGCGGACGTTGCGGCCGGTCACCATGTAGTAGACGTGCAGCCACGGGTTGATCGGTGCCGCCTGGGCGCCGTCCATCCCGGTGCCGACCCGGATGCCGCTGGCGAGGAGCGTCCGGTACGGCGGCCCCGCCTGGCCGGGCGACCCCGCGAGATAGCGCCAGCCGTGCGCGCGGACGCCCACGCCCAGCGCCTTCATGCGCTCCAGCGTCGGCGCCTCGATCGTGTTCACGTGATCGATGCTCCACCGCAGCGACGTGATCGGCGCCTCGCGGTTGACGCGCTCCCAGACGTCGGCGCGGGCGGCGTGGTTCGGCTCGTTGAAGCTGTGCTCCATGAGCTGCCAGCCGCGCTGCGCGACCAGGCGCACCGACCGGTAGTACTCGTCGCCGAGCGGCACGGCGCCCTCGAGCGGCCAGTCCACGATGTGCTCGCCGATGCCGGCGGTCTTGACGAGGTCGTCGCCGAGGTCGGGCCACTGGTTGTCGAGCACGTCCTGACAGCTCGGGGTTGCCCGGCTTGCCGTCGACGCGTGGGCCGGTGTTGAAGTAGAGCCGCAGGCGCAGCGTCAGGCGCCCCTCGCGTTTCAGCTCCTGCACCGGACGCTGCTCGGCCCAGCCGAAGGTACTGCGCCGGTCCGCGGTCCTGCGACCCGAGGACCGAGTGCACGGTGGTCAGCCCGACGCTGTTGAAGTAGCCGAACACCTGCTGCATCGTCCGCTTGGTGTCGGCGAGCGTCCAGTTCGCTCGCAGCGCGTCGAGCGCGTCCCACGTCGGTCCGTTCTGCTCGATGAGGCCGTTCCCGGCCACCCGTACGCCCTTGCTCTCGAAGAAGCGCTTGCCCAGCGTGTTGGTGACGGCGGGGCCGTTGAACGTGACGTGGATGTAGACCGGATGGCGTGGGGCAGCGGCGTCGAGCTCGGCGAGCGTGGGCAGGCGGTTCTCGACGAACTGCCGCGGCTGCAGGCCGCCGATCGCGGTGATGAAGGCGCCTTCGGGCACGCCCTTCGCGCGCTCGCGGATGACGGCCTGCGCGTCGGCGATCGAGTAGGCGGTTTCGATCGCGCGGGTCTCGTAGCCCGGGCGGCTGCCCACGAGCTGCACGTGGAAGTGGTTGTCGATCATTCCCGGAATGACCGTGCGGCCGCGCAGATCGATCGTGTCGGTGCAGCCGCCAGATGCGCTGGCGCCGTCACCAACCTCGACGAATCTGCCGTTGGCCATGCGGACCTTCGACACGATGGTCCGCTTCGCGTCCATCGTGTGGATGCGGCCGTTGGTCAGGAGCAGCAGCCGTCCACCGGGACACGCCGGCGACTGTCCACGGCTGGGCACGCCGCCGATCACCAGCGCGGCGGCAATCCCCGCCACCACGAGTCCGGTTCGGAGGTGTGGCATGGGCGCGATTCTAGTGTCCCGGATCAGAAGTTCGCTACAAAACCGCGACACGCGGGCGAGGATCTCGTCGGCGGTCCCGCGAGCCGTACCGATCCTTGGCGATCGGCGGTACCAATCAGGGGCGGGAGGCGGTCGCGTCAGCGGTGAGCACGAGACGGTAGCGTACGGGTGCTCCGTCCTTCAGCGCCGGGTCGAACTTCCACATCTTGGCCGCGCTCAGGCTCATCACGTCGACCATCCGTCTGGGCGCCGAGAGGAACCGGATCCGTTCGACATCGCCTTGCTGCGAGATCAGAATCTCCAGGGTGTCGGTTCGAGACACATCGCGAGGCCACTGCCACGGAACCTGAGACTCACGCAGGTTGGGACGAGTCACGCCGAGGTCAGCGACGGTGAAGATCGAATCATCGACGAGAGCCACCGGTTCGTGGATGGCCGGTGCCGCAGCCGCTTCCGTGATCTCGATCGGGGGAACCGCGGGGATCGGCGCCGGCGGCGGCACGACGTCCATCGCGGTAGCCGCTGGTGCCTCCAACCGAGTCGCACGTCGGGCTCGCCGCCTGGTGGCGTGCGGGGTTGCCGGCGCAGCTGCGTTGGTCGTGGCCTCTTCGGTCTTCGCCGCACCGGCACCGGAGTCGAAGCCGAGTTTGGACATGACGGCGTCGGAGGCCGCTGCGACGTCGCGCCCGACCGACGTCGCGAAGGCAGACAGCCTTCCACCCGTGGGATCCGCGTCCGGCGCCGGCGGCGGCGAGGATGTCCCGCAGGCCGTTGCTGTCACGGCGAGCGCCAGAATGGCGATCACGCAGGCGCGGTGCGCGTTCCTCTCCTCGGGCTGCATCCTCCCTTTGAGAGCAAGGGTCGTACCCCTCGAGGAGAGCGCGATTGCACGTCTAAAGGTCGGCGCTGTGAAGCCTTCGGTCAGACGGCGGAGGGGTTATTCGTTGACGACCTTCACGTCTTGGCCTATCGCTGCAGCGTGGTGAGGCGCTCGTGCGGCCGTTCGCGCGCGCGAGCCGTCTTCGACTTGTCGTCGAGCGGGGGCTCTTTTGTCGGCGAGCGACGCACTTTCTCGCAGGGGCTCCCCTAGAGGCGCGAAACGCCTTGTTCTCGGCTTTAAAACTGACGACCATGCGAAGGTTGCCCACGCCGTTTTGACGAACCGGACGACGGTATTCTTCGACATGGCTCCTGCTACTGAATCGGCTGACCCGTGACGGTCAATTCGCCCTGGACGGGACGCCGCGGGCGTATGATTCCACGTTTGGCGTCTTCTGCCAGCGCTCGGTCCTCGGCTCGCTCTGCGCCCAAAGCCTGGCGGACCGCCATGTTCCCCTCGTGGCATTCGTAGGGAAACATCCGGTAGCCGGGCGGCGACGTGAGCGGGATCACCATCGTATAGGGGCGCGTGAACGTTCCGGGATCGGTGATGGTGGCCTCGTAGCGCAAAAGATCGCGTTCCACCCGAGTGATCCTCTCGACGATTCTCAGCGCGCTGGTCGGCAGCACCCAACTCGCATCGGCGGCCTGCCTGCCGTTGAAGTTGGCCGGGATGAGGCCGTTCAGATTCGTCGTCTCGATGACCAGCGTGTCGCCTTCCCAGCGCCCGCGCGAGTCGCCCAGGTATGTGCGCACGCCGGCTCCGACGTGCGGACGACCGTCCAGCGGAATCACGCGAGCCTCGTGGATCATCTCGGCCATGATCGCGACTACACCGGGCGCCTGGACGATGCGGAAACCATTTCCATAGACGCGCGGCACCATCGTGCCCACGACGCCCAGCGTGACGCACCGGTCGTACAGCGTAAGGTCCGCCGGCGAATCGAAGGGGCCGTTTCCGTAGGTGCCGACCGGTGTGCGTCGCGCCTCGGCGCCCGGCACGAGCGGCGGAATGCGGCCATCGGGCGGGTCGACAACGAGCGACGTCTGGCGGAACGTCCGGTCCAGCCAGGCGCTGTCGATGCGCATCGAGCCCACCGCGTCTTCGCCTTGCTTCCGCGCGCGGGCGTCCCGCTGCTGCTTTTCGGCGAACTCCTGGTCGGTCAGTTCGGCTTTCGTGCCCAGCTGCACGGGACGTTGAATTGGGATACCGCCCGCGGCATCTCCCGACCAGACGGCCTGCAGATCGGGATCGCCCAGGGAGTGCGCTCGACCGTCCAGTTCCTTTGCGCCGCCAGCGGCACCCCTGCGAGCAGCAGGGCAAGCAGACCGTGGGCGACTGCGACCACATCGACGCGCATGCCGATTCCCCTTTCGTGTCACACCATCACAGGACGGTCGTGATGCATCAGCGACGCCTTGAGAAAGAGTAGCGAGATGCCGCGCAAGACGTAATACGCGCACAAGAGGTAGCGGCTCGAGAAACGGTCGGTGAGCCAGCTGGACGCCGTGGTGCCGAAGATGTCGAAAATCCCCATCATGGCGAGGAGGCCTGGGTGCCTTGACGATTGGGTAGCATGCTGCTGAACTACCGAATCAAGCATGGCGCGACTGACACGACGGCGATTTGTGGCAACCTCCGGGGCGCTCGTGGCCCTGCCGGCACCGCGGCCACTCAATGCGCGGGGGCAGGCGCCCGATGTGGGCGAGCTGCGCGTCGACAAGGACATCGTCTTCGGCATGGGCGGCAGCAAGACGCTCACGCTGGATGTCTACCGCCCTCTGGCGGGCACGATCGCGAAGCGCACCGCCATCGTGCACCTCTTCGCGGGCGGCTTTGCCGCCGGCAGCAAGGACGCGAACTACATCGTCAACGACGTGAAAGCGCTGGGCGCCCGCGGCTACACCAGCGTCGCCGCCAACTATCGCCTCGCTCGCGAGGGCCCGTGGCCGGCCCAGATACACGACGCGAAGGCCGCTGTCCGCTGGACCCGCGCCAACGCCACGCGACTCGGCGTCGAACCGAACCGCATCGTCGTGGCCGGTTACGGGGCCGGCGGCCTGCTCGCGCTCCTCGCGGCGGGCACCGCCGGACGCGCGGAGTTCGAGGGTGAGAGCGGCACCCCGGGCGTCAGCTCACAGGTCAACGCCTGCATCGGCGTCTATCCTCTGGCCACCCCGGAGAACGCGGCGGCGCTCTTCCCGCCGGGACAAGCGACCCGCGAGAACCTGTCGGCCGCATCGCCGGCGACGTACATCTCGAAGGACTTCGCGCCGACGATCCTCATTCACGGCACCGACGACGCCACCGTGCCGGTGCAATCGAGCGTCGACTTCTGGTCGAAGCTGCACGCGCTCGGGGTTCCAGCCGCGCTTAATCTCGTCCAGGGCGCGGATGGCGCCTTCGACACGGCGGCGCTCGACGCGGTGGAGATGATGGTTCACGCGATCGATCTGTTCCTCGACCGATTGCTCGTGAACCGGGCGCCCTATCCGAAGTTCGGCGGCCGCGGCCGCGGACAGGGAGGGCGCGGAGCCGCGCCACCGGCGGGGCGAGGGGCGAACTAGACCTCGCAATCCTCAGAGCGCGGGAACCGCCAACCCGAATCGCTCGATCAGGCCAGTCGTAAAGATCTGGACGCCGACCGACAGGAGAAGGAACGCCGAGAGACGAAGCAGAACGATGGTCCCTGTGCTCCCGAGCGCGCCGAGCAGGCGCGCGGCGTATCGGTAGCAGAGATAGATGATCACCGACACGAGAAGAATTCCCACGACAGAACCCAGGGCCGGCGTCAGATCCGCGACGCTCCGGATACTGGCCCCGGCGCCGACCGTGACGGCGACGGAGATCGACCCCGGGCCAACCGTCAGCGGGAATGTCAGCGGATAGAAGCTGACGCTCTCGATCCGATGGGGCGGCGGCGTGGACGGGCTGACGAGCGCCGGGCCCTCGCTCTGCTCCGCGCGGAACAGGTGCCAGGCCGTGGACGTGACGAGCAGCCCGCCGGCGATCTTCACGACGGCCAGCGACAGGCCGAAGAAGATCAGCACGTACGAGCCGACCAGCATCGCCCCGATGAGCAGCATGAACGAGTTGCGCGCAATCCGGCCCGCGAGCGCGGCGCGGGCGGCGTCGGTGGCCCCCGGCGTCATCGACAGGAAGATCGGCGCGAGACCGGGGGAGTTGATGATCGGCAGCAGGGCCGCCATCGTGAGCAGAACGGCGCTGACGAATCTGGCAATCGTGTCGGCCATACAGTCCACCGTTCGAAGTACTCTGGGCGCGCAAGTTCCCGTGCCCTGGATCGCTCGAAACCAATCGGCGGCGTGGGTTCAGAAACGCCAACGATCTCGGTGGTTCGAGGCCGGCTGCGACGAGGCCGGTGCGGAAGCGCGTCACGGCCGCGATTCTACCGTCAGCCCGACCTGAGGCCCCCAGCGCTCCAGCCACCGTTCGAGCGCGGCGCGCTGCTCCTCGTTCGGGGGACCATAGCCGGGAAACGACACCTGGACGACGAACGCCCGCTGCGTTTCGATCTGCGGCACCCGCACGCATGACCAGTCGGGTGAGGGCGCGAAGAAAGGGAGCACGGGGCCGCGATTCTATCGTCGGTCGGGCTGGCTCACCCATCCAGGCGAGGCGTGATTGGCGGGGGGACGATGTATTCTTTTCGCTCCTCGAACAGGACCTCGCCATGATGGCCGCCGCCAGTCGTATTCGATTCCTCGCCCTTTCAATCGGAATCGCCTTTGTCCTTCTTGCGGTCGTGGCCCTGCACGGCCAGGCGCCGGCCGGTCAGCCGCCGCAAGCCGCGCCGACGGCGCGCGACCTGGCCCCCATCGACCTCACCGGCTACTGGGTGTCGGTGGTCACCGAAGACTGGCGCTACCGCATGGTGATGCCGCTCAAGGGTGACTACGGCAGCGTGCCGCTCAACGGCGAAGGCCGCCGCGTCGCAGACCTCTGGAAGCCGGAGCAGGCCGGCGGCTGCGAGGCGTTCGGCGTCGGCGCGGGGATGCGCGCGCCCGGGCGGCTTCACATCACCTGGGAGAACGACAGCACGCTGCGCATCGACACCGAGGCCGGCGCGCAGACGCGGCGGCTCTATCTGGGCACACCGCCTGCGGCCGGCCCGCCGTCGTGGCAAGGCGTGTCGGCGGCGCGCTGGGACGGGCCGCCCGACGTGATCGACGTGCTGCGCACCGGCGGCTTCGATGGTCTCAATCGCGGATCGGGCGCGGCGGCGCGCCGCCTGGCGTGGACGCCGCTCAAAGTGGTCACGACCAACTTCCGCGCCGGCTGGCTGCGCGCCAACGGCGTGCCCTACAGCGCGGAGGCGGTCATCACCGAGCACTTCATGCGCTACGCAGTACCCGACGGCGGCGAATGGCTCACCGTGCGGACCGTGGTCGACGATCCCCTCTATCTGGTGCAGCCGTTCATGACCAGCACGAACTTCAAGCAGGAGGCCGACGGCTCGCGGTGGAGCCCGAAGGCGTGCCGTGGGTAGCGCGACGCGAGCCCTCGTGCGCCTCCTGGCCGCCGTCCTGCTCGCGCTCGGCGCGCGGCCGGCGGCCGCGCAGGTCGATCTCACCGGCACGTGGTCGCCCCGGTATCAGGAGGACTTCAGCGAGCGCGTGCCCGGCCCCGAGCTCGGCGACTACACCGGCCTGCCGCTCACCGATGGCGCGCGCCGCTACGCGGAAAGCTGGGATCCGGCGCGTATCACCATGCCGGAAGAGCAGTGCCGCGTCCACATCTCGCCGTACATCTATCGCGGCCCCACCAACATCGCCATCTTCGACGAGCGCGCGCCAGGGACGCGGGAACTGATCGCCATCAAGCACCGCATCAGCACGTTCGACCAGGAGCGGACGATCTACATGGACGGCCGGCCGCATCCCCCGGCCTACGCGCCGCACACCTGGATGGGGTTTTCCACCGGGCAGTGGCAGGGCAACATGCTGGTGGTGACGACGACGCACATCAAGAAGGGATGGCTGCGCCGCAACGGCGTGCCCGAAAGCGATCTGGCCACGCTCACCGAGTACTTCGTCCGCACCGGCGACGTGCTCACGCGCATCAGCGCCATCGCGGACCCGGTCTATCTGACCGAGCCGCTGGTGAAGAGCGAGGAGTTCGTGCTCAACACTCAGGGCGTGCCGCACCGCTCGTGGCTGTACAAGTGCAAGCCGGTCGTGGAGGTGGTGCGGCCCGAGGGCGCGGTGCCGCACTATCTGCCGGGCAAGAATCCATACCTGCTCGAATACCGCAACCGCTACAAGTTTCCGGAGTCGATCACCCGCGGCGGCGCGGCGCAGACCTATCCGGCCGGATCGGCAGCCCGCCGCGACCGGGGCGCCGATGAAGCCGAGCGGACCGGCGCTGTCGGCGCCGAAACCCGGCGAGGTGAAGGTGCTGCACGTGCAGGGGCAGGTCTATATGCTCGCCTCGGCCGAGGGCAACATGGCGATGCAGGCCGGCGACGACGGCGTGCTGCTCGTGGACACGCTGCCGGCGGCGCTGTCGAGCGCGGCGCTGGCCGCCATCCGCACCATTTCCGACAAGCCGATCCACTTCATCGTCAACACGCAGGCGGGAGAGGATCACACCGGCGGCAACGAGGCGCTGGCCAAGGCCGGCCCGACGCGGCCCGACCGTGTGCCGCTCGGCAGCGGCCTCGGCGGCAATACCGGCGGCACGACCAGTATCGTCGCGCACGAGAACGTGCTCAACCGCATGAGTGCAACCGTCGGCAGCGGCACGGCGCGTCCCCGGCCGGCGTGGCCGAGCGACACCTTCTTCGAGGACGAGAACGACTTCTTCTTCAACGGCGAGGCGGTGCAGGTGCTGCACCAGCCCAAGGCCACCGCCGACGGCGACAGCGTCGTGTTCTTCCGCAAGTCGGACGTGGTGGTGGCCGGCGACGTGTTCTCCACCTCCACCTATCCGGTGTTCGATCGGGCGCAGGGCGGCAGCATCAACGGCGTGATTGCCGCGCTCAATCGCGTGATCCGGCTCACGGTGCCGACGCACAACCAGGAAGGCGGCACGATGGTCGTGCCCGGGCACGGGCGGCTCGGCGACGAGATGGACGTCGTCGAGTACCGCAACATGCTGACGATCGTTCGCGACCGGATCCAGGCGCTCGTGGCCGAGGGGAAGACGCTCGAGCAGGTGCGCGCATCGCAGCCCACGCTCGACTACGACGCGCGCTACGGCGCCGCCACGGGCCCGGCGTCGCCGGACGCGTTCGTGGCCGCCGTCTACGAGAGCCTGCGCGCCGGGGCCGCCGCCACGCGCGCGAAGTAACGCGGCTAGCCCCGGGCGCGGTGGCGATAGGTCTTGGCCATCGGCGTGGCCGCGCGCACCTTGGCCGTCTGGCTGCGCGTCATCGCCTTGGCAGGCCCGGCCGGCGCCGGTTTCCGGTGCTTCTTCCCGGGCGCGTCCACCGTGCCGCCGCTGCGCGCCTTGCGCGGCGCTCGGCTGGGTGCCGGCGCCCGCCGCACGCGCGTCGTCACCTCGCGCGCGAGCTGCGCAAGCAGGTGCTTCGCGCCGTCGCGTACCCCCGACACCTGCCGGCTCAGCGTCTCACGATCCATCAAGCCTCCGGCTTTCGACCGGATCGAGCCGGCCACGTAGCCGAGCTGTTCGGCGAAAGCCAGGACCTGCCGTTCCACCGCGCCTGCCGCTTCGGTCGCCGGCGTGCGCGCCGCCGATCGCGTCGACGTGGTCTTGGTCTTGGTTTGTCTGGTCGTACTGCTGCGTTTGGCCATTACAATCTCCGCGTTCGAGGATGCATCTTCTGTACCCGCATCCTGAGCGACTGGAGGGGTTCGACGTGAGCGAGATCCTGACCAGGCGGCTGGTGGCCGGCGATACGAAGTTGGCGATCGGCGCCTTCGCGATGATGGCCGCGGTGTTCGAGGAGGGCGGGTCGCCGCTGTCGCGCGGCTATGTCGATCGCCTCCTCGGCCGCGAAGATTTCTGGGCGTTCGTCGCGGTGGCCGGCGGCGAGACTCGTGGGCGGGCTCACCGCACACGCGCTGCCGATGACCCGGGCCGAGCGGTCCGAGATGTTCATCTACGACGTGGCCGTGCGGCCCGACTACCAGCGGCAGGGCGTCGGGCGCCGCCTGATGGCCGCGGTCCGCGACGCGGCGCGCGAGCGCGGCATCGACGACGTGTTCGTCGCCGCGGACGAAGACGACGCCCACGCGCTCGATTTCTACCGCTCGCTGGGCGGGTCGCCGTCGATGTCGGCCATCTTCACGTTCCCCGCGGAGCGCCAGGTCCCCCGGACATGACCGAGAACAAAACCGCGCCGACCCGCGTCAGCCCGGCCGCGTTCATCAAGGGAGTGACCGGCGAGCAGCGCCGCAACGATTGCCAGGAACTGGTGGCGCTGATGCGCGACGTCACCGGCCACCCGCCGAAGATGTGGGGTGCCAGCATCGTGGGCTTCGACCGGTATCACTACAAGTACGCCAGCGGGCGCGAGGGCGACATGCTGCTGACCGGCTTTTCGCCGCGCAAGCAGGACCTCGTGCTGTATCTCGGCCCAGGGCTCGAGAACGCAAAGCTTCGGGCCAAGCTCGGCAAGCACAAGGCCGGCAAGGGCTGCCTGTATTTGAAGACGCTCGACGACGTCGATCGCGATGCTCTTCGCACCCTGGTCGAACACGCCGTTGCCGAGATGCGCAAGCGCTATCCGGGCAGCGAGTGATCGGCTGAGCCCTGCAGGCGGGTCTGACCGCCACTCATGCCGACGATCGACTGGTAGAGCAGCGTGGCGAACTCGGCGCGCAGCGCGAAGTCGCCGCCCATGAGCTGCGTGCAGTAGATCGCGACCAGGTCTTCCTTCGGATCGATCAGCACGTGCGTGGACGCCGCGCCCGACCAGCCGAACTCGCCCACCGAGCCGACGTTGCCGCGCTCGGCCGGGTTCATCAGCACCGACACGCCGAGCCCGTAGCCGGTGCCCGGGCCGAAGATGGCGCCCGCGGCGAGCGCGGCCGGCGACAGGTGGTTGGTGGCCATCAACTCCACCGTCTTCGGGCTGAGCAGCCGCACGTTGTTCAACTGCCCCTTGTTGAGCAGCATCTGCGCGAAGAGCGCGTAGTCGCTCGCCGTGGTCGAGATGCTGTAGCCGCCGAACACCTGGTCGCCGTAGTTGGCGCCCCGAGCGGGCTGTTGTCCGGCGGCGAGCTTGCCGTCGCGTCCGATGGCTGTAGAGCGCCGGGCACGCGGCGCCTTCTTGTCGGCGGGGATCTTGAACATCGAGTCGGTCATGCCGAGCGGCGTGAAGATCCGCTGGCGGACGAAGTCGTCGAACTTCTGGCCCGACAGCTTCTCGACGAGCGCCGCCTGCACGTCGTGCGCGACGCTGTAGACCCAGCGCTCGCCGGGCTGGTAGAGCAGCGGCATCTTCGCCACCTTGTCCATCAGCCCGTTGAGGTCGGTGCCGAAGACGTTGGCGTCCTGATACATCTTGTCGATCGGCGAGCCGCCGAAGAAGCCGTAGGTGAAGCCCGCGGTGTGGCGGAACACGTCCTGGATCGTGATCGGCCGCCGCGGCGCGTCGAGCAGCATGCCGCCGGTCGGCGTCATGCCGTTCAGCACTTTCACGTCGGCGAAGGCGGGGAAGAACTTGGACAGCGGATCGGTGAGCTGGAACTTGCCTTCCTCGTACAGCATGAGCAGCGCGACCGAGGTGATCGGCTTGGTCATCGAGTACATGCGGAAGATGTCGTCGGCGCGCGTGGCCCGCCCCGACGGCGAGGTCGGCCTTGCCGTAGGCGTCGACGTGCACCACCTTGCCGTGGCGCGCGATGAGCGTCACCACGCCCGGCGTGCGGCCCGCGTCCACGTAGGCGTGGATCGCCTTGTTCATGCGCGCCAGCCGCTCGCTCGACAGGCCGACGTCCTCCGGTTTGGCGCCGGGAGGTCCTTCGACGAGCAGACCGGCGGTCGCGACGGCACGCCAGGATGGCGGTGAGGAGAATCACGCGGGTTCTGGTGAACGCGCGCATGCGGCCTCCTTGCGGCTTGGACGAACGGTGCCTATCTTGCCAGAACTGGCGCCGGCTCCGGTGTATTCGAAGATGAACAGGCCCGGACCCGACGCGGTCCGACACGTACGCCAGGCCGCGGTGGTCGATGTCCACGTCGTTGATCTGGATCGCCGTGGGCTGCCCCTTCGTGATCGGGTGCGACAGCGCGTTGGTCTTCGGCACGTAGTAGCCCACTTCCTTCAGGTTGTAGGGATCCGACAGGTCGACCACGCGCACGCCGGCGTTGAAGTACGCCACCCACGCGAGCTTGTCCTCGAAGCGGTTGATCTCGCCGTTCACCGTCTCGGCGTGCTGGTGCGGACCGAAGCGCCCGCCCTTCTCGCAGAAGTCGCCGACCGGCACCTGCCACGTCGACACCGGGAACGGATGCGTCTCGTCGGTGATGTCCACCATGTAGGCCTTGGTGCGGATGCCGCTCGTGCACGGCTTCATGTCGGCGGCGCCCGCGGCTTCGTCGGTGATGAAGGCGTAGGTGCGCGGCAGGCCGTCGGGGCCTTTGAAGTTCGGCACCTGGTCGTAGCGTGATCGGCGACACCGTGTGCGGCCCGCGTCCGGGCGGGCTGGTGTCGATCATCCACACCAGCTTCGGCGACGCCGGGTTCGAGATGTCCCAGCCGCCCGCCAGGCCGGCCCCGCGGAACCCGATGTAGAGCCGGTTGTTCGGCTCGTCCACGATCGGATGGTGCGCGTACTCGTTCTGATACCCGGGCTGGCCGTCGCGCTGGCTCGGCGAGGCGGCGCGGCCGACGAACTTCGGGCGCCGCGGATCCTTCAGATCCCAGATGTGAATCACGCGTGAGGCCGCGGAAGCCGGGCTCGCCCGAGCTCGAATAGAACAGCCCCGAGCGTTGCGACCAGTAGCCCTTTGTGCGCGCGCCGGATGAACGGGCCGCCGCACCCGGGGCCGCAGTTGCCGGGCGGCGTGCCGGTGATCTCGGAGACGAGCGCAATCTTCGACGGGTCGGTGTCGCGCGTCGTGATGTCGTAGATCTGGAACTTGAACTCCTTGCCGGTGTCGTAGCTGCGAATCAGGTAGTCGCGCCCCGTCGGCTCGGAGTCGAAGCCGTAGTCGTAGACCACCGACACCGAGCGCGAGTTCACGTGCGCCTGATCGTTGGGGATGTGCCAGACGAGGCGCGGGCGTCGCCGGGTCCGAGATCTCCACGATGCGACGTGCCGTTCCACTCCATCTTCCCGGTGAGCGGGATTGAGGATCGGCTGGTCGTTGCCCTGGCCGTCGTCCGACGCCTGCGGATCGCTGCGGTCGTTCGGCGTGTGGCCGACGTAGACCCAGTTGCCGTTGGCGGCATCCGACTTCGTCGTGACGACCAGCGACTGGCGGCCCTGCAGATCGTGGTAGCCGACGAGCCGAACGTTGCGGTCGCCGTCGGAGCGCGGGTCGCTCGCGGCGGGCGAGTCGGCCGAGGGCGCCGGGGACGGACTCGGCGTCGCGCACGCTGCGACTCCCAACACCGTGCCGAGCACCAGGGCCATGCGTCGCCGTGTGTTCATCGCGTGCCTCCTCGTCGTGGAGTGGCCGGGTCTGCCGCGCGATGATACGTGCGCGCACGATAAGATGCACCTCCGGCCGGGTCGAAGACCGGCCTCACGTTCGGCTGGGAGGAGCGGGATGAAAGGTCTGGCACTCTTCGCGGCGGGCATCCTCGTTGGCGTGCTGGCCACCCACACGGTGACGGCCCAGGACAGCGCGCCGCGCGCGCTCAGCCACGTCGGGATCGCGGTCAAGGACTTCGACGCGACGCTGGCCTACTACACGAAGACCTCGGCTCCGCGAAGCCTACTCGCTGAAGCAGCCGGACGGCCGGCCCCTGCTGACGTATCTCCACATCAACCGCGACACGTTCCTCGAAGTGCAGCCGGCCACCGCCGCACTGCCGCCGGGGCTGACCCATTTCGCCGTGGAGTTCGGGGATCTGAAGGCCGCGGTGGCGCGCATGCGGCAGCAGGGCGCCACGATGGCCGACCCGGGACTGACGCCGGGACGCGCGCTGTTCACCCGCCTGCGCGATCTCGACGGCGTGTCGATCGAGGCGATGGAGTTCGGCCCCGAATCGCAGCAGCGCAAGGCGATGAACGCCTGGATGCCGTAGAGCGCCGGGCGACGGCGGTCTAAAGACCGGCCGGCTACCAGCTCCGGCTCAGACCGCGTCGGAGAGCGAGCTGAAGTCGAAGCGGCTGATGCGGAGCGCCGGCATCAGCCGCCCGGCGGCCGACGGGCTCGGGCCGGCCGATGTCCTCGAGCCGGTTCAGCATCAGCAGCGGGCTCTCGTTCCAGCGGAAGTTCTTCAACGACCGCGTGATCTTGCCGTTCTCGATCAGGAACGTGCCGTCGCGCGTGAGCCCCGTCTGCAGCACCGTCCGCGGCTCGAGCGAGCGGATGTAGAAGAAGTGCGTCACCAGGATGCCGCGCTCGCAGCCGGCGATCAGCTCCTCGGTCGTCTTCGTCCCGCCGGTCAGCGCCAGTCCGCCCGCCTGCGGCGGGCCGGTCGGCTGGCGTCCCGTCTTCTGCGGCCCAGAACCGGCTGTAGGAGAGATTGCGGAGGACGCCCTTCTCGATCCACACCATCCGTCCGACCGGCAGCCCCTCGCCGTCGAACGGCTGACCGAGGAGCCGCGGATCGGCTGGATCCGAGTAGAGCGTGACCCGCGGGTCCACCACCTGCTCGCCGATGCGCGTGCCGCCGCCGGGCTTCGAGAACGGGCTGCGGCCCTTCGTCGGCGGTACGCGCGTTGAGCGCGGGAGCGAGCAGCGGCACGAGGTCGTTGACGGCCTGCGGCTCGAGCACCGCCGTGTAGAGCCCCGGCTCGATGGCCTGCGGATTCCGGCTCGCCGCGGCCTTCTGCGCCGCGATGCGGCCGATGGCCGCCGGATCGATCGCGCTCCAGTCGCGGGCGCCGGCACCGGCCCAGCCGCTGCCGGTTCCGTCCGGCGTGCGTGCCGTCACCGAAAAGCTCGCCTCGGTGGACTGGTGGTAGGCGAAGAGCCCGGCGCTCGTCGCGACCGCGATCGACGCTGCCGCGCGCTTCGAGGAATCCGGCGCTGAAAAGCGGCCCCGGGCCCTCGCCGCGCCGCGTTGGCGGCGTCGACCGCGCGCCGCACGGCGGTGGCGCGCGCCTCGGGATCGAGGTCCGCGGTGCGGGCGACGAACGCGGCCGGACGCCGAGTAGCGTCTGCGCGCCGAGCTCGGGCATCAGCTCCGGGTCCTCGCGCGCGAGCCGCGCCAGACGCGTCGCGAGGTCGACGGTGCGGCGCAGCGAGGCGTCGTCGAGCGTGTTGGTCGTGGCCGAGGCGCGGCGCCGTCCGAGCGTCACCGTCACCGTCACCGACGTGTCGTCGGTCTCGCCCGACGTGCTGATGCTGGCGTCGGCGAAGCGCGTGTTGCCGCCCGTGCGCGCTGATGATCGTCACGCGGGTCTGATCGGCCGCCGCGCTCATCTTCAGCACGCGATCGGCCAGCGCGCGCGCCTCCTGGCGCGAGAGCAGCCGTCCGCCCGCCGCGTCGGCCCGGGCGCCGGCTTGCCGGGCGCTCATGCCGTCCTCGCCGTGTTGAGAATCCGGACGTTGCGGAAGCGGGCCGGCACGCAGCCGTGGCTCACCGAATTGCTCTGCGACGGCTCGCCCTTGCCGTCGTTGAAGGCGCCGCCCACCCAGTACGACGACTTGCCGCCGATCATGTCCATGGCGTTCCAGAAGTCGGGCGTCCGGGCCTGATAGGCGACGTCGCGCAGCATGCCGACGATCTTGCCGTTCCGCACTTCGTAGAACGCCTGACCCGAGAACTGGAAGTTGTAGCGCTGGTGGTCGATCGACCACGACCCGTCGTGCTTGATGACGATGCCGCGTGCCGTGGCGGCGACGATGTCGTCGAGCGTCACGTCCTGCTCGCCGGGCAGCAGCGAGACGTTGGGCATGCGCTGGAACTGCACCGAGCTCCACGAGTCGGCATAAGAGCAGCCGTGCGACCGCGACACGCCGGTGAGCGCCTGGATGCGCGACGCCTGCTCGCGCGTGGTCTGGTAGTCCTTGATGACGCCGCGTTCGACCAGCAGCCACTGGTCGGCGGGCACGCCCTCGTCGTCCCACGCCACGCGCGACAGCGAGCCGGGCTGCGTGCGGTCGGCCTGGATGTTCATCATCGGCGGACCGTAGCGCAGCTGCCCGATCATCTTCTCCGGCGGCGCGACGAAGCTCGTGCCGGCGTAGTTGGCCTCCTCGCCAATCGCGCGATCGAGCTCGGTGGCGTGGCCGATCGACTCGTGGATCGTCAGCCACAGGTTCGACGGCTCGAGGATCAGGTCGTAGGTGCCCGCCTCGACGCTCCGGGCCGCCAGCTTCTCCACCGCCATCGACGCCCAGCGCTCGGCGTTCTCCGGCATCTTCAGCGACTCGACGTACTCCCAGCCCTCACCGCGCGGGGCCAGCGCCTCGGCAAACGACTGGAAGTCGCCGTTGCCGACCGCGGTGGCCGAGAACGACGGGCCGAGGCGGATGAAGGTCTGCGTGACGTTGGTGCCTTCCGAGGTCACGAGCGTCTTCACCTCGCGCAGCGCCTGCAGCCCCGAGTTCACGAACTGCACGCCCTTCACTTTCAGCGCCGCCTCGTTGGCCGCGAGCAGCAGCGCGATCTTGTCCTCGATCGAGACCTCGATCGGATCGGTGCGCACGGGCGTGATCCAGGTGCCGCGGACCGGTGCGGCGGGCGCCAGCTCCACGCGGTGCCGCCTGACGGCCCGCGCGGCCTTGGAGAGCACGAGGGCCGAGAGCGCCGCCTGCTGGGCGCCGCGGCGGGTCATGCGGCTGGTGGCGGCAAAGCCCCAGCTGCCGTCCACGAGCACCCGGACGCCCAGGCCGTACGACTCGTTGTCGGCGACGGACAGGACCTGCTGCTCGCGCGTGGCGATGGTCTGACGGCGATAGCGCCCCACGCGCACGTCGGCATACGACGCGCCGCCGGACCGTGCCGCATCGAGCGCGGCGTTGGCCAGATCGAGGGCCATCGGGTCCGCGGCCGGGGCCGCCAGCGTCTGGGCCGCAACCGGCAGGTCCGTGACCAGGCCATGCACGGTGAGCGACGCTGCCGTGGCGGCGGACGTCTTCAGGAAATCGCGCCGAGTCGGAGACATGGGAGCTCCCCTCGCAGAATGGACGCCCAAGATTCTGGCATGGCCGCGGCCCGTGCGGCAGCGCCGGGGCGCAGACAATCCTGTCCGCGCCGGACGAGCGTCACACAGGGTTGTGGACCGCCGCATGTTCGTGTCGCTGACACCGGTGCTTCCGGTGTAATAAGGAAGAGAACCCCATGATCCGATTCGCAGCCGCGGCGCTCGCTCTGGCCGCAACGGTCGCCGCACTCGGCGCGCAGAGCGCGCCGCCGCGTCCCCGCGCCCTTTCGCCACACGAAGCGCTGGGCAAAGACATCCTCAAGGAACTGGTCGAGATCGACACCACGCAGAAGGGGAGCACGGCCCCGGCCGCAGCCGCCATGGCCGCGCGGCTGACCGGCCGCCGGGTTCCCGCCCGGCGACGTTCGCGTGCTGGGACCGGCCCCCGATCGCGCCAACCTGGTGGCGCGGCTGCGCGGGCGCGACAGCCGGCGCAAGCCAATCCTGGTGATGGCCCACCTCGACGTCGTGGACGCGCTGCCGCAGGACTGGACCGTGGATCCGTTCCGCTTCCTCGAACGCGACGGCTGGTTCTACGGCCGCGGCACGACCGACGACAAGGACGAGGCCGCGATCTGGACGGCCACGTTCATCCGGCTGCGCCGCGAGGGCTACGTCCCCGACCGGGACCTCGTGCTCATGCTCACCGCCGACGAGGAGGTCGGCGGTCCCAACAACGGCACCGACTGGCTGCTCACGCACCACCGCGCGCTCATCGACGCCGCGTTCGCGCTCAACGAGGGCGGCGGCGGCGTGGTGAAGCAGGGCCGCCGCCTGTCGCACAACGTCCAGGCGAGCGAGAAGACCTATCTGAGCTTCGAGCTGCTGGTCACCAACAGCGGCGGCCACAGCTCGCTGCCGCGCCGCGACAACGCCATCGACCAGCTCTCGTCGGCGCTCACCCGGGTGGCCGGCTACACCTTTCCGGTGCGGCTCAACGAGGTGACGCGTGCGTTCTTCGAGCGCACGGCCGCGATTGAGGCGCCGCCGGTGGCGGCGGCGATGCGGGCGATCCTGCGCGACGCCGCCGATCGCGGCGCCGATGCGGTGCTCTCGGCCATGCCCGAGTACAACGCCCGGCTGCGGACCACCTGCACCCCGACGCGGATCGAAGGCGGGCACGCCGACAACGCGCTGCCGCAGCGCGCGCGCGCGATCATGAACTGCCGCATCGTGCCGGGCCAGACGCCGGCCGAGGTCGCGGCCACGCTGCAGCGGTTGATTGCCGATGCAGGCGTGGCGATGCGGCCGCTGTGGGACGCGCGAGATGGTGGCGCCGTCACCGCTCAATGCCGACGTGCTCGGCCCCATCGAAGCGGTCACGCGCGAGTTGTGGCCGGGCGTGCCGGTGATTCCCACGATGAGCACGACGGCGACGGACGGGTTCTATCTCCGCCGCGCCGGCATCCCGGTGTACGGCGTGAACGGCATCTTCGACGACGTGGAGGACGTCCGCGCGCACGGCCGCGACGAGCGGATTCGCGAGGACTGGTTCTTCGACGGGCTGGAGTTCAGCTACCGGCTGATCAAGCGGCTGACGGGCGGCGCCTAGGTTCTACTCGGCGCGCCACTGCGCAAGCAACGCCTCGGGGTGGTCGTAGATGGCGATGGCCTGCCGGAGGTCGCTGTCGGTCCAGGACCCGCCGCAGCGGAGCGCCACGAATCGCACCCCGGCGCGGGCGGCCGCCTCGATATCGTGGGGCGTGTCACCGATCATCACGGTCGTGTCTGGCCTGGCGCCGCAGCGCTCGAGCGCGGCCTTGACGTGGCGGCCGTCTCTCGATGCCTCCATGTCGTTGGCCGCTGAGAGCGGGGCGCGCATCAGATCAGCGACGCCGGCGTGCCGCAATCCGGCTTGCACCTCGTCGATGGGTGCCGCTGTTGCCACCCCGAGGCCGAGCCCGCGGCGGCCCAGATGCTGGAGCAGCGCGCGGGCGCCGCGGGTGGGCGCCAGCCCGGGCAGCAGCGTGGCGAAGACCTGGCGCTTGCGCGTGACGACACCGCGTCCCAGCGCCGACGACTCGCTGACCTGCGCGAGCGCGTGCAGCAGCTGGTCGTCGCTCATGCCGATCGACTGCCGGAGTGCCTTGGGGTTGACCGAGAGGCCGTGCGAATGGAGCGCATGCGCCCAGGCGTCTGCGTGCGCCGCGTTGCTGTCCAGGAGCGTGCCGTCCACGTCCAGCAAGACCGTCTCGAAGTGGCTGAGCGGGACGGCGTCCGCCCGAGTCAAAGCGAGCCGAAGCCAGGCGGTGATTCGCCTGGCTCCGGCTGGACCTGCCACCTCGGACCTCAGTACGCCATCGCGTAACAGTCGCGGCTGGCGTCGGCCGCGGCGAAGCGGTTGCCCGTGGCGGGGTCGATCATCACGGCGGTCGCGCAGCCGCTCACGCCGTACTGGTTGACCTGGCTGATCGAGTGCCCGCGCAACTTCAGCTCGTCCTGCACGGCCTTGGGAATCGGCGCCTCGGCGTTCATGCGGTTGAAGCCCGCGCGGTGCGGCGCCACCGAGCCGTAGAAGTGCATGGTCTGCACACGCGGCCACGCGAACGCGGTGTGCAGGTTGGGATACCAGTCCTCCCAGAACTCCACGACGTCGAGGAACGCCTGCAGGATCGTCTGCTCCTGGTTGTCGCCGCCCGGCGTGCCGATGGCCATGAACGGCTTGCCGTCCTTGAGCACCAGGCTCGGCGTGAGCGTGTAGCGCGGCCGCGCCCGCGGACGCAGCTGGTTGGCGCGCGTCTCGTCGAGCCAGAACTGCTCGCCGCGCGTGCTCATGGCGATGCCGGTGTCGCCGAGGATGACGGCGCCGCTGATCCAGCCACCGCTCGACGTGGTGTCGAACATGTTGCCGTCCTTGTCGATCACCGACATGTGCGTCGTGTCCTTGGGGATGCCGGCGCTCGCGAGCAGCAGGGGCATCGGCGTCAGCTCCGTCGAGAGGTCGGCCTCCGCTTTGGCGATCCAGAACGGCCACGGCCCCTTGACCTTGGAATCGAACGCCATCGGGTCGCCGGCGATGAACTGCGTCGAGGCGCGCGTCATGTCGATCGTCGCCGCGCGCTGTTTCGCGTACTCCTTCGAGAGCAGGCCTTCGGCCGGGATTTTCACGAAGTCGGGATCCGCGTAATAGGTGTCGCGGTCCGCGTACGAGAGCTTCATCGCCTCGATCAGCGTGTGGATGTAGTCGGTGCTGTTGTGCCCCATCGCACGCAGGTCGAAGTTCTCGAGGATGTTCAGGGTCTGCAGGAGCGACGGACCCTGGCTGCCGAAGCTCTGTTTGTAGACCGTGTACCCCCGGTAGGTGGTCGACGTCGGCTCTTCGACCTTGGCGAAGAACTCGGCGAAGTCGCTCTTCTCGAACGGCGCGTCGTGCTTCTTCAGGAAGGCCACCATGCGATCGGCGATGTCGCCCTTGTAGAACCGGTCGCGCGCCGCCGCGATCGCCGCCGCCCGTCCCTTCTTCTTGGCCTTGCGCTCGGCTTCGACCATCTTCTTCAGCGTATCGGCCAGCGTCGGGAGCTTGATCGTCTCGCCCGGGAGGTACATCGAGCCATCCGGCTTCAACCAGTACTTCTGGTTGTCGGGCCACGACTTGAAGAACTCGAGGTTGCGCTGCACCGTGGCGAGGGTGCGCGGACGGATCGGGAAGCCGTTCTCGGCGTAGGCGATGGCGCGGGCCGCCACCTGCTCGAAGCTCATCGTGCCCCACTTTTCGAGCGTCGGTGAGCGCGCCGGCGAGCGCGCCGGGAATGACGGCCGGATTGAGGCCATCCTCTTCGAGCTTCTTGCCCCGTGACTGGTAGTACTCGAGCGTGGCGCCCTTCGGTGCCCACCCCTGGCCGACGATCGACGTCACTTTGGCTTCCTTGACCGGATAGACCAGGATCAGCGACTCGCCGCCAAGGCTGTACAGGTCCTGTTCGATGACGCCGCCGACGAGCACGGAGGCGACGCCGGCATCGAACGCGTTACCGCCCTTCAGGAGGATTTCGAGCGCGGCGGCCGACGTGAGCGAGTGGCCGGCGGAGACGCCGCCCGACGCTCCCATGACCGGTGGCCGTGTGCCGCCGATGATCGGTGCCGGCGCGCCGGGACGTGACGGCCTGACCTGTCGAGGCTCGGCGGCGTCCTGTGCGTAGGTGATGAACGCGCCACCGGAGGCGGCGAGCGCGATGGCGAGTGCGAGACGAGTCGTGAGGCGCTTCATGGCCGCGGCTGGAGCAAGACCGGAGCCAATCACGCGTGGCGCCGATCTCCGCACGTTTGCGCCGATCCGCGCCGGCGCGGTGGCCGCCGCGACACCGGGTTCCGACAAATTCGCAGCCGGCTGTCATCAGCGCGGCCACGAATGTCCATGCGTCGTGCCGTCACCCCAGCAGCGGCGGCCGTCGCAGGCCATGGCGCGTCGCCTGCTCGAACGCGTAGCCGAGCTGCAACACGCTCCATTCGTCGCGATGGCGGCCCACAATCTGCAGTCCGACAGGCAGCCCGCTGGCGGTGAATCCCGCGGGCACCGAGAGCGCGGGGTTGGTCATCATCGTCACGTACCAGCAGGTGCGCATCCAGTCGAGATAGGTGGCCATCTTCGTGCCCGCCACTTCGGTGGGATACGGCGTGTTCGCGTCGAAGGGCTCCACTTGCGTCACCGGCAGGACGAAGTACTCGTAGCGCTCGAAGAACTGGCGGCTCTGGTCGTACATTCGCGCCTGGCGCGCCATCGCGCGGCCGATGTCGGCGCCCGGTGAAGCGCTCCGCCTGCGCGACCTCGAACTTGATGGTGTCCTTCACCCACTCGGGGCGCTGCTGGATGAGCGGGGCGTACTGCGGATGGTTGGCGGTGAAGCGCAGCACGGGAAAGGCCTGGTCGAGACCGGCGAAATCGGGCTCGGCCTCCTCGACCACGCAGCCCAGGTCTTCGAACACCTTGCGCGTCCCGTCCACCACCCGGCGGACGTCCGGCTCCACCGGCACGCCGCCCAGGCCGCGCCACCACGCAACGCGCGCGCCCTTGAAATCCCTCCGGAGCGGCGCGCGGAAGCGGGCCGGATCCTCGCGAATCGACAGCGGGCTGCGGGGGTCTGGACCGGCGATGGCGCTCAGGAACAGCGCGACGTCGCTCACCGTCCGCGCGATCGGGCCGGCCACCGAGAGCGGCGACCACGACGCGGACTCACTGGGCACGCGGCCTGGCGCGGGACGCAGCCCGACCACATTGCAGAACGCCGGCGGGTTGCGCAGCGAGCCGCCCGTGTCGCTGCCGTCGGCAATCGGCAGCATCCGCGCCGCCACCGCCGTGGCCGCGCCGCCGCTGCTGCCGCCGCAGGTCTTCGACAGGTCGTAGGGATTACGGGTCACACCGAAGACGGCGTTGAACGTCTGCGACCCGGCGCCGAACTCCGGCGTGTTGGTCTTGCCCACCGTGATGGCGCCGGCCTCGCGCATGCGCGTCACGATCAGCGCGTCGCGGGTGGGGATGTTGTCCTTGTAGAAGAGCGAGCCGCGGGTGGTGCGGATGCCGGCGGTATCCAGCAGGTCCTTGTGCGCCACCGGCAGGCCGTGGAGCACGCCGGGCGTCGCGCGCCGTGCCATCGCGTCGTCGGCCTTGGCCGCGTTGGTCATCGCCTGCTCGGCGACGAGCGTGACGATGGCGTTGACGCGGGGATTCACGCGCTCCATCTGCGTGAGATGCGCGGTCATCACCTCGCGGGCCGACACCTGCTTGCGGCGCAGCCGATCGGCGAGCTCCACCGCCGTCATCTCGCACAGTTCCGGCACGCGCGACGGTACCGGCTGCGCGGCTGCGGCGGCGCCGGCAGCGACCGGGTGCAGAGGCCGTGCCCACGGCGCCAAGGCCGAGCACGGTGTTGAAGTCTCTGCGGCTGATGGCCGCGCCCCGCGTGGCGCTGGTGACCGTCGCTGGCCGGCTTCGATCGTCCGACATGCATGCTCCCTGGCGCTGACTCATCTCCGGCGCCGCAACATCCTAGCGCGTCCGCACACTCGGACGAGCCAGAACCCCATCCTTCCGCGCGGGTGCTGGCACGGGCCGTGCTCTCTTCGACCTGGAGCGCCTGAGCGCGGCTCAGGCGGGAGGTACGCATATGAGAGCTCGACTACTGGCGGGAGGCGTGTTCGTCGCAGCACTCGTCGCGGCGGGCTGCTCGGATGGGACCGAACAGGAAGCGCGTGAAGCGGGCCAGGAAGCGTCCGAGGCGGCACATGCGGCCGGAGAAGCGGTCCAGTCGGCCGCCGGCGATGCCGCACGCAACATCGAACGGGCCAACGACGCACGGCACAGCGCGATGCCGCCAAAGCGGCCACGAGGCGGCGAAACAGAACGGGTAGCGCTGCGGTGCAAACCGCCGAAGTGAAGGCGGCGCTCATCGCCGACTCGCGCGTGGATGCCGCGGCGATCGACGTCGACACGGATGAAGGCGCGAAGACGGTGACGCTGACCGGGCACGTGCCCTCGGCGGCGCAGAAGCTGGCCGCTGGCCGGATCGCACACGACAAGGCGGAGGGCTACGAGGTGCGCAACGATCTGGTCGGTGCGCCCGTAGCGCTCAGCGCCGGTTGGCGCGACGCTCTGGAAGCCGCGTCAGGGTTTCGGAATCCGGAGCGTCGCGCTGATCATCGCGCTGCCGCTCGCTACGTAGACGAGCGCCAGCGGGTGCAGCTGCGCGGGGCCGATCTGCCAGGCCCCGAACCACAACGCCTCGCCCGTGCGCCCGAACTCCAGCGCCGCCGCCAGCAGGGCCACGATGGCAATGCTGGTCGGAATCGGCGTGCCCTGGAAGTACTTCACCTTGCCCGTCTGGCTGTCGGACAGCGCCGCGGCCGTGACGTTGAACCGCGCGAGGCGGCTGACGCCGCACACCACGAAATAGGTGAGGCACACCATGTCCCACCCGCCGCGCAAGCCCAGCGTGAAGCCGAGCACGGCGGGCGCCACGCCGAACGAGATGACGTCGGCCAGCGAATCGAGATCGCCGCCGAGGACCGACTGGCGGTGCTTCTGCGCGCGGGCGACGTAGCCGTCGAGGATGTCGAACACGAGCGCCAGCGGCAGCAGGAGAAACGCGAACGCGATGTAGCGGTTGCTGCCGGTGTCTACATAGTTGAGGCAGAGGAAGAGCGAGATCGTGCCGCAGCTGGCGTTCCCGATGGTCAGGGCGTCGGCCGCGGTGTAGGACCGCAGCATCGAGAGGTGCTTCGGCGAGTCCGTCATCGCGAGGGCGGTCCGGGCGCGCAGTATAGCGTGCGGCCGGCGGGCGTCAGCGCGGCCGTTGCACACGAAAATCACCCGTCGGTGGCTGAGGCGCATGCACGCTCCGCCCGGCTTGACAGCCCAGCGGCCGGCGCACTAGCGTCACCTCTGCCGCGGAGGGCCACGATGGCGACACCGTCCTGGAACGTCAACGGGCAGTACTACGAAACCTGCAGCTGCGACTTCGTGTGTCCCTGCCTTCCGCGGCCAGATGGCCGTGGAGCCGAGCAAGGGATCGTGCACGTTCGCCATGGCCTTCCAGATCGAGCGCGGGCACTACGGAGCGACCACGCTCGACGGGCTCGGCTTCATCGTCCTCGGATTCACGCCCGGCGCGATGGCCAAGGGCAACTGGCTCGTGGGCCTCGTGACCGACGCGCGCGCGAACGCCGACCAGCGCGACGCGATCACCGCCATCGCCAGCGGCGCCGCCGGCGGACCGATGGCGGCGGTCACGGGCCTCGTCGGCACCTTCCTCGGCGTGGAGTCCGCGCCCATTGCCTTCACTCGCTCTGGTGTGAGCTGGTCGGTGAAGGCGGCGTCGTTCGTGGACATGGCGGCGTCGGGGGCGATGGGGCATGAACCCCGCCGCGAGTCGGCCGCTCGAACTCGACAACACCGGCCACCCGGCCGCCAACCGTTTCACGCTGGCGCGGGCGTCGAAGAGCCACGTCAACGCGCTGGGCTTGAAGTGGGACGACCTGTCGGGTACCAACAACGGGCAATACGCGCCGTTCTCGTGGCAGGGTGCTTGACGCCGCCCCAGTCGTGGCATCGCCGCGCCGAGATCGCTTCGTCCTTTCGATCTGCCTGATCGCCGTCACGGCGCTCGCGTGGGCCTACCTGGTGCGCCTCGACCGCGAGATGTCGGCAGGGATGGAACACGATATGGCCATGGCCGCGATGGGCATGGAGATGCGCACGCCGTGGACGGCGGCAGACGCGGCGCTCACGTTCCTGATGTGGGTGGCGATGATGACCGGAATGATGACGCCATCGGCGATGCCGATGCTGCTGCTGTTCAGCGCCATCGCGGCGACGCGTCAGGAGCGCGGCGTGCCGGTGTCCGCGCTCGCGTTCGCGGCGGGATATCTGGTGGTCTGGGCCGGGTTCAGCCTGGCCGCGACGCTGGCGCAGTGGGGCCTGCACGAGACGGCGTTGTTGTCGGCGTCCATGCGCACGTCGAACGGGCTGCTCGGCGGCGGCATTCTCATCGCCGCGGGGCTGTATCAGTTGACACCCCTCAAGACGGCCTGCCTTGCGCACTGCCGCAGCCCGCTCGGGTTCCTCATGACCGGCTGGCGTGCCGGCGTGGCCGGCGCCTTCCGCATGGGCGCGCACCACGGCGCCTATTGCCTCGGGTGCTGCTGGGCGCTGATGGGGTGCTGTTCGTCGTCGGCGTGATGAACCTGCTGTGGGTGGCGCTGCTCGGCGCCATCGTCCTGCTCGAGAAGATCGGACCGGGAGGCCTCGCGTCGCGCGCGCCGGCGGGGCCGCGATGCTGGTCGCCGGAGTCGCCGTCGCCGTGTTCGGGCCCTGAGGGTCGCGAGGTTCCGGCGGGTCTGAAGCCCCGCCCTACACGACCACCGATCGCGCGCGCATCAAGGGCTCGGCGAGCGCTGAGTCGCCGGTCACCGACACACGGCCGGGCAGTTGGTGCGGCGGCAGCGCATTGAACAGGAGCCGCCATGCCGTGTCGTCCGACATGCGGACGCGCGCGGATTCCTGCCCCTCGGCTCCCGCCCAGAGGGTCCAGCGGTTCGGGTCGCGGCGGAGCGTCCACACCCCGCCGCTGGCGCCGGCAATCTCGATGGCCACCACGCGGCCGGTGTCCGCGGGGGTGTCACGGTACGCGTGGGGCAGCCCGCGCAGCGCGATCAGCAGCACCGAGTGCAGCCAGATCGGATCCGACAGCGGCGGCGCCCCGACGGCCTCGCGAATCTGCGCCTGGTGATGCCACTGCTCGGTGAACTCGCGCCCGAGGTCGAACCAGCCCTGCGACTCGGCTTCACCCGCCCACGAGACGGGGAAGAGCGCCGGCCCGTCGTCGGGAAAGCGCTCGACGAAATCGGCGAGCGCGGTGCCGACGAACGCGGTCAGGTCGATCAGCAGCCGCGGGCTGACGCGTGCGGCGGCCTCGACCCACTGCCGGTTGAGCCCGTTGATGAAGGCGACGAAGTCGCGATCGCTTCGCGGCAGCGGGTCCGGCGCCGGCGGCGGATGCCGATCCCGGTGGAACGACAAGCGCCGGAGCCCCACGTCGAGGAGATGCGCGACCACGTCGCGCACCCGCCACGTGCCGGCGATGGTGGGCGCGTCCCACGCGTCCGGGGGCAGTTCCCGCAACAGCGCGACGAGCTCCGCGGCGACGGGCCGGAAGAACGGTCGCGTGTCGGTAGGTGGGAGCGGCGCGAGCGGCATCCGAGGAGTGTACCAACCGTTGCTCCACCGCGCGCCCGGGTCTGAAGACCCGGGCCGCAGGTACCGGGCGACAGACGAACGGCGCGGGTGCCAGCCGGAGCTGGCGCCCCGCGCCGTGCCGATTAACCCGCTCGTGCTCTACCAGCCCACCCGCACCTGGAACTGCAGCGAGCGGGCGAAGCCGCCCACCTGGGTGATCTGGCCGAAGTTCGAGGTGCCGAACGTGGTGATCGGTCCGATGAACAGCGGATCGTCGAACAGGTTCAGCACGTCCATGCGGAAGGCGAGCGTCTTGCCGTCGATGCGCTCGGTCTTCGAGATCGCCAGGTCGGTCGTGCGCTGTCCAGGGCCTCGCCAGTCGGCATTGGTGCGCGGCGAGTTGCCGAACGTGAACGCCGGCGCCTGGCTGAACGCCGCCGGGTTGATCCAGCCGCTGACCGCCCGCTCCTCCTGGCTGCCGGTGGTCATCACCTCGACGCCGTCGACGATGTTCGGACGCTGCTGGCTGCCGAGCAGGTTGGAGTTGTTGCTCGACTGCGAGATGTTCAGCGGGAACCCGGTCTGATAGCGGCCGGCCACCGTGACGGTCCAGCCGCCGGCGAAGGCGCTGGCCACGCCGTCCTGCAGCCATTTGCGGCCCTCACCGAAGGGCAGCTCCACCGTGGCGTTGACGTTGAGCCGGTGCGCCACGTCGAGGAGCGACACGCCGTACTCGCGGTCGAGGTCGTAGTTGTCCAGCGCGCCCAGCTGCCGGTTGGAGAACGTGTTGCTCTCGCCGAACTGGTTGTCCTCGAGGCGGCTGAAGGTGTGGCTGATGTCGAGCGCGTAGCCGTTCGACAGCCGCTTGCTCCAGCGCGTGACGAGAGCGTTGTAGCGTGCCTTTGCCAGGTTGACGCGGTGCATGAGCACGTTGTCGAACTGCGGGAACGGCCGCAGCAGCTGCCCGCGCGCGATCGTCGCCGACCGGCTCAGGTTCCCGAACGCGGCGTTGCCGAAGAACGGGTTCGGCACGGTTTGCTGCAGCGCCGTGCCGAGCGCCTGGTACTGCGGATCGAGCTGGTTGATGTTCACCGTGGCGTCCACGGTGCCGCCAAGCGGCAGCCCTTCGGATCGGCTGCCCATGTAGCCCACGGCAATCGACATGTCGCCCGCCAGCTCGCGCTGCCAGTCGAGCGAGTACTGGTGCACGTAGCCGGGCTTGGAGTCCTGGTCGACGAAGTCGATCACGCTGCCCGCGCCGGTGGCCAGGCCGAGCGAGTTGCCCTGCGGCTCGGTGATGCCGGCCGGGTACGGATTCGACAGCGAGCCGACCGGCGTGAGGCCGCCGTCGGTGCTCGACAGAAACGTCGTCGAAGCGGAATAGCCACGCGAGCCGATCATCGCCTCGGCGATGTCGGTAATCGGCGGCACCCAGTAGAGGCCGTAGCCCCCGCGCAGCACCGTCTTCTCGGTCATCGAGTAGGCGAAGCCGCCGCGCGGCGCCACGTTGTTGAGCGGATTCTGCTGGCGCGTCGGGTAGCCGTCCACGCCGGCATACATCAGGCCGCCCCGGAGCTCCATCCCCGGCACCTGCACCGGGAACAGGGCGTCGCGGTCGAAGCCGACCGTGAAGCGGTCGTCCCTGGCCGAGACGCCGGGCTCGTACTCGTAGCGCAGCCCGAAGTTCAGCGTGAGCTTCGACGAGATCCGGTAGTCGTCCTGCGCGAACGCCGAGTAGTAGTCGGTGTAGTAGGTGCCGGGCGTCGCCACGGTCACGTCCCCGTTGGCGGGATAGCCGAGCAGGAAGCTCGCGAAGGCGTCGCCGGCGACGCTGCTCGCCGTGTTGGGGTTCGGTCCCTGCGTGTACGCCTGCGTGAAGCCGAAGTTCCCGTTGTTGGGCGCTTCCGAGTAGCCCGACAGCCTCCGATAGTCCACGCCGACCTTGAACGAGTGGCTGCCCTTGAACTTGGTCAGCGTGGCGTTGCCGGTGTGGCCCTCGAAGAGCGTGATGTTCCGGCCGCCGTGGCCGATGTTGCTGTAGCCGTTGATGGTCGTGGCCGGGTACCCACCGGGCGTCAAGACGCTGGTAAAGCTCGTGGGATAGCCCAGCGTGGCGGCGTCGAAGCCGGCGGCGTAGTTGGTGCCGTCGCCCAGGAAGTAGTAGTAGCCGTAGCGGACCGCGAGCGCCGTCGAGTTGTTCGGCACGATGATCTGGTTGGTCGAGAAGAAGTGAATCGTGCGGTAGCCGATGGTGCCGGATGGATCGGCGGGAATCGTGCCGTGCGTGCCCCAGAACGCCGAGCCCGGCTCACCGGTCTGCTGGTGGGCGTACATCCCGGTCGTGGTCCATTTGTTGCCCCAGCGGTGATCGATCTTCAGCGTCTCCTGGTCCTGCGGGCCGTCTTCGAGAATCGCCGAGCCGTTGAACGACCGGCCCGAGGTGGGCGTCGGCATCTGCGTGAGCATCGCCAGCGCGATCGGGTTGATGCGATCGGCGGGAATGACGTTGCCCGGGAAGGGGTCGCGGATGAAGCCGGTGCCGTTCGGGTTCGGCCGGGTGGTGAGCGGGTCGTAGATGGTGGCGGGCGACTGCGAGAAGTCGCCCGCGCGCTCGCGCATGGTCGGGAAGGTGAGCACGTTGTTGCGCGTGCTCTTCTGCATGTAGTCGTCCTTGCTGAACCAGAAGAACGTGCGGTCCTGCTTGATCGGACCGCCGACCGAGCCGGCCCACGAGTAGTAGTACTGCGGCGGATTGGGGGTGCCGGCGAGCTTGGCGAAGAAGAGCTGTCCGGTGCCCCACCCCGGCTTGTTCATGAACAGGCCGCTGCCGTGCCAGGCGTTCGAGCCTGATTTGGCGGTGACGTTGAACACGCCGCCGGCGGCGCGGCCCATCTCGGCGTCGTAGGTCTTGAGCTGCACCTTCATGTCCTCGACGCCTTCGGTCGAGGGCACCCAGGACGCGCGGTTGAGCATGTCGGTGATCGACACGCCTTCGATCAGGTAGGCGTTGCCGCGCCGCGGACCGCCGCCGAGCGACAGCAGCGACGCGCCCGACTGATCCTGATAGCGCACGAACTGCGGGTCGCCGGAATTGATGACGCCGGGGGTGGCGATGGCGGTGTAGAAGGTGTTGCGGCCGAAAAGCGGGATGGCCGTGAGCTGCGCGGCCGTGAGCGTGGTGGCCACGCTGGCCGTCGAGCGCTCGACCACCGGAGAGGTGGCGCGGACGGTGATCTGTTCTTCGAGCGCACCCACCTCGAGGCGTGAAGTCCATCGTGATCATCTGCTGCGTGGCAATCGGCAGCCCGCGGCGCTCTTCGGTCTTGAAGCCCGCCAGCGCCACGCGCACCGTGTAGGTGCCGGGCAGCACCCCGGGGAACGAGTACTCACCCACCTCGTTCGTCACGACCGCGCGGACCGCGTTGGTGGCCTCGTTGGTCAGCGTGACCTCGACGCCCGGGACGATGCCCTGACCGTCTTTCACCACGCCGCGCATACCGCCCTGATAGGTTTGGGCCGACGCCACTCCGCTGCCCATCAGCAGCGCAATCGCGACCACCACACATCGAATCGTTCTGCTCGCAGTCCTCATGCGATCTCTTCTCCTGAAAGCGATGCGCATCGTGGCGCGACGACACCCACGTCGTGCTTCTCAGCAAGACATGAGCCGTACGCGCGCGGCGCACGGCGGTGGATTGCGCGATGAAATACGCGGAGAAGTCGCGATCGACGGGCGGCGTGCGGCGCGGCGGCGCGGACATTTTTGGCTACGCGTCAGGGCGGTCGCTTCAGATTTGGCGCCGGTGCCGGATCGCGGCCGGGTCGGTCCGCGGCTGGAACTGCCGTGCGCGCGCATCGCACGACGCAACGATCGGTGCGCGGGCGCGGCGGACACCACGTTGGGACAAAGCTGTTCGTGTCGCGGACCGTCCCACGCAAGGTTGTGGCTTTCGCCGGGAGCGCGGCCATGTTCGTACGCCCCGCGTCCGCCACCGCGGGCGATTTCCGGCGCGAATCAGCGCCCGGGCTCGGCGCGTGGGCCGTGGCCCCGTGCTTGCTCGGGGAGACGTACGACCACGAGGTCGTGCTACGCCCAGTCGCGGGTTCCTGCTTCCGTTCAGGGAGAGCACCCGATGCCACGCCGTTCCGTTTTCGCCTGGGTTCTCTGCGCCGTGTTTCTCTCGGCGCCGCTCGCCGCGCAGCAGAACGCCACCATTCAGGGCACCGTTGTTGACGATCAGAAAGGCCTGATGCCCGGCGTCACGGTGACTGCCGTCGAGATCACGACCGGGCGCCAGACCGTGGAAGTCACCAGCGTCGAGGGCCGCTATCAGTTCCAGAACCTGCCCCCCGGCGCGTACACGCTACGGATCGAGCTGCCGGGCTTCGCCACCGCGGAGCTCACCGGCATCGAGCTGCTGGTCGGCGCCAACGCGACGGTGCCGCCGGTGACGATGCGGCTGGCGAGCCTCGAGGAGACGGTCACCGTGAGCAGCCAGACGCCGCTCGTGGACCTCTCGTCGGCGCGGGTCGCCACCAACATCGACCGCCGCCAGATGGCGGAGCTGCCGCTGCAGGGCCGCAACTGGATGGAGCTGTCGCTGATGGTCAAGGGGATCACGGCGAACAACATCGGCAACACGCCGGGCGTGAGCGACGATCAGTTCCAGCTCAATCTCGACGGCCAGCAGATCTCGCAGCGCATCTCGGGCTCGGGCTTCGGGCAGCCGAAGATGAGCCGCGAGGCGATTGCCGAGTTCCAGATCGTCACCAACATGTACGACATCACGCAGGGGCGCTCGACCGGCGTGCAGGTGCAGGCGGTGTCGCGCTCGGGCACCAACGATCTGCGCGGATCGGCGTTCGGGTTCTTCCGCAGCGACAAGCTCAACGCCCCCGACCCGGTGAAGAACGTGGTGCTGCCGTACTCCGATCAGCAGGCCGGCTTCACGCTCGGCGGCCCGATCCTGCGCGATCGGATCCACTTCTTCGGCTCGTACGAATACGAGCGCAACCCCTCGACCGCCATCCTGACGCCGACGGCGCTGCCGAACCAGAACTGGTCGCTGCCGTCGAACACCATCCAGAAGAACTACCTGGCGCGCGGGGACTACCAGCACTCGTCGAAGAACAACTTCAGCGTCCGGTTGCAGCGCTGGCAGCTCGACAGCCCGTTCCAGATCGCGCAGCGGCACCACCCATCCGACGATGGCCGAGCACCAGCGGTACTACTCGACCAACCTGTACGGCACATGGACCCTCGTGCCGAACAACAACACGATCATGCAGGTGCACGTCGGCACCGCGCGCTTCTCGTGGTACGACGACCCGATTCCGTCGAACAGCACGCAGCTGTACGGCTGGCCGTTCGGCGTGCCGGTATTCCAGTTCCCCAACCTGTCGCTCGGCGGCCAGCAGAACTTCCCGAACTACTCGTGGATGGAGCAGTACCCGATCCGGCTCGAGATGAACTGGCACAACGGCGCCCACGACATCAAGTTCGGCGGCGGAGTTCCTGAAGGACCGGCACACCAAGGTGTGGGACCTCAACCGCCGGGGCACCTTCACCTTCAACCGGCAGCCGTCGACGGCGATTCTCGAGGCCGCGTTCCCCGAAGACGCGTGGGACGACCCGTCGCGGTGGGACCTCTCGCTGCTGCAGCCGTTCCTGCAGCAGTACTCGATCTTCTTCCACGACGACTACCTGGTGAACGTGCCGCGGTCGCAGACGGCGGCCTGGGTCGGCGACAACTGGCGCGTCGGCAACAGGCTCACGATCAACCTCGGCCTGCGCTACGACCTGGACTGGAACGGGCTCAATCCACCGGGCGTGACCGACATTCCGATCATGATCGACAACGGGCGTGACTCCGGGAACTTCGGCTATCAGACCGGCGTGCGCGATCTCAACAACGTCGCGCCGCGCGTCGGGCTTTGCCTGGAACGTCGGCGGCAACAACGACCTGGTGATTCGCGGCGGCACCGGCCTCTACTACAACTTCCCGGTGTCGAACGTGACCTACCGGCAGCAGTTCTACAACAACGCGATTGCCGCGGTGTTCCTGCCGACCGGGCACGAACTTCCTGAAGGATCCGCTGAACGGCGTCACGCCGGAGGACTACCTCTCGGGGGCGGTGCCGGCGCCGCCGCAGGAAACCACCATCATCTCGCCCACCTACACGCGATCCGTACGGCTGGCAGACCTCGATCGGCTTCCAGAAGCAGCTGGGGCCGCTGATGGGATTCGACGTGGATTTCACCAGTCTCGACGAGCGCGAGCATGGTCCGCAGCCGCGACGTGAACCTCTTCTACGACCCGGTCACCGGCTACAACAAGGATCCGATCGTCTACGGCCGCCCGAATCCGGCGTGGGGCCTCGACCAGTGGCTCACGAGCGATGGCAAGACCGAGAGCCGGCTGCTCTCGAGCTCGTTCACGCGGCGCTTCAACAACTCCTTCCAGGCGAGCAGCACCTACACGCTGGCGCTCTCGATGAAGGACGACACGACGGGCTTCGGCTACCAGGCGAACAACCCGTTCGACCAGGACGCGGACTGGGCCACGTCGTCCGGGTTCCAGACGCCACACGTTCCGCACCAACGGGATCGTCAGGCTGCCGTGGGAATTCTCGGTCTCGGGCTCCTACTTCTACGGGTCGGGCGCGCGCTACAACCCGACGAGCTCGACGCGGCCCGTACAGCAAGCCGGGCACGAACCGGCTCAACATCGGCGCGCCCATCACCATTCCAGCCGCCGTGCTCGATCGCTGGGACGGACCGGCGGTCATCGCCACCGGCACCACGTGGACGCGCAACGGCCTGAGCGGCATGCCGCTGCACAAGGTGGACACGCGCGTGACCAAGACGGTGACCTTCGGTCAACAACATGCGCGTCGAGCTGCTGGCCGAGGTGTTCAACGTGTTCAACCGGAAGAACTACGGCGCCTACAACACGACGATCACCTCGGCAAACTTCGGACAGCCGGTGGCGACGTCGGGCAACGCTTACGTGTCGCGGCAGGGCCAGCTCGGCGTGCGTTTCAGCTTCTGACCAGGACACGGAGGCGCCGACATGACACGGACGACTTGACCTCACGCGCGCTCCGCGCGAGCCGCGGCGATCGCTGATCGCCGGCCGCACGGTCTCGCCATCCCGCGTGCCGCTCCGCGCGGCGCCGGGCCCCTCGACGTTCCGCATCGAGGAAGCCACGATCGACGGCATCCAGTCGGCCATCCTCAAGGGCGAGCTGACGTCCACGCAGGTGGTCGAGCTCTATCTCAAACGGATCAAGGCGTACGACGGGCCGTGCGTCACGCAGCTCGATGGCCTCCTCGGCCCGTTCACGACCATCCCGCACGCGGGCCAGATCAACTCGCTCATCACCGTCAACCTGCGGCCGGCGGCGCGCGCCGCCCTCGGGCTCGGCCCGCGCAAGGCCCGGAGCCTGACCGATCCGGTGGACAACGACCCCGGCGATGCCCGACGCGCTCGAAGTGGCGGCGCAGGCAGGATGCGCACTTCAAGTCCACCGGCACGCTGGTGGGGCCGCTCACGGCATCACCTTCGCGATCAAGGACTGGTACGACACGCGCGACATGCGCACCACTGCCGGCGCCGATGCCGCCTACGCCAACGATCGGCCGCCGCGCGACGCCACGTTCATCACCCGGATGCGCGAGGCCGGCGCCATCATCCTGGCCAAGGCCAACGTCGGATCGGGCATCTCGCGCAGTCCGTTCGGCGGCGTGAGCTGCAATCCCTACGACACGGAGCGATCGGCCGGCACGTCGAGCAGCGGATCGGGTACGTCGGTGGCCGCCAACCTGGTCACCTGCGCCATCGCCGAAGAGACCGGCGGGTCGATTCTCCACCCGACCAAGAACAACAGCGTCGTCGGGCTGGCGCCGACGCAGGAGCTGGTGAGCCGCAACGGCATGTACGGCGCCGGCTACAACACCCGCACCGGCCCGATCTGCCGCACCGTCAAGGATGCCGCCACGGTCCTCGACGTCATCGCCGGGTACGACCCGAAAGACGAGCTGACGGTGTTAGCCGTCGGACGAATGCCGGCGGCGCCGTATGCGAGCTTCGCCGGCGCCACGCGCCTCGACGGCGTGCGCATCGGCGTGCTGCGCGAGTACATGGATCGCTCGCTGTTCAACGAGGCGGACGAAGAAAGCATCGCCGCCGCCGAACGGGCGGTGGCCGACCTGCAGAAGCTCGGCGCCACGATCGTCGACCCGGGGCCGGGCGGGGCGCTGCTGACGAAGTACATCGACAAGTACGCACCGTCGGTGATGAACAAGCTGTTCATCGAGCGCTTCCTGACACGTTCCCCCTCGGCGAGAACGGCAAGCCGGCGGCCGATCACATCGAGGCGCTGGTAGAGATGTCTCAGGATCCGTCGCGCACGCCCAAGGGAATCACGCTCCGCAGCCTCGGGCGCGGCGAGTCCGTCGGCGAGTCGCGCTACATGATCGAGCTGTATCTCAAGGAGCGGGGCGACGCCAGCATCAGGACGATGAAGGACCTCGCGGAAAAGTCGAAGGCGCTCACCGACACCCGCCCCGACTCGGGAAGCAACGCGCGCGGCGGGGGTGGCGGCGACAACCGCACCGCGCTGACGCTCGACACCTCGGAGCGCTTTCTGGCCCGGTTCGCCGTGCAGCAGATCGTCCTGCAGGCGATGGAGGACATGAAGCTCGACGCGATGATCACGCCGACCGGCAACATTCCGCCCTACATCCTGGGACGGCCGCTCGAGCCCACGCTCAACGGACGCGGCCCCTCGATCTGGAGCTTCCTCGGCACCCAGGGGTTCCCGCAGCTGGGAGTGCCCGCGGGCTGGACGACCAAGGTCTACGACCGCATCCGTGACGCCTCGGCCCCTGGAGGAACGCGCCTCACCGGGCCGACGCCGGCCAAGCTGCCCTTGTCGGTGATGCTCTTCGGGCGGCCGTTCGGCGAGCCGGTGCTCTTCAAGATCGCGTCGGCGTACGAGCAGGCCACGCATCACCGCGAGGCGCCGCCCGACTTCGGACCGCTGCCGTGACCACCGTACGAGCCGTGTGCTTTCGGCACGCTGCGTTATAAGTGCCGACAGCGATGTCCAGCGTCTTCATCAGCCATTCGTCGGCCAGCGCCGCGGCTGCCGCGCGGATCGAGCAGGCCTTCAACGCCGCCGGCCACGACGCCTGGCTCGACAACTCCGACCTGGGCATCGGCGTCCAGCTGCGTCCCGAGTTGTACGAGGCGATTCGGAACAGCACCGCGATGGTGCTGGTGTGGTCCGAGCCCGCCTCGCGATCGCGCTGGGTCGCCGCCGAGATCCTCATGGCCTTTCACATGGACCGGTTCATCGTGCCCTGCGTCACCGACGACACGCGGCTGCCGCAGTTCTTCGGCCACCCGGTCTATCTCGATCTTCGGAAGGCGGATGACGCCGGGCTCGCGCGGCTGGTGCGCGCCGCCGAGACCGCACCGGGCTCCGCCAATCCGCTGCCGCCGCGCGTGGGTGCGCCGAGCGCCGAGTTGATTCGCGAGCGCGACCGGCTCGCGGAGGGGCAGCTGCGCGTGACCGATCCCCTGGGCCAGCGCAACGTCGCCGCCGCGGCGCGCGCGCAACGGACGCTGGATCCGCGCATGGCCAGGGCCGAGCAGCGGTGGCCGTACAAGCTCGACATCCTCACGCTGGGCGGCTATCACCGCAAGAACGCCTACATGGTGGCGCACTGGGACGAGATTCAGGCCGGCCGTCCGCCGCAGGATCCGCTCCTGATCGAGGCCGAACGGCGATTCTTCGACGCCGCACTCGTCGACCCCGTGGAGCTGTCGGCGATCAACGGCCTGGCGAGCATCCTGATCTTCGAGCTCGAGCTCGATATCGCGGCGTTCTTCAACGACCGCGCCCTTGCCCTCGCGGAGAAGGCGGGCGTGCGCTACGAGGCCGCCGAAGAGGATCGTGCGCTGATCGCGTGGATGCGGCAGCAGGCCCGGTGACGTGGGGACCGGCTTTAGCCGGCCCTGGGCCGCCTGAAGGCGGCCCCTACGTGCCTGATGGCAGGCGGGCGGGATCGATGCCCCAGCCGCGCAGAATCGCCGCCTCGTCCGTGGCGTTGGATGCCTTCTTGAACCGGGCGCCGGCCTGTCCCTTCACGCGGCGCTCGCACTCGGCCCAGGTGAGATGCCGCATCGGCATGCCGCTGACGACGCTCAGATAGGAATAGGGGGGCGATTTCGCGGCGCCAGAATCGCCGGCGCGCCGCTTCGGTAGCGCGGTGTCGTCGGGCAACTGCAGGATCGAGAGCGAGTAGCCGCCGAACGGACCGTCGTACAGTTCCGGTTCGCGCTGCGACGCAAACGATACGGCGATCTCGTCGCAGCGCTCGTTGCCCGGCGTGCCCACGTGGCCACGCACCCAGCGCCAGTCCAGGCCGCCCCGAGGACGCGCGCCCGTGAGGCTCGACAGTTCCTCCCACAGGTCCCGGTTCAACACGTCGGTGCCCGACGCGGTCTTCCACCCGCGCTTCCG
This sequence comes from uncultured Acidobacteriota bacterium, assembly GCA_963731785.1. GTDB lineage: Bacteria > Acidobacteriota > Vicinamibacteria > Vicinamibacterales > UBA2999 > DASYRM01. Next base: position 113,414 of record CAVSWX010000002.1, read on the forward strand.
CCAGCCCCACACCCACTGCGTGATCCCCTGGATGACGTAGGTGGAGTCGGTGTAGATCGCCACCGGCTCCGGCCGGTCCGCGACGTGCCGCAGCGCCGCGATGGCGCCGCCCAGTTCCATCTTGTTGTTGGTGGTGTGCGGCGATCCGCCGCCGAGCTCGGTGACGTGATGACCCGGGGTGACGACAATCGCCCCCCAGCCTCCCGGGCCTGGGTTGCCCTTGGCGGCGCCGTCGGTGAACACGATGATGGGCGAGGGGCTCACCGGCACGATCAGCCGAGCCAGCCGGCGGCAAGCTGCTTGGCGTGCGCCGTGATCGCGTTGCGCATGAACATCGCCACGGTGACCGGACCGACGCCGCCGGGCACCGGCGTCACCCAGCTGGCCACCTCTTTCACGGCCTCGGTGTCCACATCGCCGACGATCTGGATCTCGCCGTTCGGGCCGGTGATCTGGTTGATGCCGATGTCGATGACCGCCGCGCCCGGCTTGACCATGTCGGCGCGAAGGAACTTGGGCTTGCCCACCGCCACGAGCACCGCATCCGCCCGGCGCGAGTGCGCCGCGACCGAGCGCGTCAGGTGGTGGCAGACGGTCACCGTGGCCCCTTCGCCCATCAGCATGAACGCGGCGGGCTTGCCGACGATCTCCGAGTGGCCCACCATCACCACCTCGAGCCCGTGCAGGTTCAGGCCGGTCGCCTTGATCAGCTCCACCGACGCCGCCGCCGTGCACGGCGCCAGGGCCAGGTCGTTGTAGACGATGTTGCCGATCGACGCGGGGTTCATCCCCTCGATGTCCTTCAGCGGGTGGATGGCGGAGGCGAGCGAGCGCCCGTGGATGTGCGAGGGGACGGGGCGCTGCAGGATCACCCCGAGCACGCCCGGATCGTCGTTCATCGCCACCAGGCGCGCCTTGCACTCGTCCTGACTGAGTGTGCTCGGCCAGGTCTGTTCTTCGAAGGTCAGGCCGACCCGGGTCGCGGCGCTGGCCTGGCCGCGGACGTAGACGCCGGCGGCCTTGTGCTCGCCGATGCTCACCGAGACCAGGCGGCCGATGGTGTGCGTGGCCGAGGCCTGGCGGACGCGCTCGGCGACGTCGTCGAGAATGCGGTCGCGGACGGCTCGGCCGTCGAGCAACCGGTGATCCCGGAGGTCCCGGGACGCGTCGGCGCCTTTGGCCGCTACCATCGGCCGCTGGTGAGAGAGACTTGCATGCTCCGCCAATTATAGGAGGCGGACGCGGGCTCACCCCATCGCGGCTCGACGCCCTGCGGCCCGGCGTCCCCTGGTCACTGGACCTTGCGGGCCTTGCTCTGGGGCTTGTGCATCGCCTTGGCGACGCGGGCGACGGCGCGCTCGACGGCGACGCGCGCGGCGTTGGCGCTGGGCCGCCTCACTCGCGCGGCGACGTCCGCATAGCGCAGGCCCCAGCCGAACCGGGCGCCGAGCAGTGCCCGGTCCGAAGCCGACACCTTCTCGAGCGCGGCGCGCAGGCGCTCTTGGTCTTCCTGCGAGATGACCCGCGCCAGCGCCGACGGTCCGGAATCGGGATGCGACTCGAATCGGGGCCGTGGACGCCACACGGCGCCGCGCCTTGCGGAATCTCGTCCACGATCTGGTTGACCAGGGCGCGGCGGAGGAACGCCTGCAGCGCTCCCGGCCGGTCGCCCTCCCACGAATCGAGCCGGGGCATGGCCCTCACCAGCACGTCGTGCACCAGATCCTGGGTGTCCAGCGCCCCGCGCGCGAACGCAGGCAGGCGTCCCTTCGCGAAGCGCCGCAGCTGCGGCAGCTCCCGTTCCACGAGCCGGCTCCAGGCCTCGCGGTTTCCCGACCGGATCTGCGCAATCAGTTCAGTGGTCTTGGTTTCGTCCTGGCTCATGGCGTCCCCCTGGGGTGTGTCCGGCCGCGGCTGATAGCGATCGGCCTCTATGGACATACGCGCAAGGCGGGAGAAGAACGGCTCACGCGGCGAACCGGGCCGACGGACAGGCCACTAGGTGTCGACGCGGGCGGGCTGTGGGGCGCCTCACGAGCATCGCCACGGTGGCGCGGCCGGATGCCGTGGTGCGGATGCGGGGGGCGAACTCGCAGGCCGGCCAGGCAGCCGTGCGATCCGCCCGCCCCGGCAGGTACTTGCGGCAGCGGTGGCAGTGGATGGGTGCGTCGAGCAGGCTGGTGACCGCCGCAGTGCCCACCGCGAAGCCCAGGCCCGCCAGTATCGTCAGGGGGTAGGCGAGCAGGCCCGTGACGGCGGCCCGGTGGAGGCCAGACGGATCGAGCGAGACTGCGTGGATTGCGCCAGTGTCAGAGCTGAGCAGGGGTCTGGCGGTTCCCGCGGCGGTGGTCCAACCCTGAAGCGGCAGCAGGCACAGGGCGGCATAGACGGGGAGGCCGGAGGCGCGCATGAACGTGGCCGCGAGCACGCCGGGGCGGCGTCCGCCGATGACGGCGCCCAGCGTAATAGCCGCTGGCCGCGCAGGCGCCCGCGGCTATGGCGCCCACCGGTACGAACCCCACCCAGACTTGGTGAAGGGCGGCAGCGGTCGTCTGCGTCGCGAGCGCCAGCGACGTTCCCACCATCGTGAGGGCCCCGAAGGCGAACGGCAGCAGGTCGCGCCACAGAATTGTCGATGGACGACGTGCGCGGCGTGACACACGGGGATCGGTCATCACCTCCTCTAACGTGCTCGGCCCGAGAGACGCACGGGGAGGGGCGAAGCGGCAGTGTATATTTCAGGCAAATTCGCACATCCATGAGCGATTTGCCCGAGCCGGCTGCAGCGACCCGTCTTCTCACAGACTTCCGGCACGGGCGCCGCGAGGCGCTCGACGAGCTCATGGCCATGTTCTACGACGAGCTGCGGGCGATTGCGCGGCAGCGGATGGCTCACGAGAGCCCCGGTCATACGCTCCAGGCCACCGCGCTCGTGCACGAAGCGTTTGGCCGGCTCGTCGATCAGGACGTTACCTTCAAGGACCGCGCGCATTTTCTCGCCATCGCCGCGACCTGCATGAAGCGCGTGCTCCTCGATCACGCGCGGCGGCGCGACGCGGCGAAGCGGCCGCCGCGGGCCGCCGCCATCGATATCGCCGACGCGCTGGTGCTGTCGGAGGATCAGCTCGAGCAGGTCGTGGCCGTGAGCGAAGCGCTCGATCGGCTGCGGGCGCTCGATGAGCGTCAGGCCGACGTGGCCGAGCTGCGTTACTTCGGTGGCGCCACCATCGAAGAGATCGGCGAGCACCTGTCGATCGCGCCCGCGACCGTGAAGCGCGAATGGGACACGGCCAAGATATTTCTCAATCACGCCTTGCGAAGCATCCGCGATGACGCCTGAGCAGTGGCGCCGCGTAAAGGAGTTGCTCGCGGAGGCGATCGCCCTCGATACCGCCGGGCAGCGGGCCCTGGTCGAGCGCGAGTTCGGAGAGGATCCGCAGCTGCGCGAAGAAGTGCAGGACCTCCTGACGACATTCTCGCTGTCGACGCTGCGGCTGCCGCCGGCACTGGCTGCCGCTGGCGACGGCGCCATCCTCCCGCCGCTGCGGCCCCAATCCGAGGGGCTGCGTCTTGAACCGGGCGACATGTGCGGGCGCTACGCGGTGGAGCGCGTGCTCGGCGCCGGCGGCATGGCCCGGGTGTATCTGGCCACGGACACCGAGCTCTCGACGCCGGTGGCGCTGAAGGTCCTGTCCGAAGCGCTGCTGGAATCGTCCGAGGCCCGGCTGCGCCTGCGGCGCGAAGCGCACAACGCCGCCAAACTGCGCGGGCATCCGCACATCGCCACGTTTCTCGATTTGATCCACGTGGACGTGAAGGGGCGGCAGTTTCCCGTCATCGTCATGGAGTACATCAACGGCACGTCGTGCGCCGGGCACCTCGCGGAGCATGCGCTCAGCCTCAAGCGGGTGCTGCGCTGGGCCATTCAGATTGCCGATGCGGTGGAGTCCGCGCACGATCGCGGCGTGCTGCACTGCGACCTGAAGCCGCAGAACATCCAGATAACCACCGACGATGTGGTGAAAGTGCTGGACTTCGGCGTGGCGCGCGCCGTGTACGGGCCCTCCACCGACGAGATCGTCACCGGCACAGTGCCCTACATGGCCCCGGAGCAGATTGCGGAGAAGCGGTTCACCGAAACCGGCGACATCTACAGTCTCGGCGTCACCATGTTCGAGCTGATTGCGCGGCGCCGCCCGTTCAGCGGCGATACCTCACGCGACGTCGTCTTCGAGATTCTCGGATTGCCGGCCCCACGGGTGGCGGCGCTGCGGCCGGAGGTGCCGGCGGAGCTCGACGCGCTCATCGATCGCACGCTGGCGAAAGCGCCAAGGCACCGGCCGCAGTCGATGCGGGAGTTGCGGCAGGAGCTGGCCGGCATCCTCGCCGCCCTCGAGCCCGCTCCCAGCACCTGGGCGCTCTGGATCGCGAAAGCGGCCGCGGTGATCGGTACGATTCTGGTGGTTCTGACGTTTGTTGGATTCGTCAGCTCCATGGCATTCGACCTGTCGCTTGGACGGAGAGGGCGCTTCGCGGACGAATCGGCGCTGTTCTGGCCGGTGTGGGGTGCCCGGATGCTGGTGGCGCCACTGGTCCGATCGGCGTTCGTCGTGGTGCCCTCCGTCCTGGCCGTCCTGGTCGCCCGCTGGGGTCTGCGGCGCGCCGGATTCGGGCGCACCGGCCGGTCGCCCCTCGATCGGCTGATGGCCGCCTCGACCAACCAGCTGGCGGTGCTGGTGCTGCTCGTCAGCATCCTCGCGGTCAACGCGTTCTTCTTCCGCTTCCAGGACGGCATCGCCGCGATCAACGACCTCGTCGACGATTCGACCTCGGTCAGCGTGGCGTGGATGCGCCCCGACAATTTCGACGAGCACAACGCCTATCGCTTCCTGGCCTTTCTCGTGTGCGCCGGGTCGGCCCTGGCGTGGCTGTCGCTGGCCCGGCGCCGGCGTGCGCTGCTGCAGGCCCCGACCGTGCTGCTGCCGATACTCGGCGGGCTCGTCCTCGCGGTGGCGATGGGACTGTGGGCGCTGCCCTACCGGCTGCTGTTCCAGGCCGAGCTCGAACGGGTGCGCCTGGGCGACGAGATTTGCTACGTGGCCGGACGCCAGGCGCCCGATCTGCTGCTCTTCTGCCCGAAGAGCGACCCGCCACGCGCGCGTGTCGTGAGCGACGCGCGATCCCAGGCTGCAAAGCGATTCGATCATCGAGAAGGTGTTCACGCCATTCAACACCGTCGCCGCTCGCTGATTGCGATCGGACTCACATAGGAGATCGTTGTGCGAATTGAGACAGACCTTCGCCGCCGGGTCGTTTTCGCCCTCGTCGTCGCCGCGCTGCTCGTGGGGCGGCGCAGGCTGCGTCGGCGGCCAAGGAGCAGGACTGGTGGGGGTGGCTCGAGGAGTTCAGCGGCCCTGGGCCGTTCCACGGCTTCGAGCTGTCCGCTGAGATCATGTGCATCAACCTCGCGGAGAAGCGGCAGGTGCCGCTGAAGGAACTTCGAGCGAAAATTCCGGAACTCGTCGAGGCCGGCCGGACCCTGGACGCTTCGCTCACCAACTTGGCGAAGGCCGCAAGCGACTTTCCTGAAGTGACCCGAAGTATCGGAGCGATACGACGGCGGCTGGCTGGAACGGCGCGCAAGGACGAACCGGATCTTCCGTCGTTGCTCACCTCAATCAAGTCGAGAGGCGCGCGATGCGGGCTTTCCCGTCGAGGCGCTGAATTCGTTCCTGCTCGCATACAATCGCAGGCAGCAGCTCATGTCCCCGGCGGCCATCGCGTCGATGATAGGGGGCGCAGGAGTGCCTGGCGTCGGAGCGGTCGAGGCCAAGACGACGCACCGGTTCTCGGCGCCAGATTGGAAGTCCGCAAGCCAATCCTGTCGCGGCGCCCAGCGAGCCATCGACATAGGGATCGACAGCAGGATCGAGAGCAGACCGCCGAGCTCCTTGCTGTCGAAGGGTTGCATGTTCTCGTCGAGAAGGTGGACCCGCATCCGGACGACTCCGAAGTCATCGTGGCGCGGCGGGATTGGCAGACAGGTATCGTCGTCAACGCAGGCGGCTTCTGGAGCGTCGAGAACCAGCTGTTCAATCCGGAGGGCACCAGAGACGACGAGCCTCAGCTGCGCATCATCCCACTGGAGATCCTCGCGCACAGCAAGGTGTCGTCGTCCATCGACATCGGCGCCGGCGTTGGCGTGGCGTTCTTCTTCCACACCAATTTCAGGAATGACGCCCCGTCGTCCAACCAAGTCGGCGGCGTTCTACGTCGTGCCGCTGAGCGTAGTCGTCCGCATCCCGGCACGCTTGTTCACCAACGCGCACTGGGCGTCCACGGTTGGCTACCGCGTCCACCTCAAATATTTCGGCGACCTCGACGCCGCCGACTTCGGAAGTCCTGCTGGCACCTACAAACAGCACGGCGAGTTCGTGTGGGGTGCCGCCGCGTTCGTCGACCTCGTGGCGCTGTTCGGGCGCTGAGCGGCGCTTCTACTTGGATTCGAACGCTTGATGGCGCCGGTGACCTCGGGGATCACCTCGTTCGGCACCGCGATCGACAGCTGGTAGTGGACGATTTCGAAACTGGCGGCGCTGGGCCGCACCACGCCCGTGGCTTGCAGAATCCCCATCGACGAGCGGACCTGCTCGTCGAACCAGATGAGCTGACGGTCCGGGGTGAAGCGGATGTTGCGGTGGAGGGGCGTGAAGGCCCACGCCGTGGGGCGGGCGAAGGCCGGCTTCGCCCATTCGCGAAACGCCTCCTTGGTCCACCGTTCCGTCTTGTCGGTGCCGATGTAGATGCCGTCGGCGGCGATCTTGTCGAAGAAGGCGGGCCGCGCCTGGGCGGCATCCTGGTGCCATTCGTCCACGAAGGCATTGACGCGCGCGCGAAACGTCTCGTCCGGCACAGCCGCCGGCGCCGTACCTGCGGGCGCGGGCGTGCAGGCCACGGACGTCGCGGTCACGAGCACGAGCAGAGCGGCGCACAGGCGTGGGGTCAAATCGCCTCCTCGACGTCGCGGCCCGCGGTGGCGGGGTTCAGGTGCAGAGCGGCCCGGTCGAGCACGGACCGGACCGCGTCGAGGATGAATAGCGGAAGGGGCGGACCGGGTCGGGCCTCGAGGGTGGCGACGAACGTCTGGGCGAAAGCCGGGAAGAAGTGCGCCGGGACGGTCCGGTGTTGCTCCACGTACGGCTCGAGGTTGTTCTTGCAGGCGATCGGGCGGCACCAGCGCGGAGTTGAGGGCCAGCCGCAACGCCCGCGCCTGATCCGCCATGCGCTGCGGGTCGTTGCCGCGATGCGCTTTGATGAACTCGTCATGCGCGCCCGGACAGGCCATGAACAGCCGCGCGTAGAAATCGTCGAAGAACCCGGTCTGGTCGCACGCCACCTTGTATGCGTGCCGCGCGAAGGCGACGTCTTCGTCGTCCAGCTGGCGCAACTGCGTGACCGCGTCCCGCATGGTGGCGAAGCGCTCCGCCGGCCGCCGCTGCAGCAGCCGCGCGAGGGTGGCCGCGAACTTCCGGTGAAAACGGATGCGCGGTCCCACCACCCCCAGGGGGTCCGCGAAGAACCGGTCGCGCCGGGCCAGGTCCTCGGGCGTGTTCACCGGCGGCAGGGGGCTCCCGGTGAGCATTTCCACCGCGAGCTGGCCGAGCACGTACTGGTCGGAGTGGGCCGACCAGGGGTCGTTCTCGAACTGCTCCGGAATCAGATAGGGGGCCGACGCCGGATCGTCGCCGATGAATCGCTGCCAGCCCTGATGGATCTGTGACAGTTGTCCCGTGATGCTGATGGCGGCGAAACGGAGCTCCTGCGTGTTCGCGTCGATGAAGACGTTGTGCGAGGTGAGCAGTCCGTAGGTGCCGCCCCGGTCGTGCAGCTCGGCAAACGCCTCTGCGAGCGTCACCAGGTGATCGCGGACCCGGTCCAAGGGAAACGGGTCACCCTGGCTTGAACTGGTCCCGCAGCAGCGTCTGGTCCACGTTTTCCATCACGAGGGCGGGCAACCGCTCGTGCAGGTAATGCCGCCGCAGCCGGATGAAGCTGGGATGCCGGAGCGTGGTGGCCACTCGGCGGCCGCTTCAATCGGACGGACGAGATCCTCGGAGGGATTTTTCAGCAGGACCTTGATGACGACGGGCTCGTCGTCGTCATGGCCGTCGAACCGCGCGGTGGCGCGATGCACCCAGCAGTGCCGCCCGCTGGGCAGCGCCTCGAGCCCGGTGAACTGGTGGGCGACTACCGGGGATGTTCTCGAGCAGGAACTTCTGCGCCGGCGAGCGCAGTTGCTCGACCCGCCGGGCGCTCTGCACGATCTGATCGACCACGCGGGTCGCCGTCTGCTGGATCTGCGCCGGCGTCATGCCGAGAAGCGTGGCGCACGACTGCCATTCCCGCAGCGGCGACGAGCGCCAGACGCAGTCGTCCACGATCACCCAGAACAGCTGCGGCTTCCGCAGCAGCGCCAGCATCTCTTCGCGGCAGTACTTCGATCCGAGGAACGCATTGGACACGAGCAGCAGCGCGATGTCGGCCTTGTGGAGTTCGGCGCGAATCACGGCGTCCCACGACGCCCCGGGATCGATCTTCGCGTCTGCCCGGTACTCGAAGGCGCCCTGCTGCTGGGCGGCGGCGAGACGGGTCGCAAAACCCTCCTGGACGTGACTGTCGGCGTGGGCGTAGCTCACGAACGCGCGTACGGGGGTGGTGGGCATCCGTGCTTCCGGCAAAGCGGTTCTACGGCCGGCGGATCGCGTAATCGAGCCAGCACCACTCCGGGTCGGCCGCGACGTCGCCATCGGCTGCACTGTCGAACGCCCGTGCGCCGGCCGGCGCGGTCTCGCGCACGGCCGGATCGAGCGCACGTGCCACCTGGGTGCGCACGTCCTCGACGTGCAGGCGCGTGGCGCGGTCCGTCACCCGGGCCAGCGCGGTCTGCAGGTCGCGGTCGAGCGTCTTGAGCTCGCCGCGGAAAAAGGCGCGGGCGTCGTTGGCAGACGCCTGCCGGCCGTTGATGCGCTCGGACAGCGTCTCGACATAGGACCGCTGGAGGTTGCGCCGGTAGGCATCCACCTTCACGGGTGCGCCGGCGTACACCTCGCTCCAGATCCCCTTGCGCACGTCGGCGAGAAAGTCCACGGCGCGGTAGGCCGCCGCCCCGTCGAGCGATTCCTGCTCGACGAGCCGTTCGATCCGCGTGCTGCTCAGCAGCGCGGTCAGTACGCGCAGCTGCGCCGCCTGCACGCGGTCGAGCACGCCGACCGGCTCGATGCGGCGAAGGATGTCGGGCTGCACCATCCAGGCCGGCACCTGGAACGCGTTGGCGTTGAGGAAGTCGACGGCGCGCGCCTGTTTGTCACGCGGGAACGCGGTGAAGCGGACGCCCGTCTGGCCGGCGTGCTTCTGCTGCGAACTGAACCCGCCGACGATGGCCGCCACGTGATTCAGCTCGACGGCCCACTGGCCCAGCAGGCGTGCGTAGAGCTTCTCGAGATCGTCGAACGGTTCTCCAGCCTCCGCCGTCGTGGCCGGCAGCAGCATGCCGGCCACGCGCGCCAGGTTTTTCAGGCCGAGGGCCGTGGACGCTACCGCGTCTTCGTCGCCCACGGCTTCGGTGAGCTCGCCCGGATCGGCGCCGCGGGATCCCGCCGTCGAAAAGCGCAGGTGGGGCGTGTCGTCCTGCTGGCGCGCCCAGGTGTCGAGCGTCCTCTTCTCGTCGGCGGCGGAGTGCGCGCCGGCAATCGGCATGTAGCCCCACATCGTCGCCCACTTGTCGTAGGGGCCGATGCGCGGAATCAGGTCTTCGGCGTCGATGCCGTCCTCGGGCTGCACGACGTAGTTGAAGCGCGAGTAGTCCATCAGCGTCGGCGTGTGGCCCATGGTCTTGAGCCACTCGCGATCGCGCAGCTTCGCCGCGGGATACATCGAGCTCGCCTTCATGTTGTGCTGGAAGCCGAGCGTGTGGCCGACCTCGTGCGCGGCGACGTATTCCACCAGCCGGCCCATGAGCGCGTCGGGCAGCGGCAGCGTCTTCGCGCGCGGGTCGAGCGGGCCGGCCTGCACGAAGTACCAGTCGCGCACCAGGTTCATGACGTTGTGGTAGAACTGGATGTCCGCTTCGAGAATCTCGCCCGTCCTGGGGTCGTGGATGTGCGGGCCCGAGGCGTTCTCGATCGTCGACGGCAGCCAGCGGATCACCGAGTAGCGCGCGTCTTCCGGACTCCAGTCGGGATCCTGCTCCGGCGTCGGCGCATCCCTGGCCAGGATCGCGTTCTTGAACCCGGCCGCTTCGAACGCGCTCTGCCAGCTCTCCACGCCGCGCTTGAGATACGGCACCCACTTCGCCGGCGTGGCCGGATCGATCCAATAGACGATCGGCTTCACCGGCTCGGAGAGCGCGGCCGACGGGTCTTTCTTCTCGAGGCGGTAGCGGGTGATGTAGCGGCGCTCCGGCGCGCGATGCTCGTCCTGGCCGTAGTCCATCTGCCTCACCGAGAAGTAGCCGACCCGTTCGTCGAAGAGGCGGGGCGTCATCGGCTTCTCGGGCAGCAGCACCATGCTGAAGTGCATGACCACGCTGGCGCTGCCGGGCCGGAACGGCGCGCCGCCGCGTCCGCCCGCGGGCGCACCGGCCGCGCCGATCGGCAGATCGGGCGGCGTGTTGTAGGTCTGCGTTGCTTCCACCTCGACGTTCTCGGGGAACGACACCGCGCGGTCCACGAACGAGCGGCCCGGGTCGAACGTGCGCGCGCCCACCCGCGTGCGGGCGCTGAATTCCGGCACGTCGCTCGTGAAGAGACGCGTCACGTCGATCACCGGCGCCTCGTTGCGGCCGAGGGCTTCGACGTTGAACGCCATGAGGATGGCGTCGTGGTTGGCGGCCTGGACCGCCCGCGCGATCGGACTGGCGCTCGCCGCCACCACCTCGTACGACACGCTGCGCAGCAGGATGCGATCGCCGCGGCGCTCCCATTTGACGACGCGGTTGCCCAGGGCCTGCCCGCCGTAGCCGACGCCCAGCGTCGTCTTGGCGATCTGGCTCACCCACAGGAATTCCTTCCCGAGCTTGTCCTTCGGGATTTCGTAGAACAGGCGGTCCTTGAGGCGGTGCACCGTGAAGACGCCGGTGTCGGTCACGGCGTCTTTGGTGATGACCCGCTCGTAGGGCCGGATCTCCGGCTCCCGGAGGCCACGAAAGACGGCCTCGGGTGCCGGCGCCTGCGGATCCGGGCCGCCGGGGGGCGGCTCCTGCGCGAATGCCGGTGCCAAGGTCCACGTGACCGCCGCCGCAACCGCCAACGCCGCCAGCCGCCTGTTCATCGGTTCCCTCATGCGCCGCGGGGGCGCTCTGCCGCCCGCACATTGTACGCAGGCGGCTCGAGCTTTGTCGGGCAGGTCTGAAGACCGACCGCTACGTCGATTCATTGGCCTGACGACACGTAGCGGGCGGTCTTCAGACCGCCCGGCTGCACTAGACTGTGGGCCCGCAAACCCGTCGTGTTCACGAGGAGGCCGTCGTGCGCAACCGATTGCTATTCCTGATCGCGGTGCTGTTCCCGGTTGGCGCCGCCGAGGCGCAACAGGCGCTGCCGCCCGACATCCACCCCGTGACGCTGTCGCGGATGCCGCCCATCACCCGCAGCGAGCTCGACGCCGAGGGCCAGAAAGCCTTCGACGCGCGAGCGACACCGCCGACGCCGGGTCCGGGCCCGGGGCACGTCACCATCTACAGCCCGCGCGTCGCCGAGGGGCTCGGTCTCATGGGCCGGGCGCTGGGCGTGCCGCGCGGCGACGGCTTTCCGCTCGGCGCGCGCATGTTCCAGCTGGTGGTGCTGATCACCGCGCGTGAGATCGACCAGCAGTACGAGTGGTCCGCGCACGAGCCGGCCGGGCTGCGGGACGGGCTCGAGCAGTCGGTGATCGACGTCGTGAAGTACGACCGCGACGTCACCGGGCTGGCCGACAAGGACGCGACGGTGATCCGGTTTCTGCGCGCGCTGCTGCGCGAGCACAAAGTGAGCAGCGAGCTGTGGGCGAAGATGGTGAGCGATTTCGGCCGTCAGCGGACGATCGAGATCATCGCGCTCATGGCCGACTACTTCACCGTGGGGACGATGATGAACGCCGTCGATCAGCACCTGCCGCCGGACCGCAAGGCGCTGCTGCCGCCGACGGAAGTAGGGGCCGCCTTCAGGCGGCCCTGGACCGGCTGAAGCCGGCCCCTACTTGATCATGTGCGCCCGGGACTTCTCGTTCTCGTTGCAGATGAACTCGAAGAGCTCGGTGCCGGTGGTGTAGCGCGCGTTGACGGTGGTCGTCCACGGCCGCGTGTAATAGGTCGGATCGGTGATCGTGTACTCGATGTCGAGCCGGCCGATGTTCGGGCGGCTGAACTTCTCGATCACCACCAGCTTGTCGCTGGCGGGCAGCCCGTTGTGATCGAGCCACGGCTTGCCGTTCAGGCCTCGCGTTTCGACCACCAGCGTGTCGCCCTCCCAGCGGCCCTTCGAGAAGCCGAGCCAGCTGGGATTGAGGTCGTCGGCGAACTCGCGCCCGTCGAGGTGCACCTGGCGCCACAGGTTGAAGGCTTCGTAGACGAGCACCACCAGGTTGTCGGTCTGCACGATCTTGAACGGCACCGGGGCCTGGTTGATCTTGGGCACGCCCTGCGGCAGGCAGTGCGCGTCGGGCTCCTCGTAGCCCAGGAGGCCGGTGGCGCGCGCGGCGTGAATCTTCTGCGCGCCCGAGGTCATCGGCACGTTCTCGAGCCCGATGTCGGCCGCGAGGTTCTGGAAGTAGCGGTAGTTCGGCGTGTAGATGCCGTTCAGATCCGGCTTGCCGGATGCCGTGCGCGGCGTCGGCGCCGACAGGTTCGGCTTGCCGTCGGGGCCGTTCGGCACGGGGTTCGGCAGGTTGCGCCACTGGGCGCCGGCCGGAACCGCGACGAGCAGCGCCGCGAGGGCCGCGGTACCTGCGAGGATGAACGAGGAACGGACACGGGACGTGCGGATTCGTGACTTCGGCATGACCACGACATTGTACGTGCGGGGCGGGCCGTGGACGTGGCCCCCAATCGAGGGGGACGTTTCATCGCGGCCGCGCGAGCGCGCCTTTGATCTAGGGCGCGGAAATGATCTCCAGCATCACGTTGTTCGGGTCGCGCAGCACGACCAGCGTGAGCGCGCCAACCGTCACCGGCTCGCCGCCCGCGGTGACCACCTCGCCGCCGGCCTTTTTCCACGCATCGGAGGCCGCCTTGACGTCGCGGGCGAGGAGCTGGAGCACGGCCGTGCCGGGATCCTGAAAGCGGCTCCGCAGCGGCCGCCGATCGATCCCGGTGAATTCGTGGAAGCTGATGGTCACGAAGGTGCCGGGAACACGAGCCATGCTGAATCGCACTTGCGCGCCGGCGGTGCCCGCGAGGTCCATCAGCAACGAGGCGGCGTTCCACGCCGTCACCGGCCGTGCCTGGAATCCCAGGGCCTGCTCGTAGAGTCGAGCGGTCCGTTCGGCGTCAGCGACGACGAAACTGATGTTGCTGGCCACGACGTTGTTCGACGCGGGGGCGGACGTCTCCGGAAGCACTGACGGCTGTACGAGCGCGACGAAGAAGCCGTCGGGATCCTGCAGGACGATGATGCGCGTTCCGTCGGGCGCCGTCACCGGCGCGCCGCCGGAGGTGCTGACGCGGACGCTGGCCTGTCGCGCGCGCTCCAGGATCGGGTCGAGGCTTCTCACCGTGAACGTCATGATGGCCGCGCCGGGGTCCTGCACCCGAGGAGCGGCCGGGGTCCGATCGACGCCCTGGTACTCGACCAGTTCGACGCCGATCGAGCCTGGCACCGGGAAGCTGGTGAAGCGCGACTGCGCGCCGGGCGTCGAGATGTTCACGACCTTCATCGCCTGCGCCCCGCTGAACAGCCGCGGCTCGCCGTCTGGCTGCAGGCCGATCACATCGCGATAGAAGGCGATCGCGCGATCGAGGCTGGCGACGATGTGCGTGAAGTTGCGGATGCCGGTGATCGGTTCGGGAAAGGCCTGCGCCTGGGCACGGCGCCGGCGTGCCCGCTGCCAGCGCGACCACGCCGGTTGAGCACCACGAGAAACATCCCCCGCACCCCGAGCCTTATAATCGGCCGCACGCTCATGTAGGGAAGGTATGTGATGACGCTTCGAACGTCCATCCTCAGTTCGGTCCTGGTCGTGCTCGGCGCGACCGCGGCGTTTGGTCAAGGCCGGCCCACGAGCGCCGCGACATGTGACTTGCCTTACGCGTCGGGCGTGTCGTCGCAGCAGCTCACCTCAGGCGAGCGTCAGCGTGCATACCGGCTGTTCGTGCCGCCGGGCTACGACGGGCGTCAGCGGCTGCCGCTGGTGCTCGATCTGCACGGCAGCGGCGGCAATGCGGCCGGCCAGGCGCGCAACAGCGGCCTCGAGACTCTGAGCGCCAGCGAGCGGTTCCTCGTCGCGACGCTCGAAGGGGAGGGCAACCGCTGGAACGTGCCGGTGCGCGACGGCCGCGCCGACGACGTGCGGTACGTCAGCGACGTGATCGCGCACGTGGCCGGCGCGCGTCTGCACCGACGAGGCGCGGATCTACATGACCGGATTCTCGGGCGGCGGACGGATGACGTCGCTGCTGGCGTGCAAGCTCGGGTCGCGCCTCGCGGCCGTTGCGCCGGTGTCAGGGCTGCGCTGGCCGGGCCCGTGCGACGGCCGTGCGGTGCCGGTGTTGACGTTCCACGGCCTCGCCGATCCGCAGAATCCCTACGACGGTCACGCCGCCGGCCGCGGCGCGGAGTGGGAGGAGAGCGTGCCGGACGCGCTCGCGGGCTGGGCGCGCCACAACAAGTGCAAGGGCGACGCGATCCTGGAGGACCCTGCGGGTCCGCTGTCGACGATGCGCTACGACGGCTGCGGCGACGCCGAGGTCCGCATGATCCGCATCGACGGCCTCGGCCACACCTGGACGAAGGTGGAGGTCGACACGACCGCCGTGATGTGGCAGTTCTTCAAGAGCCACCGCTGAGTCGGTAGGGGCGGCGGGTCTGAAGACCCGCAGCCACGCTTACCGGCGGCGCGGCCCGCTCTCGTCGCCCTCGGCGTAGTGGAACAGCAGGCTCATGCCGCCGTCGGGCAAGGTGGAGAACTTCATGACCGTGCCGGACCACAGAGAACTGCGTCGGCGAGACCGCGATCAGCACTTCCTTGCCCTTGCCGTCGTAATCGAGCCACAGCGTCGTGCCCGTGAGCGTGATCGCGGCGACGGTCTTGTTGCCGTTCCTGTCGACGACGTCGTAGACGCCGACATACCGCGAGAGCGTGGCTGCGGGCACGTCCACCGCCTGCGCCGCGGTGGTGGCCGCCAGTCGTTCGCGGCTCTTGTTGTTGTCGCAGTAAAACTCGAGCATCTCGGTATCGGCCTGCAGCGCCATCGGCATCGAGAAGGTGATCGGCTTCAGGTACGCCTTGGGGTCGACCATGGTCACATGGACGTCGATGTGGCCGACGTCGCGCCGGGTGTAGCGCTCGGTGATGCGCAGATCCTCGGTGTGCGGGTGCCCGTCGAAATCGAGCCACGATTTGTCGGCGTAGCCGTTGCTCTCGACGACCAGCGTGTCGCCTTCCCAGCGTCCGACCGAATAGCCCATCCACGTCGGGATTGGGATCTGACTCGAGCGAGCGGCCGTCCATGAAGATCTCGCGGTGCACCAGGTCGTCGTAGAGCAGGACGATGAGCGTCGGCGTCTGGACGATGCGGGCCATCCGGTAACGCGTGGTCAGGTAGACCGGCCCGAACGGCAGGCACAGCGTCTCCATGCTGTCCTTGCCGAACTCGAGACGGCGCTTCTTGTAGAGCGCATCCGCCCAGGGGGCCACGTCGCCGGGTTGGAGGTCCACGGCGATGTTGTTGTAGTAGTAGTCGGCGCGGTCGTTCTTCCACAGGCCCGAGAAGTCGGGCTTGCCGTCAGCGGTGCGCGGCGCCGGGCGCCGTCGAGGTTCGGCTTGCCGTCTGGAAGGCGCGGGAGTCCCGGCGTCGGCAGCTTCAGCCACTGGGCGCCGAGGTCCGGCGCGGTCGCGAGCACCACGCCGAGCAGCAGAAGAAACCCGCGCCACGTCCGCATGCTCGATTGCCGCGCCACGTCGCGCCCGTCGATCTTCGTCATCTCACGCCTCCCGGGTTTGATTTTCCTGCTTCCCTGGCACGCGGGATATTACTCCGGCGGGCCGACGATTCCGGCGTGCCGGCGTTAAACAGTGCAGCGGTCTTCACGGATGCGGACCGAGGCCATGATGTCCGACGCCGAGCCGACCCTACAACCCGTACGCGCCGCCTACCGCGCAGGTCGGCTCTGGCGAGCCGGAGGCCGGGCTCAAGCGGCGAAGCCTCGTGGCCATGGTTCTCCTCGTCATCGTCACACTGGGCGTCTACTACATGGTCTGGTTCTTCCGCAGGCGGCCCGGCCTCAACCGGCTGGACTCCCGGCGCAAGCTTCCACTCTGGCCACTCCTCATGTTCGCGGCCTACTTCGGGCTGCAAGTCGTGCTCGCGGTGCTGGCGGGCGACGCGACACCAGAGCAGGTCTGGGGTTCCGAGGTTGCGATGTTTCTGTCGCTAATGCAGCTGGCCGTGGCCATCCTGATGCTCGTGCAGTGCTTCGCCATCAAGGACATCATCGAGGATCATGCGCAGGGACCGGACGGCGCCGCCGAGCACGCCCTCTTCAGCGCCGCATGTGAAGCTCTCGGGGCTCATGACCTTCTTCTTTTCGATCTTCTACCTGCAATACGCCATCAACAAGTACGTGGTCGGCGCACGGTCGTAGCCATCGGGGCGCGGCGCGCGCCTCATGCCGGGGCGCGCGGAGGCGCCGTTGGCGCGTAGATTGGGGGGCAGCGTCTCGCGATGAGCGTGCTGGCCCTTCTTGGTCCGCGCCGCCGGCGCCGATGTAGCATGCCGTCCTCCGGGAGCGTGACATGCCACGACACATCGAGACGCCCACCGTCGTGCAGGCGGCGGGCAACAAGCCGAAACAGATTCAGGAATTCATCGGCCGCGTGAACTCCGGCCACGAGAACGCGAGCGTGGCGCGGATGGTGTCGCCCGGCGGCTGGGTCGAGCCCGGCCAGCGGCCGCAATTCGAAGAAGTGACGCTGGTGCTGCGCGGCATGGTCCGCGTCGAGCACGAGGGCGGCGTGCTCGACGTGCGCGCCGGACAGGCGGTCGTCACTTCCCCCGGCGAGTGGGTTCGCTACAGCAGTCCCGAACCGGACGGGGCCGAGTACATCGCCGTCTGCCTGCCCGCGTTCTCACCCGCCACCGTGCACCGCGATCCCGGGTAGGCCGGGCCATCGCGGCGCGCGGACGCGCCTCATGCCGGCCGGTGCGCGCGCAGGAACGAGCGGATGTGGCGCACCGCGAGGGGAATGCGTTCCTTCGGTTCCTTCCAGGGGTAGATGCTCACCTGGGCCTTCGGCGCCAGCATCGCCGCTTCCATCGCCACGGCATACGGATGCGCGGGGACGTCGTCCGGCAGGATCAGCACCGGCGTCTGACACGTGCGCACGAAGTCGCGCGTCACGGTGAAGACGAAGTCGGCGTTGGTGCGGTACATCCGGGTGAGGAACTGGTCCACCATCGCCATCGTGATCTCGGGACGCCGGGCCGTGAGCTGCGGGCCCCACCCCTTCATGTTGTTGTCGTAGAAGAGGTCGCGCATCTCCGGGCGCGATCCGCTCGGCTGCGCCAGCACGGCCGCCACGACGCGATTGGGCGCGCGCTCCAGGAGGTTCCAGATGAACGGGCCGCCGATGCAGAAGCCCAGCACCATGAACTTGTCGATGCCGAGGTGATCCATCAGGCCGATCTGATCGTCGGTGTAGGCATCCCACGGGCGATCGATCTCGAGCGGCCCCGAGGACTGCCCGCCGTTGGCGTTGCGCAGGTCGGCGCCGATGCAGCGGAACTCGTTGGAGAACTCCGCGAAGGGGTCGAACGGGTCGCCCCGGCGCAGCAGCTCGATGGTCGCGTTCAGGCCGCCGCCGGCGATGAGCAGCAGCGGGAACCCCGAGCCGGCCTCTTCGTAATGAATGCGCACCGCGCCGCGTTGATAGAACGACGGCGCCGCCCCCGACTGTGCCAGCGCGCGCGGAGCGGCGGCCATCGCCGTGGCCGCGGCTCCGGTGGTGAGCATCTTGCGCCTGATCGGATCCATCGCCGGCTCCTCTCCGGCCCGCTGTGGGAGGGCCGCACCGAGTCGCCGGAACTATACCTTCAGCCCTGCGTGTTGACCACCGCCAACACCGGAGCCTGCGGCGTCGGCACCCGATAGCCGTAGACGAACTTCTTGAACTCCGGGTGCAGGAAATCGGGCCCGAAGTTGAACCGCTTCATCTCCTTGAACGCCTGGTCGGCGGTCCACGAGTGCTGCGTCATGCGATAGACCGCCGTCATCACGCCGGTGCGGTGCTTGCCCCCGACGCAGTGCACGTACACCGGCTGGTGGGCCGGATCGTTGACGACGGCGAGAAACCGCGCGAGCTCTTCGACGGTCGGCACGGTATGCGTCGTCATCGGCAGCGACACGTAGTTCATGCCCGCCTCCTCGACCATGCCCGGCTCTTCCGCAAGCGCGTCGTCGCTGGTCAGGTTGATGACCGTCTTCACGCCGAGTGCGGCGAGGTCCGCATAGTCACGACCTTCGGGCTGGGCGCCGCGGTAATAGGCGGAGCTGATCCGCCCGAAATTGTCGATACGAATGCGCGCGGTGTCGACGACCGCTGCGTCGGCCGCCGCGCGGCCAGAGGCGGCCCCCGCCGCGTCGATCGTTGCGAAGGTCGACAGCGCGAGAACCGCGGCAGCGGACGTCCGCGCAAGAAGAGCTGGTAACCGCATTTCACCTCCGAGAGTTCAGGTCAAAGCACCTGATGTAAAGACGTCAGAGGCAGCGGCACAGTTTGGGTTAGGGTGAACCCCGGGTGGCTAACAAGCTCGGCCATTGCGGTCGGGTGGCTGGGCCTACAATCCGGCCCATGCGCCCACTCTCTTTCGCCGCCGTCGTTCTCGCCACGACCGCGGTGCTGACCGCACAGACGCCGCGCGTGATTCCACGGCCGCCGGCGCAGGTGCCGAACGTGCCGCCGGACGGCAGCATCGCGCCCGACGGCTACGCGCCGATTCCCGCGTGGCTCGGACAGACCCGTGCGCCGCGTCCGGTCCGCAGCGAGGCATATGGGGTCGAGACCGTGGCCAGCGGCCTCGCCGGCGCCTTCGCGTTCCACTTCCTCCCCGATGGCCGCATCATCGTCAGCGAGCGCCCGGGCCGGATCCGCATCGTCGGCAAGGACGGCAAGCCTTCGGAGCCGCTCGCGGGCCTGCCCGCGATCTGGAACCGGGGGCCGCAGGGATTGTTCGAGGTCCTGCCGGATCGCGACTTCGCCCGGAACCGCGTCATCTACCTCACGTACACCGCGCTCCCCGAGGGCACCAATCCCGCGAGCCCGCCGCGGCTTGCCGGCGTGCTGATGGTGGCGCGGGCCCGGCTCTCGGACGACTCGACCCGCCTCGAGGACGTGAAAACGATCCTCGACGCCGAAGGCATCGGCGGCCGGGCGATTCAGGCCAGCGACGGTACGCTGCTCGTGGCGTCGAGCATTCCCGCGGGCGTCGGCATCGATTCCGTGGACTGGCCGCAGCCGCAGCAGCTCGACAGCCTCATGGGGAAAGTCCTGCGCATCAACCCCGACGGATCGATTCCGAAGGACAACCCCTTCGTGGGCCGCGCCAACGCGCGGCCCGAAATCTACGCGCTCGGCATCCGCGACGATCAGGGCCTGGCGCTGCACCCGCGCACCGGCCTGCTGTGGGTGAGCGAGCACGGCCCGCGCGGCGGCGACGAGATCAATGTCGATCGAGAAGGGCAGGAACTACGGGTTTCCCGCCATCGGCTACGGCCACGAGTACACCGGCAAGCCGATTCACGGCGACCGCACGTCGGCGCCGGGGATGGAACAGCCGATCTACTTCTGGACGCCGGACATCGCGCCCGCCGGCACCGCGTTCTACTCCGGACGCCTCATCCCCGGATGGCGCGACAACCTGTTCGTGTGCGCCCTGGCCGGCAAACACCTGGTGCGGCTGGTGCTGCAGGGCGACCGCGTCGTAGCCGAGGAGCGGCTGCTCACCGAGCTCGATACCCGGCTTCGCGACGTGCGCGAGGGGCCCGACGGCGCGCTCTATGTGATGACCGACGGCAACGAGGGCAAGATCCTGCGCCTCACCGCGAAGCGCTGACGGGTGGAACCATGAGCGCGCGCTGTCCGTGGGCAGGCTCCGATCCGCTGTATCTGCGCTATCACGACGAGGAGTGGGGCGTGCCGTCGCACGACGACCGGCACCTGTTCGAGATGCTGATGCTCGAAGGCGCGCAGGCGGGATTGAGCTGGATCACGATCCTGCGCAAACGCGCCGCGTATCGGAAGGCGTTCGACCGCTTCGATCCGCGGCGGATCGCCAAGTACGACGCGAAGAAGCTGCGGGCGCTGCTCGCCGACCCGGGCATCGTGCGCAACCGGCTCAAGATTCACGGCACGGTGAAGAACGCCCGGGCGTTCCTGGCCGTGCAGGAGGAGTTCGGCTCCTTCGATGCCTACCTCTGGGGATTCGTCGGCGGGGCGCCGAAGATCAACCGGCCGCGGGCGATGAGCGACGTGCCCGCGCGCACGGCGGAGTCCGACGCACTCAGCAAGGATCTCAAGAAGCGCGGCTTCACCTTCGTCGGCTCGACCATCTGTTATGCCTTCATGCAGGCCACGGGGATGGTGAACGATCACCTCGTCGGCTGCCCGAGCCGAAGGGCCGGCGGTCACGAGAAAACAAGGAGCCGGGCATGACGGAGCACGTGGTCCCGCGAGTGCCGCAGGGCGGCCTGTCGCAGGTGCGCGGCGAGACCGATGTCGCGCTGAGCGATTCGACCGTGCACGCGCTGCTTGCGGCCGCCGCGCGCCGCTGGCCCGAGCGCGACGCGGCGGTGTTCGTTGCTCAGCGGCGTGCGCGTGACCTGGCGGGAGCTGCTCGACGAGGCCGAGGCGGTGGCCGCCGGCCTGTGGGCGCTGGGCGTGCGGCGCGGCGACCGCGTCGGGATCTGGTCGCCGAACCGCGCCGAGTGGCTGCTGACGCAGTTTGCCACCGCCCGCATCGGCGCCATCCTGGTCAACATCAACCCGGCGTACCGGCTCTCGGAACTGGAACACGCGCTGACGCTGTCGGGGGTCATGCTGCTGGTGACGGCGGCCGCGTTCAAGTCCACCAACTATCTCGAGCTGCTGCGAAGCCTGGGGGTCGGCAGTGACGAAGGGCCGTCGAGGCTGCCGTCACTGCGCTGCGTGGTGCGCCTGGGCGACGAGGCGACGGCGGGCATGACCAACTGGCGGCAGATGCTGGCGCTCGGCCGCGCAGCAGGCGGTAATGCTGCCGGATGAACGCGAGCTGCGCTGTCACGACCCGATCAACATCCAATACACGAGCGGCACTACCGGCTTGCCCAAGGGCGCCACGCTGACGCACCACAACATCGTCAACAACGCGATCGCGACCGGGCGCTGCATGCGGTTCTCCGAAGCCGACGCCCTGTGCATTCCGGTGCCGCTGTACCACTGCTTCGGCATGGTGCTCGGGGTGCTGGCCTGCGCGGCCACCGGCGCGAAGATGGTGTTTCCGGGCGAAGGCTTCGACCCGCGCGCGACACTGGCGGCGGTGGAAGCCGAGCGCTGCACCGCGCTGCACGGCGTGCCGACGATGTTCATCGCCGAGCTCGACCACGCCGACTTCGCGCGTTTCGATCTGACGTCGCTGCGCACCGGCATCATGGCCGGGGCGCCGTGCCCGATCGAGGTGATGAAGCGGGTCGAGCAGCAGATGCACATGCACGAGGTGACCATCGGCTACGGGATGACTGAAACGTCGCCCTTGTCGTTCCAGGGCGACACCGGCGACCCGCTCGACAAGCGGGTCACCACGGTTGGCCGCGTCCTGCCGCACCTGGAGGTGAAGATCGTCGACGCCGACGGCGGCGTCGTGCCGGTGGGCGAGAAGGGCGAGCTGTGCACCAAGGGTTATTCCGTGATGCAGGGCTACTGGAATGATCTCGAGCGCACGGCAGACGCCATCCGCGACGGCTGGATGCACAGCGGTGACCTGGCGACGCTGGACGCGCAGGGCTATTGCCACATTGTCGGCCGCGTGAAGGACATGGTGATCCGCGGCGGCGAGAACATCTACCCGCGCGAAATCGAGGAGTTCCTCTTCCGCCACCCGAAGGTGGCCGCGGTCCAGGTGTTCGGGGTGCCCGACGCCCGGTACGGCGAAGAGCTCGCCGCCTGGATCATCCTCAGGTCTGGCCAGGCCTGCACCGACGACGAGATCCGTGACTTCTGCCGCGACCAGATCGCGCACTACAAGGTGCCGCGCTACATCCGCTTCGTCGAAACGCTGCCGGTGACCGTCACCGGCAAGGCGCAGAAGTTCGTGATGCGCGAGGCGATGATGCGCGAGCTGGGGTTGACGGCCGCCGCGACGGCGTGATCTGGCAAACCGCCTTAACGGCGGTTCGCGATCAGAAATCGAACTGCACGTTGAACCGCACGAACCGCGGCTGCAAGACCGCCGTCGGGCGCAGCCAGCGCGCGCCGAGCGCGGCGGGATGGCCGAGTAGGTCTGGTCGACGGTCGTGTGCGTGTTCGCGTTCGTCAGGTTGTAGAAGTCGACGCCGATGTTGGAGCGCGTGCCCTTGATGCGGATTACCTTGGCCACCCGCATGTCCAGGTTGTTCACCCGCTCGCCATAGAGCTGTCCCGGCAGCAGCAGGTTGACGGTTTCCGTCGTGACCCCCGGCCGCAGCGCCTGGCCGGTCGCCGCCTGGAACTGGGCGGCTGTCATCAAGTAGTTGGCCGCGCGCGACGCGCCGTTGGTCGCCACATCGGCGCCGGGCTGCACGTTCGCCTGCGATCGGACGATGGCGCTCACCAGCACGTCGATCTTCGGGACGGTGTACGAGGCCAGGCCGCGGAACGTGGTCAGCCACGGCTCGGAGGCGCTGCAGGCGGACTGGCCGTCGACGACGCCGCTCGCCGCCGTCGTCGTGACGCCCACCGTCGTGGTCGGCGTCATCGGCCGGCCGAAGCGGCCGATCAGCACGTCGCAGGTGTCGTTGGCGCCGCGTCCGGTGCTGGTGCCGCCCTGGAACTGCAGCCCGTTGTTCAGGCGTGCGTTCAACGCGAAGTCGACGCCGTGCCAGTAGTGGGTCTCCTCGCCGAAGTCGTCGGTGGTCGTGTAGTACGGATCGGAGACCCCGAGGACGGAGTTGTTGTTGCGGACGAGGAACGTCACGGGGTAGCCGCCGCCGTTCGGCAGCCGCGAATCGAGCGGAGCCGTCAGCGTCACCTCGTCGTAGTCCTGCGGGCCGAGCGCGCGGTTGTGGGTGGCGAAGAAGTTGGTCCACCACCGGCGGCTGTAGCTCACGTCCACCGACACGCGCGGCAGCAGTTCGTGCTGCACGCCGGCGCTGAACTGCCAGTCCGAGTTGCGCTTGCCCCAGCCCTCCTGCACGTCGGGATTGACCTGCGTGGTCTGACCCTGCTGGCCCCAGTTCAGGTTGGTCCAGGCCTGGCACTCGCCGTTGGTGAGCGGGTTCATGAAGTCGCAGTCGGCGACACGGTCGTTGTTCAAATCGGTCCAGCCGCGGCTCGTCGTCTGCTGCAGCGTCACCGCCGGGTTGTTGATGGTGTAGACGTCGCCGTTGTAGGCGGCCTGCAGGTACTTGCTCATGCTGACCTTGATCGCCGTCTTCCCGGTACCGAACACGTCGTACCGGCACCCATTCGCGGCGTGATGTCGTTGAGCCCCTTCACGCCGGTCGTGCGCGGGAACGTGAACGCCTGTCCAAAGCGGTGGTCCTCGACGACGCCGTTCTCGCCCTCCGGGAAGAAGCTGCGCACGTGCTCGTAGCGGAGGCCGCCCTGCAACGTGAGGCGCGAGCGCGTCCACTGGTCCTGGACGAAGAAAGCGTCGGGCACGGTGCGGTTGCTGGTGAGCGTCGGGCCGAGCCGCTGCGTCAGCTGGTTGGGGACGCCGTTGTTGAAGCGGTAGCTGATCTGCTGGCCGAGGAACGTCGGCGTCTTGGCCACCATGTAGGCGCCCTGGTAGCCGACCTTGAAGCTGTGCGAGCCGGTGACGTACGACACGCGGCGCGATACTGCGCGTTCTGCTGCTGCGTGCCGCCGGTGGCCGGCCACCCGTGATAGATGAAGTTCGAGGTGGGTGTGCCGGTGGTCGCCGACGAGGTCTGCTCGGTGACCGCAATTTGATCGACCGCGGCGCCGGCGGGACGGATGTCGCCCCACTCGGTCCAGAACGACGAGTACCCGGCTTCGACCAGGATGCGGCTGGACCACGGCGCCGAGTAGGTGGCCTGCATGATCTTCGCGGGCGCGTCCCAGATGGTGCCCGACTCCGGTGAACTGGTGGGCACGCCGGGTCCAATGCCGGGACCCGACGCTGTCCAGCCGTCGCCGGGGCCGCGGCACTGCCCGCCGTCGCCGCGTAGGAGCCGCCGGAACAGTTCTTCGTGTAGTCCATGTAGAAGCCGATCTTGTCGCGCTGCGACGCCTGCCAGGTGAGCCGCGCGGCGCCAACCTTCTTCGAGTTGGAGTTGCGCACCTTCACGCTCTCGTCCTTGGCGTAGGTCCAGAGGTTCGGGTTGCCCGCGTTCAGGTTGCCGTAGTTGTTGGGCACGTCCTGGTAGGTGCCGATCGTCCGGGCATTGGCGTAGAACCAGATGCGGTCCTTGAGAATCGGGCCGCTGAAGGCGAAGTTGGTGTCCCAGCTCTTGATGAGCGCCGGCAGGTCGGTGAAGCCGTAGGCGCGCAACTCGTCGTCGATGTTGCTGCCCTGGCCCCACTCGCCGGCCAGACTGGCGAAGTAGAACCCGCTGAACGTGTTGCCGCCGGTCTTCGGCACCATGTTGAACGCCGGGCCGCCGCGGTCCACTTCGGCGAGGCCGCCGGCGATCGTCACCTGCACCTCGGACGCGTTCGACATGTCGTACTGGTAGCCCGACACGCCGCCGCCGCCGACCGAGGAGCCGACGTTCATGCCGTCGATCTGGATGTTGCCTTCGCTGCTGCGGCCGCCGCGCGAGGTGAAGAAGTTGTTCGAGGTGGCGGCGCCCGAGCTGAGGCCGGTGCCCGAAATGCCCGGTACGCCGGCGAGGTAGTTGCCGTACCCGCGCGCGGCCGGCAGCGAACGGATGAACTCGTTGCTCAGCACCTGCTCGCGGCTCGTGCTGGTCTGCACGTCCACGACCGGGGATTCGCCGGTCACCGTGATCGTTTCCTGGACTCCGCCGACACGCATCTCGGCGTTGACCGTCGGTGACGCCGCCGCCGCTCAGTTCGAGACCCTTGCGCGCGACGATCACGAACCCGGGCAGGGTGAAGGTGACGTCGTAGGTGCCCGGGCGCAGGTCGATGATCTGGAACTGGCCGTTGGCATCGGTGACCACCGAACGCGTCTTCTCGATGAGCGCCGGGCTCGAGGCGTCGACCGAAACGCCGGGGAGGACGCCGCCCGAGCTGTCCCTCACGGTTCCCGCGAGCGACTGGGCATGGGCGACGGCGGGGAGGACCAGAGCGACGAGAACGGCAAAGAAGAGACGGGCCGCGGGGATTCTGCGCATACAGGCTCCTATGGTGCGCGGCATTCCAGTCGCGCGACGGCACAGACTGTAATCGAAGTTCAGGAAGGCCGGGGGCCACGCCGGCGCCT
>CAVSWX010000003.1:0-102694 GCA_963731785.1 uncultured Acidobacteriota bacterium
GAACGCCGACTACGAGCGGGCGGTTCTACCTCGTTCGCGGCATCGAAGCGAACATCGGCGCCGACGGCGCGCTCGATTTGTCGCCGACGAAGCCGCCGGCTTCGAGCTGGTGCTCGCGGCGCCGCACTCGAAGCTGCGTCGCGCGAGGATCAGACCGCGCGCATGCTCGCCGCCGTGACAACGCCCCACGTCCATGTCCTCGCGCATCCGCGCGGACGCATAGGCAGCCGCGCCGGCATGATCGCCGACTGGGACGCGGTGTTCGCGGCGGCGGCCGCGCGACGGCGTCGCCATCGAAATCGACGGCGACCCGTCGCGCCAGGATCTCGATTTCACGCTGGCCGAGCGGGCGCTCGCGGCCGGGTGCCTGTTCGCGCTCGACAGCGACGCGCACGCCATCGCGCAGCTGCGCTACGCCGAGACCGCCGTGGCCCACGCGCGCCTGGCCGGCATCCCGCCCGAGCGCGATCGTGAACTGCTGGCCGCTGGAGCGGCTGCTGGAGTGGCTGCGCGCGCCGCCAGCCGCCGGCAGCAGGCGTTGCATCTAAGACCGGCCACGTTCAGGCGATGCTCGTGCGACGTCGCGGGCGCCGCCGCCCGGGTGTCATCACGACCTTGACGCACGCGTCCTGCTTGTCGCGGAAGGTCTCGGTACATCTCCGGCGCGTCCTCGAGCGCGACGCGGTGCGTGATGATGAACGACGGATCGATGTCGCCTCGCTCGATGTGCTGCGAGCAGGCGCGGCATGTAGCGGTGCATGTGCGTCTGCCCCATCTTCAGCGTCAGCCCCTTGGCGAAGGCGGCGCCGAGCGGGAACTTGTCGAGCCAGCCGCCGTAGACGCCGGGAATCGACACCGTGCCGCCCTTGCGGCACGCGCCGATCGCCTGGCGCAGCGCGTGCGGGCGATCGGTCGCGAGGTACAGCGAGGTCTTGGCGCGGTCGTACCAGGCGTCGAGCGTCGTG
Organism: uncultured Acidobacteriota bacterium; assembly: GCA_963731785.1. Classification (GTDB taxonomy): domain Bacteria; phylum Acidobacteriota; class Vicinamibacteria; order Vicinamibacterales; family UBA2999; genus DASYRM01. The sequence goes on from CAVSWX010000003.1 coordinate 966, forward strand.
CCGTGCGACTCCAGGCCCACCGCGTCGATGCACGCGTCCGGACCCTGGCCGCCCGTCATCTCGCGCAGCGCGTCGGGCACGTCGACGCTGCGAGTAGTCGAGGACCTCGGCCTTGCTGAACGACGCGCGCGAGCGACAGGCGCTCGGGAAAGCGATCGATCGCGATGACCCGCTCGGCTCCGAGCAGGAACGCGCTCTGGATCGCGAACTGGCCGACGGGGCCGCAGCCCCAGACGGCCACCGTGTCGCCCGGCTTGATCTGGCAGTTCTCGGCCGCCATGTAGCCGGTGGGAAAGATGTCCGAGAGGAACAGGACCTGCTCGTCGGTGAGCGAGTCCGGCACCCGCAGCGGTCCGACGTCGGCAAACGGCACCCGGGCGTACTCCGCCTGGCCGCCGGGATACCCGCCGTACATGTGCGAGTAGCCGAACAGCCCCGACGCCGAATAGCCGTACAGCTTCTCCGCCATCCAGGCGTTCGGGTTGGAGTTGTCGCACAGCGACCAGAGCTGCTCCTTGCAGAAGAAGCAGTGCCCGCAGGCGATCGTGAACGGCACCACCACGCGGTCGCCGATCTTCAGGCGCGTGTTGCTCGCGCCCGACGTCCACCACCTCGCCCATGAACTCGTGGCCGAGGACGTCGCCCTTCTGCATGGTGGGGATGTAGCCGCCGTAGATGTGCAGGTCCGAGCCGCAGATCGCGGTGGCGGTGACCCGGACGATGGCGTCGCGCGGGTTCAGGATCTCGGGGTCGGCGACGTTCTCCACCCGCACGTCCGCCTTGCCGTAGTAGCACACCGCCTTCATGCGTCCACTCCTCTCGTCGCGCACGGGATTTCGCCCGCTTCGAGCAGCTGCTTGAAACGGCGGAGATCCTCGCGAATCATGTGCGCCGGGTCGCGGCCCAGCAGGAGTGCGAGCAACCGTCCGACGCCGCCGCCGGGAGCCGCATACTGCAGGTGCACCGACATCTGAGTGTTGCGTCCCTGCCGGGCGGTGCTGAAGCGCACGGAGCCGGCGGTCGCGATGTCGGAGCCGGGCACCGAGTTCCAGCCGATCACCTCGTCCTCCACCTCGTTCACAATCTCCGCGTCCCACTCCACCGCGGTGCCGGCCGGGCCGGTCGCGACCCAGTGCGACCGCCCGCCGCCGAGGTCGGTCACCGACTGCAGGTGCTCCATGAACCGCGGCAGGTTCTCGAGGCGACGCCAGAAGGCGTAGACCTCGTGGCGCGGCCGTTCGAGCCGGATGGCTTCGCGGACGTGAATGCCGCGCGAGCCCGCGAGCGCGACGCGGGTGTCTGCGCGGGCCAAGCCGTTGGCCAAGCCGGGCCATTCGCCGGTGAGGCTGCGGTAGGCCAGCGGTGCGGCCGCGGCCGCGAGCACGATGCCCGGCAGCGAGCGGCGGCTGAGTCCGAACGCCACCATGGCGGTGGCCATCGGCGACGCCAGCCCATCGTTCGATTTCCTGCTGGGTGTCGTGAGACGTGTCGAGTTCGAGTGCGTGTGCCTGCATGGAAGACCTGGTGTCGTCGAGGGGATGACGCACTGAGGAAGCACGCGACATGCCACACCACGCCCCGACGAGGACGGCGCGGGCCCGGCACGCTTGAAACTCTTGCTCGCGTGCGCTGCAAAGATTTCCGCCGCCACGCCGGCGCAGGGCGCGACGCCGCATGAGCCGCGCGGATCGTTCGACTCCGCACCAGTCGCCCGGCCGGGCAGACCGCCGCGCGTGGCATCGCGATTGCCCCTGAGCCTCGGCGCTGACCGCCTATTCCGTCGCCCCGGTCGCCGTCTGGGCGGGCGGCGCTGTGGGTCGCGCGCGACGGCTAGGGCGCGCCTTCATCAGGGAATTTCTGAGCGGAGGTGACTCGTGGCGAAGTACGGAAAGAAAGCGTCGAAGACGGTCGAGTCGGCGATGCGCCGCCGCAAGCGGGGCACGCTGAAGAGCGGGTCGGGCCGCACGGTGAAGAGCCGCAAGCAGGCCATCGCCATCGGGCTGAGCGAGGCGCGCGAAAAGGGGGCCAAAGTGCCTCGCAAACGCACGGGCTCGCGGAAGGGCACGCGCACCTCCAGCGCGTCGAAGAAGCGGTAGTCCGCACACCCCGCTCCAGTCACGGCCGGGCTGGTTGTAATCGCGTCCGCGGGGACGTCGTATTACGATCGTCAACTGTCCTGCCGGCCCGGAAGCCGCTGGGCCACGTCAACCCTGTTGGAGTCTGAGTCCGAGATGAACAGAGTCATCGCCCTCGTCGCCGCCGTTCTGGTCGCGGTGTTCCGTGTCGCTCGCGGCGCAGTGGCCGAAAACGCAGGACCCGTCGGTGCCGCGCGACGCGCAGGGCCGTGTCCGCTACGACGCGCCTCCTCCGCGTACCGCCGACGGCAAGATCGACTTCTCGGGCGTGTGGATGCGCGCCAACAGCGGCGCGCCGGGGCGTGGTCGCGGCCGCGGCGGCGCCGGAGCTCCGGGCGCGGCGGCGGTCGCGGGGCCGGCAACCCGGGCGGCGCGCCGGCGCCGGGTGAAGGCATCGGCGCAGGGCGGCCGCGGCGGCGTGTCGCTCGAGCCCTCCACGGCGCCCTTCCCGTTCGATCCGAACGGACCGCCGGTGGCCACCTTCTTCGAAGCCGGCGGCAACATGGAGGGCGGCCTGCCGTACACGGCGTGGGCCAAGGGCGTCCGCGACGCGCGCCTGGCGCTCAACGCCCGGGACAACCCGGACGCGATGTGCCTGCCGATGGGATTCCTGCAGTTCCACCAGCAGCCGCAGCCGCGGAAGATCTACCAGATGCCGAAGGAGATCATCATCGAGTACGAGGCCAACTACGGCCTGCGCCACATCTACCTGGACGGCCGGAAGCTCCCGCCGCAGGGCGAGCCGCAGCCGTTCTGGTACGGCTACTCGGTGGGCCGGTGGGAAGGCGACACGCTCGTGGTCGAGACCAACAACCTGCGCGGCGCCGAGGACGGCCCCTACGACGGGTGGCTCGACGTCAACGGCAGCCCCTACAGCCAGCAGGCCAAGTTCACCGAGCGCTTCCGCCGGCCGTCGTACGGCCAGCTCCAGATCGACACGACCGTCGACGATCCCAAGGCGTACACCAAGCCGTGGACGGTGCGGGTGGATCAGCGCATCCTGCCCGACGAGGAGATGATCGAGTTCATCTGCAACGAGAACCAGCAGTTCCGGCGGAAGGTCAAGATCGACTAGGTCGAAGACCACGCCGGGTTCGCTCCAACAACGCGCGGCGCCAACGGCCGTGCTGGCGCTCCTATAATTCGTGGCGGGAGACTGCCATGACTCGACTGCTGCTGCCGTCGCTGATGGTGGTGCTGGTCACGCTTCCCGCTGCGGCGCAGCGGCGCGTCATCACGCACGAGGACGTGTTCACGATGACCCGGACGGCAGACCCGCGTCCGAGTCCCGATGGACGATGGATCGTCTTCTCGCTCACCGAGCCCGACTACGACCCGGCGAAGACCGTGAACGATCTGTGGATCGTGCCCACCGATGGCGGCACGCCGCCCCGACGCCTCACCTCGTCACGCGCGGCGGAGTCGGGCGTGGAGTGGGCGCCCGATTCCCGACGCATCGCGTTTGCGACCAGGCGCGAGGGGGACGACGTCGAGCAGATCTATCTGCTGCCCGTGGACGGCGGTGAGGCGCGGCGCCTCACCACGCTGCCGACTGGCGCGTCCAATCCGAAGTGGCGGCGCGACGGGCGCGCCATCCTCTTCGAGAGCATGCTGAAGGCCACTCGTCCAGCGCCGGAGAAATCGACCGCGCGGGTGTTCGATACGCTGCCGATCCGATTCTGGAACGTCTGGAACGATGGCTCGCGGCCGCATCTCTTCGTCCAGACGCTCGACGGCGGTGCGGCCGTGGATTGGCTGGCGGGTACGGCGCTCGCCGCCTCGCCCGATTTCGATGCGCCCTACGTCGGCTCGGGCGCGGACCGATCGCTGCAGGCGCAGTGGTCGCCCGACGGCCAGGAGATCGTCTTCGCCGCCATCGTCAACCGCACCACGATGATGACGGAGGAGACCGAGTCGCACCTGTTCCGCATCCGGAACGCGGGCGCCGAGCCCGTGCGGATGACGAAGACGGGCGAGAGCTTTGTCAGGCCCCGGTTTTCGCCGGATGGCGCGCGTGCTGGTCGCGCAGAGCTCGCGCTCGCCGTCGGGCACTGCACTCTACAGCGTGACACGGCTCGTCCGCGTGGCCTGGCCGTCCGGTGCGATCACCGGACTCACCGCGCGATTTCGATCGCAGCGTGGGCGACTACGCGTTCACCACCGACGGCGCGGCCATCGTCTTCGCCGCCGAGGACGACGGCGTGACGCGCCTCTTCCGCATGCCGGTGTCCGGCGGGACGCCGATGCGGCTCGCCGACGTTCAGACCGGGATGTACGGCTCGCCGGCGGCGGCCGGCACGGCGGTCGTGGCCACCTACGGATCGAGCACGCAGCCCCAGGAGATCGTGCGGATCGATGCCAACGGCACGCCGGCGCAGCTGACGGCGTTCAACCGCGAACGCCTGGCGCAGCTGGATCTCCCCACGCCCGAGCACTTCTGGTTCACCGCGAAGAACGGCAAGCGTATCCACAGCGTGATCGTGTTTCCGCCACAGCTCGACCGCTCGAAGAAATACCCGCTGATCGTGAACCCGCACGGCGGACCGCAGACCATGTCCAGCGACGCCTTTTCGGTGCGCTGGAACTACCACCTGCTGACGGCGCCGGGCTACGTGCTCATCGCCACCAACTACACGGGGTCGACCGGCTTCGGCGAGGCGTTCGCCAACGACGTCGAGCGCGACGTGCTGCGCGGGCCGGCGCAGGAGATTCTCGAGGCGGCCGAGGAAGCGATGCGCCGCTATCCCTTCATCGATCGCACGCGGCAGGCGGCCATCGGCGCCAGCTATGGCGGCTACCTGATGAACTGGTTCAACGGTCACACCGATCAGTTCCGCGCGCTGGTGATTCATGCGGGCGCGTCGAACAACGAGTCGCAATACGGGGTCAACGACGGCGGCCTGGGCCGCGAGCTGCGCATGGGCGCGCCGATCTGGGAGACCGGCAAGGGGCAGTGGCAGGACCAGAGTCCGTTCCGCTACTCCGGGCGCTGGAAGACGCCCTCGCTCATCACCCAGGGCGAGATCGACTTCCGCGTGCCGCTCAACGAGAGCATCACCACCTTCAAGATCCTGCAGCGGCAGAAGGTCCCGTCACGACTGGTCACGTTTCCCGACGAAGGGCACTGGATCCTGAAGGGTGAAAACGGCCGCCATCACATGCAGGAGGTGATGGCGTGGCTGAACAGGTACCTCGACCCGCAGGCCACGGCGTCCGGATCCGCGACGGCGTCGGCCCGTTGAGCAGCGAAGGCTAGCCGCTAGGCGCGCTGCAGCATCGGCCGCAGCGCGCGCACGTCGCCGAGGCCGTCGATCGTCAGGAGCCGCGCGATGAGCGCGCGGGCGCGGGGCTCGCCCAGCACGGGCGTCATGAGGTCGGTGGCCTTGGCCACCACCTCGTCACGCGACATCGGATTGCGCACCGTGCCGCGCACCGCTTCCACGCGGTCGGAAAGCCTGGTGCGGTCGTTCAGCACGACCTCCACGACCGCGACACGCGCCGGGAGCAGCGCCGCCAGCGACGCGTCGGGCGTGTAGGTCACCTTCGCCCGCTGCTGCAGCACCGCGGCGTCCCGCATCCGCGCCTTGTCGTGCGCGGCCTTGAACGACGCGGTCCGGTCGAGCAGCATCACCGCCACCATGTGCTGCAGGCACACGTCCGGCATCTCGCGGTTGTCGACCACGGCGCCGACCGCCGGGGCCAGGCGCACCACGACGCTCTCGCACGTCGTCGGCCGCAAAGGGCCGCTGCCGGCGGAGGTTCTCGATCGCGTCGAGCGGGGCCTGGATGGGTGTGCCGACGCTCCACTTCTTGATGTCGGTGTTGACCACTTCGAAGCGCGCGCCGAGCGCGTCGGCGAGCCGGGCAGGGTCGGCGTCGGGCGCGTGCACCTGCAGGAAGTTGTCGTCGCCCGAGAACACGTCGTCCACGCCGTTCCACCCCGCGCGGACCAGGAGCGCCGCCGTGACGCCGTTGCGCGCCGGCATGCCGCCGAACACGAAGCCCTTCTCGATGTGGTCGGTGTCGCGGCCCCACACGGCGTAGCCGCCGGCCTGCTGCGAGGCGTAGTCGAGCAGCCATCGCATCTGCGGCGCGGTCAGGCCCGCCACGCTGCCGGCGGCCGCGGCGGCGCCGAACGTGCCGGCAATCGCGTGCGTGCTGCGGCGGCTCTTCTCGCGGAAGGCGGCGCCCCCCAGGGCCATCGTGGTGCGGGTGCCGACGTCGTAGCCGAGCACCACCGCGCGCAGGAACTGACCGCCGCTGATGCCGACGGCTTCGCCCAGCGCCAGCGCCGCCGGCACCACCGCCGCGCCGGGATGCGACTGCGACGGCCCGTGCGAGTCGTCGGTCTCGTCCGAGTGCGCGAGGACACCGTTGACGAGCGCCGCCTCCATGGACCCGGTCAGCAGCGTCGAGCCGACGACGGTGGCCACCGGACGTCCGGGTTCGGCACGCGCGAACGCCAGCGCGGCGCGGCCCGGGACCAGCTCCGACCCGGACACCATCGCGGCGACGGTGTCGAGCACGTGGTACGACGCCTTCTCGATCACCGCGGGCGGCAGCGCCCGCTCGCGCGCCGAGGCCATGTAAGTGCTGAGCGCCGTCATCACCGGGCCCGGACCGTCGGCGCCGAGCCGCAGCGGCAGCGCGAGGGTGCCCGCGGCGAGCGCCGCCCGGCGTAGAAGCTCGCGGCGCGACACGCCAGGCCAGTCGTCCGGCTGGCGGTTTGGCCCGGGTTTCAGCGGCGCAGGTCGGATCGGCACGGTCGCCATGGTCAGCGCTATCAGCGCCGGGGTGGCGCCGGCTTGCCGATCGCCGAGCCGTCGCGAAGCGAGCCGTTGAGCGGCCCGTTCTGGAGATGGCCGTCGTAGAGGTCCTTGTTGTTGTCGGTGCAGGCGTATTCCATCAGCACCCAGTCCTTGGGCGCGAGCGGGATGGTCCAGCGCACCGTCCAGGGCTTGGTGTAGAACTTTCGATCGTCGATGGTTTCCTCGTACAGGAGGTCGTTGGCGCTGATCCGCCGCCAGCGCTCGGTGACGTGAAGCGCATCGCTGTGGCGATTGCCGTGATCGTCGAGCCAGGTCCGGTCGGTCAGGTTCACGGTGTCGATCACGAGCGTGTCGCCATCCCAGCGGCCGATCGAATCCCCGAGCAGCGACGGCTCCCAGGTCGGCCGGTGCGTGCGGCCGTCGGTGTAGATGACCCGGTAGTTGTGCATGTACTCGTAGAGGAAGATCACCTTGTCGGGCAGCTGCACGATCTGCATCGGGTACGGCGACGTGTTCACGCGCGGCACGCCGGGAAAGATGCAGCGGCTGGTGGGGTCGATGTGGTTCCACACGTCGTTGAACGCCTTCAGCCCCTCGGGGGTGAACGGCAGCGGCTCCACCGACGCGGACGTGTTGACCACCAGGCGCTTGTTCCAGATGCCGGAGAGATCCGCGCGGCCGTCGGACGGTGCGCGGCACGGGAGTGCCGTCGCCCGCCACGGACGCCGCGGGCGCCTGCGCATGGCCGGTGGCGGCCATCAGGATGGCGGCGCAGGCCCACGCCATCGCCGGCCGTGCCAGAACGCGAGCGGTCATCGGGGTGCCCCCGCGTCGGAACCGGCCGACGATCCGGCGAGCACGGTGCGGCCGTCGGCCAGCTTCCACGACTTCGCGTTGCAGGTATTGGTGCCGTCCTTGGCCAGCCAGCCTTCGACGGTGATGTCCTCGCCAAGCGTGAAGGTGTTCCGCGTCCACCCCTGACGCGTGAGCGCGTTGGGCGCTCCGCCCTCGCACTGCCACGGCGTCAGCGTGCCGTCGGGCCCTCGCGCGTCGAGATACACCCAGATGTGCGGGTTCCGCCATTCCACTTTCGTGACCGGTCCTTTGAGCGTGATCGGCTTGTTGCCGTCGAACTGGGCCACGAACGAGTGGTGGGCGTGGGCCGCGGTGCCCAGGGCCGCGCCACTCACGAACAGGGCGGCGATGAGGCGGGCGGATTGGCGTCGCATCGATGCCTCCGGGTGAGGGAACCCGTGAACCGCGCCGGTGTGGCGCGGCGCCATTCTACCGGGCCGTCAGCTTACAGCGCGCCCGACTTGATGTCCGCCAGAATTTCGTTCGCCGCGCGGATGCCGCTCAGGCAGGCGCCTTCCATGAATCCCTGCCAGGAGTAGAAGGAATCGGCGTGCTCGCCGGCGAACTTGATCAGGCCGGCCGGTTCGCCTTCGAGGCCGGCCACGCCGGTGAACTGCCCCGGCGTGTAACAGGTGTACGAACCGAGCGAGAGCGGATTCGACGGCCAGTGTTCGAGATGCGCCACGGTAGCCGGCATTGCTCGTCACGGCCCGTGCCTTGGTGCCTTCCAGCACCACGTCGAAGCTGTCGAGGAACGCACCCACTTGCGCCTGCACCTGGGCCAGCTCCAACGCCGCCCCGCGCTCGCCGCTGGCGTAGTCGGTGATGATGCCGAAGCGCCCCGCGCGGCCGCGATTCGATTCCCAGCTCGCCTGCATGCCGGGCAGATCGGCGTAGACGCCGCCACCCGCGTCGTGCAGCTCTTCCCAGGGCCGGCCGTTGAACACCACCATGGTTTTGGCGTTGGTGCCGTAGCCCAGGGTGTCGATGGCGTTGATCTTGGCGGGCGACAGCGCCAGTGAGGCGTCGAGGGCGACCAGGCGCAGGACGCTGAACGGCAGCGCGAGGACGACCGCGTCGGCGGTATCGGCCTGCGGCGAGTCGTTGAAATGCAGCCGGTACTCGCCCGACGCCGCCCGCGCGAGCCGCGTGAGCCGCGCCCCCTTCACGATCGGGCCGCGGAGCTTCTGCTCGAGCCCGCGGACGATGCCGTCGTTGCCGTCGATCAGATGGAAGCGCTCGTCGCTCACGCCGAACGGCTCGAACTTGGACTGCTTGTTGAGCCGCATGAACCCGAGGAAGTTGAGCGCGCTCTGCTGCGAGGTCTCGAGCCCGAACTCCGCCACGTAGGTCTCGTTGAGCACGGCCTCGATGAGCGGATGTCCGGTGGTGCGAGTGGCGAAGTAGGTGGCCAGATCGGTGTGGTCGAGCGCCACGTCGGCGGCGTTGTGACTCGCGACGGTGGCGCTGCCGCTGATCGCGTGCAGGTCGTCCTGCATCGCGGCCACCACCTCGCGGAACTCGTCCACCACGTCCTCGTCGGACCACGCGCGGTCCAGGAACCAGAAGCGTTCTTCGCCGCGCTTCTTCACGTACGACTCGAGCGCCAGGCCGAATTCGTTGGCGTAGCGCAGCATGGTCTTGTGCCCGGTGTCGATGAGCTCGCCGCCGTTCTCGCAGGCCATGCCCGGCACCAGCGTGCGGTTGCTGAAGCAGCGGCCGCCGAGACGCGAGCCGGCCTCGTAGACGACCGCCTGAATGCCCTTCGCCTGCAGCCGATCGGCGCACGCCAGGCCGGCCAGGCCGCCGCCGACGATGGCGACCCGCGGCGCGGCCGCCAGCAGACGCGCCGGCCTTGCCCACCGCAGCCGCTGCGACAGCGGTACCGGCGGCACCGAGGAACTCGCGCCGCGTGATTGCCGCCGCGGCCTCTTGCTGCCGCGCGAGGGCTTCGCGTGCCGGCAGGCCGCGATGGCGGCACCACCGCGCGAGATGCCAGGCACGCAGGACACGAGCGAGCTGTGGGCTTCTGGTCACGGGCGTCTCCCGGATCGGAGGGGAACGCTACTGGGGCCGCTTGAAGAGCCCGGTGTAGACGGCCTTGCCGAGGATGTGGCCCTGGATGGCCGCCAGCACGGCGGTGCGCGTCTCCTGCTCGTTGGCCCCCATCGGCACGTCGATGGTCGTGTCGAGCGCGTAGAGCTCGAACGTGTAGTGGTGTTTCGGGCCGGCCGCGCGTGCGCCCGGACCGCGATAGATCTGGCCCGAGGCGCTGATCTGGCGGCTGCCGTCCGGCAGCTGCGGTCCCTGCGGCAGGTTCTCGGCGAGACTCGTCGCGGTGCCGGGAATGCCCCACACCAGCCAGTGGACCTGCGTGGCGGTGGTGCGGTTGATCGACACGTCGGGATCGTGGAAGTGCAGGACGAAGCTGCGCGTGCCGGCCGGCACGTTGCTCCACGACATGGCCGGCGAGATCGGGGCCGGCACCGCCTGCGTGTACTTCAACGGGATGTCGTCGCCGTCGGGCCACCCGCTGATGGTGAGGGTGAACCCCGGCGCCGCCGGGGCGGCCGGTGCAGGCGGCGCCTGCCACGCGGGCAGCGGCACCGCCAGCACGACGGTGAATACGAGCACGAAGAGCGCGCCGGCCAGCTTCATGGACCCCTCCACTGAATGACCATGAAGCTTACCCCGGGGCTGGCCCTCCCCTATACTGGGGTCAATCCAGCCCGCAGTCTGTTTGCGGGTTGCGACCAGGGACGACGACGCGTTGCCGCGCGGCGCCGTCCCGCCCTTCATAGCCCTGGCCCTAGCCTCTTGCCGTACACGACGATGGCGGCCCGAGAATCGATTCCAGGGCCGCCATCGCGGCTCGAGCACAGGCCTAGCGAGCTTACCGTGCAGGGCTGACCGAGCGACTTCACGGAGATTACGTTCAGACGCGGCCCGTTGCCGCGATCGACGGTGATCTTCGACTCCGTCGTGGACTTGCCGTCTTTGCCGTGTTCACGATCCACGTTCGTCTCTTCCTTGATCTCCACGTCGGCGTCGCCCTTGCCACGATCGAGCACGATGGCGGTCACCTGCACCTGCTGACCGACGTGTGGCGCCAGGTCCACGCCCGCCCGCGGGCTCAGGTCGTAGAGCAGCGCGGTCCCGCTCTTCACTCGATCGCCGTCGCCGTCAGCCTGCGTGCGCGTCTCTGTCCGCACGCGCGCTTCGTCGCGATCCACGTCGGTCTCCGTCCGCGTCTTGCTGGTCACTTCTTCGCCGCGCGCCGTGATCGTCGCCGCGCATGGCGAACGCGCCCGGGGCGAGACCGGGCACGAGGCACCCCGTGGCCGTGATGGCCTTGGCGTCGTCGGCCTTCACCTGCGTGCGGCTGGTCACCGTGCTGTCCTGCGCGTGGGCCGTCGCCGCGAGCGCGGCCGCAAACGCACAGGTTCCAATCCATTTCTTCATGATGCGTCCTCCGTTCAGGTAGTCGCTGAGGAGGAGAGTGCAGGGCGCGTGCCGGCGTCGCGCTGTCCCCACGGGGACAACGAGATCGCCGCTCAGCCGCGGACAACGGTCGAGCGCCGCGCGGGCACGGCCGGGATGTAACGGCTACACGTTTACGCGGGGCCAGGCGCGATCAGAGGGCCACCTCGACGGCGACGGCGCCGAGGACGCGCGTGAGCTCGCGCGGAGCCACGCACACGAGCAGGCCACGGCGGCCTCCGTTGACGTAGATGCGCTCGAGATCGAGCACCGAGCGCTCCACGAACACCGGCAGCGGCTTGCGGGTGCCGAAGGGCGACGTGCCGCCTACGGCGTAGCCGGTGTGCCGCTGCGCCACCGCGGGATCGCACGGCTCGACAGCCTTGCGGCCGATCTGCCGCGCCAGCTGCTTGGTCGACACCTCGCGGTCGCCGTGCATCAGGACGATCAGCGGCCGTTTCGCCTCGTCCTCCATCACCAGCGTCTTGACCACCGCGTGCTCGTCCACGCCGAGCTCGCGCGACGACACGCGCGTGCCGCCGTGCTCCTCGTAGCGGTAGGGATGTTCGGTGAACGCCACACCATGCTTGCGCAGGAAATGAATCGCGGGCGTCGCGGACATGCCGCTGCCTCAGTCCCACTCGGGCACGGAGGGCACGCGCAGGCGTTCCACCTCGGGCAGGTCGAAGCCGAAATGGCGGCCGAGGAGCGCGCGCAACTCGGCGCGGTCGGCGAGCTGACGCTTCTCCACCGCCCCGTCCTGCAGCACGGTGACGTCGCGGTTCATCGCCGACGACGCGCCCGCCGGGCGTGAGCGCGCGAATCATCAGCCGGTTCACGAACGGCGAGTCGGGGAAGGTGGACACGTAATGGTTGGCCAGCGCGAAGTCGACCGGGAACTGCGGCTCGAGCGACGAGGTCCACAGCGCCGTCATCGCGCCGTTGACCAGACCCTCGAGCACCCACTCGCCGTCGCGCCGCACCAGGCGGTGCACGTCGCGCCCGTGGCGCACTTCGCGCTCCTCGGCCAGGGGCAGCGGCACGAGCGGACCTTGACCGCCAAATCCCGGATCGAGGATCCAGGTGTGTGCCGTGGAGCCCGACGGTGAGGAACATGTGGGTGCGAGGCGCCTCCGCTTTCGGCGCCACGAGCAGCACGCGCGCCGCGTGCGCTACGGCCTCGATGCCGAGCGCGCGCAGCGCCGCCTGGAAGAGCGTCCCGTGCTCGAAGCAATAGCCGCCGCGCCTGGCGGTGACGAGCTTGGCGAAGACGCTGTCGAGATCGACGCGCACGCCGCGTCCGAGGAGCACGTCGAGGTTCTCGAACGGGATGGCGGCCATATGCGCGAGCATCAGCGCGGCGAGCATAGTCGATGTCCCGGTCCAAAGACCGGGACCCACCGTGCAGCCGGTCCACCCGATGCGCGCGCAGTAGGCGTCGAGGTCGAACGCACTCATTCGAGGCGAAGCCTCGCTGGCCTAGGCGGGGGTGACCGGGTTCTGCAGCGGCAGCTTGGACCGCATCCAGCTCCAGGCCGCGGACCATGATCCGCCGCTCGCGGGCGTCCTCGAAGAGCGAGTAGGTGACCGGCGTCACGACCAGGGTGAGCGCCAGCACCAGCGTCTGCCCGCCGATGACGACGTAGCCGATCGCGTGGTTGGTGGCCGAGCCCGACGCCGCTCGTGACGACGAGCGGGATCATGCCGGCGACGAACGCCAGCGTGGTCATGAGGATCGGCCGCAGCCGGTCGCGGCATGCCTGCACGATGGCCGAATGCGCGTCCATCCCGGCTTCGCGCAGCTGGTTGGCGTGATCGATCTGCAGGATCGAGTTCTTCTTCACCACCCCGAACAGCACCAGCATGCCGAGCGCCGAGAAGATGTTGAGCGACTGGCCGAAGATGACGATCGAGATGAGCGCGAACGGCAGCGTGAGCGGCAGCGACAGCAGGATCGTCACCGGGTGCAGCCACGACTCGAACTGCGCGGCCAGCACGAGGTACATGAAGATGAGCGACAGCGCGAGCGCCTGCAAGAAGGCGCTGGCCGTCCGGTTCAGCTCGCGCGACCGCCCCGAGTAGCCCATTTGATACTCGGACCCCAGCCCGAGCTGCGCCGCGGCCGCCGACATCTGCGTCTGCGCCGTGCTCTGTGACGTGCCCGGAAGCATGTTGGCGGACACGGTCACCTGGCGCTGGCGGTTGAGGCGGCGGATGTCGGCCGCCGCTTCCCCGTGGGCGAAGCTGGCGATGTTCTCGAGCGGCGACGCTGCCGAGCCGCGCCGACGGCACGGTGAGCCGGCCGATGGCGCGCCTCGGAGTCGCGGTTCTGCCCTTCGGCCCGCAGGTGCACCTGGTACTGCTCGCCGGCCTCGTTGTACGTGGTCACCTGATCGCCGCCGACCAGCAATCGCAGCGCCTCGGCCGCATCCGACGCCCTGCACGCCGAGATCGGCGGCCTTGGGCCGATCGAGCCGCACCGAGACTTCGGGCTTGCCGGTGCGCAGCGACGTGTCCACGTCCACCAGGCCGGGAATCTTGCGCGCCTGCTCGGCCAGCGTGTCGCTGGCGCGCTGCAGCTCGTCGAGCCGCGGCCCCTGCATGACGAACATGATGTCGCCCTGGGCCTGGCCGCCGGCGGCACCGCCGCCACCGCCGGCGATGCCCGGGGCCTGGAGCGACGCCCGCACGCCGACCTTGGCCAGCGGCGGCAGGATCCCGCGGCGGACCTCGTCCATGATCACGAACTGATCGCGGTCGCGATCGCCGAGATCCTTGAGACGCACGTAGATCCCGGCGGTGTTGAGCGTGCCGGCCGAGTCGCCGGCCACGGTCACCATCGTGTAGCTGACTTCCGGGATGCGCGCGGATGGCCGCGGACACGCGGTTGGCGATCACCTCGGTGCCCTCGAGGCTGGCGCCTTCAGGCGCGCGCAGGCTGACGTCGAACTCCGACTGATCGTCCTGCGGCGTGAAGTTGACGTTGACGATGCGGAAGATCGGCACGCTCGAGAAGAGCACCAGCACGGCGAGCGTGGCGATGATGCCGCGGTGCGCCATCGACCACTCCAGCATCCGGGTGTAGACGCGATCCACCGGCCCGAACACCGCCGAGTGCTTCGAGTCGTGGACGTGGTGCTCCTCGTCCTCGGTGCGCGGCTTCACCTTCAGCCAGCGCGCGCACATCATCGGCGTGAGCGTGAAGCTCACGAGCAGCGACACCATCACGGCGAAGGCCATGGTGAGGCCGAAGCTCTTCATGAAGCGGCCGACCATGCCGGCCATGAAGCCGACCGGGGCGAAGATGGCGACCAGCGACAGCGTGGTGGCCATGACGGCCAGCCCGATCTCGCGCGTGCCCTCCACCGCCGCCTGCATCGGCGACATGCCCTTCTCCTCGATGAACCGGTAGATGTTCTCGAGCACGACGATGGCGTCGTCGATGACGATGCCGACGGCCAGCGTCAGCGCCAGCATGGTCAGCATGTTGAGCGTGAAGCCCATGTACCAGATCAGCGAGAAGGTGGCGATGATCGAGGTCGGAATCGAGATGGCGGCGATGATCGTCGAGCGGAAGTTGCCCAGGAAGATCAGCACCACGAACGCGGCCAGGAGCGACCCGACGATCAGGTGCTCCTGCACGCTGCGGATCGAGGCCTCGATGAAATCGGCCTGGTTGCGCACGATCCGGATCGAGTAGCCGGGCGGGAGCGCCGCCTGCACGTCGTCGAGCCGCTCCCGGACGTTGCGCACCACCTCCACGGTGTTGGTGCCCGACTGCTTGCGGATCTGCAGCAGCACCGTGGCGGCGCCGTCGATGTTGGCGAGCGTCGTCGCCTCGGCCACGCCGTCGTCGATGCGGGCCACGTCGCTCACCTTCACCGGGTGGCCGTCCACCTGGCGGACGACGAGATCGCCGAACTCTTCCGGCTTCTCGACGCGGCCGCGCGTGCGCATGGTGATCGACTGCGGCCCCTGATCGATGCGGCCGCCGGGGATGTCGGCGTTCTGCGACTGCAGCGTCCGCGACACGTCGTTGACCGTGAGGTTGTAGGCGCGCAGCTGGTCGGCGTTCACCCAGACGTTGACCTGCCGCTTGCGACCGCCGAGCACCAGCACCTGGCCGACGCCGTCGGCGCTCTCGAGGCGGCGGCGCAGCACCTTGTCGGCGTATTCGGTGACGTCGCGGATCGGCTTGTCGGCGCTCACCGCCATGGTCAGGATCGGCGCCGCGTCGGGGTCCTGCTTCTCGATGGTCGGCTGCGTGATCGTCCGCGGCAGCAGCGGCAGGATGCGGTTGATGCGGTCGCGCACTTCCTGCGCGGCGACGTCGGCGTTCTTCTCCAGACGGAACGTCACCACGACCTGCGAGATGCCCTCGGCCGAGTTGGAGTTGAGCTGATCGATGCCGCTGATGGTGTTGACGGCTTCCTCGACCTTGTCGGTGACCTCGCTCTCCACCTGCTCGGGCGCCGCGCCCGGGAGCCGCGTGGTCACCGTCACGGTCGGAAAATCCACCGTCGGCAGGCGGTCCACCCCGAGCTGGCCGAAGGCGAACGCGCCGACGACGGTCAGCGAGAGGATGAGGACCGAGGCAAAGACCGGGCGGCGGACGCAGAGTCTCAGCAAGCCATTGCATGACGGCCCCCTACGAGCCGGAAGATTCGGTGGCGGCCACGCGCACGCCATCCACGATCTGGTTCACGTTCGTCGCGACGACCTGTTCGCCCGCTTTCAGTCCGGTCGTAACCTCGACGAGATCGCCCACCGTCTGTCCGGTGGTCACGAGCCGCTCCTCGGCGCGGCCGTCGGCCACGACGAACACGCGCGACGTCCCCGACACGGTCCGCACCGACGCGACCGGCGCGAGCACGCCGGGCCGTGTTCGTCGCCCTGCTCGATCTGCGCCGTGGCAAACGACCCCGGCCTGAGCGATCCGTCGTCGTTGTCCACGACCGCCTCGACGATCAGCGTGCGCGAGTCGGCCTGGAGCGCGGGCGACACGTAGCGCACCTGCCCCGTGTAGATCTTGCCGGGCGCCGTGTCCACTTCGAGCGCCACCGCCCGGCCGACGCCCGACCTCGACGCTGAACTGCTGCGGCACCGTGAGCTGCAGCCGCAGCGGGTTGGTGCGCATCACCGACACGACCTTGGTGCCGCGCGTCACGTAATCGCCCACCGAGACCAGCCGTTCGCCGACCACACCGGTAAAGGGCGCCCGCACGACCGTGTCGGCAAGCGCCTTGCGCGCCAGGGTGACCCGCGCCCGCGCCCCGAGCAGCGCCTGGTACTGCTGCACCGCGGCGTTGCGCGCGATGTCGTACTGGCGGCGCGTCACCTCGGCCTGGGCGCTGCGCTGGTCGAACTCGGCCTGCGACAGCAGCTTCTTCTCGAACAGCATCTTCGCGCGGTCGTAGTCGCCCTGCGCCAGCGTCAGCGTCGCGCGCGCGTTCGCCACCTCGGGCACGCGCTCGATGTCGAACGTGCCGCCTTCCGCGATCGCCAGGCGGCTCTCGATCTGCGCCGCGTTCGCCTCGGCTTCCGCGGCCTGCGCCGATGCCTCGGCCGACGAAATCCGGATCAGTTCGGCGCCCGCGGCCACCAGCGTGCCGCGCTCGACCGGCGTGGCCACGACACGCCCCTGCGTTTCGGCGGCGACGTCGGCCTGCTCCTCGGCGGCGAACGTTCCGGTGACGCGGATGAAGCGCGTGATCGGCCGCTCGATCGCCGCGACGGTGGTCACCGGTACGGCCGCCGGGTCCACCGCCTTCTCGGAGGAAGACGCGCCCTTGGCGCTGCCGCATGCCGCGGAGAGGGCGGCGGCCAGCAGGAGAAGGGAAGAACAGAGTCGAACCATGGAACGGGAGCTCCTGGGGAACATGGGAGGCTAGGCGGTACGGACCGCGGGCTCTGACGCGTCGGACTCGGGCACCTCGGACTCGGACGCGGCGGGAGCGGGCGGGGCTGGCCGCGCATGACGCGGCGCGCCCGCCCGGATGCCGGCAATGGTCGTCTCGATCGCGTCGCGCACGAGCGGATCGGGATCGACCTCGTCCGGCATGCGGCGCGACAGGCGGAGCGCGGCGATGCCGACGACCGGTGCCCACAGCAGGCGCAGCGCGACCTCGGCGTACGTCGTGGGCGGAAACAGCCCTTCGGCCACACACCGGTCCACGCGCGCGAGCGCGCGGTTGCGCATCTCGGAGATGAAGGCGAAGCGCTCGTACTCGCGGCTCACCCGCGGAACGCGCGGATCGAGGAACACCAGCGCGAAATACTGCGGCTGCTCCTTGCTGAACTCGTACAGCCGCCAGGTGGCCGCGCGGACGTCCTCGACCGGATCGTCGCTGGGCGCGTCGGCGAGCTCGCGGGCACCGAGGTGGCGCAACCCCTCCTCGGCGAGCGCGTAGAAGATCTCGTCCTTCGAGGCGAAGTAGCCGTAAATGGCGCCGGGGCTGTACTCGACCCGCGCCGCGATGTTGCGAATCGAGACCTGCGCGTAGCCGTGGGTGATGAACAGATCGAGCGCGGCGTCGAGGATCGCGCGCCGCGTGATTTCCCTGGCTTCGAGCAGGCGGGCCTGACGGCCCTTTGGTGGTGGTGTTGTCATGACTGAACGCCGTTCAGAATTCTAAACGACGTTCAGCGAGAGGGCAAACTGGACAGTATTCCTGGCGAGAACCGGCTCAATCGGCCCGGGCGGCCTGAGGCGGCCCCTAGCCGACGGCCAGCGCCTTGGCGATTGCGGCGCGCAGGGCCGGGTCTTCCGGCGTGACCTGGCTGGGAAAGAACGCCACCACCTTGCCGTTCTTGTCCACGACGTACTTGCTGAAGTTCCACGCCGGCAGGTTGCCGGTGGAGCCGAGGAAGGCGTACACCGCCGACTGGTCCGCGCCCTTCCTGGTGACCACCTTCTCGAACATCGGGAAGGTCACGTCGTAGGTGAGACGGCAGAAGGTGGCGATCTCCTGTGCGGTGCCGGGTTCCTGGCCGCCGAAGTCGTTGCTGGGAAAGCCCAGCACGTTGAAGCCCTTGCCCTTCATCTCCCGCTGCAGCTTCTCGAGCCCTTCGTACTGGGGCGTGTACCCGCACTTGCTGGCGACGTTCACCACCAGGCTCACCTTCCCCTTGTACTGGGCCAGGTTGCCGGGCTTGCCATCGAGACTCAGGGGCTTGAGGTCGTAGAACGACGACGGCTGCTGCGCGGCCGCCGGCCACACGAGCCCCGTGCACGCGAGCAGCGCGGCCAGTCCGAATCGGGTGAAACGCATGGTGCCTCCTCCGCGCGGATTCTATCGCACGCAACAGTGGCCGCGGGTCTTCAGCCCGGCCTCAACGTTCTGTGGCCGCGGGTCTTCAGACCCGCCGCACGGCAATGAGCGTAGAATCCTCGCACCTGGAGGACTCGCCATGCGTCAGCTCGTCCGCTCTCCACGTCTCGTGTTGTCGGTTGCGTGCGTTCTCGCGGCCGGCGCCGGTGCGATCATCGCAGCCGAGCGCTCGTCGGCCGCGATGGCGGATGCCGCCACCGCCTTCGTCGGCAGCCTGACGCCCGAACAGCGCCAGCAGGCGGTGTTCCCCTTCGAATCCGATGAGCGCATGCGCTGGCACTTCATCCCGACCGAGGGTTCCCGCGGAAGGGGCTCACCGTCAAGGACATGAGCGACGCGCAGCGCGAGCTGCGCCCACGACGCTGATGAAGGCGGGCCTGAGCCAGCGCGGCTACATGACCGCCACCGCCATCATGGAGCTCGAGACGCTGCTCGGCGCACTCGAGCAGCGCGAACGCGACGGCGGCCGCCAGGCCGAAGGCTTCGGCCGCGATCCGGTGCGCTACTTCTTCTCGGTGTTCGGCACGCCGTCGGCGAAGGACACGTGGGGCTGGCGCGTCGAGGGGCACCACGTCTCGCTGCACTTCACGGTGGTCAATGGCACGCTCGTGGCGAGCTCGCCGGCGTATGTTCGGATCGAACCCGGCGGAAGTGCTCGAGGGCCCGAAGCAAGGGCACGCGCATCCTCGCGGCGGAGGAAGACGCGGCGCGCGAGCTGCTGATGGCGCTCGACGCCGGCGCAGCGCGCGCAGGCCGTGATCAACGCCGTGGCGCCGAACGACATGGTGACCAGCAACACGCCTCGACATCACCCCGCTCTCGCCCGTCGGGCGTGGAAGCCGCGGCGCATGACCGCGCGCCAGCGCGAGCTGCTGATGAAGATCGTGGACGTCTACACCGGCTTCATGGCCGACGACATCGCGGCCGATCGCATGGCGCGGTTGAAGAAGGCGGGGCTCGAGAAGATCGCGTTCGCCTGGGCCGGCGAGGCGGAGCGCGGCAAGAAGCACTACTACCGGATCCAGGGGCCGACGTTCCTCATCGAGTACGACAACACCCAGAACAACGGCAACCACATCCACTCGGTCTGGCGGGACTTCAACGGCGACTTCGGCCGCGATCTGCTGCGGGAGCACATCGCGTCGGTTCCGCACTGACCTGACCGCGAACCGGCGTCAGCCGGTTCGCCAGATAGATACTGCGCGCGGCCCGCGGGCCGCATAGCTCCCGGCTCTCCCCGAGAGCCGGGAGCCCCATCGGGGAACAAGGGGCTCACCGGTACAGGAACCGGTGACCGGAGGACGTGAACGACGGGTACCACTCCTTGATTGGGAGCGGTGCGCCGTTGGCCGCCTCGCCAAAGGTGATTCGCGGAGCGTTGCGTCCCGGCCGGTTCACCAGCTCGGTGAAGCCGGTGTAATAGACGGAACGGCCGTCGCGGCTCGACACCCGCACCACCTCGACCGCGCCGTTCGGAGCCGCGCGCTCGAAGACGTAGGTGCCGGCCGGCAGGGAGACGCCGGGAAGCGCCACCGGCTTGCTGAACGTGAGCTCGATCCTCTGGCTGTTGTTCACCCCGCCGTGGCTCGGCGACGCGGCCACCAGCCCGGCGAGCGCCAGCCCGAAAACGGCCAGCGACGCCCGTCGACTCATTTGATTGGTCATTTCGTAACCCTCCTCTGTCCCTCCCTAACGGGAGTCACCGCCCCGTACCGCACAGCTGTTCGAATCGGCGCGCGCTGGCGTTGAACCAGATGAGCGAGTCAGCTTTCTTTCCCGGCTGCCGCCGGTCTCGCACGGAGAACGACCATGCAGATCCACGCCAGAAGCCCGCAACAGGACCATCCGACCGGCACGTTGGAGCTGCTCGAGCTGTATCGGGGGGGCAACGCCGGCGCGCGGGACCAGCTGATTGAAAAGTGCCTGCCGCCACTGCGCCGCTGGGCGCGGGGCCGCCTGCCGCAGTGGGCGCGCAGCGCGGCCGACACGCAGGATCTGGTGCAGGACGCCGTGATGCGGGCGCTGCCGCACCTGCACGTCTTCGAGGTCCGGCGCCCGGGCGCCCTCCAGTCCTACCTGCGCGAGGCGGTGCAGAACCGCATCTACGACGAGGTGCGCAAGGTGAGCGCGCGCCCAAGCGTGGCTGAGCTGCCCGACGAAGTGATTGATGACGCGCCGTCGCCGCTCGAGCTGGCGATTGGCCGCCAGGGGATCGAGCGCTACCAGCAGGCGCTGGGGACGCTGAAGCCGCTCGACCGCAACGCCATCATCGCGCGCATCGAGCTGCAGCACAGCTACGAAGAGGTGGCCCTCGCGATCGGCAAGCCGAACGCCAACGCCGCCCGCATGGTGGTGACCCGCGCGATCGTTCGCCTGGTCGCGGCGATGCAACGCCAGCGCCACTAATAGTGCCCGGCGGGTCTCGAGACCCGCCGCCGCCCCGAGAGCGCCGCGGCACTCGTTGCCGCCGAAGCGGCCACCGCGTCACGATTGCAATCGAGACAACGCTTTGGAGGCGCACCCGGTACGCCGGATCCATCCCCTCGCGGACGTAATCCAGCCGATGGCCGGTAGTTAGCCCCCCGGCCCGGGGTGGCACTGGTCTTGGACCACTGTCCCTCCCGGAGGGGCTCACCATGCGAAAACTTCACACTCTTGCCGCGGCACTGGCCGTCGTGTCGGTCGGCGTCACGGGCGCGTCTGCGCAGGGGCGCGGCAACGCCGCACCGAAGGCGCCGAAGGCGCCGTCCACGGTCACCCACGGCGGTTCCGGCGGCGGCAGCGGCGCGGCGGCGGCGGCGGCAGCCACGCGCCGAAGGCCGGTGGCTCGCAGGCCACGACCACGACCACGACCACGACCGGCAGCGGCGGCGGCGCGGGCAAGGGCAACGCCAAAGGCAACGGCAAGGGCGGCACGACGACCGCGTCGACGACGACGGGCGGTTCGACGACCAGCACGGGCACGACGACCACCACGACGACCACCACGACGCCAACAGTGGCGCCGCCGAACGCGCTGTCGATGAAGCTGTCGCGCGACCCGAAGCAGCTCGCGCGCGTGAGCGGCATGCTGCCCGATGGCATGACGATCGAGCAGGCCACGACCGGCTTCCGCAACCAGGGTCAGTTCGTCGCCGCGCTCAACGCGTCGCGCAACCAGGGCGTCGCCTTCGCGGACCTGCAGCAGGCGATGACGGTGGACGGGCTGAGCCTCGGCCAGGCGGTCAAGCAGCTGCGCAACGCTCCGCCGGCGCCGGAAGCACCTGCCGCGGGTGCGGGACACCGCGCCAACGACCGGCGGCACGACGACCGGTGGCACGACGACCGGCGGCACGACGACCGGCGGCACGACGACCGGCGGCACGACGACCGGTGGCACGACGACCGGCGGCACGACGACCGGCGGCACGACCACCGGCGGCACGACGACCGGCGGCACGACGACCGGCGGCACGACGACCGGCGGCACGACCACCACGTCCACCGCGTCGGCGAGAGCCGCGCGCAAGGCGTCGTAACGGAGACCCGCACGTGACGAACAGAGCCCTCCTCCGCTGCGTCGTCGCCGTCGTCGTCGGCCTGGGTCTCGTGGCTCCTGCGCAGGTGAACGCGCAGGGCAACGGACGCCCGAAGAACCCGAAGACGACGAACCCTTCACCGAGCCCGTCGCCGGCGCCATCGCCGGCGCCGGACTCCACCACGACGGCGTCGACGACCGCATCGGCGCCCTCGACGCCCATCGACGCCTTCGCGTCCGGTTTCCACGTTCCGGCAGTTCGGCTCGTGGCTCGAGGACGCGTCCGCGCCCGCGCCGGGCGAGGGCTACACCACGATCGGGATCGGCTACTGGCGGATGGCCGGCATGAGCCAGACCAACGTGCCGATGCTCGGCGCCGGCGTCGGACTCACCGATCGGGTGGGCGTCAGCGCGTCGGTGCCGTTCTATCGCACCAATGTGGCGGGAACGACCGCGCGCGGGATGGATGACGTCTATCTCGGCGCCAGCTACAACATCCTCGACCCCACGCCTCACGCTGAACGAGGTGGGGCTTTCGGTCGGTACCGTCATGGAGGTCCTGAGCTCGGATGCCGCGGACGGCCGTGTGCACTTCGCGGTTCCGGTGTCGCTCGAGCTGCGCCGGGCACCGTTCCGCGTGTACGGCAGCGCGGGCTATTTCACGCGCGGCGCGGTGTTCGCCGGCGGCGCGGTGGAATGGGCTGCGACCCCGAACTGGATCGTCAGCGGCATCCTCACCCAGTCGCGTTCGATCAAATCCGACGTTGCGCTCGACAGCCTCGCGGTCTCGCCTCAGCGAGCCGACGTGATGGCCAGCGTCGCGCGCCCGGTGAACACAAACGCGACCGTCTACATGAGCGTGGGCCGGAGCCTGAGCAGCCTCGAGGAGGGCGGCACCAGCCTCGCGCTGAGCGGCGGCATTTCACTCCGGTTCAGCGCGCCGCGCGCGACACCCTGACGACCTGCGGCTGAGGCGGATCGTCAGGTGGGGCGTCAGCCCCGCCGCGACGACTGCCCTACAATCGGACCCAGGAATGGTGTGGCTGAGGACGCGTTCGCGCGCTTCCTGATCGCGTTTCCCGACTACGCGTCCACCGCCGCGCTCGACGACCTCCGGGCCGCCGAGTACGGGCGCCTGGACGAACAGCGCCACGCCTATCTCGACTACACCGGCGCCGCCCTGCACGCGGCATCGCAGGTGCGCGAACATGCCGAGTGGCTGGCGGCGAACGTGTGCGGCAATCCGCATTCGGCCAGTCCGGCGTCGGCCGCGTCGACGACCGCGGTCGAGGACACGCGGAACGCGGTGCTGCGCTGGTTCAACGCCACGCGCGACTACGTCGCGGTGTTCACCCAGAACGCCAGCGCTGCGCTCAAGCTCGTGGGCGAGTCGTATCCGTTCGCGGACGGCAGCCGCCTGCTGCTCACCGCCGACAACCACAACTCGGTGAACGGCATCCGTCAGTTCGCCGCGGCGCGCGGCGCCAGCCATCGACTACGCCGGGCTGACGTTTCCCGAACTCAGGCTCGATCGCGCCGACGTCTCGTCGCGCCTCGCCGCCGGCCACTCCGCGGCGACGCGCCTGTTCGCCTTCCCCGCCCAGTCCAATTTCTCGGGCGTCAAGCATCCGCTGGATCTCGTGGCCGAGGCCAAGGCGCGCGGCTGGGACGTGCTGCTCGACGCGGCGGCGTTCGTGCCGGCCAACCGGCTCGACCTCGAGGCGGTGCCCGCCGACTTCGTGTCGATCTCCTTCTACAAGATGTTCGGCTACCCCACCGGCGTGGGGTGCCTGCTGGCCCGGCGCGACGCGCTCGCCCGCCTGGTGCGGCCGTGGTTCGCCGGCGGCACGGTCAACTTTGCCACCGTGCAGGCGCGCGCCTCTCTGATCTCACCGGCGAGGCCGGCTTCGAGGACGGCACGCTCAATTTCCTGTCGATCCCGGCGGTGGCAATCGGGCTGCGTCACCTGGAACGGGCGGGCATGGATCGCATCGCCACGCGCGTGCGCTGCCTCACCGGGTGGCTGCTGCAGGAACTGCTGGCGCTGCGGCACGCCAACGGACGCCCGCTGGTCCGGCTGTATGGACCGATGACCACCGCCGATCGCGGCGGTGTCGTGACGATGAACCTCTACGATCCGGACGGCCACCTGCTGGACTACCGGCGCATCGAGCAACTGGCGGGCGCGCGGCGCATCTCGCTGCGCACGGGTTGCTTCTGCAACCCGGGCACCGGAGAGACTGCTGAAGGCATCACCGAAGACGACATCCTGGCCGCGCTCGACCAGCCGCAGGACATGTCGCTGCCGCGCTTCCTGCAGTTCATCACCCATCGCGGCGGCAAGAGCGCGGGCGCGATCCGGGTGTCGGTGGGCCTGGCCAGCACGTTCGGCGACGTGCAGCGTTTCATCGAGTTCGCCGCGTCGTTCCGCGAGCAGACGCGCCTCTCGATCGGCACGACGTCGTTCGACATCGCGTCCTGCCGGATCATCCGCGACGGCAGCTGACCGCGACGGTGGCGGCGGGCCTTCCGATGGGTCACGACCCTTCGCTGAAGACGCGGGCGAGCGGCAGTTCCAGGCCGGCGAAGAGCGGCGACGTGAGCGTTTCGCCGGCTTCGGCCGACAATTCGCTTGCACGGGCGAAGCCGTCGGCCCCGCGCCGGTAGATCCGGATCACGTCGAGATCCGGATCGACAACCCAGTATCGGAGACTCCTTCGCGCTCGTACAGACGCCGCTTGATCGTCTCGTCCCGCTTGCGCGTGGAGGGCGACCCGATCTCGATCACCAGTTCGGGCACACCCGCCACGTGGGCGGCCGTCAGTGCGGCCTTCGCGCGAGCGTGCGACAGGTAGAGCAAATCCGGCTCGACGACGTCGAACCGCGTGAAGACGACATCGAACGGAGCGTAGAACACTTCGCCGATTGGATGCCGCTCGAGCCAGGCGCGAATCAGGAAATGCAGGTTTCCCGAGACCCGCTGGTGTTTCGTGTTCGGCGACGGCGTCACGTAGTGCTCCCCATCAATCAGCTCGTGCCGCTGCCCGTCGTCGGGAAACAGCAGGAAGTCGTCGTAGGTGAGCTTCACGCGGGAGCCAGTTGGCGTCACGTCGTCACTCCCGTGCATGCGCTCACACTAGCACTGCTTGCGAGGGAAGTGCCAGCCATGCACGCCATCACGCCGAGTCACGACATCGAACAACGACGCGGAAACCGCACGAGTCGCGGAACGGGTCGTTCGCGATTTCCGCGACGACACCAGTCGCGGGCGATCGAGCCGGAGGCCCGGCGGAGCGGAGCCGCTACTGCGGGGCGGGGGGAGCCGGCGGCTGGGCGAGCACCGGGCGCTCGGTGAGCGTGCGGCCGTCAGCCAGCGTCACGGACACGAACAGGCCGCCGGGATCGCCGTTCTTGAGCGGACGCACGGTCACGCTCACCTCGTCACCCGGCTTCAGGGTCGACGACTTCCAGCCGGCGCGCACCAGGTAGGACGGCGCCGTCATCTCGATGGTCCAGGTCACGACCTTCCCCTCGCTCGCCACCTCCACCTCCATCCAGGAGTGCGGGTTCTGCCAGCTGAAGGCCTTCACGGTGCCCTTGAGCTCCACCGTCTTCGTGCGGTCGATGCCGGCAGAGGCATGGTGCGCCGACGCCGTGGCAACCACGAGGGACACGACGGCGAGGGTGGCGAGAATGCGTGAGGTCATCGGACGTTGTCCTTCGACTGCGTGCTGGGAATGTGCTCGTTCAGATCAGGCAGGCACTGCACTTCCTGGATGTCCTGATCGTCCACGCGATTCCACCGCTTGGTGAACTTCATCTCCCCTTCCCACCCCTTGGGATCGGCGAGTGTGTATTCGATTTCGAGCGCGCCGCCGTTGTTCACCATCCTGATCCGCTCGACGATGTGCAGCTCGGTGCTCGCCGGCACGCCGGAGTCGATCCAGTGGTGGTGCCCCACGAAGTACTGCGTATCCACCACCAGCGTGTCCTTCTCCCAGCGGCCGATCGACTCGCCGTTGAAGCTGCGCACGACGATGTCGGGATCCGAATGGGGGCGGTCGAGATAGACGATGCGCAGGCTGTTCATGAAACCGCTGACCATGTAGATCACCGTGGGCAGCTGCACCATGGCGATCGGCCACACGCGCGTCATGATCATCGGCAGCCCGGCGGGCCAGCATTGGCCGATGTCGTCCCGATAGACCTTACCCTCGGCCTGCGCCTTGCGGGCGGCGTCGAAGTGCTTCTGGGCCTCGGGCGTGAGCTTCACGCCTGGAGGCGGCGGACCGAATCGCCACGATCCGGCGAAGCGCAGATCGTTGAGCCAGGTGCCGGTGAGATCGAAGGGCGGCGCGGACCGCGGCTTCTTCAGGTTCGACGGCGCGAGCGCGCCGAGCGGCAGCGCCGGCTCGGGCGGCGGCTGCTGGGCCTGCGCAATTGGCGCCCATCCCGCGACGAGCACCGCCGCGGCCAGGGCCGCGCCGCGGCGAAACGTCGAGCGTGACCGCATGAGTCTCCTCCGATTCACTGGCCGAGGCGAAGCCGGACGGCGCCGTTGCCGTCGACGTACTCGCGGTTGTTTTCGCACACGAACTCGACCATCTTGTAGTTGGGCAGCCGGCGGTAGGCCAGCGTGTAAGTGAGCGGCTTCTCGAGCGCCACCGGATCCTCGATCGTGATCTGGTCGTGGAGGTAGTCGGGCGCCACGAGCCGGATCCGCTCGGTGATCCGCATTTGATCGCTGTGCGGGATCATCTGGTAGGCCGGAATCGTCGTCTTGATGCCGACCGTATCCACGACCAGCACGTCGCCCTCCCAGCGTCCGACCGAGTGCCCGTAGTAGCCGGGCGGCACTTCGTCGATCGGCAGCTGCGGCTGGTTCATGAAGACGCGCCGCACCTCGCTGAAGGCCTCGGTCACCATCGTGATCTGCGTGGAGCGCTGGATGATCTCCAGCGGGTAGAGCGCCACCGACATCATGCGCGGGAAGCCGTACGGCACGCACTCGACGGCGGGCGTGGCCAGCGGCTCGCCGCGCTTGGTGGCCGCGTCTTCGGCCGCGCGGCGCTCGTCCCACGACGCCTTGTACGTGCCCTTCAGCAGGACCGGCGTCGCGGGCGGAGCCGCGAACTTCGGATCGGCGCCACGCCCGGCGCGATACGGCGCCCAGGCGCCCGATAGGTCCGGTGGCGCTGTCTGTTGCGCCGTCATCGGAGCCGCGAGCAGCGCCGCGGCGAGCGCCACGCACGTCAGACGCGCGGTCACGGCTGTCCCCCGGCTGGGCCGGGTCCATTGGCGAGCACGCGCCCGTCGGCGAGCGTGATGCGCACCAGCAGGCCGGCTGGCTGACCGTTCCGCAGGGGGCTGATGACCACGGTGATGGTCTGCTTCGGCTTCACGTCGTTGAACTTCCAGCCGCCTTGCATGAGGATGCTCGGGCTGCCGAGCTCCACCGTCCAATGCTTCGGCGGGTTCGCGCCGTCGGGCACGTCGATTTCGATGTAGGCGTGCGGATTGGTCCACTGGAACTGCGTGACCGTGCCGGTGAGGGTCACACGGTTCGCCGTGTCGAACATCGCGAACGAATGATGCGCGCCGAGCCGCGCCGCTCCCGCGGCCACGGCCATCACGATCGCCAGCGCACCTGCCAGCAGCCTCGACATGGATCCTCCCCGCTCGATGGCTGCGGACTGTACCACGATCGCTTGCGCTGCGCGAAAACCACCGGGCGGCTCAGGGGCAAATCCGGCTCAAATCAGCGGCGTCAGGCGGGCCCCGACGACGGCAGGAAGGCGACAGCGTCGTGCTTGACGAGGAACCACACGAGTTCGTCCATGTCGTCGGGCCCGAATGTGCGCTTCCAGAGAGCAGGAGAGGCGAAGGCCAACCGCGGAGCCTTCCTCCATTCCTGAACCGAGAGCTCCTCGGGTGTCTGATGGATGTAAAAGGCGCGCGCGCCATCTGGTTCCGGAACCGGAACGTTGTGGGACAGCCCCAGCCGGATCGCGCGGCCGAGTCCCGGAGCATTCAGTTGGCCCTCGCTCCCTGCCGAGACGTTCAGCCGAACGCCACCCAACAGAGCGCCGCGCCTACAACCGCCATCGTCAGTCCCCACGCGAGCAGGCCGTTGAACAGTGCGCGCGTGTCGGTGCCCGGGGGCGCGCCGGCGATGAACAGCGCACCGACCGTGGAGAGCGACGACAGGTCCACCAGACTGGCGCCGACGTTGATCGACCACGCGATGTCCAGCGGGTCCACGCCGCCGAGCCGCTGCGCCAGATCCGGCGCCATTGGCAGGAACGCGGGCAGCACGACGCCCGACGTGCTGCTGTAGACCGACACCACGCCGCTGCCGAATGCAGCCACCGGCGCAATCGTCGCCGGCGTCGAGAGCGCGGCGATCGCGCCCGTGATGAGGTCGAGCCCCTGCGCCGCCTGCATGAGCGCGATGAGCACCGTGACGCCGGTGACCATCAGCATCACCCCCCACGGCATGCGCTGGATGGCGCGCGCCTCGTCGGCCGCGCGCAGCAGGATCAGCGCGGCGGACACGATCAGCGCGATCATCCCGGTGTCGAAGCCGAAGCCGGCGACGGCGGCGATGAGCACCGCGATGCCGGCGGCGGTGAGCCAGTGCGAGCGCTCGAACGGCGCGCACTCGTTCCTACGGCGGCCGCCCGCGCCGCGCCGCGGCGGAACAGGCGCCAGCCGCCCAGCACCAGGAAGCCGGCGATGCCGACGAACGCATGCGCCAGCGCGTTGTAGGCGAACGTGCTCGCGACCACGCCGTCGAGGCCGATGCGCGCCATCACGCCATGGGCCACGATGCCGGTCGGCGCAAATGGCGACAGCGTCCCGGCCAGCGCGCCGTTGCCGGCCATGATCGCCATCAGCAGCGGCGGCACGCCGGCACGCGCCGCCACGGCCATCGCCGGCGGCGCCAGCAGCGCGCTGGCCGGCGTCGCGCCGGCGCCGATCGTCGAGACCGCGAAGCCCACGAAGAAGAACATCACCGGCAGCGCGCCGGCATGGCCGCGGCAGGCGCGCACCGCGCGCGCGGTGAGCCGCTCGAGCGTGCCGTTCACCTCGGCAATCGCAAACAGCAGCGTCACGCCGATGAGCGTCACCAGCAGTTCGGCGGGGAATCCGCGCAGGACCGCGGCCGGCGTCATGTCGCCGAGGAACACGCCGACCGCCAGCGCCAGCGCCAGCGACAGGACGCCGACGTTGATCGTCGTGGTGCAGCTCAGGGTCACCGCCACCACGAGGGCGCCGACCGAGAGCCACGCCAGGCTCATGATTTCTGGACCGGGAGCATGGGTCGAGGTGCGAATCATAGCCGCAACGCGCCGCAGCCGGCCTGGCACCCGAATCGCGGTGCCCGCACGGCAGTATTATCTCGCCCACATATATGCCCGGGACGTATCGGATCCGGAATCCTGACCGCGGGACTGCTGGCGGGGTGGCTATGGCCAGCGGCGGCGCTGGCGCAGCCGCCGCGGACGCTGGTGCCGCCCGATATCTCGGGCGAGTGGGCACTCCAGAACGACGAGGAGCCCGGTCTGATCGGCGGGCTGGGCCAGCCGCCGCTCGGCGACTATCTCGGCATCCCCTTCAACGAGGCAGGGCGACTTCGCGCCGACACGTCAGCCGAGTCGATCTGGGGCACGCCGGAATACCAGTGCCGGCCGCACTCGGCGCCGCACCAGTGGCGCGGGCTCGGCGGCGCGCGCATCCTGAAGGAGCAGGATCCGCTCACGCGCGAAGTGCGCGCCTACCACGTGCAGTTCATGCGCTCGCTCGACCGTCCGATCTTCATGGACGGCCGGCCGCATCCGCCGGCGTGGGCGCCCCACACCTGGACGGGCTTCTCGACCGGGCAGTGGGTGGGCAACACGCTCAAGGTCACGACCACGCACCTGAAAGACGGATATCTGAAACGCGGCGGCCCGCAGACCAGCGACCTCTACACGATGACGGAGTACCTCTCCCGTCACGACGACATCCTCACCATCACGACCGTCGTGGACGACCCGGTCTATCTCGACGAGCCGTACGTCCAGTCGACGACCTACGTCTACGACCCCACCGCCAGCGTGCAGATGGAGACGTGCAACGCGTCGGCGTTCGCCGAGAACGGCGGGACCAACCGCCACTGGGTGCCGCACTTCCTGCCCGGGCAGAACAAGGCGTGGACCGAATGGCTGAAGAACGAGCCCTGGGTGCCCGAGCCGGCCGTGCGCGGCGGCGTGAAGACGATCTATCCCGAGTACCCGATCTGTGTTGCCCGGGTCTTTGGACCCGGCTGCCCTGAAGGTACCAGCGTCGCGATCGTCGGTGCCGCTCGCCAAGGCGATCAACGACCAGGCGCCCCGCGACGGCGAGGTGCACGTGCTGCCGGTGCAGGGCAACGTCTACATGCTGGTGGCCGACGGAGTGAACCTGGCCGCGTCCATTGGCACCGACGGCGTCCTGCTGGTCAACTCGGGCGGCGCGGCCGTCACCGCCAAAGTGCAGGCGGCACTGGCGCAACTGGCGGCGTCCGCCACCGCCGCGCCGCTGCCGAACCGCTGCGCCGGCGCCACCTGCCCGGGGCTGCAGTGGGGCTGGGCCAGCCCGTACATCAACACCGTCATCAGCTCGCCGCAGCCGGCCCGGCCGCTGCGCTACATCGTCAACACCAACGACGCGGCCGACCACGTCGGCGGCAACGCGGCGATCGCGGCGAGCGGCTTCTTTCCACGCGGGGGCGGCTTCGGCGGCGCGGTGGCGACGAACGCGCGCAGCGCGTCGGTGATCGCGCACGAGAACGTGCTGACCCGCATGAGCACGTCCGCGAACAAGCAGCCACCGGCGTACCCCGAGGCGGCGTGGCCCACCGACACGTTCTTCGACGAGCTGCACAAGCTTCCGGAGTACGTCAACGGCGAGGCGGTGATCATCTACCACGCCCCCGCGGCGACGACCGACGCCGACAGCCTGGTGTTCTTCCGCCACTCCGAGGTGATCCACGCCGGCAGCCTCTTCTCCAGCATCAGCTACCCGGTGATCGATCTCGACAAAGGCGGCACGATCCAGGGCGTGATCGACGGGCTCAACCAGATCCTCGATCTGGCGGTGGCCGAATATCGCGCGCAAGGCGGCACCTGGATCATTCCGAGCCGCGGCCGGTTGTCGGACACTGCCGACGTGGCCTCGTATCGCAACATGCTGGTGATGATTCGCGACCGCGTGCAGGACCTGAAAACGAAGGGCCAGACGCTGGCGCAGGTGAAAGCGGCGCGCCCGACGCTCGACTTCGACGGCCGCTACGGCGCGACGGCCGGCCCCTGGACCACCGACATGTTCGTGGACGCGGTGTACCGCACCCTTCCGGAGAAGAAGCCATGACACTCGCAGCCCGGCTCGGCGGCATGCTCGCGATCGCGGCGGCGCTCGGCGCCGACGACGGCGCCGGCCCGCGCCCACCATTCCTACGGCGCGACCTACGACACGAGCCGCGAGGTACGTCTCGACGGCAAGCTCGTGCAGTTCGTCTTCCGCAACCCGCACTCCTTCGTGCACGTGCAGGCGCCCGACGAAAGCGGGGCCTCGCAACGATGGGCGGTGGAGTGGAGCGGGACGGCGCAACTCGCCAACAACGGCATCACCCGCGACACGCTGCGGGTGGGCGACGGCGTCGTCATCGTCGGGCGGCCCTCGCGGGTGCCGGGCGAGTACCGCGTGCTGATGGTGAGCCTCAAGCGGCCGGTCGACGGCTTCAGCTGGGGCACCCGCGCCGGCGAAGCGGTGGACTGACCGGACGCCAATGGTCCACGCCTCCCTGCCGCTTCGGGTCGCAACCGCCCTGGCGATCGGCGCCGCACTGCTCACGGTGCCGGTGTCGGCACAGCGCGGCGGCGCCGGCCGCGGCGGGCCGCCGCCGACACCACGCGCGGCCGCCGCCATGGATCTCACCGGCTATTGGGTGTCGGTCATCACCGAGGACTGGAAGTTCCGGATGGTCACGCCGAGAAAGGGCGTGTACGAGACGCTCACGTTGAACGCCGAGGGACGGCGCATCGGCGACACGTGGGACCCGGCGCGCGACGAGGCCGCCGGCGAGCAGTGCCGCGGCTACGGCGCGGCCAACATCATGCGCCTGCCCGGGCGGCTGCGCGTCGCGTGGGCCGACGACACGACGCTGCGCATCGAAACCGACGCCGGCACCCAGACGCGGCTCTTCCGCTTCGGCGCGGCAGCGGCGGCGCCGGTCGAGCCGACCTGGCAGGGCACGTCGTCAGCCGAGTGGGTGTATGCCGGCGGCCGCGCAGGCGCCAACCGCGGCGGCAGCCTGAAGATCGTCACCACGAACCTGCGCCCCGGCTACATCCGCAAGAACGGCGCGCCGTACAGCGACAAGACCCGGGTGACGGAGTACTTCGATCTGAACACGGCCCCCAACGGCGACCGCTGGCTGACCGTGACGACGAAGGTGGAAGACCCGGTGTACTTCACGCGGCCTCAGCTCACGAGCTCCGACTTCAAGGGTCTCGCCACCGGCGACGGCTGGTCGCCGTCGCCCTGCTCGGCACGATAAGGGAAACGTAGGGCGGGGCTTCAGCCCCGCCGCAAGGAGACGCAATGACGAGGCACGTGCGATCGGCAGCGGGCGTGGTGGCCGTCATGGCCCTGTTCGCGGCGGGGGCCGCATCGCTCGTCGCCCAGGCGCCGCAGGGCGGACCGGCACCCGGCGGCCGGGGGCGTGGACCGCAGTCGCCGCCGCTGCTCATGACGACCACCGCGTTCGAGGACGGCGGCATCATCCCCGACAAGTACACGCAGAAGGCGGGCGCGATGGCCGTCTCGCCCGCGTTGTCGTGGTCGCAGGTGCCGATGGGCACGCAGAGCTTCGTGCTGATCATGCACGACCCCGAACCGGTGCTGAACCGTGGTTCGAAGATGGACATCACCCACTGGGTGGTCTGGAACATTCCGGCCGCGTCCACCGGGCTGCCCGAAGCGATGCCCGCCGGAGAGCTCCCCGACGGCACGCGGCAGGTAAGCCTGAGATCGAATGGCTACATGGGACCCGGCGCGCCACCCGGACCCTTTCACCACTACACCTTCGAGCTCTACGCGCTCGACATCAAGCTCGAGATCCCGCAGGGGACGCCGCAGCAGGCCACCGACACGCGCCTCGCCATCGTCAACGCGATGGACGGCCACGTCCTCGGCAAGGCGGTGCTGGTCGGACGCTTTCACCGATAGGTCAGGTGGGTCGGGTAGGTCAGGTGCGGTCAGGTGGGTAAGACACGTCTTCTCGTCAGCGGGTCGACATGCGGGAACGTGCAGTGGATGGCGACGGTAATACTCAGCGCCGTGGTTGGCGCGGCAACGGCGGTGTGGATGACGCAACCGGGGGTGAGCGCGGCGGGCGACGCCCACGCTCTCGGCCGCCGACTACCAGGAGATCGCGCAGCTCACCAACCGTTACGCCTACGGCATCGACACCTGCGCCAACAACGGCTACGACTATGCGGACGTGTTCACGCCCGACGGCGTGTTCATCGATCGCAATTCCGAGGAAGGGTTCAAGCAGGGCGGACGGGTGCTGGCGCGCGGGCGCGAAGCGCTCGCCACGCTCATCGGCGGCGGATCACGCGGCTGCAAGACCAAGCTGGTGTGGACCGACTGGAGCCACATCATGACCAATCTGGTGGTGACGCCGGCCGCCGAGGGCGCCACCGGACGGATCTACCTGCTGCAGATGGGCATGAAGGGGCCGGGCAGCATCGAACGCCACGGCGGCTACGAGGACGTCTATGTGAAGACGCCGCAACGGCTGGCGGATCAAGTCGCGCACCCACGTACGCAACAAGGCGTGGCACGCACCGGCGCTGCAGACGGCGGATCTGAACTGACGCTGGGTCAGGTGGGTCAGGTAGGTCAGGTAGGTCGGGTGGGTAGAACATTTCAGGCGGGTCTAAAGACCCGCCTCTCGAACCCAGAGGGTTTCGGCAAGCGCTCTTACCTACCAGACCCACCTGACCTACCCGACCCACCTGCCCACGACGTCAGGCAATCATGACCTTGCGCGGGAACTGCGAGTTGTCCTCGAGGAAGGTCTTCTTGCGGGCGAGGTCGGCGACGGTGGGCTGCACCTGCCCGTTCACGTCGGTGACGCGCGACACGATCGTGTGCTCGCCGGGCGTGGCGCCCTCCCACGCATAGGTGAACAGCTTCCACGAGTACTTCTCGGCCGGCTCGATCACCGCCGGCTTCCACGGGCCGTCGTCGACCTTCACTTCCACGGAGCGGAGCGGCGTGCCGTCGTTCAGCACCCAGCCGCGCACGCGGTGCGCGGCGCCGGTCTTCGTGACCCGCGCGATCACCGACTTGAGGTTGAGGCGCGTCACCTCGGTCTCCACCCACTGCGTCTCGGGATCGGTCTCGGTGCCGGTGCCGCCGACGGTGCGCATGGTCCGGTACCAGCGCGCCTGGTAGTTGCCCAGGTAGCGGCCTTCCTGCAGATGGATCTCCGACAGCCACTTCACGTTGGCCACTCCGTACCAGCCCGGCATGACGAGGCGCACCGGGAAGCCGCTGTCCTTGGTCAGCGGCTGGCCGTTGAGCGCGTAGACGAGCATCGGTTCCGGCTTCTGCGCGTTCTCGAGCGTGATGCTGCGCGCGAACTGCTGCTCGATCTTGAACGTCTGCTGCCGGAACACCACTTCTTCCTTGCCGCGGTCGGCGCCGAAGAACACCACTTCGCGCGCCTTGTCGTCGAGGCCGGCGCGCTTCAGCACGTCGCGCAGCCGGACGCCCGTGAACCGGCCGTTCGACGACAGCCCCTGCATCGCGCGGCCGCTGTTGCCCGAGCACTCGTAGCCGTTGACGATGTCGGCCGACGGCATCGCCCTGAGGTCGGCGAGCGACAGCTCGAGCGGCTTCTTCACCAGACCCGTTACTTTGATGCGGTGCGTCGCCGGATCCAGCTCCGGCTTGTTGTAGTGCTGGATGAAGAAGAACTGATCGTTCGGCGTGATCAGGCCGTCGATCTTGCGGAGATCGAGGAACCGGTTATTGCCATTGGGTTGGCCGCGACCCACGTGGCCGGATAGTCGGTGAACGCCACGTCCACCTCGCCCTGGGCCAGCGCCGGCAGCGCCCAGTCGGGCAGCGCGAGCAGCATCGCCGCGGCCGCGCCGCGCGTGAGAGTCTCCCGTCGGGTCAACTGTGTGGCCATGAACGTCGCCTCCGGTATCGGGCCGCCT
The DNA here is from genome assembly GCA_963731785.1 of uncultured Acidobacteriota bacterium. Taxonomy (GTDB): domain Bacteria; phylum Acidobacteriota; class Vicinamibacteria; order Vicinamibacterales; family UBA2999; genus DASYRM01. The sequence goes on from CAVSWX010000003.1 coordinate 36,312, forward strand.
GAAGGCGGCCCTGTTGGTCCGCCTAAAGGCGGACCTACTTTCTCAGTTCCTTGTATGCGAGCTCCAGATTGGCCAGCGCGCCCCCGAACATCGGGTTGACGCTCGCCGCGTAGCCCTTGTACTTGGGATCGACCTTGTATTCCTTCGCCGCCTGCTCGGCGCTCTTGCCGGCCTTGAGCGACTGCTCCGCATAGGCGACGAAGTCGGCCGTGAAGCCGGCGTATTCCGCCAGGTCCTGGAACCGGCCCACGGGGATGTGGCCGTTGATCAGCGTGTCCACGTTCTTCACCGCCCCCGCCGCCCTGGCCAGCGTCTTCGGGTGTTCCACGACGCTGCCGCCGTTGTCGGGGTCGATGAAGGGCAGCGCCTTCCACGCGAAGATGTCGCCCACGTGCATCGTACGCAGCGCGGGGAACACGATGAAGCTGTCGCCGTCGGTGTGGCCACGGCCGAAGTAGTAGATGTCGATCTGATCCCTGCCCGAGCCGATCGTCAGCTTGTCCTTGTAGGTGCGGCCCGGCAGCAGCTTGGCGTTGGCGCCCTTGAAGTCGTCCATCTTCGCCATGCTGACCTTGGCGTTCTCGTGGACGACGGTCTCGACGCTGGCCCCGAAGAACGTGTTGCTCCCGGTGTGGTCGCCGTGCGTGTGGGTGTTGATGATCCGGGTGATCGGCTTGTTCGTCACCGACTTGACGCGCTCGACCAGCGTCGGGCCGAACCCGGGGAGCTTCGAATCGACCAGCGTGACGCCGCTGTCGGTGATGAAGACCGCGACGTTGCCGCCGCTGAACGCGCTCGTGTCCTCGGCGCGCGCCCGAGCCGGTGATCACGTAGAGGTTGTCCTTGACCTTCTCGATCTTCGTCGCCTCGATCGCCTTGGCCGTCGGCCCCGGCGGCGCCTGGCCGGCGACGGCCATCGACAGCGCCCCGACTCCCACCAGCACGCCGAGCACGAGCACTCGCTTCATGGCCTGCTCCCCTTCCCGCGGCCGATCCTGCGCGGGCACCCGCATACTTTACTCCGGGGACGGCGGCGGTATGCTGATGTCCAGCCCATGCGCCATGGGACATTCGTGTTCGCCCCTCGACTGGCTGGCTCTCGCTGTCGCCGGCCGGCGCGGCCCAGGTCCCGCCGCGACGCCTGCCATCCCTGATGCCTGGGCGCATTCGTCGCCTTGACGGACACCGGCACGGTTACTACGATGCGGCCATGCTGTTGCGTGGCCACCGATCGCACTGGCCGGGCCGCGCTCGCGCCGCCGTACTTCTTGCGTTCGTCGTGTCGGGCGCGGGGTGCCAGAGTTCCGTGACCACACCGCCCGCCAGTACGGCCGCCGACGGCGCCGCGACCGATCCCACCGCCGAGGCTGCGGCCTGGCGTGCCAAGCACGAGGCCGACTACCGCCGCGACTGGGTGACGATTGCCGGGCTGCACTTCCTCCACGAGGGCGCGCAGAGCGCCGGCAGCGGCAAGAGCCACGACATCGTGCTGCCGCCGTCGGCGCCGGCGACGCTCGGGCGCTTCGTCGTGCAGGGCGCCACGGTGCGCTTCGAGCCCGCACCCGGCGCACCAGTGGATCTCAAAGGCGCGCGCGTCACGGCGCCGGTGGTGCTGAAGGACGACGGCAGCCCCGGCGCCGACGAGCTCGTCACCGGCACCGTGAAGATTGCGGTGCACGTCAGCGGCGACCGCCGCTCGCTGCGCGTGTGGGATCCCGACGGCCCGCTGGCCCGCGGGTTCAAGGGGTTCACCTGGTTCCCGATCCAGAGCGAGGACCGGGTGACCGGGCGGTTCATTCCGGACGCGGCGCCGAAGACCCTGCAGGTGATCAACACCTTCAACGATCTCGACACGTTCACGCACGCAGGGCGTCGTGGAGTTCACGCTCAACGGGCAGACGCTGCGGCTGCGGCCGTTCACCACCCGGCCCAAGCGCTTCTACTTCGTCTTCAAGGACGCGTCGAGCGGCGAGGAAACCTACGGCGCGGCGCGCTTCCTCTACGCCGACCTGCGCGACGACGGCACGGCCGTGCTCGATTTCAATCAGGCCTACAATCCCCCGTGCGCGTTCAATCCCTACACGACGTGTCCGATTCCGCTGCCCGAGAACCGGCTGCCGGTGAAGGTGCTGGCCGGCGAACGGGCCTATCCGGACCACGTGGAGCTGCCGGCGTCGTAAGCTCGCGCGCCCTGCTCCTCGCACTGCTCCTGTTGCTACCCGGAGCGGCGATGGCGCAGGACGCACCGCCGGCACCGGCACCCTCGACCGACGCCGCGCAGGACGAACGCGTGGCGGTGCCGGAGCCGACGCGCGCAGGCGCTCGCCTATCACCGCAGCGGCAACATCCTCTGGGTCTTCAACACGGTGTGGGGACTGGTCGTGCCAGCCGCTGTTCCTGTGGACCGGCTTTTCCGCCCGCATGCGCGACTGGGCCGGCGCGATCGGCCGCAAGTGGTTCTTCCTGGTCGCGCGTGTACTGGGTGATCTTCACGGTGGCCTCGACCCTGATCGACCTGCCACGCGTCTACTACGAGAGCTTCGTCCGCCAGCACGCCTACGGCCTGTCGAACCAGACGATCGGCAAGTGGGCCAGCGATCAGTTCGCCAACCTTGCGGTCACCCTGGTGATTGGCGGCCTCGTGCTCTGGGTCCCGTATCTGCTGCTGCGCAAGAGCCCGACGGCGCTGGTGGCTCTACACGAGCGCGCTGGCGGTGCCGTTCATCATCACGATCGTGCTCGTCCAGCCGCTCTGGATCGACCCGCTGTTCAACCGCTTCGGACCGATGCAGGACAAGACGCTCGAAGCCGGGATCCTCGCAACTGGCGGACCGGTCGGGCATCGACGGCGGCCGCGTCTTCGAGGTGGCCAAGAGCGAGGACACCAAGGCGCTCAACGCCTACGTCACCGGCTTCGGCGCCACCAAGCGCATCGTGCTCTGGGACACATCCTCGAAGGCACTCGACCGGCCGCCAGCTCCTGTCCGTGATGGGGCACGAGATGGGCCACTACGTGCTCGGGCACGTGTGGAAGCTGATCATCCTGCTGTCGGTGACCATCCTCGGACTGCTCTACGCCGTGCACCGCCTCGTCGGGCGCCCTCATCGCGAAGTACGGCCACCGCTTCGGGTTCACGACGCTCGGCGACGTGGCGTCGCTGCCGCTGATCATCCTGCTGGTGGGCACGATCTCGCTCGTCACCAACCCGATGACGCTGGCGGTGTCGCGCCACTACGAGCACGAAGCCGATCGCTTCGCGCTGGAGATCACCCGCGACAATCACGCCGGCGCGAGTGCGTTCGCGATCATGCAGCAGGAGAATCTGGCGGTGCCACGGCCGGGGCGGCTGTACACCTGGCTCCGCGCGAGCCACCCGCCGGTCGGCGAGCGCATCGACTTCTTCAACGACTACCGGCCCTGGGAATCGGGCCAGCCCGTGGTCTACGCCGATCGATTCAAATAGGGCCTCACTCCGCCAGCTCATGAGGCGGGCTGAAGACCCGCTGCCACGATGACCGCTCTACGTCAGGCTGGCGTCAGCGTGCGCATGCGGTAGATGGTGGCGTAGGGGAGCGTGCGCATCAGCTCCTCGAGATTCGTCACGCCTTCCTTGAGCAGGTGCATCGCGTTCTCGGCCATCGAATAGGTCGAGTTGACGGCGCTCTCGACGAGCTCGTCGCGCGGCGCCGACTTGTTGATCAGGATGACGTCGGCGTTGCTCGGGAATCCACAGCTCCGCCACGATGCGGCGGCCCTTGTAGCCCGGAGAAATCGCACTTGTGGCAGCCGCGCCCGCGGTACCACTTGAGGTCGGTCGGCAGTCTCGTCGAAGAACTCCGCATGAGCTCGGGGGCCGGCGTGTAGCGTCTCGCGGCAGTCGGTGCAGACGGTGCGGACCAGGCGCTGCGACAGCACGCCGGCCAGCGACGCGCCGATGAGCGTGGGCTCGACGCCCAGGTCCACCAGCCGCGACACCACCGACACCGCGTCGCTCGTGTGCAGCGTGCTCAGGAGCAGGTGTCCGGTCATCGCCGCGCGCAGCGCCATCTCGGCGGTGTCGTGGTCGCGAATCTCGCCGACCATGATCACTTCGGGGTCGTGGCGGAGGAACGCGCGCAGGTAGCTCGCGAAGGTGTTGCCGATCCGCTCGTCCACTTCCGACTGGCTGAACTGCTCGTAGACGTATTCGATCGGGTCCTCGGCCGTGAGGACGCGGATCTCCGGGCGGTAGATGCGACTGCAGCGCCGCGTAGAGCGTGGTGCTCTTGCCCGACCCGGTCGGTCCGGTGATGAGCACGATGCCGGAGGTGCGCGACAGCAGCTTCTTGAGCTGCTCGGTGACCGGCGGCGCGAACTTCAGGCTGTCGATCGACTTCGGCGCCCGCCGGCGATCGAGGATGCGCACCACCACGCTCTCGCCGTAGTAGCTCGGCATCACCGACACGCGCAGGTCGAAGTCGAGCATGTCGCCCGACGGCCCTTCGGCGCGCAGCCGGAAGCTGCCGTCCTGCGGCCGGCGGCGCTCGGAGATGTCGAGTTTGCCGAGGATCTTCACGCGCGACACGATCGACAGCACGTTCTCGTTGCACGCCTGCTGCAGCGGCCCGAGATCGAGCTCGCGCAGCACGCCGTCGATGCGGAAGCGGATGTGGAGCCGGTTGCGCGACAGCGGCTCCATGTGGACGTCGCTGCAGCCGCGGCTGATCGCCGATGTTGAAGATCTGGCGGACGATGTCGTCGGCGCGGCGGCTCTGCGCCGTGTATTCCTTGCCGATGGCGTGGTCCTCGGCGTCCTGCACCAGCTCGAGGCTCTCGAGCGCCTCGACCTCGGCGCTGGCGGCGTTGGGCGAATAGAGCCGCGTGATCGCGTCCTGAATCGCGCGCAGCGAGCTCGGTGACCACGCGGATGATGCAGCCGGTGGACTGCGCCAGATCCTCGGCCGCCTCGAGATCCGACGGGTCGTTCATCGCCACGGTGAGCGTCTGGCCCACCTGCGACACCGGCACGACGACGTGGCGGACCGCATAGGTCCGGTTGATCAGACTTGGCCAGCGCCGGATCGATCTGCAGACGCGCGCAGGTCCAGATACGGGACGTTCATCTGCAGGCACAGCGCCTGCCGCATCTGGTCCTCGGTGACGTATCCCAGCTTGATCAGCGTCTCGCCGAGCGGCAGCCCCATCTGCGGCTGCTCTTCGAGCGCGCGCGTGAGCTGCGACTCGGTGATCGAGCCAGCCTTGACGAGCATCTCGCCCAGCTTCGGGCGCATCTTCGCCCAGTCGAGCAGGAGATGCAGCTGGCGGCGCGTGATCAGGCCGCGGTCGATGAGGAGCTGTCCGAGCGGAACGTAGGTGGGCGCGTTCTTCTGCGCCTCGAGCGCCTCCTGCAGATCGGACGCGACGATGAGACGTCGCTGGATCAGCAGTTCGCCGAGTCGGGTTTCGGGCTGGCTCATCGTGGCCGCTCCACGACGGTTCGACGTCGCATCGATCGCGACATTCTTCGCCAGCAATCCACGACACAAGGCTGCTCCGAAGCGAGGCACGGCAGTACACGCACGTGTTCTGTATCGGCACGCCCGGCCCGAATCAGCAGCGCGCTCACCCGGGACGCGACTTCGCTCCGCGAGACCGCGACGTGTCATGTGCAGCCGCGTGCAGCTGCGACCGGCCGGCACGACCGGCGACGCCGGTGCGCTCCTCGTCGCCTGCGCTCATCGAGCCTTCGGGGCAGGCGCTTCGACTACGATCGCGGCATGGGCGCACCAACGCGGATGCCCGTGGTCTTCATTCCGCACGGCGGCGGACCGTGGCCGTTCGTCGAGATGGGCTTTCCGCCCGAGGACGTCTCCCGGCTGGCCAACTACCTGCGGTCGGTCCGTGACGTTCCGCCCGTGCCGCCGCGGGCGCTGCTCGTGGTGTCGGCGCACTGGGAAGCGGCGGTGCCAACGGTGATGACCGCGGAGCATCCGCCGATGCTCTACGACTATTACGGCTTCCCGCCCGAGTCGTACACCATCACATGGCCGGCGCCGGGCTCGCCCGCACTCGCGGCACGCACCCGGGCGCTGCTCGAGGCCGCCGGCTTCCCCACCGGCGCCGACCCGGCCCGGGGCTACGACCACGGCACGTTCGTGCCGCTGAAGCTCACCTACCCGGAGGCGGACGTCCCGGCCGTGCAGCTGTCGCTCAGGGAGGGGCTCGACCCGGCCGAGCACATCGCGATCGGGCGGGCCCTGCAGCCGCTGCGCGACGAGGGCATCTTCATCGTGGCGAGCGGGATGACGTTCCACAACCTGCGGGCGTTCCGCGACCCGCGCGCCGCGCCGGTGTCGGAAGCCTTCGACGCGTGGCTGCGAGAGATCGTGGCGCTCGAGCCCGGCGCGCGCAACGCGTCGCCTCGAGCGCTGGGCAGCGGCGCCCGCCGCGCGCGCCGCGCACCCGCGCGAGGAGCATCTGATTCCGCTGATGGTGGCCGCCGGCGCCGCCGGTGACGACCGCGCCGTGGTGGCGTTCAACGACACCTTCACCGGGCTCCGGCTGTCGGCGTATCACTTCGGGGCATGACGTGGGCGGGCCTGCCTGATCGCGGAAGCGGCGGACGCCGTGGCCGCACGCCGGCCGGTCGTGCGTCGAGTGCCGGCCGGGCCGCGCGTCAGCGGTCGAACACCACGCCGACCGTGCCGCCGACGCGCGTGTGCAGTTCCCACCCGAAGCGCGCCTCGCCGCCCACGTAGACGCGGCGCGACACCCAGACCCGGGCCCCGCCGCCGGCGGTGAACGTGCCCTCGTTGCTCGCGAACTGGTTCGGGCCGAACTGGTCGAAGTGGCGGAAGAACCCGGCGCCACCCACCACGTAGGGCACGACGCGCCCGGCATCGCGGCGGGCCGGCCCGACCAGATCCCAGGTGACGTTGCCGGTGACGAACAGGTCGCGGTCGAATCGCGGGACCGACCATGTAGGTGATCTCCGGACCGATGCCGAGCCGCGGGGTGACCTGCCATCTGGCCGCCCCGCCGAAGACGCCGTGCTCAATCGTGGCGTCGTCCACGAAGCCGGCGTAGCCGCCGGTGAACTCCAGCGACCGGCGGGCGCGGCTGCGCGTGCCCGCGGCCCGCGAAGACCAGACAGCCGGCCACCAGAAGGCCGAGCACCAGCCACAACCGCCCGAGTCGCTTCACAGGCCGACCTCGTCCCACCGTCCCACCTGTCCGACCTGTCCTACCTGACCTACCTGCCTACCGTCCCGTCCTACCTCCTTAGGTGCCGAACACGGCCGGAACGGCTCACGGCGGTTCCATCGAGGACCGAAACGCGTTTTCGGCCCCCGTAAACGCTTGGGCGGCCGGTATCGCGTAATCTCGGCCGAAGCAGCGGGAAGCCCGTGGCAGGGATCCTGCTCCGTGCGCGCTGGCGGCGTGTCGCCGGCAGACGATCACATCAGCAGGCAGGGGTTCGCCTGTCACCAGAAGGAGTGGACTCCATGAAGAGAGCACTACACGTGGGCGCGGCGATGGTCGCGGCGGCTGCTCGTCAGCGCGGCGGCGGCATCGGCCCAGGTCGTCGTGGCCACGGCGACGCTCGGCGGCGGCGAGGAGACGCCGATTCTGCTGAGCGGCGCCGCGGGCACGGCGGAAGTGGCCATCGACACCGTGGCCAAGGAGTTCGCGATCACCCTTCGCATCTTCAACATCCCGACCACCACCACCGCGGGCCACATCCACGTCGGCCCGAAGGGCATTGCCGGCCCGGTCGTGATCGACTTCCCGGGCATCGGCGGGCGGCTGGGCGACTTCGTCACCACGTTCCGCGTCGGCGAGGCCAGCGTTCCGCCCGGCCGCGGCGATCGGCATCAACACGATCGACGACGTCATCCAGGCCGTGGCCAACGGCAACGCCTACGTCAACATCCACACCACCACGAACCCGGGCGGCGAGATCCGGGGACAGCTGGTAGCCGAAAACACCGTAGGGCGGGCTCGGGCAGGTGGGCAGGTAGGACAGGTGGGCCAGGTAGGCAAGCCTGGCGTTCCGCCTACCTGCCTACCTGCCCACCCGTCTCACCTGCCTATAATGGGCGTACTGAATCCATCGCCCGCCCTTGATCGCGTCGCCACGCTGTGGCGGCTGGAATGGAACGACGAGCGGCTGCTGTGCGCGGTCTATCGCGGCGCCGGCGGGCTTCAACTCTGCGTCGAATCTCCCTCCGGCATCATCGCGTCCGAACGCTTCGCCCTGCGGCCGCGCGCGGTGGCGCGGGTGCGCGCCCTGCGCGACTCGCTGCTGCGCCGCGGCTGGCGCGAACTCCGGCCGCGACGCTAGCCAGCCGCTAGACCTTCTGTAGCGTCAGGAAGTTCGACGGGCCGGTGCCGAGCTCGGGGCTCATGCTCACGAGCACGATCGCCGATCCGGCCGGGACGATGCCGCGTGCCACGAGCGTGGCGCCGATGCGGCGCGCGGCCACGTCGATGTCGCCCGACAGGTCGGCCATGAGCGGCAGCACGCCCCACGACAGCGCCAGCCGCCGGAACACCGGCCGGCTGATCGGTGGCGGCGACGATCGTCGTCGACGGCCGCAGCGCCGACAGCAGCGCCGCGGTCTTGCCCCCGCGCGTGACCGCGACGATGGCCGCCGCGTGGCCCCGCTCGGCCAGCGTGACGGCGGCTTCGCAGATGGCCTGCGCCATGCGGCGCGCGCACGTGGACTTCTTCGAGCGGCACACGCGGCGGAAGCATCTGCTCGGCGTCGCGCAGCACCAGGTCGAGCGTCTGGATCGCCTTCACGGGGTAGGTGCCGACGGCGGTTTCGCCGGCCAGCATCACCGCGTCCACGCCGTCGCCGACCGCGTTGGCCGCATCGCTGACCTCGGCGCGGGTCGGGCGCGGCTCCTTGATCATCGATTCGAAGACCTGGGTCGCGACGATGACGGGCACGCCCAGCGCGCGGGCCCGCCGCGTAGATGTGCCTTCTGCACGCGCGGCACCGTCTCGAGCGGCAGTTCGAGCCCGAGGTCGCCCCGCGCCACCATCACGGCGTCGCAGGCATGCAGGATGTCGTCGAGCGATGCCGACTGCCTCCGGGCGTTCGAGCTTGGCGACGAGCGGCAGATCGGGCGCGCCGGCTTCGCGCCAGCGCCGCGCGCGCCTGGCGTAAATCGGCGGCGCTCAGCACGAAGCTCATGGCCACGAAATCCACGCCGGCGCGCACGCCGAACGCCAGGTCGGCCTTGTCCTTCTCGGTGAGGCCCGACGCCGGCAGCGGCACTCCGGGCGCGTTGATGCCTTTGTGCTCGCCGAGCACCCCGCCATCCACGACGGTGGTTCGAATCTGCTGGCGATCGTTGTCGACTGACCCGCAGCTGGATGCGTCCGTCGTCGAGCAGCAGCGTGTCGCCGGCTTCACGAGCGACGGCAGGTATTCGTAGCTGGTCGACACCCGACCGGGTGCGCCAAGGAAGTCGCCCACCGCGATCACCAGCTCGTCGCCAGCCGCCAGGGCCAGCGGTGCATGGTCGCGCAGCAAGCCGGTGCGGATCTTGGGGCCGCTGAGGTCCTGCAGCAGCGCGACGCTGCGGCCGGCCTCAGCCGCCAGCGCCCGGATGCGGGCCACGACCTCGCCGTGCGCGTCGTGCGGTCCCGTGCGAGAAGTTCAGGCGGAAGACGTCCACGCCGGCCGCGATCAGCTCGCGCAGCCGGGCTTCGCTGGCCGTTGCGGGCCCGACCGTGGCGATGATCTTCGTCCGCCTCACAGTGGCTCCCACTGTACACGCGGGACGCGGGCTGACGCCAGGCCGAGCCTGGAGCCTTACTTCACGTACCAGCGTGCCGAGAGCGTCAGCGTCACGCCGTCCAGCGCATAGCCGTCGAAGGGGGCTCTGGTACCACTGGTAGCCGACATCCGCGCTCAGGCCGAGTCGCGGCATCGCCGACAGCGTCACTTCGGTGCCGCCAAAGAGCTGCGCCGCCATGCCCGTGTCGGACATCGACAGCGCGGTGGCGGGATCGGTGACCGTGGTCCGCGCCATGTGCACGCCGGCGCCGGCGTAGGGTCGCACCCAGGTGCGGTCGGACACGCGGTCGCGGAACGCGTACAGCACCCGCGGCCCGAACTGCGTGGACGACATCCGGGTGAAGAACAGATCGTTCGACATCGAATACCGCGCGACGTCGAACTGGACGCCCAGGCGCTGCGACGCCGACCATCCGCGCACGCTGAAGCCGGCGCCCATCGCGGCGCCGCCAATCTGGCCGCCAAGGCCGATGCGGTGCGACGGCGCCACATATCCGGCGGGAGCCGGCGTCTGGGGCCGCGCGGCCGGACCGGCCTGCGACGCCGTGGGACGGGCCGCTGAGGAGGACGGCTGCGACAATGCTGCCGATGCCGTCGCCGGCGTTGGGGTCACGGCCGGGCCGAGCACGCTCACCGTGCCGGCGCTCTTCCGGACGTAGCCGACGCCGTCGGGAGCCTGCGACCATGCCACCTTCACCCAGCTGCCCACGTCGCGGGTCACTTCGAGCGTCGCCCCCTGCGTGGCCTGGCCAATCACCGGGCTCACGTTGGTCGGCGCCTTGTAGACGCTGGCCGACGGCGTGCTGACGGTGAAGTGCTGCGTCTGCGCACTCACCGCCGAGGCCTGGAGACACAGTGCGACGGCTGTCGCGATCGACGTGCGAATCATGTCCACCCCTCCTGCGCGTGCTTCCGGTCGAGCTCGTTGCGATCCGTGCAGCCCGTCGGTGCAGCGCCGGGCAGATTGCCTGGCCGACAGCGACGAGCCGTGACGATTCCGTGACGCCGAGAACAACCGTGGTACCGATCCGGCCGGAAAACCGCGTCAGGACGAGGTACGAGCAAACGGCGTGCTGACTGGGAGGCGGGAGGCCGATAATGGCGGCATGCCATCAGTCATGACCGCCTCCGTTCGGCTGGGAACCGAACGGCTGCTCGAGTCGCCGCGGCTCCGCGGAGCGCGCGTCGGCATCGTCTGCAACCACGCATCGATCGATCGCGGGTTCGCGAACATCGTCGATCGCCTGGCCGCGGCCGACGGCGTGACGCTCGGCGCGATCTTCGGCCCGCAGCACGGCTTCCGCTCCGACGTGCAGGACAACATGATCGAGACGCCGCACCGCGACGACCCCGGCCGGCGCGTGCCCGTCTACTCGCTGTACAGCGAGACGCGCGAGCCGACCGCGGAGATGCTGCGCGGCCTCGACGCGCTCGTGGTCGACCTGCAGGACATCGGCGCGCGCATCTACACCTACATCTACACGATGGCCAACTGCCTGCGCGCGGCGGCGCGGCACGGCGTGCCGGTGATCGTGTGCGACCGGCCCAACCCGATCAACGGCGTGGACGTCGAGGGCGCGGCGCTCGTGCCCGGCTTCGAGTCGTTCGTCGGCCAGTTCCCGATCCCGATGCGCCACGGCATGACGATCGGCGAACTGGCGCGGCTGTTCAACGCGCACTTCCGGCCTCGGCGCCGCAGCTCGAGGTCGTGGAGATGGAAGGGTGGCGCCGTGAGATGTTCGCCGACGAGACCGGCCTGCCGTGGGTGATGCCGTCGCCCAACATGCCGACGCTCGACACGGCGGTGGTGTATCCGGGCACGGTGCTCTTCGAGGGGACGCTGCTTTCAGAAGGACGCGGCACCACGCGGCCGTTCGAGCTCGTGGGCGCGCCGGGCATCGAGGCCGAGCGCTTCGCCCGCGAGATGAACGCGCTGGGCCTCCCGGGCGCCTTCTTCCGGCCCGCCATGTTCGAGCCGACGTTCCAGAAGCACGCGAAGCAGGCCTGCGGCGGCTGCCAGGTGCACGTGACCGACCGGCGCGCGTTCAAGCCGGTGCTCACCGGCGCGGCGCTCATCGCGATGTTTCATCGCGAAGCGCCTTCGCAGCCGCTCTGGCGCCAGCCGCCGTACCAGTACGAACACGACAAGCTGCCGATCGACATCCTCGCCGGGTCGCCGCAGTTCCGTGAGCAGATCGAAGCGGGCACGAGCGCCGCGCGCGATGGCCGAGTCGTGGCGCGCCGACGAGGACGCGTTCCGCGCGCTGCGCGCGCCGTACCTGCTGTACTGAGCGCGACACGCCGCGCCAGGGTTACTTCGTCTGCGGCGCGGGCTCGTCGGCCGGGAACACGTAGGTGCCCGGGATGGCGGGCGGGAAGATGTGGATGCGCTTCTTGAAGCGCCAGCCCTGCGCCGTCTTCACATAGACGTCCTGGTAGCCGCCCACGTGGCCGGTGTGGGTGCCGTCGCCGGTAATGCCCTGCACGCCCGGGTAGACCAGATAGCTCTTGCCGATCGCGCCCTCGGGCGACGCCTCGATCACCGCGTTGAGGGTGACGTGCGTCTGGATCGGGTTCTCCCGGCTGGCGGTCTGCAGCTTCTTGCAGCCCCCCTTGCCGCCGCCGGCCGCCTCGGCCAGCTGCTCGCGGCCTACCGACTTCCGCCCACCGACGCCCCAGTAGAACACGCCGTCCGGCGTGTAGAGATCGGCGTAGTCGTAGCCGTTGTTCGAGCAGGTGTCGAGCGCGAACGCGTAGCGGTGCAGCAGCTGCTGGATCTCGATGTGGTCGAGCGCCGTGAGCGGCGTCACCGGCGCCGCGGTGCGCGGCTGTTGCGCGCTCGCGGCCGCTGCCGCGGCGAGCAGGACGGTCCCGAAGACGAGGGCGCGGAGCGGGAGTGAGGTGTGCACGGTGGCGATCCTAGAGGGCCGCCACCGTGAGATCAAGACGCTAGAGCTGGCGACGTGCCCGCAGGAGGTCGGCATCGCCCTGGGGGCCTTCATGCGCGGCGAAAACCGCGTAGACTCCCGCAGATGACGTCGACCGCCGGCGCAATCGGTGTTGCTCCTGCTCACGGTTGCCAGCCTCGCAGGCCAGCGGGACGCTCCGCCGCCGACACCCGAGGACCACTTCGTGTCGGTCGGCGGGCTGCGGCTGCACTACGTGGACTGGGGCAACCGGTCGGCCCCGCCGTTCGTCATGCTGCACGGCATCGATCGGGTCGCGAGGACCTTCGATCGAGTCGCGCCGCATTTCGCCAGCCGCTACCACGTGATCGCGATGGATCTGCGGGGCCACGGCGATTCGGGCTGGGATCCCGAAGGGCGCTATCTGGTCGAGGATCACGTGGGCGATCTCGAGGGGCTGGTGCGGGCGCTCGGCCTGCGCAACGTGACGCTGTGGGGCAACTCCACCGGCGGCCGCGTGGTGCAGGTGTTCGCGGGGCTGCATCCGGAGCTCGTCGCGGCCGTGATTGCCGAGGACGTCGGGCCCGAACGGCCGCGGTCGATCGCCGACGCCTACGCGCGGCGGGTGAAGCAGGAAGAGAACGGGTGGGCCGGCCCCGACGAACTGCTCGCGCGCGATGCGCGCCAGCGCGCAGCCGCTGCCGGAGGCGGTGCTCGAGCCCTACGTGCGCTATGGCACGAAGCGGCGGGAGGACGGCCGGCTGGTGTGGAAGCGCGATCCGAATCTGGTGAAAGGATTCGTCGAGACCGAGCTGTGGCGCTACGTGCGCGCGATCAAGGCGCCCGATCCTCTACGTGCTCGGCGGCCGCAGCACCATCGTGCCGGCGGCAACGCAGGAGGAGCTGAAGAAAGCGCTGCCGCAGGTGCGCATCGTCACCATGCCCGGCCTCGGGCACTACCCGAGCGACGAACGGCCGGACGAGTTCGTGAAGATCGTCGACGAGTTCCTGAAGCCGTAGGGCTTAAGGCTCAGGGCGTCAGGGAGGGCTCAGGGTCTTCAGACCGCCTCATCGAATGTAGAGGCCGCGGTCTTCAGACCCGGCCTTCGGACGTTGCGCGTCCGGCGCCCGGCCGTCACGAGGGCTCCTCTCGCGGAACGCGGCTCGCCGCGCCGGAGCGCGCTGCGATGGCGGCTGTCCGCTGGACGCGGGAATCGCGCGCCTCTCGGCGCGCTCATACCCCGCTGGTCCCCACAGCCTTCTCGCGCGCTCGCGTGGAGTCGTTCGGCACGGCTCGAACGCGTTCGCGAAAGGACCCTCGTCACGGCCGGGCCCCCCGCTGTGAGTTGTAGAGCGGCGGTCTTCAGACCGCCCTCCGTTCTGGCGCGCGGGCGGGTCTGCAAGACCCGCCCCTAGCGAACACCGAGCCGTGACTCAGAACGCGACGGTGACGTTGAACCGCGCGAACCGCGGCGACACGATCGCGGTCGGCCGCAGATAAGTGGCGCCGCTGGTCGCGTAGTCGTAGGTCTGCAGGAACGTCGTCGGCGTGTTCGCGTTGAACACGTTGTAGAGGTCGATGCCGATGTCCGCGCGGCCCGACTTGAATCGCACCAGCTTCGCGAACCGCATGTCGAACTGCGTGATGCGCTCACCATACAGCTGGCCGGGGCTGAGCATGTTCACGCTGGTCGTGCCGTTGGCGAGCCCGTTGGCCGGCAGCCGGCCGAGCGACTGCGCCACGACCAGGTTGGGCACGTTGTAGTTGGCGTTGATCGACGCGCCGTTGGTCGCGGAGATGGACCCCATGCCGAGCGACGCGCCGGGCACCGACCGCATGTTGGTGCTGACGAGCACGTCGATCTTCGGCACCGTGTAGGCGGCCAGCGCGCGGAACGTGGTAAGAAACGGCTCGACCACGTCGCACGACTCGAGGCGCTGGTTCACGTTGAGCGCGAACAGCAGCTCGGGCAGGGCCGCGTTCAGGTCGCAGGTGTTCTGCACGCCGCGGCCGGTCGTCGTGCCGCCCTGCAGCGTGAGCCCGAACCGCAGGCGCGCGGTGACGTTGGTGTTGACGCCGTGCCAGTACCTGCGTGCGGGCGTCAGCGTAGTCGGTCTCGAACGTCTGGTAGTTCTGTGCGGGGCGCGCCGCGGCAGCGGGCGTGACGTTGACGTAGGTGGCGGTCTCGCCGGCCGTCGGGAGCCGCGGATCCTGCGGCACCGCAACCGTGAACTTCTCGTAGTCGGCCGCGGACGTCACCGTGTTGTCGGTCACGAAGAAGTTGCCGAACCAGCGCCGGTTGTAGCCGACCTCCAGCGACACGCGCGGCACGATCTCCTGCTGCACCGAGGCACCGAACTGCCAGTCGTAGGGGCGCACGCCCCAGCCCTCGAGGATGTCGGGGTTGACGATCGTCGAGTTCGGGTTGGACTTTCCGAAGTTCAGGTCGTTGCCGCCGAGCGCGGCGCAGTTGTCGCCGCCGGCGGCCAGGTTGTTCTGAGCCAGCGGGCTGTTCAGGTCGCAATCGACGACGTAGTTGCCGTTTCCGTCCACCCAGCCGCGCGCGGGGACGCGCGTCACGATACGGTTGGCCGGGTTGTTGGCCCAGTAGTTCTCGTCGTTGGTGGCCGCCTGCAGATATTTCCCGAGGTTCACGCGCAGCGCCGTCTTGCCGTTGCCGAAGACGTCGTACGCGACGCCGAGCCGCGGGGTGAGGTCGTTGTAGCCGGCCACGCTCACGGTGCGCTCGAAGGTGATGGGCTGCGGACTGAAGCGCGAGATCTCCGTGGTGCCGTTGTGCTCGGCCGGCGCCCAGCTCGCGGCGTGGTCGTAGCGCAGGCCGCCCTGCAGCGACAGCCGGCCCCGCGTCCACTGATCCTGGACGAAGAACGAGTGGGTGGCGGTGCGATCGTTCTGTTCCCACCGCGGCGCGATGTAGTAGCCGACGGCGTTGGGAACGCCGCCGTTGAAGCGATACCACAGCTGGGTGTCGTTCGAGACCCGCGCCTGTAGCGACTTCTGGTACGAGCCCTGGTAGCCCACCTTCATGTTGTGGGCGCCGGTCACGTAGGCGGCCGACGCGCGCCAGTTGTTGGGGTTGGCGTCGTTGTCGGCAAAGGCGAAGGCCAGCGGATCGTAGAGTCCCCGATACGAGAAGTTCGCCTGGCCGTACATCGTGGACTGCTCGGTCACCGGGATGAGGCTGGTCAGGCCATCGCGCGGCACGATGCCGAAGCCGGCCCACAGATACTGGAAGCGCGAGAACCCGCTCTCGAGCAGCAGGCGGCTCGTCACCGGCGAGGTCCAGGTGGCCTGCGTCACGTGGTACGGGAAGTCGTGATAGCCGGGGAACGACTCGGGCGATGACGTCAGCGTGCCGATGCCAATCCAGTCGCTGCCGCGCGTGCGGCAGCCGTCGCCGCCCGTCGTGATCGACGACCCGGAGCAGCGGTGCTGGTATTCGTGCGAGAACGTGATCCGGTTGCGGGGCGTGGCTTGCGCGGTGAGGCGTACCGACATGATGGCGCGCGAATCGGCGCCCCGCGTCTCGACGTTGGGATCCTTCGCGTACAGCCACTTGGTCGGGTCGCCCGCGTTGAGGTTGGCGAACGCGCCGGGAATCGGGTTGAGCTGGCTGTACTTGCGGGCGTTGAGGTAGAACCACAACCGGTCGCGCTTGATCGGGCCGCCGCCGGCAACGCTCGTGTCCCAGGCGCTGATCACTCCCGCCGGCTGGGTGAGGCCGTAGCTGCGAAGCTCGTCGTCGAGGTTCGAGCCGGTGGACCATTCGCCCGCGCCGCTGTAGAAACCCGTGCCCTTGAAGACGTTGCCGCCGCTCTTGGGAATGAGGTTCACCTGTGGTCCGCCGTTCTCGGCCTCGCCGAGCGCGCCCGAGACCAGCACCTGCATCTCCTCGACGTTGGCGGTGTCGTAGATGAAGGTGGAGACGCCGCCGCCGTTGAACGAGGCCGCGACGTTGAGACCGTCGATCATCATGCGGCCCTCGTTGGCGCGGCCGCCGTTGGCGGTGAACATGGTCATGAACGGGCGGGTCATCGCGCCCTGGTTGACGGTGTTGTCGACCATCATGCCCGGCACCGCCGTGAGGAGCGCGCCGTACGATCTCGTGGCCGGCAGCGCGTTGATGACGTCGGCGGGCAGCACCGCCTGACGCCGGACGCTCTGCGTGTCGACGATCGGGGTCTCGCCCGTCACCGTGACGGTCTCTTCCAACGCCCCGATGCGCAGTTCCACGTTGACGGCGATGACGCCCGATCCCGAGATTTCGACCGCTTCGCGCCGGACGCCGACGAACCCCGGCAGCGCGTAGACGACGGTGTAGAGCCCGGGCTGGAGGTCGGTGATGCGGTACTGGCCGGTGCCGTCGGTGACGGCGGTCCTGACCTTCTGGATGAGCACCGGGCTCGACGCCTCGACGTTGACCCCCGGCAGCACTGCGCCGGAGGTGTCGCGGGCGACGCCGGTCAACGTCGCCTGCGCATGAGCAAGGGTGGCCACCAGGAGGAACACGCCGCCAAGGATCGGGATGCCGGACACTCGTCTCATCTGGATCTCCTTCCAAGAGAGTGACGTCCGCCGAAGAGAGGGGCCCTGGGTTCTGGTGTGGTCGCGGTGGCGCTTTATACGCCTGGCGAATAGGTCCGTCAAGCCCGGCCGACTCGCAGGGCCCACGGTTGGACGTGGCCGCGGGTCTTCAGACCCGCCTCCGGGTCGCGTCTGCCATCGCAGGTCGGCGCGCGGCGCGGCGGGCGGGTCAGCGGGTCTTGGCGATCTCGGGGGCCTTGGTCTTCGGCGCCGCGAGGTGGTGCTCGGTGAGATGGGCCTTGAGCAGCTCGAACGCGCGTTCGGGCGTATCGGCGCGCTCGATCAGGCCGCAGTCGCCGGGGTTGATCGCGCCCCAGTCGGCCATCGGCTCGAGGTTCATGATCGGATCCCGGTACTCGGAGCCGTAGAGGATGATCTGGATCTGGTTGCCGAGCTTCTCGGTCTGCATCAGCGTGAGGATCTCGAACATCTCGTCCAGCGTGCCGAACCCGCCCGGGAACACCACCAGCGCCCTCGCCATATACGCAAACCAGAACTTGCGCATGAAGAAGTAGTGGAACTCGAACTGCAGGCCCTCGGTGATGTACGGGTTGGCCCCCTGCTCGAACGGCAGGCGGATGTTGAGGCCGATCGTCTTGCCCCCGGCCTCGTGGGCGCCGCGATTGGCGGCCTCCATGATGCCCGGCCCGCCGCCCGACGTCACGACGAAGCGGTGCATCGGCGAGTCGAGCGTCATCGACCAGGTGGTGAGCAGCTTGGCGAGCGCGCGCGCGTCCTCGTAATAGCGGGACCATTCCAGCGCCTTGCGCTTGCGCCGCAGCACGTCCTCGTCCACGCCGAGCCCGTTGGCCAGCTCCGACAGCTCGAGTTCGGCGCGCTCGCGGCTGTGGATGCGCGCCGATCCGAACAGCACCACGGTGTCGTGGATGTTCTGCGCCTTGAACCGGCGCAGGGGCTCGAGGTACTCGGCCAGGATCCGGAGGGGCCGTCCGTCCTCGCTTTCGAGGAAGTCCGAATCCAGGTACGCCAGCGGCTGGAGGTGCATACCCCTGATTATCGGCCGAGGGCCGTATGGCATGATTGAAGGTCCCGATGACTCCAGACCACTGGCTCGAGAGCGCCAGGGCCGACGCCGCCCGGCGCGGACTGCCGGATCTGCAGGCGTCGCTCGAGGGGCTGGCCCGGGCGGCCCGCCTGCTGCGCGCGGCGGACTGGAACGCCGACGCGTCCGGTGGCTCGGGCCGGGACGCGGGGGCGCCCGCTCCGGCGCGATGACGGCACCTGCCTCCCCGCCCGCGCTCCTGGATCTCGCGCGCAGCATCCGGGCCGGCGACACCACGTCCGAGGCGGCCACGGAGCGCTGCCTGGCCGCCATCGGCGAGCGCGACGGCTCGATCAACGCGTTCATCACCGTGCTGGCCGACGCCGCGCGCGACGCGGCGCGCACCGCCGATCGCGAGCTGGCGTCGGGGCGCGATCGCGGCCCGCTGCACGGCGTCCCGATGTCGATCAAGGACATCCTCGACATCGCCGGGCTGCCGACCACCGCCGCCTCGCGCGTGCGCCGCAACCACGTGGCCGCGCGCGACGCCACCGTGGTCGCGCGGCTGCGCGAGGCCGGCGCGGTGTTCGTCGGCAAGACCAACCTCCACGAGTTCGCGCTCGGCACCACGAACGAGGAGTCGGCGTACGGGCCGGTGCATCACCCCCTCGACCCCACGCGATCGCCGGGCGGCTCCTCGGGCGGATCGGCCGCCTCGATCCTGGCCGGCATGGCCTTCGCGTCGATGGGCACCGACACGGGCGGTTCGATTCGCATCCCGGCGGCCGCGTGCGGGCTCGTGGGCCTGAAGCCGGTGTTTCGCGACGTGCCGACACAGGGCGTCGTTCCGCTGAGCACGTCGCTCGATCACGTCGGCCCGCTCTGCGCCACCGTGGCCGACGCGGCCGCCATCTTTCGGCGTGATTGCCGACGTGCCGGGATTCGACGCCCCGCCGCAGCCCGGAGACCCGCGAGGCCTGCGGCTGGGTGTGCCGCGGCGCTACTTCCTCGATCTGCTCGACGACGACGTCGCCCGCGCGTTCGACGAGACGTGCGCGCGGCTCGCGGCGGCCGGCGTCATACTCGACGACGTCGCGATTCCGCACGCGGCGAGATCGCGCGCGGTCTACCTGCACGTGGCCCTCACCGAGGCGGCGGCGTTCCATTCGCGCGACGCTCGAGAGCGCAGCCGGACGACTACACGCCCACGGTGCGCGCGCGGCTCGAAGCCGGCCGCTACGTCCTGGCGGAGGACTACATTCGCGCGCTGCGCGGCCGCGACGTGCTGCGCCGCGAGGTGACCGCGGCGCTCGAGGGGCGCGACGCCCTGCTGCTGCCCGCCCTCGCGGTGCCGGCCACGCCGCTCGGCGCGACGACGATGCGCGTCTCGGGCGTCGACGAACCGGTGCGGAACGTCACGCTGCGGCTCACGCAGCTGTTCAACATCACCGGCCATGCGGCCATCACCGTGCCCTGCGGCACGACCGGCGGCGGCCTGCCGATCGGCGCGCAACTGGCCGCGCCGTCCACGGCGGGGCTGCTGGGCGTGGCGGCCACCCTCGAGCCCTGGATCCGCGGCCAGGCCGCCACTTCCCCTCGCCTGACGTGATCGCGCCCCTCTTCCACCGCTGGGAACATCGTCTCGCGTCGGCCACCAAGAACCGGGTGATCCGCCCGTTCGAGTGGGGGCTGGAGTGGCTGCCGACGGAAGCAGGTGGGCAGGTGGGCGGGTGGGCAGGTGAAAGCCCGAACGGCTCAGGACTCGCGGACGAAGGAGCGCGCGTGGAGCGATGGGTCGAAGCGATCATGCGCGACACGCATGCGTTCTTCACCCCGCCGCCGACGACCGCCTTCGAGTTCACC
Source organism: uncultured Acidobacteriota bacterium (assembly GCA_963731785.1). Taxonomy (GTDB): domain Bacteria; phylum Acidobacteriota; class Vicinamibacteria; order Vicinamibacterales; family UBA2999; genus DASYRM01. The sequence continues at coordinate 56,482 of CAVSWX010000003.1, forward strand.
GCCTCGGGCCGTCAACGGCGAGGGAATCGTTGCGCTTCCCGAGCGCGCTGTCGACGCCACACGCCGAGAACGACGTGGTGGCGGCGCGATGGTTTCCGAGCCCGGCGGCGCGGCAGCGCATGGGCAACGGCCATGCCGGCGACCCGGGTCCCGTGGTGCTCGTGCTGCCGCAGTGGAACGCCGATGCCGGCGGCCACATCGGCCTGGCGCGCCTGCTCGCGCGCTTCGGGATTTCCGCGCTGCGTCTCAGCCTGCCCTATCACGACGTGCGCATGCCGCCCGAGTTGGAGCGCGCCGATTACATCGTCAGCGCCAACGTCGTCCGCACGCTGCAATCGTGCCGGCAGGCGGTGCTCGATGCGCGGCGCGCCGTGGACTGGCTGTCGGCGCAGGGCTTCGAGCGCATCGGGATTCTCGGCACCAGCCTCGGGTCGTGCCTGTCGCTGCTGACGACGGCGCACGAGCCGCGGATCCGCGCCGCCGCGCTCAATCACGTCTCCCCCTGGTTCGCCGACGTGGTCTGGCGCGGCCTGTCCACGCGACACGTCCGCGCGAGCCTCGACGGGCACGTCGATCTCGAGCGGCTGCGGCGGATCTGGATGCCGATCAGCCCGATGGCGTACCTCGACGCGATGCACCACGCCCGAAGCCTGCTGGTGTACGCGCGCTACGACCTCACGTTCCCGGTGGACCTGTCGCGCCACCTGCTCTCGCGCTTTGCCGCCCACGGGCTGCCGCACGAGACCTTCGCGCTGCCCTGCGGCCACTACAGCACCGGGATGGCCCCCTTCAAGTTCGTGGACGCCTACGTCCTGATCCGCTTCCTCCGGCGGCACCTGTAGGGCGGCGTTTCACGCCGTTTCCGCCCGTTTTGCGAGAATCGCCGCGATAGTGGCTCTGAGTTATCGATTGGCGCGGGCCCTTGATTTGTACTATTGAAGTAGTACAATACGATCTGTGCCGGACCTCGACTGGACCGCCAGCGTGAATCCGCGCGACCCTACGCCGCTCCACGCGCAGCTGGAGCGCACCATCCGGGCCGCCATCGCCTCCCGCCGCCTGCGCCCGGGGGATCAGCTGCCGACGGTGCGGCAGCTCGCGGTGGCCCTCCGCATCAACGCCAACACCGTGGCCAAGGTCTACACCCACCTCGAGCGCGAGGGCGCGCTCGGCACCCGGCGCGGCGTCGGCACCTTCGTCCTCGACGCGCCGCAGCTCGCGCCCGATCATCAGGAAGCCCGCGACGCCGAGCTCCTGGCCGTCGCCACCCGCGCGATTGCCGACGCCTCGGCCCACGGCTTCTCGGTCGCCGATCTCCGCAAAGCACTCCTCTCGATCGCAAAAGGAGAAACATCGTGATGACCTCAAAGAGCCGCACCCTGTTCGACACGCTGCCGCCGTCGCAACCTCCCACGCAGCTCAACGTCGTGGCCGTCGCGATCTTCGTCGTGGTGGCGGGAGCGGGGCTGGTGGTGACGCTGCAGACGAACAACCCGTACTGGGTCGTCGGCGGAGTGCTGCTGGGGATCTGCATCGCCCAGTCGCCGCGCGTGGCGCAGCAGTGGGAACGGGCCGTCGTGCTGCGGCTGGGGCGGTTCATCGGCTTGCAGGGACCCGGCCTCTTCTGGATCGTGCCGTTCGTCGACGCGATCGGCCGCGTCATCGACCAGCGGGTGATCACCACGAGCTTTGCCGCCGAGCAGACGTTGACCTCCGACACCGTGCCGGTCAACGTGGACGCGGTGCTGTTCTGGATGGTGTACGACGCGGAAAAGGCGGCCCTCGAGGTGCAGGACTACCCGTCCACGGTGAGCCTGGCGGCGCAGACTGCGTTGCGTGACATCATCGGCCGCACCTCATTGGCCGATCTGCTTCGCGGACGCGACAAGATTGAGGAGCAGTTGCAGAAGCTGATCGACGAGCGCTCCACGCCGTGGGGCGTCACCGTGCAGTCGGTCGAGATGCGCGACATCGTCATTCCGAGCCAGCTGCAGGAAGCGATGTCGCGCGAGGCCCAGGCGACGCGCGAGAAGGCGGCACGCATCATCCTCGGCGAGGCGGAAATGGAGATCGCGCGCTCGTTCGAGATCGCGTCGCGGGTCTACATCGACAACCCCACCGCGCTCCATCTGCGGGCCATGAACATGCTCTACGAGGGGCTCAAGGAAAAGGGCGCGCTGATGCTCGTGCCGAGCACGGCGGTGGAGTCGATGGGCATGGGCGGCATGCTCGGCGCGGCCGCGCTGCAGCAGGCGCGTCTGGCGGGCGGCAGCGGCGGAGAAAGCAAGTGAGCGCCGCGGTCCGGACGCTCGCCGTCGCCGGACTGCTGGCCGTTCCGCTCGCGGCGCAGCAGCCACCGTCTCCGCTTGGAGGTGGCTTCGGTAAAGCCAAACCGGTCGCCCGACGCGCGCCCCGGGTTCGCCGTGGCCCCCGGGCGCTACACCTGGACGGCCTACACGGTGAAGAGCCTGATCGATCTGTCGCACCAGCGAAACGCCTTCGATCGGCGCGAGACGATCGGCGGACCCGACTGGATCGACAAGGACCGCTTCGATGTCGTGGTGCAGGCCGAGAAGGGTTCCGCGCTCACCGACCCCGACGGCTTTCCGGGACCGGTGTTCGCCATGGTGCGCGCCGTGCTCGCCGAGCGCTTCGGCCTCGTCACCCACAACGAAGTACGTGAACGGCCGGTCTACGCGCTGACGACGGCACGTTCCGATCGGCGGCTGGGCGCCGGCCTGAAGCCCGCGGACTCTGACTGCTCCGAGGCCATGCGCCGGATGGTGTCACCCGTCCCGGGGCCACGGCCACCCGGCCCACCGCCCTGTTCGTTTGGCGGCGGACCCGGCCGGATACAGGGCAACGTCGTGACGCTGGCGATGCTTGCGAACATGTTGGCCGGAACCGTTGGAAGACCGGTGATCGATCGAACCGGCGTGCCGGGTCACTTCGACGTCACACTCGAGTACACGCCCGAGGCGGGCATCACCGGACCGCTGCCGCCGGGCGTGCCGCCACAGGAGCCCCCGCCGCGCAGCGACGCGCCGTCACTGTTCACGGCGCTGCAGGAGCAGCTCGGCCTGAAGCTCGAATCGACGCGAGCGCCCGTGGACGTGCTCGTGATCGACAAGGTGTCGCAGCCGACGGAAAACTAGAAGGCCTCAAGCCTTTCGCCTCTAGGCTCTGGGCGAGTGCCAAGAGCTCCCGCAACAGGATAGTCCAGAGGCCAAGGCTGAAGGCTAAAGGTCTCACGGCAGGTATTTCGTAATCGCAGATGCCCAGGCTGGCGAGGGGCGGTGCCAGTGGCCGTCCTGCGTGTCGCGCAGGATCGTCCGCACGTTCAGCGCGTAACCGGGCTCGCCGCGGCCGGGCAGATACAGCCACAGCCCGCCGGTGCGCGCGTCGCGCGCCACCGACACCGTGTACATCGTCTTCACTCCGGCGCGGTGCCACTCGGGCAGCTGCACGTCGAACGCGACGGTGTAAATCGGGGACTTCACCGCCGGCGCGGCCGCCACGGTCTCGCCGAGGAAGCTGCCCATCCACACGTTCGAGCCGTCGAGCAGCCCCGGGTCGGTGATCTCGACCGGCGCGCGCGAGTCCGGGACCGCTCAGCGTGAGCTTGACCGTCGGACCCTTGGCGTCGAGCGCGCTCGATGCGGCGATCAGCGCGAAGGCCACGAGAAAGAAGCGGCGCATGGAAGCCTCCCGCGTCGTAGGGGCCGGCTCTAGCCGGCCCTGGGCCGCCTGAAGGCGGCCCTACAGGTACGACAGCAGCCCCGAGATCGCGTTGTAGATGACGTCGGCCAACTGGCGGACGAGCGGCGACACGTCGCCCGTCTCGAGAGAAGTCGCAACCGTGACCGGATCTGTTAACAGGAGCCAGATCGCCGCGCCGGCGACAATCGCGGCAAGGGCGCCAACGACGACACCGATCCCGACGACACGGTCCATACCGTCGCGGGTCACCACGCGCGTGTCTGCAGGAGGCACTGGGCAGCCCAGTGCCAAGCTTACATCTGGACGGGGAGCTGCTGCGGCTCGCCGAAGCTGAGCGCGTGTAACGACTCGGCGACCACCGACGCGTCACCGACGACCAGGGCCGTCAGCCTGGCCGGGATCGAGGTATTGCGCAGCCACCCGCGTGACGTCCTCGGACGTCACCCCATTGACGGTGGGGACGAAATTCGAAAAGTAGGTGTCCGGCAGATCGTAGAGCGCCAGCTGCGACACGGCTCGCGCCACCTGCGATGCGGTCTCGAAGCCGCTGGGATAGCCGCGCGTCAACGCGGCCTTGGCATGCTCCAGCTCGCCGTCGGTCACCGGCCGGCTGCCGCGAATGGCCTCGATTTCGGCGGCCGCGTCGGCCACGGCGGCCGCGGTCGACGCCGTGTGCACGCTCGTGGCCAGCGCAAACGGCGACAGCCCGCGCTTCCAATCGAAGCCGCTGCGGGCGCCGTAGGTGTAGGCCTTCTCCTCGCGCAGCTTCAGGTTCAGCCGGCTCGTGAACTGGCCGCCGAGCACGGCGTTCATCACCAGCAGCGACGGGTAGTCGGGCGTCCGGCGCCAGGTGGCGAGGTGGCCGATGCGCAGCTCCGACTGGGCGGCCGCCTCCCGGTGCACCAGCGCGATGCGCCGCTCGGTCAGTTCCGGTTTCAGCGCCGACGCCGGCTCGGGTGGCGCGGCGGCGCCGGCCGGCTTCGGTCCAGCCGCCGAACGCGCGACCCGGCCACCTCCAGCAATTCCTCGTGCCGCAAGCCGCCGACCGCCACGAGCACCGATCGCGCCGGGCGGAACAACACGCCATGGAAGGCGGCCACGTCGTCGAGCGAGATCGCGCGCAGCCCCTCTTCGCTGCCAAGCGCCGTGTGGCCGTAGGGATGGCGGCCGTACAGCAGGCGCAGGAAGGCGCGCTCGGCGAGTGCGGGGGCGACGTCCTTCATCTGCCGCAGCCGATCCAGTCGCAGCTGGCGAACGCGCGTGAAGTCCGATTCGCGCAGGCTCGGGCGCGTCAGCAGGCCGGCCAGCAGGTCCGCGCCTCGATCGGCGAAGCGCACCAGCGTGGTGAGCGAGAAGCTGAAGGCGTCGGATCCGGTGTCGACGTCGTAGTCGCCGCCGATCCGCGCCAGCGCGTCCGACACCTCGATGGCGCTGAGGTTGCCGGTGCCCTCGTCCACCATGTCCGCCACGAGCGAGGCCAGGCCCTCCTGTGTCGCCGGGTCGGCACCGGAGCCGCCCTCGACCAGGAGCGCGAAGGTGACCACCGGCACGCTGGTGTGCTCCACCGTCCGCACCTGGAGCCCGTTGGGCAGCACGTGGCGCTGGATGCCGGGAAACGTGAAGGACGGCGGCGGACCGAGCGCGGGCAGCCGCCGATCGATCGACCGGCTCACGCGCCATCAGGACACCGCGACGGGCACCGAGCCGGGCAACGCGTCGCTCGCGCGCCCGCGCGGCACGACGCTCAGCACCACGCGACGGTCCGGGCACAGATAGCGACGCGCGGCGTCGCGCACGCTCTCCCGCGTCGCCAGCCGGTAGCGATCGAGATCGCGGGAGAAGTAGCCCGGATCGCCGCGCAGCACGTTGTAGGCGTTGAGCTGATCGGACTTGCCGCCGAACCCGCCGACGGTCTGCAGGTGGTAGACGAACTGGGCCTCGGCCTGCGCCTCGGCGCGCTCCATTTCGGCGGTCGGTCGGGCCGTCGGCTTCGAGCCGGCGCGATCTCGTCGTCGACGGCGGCGGCCAGCTCGGTGAGCGACGCGCCCGGGGCCGCGGTGACGGCCAGCACGAAGAAGCCCGCCATCTCGCGCGACTGCTGCGCGGCCGAGACGTCGAGGGCGACGCGGCGCTCGTACACGAGCGTCTGATACAGCCGGGCGGTCTTGCCGTTGGCGAGCAGATCGGCGGCCAGATCGAGCTCGGCGTCGCCGGGCTCGAACATCGCCGGCGTCAGCCAGCCGAAGTAGAGCCGCGGCAGTTCGACCCGGTCCTCGAGCACCAGCCGGCGCTCGCTCCGCGAGCGCCGCCGCCGCGCGGACCGGCGCCGGCGTGACGCCGGCCGGGATGTCGCCGAAATAGCGCTCGGCGAGCTCGAAGCCGAGGCCGGTCGGCGATGTCGCCGGCCAGGACGAGCGAGGCGTTGGCCGGGTGGTAGTAGGTGCGGAAGAACTCGCGGACGTCCTCGAACTCCATCGCCCGGATGTCGTCGGCCGACCCGATCGTCATCCAGTGGTACGGGTGGTCGGGCGGAAAGAGCGCCGCCACCACCGCCATCATCGCCAGGCCGTAGGGCCGGTTCTCGTAGTTCTGCCGCCGCTCGTTCAGCACCACGTCCCGCTGGGTCTCGAAGCGCTCGCGGGTCAGCGCCGGCAGCAGGTAGGCCATCCGATCGGATTCCATCCAGAGCGCGAGATCGACGGCGTTGGTCGGGACCACTTCCCAGTAGTTGGTGCGATCGGCGTTGGTCGAGCCGTTCAACTGGCCGCCGGCGGCCTGCAGCGGCGCGAAGTAGCCGGAGTCGTGATGGGCCGAGCCCTCGAACATCAGGTGCTCGAAGAGGTGCGCGAACCCGGTGCGCCCCGGCTGCTCGTTCTTCGACCCGACGTGGTACCAGAGGTTGACGGCGACGATCGGCACGTGGTGGTCCTCGTGCACGATGACGTCGAGCCCGTTGGCGAGCGTGCGTTTGGTGTAGGGCAGGTCGATGACCGGCGCGGCCTGCCGGGTCATCGCACCGGGATGAGCGGGATCTTGCCGCGGTTGGCTTCGGCGGCCTGGTGCGCCGATATCGACACCTGCGCCGCCGTGCGCTCGGCCACCGTCGAGGAAGGCGCGCGCCGCCGGCGACGCCGGCTCGCTCTCGACCAGCGGCACGCCGCGGTCGCTGCCCTCGCGGATCGGCTGATAGATGGGCAGCCGGCCGAGGAACGGCACGTTCATGTCCTTGGCCAGCGCTTCCCCGCCGCCGTGCCCGAAGATGTCGGCTTCGTGGTGGCAGTTCGAGCACGCGTAATAGCTCATGTTCTCGACGATGCCGATGGTCGGGATCGTGAGCTTCTGATACATGCGGATGGCGCGGCGGCTGTCGGAGAGCGACACCTGCTGCGGCGTGGTCACGACGATCGAGCCGACGACGGGCACGGTCTGGCTCAGGCTGAGCGCCACGTCGCCGGTGCCCGGCGGCATGTCCACGATCAGGTAGTCCAGATCGTTCCAGGCCACTTCCTTGAAGAACTGCTGGATGGCCCCGTGCAGCATCGGGCCGCGCCAGATGACCGGCGAGTCGTCGTCGGTCATGAAGCCGATCGAGACCACCTGGATGCCGTACTTCTCGGCCGGCACGATCTGCTTGCCGTTGGTGGTGAGCTGGGTCTTGATGCCCAGCATCATCGGCACGTTCGGCCCGTAGATGTCGCCGTCGAGGATGCCGACGCGGCTGCCGCACTTCGCCAGCGCGATCGCCAGGTTGACGGCCACGGTCGTCTTGCCCACGCCGCCCTTGCCGGCGCCCACGGCAATCACGTTCTTCACGCCGGGCACCGGCGTCTTGCCCGGTCTCCGGGCGCCGAGGCCGAGCGCACCTTGGCGGTCATCTGCACGTTGGCTTTGGCGACGCCCGGCAGCGCCTGCACCGCCGCCACGGCCTGGTCGCGCATCTGGTCCTTCACCGGACAGGCCGGCGTCGTGAGCTCGATCGTGAGCGACACGGCGCCGTCGGCGGCCACGACGTCCTTCACGAAGCCAAGGGTGACGATGTCGCGGCGCAGGTCGGGGTCGACGACCACGCGCAGGGCGTTCAGGATCGCGTCGCGATCGGGCATCTGCGGCATGTGGATCAATCTTAGTCCGCGCCGGCGCCATCAGGCGGCGGTGCCGGACTCCTGGCGGCCCGGGTTCGAAGAGCCGGTGCGCGTCGTTGGTCAGCAGCACCCAGAGCGCGTAGACGCCGAGCGCCGTGCCGAAGGGAATGACGAGCAGGTTGGCGATCGCCAGCGCCAGCATGAGGATGCGGCCGACGGGCTTGTGGCCGCGCAGGAGCGCCGCCGCCCAGATATGGGCGCCGCCGAAGACCAGCGCAAAGACGCCGAAGAGGGCGAAACCCACGGCGGCCAGGCCCGCGGCAAGGCCCACCGACGCCTCGAGCGGCGCGAGCAGCTCGGCCAGCGCGCCGGCCGACAGCAGCAGCATCGAGACGCCGATGATGGCCGCCAGCGCGCCCCACAGGATGGCCAGGATGCCGAGCAAGGACACGTGGCGTTCCACGGGCGGACCCGGCGGCTGCCTACTCCACGCGGACGTGGAGCTCGATGCGCGTGGCGGGGTGATGGCGCGGCGTCACGGTGAACCGGAACAGCGCGCCGTCGCGACACGCCGGCCGGAACGCTCACGTGCACCGGGTGGCGCAGCATCTCGCTGCCGCTGCCGGCGCACGTCAGGCACAGCTCGGACCACGACTCGCCGCGCCCGCCGCAGGTGCGGCAGACGCAGCACACCGGCACGTCGAGCGGGAGCGTGGCGCCGCGCCGGGCCTCGTACGGCGACAGGTGAATCGACGCGACGCAGCGGCGTGGACCGTTCAGCGGCCACGAACGCGCTGCGCATGCGATCCACGGCCGGCGCCATCGACGGAAAGTCGATCGCGACCTCGTCGCCGAACCAGCGCGCGTCGTCGCGGGTGTCGTCGGCGGCACGCACCACCACCGAATCGCCGCCCGACGGACGCAACGTCATACCCGACATGGCACTGCGGGTACCATAGGAGCCGGTCCAGGAGAAGTCAATGGCCGGACGAGACTGCCCGATGTGCGGAGAGACGATGCGGCTGACCGAGAAGCAGGTCACCGAGCGCGTGCCGGGCACACCCCAGACCGCGGTCGCAACGATCCGTGAATGGATTTGCCCGGAGTGTGACTATTTCGAGGACGCCGAGGACAACGAGGACTGAGAAGACGGGACCGCGCGGAATCCTAGCGGGCGCCGAGCGTCAGCAGCAGTTCCTTGCGCACGGCTTCGTCGATGTCGTCGAGGTTGAGCGCCGTTTCGCACTCGTCGCAGAGCAGCTCCGAGACGAGCGGCCGGCCCTCCTCGGACACGTCCACGCGCGAATCGTCGAGGCGGACGACGTGCATCTGCAACGTCTTGACGAGGAAGTTCTGGTCGTTGCCGCAGCTGGGGCACGTCAGCGCCACGCGCGTCTCCTCTTTCGTACTCAACACGGACTCCCTTCGCTCTCGACCAGCCCGCCCCGCGGCGCGGGGCAAGCCAATGCTGTCCCGCGAGGCAGAGCCATGATGGTTCGGCGGAGCCTCGCGTCTACTGCCCTAAGAACTCGATTGTATGGGAAGGCTTCCGCAGGGGCCAGCGGAATTTCGTTTTATTTTCACGCTTTGGGCCCTTTTCTGGACGATTCCCGGGGCCGAACGGCGCGATCAGCCTGTTGGGGTGGCCCGTCGGGTGGCGACTATGGGAATAACCCTAATTCCGTATAGATCAGCTTCTCGCCTACGGTCGAGCCAGGAAACAGCTCGCGGCCACTCTGGCGTAGAGCGCGAGCTGCTCGGCGTGCTCCGGCCGGGGACGGCCGGTCTTGAACTCGAGCACGGCCACCTCGCCCGGCGAGACCGGCACGAGGCAGTCGATGGTGCCGCGAACCACGGTGTCGCCCTCCAGGAATGCGAACGGCACCTCGTGGAGAATGCCGGGCACCGCGTAGAACCGGCGCACCTCGGGGTGGCGGCACAGCGCCAGGTACACTGCGGCCGCGCGCGCGGCGAAGCCGATCACGATCGGCGAGCGCCACGGTCTCGTCCGGCCGCAGGAGCCGCAATGCCAGCGCCGCCACGTGGTCCGGCGCGTGGTCACCCGACGTGCCGAGCGCCTGCAGCAGCCGGTGCACGACGGTGCCCGAGCGTCCGATCGGACGCGTTGCCCGGGAGGCTCGGCGGCGGGCGCGGACGCGCCGGACGAAGCCGCGTCGCCGGCGGCGCGGCGCGGCGGCGGGCGGTTCGGCAACCGGCAGCAGATCGTCGGCTGCCGCGACCGCGTCGCCGAGGCGCACCGGAGCTGCGGTCTGCGCTTCCGCTTCGGCAGGAGGCAGGCATACGCGGAACACATGCAGACGGCCGGAGGCGGCGCGCCACTCGGTCGGCGCCCCGGCGGCCGCGGACGCAAAGCCGTCGAGGAGGCGCTGGCGGCAGCACCTCGGCCAGGCTGCCGCGGCCCGGCGCGATGCGGCCGTCCTTCACGCACCGAACTGAGATACAGGCGATCGCGCGCGCGCGTCAGCGCCACGTAGAGCAGGCGCTTGGTCTCCTCGCGCTCGCGCGCCTGCGCGTCCTCGTCGTATTCGGAGAGGAAATCGCCCACGGCCACCGACGCGGCACCGGAGCTCTGCTCGGTGCCGATGCGGATGTAGTCGCGGCGGTTGCCGGTGCCCCGGGCCAGGTTCACGACGAAGACGACCGGGAACTCCAGCCCCTTGGCCGCGTGCACGGTCATCAGGTTCACGGCGTTGGTGGCGTCGAGCGACGCGTTCGACTCGTCGCCGACCGCCAGGCGGTCGAGATGCGACGGCGATGCGCCCGAGGGTGGCGTAGCCGCGGTTCTGGATGCGCCGCAGCAGCGCCCGGAATTTCTTGAGGTTCTCGCGCGCCTGCGGCCAAGCGCGGCCCGCGAAGCTCCACGCCGTAGGCGGACTCGTGGAGCACGAGATCGATCAGTTCGGCCGGCGGCATGCGGTCGGCGAGCGCCCGCCAGCGCGCGGACGAGGTCGCGCGCCGCGGCGAACCGCCCGGCATCGATGTCGTCGAGCGGCGCGGCCGGCGGCAGCGGATCGGGAGCGGCCAGGGCCGCGGCCAGCCCGGGCGCGAGGCGGCGCAGGCCCTCGTCGGAGAGCCGGACGAACCGCGAGCGCAGGAACGCCGCCGCGCGAAGGTCCGACGATGGGTCGGCCAGATACCAGAGCAGCGCCAGCAGATCCTTGATCTCGTCCGCGTCGAAGAAGCCGAGGCCCTTGTAGACGTACGACGGGAGGCCCACGCGGGCGAGCGCGCCTCGAACTCGCGGTGGCTCTCGCGCGTCCGGAAGAGGATGGCGACGTCGCCCGGCCGCACCGGCCGGGGCACGCCGGTCTCGCGGTCGCGCACCGTCCGCCGCTGGCGACGAGCGCGGCAATCTCCGCGGCGGTCGCGGCCGCGCACGCCTCGACGTCCGCGCACGCCACCATGCCGAGCGCCGGCTCGGGGCGGACCGCGTCGCCGTCGAGCGGAAACACGTCGTCCTCGCCGAAGGCAAAGGCGTCGGTCCGGGCCGGCGTCTTGTCGAGATCGGTGCAGACGTCGTTGACGAACGCCAGCAGCGCCGGCACCGACCGGAAGCTGCGCGAAATCGAGCGCCGGACGTCGCCGCCGGGCCGGAGCCGGGCGATGGCGCGGCCCGCCTCCCCCAGCACCGCGACGTCGGCATCGCGGAACCCGTAGATCGACTGCTTGCGGTCGCCGACGATGAAGACCGTCGGCTCGAGCGGCCCCTGATAGGCAACCCCGGCCCCTTCGCCCCAGGCGCGCACCAGCAGCGACACCAGCTCCCACTGCGCCCGGCTCGTGTCCTGGAACTCGTCCACGAGCACGTGGTGATAGCGCGACTCCAGCCGGTAGCGGCTCTGCGAGAACTCCTCCATCTGCCCGAGCAGCCGCAGCGTGCACAGCAGCACGTCCGGAAAATCGAGGACCGCGTGCGCGTCGAGCGTGTCGCGGTAGTGGCGCTCGGCAATGGCGAACATCCGCCACACGCCGCGCGCCACCAGCCCGTTGAGATCGCGGCGATAGGCGGCGTGCGCGGCCACGCACGGCCGGCGCATGTCCGATCACCAGGTCGCGGTGCCGCTCGTAGTCGACGCTCGTGCGGAACACCGCCTTCTTGGCGCCGCGTACGAGCGCCTTGCGGGGCTGTGCCGTCCTGCGTCAGGAAATACCCGCGCGCGCGGGCGAACGCGGCGTGCACCTCCGCCGCGGCGGGCGCACCGCCGGCGGTCTCGATCGCCCGCAGCGCGGCGCGCCAGCAGCCGGAAGGCGGGAATGCCGGGACCCGACTGCGAGGAAGGCGTCGAGCCCGCCGCGCATGGCGCCGAAAACCTCGCGGAGCGACGCCGCGCCGCGCCCGGCGACCGTCGCCACCGTCCACTCGGCCGGCGCCTGGGCGAGGTAGCGGCGCAGGATTTCGGGCGCGACCAGCCGTCGGCCGAGCAGCGCCGCGAGTCCCGCCTTCGCACGCCGATCGCCGAGCTGCGCAAACACCAGCGCCACGTTGTCGTCCTCGCGCGCCACCGCCCGGCAGGCGCGCAGGGCGCGATCGAGCGATTCGTCGATGAGACGCGGCACCTCGGTCTCGTCGGCCATCGAGAACCCGGGGTCGAGGTCGGCTTCGAGCGGGAACTCGCGCAGCAGCGACAGGCAGAAGGCGTCGATGGTGCTCACCGCGATGTCGCCGGTGCGGTCGCGCAGCTCGCGCCAGCGCGACGGGGCAATCTCGCCGCGGTCGGCCGCCAGGCGGAGCGACGCCAGAATGCGCTCGCGCATCTCGGTCGCCGCCTTCCGGGTGAAGGTGACCGCGAGAATGTGGACCGGGTCCACGCCCGCTTTCAGCAGGTTCAGATAGCGGTCCACGAGCACGCGCGTCTTGCCGGTGCCGGCCGAGGCCTCGAGCGCGACGTTGAAGCGCGGATCGACCGCCCGCGCGCGCGCCGCGCGGTCGCGCGCGTCGATGCGCGCGTCGAGCGAGCCCTCGTCGCCCTCGTCGAACGGCAGCCGTGGCTCGTCCCCCCTACTCATCGTCGATGTAGTCCTTGCGGCAGATCGAGGAATAGGCGCAGTAGCGGCACCAGCGCGGCTCGAACGGCCGGGCCGGGAACTCGCCCCGCGCGATGCCGTCGAGCACTTCCTGCAGCCGCCCGCGGGCGTCGCGCAGCGTCGCCTCGGCGCCGGCGGAGGCCGCTTCCACGACCGGCACGAGGGTGCGCTTGGCGCCGCCGAGCGCCACGTACGCGGCTTCGTGGACCGTCCAGGGCGGGCCGCCGCTCTCACGGGCGGCCAGCGTCTCCTGCGCGCACATCGCATAGACGGCCACCTGCAGCGCGCGCTTCACGTCGGGTTCGCGGCCCGACTTGTAGTCGATCACCCGCAGCCGCCGGCCCTCGAGCAGATCGACGCGGTCGGCCACGCCATTGAGGCCGACCCGCGCGCCCTCGTGGCCGAGGGCGAAGGTGCCGTCGAAACGATGTTCGAGCCAGCGCTCGACGACGCGGTCGGCCGGATGCTCCACTTCGAGCGCGAGCACGAGATCGATCAGCCCGGTCGAGATGGCGGTTCCGAACAGCCGCGCGCGCTCGAGGGCGGCGTCCGCGTCGCCGAGCGCGTCGAGCAGCGGCGCGGCGGCCTCGGCCGCCACCTCGCGCGCCCGGTCGAGTGTCTCGACCGTGATCGGACCGTGCCCGGTGCGGTCCCAGGCCTCGAAGAACCGCTGCAGCACTTCGTGGATGAACCGTCCGCGCGCGCGCGGCGAGGGCGCCGACTGATCGTCGGGCGGCTCCTCGGCGCGAAGCACGTCCGCCGCGAAGATACTTGAACGGACAGTCCATGTAGCGCTCGAGCGCGGTCAGGGAATAGACCCGCGCCTGATGGCCCGCGGTCGCGCCGCGGAAGCGCGACTCGTCGCGGCCCGCCGCGGCCAGCCGCAGCGCGGCCCACTGGCGCGGCCCCGCGGCCAGCGCGCGGACGTCCACCGGGTCGAGACCGAGCGCCTCGTGCTCGAACACGCGACTGGCCGTCGGCGAGGCTTCCACCGCCTCGAGCCCGCTGCGCGCCAGCTCGTCGACGAGCGACGAGGTGCTGACGAGCGCGTCGGCTTCGAGCGCAAATGTCGAGACGGTGAGGCGGGTCGAGGGCAGACGAAGGAGATCTGCGAACTGGGCGCGGACGCCGTCGAGCCGCAGCTGATCGGAGGGCCAGCCCAGCTCGCGCAGCACGGATGGCGAGTAGAAGATGCTGCGGCGGGAGAGATCGGGCCATTCACCCTCGACGAGGCCCGCCAGCTGCACGTCGTCGAAGTCGCCGAAGCGGGCGCTGGCGCTGTCGACCAGGTGCACGCCGCGATCGCCCGACAGCGGCGCAAAGGTCTGGGCCTTCGATCCAGCGCCGGCACACGGCGGCGGTGTCGTCGAACTCCACGGGCGACGGATCGAAACGGCGGTAGGCGTCGCGAAGGCCCGCCAGCGTGCCGAGGATGGCGCCGCGCGCCCGCAGCTGCCGCGCGCGCGCCGGATCGTCGGGGCCCGGCGCCGCCTCGAAGGCGGTGAGGAACGCCAGCAGGACGTCCAGGTGATCGGCAATCCCGGCCGGGGCGCGCAGCGCCTCGAGCCGCGTGGCCAGCCGCACCAGCACCTGCCCCGCGCGCACCTGCCGCACGTGACGGCCTTTCGACCCCGGTTTCGCCGACCACTGGGCGACCAGCGCCTGCAGCGCCGGAAGCTGACCGAGATAGCCGTGCTCGGCCAGCGCCCGGTCGAGCGCCGAGACGTCGCCGGCCGCCAGCGGCTCGCCGTCGTCGCTGGCGAAGCGGAAATGCGGAGACCCGAGGAGCGCAATCGCGGGACCGCGCGCGAACCCGGTGCCGACGGCGGAGCAGACGAGGTCGAACGCCGCGGCCCAGGGCTCGGCGGCCAGCGGCAGCGCGTCGAACATCTGACACGGGACGCCCGCCGACCGCAACACCTCCCGCGTCACGTACACGTAGGGCAGCGGCGAGCGCACGACGAGGGCCGCGCGATCCAGGCGGGCGAGCGCTCCGGTCCGCACCGCCGCCTTGACGCGGCGCGCGAAGCCGGCCACCTCCTCCTCGCGGTCGCGCGCCACGTGCACGACGGCGCCACCCGGCGGCACCTGCAAGAGCGGTTCGGCGGGCGGGGTCATCGGGGTCGGCCCGCACCTCGTCGATGCCGGGCAGCAGATGGTGCAGCCGTTCGTGCAGGTCGCCGGCGAGCGTTGCATCGGTGACCACGACGTCGAGACGCTCGAGGCCGGGCAGCCGCGCCAGCACGTCCCAGTCGGCCGGCCAGAGACCATCGCGATCGCTCGACCGGTCGCCCACCGCCACGACCACGTGGCGCCACGGACGCGGTGCCGCCGCCTGCACCAGGCGCGCGCGCAGGACATGCTCGTCGGCGCCAGCGGCCGCCTGCCGCGATTCCAGCTCGCGAAACGCCGCGGACAGGAAGCGCGTCTGCCGCACCAGGCGCTCGGCGCCGCGGTCGTCGGCCGCGCCCGGCTCGAGCAGGCCCGAGGGCGAGCCGCTCGAACGTGTCCACGTCTTTCTGATAGCGGCCGAGCGCGTCGTAGAACCGCAGCACTTCGGCCACGAGCCCGGGCCGGAGGCGGAAGGGCGGCGCGTGGCCGGCGTCGCGCGCGGCGCGGCACGCCACCATGGCCAGCGCCTCGCGTTCGGCATCGTGCAGGGCCGTGGGCCGGGGGTCGAGCCGTTCCGCAAGACGGAACACGAGCTCGTCCGTCGTGACGAAATCGGGCAGGACGACGGCCCGGCGCGGGGTCGTCGAGCGTGGCTTCGATCGATGCGGACGAGCTGCGCGGCGGCGGCGCGCGTCGGCACGACGACGATGCGGTCGCGCGCGTCGAGCGGCGCACCGTCGATCGCCAGACCGACCATCGCGCGGCGGAACGCCTGGAGGTCCGGCACGCGAACCAGGCGTGTCGAGCGCGGGGTGATCACTTCAGACGGGGTAACTCCAGCAGCTCCCGGATGCTGCCTTGGACCTGCGACAAGAGCATGAGCGCACCGGCGGCCGCCGACGACGCCTCCCAGGCCCGGGCCACGTTGCCGGTGGACACCGCGTCGGAACGTCCCTTCGCGGCGGTTTCGGCAAAGCGCCACGAGCCCACGAGCAGGTTGTGGGTGGCGCGGAGATCCTCTGGCACCGACATGCGCTCCAGCCGTTCGGCGCCTCCGCTCAACCGGCCCTGCATCGACCGGAGCGCACCGAGCGGCGGGCCGTCGAGACGGCGAATGGCCTCGAGCTGCGGCTGCGACTTCACCAGGCTCAGGAGCTGGCTGCCTACCAGGCGCTGATAGTCGCGGAAGATCGCCTGCCGCAGCACCCACTGGTCGCGGAGCAGACGGAGACGGCGGGCATCGCTCAGGCTGGCCTCGATGGACGCGCGGAGCGATTCGACGACCTCGGGACGGCGGCGGCCGAGCTTCGCGTCCTCGCGATCGAGGCGGCTCATGGCCTGCTCGACGCCGGCGATGCGCGCCTGCGCCGCTTCGCGGGCGGCGCGCTTGGTGAGCTGCTCGGCCAGCTTGGCGTAGCGCTTGTCGACCGCGAAATCGTTGCGGATGCGCGTCTCGAGCGAGGCCCGCATCGCCGTCACCTCGGTGCCATGCATGCCGGCACCGTTTTCGTTGACCATCGCGAGCGCGCTCTGCAGCAGTGCCACCCGCTCGGTGGCGTTGGGCGCCATCGCCGCCAGCCGCAGCACCTGGTCGAGCTGCTCGCGAGGCGTCGGCATGCCGAGCATCGGCTCGAGCGGCACCGTGGGCGCCGACGCCACGAGTGCGACGTCGAACGTGGTGGCGCCGCTGGCGGCGCGCAATCCCGCGATCGCCTCGTCGATCAGCGTGACGATTTCGCGGACGTCGTCCTGACGGTAGCCGTGGTGCTGCTTCGGCCACTCGGCCAGGGCCGTCCGGGCCTTCACCGCCAGCGCGAGGGCGCTCGGGCGATCGGTGCTGAGGGCGATGTCGTTCAGCACTCGAGCGACCTCGTTGTTCAGGATGGCGAAATCTTCCTCACCCTTGGTGTCGGCGTAGCGCTGATAGCGGGCCGACTGGGCGTAACGGTCGGTCCTCGGCCAGTCCACCGACGCGGCGGAAATCCAGACGACCTGCAGGCGTGGGTCGTCGGCGCTGCCACCCACCGGCATCGAGAACACCACACGGTCGTCCACGCGGGTGTACTCGCCGTAGCTGACGACCGTGCTGCCGTCCTTCAGGAACAGGCGGAACAGCGTGGCGTCAGCGGCGGCCGCCGCAGAGACGGCACATGCCCAAAGCACCAGCGCAACGAGAAGTTTGAGGCTTGCGCGCATCGGACCAGCAGGCCATCATTGTACTCTCGGCCCTTTCTGGAGCCGGGGATAGGGGGACCCGGCGCTCCTCCGTTCCCGGCACGGTGTGGAAAAGCTGTGGACGGCTCGTGCAAAACCTGTGGAGAAGCTGACGACGAAGAAATATTTATGGCCGGATCGTGGCGTGGATCCTACGTGAGATGACATGTGGACGACGCCTTCGTGACGCGCTTCGCTTGATCATTCTGGCCACGAGCGTAGGATCGTGCGCTCGGCCTGAGTTCCACACACACACGACGTTGACCGTTCATTGCTTCGAAGAAATCATCGGCGAGCGTGCCTTCGAGATCGAAGTCACCGACGCCGGTGACCGGTGGCGCGCGCAACTGCGGCGTCGACCCGGGATCCCCACGGCCATGATGCCGTTCTACGGCGCGTCCCCCGCAGAGGCGGCGCGCCGGCTGATCGACTGGATGCGACGGGCGCACGAGCGGCAGATGGCCGCCGCGCCGCCCCGCGGCCCCGGGGGTAACCCGGGGCCACCCTGGCCAGTCGCGGTCGAACCGGGTGATACTACCGGCTTCGTTCCGCGGACAACGGGGGTGAGGTGGCGTTCACCGAGTGGCAGATCGAAGGCACGGAGTTCACCAACTGCAGCTGTGACTGCGGGTGCCCGTGCCAGTTCAATTCCCTGCCGACGCACGGCCATTGCCGCGCGCACAGCTTCGTCCGCATCGAGCGCGGCCGCTACGGCGGCGTGCCGCTCGACGGCCTCGCGTGGGGCATGTTCGCGATGTGGCCGGGCCCGATCCATCTGGGCGACGGCACGTTTCAGGTGATCGTGGACGAGCGGGCCGACGCCCGCCAGCGCGCGGCCCTCGAAGCGATCGGCCAAGGCCGTGACACCGAGCCCGGATCGCTCATCTGGCAGGTGTTCTCGACCACCGTCACCACGCTCCTCCCCACCATCGCTGCGCGCCATCGACCTCGAGATCGACGTCGCACGAGCGCACCGCGTCGCTGGGGATCCCCGGGCTGGGGGTGAGCACGGCCTCGCCGATCCAGAACCGCAAGACCGGCGCCGCCCAGCGCGTGCGGGTGACGCTGCCGGCCGGCTTCGAGTTCACCGAGGCGGAGTTCGCGGCCGGCTGGACCAGGGTGGGCGGCGCCATCCCCCTCGACTTCGCGTCCACCCACGCGCACCTGGCGCGCATCCACTGGTCGACGCACGGGGTGGTGCGGTAGTGGCGGTGCGATTCGCCCGCGACGCACCGGACGCCGGTCGAACGCGCCGTCGTGCGCGAACGCTGGCTCGCGCTCGGCGCGCTCGGCCTGGTGGCGGCCGCCTGCTGGGCGTGGATCGTGCCGATGGCCACCGACATGTACGGCGCACATGACCGGCCCGTCGGCGTGGACGATGACGGCCTCGTGGGACGGCACTTACGTGGCGCTCCTGTTCGCCATGTGGACGGCGATGATGGCCGGCATGATGCTGCCGTCGGCGGCGCCCGACGCTGCTCGTCTACGGCATGGTCGCGCGCCGCGACGACGCCGCGGGCGCGCCGCTGCGCATCCATCTCTTCGGCGGCGGCTACCTGGTGGTGTGGACGGCGTTCAGCGCCGTGGCGACGGCGGCGCAATGGGCGTTCACCAGCACGGGCGTGCTGTCGCCGATGATGGAGATCCAGGCACCGGTCGTGGCCGGCGCCATGCTCGTCGTCGCCGGCCTCTATCAGCTCACCCCGCTCAAGCGCGCCTGCCTCAGCGCCTGCCAGTCGCCGGCCGCGTTCCTGGTGAAGCACTGGCGCGCCGGGACGCGCCGGCGCGTTCCGGCTCGGGATCGTCCACGGCTGGTACTGCCTGGGGTGCTGCTGGGCGCTGATGCTGCTGCTCTTTGCCGGCGGCGTGATGAACCTCACGGTGATCGTCGAGCCTCACCGCCTTCCTGCTGGCGGAGAAGCTGATGCCGCCGATCGCGCAGGGCGGCCGGTTCAGCGGCGTACTCCTCGTCGCCTTCGGCTTGTACGTGGCCGCGGGTCGTTAGACCCGCCTCACGGCTTCTGGAGCAGGCTTCAGGCACGTAGGGCTGGGCAGGTAAATGCCTTCGTAGAGGCAGGTCTTCAGACCTGCCCACTCCACCGCGCGATGTAGCGCCGGGAGTCGAACTTCCGCGACGTGCTGGCAAACGACATCCAGCGGATGGTGCCGCTGACGGGCCGTTCGGTCCACGGACGATCGTGCTTGCCCCCGATGGCCCAGGCGATGTTGGTGTAGCCGTTGGGGTCACGTCCATCGAGCAGGTATTTGTCGTTCAGCACCACCGCCAGATCGAACGCCTCCTCCGGCGCGCGCGACCATTCGAGAATCTTCTTCGCCCAGTACATGCGCACGTAGCCATGCATCCATCCGGTCTCGACCATCTGGCGCTGCGCCGCGTTCCACAGCGGGTCGTGCGTCTCGGCGGCCTCGAGCTGATCCTCGGTGTAGACGACCGGCCGCCGGTCTCGGCGGTGGCGATTGAGCGTCGCGAGGGCCCACGCCTCGCAGCCATCGAGGCTGTCGTAGCGGGGATTGAACGTGACGTAGTTCACCGCCAGCTCGCGTCGGACGACGAGCTGCTCGAGAAAGGCGTCCACCGCCGGCTGGGGGTCCGCCGGCGTCGCGAACCGCCAGCGCCACCTCGCGCGGCCCGATCTGCCCGAAGTGCAGATAGGGCGAGAGCTCACTGGTCTCGTCCCGTTCGGGATGGTTGCGCCCCTCGTCGTAGTCTGCCAGCCGCCGGCGGATGAAGGTCCGCAGCCGCCGCCGCGCTTCGGCAGTGCCGCCGCGAAAACCCCGTACGGGTGCCACCGAGCGATCGCAGGGAAACCCGTCGAGCAACGCGACCGACGGCCTCAGTGAGTGCACGCCGCGCGGCATCCGCCAGGCCACACGCGCGCGCGTGGCCCGCGGCACCGTCAGGAACTCGCGCAGTCGTGCGTGGATCCGCGGACGGATCGTGCGTGCCGCATAGTGCTCTTTGAGCAGCAGGCGCGAGGGCACGACCACGTCGGCGTCCACCGTCCACAGCGGCACGCGAAGCGCGGCGGCGATGGTGCGGCGCCATTCCGCGATCTGCCGCAGCGGGTTCTCGTCGGCGACGACGAGTGCCGGCCGCACCTGCGCCGCGAACGCATCGATGCGGTGATCGGGAAACCGCCGCAACACGAAGCCGGTGTCGCGGCGCCGCAGCCCCTCGGCCAGATCGCCCAGCCCGTCCACCAGGAACTGGTAGTGGCGCAGGTTGGCGCGTTCGACGAAGGGGTGCAGGCCGAGAAAGACGACGACCGGGAGGTCGAGCGCGTTGCCGGCCGCAATCGCCACGTCGAGGGCCGGATTGTCCACCGCCCGCTGCGCGCGCTGCATCCAGTAGACGACGCAGCGGCCGTCGGGATCGGGGGGCCCGGCGCGGCGGACGCGCACGCGCGGATTGGATTCCGGCGCGTCAAACATGGTTGCGCAGCATCAGCTCCTTGGGATGCGGCTGCAGATAGATCTGATCGAGCAGGTACTGCACCTCGTGGCGGCGGGCGTGGTGCGCGACGAGCGTCAGCGGAACCACGAGCGGCACCAGCCCCCGCCCGTAGTCGGCAATGCTCGCGGCCAGTTCGCGCCGCGAGCCGGCATCCACGGCCTCGAAGTACCCGGCCATGTGCTGAAGCACGTTGACGTGTCGGCCGCGGGTCGCCGGCGTGGCCAGCGCCTGCATGAAGCCGTCGCCGTACTCGTCGACGAGCGCACGGGCCACGCGGCCGCGGGCAGTCGCCACCAGCCGGCCCAGGCGCGCGTAGGCCGACGGCGCGTGCGCGAGCAGCAGCAGTTTGTGGCGGGCGTGGAACTGCATCAGAGCGCCGGCGCGCACGGGACCGGCCACGAGGTCGCGCAGGCGCCGGTAGGCGAACACGCGCTCGATGAAGTTCTCGCGCAGACGCGGATCGCCGAGCCGCCCCTCCTCTTCGAGCGGCAGCAGCGGCTGCGCGTCGGCGAGCCCGGCGGCGAACAGCCCGCGCCCCGACCGCTCGCCGACGCCTGAAGGGCCGTAGACCTTCACGCGGAAGAGGCCGCACGAGGGCGAATCCTTTTTGAGAACATACCCGTCGAGATCGAGGCGGGCCAGCGTCCGCAACCGGGCGGCCACCGCCTGTTCGAGCTGACCGGTCACGTCGCGCCGCGTGCGCACCGTGACGAGCCTGACCTCCGTGCCGTCCGTGACCAGGCGCATCGCTTCGCGCGGCGTGCCGAAACCGGCCTCCACCTCGGGCAGATCGGCACCCACTCGACGAACGGGCCAAGGAGGTCGGTCAGGAAGGGGTTGCGTTTGTGTCCGCCGTCGTACCGCACCTCGTTGCCGAGCAGGCACGCCGAGACGCCGAGGCGGAGCTTCGCGTCGTTCGCCATCGTTCGTGATCGTAGTACAAACGGAACGTTCCGAGGCGGGTCTGAAGACCCGCAGCCACAGCTGAGGACGAATGTCCGACTCGCCGTTCCCGATTGCGCCGCCGATCGAGCCGATGCTGGCCAAGCTCGCCGACGAGCTGCCGCCCGCGGAAGGATTCCTCTTCGAGCCCAAGTGGGACGGCTTTCGCGCCATCGTGTTCCGCGGCGGCGGCGAGCGTGTTCATCCAGAGCCGCGACCTGCGGCCCTTCGACCGCTACTTTCCCGAGCTGCACGACGCGCTGCTCGCCGGCCTCCCCGACGGATGCGTGGTGGACGGCGAGATCGTCATCGCCACGCCGGACGGGCTCGACTTCGACGCGCTGCAGATGCGGCTGCATCCCGCGGCGTCACGCGTGGCGAAGCTGGCGCGCGAGATTCCCGCGTCGTTCGTCGCCTTCGACCTGCTCGCGGCCGGCGGCACCGACCTGCGCGACGTGGCGCAGGACGAACGCCGCGCGCGCCTCGAGCGGCTCCTCGGCGCCGCCAGCGCGCCGATTCACCTCACGCCGATGACGCGCGACCGGACGCTGGCCGCCGAATGGCTCGACCGGTTCGAAGGCGCCGGCCTCGACGGCGTGATGGCCAAGCCGGTGGGCGGCACCTATCAGCCCGGCAAGCGCGCGATGCTGAAGATCAAGCACGCGCGGACCGCCGACTGCGTCGTGGCCGGCTTCCGCTGGCACAAGGCCGGCCCGGGCGAGCTCGTGGGCTCGCTGCTGCTCGGGCTCTACGACGACCAGGGGCGGCTGCACCATGTCGGCGTCACGTCGGCCTTCACGATGGCGACGCGCCGCGCGCTGGCGCAGGAGCTCGCGCCGCTGCGGGAGCGCGCGCTCGACGATCACCCGTGGCGCGAGTGGGCCGAGGCGATGGGCGACGGCAGCACGCGCATGCCGGGCGGCCAGAGCCGGTGGAGCGCCGGCAAGGATCTGTCGTGGGAGCCGCTGCGCGTCGAGCGCGTGTGCGAGGTGAAGTACGACCACATGCAGGGCGACCGCTTCCGGCACGCGGCGGTGTTCGCGCGCTGGCGGCCCGATCGGCAGCCGCGCGACTGCCGCTACGACCAGCTCGAGGTCACGACTCCGTACGAGCTGGCGAAGGTCTTCGGCGCCGGGTAGCGCGCTCGGCGGCCCCTCGCGGTTCGATCGGCGGTCCGACCTGCCTTTCGGCCAGTCGTTCACGTCCTCGTCGGGATCCAGCGCTTCCTGCGCCGGCCGCAGCGTGTCGGGCACGTGCTGCAGGTTGACGCGGATGCGCGTCCAGGTGCGGAAACGCCCGCGCATCGCGTCCACGAGCACGTCGGCCGGCTCGAGGTGCGCGGCGGCCTCGGGGTGCCGCGCTTTCCAGCGTTCGAGGCCCGCGAGCGCGTCGGCTTTCTCGCGCGCGCGGCCGATCTCGACCAGCGGGTGCTTGGGCACCCGGCGCTTCGACGGCGCCACGCGCGGCGCTTCGCCCGCCTGCTTGCGGTAGTGCGGCGGCCACGGCGCGTCGCCCTGCCCCTCCTTCTCCTGCCGCGCCGAGAGCTCGAGCAGCGCGTCGAGGCTGGCCGGATGCGCGATCGATGTCGCGATGGCGGTCGCCACCGTCGGCAAACCGGGCCGGCATCGTCGCCAGCGTGAAGTCCGCCGGCGTCGCAGGCCTCCACCTCGTCCCAGGCGAGCGGCGCCGACACGCGCGCATCGGGCTTGGGCCGCACCGAATAGGCGGCGGCGATGGTCCGGTCCTTCGCGTTCTGGTTGTAGTCGAGGAACACGCCGTGCCGCTCCTCCTTCCACCACTTGCTCGTCGCCAGCGCCGGCGCGCGGCGCTCGACCTCGCGGGCGAACGCCAGCGCGGCCCGGCGCACCTCGGTGAAGCTCCAGCGCGGCTCGATGCGCACGTAGATGTGGATGCCGCGCGACCCCGACGTCTTGGGCCAGCCGACGAGACCGAAGTCGGCCAGCGTGGCCCGCACCACGCCGGCGACCTCGCGCACCTGTGCCCAGGTCGACGCCCGGCACCGGATCGAGGTCGATGCGCAGCTCGTCCGGGATGATCCAGGTCCTCGGCGCGGACCGGGTGCGGGTGCAGCTCGAGGCAGGCCAGGTTGGCCATCCAGACCAGCGTGGCCGCGTCGCGCGGCACGACCTCGTGCGCGGTGCGCCCGGACGGAAACGACAGCTCGACGACCTCCACCCACGGCGGGCGCGACTCGGGCGCGCGCTTCTGGTAGAACGACTCGCCGCCGATGCCGTTGGGAAAGCGCAGCAGCATGTTCGGCCGGCCGCCGGCCGCGCGCAGCGCGCCGTCGGCGACGGCGATGTAGTAGCGGACGAGGTCGAGCTTGGTGTGGCCGGCCTCGGGGAAGAGGACCTTCCGCGGGTTCGACACCGCCACGTCGTGTCCCGCGACGTGCACGACCTCGTGTTCGACCGGCGCCGCCACCGTCCCACAGCTTAGCGCGGGCGCCGGAAGCGGCCGGAGCGAGGCGGCGCGGTTTCTGCACGGACCACGTGCATGACCCGCCTGGTCCAGCTGGCCGCTCGTCTTTGCCGCGCTCACGGCCGTGGCGTGCGGCCGCGACGACGGACAGGCGCCGCGCCCGCCGCTACCCCGTCCGCTGGCGGTGGTCGAACCGGTTCCGATCGACGGGTCTGGCGCGCGACACGCTGACGCTTCCCAACTCCGAGAACTCGGTGAAGTTCGCGGTGATCGGCGACAGCGGCCGCGGCAACGAGGCGCAAAAGCGGCGTGGCCGACCAGATGGCGCGCTACCACGCCCGCTTCACGTTTCCGTTCACGCTGATGGTCGGCGACAACATCTACGAGGGTCCGGCCGGCGTCCGAGGACTACCGGCTGAAGTTCGAGGAGCCCTATCGCGCGCTGCTCGACGAGGGCGTGAAGTTCTTCGCCGCGCTCGGCAACCACGACGACCCCAGGGAGATCCACTACGAGCACTTCAACATGCGCGGCCGCCGCTACTATCGCTTCGCGCCGCCGGGGAACCTGCTGGCGCGCATCACCACGCCGGTGGCGTTCTTCGCGCTCGACTCCACCTATCTGGACCGGGAGCAGCTGGCGTGGCTCGACTCGGAGCTGGCCGAGTCGGGGGCCGACTGGAAAATCGTCTTTCTCCACCACCCGATTTACACGTCGGGCCGGTACCGCGCCTCCGCGTTCGTCACCCGCTCCACGCTCGAGTCGATGTTCGTGCGTCATCGGGTCAACGTGGTGTTCTCGGGCCACGAGCACATCTACCAGCGCTCGACCCTGCAGAACGGCATCCAGTACTTCGTGAGCGGCGGCGCCGGATCGCTGCGGCCGGGCGACGGCCGGCGGGCGCCCTACATCGCGCGTACCTACTCGGCCAATTACCACTTCATGCTGGTGGAGATCGAGGGCGAGGCGCTCCACTTCCAGGCGATCTCCGGCTCCGGCGCCACCATCGACGCCGGGCGGCTGCGGCGCACCGACACCGCCCCTGCACCCGCGCGCAACCTCACACAGGCGGACACGGAGGCCCGTCGCTGATCATGTGCACGCGGGCCTTGAAGGCGGCCACCCATTCCGGCACCGGGTGGGCGTCGCTGAAGAGGCCGCGCTTCCGATCGAACCGGGCGCCGGTGAACAGGTTGGTGAGGTCGGCGTCGCTCAGCCGCCGGAGCTCCCGCGCGAGGAGTTGCCGCCCCGCTTCGCTCACCTGCGCGTCCACGAAAGTGGCGCCGCTGTACGGCAGGTGTTTCATGGTGACGCGGCACGCGGCGCGATCGGCCCAGATGGGCGATGCCCGCCACCGGCGCAGGCTGATCTTGCGCGGACCGAAGGTGGCGCCAAGGTCCTGCAGCATCAGCATCGACGCGGGGCACGGCGCTTCCGCCGGCCACTCGCGGCTCACGCACACCAGCCGCTGGTTGTCGGCCTTGTTGTCCCAGTGGGCGAGAAACGCGGCGGCGAGGCGCAACGCATCGACGTGGGCGCGCGGCGCGCCGCCTTTGGCTTCGTCCACGCGATCGAGCTCGGCAAACGCCCACCCCTGGCCCGACGCGGTTTCAATCGGCCGCGCGTCGTACTTCCGTTCGAGCGCGACCCATTCGAAGTCGTGGACGTGCTCGTAGTTCAACCCCTGCGCGTAGACCCCGCCGGCGCGAACGGCCTCCACGGCTTTCGAGGTGGTGAACGGCTCGATCGGGCAGCCGTAGCAGCGCAGACGGCGGACCAGGTGGATCTCGTCGGCGGCAAACCCCAGCGCGCGCAGCAGGCGGGTGGCCGCCGCCTCGGCCGGAATCTCCGCTCCCGGGCCGTACTTGATCCGCACCTCTTCGCCGCTGTCGAGCACGCAGTTGAACTTGGGGGTGGTGCCACTCAGGCGCTTCAGGACGAACCGGCACGACAGCTCGTCGATGGTGGACGCCTCAGGAGCGGGCACGCGCGACTCGGACGGAGGCTCCTGCCAGAGCTGGGCGCGGGTGATGGCGCGCTTGACGAATCTCGCTGGACACCAGCCGTTCTTCTTCGGCGCGCGACGCGGGGACCGAGGCGGCGGCCGGCGGCTCAGCCGCTGGTTCCGAGGATCGCAGCGCCCGGCTCGGCAGCCAGATGACGGCTGCCACCACGAGCAGGCTCAGCACGATCGGGAGGCCACGACGGCGCATGTGGTCGAGTGGTGCAATTCATGCGCCGGTTGCGGGTAGACTTCCCCGTCCACCCCGGCCGTTACGGGGTTGTTGCAGTGGAGGCGCCGATGCATCGCGGATTCGTCTTTGGAATCGTGACCGGGGTGATCGCGGCGCTGGCGGTCGCCGCCGCGCAGAATCCCGGACCCACCGCACCCAGGCCCGACCCGAACACGGTGCGGATGGTCGGCGATCGGTTCAAGCCGCTCACCTACGCCGAGATGACGCCGGCGCAGAAGAAGATGTTCGAGAACCTGATCTCGGGCGAGCGGCGCGGCGCCTCGGGGCCCTTCAACGTGCTGCTCCGCAGCCCGGAGATGGGCGACCTCGCGCAGCAGTTCGGCGCGTCGATGCGCTTCCATTCGTCGATTCCGCCGCGGCTCAACGAGCTGGCCATCATCATCACCGCGCGCCACTGGACGTCGCAGTACGAGTGGTACGCACACCGCCGCGCGGCGCAGACCGCCGGGCTGAACCAGTCGATCATCGACGCGATCGCGGCCGGCCGGCGGCCGGCGGCGATGGCGCCGGACGAGGAAGCCGTCTACAACTTCTGCACCGAGCTCCTGACGGCGAAGCAGGTGAGCGACGCGACGTTCGCGGCCGCGCGCGATCGCTTCGGCGAGCGTGGCATCGTCGACCTGATCGGCGTGACCGGCTATTACCAGCTGGTCTCGATGCTGCTCAACGTGGACCGCTATCCGCTGCCGGACGGCGTGCAGGCGGAGCTGAAGCCGCTGCGGTGATCGTCGGCGGGCCTGAAGGCCCGGCCTTCAGGCCGACCGCTCAGCGCGCCCTAAGGCCCGCCTCACCCGCCCTAGATCAGGCCGGCGCGCTTGATGGCGTGATACCGGTTGACGAGCGCGATGCCCAGATCGCGGGGCTCGGCGTCCACCATCATCGCGTCGCGGGCCGCGAGGCGGTTGAAGGCGTCGCGGCGCGCCTGCTCGTAGAGATGACCGCTGGCCACGTCGATCGCGGCATCGCCGCTGGTCAACGGCTGCGCGATGAGCTCGCCGACGATGCGCTCGCGGAGGCTGGCGAGCAGCACCAGGTGGCGCGACCGCAGCAGCCGCAGCGCGTGTCCGAGCTCGGTGCTGTCCTCGTCGCGGAAATTCGTGATCACGATCACCAGCGCGCGCCTGGGATAGCCGCGCAGCACGCTCTGCGCCGCGGCCACGTAGTCGGAATGCGTGGCCGTGGGTTCGACGGCGTAGAGCTCGCCCATCAGCGCGTTCAGGGCATGCGTCCCCTTGCGCGGCGGGAACGATCGCTCTTCGCCCGCCGGCGTCCCGAAGGTCATCGCGCCCAGCGCGTCGCCCTGCTTGAGCGCCACGTAGGCGAGCAGCATGACGGCGTTGAGCACCTGATCGAAGTGGCTGGTCCCGATGCGCTGGCGGCGGTCGTCGGCGCGCATGCGGCGGCCGCAGTCCACCAGCACCAGCACGCACTGGTCGCGCTCGTCCTGGAACTCGCGCACGATGGGCCGGTTGAGCCGCAGCGTCGCCCGCCAGTCGATGTGCCGCACCGAGTCGCCGATGCGGTATTCGGCGAGCTGCTTGAAGTCGGTGCCCTGCCCGCGCTGCTGATAGCTCTTGATGCCGATTTCCTGCAGGCGGCGGTCGCCGGCCAGCCAGGCGTAGCGGGCCACCTGCGCGAAGTCGGGATAGACGCGCCGCGTCTCCTGCACGCCGATCCGCTCGAGCAGCTCGACCAGCCGCCAGCGCGACCGCAGGCGGATCTCCGCGGGGGCGAACACGAGCGACCCCCGCCGCGTGGGCACCACGGCATAGCTCGTGGTCACCCTGGCGCTGGGACTGAGCTCGAGCCGCAGCGGCAGCCCCTCGGGAGCCAGGCTCGGGTCCGCGTGGTCGTGCAGCTCGCAGGTCCAGTGCGCGTTCCCCTCGAGCTCGATGGACAGGTGGATTTCCCGCCGCACGCCGATGGCGAACGCGGCAGGCAGGCGGCGGATCAGGCGCGGCGACGCCTGCCGCCAGGCGGCGCGGGACCGTGCGTAGTCCGCCGCCGCCGCGCCCAGCGTCAGCGCGAGCAGCGCCGCGGCGATCCACCCCGTGTCCCGCACCGGCGCGCCGGCGATGAGCGCGACGAGGAGCACAACGCCAGCGGTGGCGATCGCCGCGACAGCGGGGCGGCCCGGGATGACGGGAAGACGGCGGGTCACGAGCCCGCGACGGTCTCAGGCGCGCGGCGCCGCGACCGTTTCGATCACCTCCGCCAACAGGTCGTTGACGGTGCGGCCTTCGAGCAGCGCGTCGGGCGCCAGCGCCACGCGGTGGCGCAGCGCCGGCAGGGCGATGCGCTTGATGTCGTCGGGCGTCACGTAGTCGCGCCCGCCGAGCATCGCGACGGCGCGGCCGCCGCGGACGAGGGCCAGGGCACCGCGGGAGCTGGCGCCCACGGCCAGACCGGGATACTCGCGCGTCGCCCGGGCGAGCCGGACGGCGTAGTCGACACCTGGCGATCGATGCGCTGTTGCGCCGCCAGCTGCTGCAGCTGCAGCACCGCGGCGCCATCGAGGCACGGCGATACGCGCGGCCAGCGGCAGGTCGTTGCCCGCCTGCCCATCGGTGGCGCGGATGACCACGTCCACCTCGACGTCGGCCGGCGGATAGCCGATCTCGACCTTGAAGAGGAAGCGATCGAGCTGGGCTTCGGGAAGCGGATAGGTGCCCTCGGTCTCCATCGGGTTCTGCGTCGCCAGCACCATGAACGGCTGCGGCACCGCGAGCGACTGCCCCTCGAGCGTCACCTGGTACTCCTGCATCACCTCGAGCAGCGCGCTCTGCGTCTTGGCCGGGGCGCGGTTGATTTCGTCGGCCAGAAGCAGATGGGTGAACACCGGTCCGCGCACCACCCGCAGCGCCTGCGTCGCCGGGTCGAGCACGGAATGGCCGGTGATGTCCGAGGGCATCATGTCGGGCGTGAACTGCACGCGGGCGTGGCCGAGCGCAAGCGCGCGGGCGAGCGCGCGCACGAGCAGCGTCTTGCCGAGGCCCGGCACGCCCTCGATGAGCACGTGCCCCGACGCCACGAGCGCGACGAGCACCTGCTCGAGGACCGCCTCCTGGCCGACCATGGCCTCCTGTATCGTCGTGCGGAGCAGGTCGAGGCTTCGCGCCGCGTCGAACACCCCGGTCTGTTCACCTGAGTCCATGCCCCGTCCTTTTCTGCCGGATGAGCGCGCGGCGCACCGTCTCGAGCAGCGCGACGGTGTCGCGCAGCTCGTGCGGCGAACGCTCCCGTGAATCGTGAAGTGCCGCGTCGAGCGCGGCGGGTGCGACGCCGGCTGCCCCGGCGAGCGCGGTCACGCGGTCGCGCGGCGCGAGCCCGGCATAGCCGGCGACCCGCGTGCGGGCCGCTTCGTCGAGGGCCCGCGCGGCCGCCGCATGCAGCGGCTCGCCGCCGTCGTGGTGCAGCGCGAACCGCCCGGTGCCGCGAATCTGCTCGGCCAGCGATCGCCGCACCGGGGCGGGCGGCCGCGGCCAGCGGGCCGACGCGCACGCCGCCGCGCCACAACGCCAGGCCCAGCGCGGTGAGCCCCAGGACCACCGCCGGCGCGCCGTTCGTCCACACGAGCGCCATCAGCGACGGATGCTCCGCTTCCGAGAGGAAGTGCACCTCGTCGCCGCGCCGCAACTGCGCGGCGGCCGCCAGTACCCATCCGTGATCGCCGTCGAAGATGCGCCGGTAGCGGAACGGCTCGGCATTGATCAGGGTCACGCTGCCGCGTCCCACCCGCACTCTGCAGCGCCTGCCGGCCGATGCGCGGCTCGTCGAGCGCCCATTCGACGGCGCGGGTCGTGGTCAGCCGGAACCCGGGATCGACCTCGCAGAGCCAGTGGGGCCGCTCGAACGCGCGCGACTGCCCGGCGCGGCGCTCTTCCAGAAACCTGAAACACGGGCCCGCCGGATCGTCGTCATTCCCTCCCGGCGCGCGCGCACGCCCGAGGGCCTGAATGCCGGACCAGCGCGCGAACTCCTGGCCCCCGACCACGGTGCCGTCCACCACCAGGCGGCCGCCCGACTCGACCCACCGCTCGAGCGCCTGGCGGCGACTCGTGCTCAGGTTCCAGTTCCACGTCGAGAGGACGATGACGGCGTCGGACGGGGGCGCGGTGAACATGCGATCGCGCGACGCACGGCCGCCGAGCGCTTCGACGAAGCGTTGCGCCGCGTAGTAGGGGTTGGTGGCGGCTTCGCCCCGTGGCGGCAGCGGGAGCCGGGCGTCGGCCCAGTAGGTGTTGCTGGCAATCCACCAGACCAGCAGGAGGATCGGCAGGCCCAGGGCCGCGGTCCACGCGACCGTCCGCCGGCTCACGCCTCGCCTCCGGGCGCGCGGCCATCGAGGGCCGGCGCGAAGCCGTCGCACAGCGCGTAGACGGCGGACGTGTCGGCCTCCAGGTGGCCGTAGACCGCGGCCTGCCATAACCCGATCAACCGGGCCGCGTACTGATGCCCCGGCCCGCCCATGCGCGCGCAGAGCGCCAGGCAGTCGCCTTCGGTGCTCGAGTCGCGCACCGGCAGCTGATGGACGTGGGCGAGGCGCGACAGCAGCCCGCGGTACAGGAGCGCCAGCGCCGCGCGATGCTCGCCGCGGTCCCAGAGCTGGCGTGCCGCGGCGCCGATGTTCGGCGGCAGGCTCTCGGGGCGGATGTCGAGATCCTGCACGTGCGTGGGCGCCTCGAAGGTGCCGGCGGTCGCTGTCGTGTCCCACGAGCGCACGGTGCGGACGATGTAGAACGCCAGCATTCCCGCCAGCGCCGCGACCGCCGCCCAGACCAGGACGCGCGCCGACTGATCGAGCCAGCGGAAGAACCCCAGCACCCAGTCCAGCCAGGCCGGCCTCGGACTCGGCGGCGCTCCGGAGTCTTTCCACTGCAGCGTCTTGATCGTGCGCTCGGTGGCGAGGTTCGGATCGCGCTTCACCTGCTGGATGGCGCGCGCGACTTCGGCGTCGTCGGGCGGGCGCGGAGCCGGTTGGGCCGCCACCGCGACGCGCGCCGGGCCCGGCCAGCAGCAGCACCAATGCGGCGAGACGCCAGGCGCTCAGCGTCCTACTCGCGCAAAAGCACGGCGGAACTCCTGCTCGATGTCCCACGCTTCCAGCTCGACGCGCCGGTTGAGGTACATCGCGAAACCGGCCGCCACGTAGAACGGTTCCATGAAGAGCGCGGCCACGGGATACGCGAGATTGACGATCAGCGCCACCGCTCCGGCGTCCTCTCCGCCGAACACCTGCTCGAGCGACGGGGCGAACCCGCTCGGCGCCAGCCAGAAGACCAGCGAGATCAACGCGACGGTCACCGCCGTTTCGGCGATCGCGAAGGCGTGCGTCACCAGCAGCGCCGGGACCGCCGTCCGGCGGCGGATCTGCCGCACGCGGCTGTGGGCCTGGCGGATCGACAGCCCTTCGAGGCCGTAGACGGGCTGCGTGAGCGACCGCCACGGCGACAGGCGCCGGATCGTGAGCGTGAACAGCAGCTGACGCCACCACACCTGGCGCCGCGCGCGCCACAGGTCGCGCGGCGACGTGGTCTGGCCGAACGCCGCCCGCGACAGGGCGAACAGGATCGACTGGTCGAGCCAGGGCTTCAACCACCAGACCACCAGGCCCGGAAGCCAGCTGCCGTACTGAAAGGAGGCGGCGGCGAGGATCAGCACCGGCACCGCGGCCAGCACGTAGCAGGCGCTCACCGAGCGGGCGGCGCTCTGACACAGGCGGACGCCGAAGTCGGCGGCCTCGAGCGGCGAGCGCGGCCGCAGCCGGATGGCCAGCGCGTCAACCTGCACGGCGGCCCTGGAACACGAAGTAGGCGAGGACGGCGGCCCAGCACACCGCCGCCACGCTGTACTTGGCGATGGGATTGAGCCAGCTGGCCGACGACCAGAAGGCTTCGACGGCAGCGGCCACCACGAGCATCGCGGTGACGCCGTAGAGCAGCACGGCCGTGTCGCGCGACGCGTCCACGAGCGCCACGCGCCGGGTGCGGCGGCCCGGCGCAAGCAGCGCATGGCCCAGGCGCAGGCCGGCGGTGCCCGCGAGCACGATGGCGGTGAGCTCGAACGCCGAGTGCGTCGCCACGAAGGAATAGAACGTGCGCGACAGGCCGCGCTCGGTGAGGTAGCCGGCGAGCGCGCCGGCAAAGGCGCCGTTGTAGGCCAGGAAGAACACCGTGCCGACGCCCGCGAAGAGACCGCCGGCGAAGCACTGGAACGCGACCCCGATGTTGTTGCGGATGTAGAACCCGAACATCATCCAGTCGGTCGACGCCTCGCGGGTGCGCCCGATCGAGGACGCCGTGGGCGAATACATCTGCTCGAAGTTCGCCGCCATGTCGGAGCTCACGACCGCCAGGATCAGCTCGGGCCGCGCGTAGACCAGCAGGCCGATCACCAGCGTGGGCAGCAGGAACAGCGCCGCCGCCACCGCGACGTACCACTTGTGCGCCCGCACCGTGCGGGGAAATTCCCGGGCGATCACGCGCACCAGGCGCGCGAAGCCGAGCTCGCGCTGGTGGTAGATGCGCTGATGCGCTTCGTCGGTCAGCCGTTCGAGCCGGGCGACGACATAGGCCGGGTACGACCGCGCCCGCGCCAGCGCCAGATGTTCGCAGGCGCGCCGGTAGAGCGCCGCGGCGCGCGCCGCCGTGACATACGAGTCGGTGACGGCGTGCAGCCTTGCGGCCGGCCACCCGATCGAGAAAGGTCTCGAGCTCGGACCACTCGTCCTGATACAGCTCCTCGAAGCGCAGCGGCGTCATCATCGCCGGCCCAGCACCCATTGCGCCACGCCGAGGACGCGGACGGTGACGTCGTAGCCGGCCCGCCGCTCGTCGCCCGAGACGGGCGCCGCCAGCGCGGCGAGCTCGTCGAGCCGTTCGGCGGTCAGCGTGGAGGCCCGCGCCGCGAGCGCAATGAGCGCCGCCTGATCCTCGGGCGCGAGGGGCCGCACCGGCGCGACGAGCGGCACGTCCTCGAGCACCGCGCGCGATTCGGCGCGCGGCACGTGCACGACCAGCGTGCCCGCCGCGAGGTCGCCCAGGCGCTTGCCGTCGGCCCTGAGCAGCAGGCTGACCACTCCGGCGGCGTAGCCGAACGGAAGGAAGTCGGCGACACGCAGCAGGTTGCGCGTCATCGACGCGGCGGCGGTGACCGGCAGGCCGTCGTCCATGACGACCCGGAGACCCATCACCCGCTTGCCCGGCGTGGCCCCCGCGGCGGACAGCTCGAACGCGACCGGATAGAACCACTCGAGCACGAACA
This sequence comes from uncultured Acidobacteriota bacterium, assembly GCA_963731785.1. Taxonomy (GTDB): domain Bacteria; phylum Acidobacteriota; class Vicinamibacteria; order Vicinamibacterales; family UBA2999; genus DASYRM01. The sequence continues at coordinate 90,031 of CAVSWX010000003.1, forward strand.
GCAGGATGATCCAGAACGCCATGCCGATGCCGCCGAGAAAGGCGGTGACCAGCGCCGCCCCGTAGATGATCGCCAGCCGGATCACCCAGTCGAGCGCAAACGCGTAGTAGCGGACGGCCAGGCCGGCGGGGCGCAGCTCGAGCACGATGCCTTCCGGCGTCTCGGTGGCAACGACGGTGTCGAGGACGCGGCGCTCGCCGCGGCGTCCGCTCAGGCGTTCACCACGATCGTGTCGGCGATCCGGTCGTGGAGACACTGGCGGGACTCGCTGAAGATGAACAGCGGGTCGATGATCCCGTAGAGCGGGATGATGCTGAGGAGGCCATTCAGGACGTTACGGAGCCAGAAGATGCGTCCGAGCGACGCCGGCGAGCCGTCGGAGCGCACGACCTTGATGTCGAGCCACTTCTTGGCGATCGTCTGCCCGTTGCGGCTGACGAAGATCACCGTGAAGTAAAGCCAGGTGATGAAGCCGATGATGCAGACCAGAAACGCGGCGAGCGCCAGCGGGCTCAGCCCCGGGGCATCGAATTCCGCCGGACCGACCAGGGCGGCACCAATCAGAAACGGGACGTAGACCATCACACCGATGATCACGGCGTCGAGAATCTGGGCGCCCAGCCTCGTACCGCGGCCGGCGGGGACCAGGCTGGCGTTGCGGTCGGCGACGTCGTAGACGGTCGCGCTGGGGGGAGCGTACGGATTGGTCATAGACCTCGCTGCTGCCGGGGGCCCGGGCGTTGGGCAGGCGCCCGGGGCGAGCGCATGCTAGCACGCACGCGTGCCCGCGGCGATCAACGAGGGGTGCGGGTTCGACTCCGGGCACGCCCCGCGGTCGACGCGCGACGGGCGCCGGTGCGCGTCGCGGCGCTCCGCCGCTGGGCGGGCGTTTTCGAGGAAGTCGACTGTTTCGGCGCCCGCAAGCCGGCGCTGGGGGTGACGCGGGCCACCTTGACCGCCTTGGCGGTCTTGGCCGCTCCGGCGGCCTGGCGGGCCGGCGGCTTGGGGCGGGGCTTCGGGCCCGCCATGGCGTCCCAGGGCATCGTCCTCACGCCGGCAGGCGACGCGGCTGGTCGTGGCCTGCTTGCGCCGCTCGCGCGCGAGGTCGTCCGGGGTGAGGCGGCCGGCGATCGTGTAGTGCGCGGGATTGACCTTGTTGTGGCGGCTCATGACGTTCCTCTCAAAGCCGGAACCGCAACAACGCGGCGATACCGCCGTGATCGGCGAGCAGCGCCGCGTCCTCGATGATGCGGACGCGGGCGCCGGTCTGATGGCGCGCGTGACGAACTCGTCGGACAGATGCAGCTGCCGGTCGGCGGCCCCGCGGGTGCCGAGGTGTCCGTGGCCACGGGCTGCGGTCTGGCATCGTCGGGCAGCGCCTGGATCGGCTTCAGCGTTTCCGGCGTCGCCGTAATCAGCAACTCCTCGACCTGCCCCATCTGCAGCGCGCGCATCGTCGCGTCCGGTCCGGCCACGCCCAGGCCACCGGCCCGCCACGCGTCAATCACGTCCGCCACGCGCTCGGCGTCGGTTTCCGCGTCCTTCCGACGCAGGACCTCGAGCGTGGCCGCGGCAAGCTCGTCGTCGGGGGCCACGCGATCGAACTTCACGTCCGCGGTGACCTTCTCGGCGAGGCGGGGCGGCAACGCCTCCTTGAACATCGCGGCGGTGACATCGTCGGCGGCGATCACGACGTGCTGGATGTTGTCGGCGCGGACGGTGCGGTCGAGCGCCTCGACCACATCCTTGATGTTGTGCAGGTGCACGTGCTCGATGTGGCGCTGGTAGCGCGCCTGCGACCATCCGCCCATCGAGTGCCGGCGCGTCTTCACGCCGGTCACGTCCGCGCGCTTCTCTACCGCGCCCAGCGCAAAGACCAGGATGCGGGCGTGGTTGGTGTCGAGCTGCACCACCGCATAGCGCGGGAACTGATCGATCAGGCGCACGAGCGGGTAGATGTGCGGCACGGCGCCGATGAACAGCCAGTGGTGCTCGATAGGCGCGTCGAGCTGGACCGCTTCGAAGAATTCTCCGGAGCCCGCTGACGCGAAGAGCGCGAGCGCGTTCGACGACCGGTTCACCTCGGAGGCCAGGTAGGTCTGGATGCGCTCGACGTCGCGCTCGAGACTGGCGCGCTCCGCCGAGTCCTCATCGAACCTTTTCAACTGGTCCGCAAAGGCCTTTCGACAAAAGGCGTCGTACTGCTCGCGGCCGTGCTGGTCCGCCGCGAGGTTCAGATACAGGCTCACCACCGGCAATCCCTGCGGTTCGAACGCCGCGAGCCGGTCCACCTCGTCGCGGAGGGGCCTGTCGAGATTGGAGGTCGTCTTGGCCATGCCTCGAGTGGTGCAAGGCTCATTCCTGCGCCGTTACGCCGCCGTTGCCACAAGTATTCGCCGCGGTCGTGCCTCGTCACGTCACGGATATCTCGGTTGGTCAGACTCGTCGCTCCGCCGGCACGGTCGAACGCAACGCGTCGTCGCATCGCCGCGGCAAGGAGTGGACTGCACATGATGGAGATGAACAAGACCGACCGCCGCACCTTCATGCGGCGCGGGGCCATGGGCGCGGGCGCGCTGTGGGCCGTGTCGCTGGGCGAATTCATGTCGAGGAGCGTGGTCGAAGCGGCCGCGATCGCGAGCCCCTATGGCCCGATCGGTCCGAAGCTCGACGAGACGACGGGGTTGCCGCTGCTGCAGCTCCCGGACGGGTTCCGCTACATGTCGTACAGCTGGACCGGCGACCGGCTCCAGGACGGCACGCCGTGCCCCAACCTGCACGACGGCATGGCGGTGGTGGACTCGCTCGGCACGTCCGGAAAATTGATCCTGGTCCGCAACCACGAAGGCGGCGTTCGGCGCCGGCCCGTACCTGAAGCGCAAGCCGATCACGTATCTGAACGACGGCGGCGGCGGCACCACGAACCTGCGCTTCGACACCGCGCGCGAACGCTGGGAGTCCGCGTGGCCGACGCTGGCCGGCACGGTGCGCAACTGCGCCGGCGGCGTGACGCCGTGGGGCACGTGGATCACGGGCGAGGAGACCAGGCGATGCCGGCCACGGCTGGCAGTTCGAGGTCGGCAAGGAAGTGGGCGACCCGACCCCGCTCAAGGACATGGGCCGCTTCTCGCACGAAGCCTGCATGATCGATCCCAACACCGGCTACGTGTACGAGACCGAGGACGACGGCGACAACAGCGGCTACTACAAGTTCGTGCCGCACGTGCCGGAGAACCTGAAAGAGGGCGGCGAGCTCTACATGCTCAAGGTGGCGGGCGTGGCAGGCAGCACCGACCTGCGCGCGGTGTCGGCTGTCGGCACGACCTGGAACATCGAGTGGGTGAAGATCGACGACCCTGAAGCGACGGTGCAGTCCACGTTCGCGCAGGGCCTGGCCAAGGGCGGCGCACGCTTCCGCCGCCTCGAAGGCGCCTGGTGGGGTGCGTCGACCGGCTACTTCCTGGCCACGACCGGCGGCACGATCGCGGCGACTCCCGGCGGCGAGGGGCAGGTGTTCGAGTACAACCCGTTCAACGAGACCATCAAGCTGATTTACAACTCGCCGAGCGCGCTCGACTGCGAGAACCCGGACAACATCACGGTGACGCCGCGCGGCGGTCTGCTGATGTGCGAGGACAACTCCGGCGGCACGACCAATGACGCCGAGCGCCTGATCGGGCTGACGCTGACCGGCAACACGTTCACGTTCGCGAAGAACAACATCGTGCTCGGGTCGGCGTACAACGCCGCGATTCCCGCCGGCGACTACCGCCAGAGCGAGTGGGCGGGCGCCTGCTACAGCCCCGACGGCAAGTGGCTGTTCGTGAACATCCAGACGCCGGGCGTGACCTTCGCGATCACCGGCCCGTGGGCGGCCGGCCCGCTGTAGGTTTTAGCCGGACATCCGGTCCGGCACACCACCCTGCGGCCGCGGCGAGCACGAGCCTCGTCGCGGCCGCCACGGCATGACGCCGCCAGGCGCGGCGCGCCTCTTCCAACCCATCCAGCCACGGACCTGCGTTTACACACGGCAGAGCACGCGGGGTCCAAGGTACCTTGCTTGCATCGTTCCCCGTCAGTAGATGATTTCGGTGAAACGATGGCAAAAGCTACCGCCGCGGACGTCGTCGCGCGAGAGGCGCTCTGGATCGAGCCAGCCGCAGATGGGATGGCGCCGCTCGTCGACACGATCGGCGGCTCGACCTTGCGTGAGCCCTGGTTCGCCGCCGTGATCCATCTCGATCTACCGGAAACCTATCCCTCCGGGATGTAGCCACCATGTCTCGCATTGCCGTCAACGATTCCGTCCACATCGACCTCGGGCGCGTGGCGCTCGAAGCCGATCTCGAGCTGCCGGTGAACGCCGCAGGCCTCGTCATCTTCGCGCACGGCAGCGGCAGCGGCCGGTTCAGCCGCCGCAACCGCGCGGTCGCCGCAGGCCCTGCAGCGTCAGGGGTTCGGCACCTTGCTCCTCGACCTGCTCACCAGTCAGGAGGAAGCCGAGGACGTGCGGACCGCGGAGTATCGCTTCGACATTCCGCTGCTCGGCCGGCGCGTGATCGGCGCCGCCGACTGGACCCGGTCCCGCGACGATCTCGCATCGCTGCCGCTGGCGCTTCTTCGGCGCCAGCACCGGCGCCGCGGCGGCGCTCATTGCCGCAGCGGCCCGACCCACGTTGACCGGCGCGGTGATTTCGCGGGGTGGGCGGCCGGATCTCGCCGACGAGGTCGCTCGAACGGGTCACCGCGCCGACGCTGCTCATCGTCGGCGGCGCCGACGGGCCCGTGATCGAGTTGAACCGGTATGCGATGCGGCGGATGCGCGCGCCGGTGACGCTCGAGATCGTGCCGGGCGCGACGCATCTGTTCGAGGAGCCCGGCGCCCTCGACGAGGTGGCGCGGCTCGCGGCCGACTGGTGCCAGCGATACCTGCGGATCGCGGCATCCTGACCCAGATGCTGGTGTGAGCGGGGACGGCTCATAGCTGTGATCACGCCAGTCCGTCGGCGACGTACAAGTCGCTCAGCGCGCGGTGCCATGTGTAGACATGCGATGCACCGTCCGGCGTCGCCCGGAACGAGATAAACGCCATGATCCCCGCGCGATCGCGCAGCAGATCTTGGGTCCAAGGCGAGCCGGCTCCCCCGATCGCGAGATGGCCAAGAACGTTTCCTTCAGGCAGGTCGAGCGGGCGCGATTCGGGGCTGTCCACGCGAACGGTGTGCACGCGGCATCGATCGCCGTCCCAGAGCGCGCCGTAGAGGATGGTCTGGCCGTCGGGTGCGACGCGTGCCGATCGGATGAGCCCGCGGCTGAAGGTCAGCCGGCGGAACGAGGGCAGGACCACCGGCGGGCCGCAACCCGCGATCCAGGAACACGCCGCCGGCGAGCCCCGAGCCGAGCAGCGCCGAGCGACGCGCGCGCCATAGAGCAACGCCTTCCGGCGCGGCACGTCCGCGGGCCGCGGCTCGCGGCAGGTCGTGGTGCCACTCGCCAGTGATCGTCGACAGCAGGTCGAGGGCGAGGCCGAGATCGTGCGCCGAATGGAATCGATCTTCGCGGCGCTTCTCGAGGCAGCGGCGGATCGACGCGCTCGAGCGCCGGCGTCGCGATCGGCGACGAGATCCGGCGGGCTCGTCCTTGAGGATCGCGGTCAGCGTTTCCGGCATTCGTGTCGCGCTGGAAGGGCCGCTGCCCGACAGCATCTCGTGGACCACCACGCCCAGCGCGAAGATGTCGGCGCGGTGGTCGATCGGCTCCCGCGGACCTGCTCCGGCGCCATATAGCCCACCGTGCCCACGACGACGCCCGGCACCGTGACGGTGTCGGCGACGGCCGTGGGCTCATCGGCCTCAGCGGTGCGAATCAGTTTCGCCACGCCGAAGTCCAGGATCTTCACGCGGCGATCCCGAGTGATGAACAGGTTCTCCGGCTTCAGATCGCGATGGACGATGCCGCGCTCGTGCGCCGCGGCGAGTCCCCGCGCGATCTGCACGGCGTAGTCGATCGCCTGGCGTTCCGGGACGGCGCCGTTCCGCAGCCGCTCGCGGAGCGTCTCGCCTTCGAGCAGTTCGGAGACGAGGTATGAGACGGCGCCCTCGCGGCCGACGTCGTAGACGACGAGCAGGTTGGGATGATCGAGCGTGCCGGCGGCCCTGGCTTCCGTTTCGAAGCGCCGCACGCGCTCCGGGTCCGACGCCGGGGCAGCCCGACAGCGTCTTGATCGCGACGTGGCGGCCCAGGCGCGGATCGCGGGCGCGATACACCTGGCCCATGCCGCCGGCGCCGATCAGGCTGTCGATTTCGTAGGGGCCGAGCCGGGTTCCCGGCGCGAGCGCATCGCTCATCCTTAGTCAGTTTACTGCAGGGCTTTACGAGGACATCCAGAGCCAGACCGTGCCAAAGGCGAGCGTGAGCACGGTGACGGGCAGGCCGATTCGGAAGTACTCGCGAAAGCCGATTTCGACACCTTCGGCCGCGGCGCGTTCCACGACGATGATGTTGGCGACCGAACCGGTAATCGTGAGGTTGCCGGCCAGCGTCGACGCCATCGCCAGCGCCAGCCACCCGGCATCCGGATCGGGAAAGCTGGCGACCACGTTGCGGAGCAGCATCACGGCAGGCACGTTGCTCACGACGTTCGACAGGACGGCCGTGACCGGGATGAAGATGGCGGGGCGATGCAGGTCCCAGGCGGCGATCGGATCGAGCAGGCGTGCCGTCAGGCCGGCGCGATGCGCCCCCGCGACGATGACGAACAGTCCCACGAAGAACACGAGCAGACCCCAGTCGATCTCGTCGTAGACGCGTTTCGGCTCCACGGTTCGGGTAATGAGCAGCACGGCCGCGCCAACCGCGGCCGTCATGGCGGGAGGCACACCCGCGAGAAAGCCGGCGAGCACCGCCGGCGAGCACGACCACCGGCTTCATGCGCATCGGCCCCAGGCGGAACTCGGGCGCGCTCAGGACGTCGCCGACGGGCGTGCGATCGCCGCCGCCGCGGAAATACAACCAGTAGATCACGGCCCAGTTCAGGCACAGACCCACGATGGCGATCGGGCCGAGATGCAGCATGAATTCGAGATAGCTCAGACCCGACAGCGAGCCGATGAGCATGTTCTGCGGGTTTCCGGTGATGGTCGCCACGCTGCCGATGTTGGACGCCGTGGCGACCGCGATCAGGTAGGGCACGACCGGCAGGCCGAGCCGCCGCGCCATGTGCAGCACGAACGGCGTCATCACCAGGCAGACGATGTCGTTGACGAGGAACGCGGAGAGTCCGCCGCAGGTCAAGACGACAGTCGGCAGCAGGTGATGGGGGTGCAGCCGCGCGACGATCCATTCGGCGATGTGCTCGAAGAACCCGCCCAGCCGCAGGTTGGCGACGATGACCATCATCGAAAACAGCAGCACGATGGTCGCGAAGTCGATCGACTGCAGCGCCTCGTCGGTCCCGACAATGCGAAAAGCCACCATCAGCACGGCGCCGATGATGGCGGCGCCCGGGCGGTCGATCTTCATCCACGGGAATTTCCCGAGGGCGAAGACGCAGTAGCTGCCGATGAAGATGGCGTAGGCGGCGACGATCCGGGCGTCAGAGAGCACAGTAGACGATGGTCGACATTCTAGACGCGAGCGGTCCGTCTAGCGGTGCTGCGTCGTGTGCTCTGTCGGCTGTCAACTCCGGATCGGCATCACCTTCGCCGCATGGAGAAACCAGCCGGGCGCACGAGCGAGAGAAGGAACAGAAATAGGAGAAGTGCGCCGTTCGTTTGTGGCATGGGATCTGTGCCATCGCCATCCGTGAGCTGTGACGACGGGCCGTGACGCCGACCGGGCGTCTGCAGCATAGTGCCGAACCTCAACCGCGGTGTTGATCGACGGCCGCACGCAACGGCCCCTGCCGCTCATGAACGAAATGAATCCGTACATCGCGTCGGGCAAGTTCTTCCGCTCGCCCGTTCTGGCGGCGCCGACCGTCCAGTAATCCGCCGAGTCCCGGCGCCGAGCTGGCGGAATCGGTATTGCAGGGTTCGCGTGTACCCCAAGTTCCTGACTCAATCCGGGACGGCCGAATCCGTCCCGGCCCTGTGGGTGATCGTGTGCACGGAGTTTTCAGGTCCACTCGTCCCGTCCCACCCTGCCGGTTGACGGCCGCACCGAACGCACCGAGGTTGATCGGCGAATCGCCGGAGATGCTCGCGCTGTTCCGGCAGATCGAGAAGATCGGCCGTAGCGCGGCGGGCGTGCTGATTCAAGGCGAGACCGGATCCGGCAAGGAGCTGGCAGCGCGGGCGATCCACGCGCGGAGCGATCGCCGCGCCGGGCCGTTCGTCGCGGTCAACTGCGGCGCTGTGCCCGACGGCCTGATCGAGACGGAGCTGTTCGGCCACGGCCGTGGGGCGTTTACCGACGCGAAGGAAGCGCGCGCCGGGGTCGTCGCGCAGGCCGAGCGCGGCACCTTGTTCCTCGACGAGGCCGACTCGCTGTCGCCGAAGGCGCAGGTGTCGCTGCTCCGGTTCCTGCAGGACCTGCGCTATCGCCCGGTCGGCACGCCGTCCGAAATCGCCGCCGACGTCCGCATCATCGTCGCCACCAACCAGGATCTGCAGCGGCTGGTGGACGATGGCCGGTTCCGGAGCGACCTGCGGTATCGCGTCAGCATCCTGTGCCTCTCGATTCCGCCGCTGCGCGAACGCCCGGCCGATATCGCGCTGCTGGCGGAGCACTTCATCCGCTTCTACAGCGACAAGTACGGGTACGCCCAAGCGGCTGCACCCGGACACGCTGGCGTGGCTGAAGCGCCACGACTGGCCGGGCAACGTCCGCGAGCTCGAGAACTGGATCCACCGCGAGCTGCTGCTGGCGGACGGCGAGGAGCTCCAGGCCGACGCGAGTCTGGCGCCGGGCGCAGCGCCGCCGGCGCCTGCGCCGCGGTTCGCTGGCGGTGATCTACGGACCGCGAAGGCGCGCGCGCTGGCCGAATTCGAGAGCGCGTATCTGGCGAGCGTGCTCGTCGAGTCGCGCGGGAACGTCACCGTCGCCGCCCGGCTCGCCGGGAAAGAGCGGCGCACCTTCGGCAAGTTGTTGAAGAAGTCCTGCATCGATCGCAGCCGCTACAAGAACTGACCACCGTCATTCCTTCCCCGCAGCGGGTCGCGCACGCCCCGGTTGCGGGCCGGCGCCGGGGCGCCTCCGACCCACTTACGAGGCGCGCCCGCCGGTGATGCGTGTCTTTCCGATGATTCGCGCCGCGCCGGTCTGGCATCCTCGTTGCTCGATGCGCTGCGGCCCACATCAGTGCGGCCCCGCTCAATCACATCAAACGTCAGACGGCGCTCAGCGTCGCCTCGCCGATTGGCGATCAGGAGGGTCAAGATGTCTTGCGAATACGCCACTCGACGTACGCAATCCGCAGGAGTGAGCCGGCGAGGGTTTCTCGGTGGATTCGGTGCCGGCGCCGCGGGCGCCGCCGGTTCGGTGATGCTGCCGGCGGGAGCGCACGCCCAGAACGGTTCGGAGGCAGACTTTTCGCCGACGCGTCCGGATCGATTCAGCCGGATCTTCAATCGGCTGCCGCCGTTCGCCGAGGCGACGCCGTCAGTGCAGCGGGCACTGCGTGAACTCGGCGCGCCGGGCGGCCTGCTCGACGCCGGGGATCCGCTGCACGAGGGCCCGGTCCGGCTGATCACCGAACCCGGAGCTGAGCCCCAATAACCGCGACAACCCGGCGCATACCGCCGGCGTGACCTTCTTCGGCCAGTTCCTGGACCACGACATGACGTTCGACGCCACGTCGCGGCTCGGCGTGCCGACGCGGCCCGGAGCGCTCGCCCAACACCCGGACGCCGTCGTTCGATCTCGACTCGGTGTACGGCGGCGGCCCGACCGGCCAGTCCGCAGCTCTACGATCCGCGCGACCTGGCCAAGTTCAAGGTGGAGATGGCGGCCTGTTCGAGGACCTGCCGCGCACGCCGGACGGCACGGCGATCATCGCCGATCCGCGCAACGACGAGAACCTGATGATCGCCGGCCTGCAGGCGGCGTTGCTGATGTTCCACAACCGCGTGGTCGACAGGTTGCGCGCCGAAGACGGGACGACCGCAGCGCCGCCCTCGAGGTGGCGGCCGCGGAAGGGTCGCCGGCCGAGAACTGCGAGTCGGAGTCCGGCCGCAGCGTGTTCGAGCAGGCCCGCCGGCTGGTCACGTGGCACTATCAGTGGATCATCGTCAACGAGTTCCTGCCGCACGATCGTCGGCTCGCCGCTGGTCAACAACATCCTGGCGCGCGGCGCACGCTTCTACACCCCGCGCTCCGGCGAGGCGAGCATCCCGGTGGAGTTCCAGGGCGCGGCTACCGGTTCGGCCACAGCCTGGTCCGGCCGTCATACCGCGCCAACCTGGCCGGCGACGGTGGCGCGCCGTTCTTCGGGTTCATCTTCGACCCGGCCGGCGAAGGTCAGCCGGACCCCGTCGATCTGCGCGGCGGCGCCCGTGCGCCCCGGCGCTTCATCGGCTGGCAGACGTTCTTCGACTTCGGCGGCGACCAGACGCAGCAACGTGCGCCCGAACAAGATGATCGACACGAAGATCTCGACGCCGCTGTTCAACCTGCCGCTCGGCGCCATCGCCAGCGGCGACCCGCCGACCGTCGCTGCCGCAGCGCAATCTGCTCCGGCACCTCACCTGGTCGCTTCCGTCCGGCCAGGCCATCGCCAGCGCGATGGGCATCCCGCCGCTGGCTCGCGACCAGTTGACGCGAGCTGCGCGCCGTTCGGCCGGCCTCGAGCGCAGCACGCCGCTCTGGTACTACATCCTCAAGGAGGCCGAGGTGGCCGGCGGCGACGCGCTTGGCCGGTGTCGGCGCGCGCATCGTCGCCGAGGTGTTCCTCGGCCTGCTGCGCTGGACCCGAACTCGTACCTGTCAAGCAGCCGGCGTGGCGGCCGACCCTGCCCAGCCGGACGCGAGGCACGTTCAGGATGGTCGATCTGCTGACGTTTGCCGGCGTCGATCCGGCGAGCCGAGGCCAATAGCGGTGTCCGGGAGGACCGAAGAAACTAGGCCGCGTAATCGCTCGCCGAGGCGACGAGCAACACTTCCACGCCTTCGTCGGTCCACGCCTCGCCATGATCGCTGGCGCCCTCCGCGTGGTGGAAGTCGCCCGCCCGCAGGACCCGGCCTTCGACGATCAGCGAGCCGCTGATCACGTAGCACTCCTCCGGCCCGGAGTGCCGATGGGCGGGAAACCGGGCGCCCGGCTCGCCCTTGAGCAGCATCGTGACCCGATCCCGTGCGCGGTCGATCGCGAGGATCTTCCTCCGCACGCCGGGCGTCGCGGTCTCGACCCATTCGCCATCGGTGGCGGTGATGGTGTGGTTGGCCGGCGCGGCAACTTGGGCGAGCAGTGCGTCCCGAACCCCTGGAGACGGCTCCTCGCCGCTCGCACTCGCCGCGATCTCCACGCTCGCGTCGTAGAGGTGAGCCACTTCCGCGCGCGCGCTGGACGGTAGGGCGGCCAGGCGGGCCTCCAGGTCCCGGCGCTCGTCCGGGTCGAGCGCGCCGATCGCGTCGGCAAGGACCAGAGCCTGAATGTCGTCCGGGATCATACGGCGTGCTCCAGCCTTTTCCGCATGGCTAACATGCCCGCGCGGATGCGCGTCTTCACGGTCCCTAGCGGCAGTCCGTAGCGTTGCGCCAGCTCGCTGTGAGTATACCCCTCGAAAAAGGCCGCTTCGATGAGCTGCCGCTGTTCCGCTGGGAGGCCGGCGAGCGCGTCGGTCAGCTTCTGACGCCTCTCAGCATCCAATACGGCTGCCTCAGGTGTCTGGATGCCGGAGGGCGCTGCGGCCTCGACTGCGGCCAAGTCGATCGCGGGCGCGTTCACGGCGGCGCGGAGCCGCCGCGCCCGCAGGCGATCGATCGCGCAGTTGCGTGCCACGCGCACGATCCACGGCAGCGGTCCGCCCACCTGCCCGTCGTATATCTCAGCCCGCCTCCACACCCGCATGAACGCCTCCTGCAGGATCTCCTCCGCCTCGCTGCGATCGCGGACGATGCGCAGGATGAGACCGAAGAGCAGCCGGCTGTGCCGATCGTAGAGCTCCGCCAGTGCCGCCGCATCGCGCGCGGCGATTCGCTGCATCAGGCTGAGATCAGTGGGATCGCTGGCGTGCATCAAAACGTGCACCAAAATTCTTACACACAAACGTACTGCCCTGGCTCGACCGTAGGACTTTTTCCTGTTCGGGAGTCACTTGCGCGGAAGCTTCCGATCGAGGAAGGCGAGCATCAGCGCGGCGATCTGGTCCCCCTTGTCCTCGAGTGCGAAGTGGCCAGTGTCGAGCAGGTGTAGTTCCGCGTCGGGCAGATCGCGCAGGTACGGATGCGCGCCATGGGCCGGAAAAATCACGTCATTCTTTCCCCAGACGATGAGGGTCGGCGGCCTTCGCGAGCGGAGAATGCCTGGAACTGCGGATACAGCGTGACGTTGCTGCCGTAATCCTTGAACAAGTCGAGCATGATCTGGTCGATGCCGGTCAGGTCGAGCAGCACCTGATCGTGCAGCCAGGCGTCCGGTGCGACTCGCGAAGGATCGCGCACCCCGTCGAGGTATGGGACTTGGTCGCGGCCAGGGTCAGTCCCGCACGCAGGGCTTCGCGATGCG
>CAVSWX010000004.1:0-333922 GCA_963731785.1 uncultured Acidobacteriota bacterium
AAGAGCCGGCGGGCGCTCGAGCAGCGTGCCCGACGGCAAGCACGACTGGAAGCCGCACGACCGCTCGATGATCTTCGGCTACCTGGTGGACATGGTGGCCAACATCCCGGGCTGGGTGGCGATGATCGTCAACCAGGACGAGCTCGACATCGCGCCGCCCGGCGGGTCGCAGCAGAAGCGCGAGGCCGACACGTCGAGCGCCGCGCTCGTGGCGGCGCTCGACAAGGCGATGGCCGGCGCGCGCGAGGCGCTCACCCGCACCGACGACGCGCACCTCGAAACGTCGTGGCGGCTGCTCGCCGGCGGCCGGCCCGTGATGCAGATGTCGCGGCACCTGATGATCCGCGACACCATCAACCACTGGGTGCATCATCGCGGACAGATGACGGTGTATCTGCGGCTGATGGGCGCGAAGGTGCCGGCGCTCTACGGACCGTCGGCCGACGACCAGCGATTCTGAGTAATAATCGGCCCAGGCTCCGCGTGCCATCGGCGCCTCCTTCCGTCCGGACTCTCGCGCAAGGCCGTCGTTGCCGTCGTCATCGGCAACTGGCTCGAGTTCTACGACTTCCTGGTCTTCACGTTCTTCGCGGTGATGATCGGCCGCGCCTTCTTCCCCGGCGAGTCGGAGATCGGGCGGCTGCTGGGCGCGCTCGCCACCTTCGGCGTCGGCTTCTTCACCCGGCCGCTCGGCGCCGCGATCATCGGCACCTACGCCGACCGAGGCCGGCCGGCGCGCGGCCATGACGCTGACGCTGCTGCTGATGGCGGTCGGCTCGGCCATGATGGCGCTGACGCCGACCTACGCGCAGATCGGCATCGCGGCGCCGATCATTCTGGTCGTGGCGCGGCTGATCCAGGGGTTCTCGTGCGGCGGCGAGGTGGGGCCGGCGACGACCTATCTCCTCGAGTCCGCGCCGCCGGAGAAAGCGCGCGGCGATGACCGCGTGGCAGGCCTACAGCCAGCTGCTGGCGTTGATCTCCGGCAGCCTGGCCGGCGTGATCCTCACCGCGATCCTTTCGGAGGAACAGCTCTACGCGTGGGGATGGCGCATGCCGTTCCTGCTCGGCATCCTCATCGCGCCGGTCGGCCTCTACATCCGCCGCCAGCTGCCCGAGACGATCGAGCCGAGCGAAACGCACGCGTCGGCGCGCGCCGTGCTCGCCGAGCTGGTGCGCCACCACGCGCGGCCGGTGCTGTTCGGCGTGCTCATCATCTGCGGCGGGACGGTCGCCACCTACGTCTTCACTTACATGACGACGTACGCCATCACGACGCTGCAAGCTGTCGGCGGCGGTCGGCACGACGCTGGCGCTCACCGGCTATCGTCGCGCAGTGCTGGGCGGTGTGACGCTGGGCGTGTGGGCGATCGCTTCGGACGCAAGCGCGATGCTGGTGGCGATGCGCGTCGCTGTTTGCGCTGCTGATCTATCCGGCCTACGTGATCCTGACGTCGCCGGACGCGTCGCTCGCGGCGATTCTCGTGGTCAACATGGCGCTGCAGGCGATGTTCGCGATCGGGCATCGGGCACGGTCTACGCGTTCCTGCTCGAAGCGTTTCCCAAGGCGGTGCGATCGAGCGGCCTGTCGATTCTGTATGCGCTCGGCACCACCATCTTCGGCGGCACGACGCAGTTCGTGGTGGCGTGGCTCATCGATCGCACCGGCAGCCCGATGGTGCCGGCGTGGTACATGCTGGCGGCCACGATCGCGGCCATCGCCGGTGTCGCTCTGCTGAAGCCGCACCCGGAGGCCGTGCGCGAACAGACGCGCACGCCACGCCGAGCCCGCCGGCGAACAGGCCGGCCCGGCTACTGCGTCAACAGATACTCGATGCCGAGCTCCGCCGCGCTCGGTGAGCCGTACATCGTGCCGGTGCGCTGCTTGGTGAAGCGCTGGTGCGCCAGGTCGTAGACGTTCGACATCAGTGCAATCGTCCCCACCTGCGCCGCGCGCTCGCCGGCGTGGCGGAGGTAGTCATCCACGAGCGCCCGCACGTCCGGCCGTTCGACCCGCGCGTGGTTGACGTAGATGAACAGGATGCGCGACAACGGACGATACACGCCGCGTCCGACGTTCTGCGGCGACGGCTCGATGGCCCCTGGCCGATGCTGTCGTCGAGATCGTCGATGGCGACGCTCTTCAGCTCGCTCCGTCGCCCGGTCGAAGTAGCCGTAGCCCACGTAGCCGAGCGCGAATTCGTCGGTCGCGACGCCGCGACGATGGTCGAGTCGTCGCCGCTCGCCATGTAGTCCTTGCGGCTGGCCCGCGCGCCGCCGTTGATCGCGGCCGTGAAGTAGTCGAAGGTGCCCGACTCGGCGCCCGGGCCGAAGAGCGCGATCTCGACGATCGGGCCACCCCTTCCGCACCTGGCTCCACTTGGTCATCTTCCTGTCGGCTTCGGGCGACCAGAGCGTGCGCAGCTCCGCCACCGTCATCGACGCCGCCCAGGTGTTCCGCGCGTTGACGATCACGGTGATCGCGTCGCGTGCCACCGGCAGCTCCACGAAGTCCACCCGGTTCGCGGCGCAGAGATCCTGTTCCGGCGCGGTGATCGGACGGGAGGCGTCGACGATGTCGAGGCCGCCGCGGCAGAATTTGTCAAAGCCCGAGTCGGTTCCCGAGAACGTGACGGTGACCTGTGCGCTCGAGTGGCGGCGCAGGTAGTCGAGGGCAATCGCTTCCGACAGCGGGAAGACGGTGCTGGACCCGTCAACGAGCACGGGTTCGGAAGGGGCGGCGCCGCCGCAGCCGGCGGCGACGCCGGCTACCGACAGCGCGAGAGCGAGCATCAGCGGGCGAGCCATGCTCGCGAGGCTACGCCCGCTCGATGACGTACTGGTGACGCGCCGGCGACGAGCCTACTCGAGATCGGATTCGCTGAGCGTGAAGCTCGTCGTCGTGTCGTCCGGACCCGCGACCGGTGCCACGGCCGCTGGCGCCGCCGCCGGTGCCGTGCGCTTCGCCGGCGGCGCTGATCGACGACGCTGCCGGGGCGTGACGGCGGGGCGGTGCTGGCTCGCGTCGCCGCGCGCTTCGGCTTCGCCGCCGTGCGCTTTGGTTTCCCGGCTGCAACCGCGGCCGCGGGTTTCGCTTTCTTCCCTGCCGCGCTCTTCTGCGCCTCGGCCGTTTTCTTGGCCTTCGCTTTCTTGGCCTTGGTTTTCGTCGCCTTGGTGGCGCGCGCGGTCAGCCGGTCCACACGGGCCGACGCCTTTCCGAACTGCTTGCGCGCCGCGTTGGCAGCGCGCTTGGCTTTCCGCGCCGCCTTCTGCGCCTTCTTCGCATCCTTTTTCGCCTGCTTCAGCGCCTGCCGCGCCGCCCGCGCCCGATCGGCGCTGGCCTTGGCGGTGTCTGCGGCCTGTGCGAGCTGGCTCTCGGCGGTCTTCATGTCGGCGTGCGCCTGTGCCGCCTTCGAGTCCACTTCGGTCATGATCACATCCTCGGCCCGAGCGGGCAAAACCTGAACTGTACACCGCGGCCGCCTCGTTTCGTCGGCGCGCGATTCATTAACAAGGATATGACGACAACTATGTCATCGCCGCCCGTCTACTCACTGCAGCCGATCGGCGTCGTGCGCTCGGAGCTGACCCTGCGGAAAGGCGCGCCGCGCCAGGGCTACGAAGGTGCCCCCGACGCAGTCGTAGAGATCGCCCCGGAGTTCCAGCCCGCGCTCGACGGCGTCAGGGCGGGCGACGACATCCTGCTGCTGACGTGGCTGCACCAGGGCCGGCGCGACGTCCTCGAGGTGCGCCCGCGCGGCGACCTGCGGAATCCGATCACCGGCGTCTTCGCCACGCGGTCACCAGACCGTCCGAACCCGATCGGCCTGCATCGGGTCACGGTGACGCGGATCGACGGCACCCGGCTCGAGGTCCGGCCGCTCGAAGCGATCGACGGCACGCCGGTCGTGGACATCAAGCCAGTACTCGAGCAGTCGAACGACGCCTAGTCGTTCTCATGGCCGTCCAGCGCGGCCGCGGGGCATCGACGCATCGGCCGTACGGCCGATGCCGCGCTCCGTCGACGGCGCGGGCCGCGTGTCGCGCGCAGGTCGGACAGACATCTCCCGCTCCTGCTCGATTGTCGCAGGGCCTCCTCGAAGCCCACAGTGGGACATCACGAGGAGGTCACACATGACACGTTGGATTGCAGTTCTAGTCGCCGCGCTCGCCATCACCAGTGCCACCGCGGCGTCAGCCCAGGAAACGGTGCCTGGCCCGGGTGCGGTCGTCGTCACGCTCATTCCGGGCGGCGCGACGTTCTTCACGGAAGCGGAAGACAATCCGCTGGCGCCGTCGTTCGGTAACTACGATCTCGGCGCCGGCGTGGCCGTGCACTTCGGTCGCGTCCTTTCGCTCGAAGGCGAGGTCAGCGGCGCGCTCGGTGTGTCGCAGTCGCTTCAGATCGGCGCCTCCGAGTTCGACGCGCGGACGCCTCACCTGCTCAACTACAGCGGCAACCTTGTCGTGGCGGCGCCAACGCGGTCGTCGGTCGTGCCGTACGTGACGGCCGGCGTCGGCGGGCTGACGCTGTTCGAGCGCCGTGCGTTCGTGATCGACGACACCGAGACGTTCCTCACGGGTAACGTCGGCGGCGGCGTGAACTGGTACGCGGGCCGCTGGGGACTGCGTGGTGATTACCGATTCATCGCCGTGCAGTCGAAGGACGACGCGCCCGTATTCTTCGGACAGGAGCCACGCTACGGCCATCGCGTGTATGGCGGCGTGCTGCTGAACCTGGCTCGCTGACCGAACGCGCACCGGCCCGCCGGCCGCCCGCCACCAGCCGGGCGCGTTCCGGCAGGCCGGTGGTTCTCTCACCCTTGCGGCCAATCCTCGCCACGCCGCCGCGCCGCTCCCGGCGCCACGCCGATGAGCCGTTTGAACGCGCGGCTGAACGCGGCCTCGGACTCATACCCGAGCCGGCCGGCGAGCTCGCCGAGCGTCGCGCGTTCCTCCTTGAGCCAGGTCGTCGCGGCGTGCATCTTGGCGCGTGCGACGTAGTGCATGGCCGGTTCTCCGACGAGCTCGGTGAACCGCGCCGAGAAGGCCGAGCGCGACATCCCGACCGCTCCGGCCAGCGACGCGAGTGTCCACGTGCGGCCCGGATCGCGGTGGACGAGGGCGATGGCACGGCCTATCTGCGGGTCGCGCACCGCGCCGAGCCAGCCGGAGCGGGCCGAGGGATCGTGTTCGATCCACGCGCGAATCGCCTGGATGACGAGGATGTCGGCGAGTCGCGTGATCACGGTGTCGCCGCCAGGCTTGAGTGCGCGCGCTTCCGCGGCCATGAACCGCAGCGTGCTCTGCATCCACTCCGCTTCCGGTGCGTTCCACGCATCGACGCCGATGACCCGCGGGAGCAGGCGGAGGAGGTGCTGCGCCGCGGGATGATCGAAGCGCACGAGACCGCAGATCACCGTCGTCGCGGCCCCGCCGCCCCCGTGCCGCAAGATCTCGTAGCGGTCGCTCACGAGCTCGCGCGGGAGATCGAACAGCTTCGCCGCGGGCACGCCGTCCGCGCTCAGCAGCCGATGGCCGTCGCCATGGGGCACCAGCGCCAGCTCTCCAGGGCGCAGCTGGCGGCGCGGCGCGCCGTCCACGTCGAGCCAGCACTGGCCCGACGTGACCACGTGAAACATCAGGCAGTTCGCAAACGGGGGAAGCTCGAGGCCCCACGGTTCGGTGAACTCCGACCGGCAGTAGAAGACGCCGGCCATGCGGAGCAGGTGGAGCGCTTCGCCGAGCGGGTCCACCGGCTGCCACGGACTGCTCATGCCGTGCAGTATGTGCGTGAACGGCCATAAGGTCCACATGCGTGGACGATCTGCAATGACTTAGCGACGTGTAGCCATTCACAGTCCTGGTAGTCGACGTTCAGAGTAGACCCATTCATGGCGGTCAGTGCCGCCGGGAGGGACGACGATGAGCGCGAATCGAGTTCTGGTCCTGGGAGGGACGGGCAAGACGGGCCGGCGGGTGGCCGCGCGGATGGCTGCGCGGGGGCTGGCAGTCCGCATCGGCTCACGGGCGGCGGAGCCGCCCTTCGACTGGGAGCAGCCCGCCACGTGGCGCGAGGCGCTGCACGGCGTGGATGCGGCCTACGTTGCCTACCACCCGGATCTCGCGGCGCCAGGCGCGGCGGATGCGATTCAGTCACTCACCGCGCTGGCGGCGGCGAGCGGCGTCCGGCGGCTGGTGCTGCTGTCGGGCCGCGGCGAGCCGGAGGCCCAGCGCTGCGAACAGATCGTCCGCGACTCCGGCCTCGAGTGGACGCTCGTGCGCGCCAGCTGGTTCGCGCAGAACTTCAGCGAAAGCTACCTGCGCGAGGCCGTGCTGGCGGGTGAAGTGGCGCTGCCGGTCGGCGCCGTCGGCGAGCCGTTCGTCGACGTGGACGATATTGCCGACGTCGCGGCGGCGGCGCTCACCGAGGCCGGGCACGCGGGGCAGCTCTACGAGGTCACGGGCCCGCGTCTGTGGACGTTTGCCGAAGCGGTCGCCGAAATCGGCCGCGCGACCCGACGCTCCATTCGCTACGTGCAGGTGCCCCCCGAGGCGTATGCCGCGGCGCTGCGCGACGCCCAGCTTCCCGAGCCCATGGTCGCGCTCATCACCTATCTCTTCGCCGAGGTCCTGGACGGGCGGAACGCCTCGGTCGCCGACGGCGTGACGCGTGCCCTGGGCCGTCCGCCGCGCGACTTCGCCGATTACGCGAGGGATGCGGCCGCGAGCGGCGTCTGGAATCCGGCCTCCTGGGCGAGGACGGCATGAGACTTCATGTGCTCGACCTCGCGACTGCTCGCCGCCGCGATCGGCGCCGCGTTGATGGCCGGCGCCTTCTTCGCGTTCTCGTCCTTCGTGATGGGCGCACTCGGCAAACTGCCGCCCGCCCAGGGCATCGCCGCGATGCAGTCGATCGATGTCGTGGTGATCAACCCGTGGTTCATGAGCGCCTTCATCGGGACCGCGGCGCTGAGCCTCGCCACGTCGGTGACGGCGCTCGTGCGGTGGCAGGAACCGGGCGCGGCGTATCTTCTCGGCGGCTCGCTGCTGTATTTCGCCGGCACGTTCCTGGTCACGATGCTGTTCAACGTGCCGAGAAACAACGCGCTGGCCGCCGTGGTGCCCACCACCACGGACGCCGCGCGGCTGTGGGCCGATTATCTGGTGACCTGGACGGCGTGGAACACCGTGCGAACCGTGGCGGCGCTCGCGGCCATGGTGGCGTTCGTGCTGGCGTTTCGGCTCCGCGGCTAGCTGCTAGGTGACCGTGCCGCCAGCCCTGAACGCCAGGCTCTCGACGAGGAGGTCCGTCAGCGCCCGGCCTGCAGACCCATCGGGGTCGAGCGCAGGGTTGTAGATCGTGACTTCGAGTCCGACCGCCTGGCCGCTATCGAGCGCCGTCCGCAACAGGACCGTCAGCTCTTCGCGGCTCAAGCCGTCCGGAAGGCGGTAATCGACCGCCGGCATGACGTCGTCGGACAGGCTGTCGGCGTCGAGATGGATGAAGAAGCCAGCCGTCCCGGGCGCCAGTAAGATGCGCCACCGCCTCGCGCGCCGCCGCCTCGGCGCCGGCGCGTCGCAACGCCTGCAAGTCGATGGCAGGAGATCCCTGGCGCGAGCGGCTGACTGCCGTACCGCGCCTGCTCCGCGGCATCGCGGAAGGCCAACGCGACGACGTCCTCGTCGCGCACGAGCGGCCCGCGGCCCTCCAGATCCGTCAGGAGCTTTGGCCCGCGCCCGGTGACGAACGCCAGTTCCATCGACGCCGCTTCACCGTTCGGATTGGCCTCGGGCTGGTAGAAGTCCGCGTGCCCGTCGATGAAGAGGAGCCCGTAGCGCCCGCGCCGCTTCAACGCCAGCGTCGTCCCGAGCAGGATCGAACAATCGCCGCCAAGCACCAACGGGAACTCGCCTCGATGAAGGACCGCCTCCACCGCGTCGGCGAGCCGCGGCGACCAGGCGGCCATCGCCGCGGCGTTGAGCGTGCGCGTCTGCGGATCGCGCGTGGCCTGGTACGCGGGCGGATCGACCCGGCCGGCCTTGCGAGCGCCGAGGCGTTCGGCAAGGCCGCAGCCGAGCAGCGCGTCCGGCAACCGCTCAACGCCGGTCGGCTTCAGACCCAGGATCGACGGCGCTTCGAGGATGGCATAGCGGCGACCCATACCGCGCCCGGATCGTGGTCAGGCGAACGGGTTCTCGTCGGCGCTCGGGCCGTAGATCGACGGCAGCGGCACGCCGAGGAACCGCAAGTACACCGACAGCTGGCCGCGGTGGTGATACCAGTGGTTCAGCATGACTGGCGCGCAGGAACGCGGCGCGCGGCATCGCCATCAGCTCGCGCTCGCCGGCCACCAGCCGCCACGTCGCCGTGGCCGTGGCGTCGTCCATGCCGCTCAGGATCCGCCTCGCCTTGGCGACGCTGTCGTCGAGGGCGCGCACGAGCTCCGGCGTGCTCTGCGGCGCCGGCGGATCCGCGAACTGCGGCACCTGAACGGGCGACGGCTGCGACACGAACTCGGCGACCGACCCGGGCACCGTCGCCACGTGCATCGCGAGCTCGCCGAGCGTCCGCGCCTTCTCGTGCGGCCGCCACGCCAGGCGGCTCGTCCGGCACGCGCTCGAGCAGGCGGCGCGTCGTCTGCGCTTCCTGCTCGAGCTCCTGCAGAAGGCCGACTCGCGATGGTCATCGCGCGGTCTCCACGCGCTGGCGCACGCGCTCGAAGATGTTCTTCCAGCCCTGGCTCGCCGGCGCGCCGGTAGCCGTCCGGGAACAGTCCGAGCGCGGAGTGCTTCAGCGTGATGAGCGTGACGCCGTTGTCCTCCTTGAGGCGGTACTGGACGTTCGACGCGACGGCGAACGACATCCTCAGCGGGCCCCGTGATCTCGAGCAGCGCCGGCGCCTTGATGGCCTGCACGTGGCCCCACAGGTGGCCGTTGCCGTTGCCGAGATCGCGGAACCAGCGGCCGCCGGGCCACGCCTCGAGCATCATCGGCATCGGCACGTCGTTCTGCCCGCGGTTCGACGGTCCCAGCTCTTCGAGCAGCGCGGCAAACGCCTTGTCGAGCGGCGCGTTCACGCGGATCTCCTCGGTGATGTCGAGCGTCAGCTGATCGAGCCCCGAAGCCACTGCAGTCATGGTTCCTCCTGATGTAGTCGCGGTGCCGGCGCTCAGTCGCGCTCGGCCCGCTGCTTGATGCGCCCGAGCTGACCCTGCCAGTAGCGCTGGAACTGGCTGGTCCACTCGTGGAGCGGGCGGATCGCCTCGGAGTTGGTGCGATACAGCGCCTGGCGCCCGTCGCGGCGCACGTCGACGAGCCCGACGTCCCGCAGCACGCCGAGGTGCTTGGAGACCGACGGCTGCGGCAGCTTCAGCGCGATGACGATCTCGCCGACCGACCGCTCGCGTGCGGCCAGGTAGTCGAGGATGTCGCGCCGGCGCGGTTCCGCAATCGCGTTGAAGGTGTCCGACGTCGTGGCCGCGCGGGGCATGAGCGCAATCATATTCCCATAACGGAATATGTCAAGCACGGCCGCACGTAGGGCGGCAGCCGGCGCGGCCCGCGTTCGCGGGCCGCGCTACGATCTTTGCGTCGCGCCAGTTGTCGGCGTAGCCGACGTCCACGTCGAGCGGCACCGCGAGCTTCACCGCGTTCTGCATCAGCTCTTTGACCATCGCCGACGCGTCGTCGGCCTGGTCCTTCGGCGCTTCGAACACGAGCTCGTCGTGCACGGTGAGGATCATGCGCGTGCGGGTGCCGGGTGCCTGGCCGAGCGCCGTGTGGATGTCGATCATCGCGCGCTTGAGGATGTCGGCGGCCGTGCCCTGGATCGGCATGTTGATGGTGGCGCGCTCGGCGGCCATGCGGATCTGGCCGTTGCGGCTGTTCAACTCGGGCACGAGCCGGCGCCGGCCGAACATCGTCTTCACGACGCCGGTCTGCCGCGCCTCCTCGACCGTCGCGTCGATGTAGCCGCGCACCTTGGGGAAGCCGGCGAAGTAGGCGTCGATGAACGTCTGCGCCGCCTCCTTCGTGACGCCGATGTCCTTGGCCAGCGTGAAGGCGGTCTTTCCGTAGAGCAGCGCGTAGTTGATGATCTTGGCGCGCCGCCGCAGCTCGTGCTTGCCCAGGCCGCTGTCGGCGCCGAACACCTTCAGCGCGGTGCGGTCGTGGATGTCCTCGCCGCCGCGGAACGACTCGATCAGCGTGTCCTCGCCGGCCAGGTGCGCCAGCACGCGCAGCTCGATCTGCGAGTAGTCGGCCGAGATCAGCACGTGCCCGGGCGCGGCGATGAACGCGCTGCGGATCAGGCGGCCGATCTCGGTGCGGATCGGGATGTTCTGCAGGTTGGGATCGGAGCTGCTCAAGCGTCCGGTCGCGGCCACCGCCTGGTTGAAGCTGGTGTGCACGCGGCCGGTCTCGGGATTCACGAGCAGCGGCAGCGCATCGACGTAGGTGCCCTTCAGCTTGTGCAGGCCGCGGTACTCGAGAATCAGCTTCGGCAGCTCGTGGGTGAGCGCCAGCTCCTCGAGCACTTCGACGGCGGTGGAGGCCGACGCGGGTGCCGCCGGTCTTCTTGAGCACCGGCAGGTTCAGCCGCTCGAACAGCACCTCGCCGAGCTGCTTCGGCGAGCTGATGTTGAACTCGCCGCCGGCCAGCTCGTGGATGCGCGCGGTCAGCGCCAGCAGCTGGTTCTCGAGCTGCACGCCCTGCTGCGCCAGCGCCGCCGTGTCCACGCGGATGCCGGCGCGCTCGATGTCGGCGAGCACGTCGATGAGCGGCAGCTCGAAGTCGCGGTTGACGGCGTCGAGCTGCTCGGTCTCGAGCAGCGGCGCCAGCTTTCGCGACAGCTGACGCGCGACGTCGACGCGCTCGCAGGCCAGCTTCAGCACCGCCTCCGGCGTCAGCTGCGACACGCGGGATGGCCTTCACGCCCTTGCCGATGACGCCTTCCTGCTCGATGGCCCTGTAGCCGAGATGCTCGAGCGCGATCTCGGGCAGGCCGTGGCTCGACCGCGTGGCGTCGAGCAGGTAGCTGCCGAGCATGGCGTCGAACGCCACGCCGCGCAGCGTCACGCCGTGCCGGCCGAGCAGAATCGTGTCCTGCTTCAGGTCGTGTCCGAGCTTGCGCACCGAAGCGTCTTCGAGCAGCGGCTTCAGCCGCTCGAGGACCGTGGCCAGCTCGAGCTGCGTCGGGCGGCTGGCGGTGCTGAGCAGGTCGCCGCTGCCGTCGCCACCCTCGTGGCCCGACCGGAACGTAGGCGGCCTGCCGATCCGCGGCGGTCAGCGCGAATCCGACGATCGCGGCGCGCACGGCAGAAACGTCGTCGGTGACGATGCGCAGCCCGAATTCGCCGGCGGCCGTGAGCCGGGCGACCAGCGCGTCGAGGGCCTCGGCCGTGGTCACGAGCTCGTACTCGTGCGGCGTCGACGTCCATCGTCGGCGCGTAGTCGTTGACCAGGGTCCGGAAGGCGAGCTTGCGTGAACAGCTCGTAGCAGCGTTCGCGGTTCGCGCCGCGGTACGCCAGCGTCGCCAGGTCGACGTCGAGCGGCACGTCGGTGCGGATCGTCACCAGCTCGCGGCTGCGCAGGGCGGCGTCGCGATGCGTGGTCAGGGTTTCGCTCTGCTTCGGCTTCAGCTCCGAGGTGCGCTGCGAGCAGCGCATCGAGGCTGCCGAATCGCGTCATCAGGTCGATCGCGCCCTTCTTGCCGATGCCGGGCACGCCGGCCACGTTGTCGCTCGTGTCGCCCACGAGCGCCAGCACGTCGACGACCTGCGATGGCTTCACGCCGAACTTCTGGACGACGCCCGCCTCGTCGAACCACGCGCCGTCCTCGCGCGGGTCGTACACCTTCACGTGCGGGTCGGCGACGAGCTGGAAGAAGTCCTTGTCGATCGACACGATCGCGACGTCGTAGCCCGCCGCCACCGCCTTGACCGCCAGCGTCCCGATGACGTCGTCGGCCTCGTAGCCCGGCGCGGTGAGGATCGGCACGCCCATCGCCTCGCACGCCTGGTGCACCCAGGCGATCTGCTCCGCGAGATCGTCGGGCATCGCGGCGCGGTTGGCCTTGTAGTCGCTGACGATGTCGTCGCGGAACGTCTTGCCCGCGAGGTCGAACGACGCCGCGATGAACGGCGGCGCGTGGTCGGCCATGAGCTTGCGCAGCATGGTCACGAACAGGTAGACGGCGTGCGTGGTGGAGCCTTCCTGGTTGGACAGGCCGCCGCCGCGCATCGCGTGATACGCGCGGTACATCTGCGAGCTGCCGTCTATCAGGAAGAGCCGGGGGCGGGCCATGAGAACGCTCGGGAAGGATATCATTGAGGATTCATGCTGCTGGCGCCGCGCCGCACAGTCGGTCGTCGCGCTCGTCGGCCGTGGCCGAGAAGCCTCGCCGCCGTGCTCGTCTGTGTGCTTGCGGTGGCGTCGTGCGGCGGCGCGCGCTCGCCGTTCCGCGAGCCGCCCGAGTACGAGGAGGAGATCTACCTCTCGCTCGACGGCACCGCGACCGTCAACGTCAACGCGTCGGTGGCCTCGCTCGTGGCGCTGCGCGGCTGTCAATCTGGACGTCGATCCGCGGGGGCGCGTGGATCGTGCCGAGGTGCGCCGCTACTTCGAAGGCCCCGGTGTGCGGGTGACGAGCGTCAGCCTGGGCCGCCGCGACGGCCGGCGCTTCGCGCACGTCGCTCTCGACGTGGACGACGTGCGCGACGCTCACGCAAGCTGGCGCCGTTTGCCTGGTCGCGCTACCGCTTCGAACCGCGCGGCGACATCGTCGAGTTCGAGCAGACCGTGGGCCGGCCGTCAGGCCGTGCGGTCACCGGACGTGGGCTGGGACGGCAGCGAGACGGTGTCGTTCCGCGTGCACGTGCCGAGCGAGATCGTCTACCACAACACCGACGGCGTGCAGCGCGGCAACATTCTGGAGTGGGATGCAGCCGCTGTCGGCGCGGCTGAAGGGCGAGGCGGTGGCGCTGCAGGTGAACATGGAGCCGCGGTCGATTCTGTATTCGACGCTGCTGCTGTTCGGCGGCCACGGTCGTGGCCGTCGCCCTCACGTTCGCGGTGGTGATCTGGCTGATCGTGCGAAAGGGCCGCGCGGCAGACGCCGCGCGGCCCTGATGTAGGGGCCGGCTTTAGCCGGCCCTGGGCCGCCTGAAGGCGGCCCCCACGAAGCGCGTCATAGCTTCTCGAGCTCTTCCCGCGCTTCCTGCGTCGTCTTCAGTTCGTTCTTCAGATCGAACGACAGGAAGCGAGCTGGCGATCGAGCGCGCGATCATGCGATCGACGTTGTTGTTCACCACGCCCTCGAGCGTCACCCGGCCGTGCGCCACGATGATGTGGATCGGCGGGTTCACCATCGAGCCGTAGCCGCGGAAGTGCGGGCTGCCGTAGATGGCGCGCGCGATGCGGACGCGCAGCTCGTCGTCGAACTGCGACACCGGCAGCTCCTTCAGATTGGTTCACCACGCTGGTCACGCCGTCCACGCGGCTGACGCGCCGCTCGATGTCGTCGCTCTTGTACGGCATGGTCACCCAGCCGGTGAGCGTGACGACGCCGTCGTTGATCTGCGTGTTCACGCTGTCGAAGATCGTGAAGTGCGCGTAGCGCAGCACCTGCTTCTGCACGTCCCTGAACAGCTGAAGGTTCTCTCTGTCGGCGGCCGCCGCCGGAGTGGCGAGGCCGAAGGCGCCGAGCCCGATGACGAATGCCGTTGTGGCGGCCAGCTTCTTCAACATGACGTCCTCCGTGTGGGCCTACGCGATCGTTTCGTGGCCCCGGATTTCAGAATCTGCCTGTTGACGAGGCAAGGACCTTGCCAGCGCGGATCGGGCGCGATTCTGACGATTCGTTCAGAAGAAGCCTGAAGACTGTCCTGACGACAGCGGACAGGTGGGCCGGGTAGGCCAGGTTCACACGATGAGCATCGTGAGGACGCCGGCGCGCGATCAGGAGGATCTGGCGCAGCGAGCTGGCGTCGGTGCGGCCGCGGTGTAACCCCGGGATGAGATCCGCCATCGCCACATAGAGGAAGCTCGCGGCGGAGAGCGCCAGGAAGTAGGGCAGCAGCGCCGGCAGGCGATCGAAGGCGAAGAAGGCCGCCATGGCCCCTGCCACGCTGGCGAGCGCCGACAGCACGTTGAGCATCAGCGCCTTGCTGCGCGAGTAGCCCGCGTGCAGCAGGATGGCGAAGTCGCCCGACCTCCTGCGGGAATCTCGTGCGCGGTCACCGCGACCGCGGTGGTGATGCCGAGCGGGAGCGAGGTCATGGCGGCGGCGGCAATCACCGCGCCGTCCACGAAGTTGTGGAACGCGTCGCCGACGACCACCGGCAGCACCGCGCCGTCGTGCACCTCGCAGTCGTGGGTGTGGCAGTGGCGCCAGAGCACCAGTTTTTCCAGGACGAAGAACAGCAGGATGCCCACCAGCAGCGTCGAGAACACCTGCGGCGGCGCCAGCTGCTCGAGCGCCTTCGGCAGGATCTCCAGCATCGACGCGCCGAGCAGCGCGCCGACGGCGTAACTGACCAGCCAGGGAATGAGCCGCGCGCGGGCCGGTTCCTTGATCAGGAGGACGCCCGAGGCGACGAGCAGCCCGCCCAGGCCGCCGACGAGCGACAGCCCGAGCACGATGAAGGAACGTGGACACGAAGGGCCATCGATACTGGCTTCGGGCTGTCAGGCTTCGGGCATGCAGGGCGCGGCTTTAGCCGCGCCACGGCCGTCGAGCGAGGCTGAAGCCCCGCCTTACGAAGAGGCCGTGTAGCCGCGGCGGGCGCGGACGGTGAACCGGCGGTCGCGCACTTCCACGCGGATCGGATGCCAGCGGCCGTCTCTGTCCTCGGTGCTCGAATAGGCCAGCGAGTACCTGCTTGCTCAATTCGTCGGCCAGGCGCGCGGTCGCCGCCTGCAGATCGCCGAAGCCGCGCACGATCTCCGTGCGCCCGCCGGTGTCGTCGGTGACCTCGCGCAGCGCCTCGGGGTTCACGCGCTCGCCGTTGGGACGGCTCCAGGGCCCGCCGCTCCCGCCGCCGATGATGGGCGGGGGCAGGCCTGGAATCTGCCCGCGCGTTCGCGGCCGGGGGAACGGGTTGGGAACCGGCAGCCCGATTGGCGGTCGCTGGCGCCGCGTCGACTCGCTGCGCACGGTGCCGTCGACGCCGAGCGCGTAGACCAGCACTTCGCTGTCGCGAATCCGCTGGCGGAGCAGCTGCACCGAAATCGAGCTGCTGGTGTCGTTGCCGTCGGAGATCACCAGCACCGCCTTCTTCTTGTGCCGGCCCGCCGCCGCCACCGGCAGCGCCCGCGCGATCGCGTCATAGAGCGCCGTGCCGCCCACCGGATCGACGCGGCCGACGGCGCGGCTGATCGCGCTGCGGTCGGTGGTCCAGTCCTGCGTCACCCGCGCGTAGCTCGCGAACTCGAGGAAGAAGAGCTCGTCGTCGTGGCCCAGCAGGTCGTAGATGAAGCGGTCGATGGCCGAGCGCGCCGCCGCCATCTTGTCCGGGGTCATGCTGCCGCTGGCGTCGAGCGGCGATGCCCAGGCTCACCGGCGTGCGTTCGCTGCTGAAATGCGAGATCTCCTGCCGCCGGCCGTTCTCGAAGATCGTGAAATCGTCCTTGGTGAGCGACGGGACGAAGCGGCCGTCTTCGTCGGTGACGGTGGCGGTGACGTTGATCAGGTCGACGCCGCTCTTGAAGCGGAACCCGTCCTGGGCATGCGTCACCAGACCGCCGGACACGGTGACGAGAACGGCCGCTGCGGCCAGGGCGCGAAAGGTCATCATGGCGTGACGGTCCTTCGTCCGGTCATGGGAGTGCAGGGGCCGCCGCGGGCCGGCCGCGGCGATCGATGTGCGCGAGCGGACCGAGCGGCGTTTCGAATCGCACCTGATACCGGCGCACGTCGTGCGCGCCCGGCACCGCCACCTGGAACGACGACTCGCCGCCGCGGTCGAGGCCGGCGTCGTCGAGCGGAGCGTGAGCGCTGGCGACGATGCGGCCGGCACCATCGCGCCCGGTGACGACGGCGGTCACGGGCGCCGTGTCGCGCCCGTGCACGCGCACCCGGCCGGTCACCGTGAACGCTTCGCCAGCCGCGTCGTGACGCATCGCCAGCAGCTCGAGCGACTGGGGCTGGTGCAGCGTGCGGCGCCGGCGGTGCGCTCCGCGGCCCGCGGGTGACGAGCAGCGCCGCCACGATCAGCGCCACGGGCACGATACCGGCCGCGATCATCCACCGGCGAGGCGCCCGCGTGTCGGCGGCGACGAACAGATCGCCCGCCATCGGCGGCTCGGCGGCCCCGAACGCGTCGAGCGAGCCGGCGCCGGCGAAGGCCGGTTCGTGGCCGTCGATCGCCGCGGTCAGTGCCGCCACGCGCGCGGTCGAGCGCGCGGACCGCGTCGCGGTGCTGCCGCCACGCGAGCAGCGCGAACCCGACCGCCGCCAGCGAGGCCACTATCGCCAGGAGCGTGATCATGCCCGCCTCCCGCCCAGCTCCGGTCATCGCAGGTTGAACTCCATGGCCACTTCGACCACCACATCGACCGCCACGCCGAGCCGGCGCGCCGGGGCAAACCGCCACTGCCGCACCGCTGCGGTCGCGCGCTCGTCGAGCCCGTAACCGAGGCCGCGCAGCACCCGCGCCGATCCTACGGTGCCGTCCGCGCGGACCACCACTTCCATCAGCACGTCCCCGGTAATGTTCGCGCGCCGGGCTTCTTCCGTGTAAGTGGCTTTGACTTCCTGCAGCAGCCGCGGCGGCTCCACACCGCTGCCCGGGCGGTACGGGCCGCCGCCGGCACCGCCGCCCGTGCCGTCACCGATGCCGTTGCCGCGTCCCGGGCCCGATCCGCCGTCGCGTCCGGTGCCGGCGCCGCCCGCGTCGCCAGGTCCGGCGCTGGGGGTGTCGGCTTCCGCGTCGAATCGCGCCCGCTCTCTCGATGGCCGCCGCCGCGACCTGCGCGACGGGTGCCATCAGCGGCTTGGTCGGAATGGGTTCCGGCGCAGGCGCGGGTGCCGCGGGACGGCGCGACTTCCGGCACCGATGGCGTCTGCGGCACCGGCGTGGCGGTGCGCTCGAGTCTGCGCGCCGGCGGGCGCGGGGCGCGCTCGCCGCCGCCGCCGCCGCCGCCGCCGGGTCCGGGATCGACCAGGAACACGAGGCGGGTGGGTGTTGCGGTCGACCGTCTCCGCCGCGGCACCGCCGTCCGTCCCAGCGCGATGACCGCCGCCACCGCGGTCACGTGGATGGCCAGCGACCACGGGCTGGGCCGGTCCTGTGCGGCTCGCGTGCCGCTGGCCTGCGCAAAGAGCGCCGTCTCAGCCGGTGCAGTCGCCAGGAGGGCCGAATGCCGCAGGACCCGGGCCGCCGGGATGGCCTCGGCCTCTGCCACCAGCCGCGTGCCCGGCAGCAGCCGCAGCCGCCCCCGGGAAACGAGCGCTTCCACCGCGTCCCGGTCCACGTAGGCCGCGCGCGCGATCTCGTCGAGCGAGTAGACGTCGGGCGGCCCGGCGGGCATAGGAGGAGAGAAGGCAAAACCCTTGCCTCAGCGGCGCGGCCGGTTTTCAGGCGAAACGCCCGCGGCGGAGCGGCGTGTCTCCAAGAACCCGTCACCGGCGAACAGGGCGGGACTACGAGTCGTCCGCAAGCCTTCGACGAACTTCAGGCCTTCACGGTCGCCCAGTTCGCGGACCGCCCCGAAGCCCGCCTGGCGGAGCGCGGCCAGCGTGCCGCCGGCCCCCTCGTAGGCTCCCTGGGCCGCGGGGGCTCCGCGGAACACCGACGACAGGCCCGAGGGAGTGCCCGGCTCGATCGTGACCAGTCGGCCCCCGGGACGGACCACGCGCAGCAGGTCGCGCAGCACCGCGAGACGCGCGGCCGCGTCGGCCGACGCCGAGCTGTCCGGCAGCGCTGTGCACCACGACGACGTCGAACGACGCGGCTTCGTACGGCAGCTGGTCGAGCGGCGTCACCCGCACTTCGACGAGCACGCCGGCCTTCTTCGCGCCGCGATTGACCCTCACGGCCTCGGCGTCCGTGCTGACCGCGTGGGCGGCGGATCCGCTGAGCCCGGTCTTCGACGCGAGCAGGCCGGCGAGCGCCGCGTCGTCGACGCCCACCTGCAGCAGGCGCTCGCCGAGTTTGACGCCGCTCATCGAGACCGCGAGCGGATCGATATCCAGCCGGCGGAACGAGAACAGGGCCATTCGTCCCGATGATATATGGCCGGCTGCGATTCACCTCAATCGATCGCCTACAATCGGCGCCGGCTGCCGCACCTCTCGCCGGCAGAGTCCGACGCGGAAGGGTCGATCATGACGATGCGCCTGCGGACGCTCGGAGTCGTCGCCGTTCTCTTCACCTGCTCGTGGCAGATCGGAGGACAGGTCAGGGAGTTCAGGCCGGTGAGCGACGCGATGCTCCAGCGTCCCGAGCCCGGCGACTGGCTGCACTGGCGGCGGACCCTGGACGGGTGGGCCCATAGCCCGCTGAATCAAATCAACACCCAGAACGCGGGGCGGCTCCAGCTGGTCTGGGGATGGACGCTCGCTCCCGGCGCCAGCGAGCCGGGCCCGGTCGTCCACGACGGTGTGATGTACGTGGCACAGGCCTCGGGGGTGGTTCACGCCCTGGACGCGGCGAGCGGCGACCTCCTCTGGGAGTACGCGCACGACGTTCGAGCGCTCGCCTGATGTCAGCCTGCCGAGCCGCCTGCGCTCGATCGCCATCGCTGGCGACAAGGTGCTTCTCGCGACCCCGAACGCGCATCTCGTGGCGCTCGACGCGCGAACCGGGAAGGTGGTCTGGGATCACACGGTCGCCGACGAGAAGCTGGGCTACCGGTATACGAGCGGCCCCATTGTCGCGAAGGGGAAGATCATCGCGGGCATGAGCGGGTGCGAGCGTTTCAAGGACGATGTCTGCTTCATCTCCGCGCACGACCTGCAGACGGGGCGAGAGCTGTGGCGGGTCTCCACCATCGCGCGGCCGGGCGAGCCCGGGGGCGACACGTGGGGCGCCCTGCCGCTGAAGCGGCGCGCTGGCGGCGACGCGTGGATCCCCGGCAGCTACGATCCGGGAACGAACCTCGTCTACTGGTCGGTGGCCCAGCCGAAGCCATGGGCCCGGATCTCGCGCGGCACCGACGGCGACGCGCTCTACACGAACAGCACGCTCGCGATCGATCCCGATACCGGGAAGGTCACCTGGTACTACCAGTTCATCCCCGGCGAATCACACGACATGGACGAGGTGTTCGAGAGCGTCCTGATCGACCGCGGCGGCCGCCGATCGCTCTACAAGATGGGCAAGCTGGGGATTCTGTGGCAGCTCGATCGGGCCACCGGGCGGTTCATCTCCGCGCACGATCTCGGATATCAGACGCTGGTGGACCTGAACACCACCACCGGCAAAGTCACCTACCGACCGGGGATGCTGCCGAAGTCGGGCGAGGAGATCGAGTTCTGTCCGGACATCCAGGGCGTCCGGGGCTGGCATGCGATGTCATACGACCCGGGCACCGGCGCACTCCTGATTCCGATTCATCCGGCCTGCCAGAAGGCCGCGTACCTCGACCACGTCGAACCTGAAAACCTCGCCGAACCCACCATCTACGGCAACAACCCGCGCTACAACGGCTACCGTGGCGGTCCGTCCTCCCGGCACCCCAAGATGCCGGATCACGCGGGGGCGCTCATCGCGATGGACGTCGACACCGGGCGCGTGCGCTGGCAGTTTCCCATGCGCAGCGCGCCCTCGATCTCGACGCTCACGACGGCCGGAGGCCTCGCGGTCAACGGCGACAACGACCGGAACCTGTACGTGCACGACACGGCCACCGGCAAGGTGCTGTTCCAGACGCGCCTGCCGGCGTCGCTCGACGGGTCTGCCATCACTTACTCCGTCCGAGGCCGGCAGTACCTGGCCGTGTCCACGGAGGCCGGCGCCCGCCGCCCGGGAAACGCCATCTACGCCTTCGCCCTGCCTGACGACGCCCGGTAGCCGCACCCTCCGGGCGCGCCTCTTTCCTTCTCTACTTCACGAGTCTGACGATCACCTCAGGTACAGGTGCGACGTGCACGATGTTCTGCGTGGGCCTGTACGTGACTGTTCCAGGCAGCAGCTCGTCTCGTCTTCCCACCGACACGCCTGGTGCAGGTGGTTGTCCTCTTCCAGACCAGACATTGGTCCGGTTCAGCTCTGACCGGGAACTCAGAAGAATCTCCACCGCTCTCTGCGGAGAGTTTCCCTGTGCGTGCACCTGACAGCCAAATGCGAGAGCAACCACAGCGAAGATGAAGGCAGCAGGCATCCTATCCTCCTATCGCTTCCGAGAACACTCTCAGCATCCCGATCGGTGTCCCGCAACCCTCACGGACAGAGTCGTCTAAGAGAATTTCTGGCCAGCGACGCTCGACCAGAACCGATCACCGTCAGACCCGCAGGTGGCCGAGGGCACACGAGACCTCAACCAAACCGAACGAGGCTTGCCGCTTCAGAATTCCAGAAGTACCATGGCCGATTGTGACTCAACCAATCGACATCGCCCCCGCGAAGGGCAAACTGGGCATTCTCCTGGTTGGCCTCGGGGCGGTGAGCACCACCACCATCGCCGGCGTGATGGCCATCCGCAAGGGTCTGGCCCAGCCGATCGGCTCGCTGACGCAGATGGGCACGATTCGTCTCGGCAAGCGCACCGAAAACCGCGCGCCGAAGATCAACGAGTTCGTGCCGCTCGCCGGCCTCAACGACATCGTGTTCGGCGGCTGGGACATCTTCGAGGAAGACTGCTACGCCGCGGCCCGCGTGGCCGGCGTGCTCGAGAACTCGCAGCTCGAACAGGTGCGCGGCGAGCTCGAGGCCGTGAAGCCGATGCCGGCCGTGTTCGACCAGCGCTACGTCAAGCGGCTCGACGGCCCCAACGTCAAGAAGGGCAAGAACAAGCGGGACCTCGCCGAGCAGCTCATCGCCGACATCCGCGCGTTCAAGTCCAAGCACGGCTGCGATCGGCTCGTCATGGTGTGGGCCGGCAGCACCGAGGTCTTCATGAAGGAGGGCCCGGTGCACCAGACCGTGGCCGACCTTCGAGAAGGGGCTCGACGAGAGCGACGACTCGATTCCGTCGAGCATGGTCTACGCCTACGCGGCGCTCCGCGAGGGCATCCCGTTCGTCAACGCCGCGCCGAACCTCACCGCCGACATCCCGGCGATGCTGGAGCTGGCGGCGAAGAACAAGTCGCCGCTCGCCGGCAACGACATGAAGACCGGGCAGACGCTGATCAAGACGATCATCGCGCCCGGTCTCAAGGCGCGCCTGCTCGGCGTCAAGGGCTGGTACTCGACCAACATCCTCGGCAACCGCGACGGCGAGGTGCTGGACGATCCCGAATCGTTCAAGACCAAGGAAGAGAGCAAGAAGAGCGCGCTCGACTACATCTTCCAGCCGCACCTCTATCCCACGCTCTACGGCGACCTGACGCACGTCGTGCGCATCAACTACTACCCGCCGCGCGGCGACAACAAGGAAGGCTGGGACAACATCGATCTGATCGGATGGCTCGGCTATCCGATGCAGCTCAAGATCAACTTCCTCTGCCGCGACTCGCATCCTGGCGGCGCCGATCGTGCTCGACACGGCGCTGTTCATGGATCTGGCGAAGCGCGCGGGCCTGTCGGGCATCCAGGAGTGGCTGTCGTTCTACTTCAAGGCTCCGATGCACGCGCCGGCGGTGTACCCGGAGCACGACCTGTTCATCCAGCTGATGAAGCTGAAGAACACGCTGCGGCACATGATGGGCGAGGAGCTCATCACGCACCTGGGCCGCGAGTACTACGATTAGCTTTCTTCGCTCCGCTAATCGGAGTCCTGTCTCTTTGCCCGGCTTCGCCGGGCGGAGAAACTTGACTCGTCGCGTAACCTGAGTCGTCAGCTCCGCTGCTCCTCGGCGGCGCTGTTCATCGGCGTCTCTTCGGCGCTGCCGATCATCGGCGCGGCCAACTGCTGCTGCTGCCTCTGGATCGTGTCGGGCGGCGCGCTGGCGGCCTATCTGCAGGTCCAGCAGGAGAACCGCACGCTCACCGGCGGGCGAAGGCGCCGCCGTGGGCGCGCTGGCCGGCGTGATCGGCGCGTTCGTGTGGCTGCCGCTCGTCGTCGCCGTCGCGGTGGTGCTCGGCCCGTTCCAGCAGGCGATCATCGAAGAGATCGTGCGCAACGCGCACCGACATGCCGCCCGAAGTGCGCGAGGTGCTCGAGAGCATGGGCGACCGTGGCGTCGGCGTCGGCTACTTCCTGTTCTTCTTCGTCCAGCTGGTCGGCGGGTCGATCTTCGCCGCGATCGGCGGCCTCGCTCGGCGCGATGTACTTCAAGAAGGAAGTGCCGCCGGCGCTCGGCGGCAACTGGGTTCCCCCGCTGCCGCCGCAGTAAGCCGTCGGCAGGTCAGGTTAGGCCTGCCACCTGGACTTACCAGACCCGCCTGACCAGGTATCCTGATCGGCGCTGCATGGCTGACCAGAACCCACCTCGCCGAACTCTCGGATCTGCTGCAGGAAGACCGGCGCTTTCCCCCGTCGGACGCGTTTCGCGCCGCGGCGGTGGCCAACTCCGAAGACGTCTACGCGCGCGCCGAGCGCGACCCCGAAGGCTTCTGGGCGGCGTTCGCGCGCGGAGCTCGAGTGGTTCACGCCGTGGACGCAGGTGCTCGAGTGGAAGCCGCCGCACGCGAAGTGGTTTCTCGGCGGCACGCTCAACGCCAGCGTCAACTGCGTCGATCGCCACGTGCGCGGCCCGCGGCGCAACAAGGCCGCGATCATCTGGGAAGGCGAGCCGGGCGACCGCCGGACGCTCACCTACTTCGACCTCTACCGGCAGGTCAGCCAGTTCGCCAACGTCCTCAAGTCGCTGGGCGTGAAGAAGGGCGACCGCGTGGCGCTCTACCTGCCGCTCGTGCCCGAGCTGGCGATCGCCATGCTGGCGTGCGCGCGCATCGGCGCGGTGCACTCGGTGGTGTTCGGCGGCTTCAGCTCCGAGTCGCTGCGCGACCGCATCAACGACGCGCAGGCCACGCTGCTCGTCACCGCCGACGGCGGCTGGCGCCGCGGCCAGGTGGTGCCGCTCAAGCAGATGGCCGACGTGGCGCTCGAGGGCACGCCGTCGATCAAGAACGTGGTCATCGTCCAGCGGCTGCAGGGCGCGCCGGTGCCGGTGCACGTGAAGGAGGGCCGCGATCACTGGTATCACCGGCTGATGCAGGACGCGTCCGTACGTGTGCGAGCCCGAGCGCATGGACGCCGAGGACATGCTCTACACGCTCTACACGTCGGGCACGACGGGGAAGCCCAAGGGCATCGTCCACACGACCGGCGGCTACCTCGTGGGCACCTACGCCACCACGAAGTGGGTGTTCGACCTGAAGGAGGACGACGTCTACTGGTGCACCGCCGACATCGGCTGGGTGACCGGGCACAGCTACGTCGTCTACGGGCCGCTCGCCAACGGCGCCACCGTGGTGATGTACGAGGGCGCGCCCGACTGGCCGCAGAAGGATCGCTTCTGGGAGATCGTCGAGCGCTACGGCGTGACGATCTTCTACACCGCGCCCACGGCCATCCGCGCGTTCATGAAGTGGGGCACCGACTGGCCCGCGAAGCGCGACATGTCGTCGCTGCGCCTGCTCGGGTCGGTGGGCGAGCCGATCAATCCCGAAGCGTGGGTCTGGTACCACCGCTTCATCGGCGGCGAGCGCTGCCCGGTGGTGGACACCTGGTGGCAGACCGAGACCGGCGCGATCATGATTGCGCCGCTGCCCGGCCTCACCTCCACCAAGCCCGGCTCCGCGACCCGGCCGTTTCCCGGCATCAAGGCGGAGCTCAAGACCGACAAGGGCGACTCGATCGAGGGCGCCGGCGGCGGGCTGCTGACGCTCACGCGGCCGTGGCCGGCGATGCTGCGCGGCATCTACGGCGACCCCGAGCGCTACGTGAAGCAGTACCTGGAGCCGCTGGACGCCGGACATCTACTTCACCGGCGACGGCGCCAAGCGCGACACCGACGGCTTCTTCTGGCTGCTCGGCCGCGTGGACGACGTGCTGAACGTCGCCGGCCACCGTATCGGCACGATGGAGGTGGAGAGCGCGCTCGTGGATCACCCCAAGGTGGCCGAAGCGGCGGTGGTGGGCCGGCCGCACGAGCTCAAGGGCCAGGCCGTGGCGGCGTTCGTGACGCTCAAGGAAGGGGTGACCGGCGGCGAGATCGCTGGTCGGCGACCTCAAGGCGCACGTGGTGCAGAAGATCGGCGCCATCGCGCGGCCCGACGACATCATCTTCACCGCCGACCTGCCGAAGACCCGGTCGGGCAAGATCATGCGCCGGCTGCTGCGCGATATTGCCGAGGGCAAGGCGCTGGGCGACACGACCACCCTGGCGGACCCGGCGGTGGTGGCACGGCTCAAGGAGCAGTACCAGGACGAACATTGAGGGCCTCAGCCTTTCGCCTCTGGCCGTTGGCAAAAGCTCTTCTCAGGCGCCAAAGGCCAAAGGCGAGAGGCCAAAGGCCAGCGTCGAGGCGGCGGCCCAGGAACACGGCCGCGTAGCTCGACGTAAGAGAATCCGATGGCTCTGATCGAAACACGAGACCTGTGGAAGACCTACGTCATGGGCGAGGAGGAAATCCACGCCCTGCGCGGGGTGTCCATCCAGATCGAACGCGGCGAATACGTGGCGATCATGGGGCCGTCGGGGTCCGGGAAGTCCACGCTGATGAACCTGATCGGCTGCCTCGACACCCCGTCGAAGGGCAGCTACCTGCTGAACGGCAAGCAGGTCAGCGAGATGAACGACAACGAGCTGGCCCGCATCCGCAACCAGGAGATCGGGTTCGTGTTCCAGACCTTCAACCTGCTGCCGCGAGCCTCGGCGCTTCAGAACGTCGAGCTGCCGCTGGTCTACGCCGGCATTCCGTCGAAGGACCGGCAGAAGCAGGCGAAGGGCGCCCTGGATCGCGTCGAGCTCACCTCGCGCATGTCCCACAAGCCGAACGAGCTGTCGGGCGGACAGCGCCAGCGCGTGGCCATCGCGCGCGCGCTGGTGAACAACCCGTCCATCCTGCTCGCGGATGAGCCGACGGGCAACCTCGACTCGAAGACCGGCGCCGAGATCATGGCGCTGTTTGCCAAACTGCACGAGTCCGGGAATACGATCGTCCTCGTGACGCACGAAGCCGACATCGCGGCCTTCGCGCATCGCACCATCTCGGTGCGGGACGGGCAGGTCGAGAAGGACGTTCGCCGCGCGGCCTGATCTAGCGAGCTCCGCCTCGCCGACGGCTGAGCTCGATCGTGCCCGGCCTCCGGCCGGGCGGCTGAGCGGGGCGCTCGTGACAGCACAGCAGAGCGACACTGACGCGGGACCGGCGAGGCTCTATCGCGACCTGCTCGAGGCCTGGAACCGCCGCGACGCCGCCGGCATGGCGGCGCTCTTCGCCCACGACGGCAGCCTGGTCGGCTTCGACGGCAGCCAGGTGGACGGCGGTCCGCCGGCCGTCGCCGCCCATCTCGCGCCCATCTTTGCCCGCCACGCCACGCCGGCCTACGTCGGCACGGTGCGCGAGGTGCGCACGCTGGCGCCCAAGGTGAGCCTCGTGCGCGCGGTCGCCGGCATGGTGCCGGAGGGCCGCCGCGATCTGAATCCAGCGCTCAACACGATCCACACGCTCACCGCCGTCGAGGCTGGCGGGACGTGGCGGGTGGCGATGTTCCAGAGCACGCCCGCCGCGTTGCACGGCCGGCCGGACCTGGTGCAGGCGCTCACCGCGGAACTGCGGGCGCTGCTGCCGAAAGCGCCCGCGGAGGCGGGCCCGGCGGGCGCCGAGCGCGCGATGAGCGGTGTCGGGAACACCGCGCGATGGATTGCGGCCAGCCGCGCCAAGGAATCGGAGCTCGCGCTGCCGCTCTTCAGCGATCCCTACGCGCGCGAGCTCTCGGGCGACGCCGGCTTCGAGCTGCAGAAGAGCATGCGCGCCGCCATGGGCGCACCCGGCGACGGCCCCGATCTGTATCTGTCGATTCGCACCAAGTTCCTCGACGACGCGCTGGTGCACGCGGTCCGCGCCCGCGGCCTGCAACAAGTGGTCATCCTCGCGGCCGGCATGGACACGCGGGCATTCCGCATCCCCTGGCCGTCGGGCGTGAAGGTGTTCGAAGTCGATCGCGACGAGATCTTCGATCACAAGGAAGCGGTGCTGGGGCGCGCGGGCGCCTCGCCGTCGTGCGAGCGCCACGTCGTGCGCGCCGACCTGGCGCGGCCATGGGCCGCGGCACTGCCCGCGGCGGGGTTCGAGCGTTCCAAGCCGGCGGCATTCCTCGTCGAAGGCCTGCTGATGTACCTGGACGAGGCCGAAGCGCTGTCGCTCGCTCGAGGCCATCGGCCGGATCGCGGCGCCTGGCAGCTGGCTCGCGGCCGACGTGGTCAATCCCGAGGTGATGACCTCGCCGTACATGGCGCGCTACATGACCGCGCTGCGCGAGGCCGGCAGCCCGTGGAAGTTCGGCATCGAGGACCCCGAGTCCTTCTTCAGGCAGCGCGGCTGGACCGCCGCGGTGGTGCAGCCCGGAGACCCGGAGGCCAGCTACGGTCGCTGGCCGTTCCCGACCGCGCCGCGAGCCATGCCCGGCCTGCCGCGCACCTTCTTCGTCACCGCTGACCGTACCCCCTGAGGCTCACATGCCCGAGATGCGACGTTCACGCGAATCATTCGGCACGCGGCTGACGCCGCGCCCCGCGGGGACGAGGTTCCTGCGGCGGAGCGCGCGGCGCTCGAAAGCCTTGCGGTCGAAGCCAAAGCGAACCGCGACGGCACCGTGCTCCTGGCCGGCGCAGCCGGCGCGGCCGCCGTCCGTGCGGCCGAGACGCTGGCCGCGTCGCTTGGCGTCGAGGCACGCCGTGTCGATCTCGGCGCGCTGATCGGCACCACGCTTGGCGAGACCGAGAAGAATCTCGACATCGTGTTCGCCGAGGCCGAGGCGGCCGACGCCGTACTGCTGTTCGACGAGGCGGACGCGCTCTTCGGGTCGCGCACGGACGTCAAGGATTCACACGACCGCTACGCCAACATCGATACGAACGTGCTGCTGGCGCGCATCGAGGCCTATCCGGGTCTGGCGCTTCTCGCGACCAACTTGAAGACCAACATCGACCCGGCGTTCACGCGCCGCCTCCGCCGCGTCATCGACTACACGCCGCGCGCTCGGAACGCCTGACGAGTTCTAGACGGCGGCCTGGTGGTCCGGGCCGATGGCGCGCAGCGGCGCCGCGGCGTCGAACGACGACGGGTCCAGCTCGATGCGCGTGACGCGGCGCGTCGGGATCGAGCACCGGAATCGCGCTCAGCAGCGCTCGCGTGTAGGGGTGGGTGGGGTTCGCGAACAGCGCGCGGCGTCTCGCCCATCTCGACGATCCGGCCGCGATACATCACCGCGACACGGCTGCAGATGTGCTCGACCAGCCGCAAATCGTGCGCGATGAACAGATACGTCAGCCTGAGCCGCGACTGCAGATCGAGCAGCAGCGCCACCACCTGCGCCTGAATCGACACGTCGAGCGCCGACACGGCTTCGTCCGCGATGACGAGCGCCGGGTTGAGCGCCAGCGCGCGGGCGATGCCGATGCGCTGGCGCTGCCCGCCGCTGAACTCGTGCGGGTAGCGCTCGAGGTGCGCGGCTTCGAGGCCGACCAGCTCGAACAGTTCGGCCACCCGCG
The DNA here is from genome assembly GCA_963731785.1 of uncultured Acidobacteriota bacterium. Classification (GTDB taxonomy): domain Bacteria; phylum Acidobacteriota; class Vicinamibacteria; order Vicinamibacterales; family UBA2999; genus DASYRM01. The sequence goes on from CAVSWX010000004.1 coordinate 27,770, forward strand.
CCCGCCGCTCGTCGCGCGCCCCGAGACCGTGGATGACGAGCGGCTCCTCGACGATGTCGCGCACGCGCATGCGCGGGTTGAGCGACGAGTACGGGTCCTGGAAGACGATCTGCATGTCGCGGCGGGCGCGGCGCATGCGCTCGCGCGAGAACCCCAGCACGTTCTCGCCCCTGAAACGCACCTCGCCCGACGTCGGTTCGATCAGCCGCAGGATGCAGCGCCCGGTCGTGCTCTTCCCGCTGCCCGATTCGCCGACCAGGCCGAACATCTCGCCCTCGTCGATCGAGAACGTGACGTCGTCGCACGGCCTTCACCACCGACGTGCGTCCGAACAGCCCCGGCTTGCGAATGAAGTGCTTGGTGAGGCCGGCCACCTCGAGCAGCGGCATCAGCGGACGCCCCGATCGCCGGACCGCGGCATGCCCGGCACGGCCGCCAGCAGGCTCTGCGTGTAGGCGTGAGCCGGCGCGCGCAGGATCTGGCGCACGGGGCCTTCTTCGACCAGGCGCCCGCGGTGCATCACCGCCACCCGGTCCGCCATCTCGGCAATCACGCCGAAGTCGTGGGTGATGAGGAGCAGCGCCAGGTTGAACCGCGCCTTCAGCTCGCGCAGCAGGTCGAGCACCTGCGCCTGAATCGTCACGTCGAGCGCGGTGGTCGGCTCGTCGGCGATGATCAGCGGGGGATGGCAGGCGAGCGCGATGGCAATCATCGCGCGCTGGCGCATGCCGCCCGACAGCTGGTGCGGGTAGTCGCGCGCCCGCCGCGCCGCGATCGGGAATCTTCACGGCGTCGAGCAGCTCGACGGCGCGCGCGTGCGCCTCGGCCTTCGAGTCGGCCGTGCACGGTGAGCGCCTCGGCAATCTGGTCGCCGACGCGCATCACGGGATTGAGCGCGGTCATCGGCTCCTGGAAGATGAGCGAGATGCGCGCGCCCCGCACCTCGCGCATCTCCGCCTCGCTCAGCGCCAGCAGGTCGCGGCCTTCGAAGCGCATCGCGCCGCCGGTGATGCGGCCCGGCGGCTGCAGCAGCCGCAGGATCGAGAACGCGGTCACCGACTTGCCGCTGCCCGATTCGCCGACGACGCCCAGCGTTTCGCCCGCCGCGACCTGGAAGCTGACGTCGTCCACCGCCGGCGCCGCCGTCGGCCGAACGAGACGCTGAGATGCTGAACGTCGAGCGAGATGCGCGGAGCCGATCGCTCACGGCATCTGGATGGTGTCGCGGTGTTCGCCGAAGACGGCCCGCAGTGTATCCGCAATCTCGCCCAGCGTGGCGTGACGCTCGACGGCCGCGATGATGGGCGGCACGAGGTTCTCGCCGCCGCGTGCGGCGCGGTCGACGGCGGCCAGCGCGCTGCGCCACACGCCTCGGCGCTGCGCCCGGCGCGCACGGCGCGGAGCCGCGCGATCTGCGCCGCTTCGAGTTCCGGGATCGATCCGGAAGACGGGTGGGGCGGCCGTGCGTCTCGTCGGTGAAGCGGTTGACGCCGACGACGACCGACGTCGCCGTCTTCGATCGCCCGCTGCGCGCGATACGCCGACTCGTGGATGCGGCGTTGGACGAAGCCCGACTCGAGGGCCGCGAGCGTTCCGCCCATGCCGCGAATCTGTTCGAGCAGGCTTTCGGCTTCCGCCTCGATGCGCGGTCGTCTGCTCCTCGATCGCGTAGGCGCCGCCGAAGGGGTCGACGGTCTGCGCCACGCCGCTCTCGTGCAGCAGGATCTGCTGCGTGCGCAGCGCCAGCGTGGCGCTCTGCTCGGTGGGCAGGCCGAGCGCCTCGTCGCTGCCGTTGCAGTGCAGCGACTGCGTGCCGCCCAGCACCGCCGACGAGCGCCTGCAGCGCCACCCGGACGATGTTGTTGGCGGGCTGCTGGGCGGTGAGGGTGCTGCCGGCGGTCTGGGTGTGGAAGCGCAGCTGCTGGGCGCGGGGATTGGTGGCGCCGTAGCGGTCGCGCATGAGCCGGGCCCAGAGCCGCCGCGCGGCGCGGAACTTGGCGATTTCCTCCAGGAAGTCGCTGTGGGCGTTGAAGAAGAACGACAGGCGCTGGCCGAACGCGTTCACGTCGAGCCCGGCCGCCATGGCACGCCTCGACGTAGGCGCAGGCGTTGGCGAGCGTGAAGGCCACCTCCTCGACCGCGGTCGAGCCGGCCTCGCGGATGTGGTAGCCGCTGATCGAGATCGAGTTCCACTGCGGCACCTCGCGCTCGCAGAACGCGATGATGTCGGTGACGATCCGCAGCGACGGCCCGGGCGGAAAGATGTAGGTGCCGCGGGCCGCGTATTCCTTCAGGACGTCGTTCTGGACGGTACCCGTAAGAACCCTAGGTTCGACGCCTTGTCGCTTGGCGACGGCAATGTAGAGCGCCAGCAGGATGATGGCCGTCGAGTTGATGGTCATCGACGTGGACACCGTCCCGAGCGGGATGCCGTCGAAGAGCGCCGTGCATGTCCTCGATCGAGTCGATGGCCACGCCGACGCGGCCCACTTCGCCGGCGGCGAGCGGATGATCGGAGTCGTAGCCGATCTGCGTCGGCAGGTCGAACGCGACGCTCAGGCCCTTCACGCCTTGCGCGAGCAGGTAGCGGTAGCGGCGCGTTCGATTCTGCGGCGGTGCCAAAACCTGCATACTGCCGCATCGTCCACGGGCGGCCGCGGTACATCGTCGGCTGCACGCCGCGCGTAAAAGGGAATCTGCCCGGCAGACCAATGTCTGCCGTCCGGGTCGATGTGGGAGACATCCTCGGAAACGCGGTAGTGACGCGGTTCTGCGGTCGTCGCCATGCCGCTCGCGATTGTAGCCCGCGGCCCGCGCGGAGCGCGGCACGAGACACTCCGCGGGTCAGCCAGGGCTCCGCGGCGGCGTCGAGTGGGAGCCCTGCTGGTGCTAAGATTGGCGGCGGCGCAGAAACGGCGCTGGTGGAGGCACGCGGTGGCCAACGGAGACGACAAGGGCATGGACGACGTTGTGAACCAGCTTGCAAAGGAGCTGGCCGATGCCATCGGTGCCGCGGTGGCCGACAACGCGCGCATCGAAGCGTGCCGCGCCAAGGCACGTGAAGCCGGGTTCGATCTGCGCGTGTCGATCGAAGCGGTCGTCGGCTTCGTCAACCGCACCAACGGCGCGGCGGTGACGCGCGTCACGACGCCGGCGCGCCTGCTGCCCGGCAAGCGCGAGTACGAGCTCACCACGAACGATCGCCGCTTCCTGCGCTCGCTCCGCATCAGCTGCGGCGAGTCGAAGAAAGAAACGGTGGAGTAAGGGCCGCCTTCAGGCGGCCCGGGCCGGCTACAGCCGGCCCTACGCGCCTCCCTTGGCCTGGTTCGCGACGGCCTGCGCCTTCTTCAGCGCCGCTTCCTGATCGCCCAGATAGAACTTCCGCAACGGCTTGAGGTCGCTCGTCGAGCTCGTAGACGAGCGGGATGCCGGTCGGGATGTTCAGCTCGACGATGTCCTGCTCGGACACGTCGTCGAGGTACTTCACGAGCGCGCGCAGGCTGTTGCCGTGCGCGGCGATGAGCACGCGCGTGCCGGCCCGCACCTCGCGGCGCGATCGTCTCGTGCCAGTAGGGCAGGAAGCGCGCGACGGTGTCCTTCAGCGACTCGGTGAGCGGCAGCTGCGCCGGCGCAGGCCCGCGTAGCGCCGATCGCGCGCCGGATGGCGCTCGTCGGTCGGCGTCGAGCGGCGGCGGCGGAATGTCGTAGCTGCGGCGCCAGATCTTCACCTGCTCCTCGCCGTGGCTGGCGGCGGTCTCGGCCTTGTTCAGCCCCTGCAGCGCGCCGTAGTGGCGCTCGTTGAGCCGCCACGACTTGTGCGTGTCGAGCCACAGCAGGTCCATCTCGTCGAGCGCGATCCACAGCGTGCGGATGGCGCGCGTCAGGACCGACGTGTAGGCGACGTCGAAGGTGTAGCCCTCGGCGGCCATCAGCCGGCCGGCCTCGCGCGCTTCCTCGCGGCCCTTGTCGGTGAGAGTCGACGTCGGTCCAGCCGGTGAACCGGTTCTCCTTGTTCCAGGTGCTTTCGCCGTGGCGCAGCAGCACGAGTCGGGTCATGGCCTCTCTATTATCCCGCGCGGCCTGCGTTTCGGCGGTGCCGTCACTCGGGCGCACAGCGGGCCGAGGTCAGCCGCAGACCGCCGGAGCGCGACGTCGCGAGTGGCGGTGGCGCGAAAGCACGTGCCGTCGAGCGCGGCGCTCGAGCGGGAAGGGCGCGTCGCCCGCGGCCGTCCACGCGAGCGTCACGCGTCGATGCGCTCGGCGCGCAGCGCGGCGAGCGCACGCGCCGCCGCCGCGGCGTCGGGCACGAACAGGAACACCCGCGTGCCGTGCAGCGCCGCCGCGACCTGGTCGAGCCACCACGCGTTGGTGAGCACGATCCGCTGCCAGGCGGCGTGAACGAGGCGGCGGCCGACACCAGCCCGTCGTAGTTGCGCTTCGTCGCCGCGCAGCTCCAGGTACGCGGCCCGGCTGGTCATCGCGCCGGCCAGGCAGATCACGGCGACGGCCCCGAGACGGGGCGCTCCGCCAGCGGCCCGCGCCCGCCGCGTCGGTGGCGGCGCGTGCCGCCAGCAGCAGCAGCGGCGGCGCGGCAATCAGCAGGTAGCGCGTGCCCCACTGCGCGCCGCCGTCGTTGGTGGCGGTGAGCACGACGCCGGCGATCGCCGCGAGCGCCAGGCCGTACGAGCGAACGACGCGCCGCCGCGGGCGGTGGCGCAGGAACGAGCGCGAGCAGCGCCAGCGGGAAGCCCTGCCAGAACGCACGCGTCCGGCATCACCCGCTGTGCCGCGAGCACGGCCACGACGGCGGTGCCGAGCAGCGCCGTCAGCTGCCGCGCCCGCAGATCCCTCGCGAACGGCGTCGGCGAGCCACGCGGCGGCGACGAGCAGCAGGCCCGCCCATTCGAGCGACCGATGCCGGCCACAGCCATTCCTGCACGCGGTTCCAGCGGGCGGCCGCGAAACCGACGCCGATGGGCGCGAGCACCGCGGACGCGTGCGCGCCGAGCGGGTTGCCGAAGTGCAGGTAGTTGGCCGCCGCCAAACGCGAGCAGCGCGGAACGCGGCGCCGCTCCCGAACGCCAGCCAGTGCGGCCGGGCCAGGGTGAGGAGCAGGCCGGCGGCATACCAGAGCGCCCTCGGGCCGGAGCAGGACGCCGGCGCCGACGAGCGCGCCGCCCGCGACGCGCCAGCCTGCGAGCCGCCGCCGCGATCGTGCCGCCGCCACGGCCGCGGTCCCGCCGGCCAGCAGCGCCACCGCCGGCGCGTGTTCCCAGAACTCGAGCGCGTAGAACAGCAGCGGGTTGGCCGCGAGCGCCAGCCACGCGAGGAGCAGCCGCGACGCGTCGGGCAGCAGATGCCGCCGGAGCACTTCGAGCAGCGGCACAGCGCGATGAACGCGAGCGCCGGCAGCACGTAGGCGCCGCGCAGGCCGAACGCGGCGATGAGCGGCGCCGAGAGCGGCGGAAAGAGCGGCGACTGCAGCGCGTGCGCGTGGCCGCCGTGCCGCACCACCATCGGATCGACGAACGGGGTCGCGCGCGTCGCCGACGCGCGGCAGATCGATCTCGAACGGCCGGGCGGGATGCGCGATCGCTTCGAGCGCGGCGATCAGCTTCACGCCCGAATCGCCGCTGAAGAACGCGCCGGCGGGCAGCCCCGCCGCCAGCCACACGAGCGCCACCGCGGTACACCGCGGCCAGCGGCCGCCGTCGTGGCCGCGGCGTCGCGTCGGCCAGATCAGGCGCGCAGCTGGCGGATCGCGGCGCGGCCCGCGTACTTGCCGCCGGCGCCGAGCTCCTCTTCGATGCGCAGCAGCTGGTTGTACTTGGCGACGCGGTCGCTGCGGCTGGCCGAGCCGGTCTTGATCTGGCCCGCCGACGTGCCCACCGCGAGGTCGGCAATGGTGCGTGTCCTCGGTCTCGCCCGACCGGTGCGAGATGATCGAGGCGTAGCCGGCGGCGCTCGCCATGGCAATCGCGTCGAGGGTTTCGGTGACCGTGCCGATCTGATTGAGCTTCACCAGCAGGGCGTTGCCGACCTTCTGTTCGATCCCCCGCTTCAGGATCTCGGGGTTGGTCACGAACACGTCGTCGCCGACCAGCTGCACGCGATCGCCGATGGCCGCGGTGAGCGCCTTCCACCCGTCCCAGTCGCCTTCGGCCACGCCGTCCTCGATCGAGATGATCGGGTACTGCTTCACCCAGCTCGGCGTACATCTCGACCATCTGATCGGGCGTTCGCGTCGGCTCGCCCGACTTCTTGAACACGTATTTCCCGTTGTCCCAGAACTCGCTCGCGGCCACGTCGAGCGCCAGGTAGACGTCGGAGCCGGCGTTGAGCCCGGCCTTGCCCACGGCCTCGAGCACCACGTCGAGCGCCTGCACGTTCGACTTCAGGCTGGGCGCGAACCCGCCCTCGTCGCCGACGCCGGTGGAATAGCCGCCCTTCTTCAGGATGGCGCGCAGCGCGTGGAAGATCTCGGCGCCGGCGCGCAGCGCTTCGGCAAAGGTGGGCATGCCCACCGGCATGACCATGAACTCCTGCAGGTCGACGCTGCTGTCGGCGTGGGCGCCGCCGTTGAGGATGTTCATCATCGGCACGGGCAGCAGGTACGGCGTGTCGCCGGCGGACCGGCCGGCGAGCGCGGCGAAGTGCGCGTAGAGCGGGACGCCGGCCGCCGCGGCCGCGGCGCGCGCCGCGGCCATCGACACGCCGAGCGTCGCGTTGGCGCCGAGGCGGCTCTTCGTGGCGGTGCCGTCGAGCGCGATCAGCGCGCGTGTCGAGGGCGCGCTGATCGAGGTCTTGCCCGATGACGGCCTGCGCGATCTCGCCGTTGACGTGGGCGACCGCCTTGCGCACGCCTTTGCCGAGATAGCGGCTCTTGTCGCCGTCGCGCAGCTCCAGCGCCTCGCGCTCGCCGGTGGACGCGCCCGAGGGCACCGCCGCGCGGCCGAAGCGCGCCGCCGGCCCAGACGTCGACTTCGACAGTGGGGTTGCCGCGCGAGTCGAGAATCTCGCGGCCATGAATGCGGGTGATCTGCATCGGCCCTCGTTTCGTGCCCGAGCGTCGTCGTGCCTACCCGTTCGACCCGCTGCGATCGGCTTCCGGTTCGAGCCGCAGCGCTTCGTCGCTCACCGGGCGGATGAGCGGGTCGTCATTGGCGGTCACCACGACCACGCCGCCGTCCGTCACGGCGTGGCGCCGGCGATCTTCGTCGAGGTCGTAGCCGATGAGCGCGCCGCGCGGGATCAGCACGTCGCGATCGATGATCGCGCGGCGGATCCGCGCGTGGCGCCCGACGCGGACGCCGGGCATGAGGATGGTCCGTTCGATGTCGCAGAAGCTGTGCACCCGCACGTTCGGGCACAGGATGCTGCCGCTGATGCGGCTGCCCGAGATGATGCAGCCGTTCGAGACGATCGAGTCGAGCGCCTGGCCGCAGCGCACGCCTTCCTCGGCGAAGACGAACTTCGCCGGCGGCGCCTGCGGCTGATAGGTGCGCAGCGGCCATTCCGGGTCGTAGAGGTTGAACTCCGGGCTGATCTGGCACAGGTCCATGCTGGCGTCGTAGTAGGCGTCGAGCGTGCCGATGTCGCGCCAGTACTTGGCCGACTTCTTGTTCTCGTCGTAGAAGCGGTACGAATACACCGCCTTGGGGGCGATGAGCGCCGGGATGATGTTCTTGCCGAAGTCGTGCTGGCTGTCCACGTTCGACGCGTCGTCCTCGAGCGCCTTGACCAGCACGTCGGCCTTGAAGATGTAGATGCCCATCGAGGCGAGCGCCAGATCGGGCGCGCCGGGGATGCACGGCGGCTGCGCCGGCTTCTCCTGGAACTCGCGCACCCGGTCGTCCTCGTCCACGCCGACGATGCCGAACCGCCGGCCGTCGGTGACCGGCACCTCGAGCGTGGCGAGGGTGGCGTCGGCGTTCTGGTCGATGTGGTACCGGAGCATCTTCGAGTAGTCCATCTTGTAGACGTGGTCGCCCGACAGCACGACGATGTGGCTCGAGCCCTCACGGACGATGGAGTAGAGGTTCTGGAAGACGGCGTCGGCCGTGCCCAGATACCAGTGCTCGCCCACACGCTTCTGCGGCGGCAGGATCTCGATGAACTCGCCCAGCTCTTCCGACACCACGTTCCAGGCCATCCGGATGTGCCGGTTGAGCGAGAGCGACTTGTACTGGGTGGCGATGAAGATGCGCCGGAAACCGGAGTTGATGCAGTTGCTGAGCGTGAAGTCGACGATCCGGTAGGGCCCGCCGAAGAACACGGCCGGCTTGGCCCGCTCGGCGGTGAGCGGGTGCAGGCGTTCGCCCGCGCCTCCCGCGAGCAGGATTACCAGAACGTCATCCAAGGCCATGGCGGTGCACCTTCCGGGGGCCAGAGGCTCGAGCGCTCGGCTCGCCAGCCCGTCGTGTAAGCCCCGATCATAGTCTCGCAGCCGAGCGTCATGCGCCACAGAAACTCAATTCCTGCGCGCATTTAGGGCCCTCCCTTCGATTGACTTGCCCCTTGTCCGTGCCTATGATCGAACCTTCGGAACCCTTGATGGCGCGGCGCTGGACGCCCGCCTCGCTCCGGAAGAGTCGGGCAAGCAAACGTCGGCAAGCAAACACTGGTCGGCGAGGCAAGGCCTCGCCCGTTAGCGCGCGCCATTCTGGGACCAGGCCCTGAGCCTGCGTGCTGAGAGAAGGCGGGAACAGAGAGGCCGTAATGCAGATTCGCCGGGTCCTGGCGTTGATTGCCGTCTTCGCACTCGTCGTCGGCCGCGCTGCCGATGGCGGCGCAGAACGACAACAAGAATCAGCCGAAGCGCTCGAAGGCCGAACAGCAGGACATCGACGTGGCGGCGCGCATGGTCGATCGCGTCAGTCCAGGGCGAGATGCCGGCGCCGGCCGACTTCACCCTGACGTGGGAATCGAATCACTTCACGAAGGGGCAGGAAGGCCAGACCTACATTCCGTTCACGATGGTCGTGGACAAGACGCTCGCGTCGAAGCAGGTGGCCTACTACGTCCGCATCGTGGAAAAGGGCGCGCCCGCCGTCGCCGCCGCGCCCGATCCGAAGGACAAGGACGGCAAGACCGCGCTCCGGTCCGGCCGACCTATCCCGTGGGAGCGCGTCTCCTTCACGCAGGTCCCGGCCACCGGCAAGATGTCGCGCGCGTTCGTCCTGAAGCCGGGCGAGTACGACGCCTACATCGTGATCAAGGAGAAGTTCGACGAAGGAAGTGAAGGACCTGGCCAAGCAGCCGCTGCCGAAGGTCGCCTTCCTGAAGCGCGAGATCAGCGTGCCGAGCTATGACGGCCGCGGCGGAGCTCAAGGTGAGCACGCCCATCCTGGCCAGCACCGTCGAGCCGTTGACCGCGCCGCTCTCGCCGGCGCAGCTGGAGGAAAGCCCCTACAGCGTGTTCGGCGCGATGAAGATCGAGCCGTCGGCCGACGGCAAGTTCTCGAAGGCCGGCGAGTTCAACATCGTGTTCTTCGTGTACGGCGCGGGTGATGCGGGCGGCGGCAAGCCGAACGTGGCGCTCGAGTACTCGTTCTACCAGAAGCAGGCCGAGGGCGAGAAGTACTTCAACAAGACGGCTCCGCAGGAGCTGAACGGCGACGACCCTGCCGCCCGACTTCAACGTGGCCGCGGGCCACCAGGTGCCGGGCATGCTGTCGATTCCGTTGCCAGTTTCCCGGCGGGCGACTACCGGCTGGAAATCAAGGTCACCGACAAGGCGAGCAACAAGACGCTGGTTCAGAACGTCGCCTTCTCCGTCACCGCGTAGCGAGGCTCCGCCTCGAGTGACGTGAAATGCCTGCCCTCCGGGCGGGCGGCTATAGTGGCGGCGGGGGCGGCACCGTGCGGGGGATGGCGAGGGCACGGGAGATGAGACACACACGCGTGCTGGGTAGTGCCGCCGCGGTCGGGCTATGCCTGATCGTCCCCGCGCTGCCCGCCTCGGCGCAGCTGCCGGCCCGCCCGCAGCCGCAGCTCGTGAGCCGCCCGGCGGCCGCGGCGGCCACCGAGCTCACCGGCATCGTCAGCGATCGCGGCGGACGTCCCCTGGCGGGGGCGGTCGTCTCGGCGATCGGCTCCGAGTCGGCGTTTCGCGGTGTCGGATCGCGAGGGGCGCTTCACCTTCCGCATCGCTGCCCGCAAGGCCCGTACATCGTCCGGGCGCACCTGCAGGGCTATCTTCCGGCGCGGCCGCGCCTGGTGCAGATCAGCACCAGCGCCCGCGGGGATTTCACCATCACGCTGGTGAAGCGGTCCGAGGCGGCCGATCCGCCGGCCGTGCATCGCGGCCGGCGTCGGGCCCGTGGACACGCCGGCGGCCGAGCCCGACGAGGGCGAGACGCACGAGCACGACGAGCTGGCGTGGCGCCTGCGTCATCTGAAGCGCAGCGTGCTCAAGAACCAGGGCGAGAGCGTCCCCGGGCTCGACAGGCTGCTCGACGCGGACTACCCGTGGGCGGGCCTGGGCCGCGCGGTCGGCGAATCGGCCCGCCTGGCGACGTCGATCCTCGCGGACCTGCCGCTCGGCGGCCAGTTCAACCTGCTCACGACCACCTCGTTCGACCGTCCGCAGGAGTTGTTCTCGCCCGACGCGGTGCTGCCGCGCAGCATCGCGTTCCTGTCGCTCTCGGCGCCGATGCCGAGCGGCGAGTGGCGCATGCGCGGCGCGATCACGCAGGGCGACCTGTCGTCGTGGACCGTCGCCGGGTCGTTCGCGCGCGACGCTGCAGGCGGCGCACGCCTATCAGGCCGGCTTCTCGTACGGCATGCAGCGCTACTCGGGCGGCAACGCCGAGGCGCTGGCGGCGATGCGCGACGGCAGCCGCACGGTGGGCATGCTCTACGCCTACGACACTGGACGGTGACGCCGGCCGTGACGCGTCGAGTTCGGCGGCCGCTACGCCAACTACGACTACCTCGAGGATCAGGGGCTGTTCAGCCCGCGCGCCGGCGTCACCGTGAGGCCGCTCGGAGAAGGATCGCTGACGCTGCGCGCCAGCGTGTCGCACCGCGAGACGCGCGCCCGGCGCCGAGGAGTTCATCCCGCCGGCGATCGGCCTGTGGCTGCCGCCGGAGCGGACGTTCTCGCCGGTGTCCGCGCGGAGCGTTCACGGCCCGAGCGCATCGATCACGTCGAGGTCGGCGGCCGAGCGCCAGATGGCGGGCGACGTCGTGGTGGGCGTGCGGGCCTTCCGGCAGCGCGGCGAGGATCAGATCGTCACGCTCTTCGGCGTCGGCACCGCCGGCGAGGCGCCAGGGCACCGGCCACTACCGCGTCGGATCGGCGGGCGACTTCGAGGCGGTGGGCTGGGGCGTGAGCGTGAGCCGCAGCGTCGCGGCAGGGCACGCGCGCGTCGGTGGACTACTCGCAGGCCGGACGCGCGAGTGGATCGGGCGCTCGCGCGACATTCTGGGCGCTGGCGCACGCTGGCGCAGCCAGGTGCTGCGCCGCTCCGACGCGTGCACGACCTGACGGCGACCGTCGAGAGCGTGGTGCCGGCGTCGTCCACGCGCGTCTTCGTGCTCTACAAGCTCAACACCGCCGTCGGCCACCGCCGGCATCGAACAGGCGTCGGCCGGCGGCGCGCGCTTCGACGTCCAGATCAACCAGGCGCTGCCGTTCGGGTTCGCGCGGTCGCGGTGGGAAGCGCTCGTGGCGGTGAAGAACGTGTTCCACGACGAGTTCGACAGCGGCTCGATTTACGACGAGCTGCTGGTGGTGCGCGCGCCGACGCGCGTGCTCGGAGGCGTCACCGTCAAGTTCTGAGGGGGAGATCAAGGCGCCGGCAGCAGCAGCCCGGGGAGGCGATGCCGTCCTCCATTTTTTGCCGCTTTTTCCGGCTCCATTTCGTTGAATGTCCAGTTCTGATCGTTGGATTCCCGGACGTGACGCCGGCGAGTTTGGACCGGTGGTCGAAGCCCGCGCTCCCGGTGGTGGTGGTGTCGGTGCTGCTGTGCCTCGGTGCCGCGAACATCGCCTCGCGCGCGGCGTTCCGCGAGGTGGAGGACGGCGTGCTGTGGGCCTCGCGCGCCGAGGGCGTGGTGGCCGCCGACATCGCCGACGGGCACGCCGGCCGCGGCGGTCGGCATTCAGCGCGGCGATCTGCTGCTCGCGATCAACGACCGCCCGATCGAGGATCCGGCCGACGTCGTCGAGATCCTGCACGGCGCCGGCCGCGGCGAGACGCTGCGCTACACCGTGCTGCGGCTCGGCTCGCGCGACGTCATCGACGTGCGCGTGGCGCCGATTCCCGGCGGCCCCGGCATCCTCTACTTCCTGCTCGCCGGCGTCGGCACCTTCACGCTGCTGGTCGGCGGCGCCGTGCGGCTGCGGCGCCCGCGCGATCCGGCGACGCTGCATTTCCTCTGGCTGTCGGTGGCCTTCTTCGGCGTGTTCACCTTCTCGTTCAGCGGCCGGCTCGATCGCCTCGACTGGGTGTTCTACTGGGCCGACGAGATGTCGATCCTGGCGCTGCCGCCGCTCTTCCTCCACTTCACGCTGGTCTTCCCCGAGCGGCCCGCCGGCTGGACAGCACGCGCGCTCGGACGCGTGCTCGAGGTCGTCAACTACGCGCCGGCGCTCGTGCTCGGGCTCGCCCGCGTGGTGTCGCGTGGCCGCGAGCCTCGACCGATGCGGCGCAGTTCGTCCGGGTCAGCTCGGCGCTCGACCGGATGGAGTTCCTCTACCTCGCCGTCTGCTTCCTCGGCGGGCTGTTCGGGCTGACGCCGCGCGCTCCGGCAGGTGCGCACCGTCACCGCGCGCCGGCAGCTGCGCTGGATCGCGTGGGGCACGGCGTTCGGCGCCGGGCCGTTCGCCTTCGGCTACGCGCTGCCGTACGCGCTCGGCGTCGAGCCGTCGCTGCCGATGCAGCTGTCGGCGATTCCGCTCAGCCTGATCCCGCTGGCCTACGCCTCGGCCATCGTCCGCTACCGGCTGATGGACGTCGAGGTGATCGTCAAGCGCGCGCTGGTCTACGCCGCGGCGCTCGTCGGCGGTCGTGGCGATCTACGTGGTGCTGCTCAAGGTCGTGCAGCGGATGTTCGTCCAGGGCAGCGCCGGCCACGAATGGGTGATCGCGTTCCTGGCGACGCTCGTCGCCGTGCTGCTGGCGCCGCCGGTCAAGGACTTCGTCCAGAACACGCTCGACCGGGCGTTCTACCGCGATCGCTACGACTACCGCCGCGCGCTGGTCGGCTTTGCGCGCGACCTGAACAGCGACCTCGACCTGAACCGTCTGGCCGACCGCCTGGTCTCGCGCGTGGTCGAGACGCTCCTCGTCGACCGCATGGCGCTGATGCTGGAGAGCGAGTCGGGCCCGCACTTTGCGTCGGTGCGCGCCTCGGGCTTCGACGACCGCGCCGCCGCCGCTGCCGAAGCGCTCGGGCATCGGCGCGCGCCTCGGCGGCGGCCACCTGGTGGCGCTCGACGACCCGATCGCGGTCGGCTGGTTCGCCGCCGAGGAGATCGAGTTCTGGCGCGACGCCGGCCTCTACTACTTCGTTCCGTGCGTCTCGCAGACGGGCACCATCGCGGTGCTGGCGCTCGGCCGCAAGGACGCGGCGAGCCGCTCAGCAGCGAGGACATGGCGCTGCTGGCCGCGGTGGCCGGCCAGATCGCCACCGCGCTCGAGAACGCGCGGCTCTACCGGCAGCTGCACGTCAAGGCGCGCGAGCTCGATCGGCTGCGCGCGTTCAACGAGAACATTCTCGAATCGCTCGACGACGGCCTGCTGGTCGTCGACCTCGATGACAAGGTCGTGCGGTGGAACACCGCGCTCGAGCAGCTGTACGGCGTGTCGCGCAGCGCCGCCGCGGGCCGGGCGCTCGACGACGTCTTCGACGGCCCGTTCGTCGAGGCGATCCGCGCGGCGCGCCGCGACACGCCCGCCGGCGCCGTGCTGTCGCGCGTGCCGCTGCACTGCCGCGGCGCCAAGGCGGGCGGACGCTCATCGTCAACTGCGCGGTCGTCCCGCTGCGGCCACCGTCGACCGAGGACGGCGCCACCGTCGGCACGATCGTGATCCTCGAGGACGTCACGTCGCGCGTCCAGCTCGAGGAGCAGCTGCAGATCTCGGAGAAGATGGCGTCGATCGGCCTGCTCGCCGCCGGCGTCGCCCACGAGGTCAACACGCCGCTCACCGGCATCTCGAGCTTCACGCAGATGCTGCTCGAGGGCGCCGATCCCGACGATCCCGCAGACGCGGCTGCTCGAGAAGATCGAGCGCCAGACGTTCCGGGCGGCCAAGATCGTCAACGGGCTGCTCAACCTCTCGCGGCCGGCGTCGGGCGCCGGCGTCGGAGCTGGCGGTCGTGGACCTCAACGTGGTCATCGCCGACGTGCTCGGCCTGCTCGAGCACCAGTTCGCGACTGCACACATCAAGGTGCGCCGCGAGCTCAGCGAGTCGCCGGTGATGGTGCTCGGCATCGAGCACAAGCTGCAGCAGGTCTTCCTCAACCTGTTCCTGAACGCCAAGGACGCGATGCCGAAGGGCGGCTGGCTGTCCGTGCGCACGGCCGTCGACGGCAACCGCGTCGTTGCCGAAGTGGCCGACACCGGCTCGGGGATCCCGAGCGAGTACCTCGCGCGGATCTACGACCCGTTCTTCACGACCAAGGCGATGGGCCAGGGCACCGGCCTTGGTCTGTCGATCACCTACGGCATCGTGCGCGAGCACGATGGGGCGATCGACTGCGACAGCCAGGTGGGGCAGGGCACGCGGTTCGTGCTGTCGTTCCCGCTGCCGCAGTCGCGGCCGGCGCTCGCGTCACGGCTCTGAACGCGGTATCGAAAGCAGGCAGCACCATGGCTCGCAGCGGTTCGGTCCTGGTCATCGACGACGAAGAAATGATGCGCGAGATCCTCGAGGCGCTGCTCGGCGCGCGAGGGGTATCGCGTGCGACTGGCGTCGAGCGGCGAGGAAGGCCTCGACCTCGCGCGCTCGACCCCGTTCGACGCCGCGATCGTCGACGTGATGATGCCGGGCATGGACGGCATCGCCGCGCTCGAGGAGCTGAAGAAGATCGACGAGGATCTGCCGGTGGTGATGGTCACCGCGTTCGCGTCGGTCGAGACCGCGATCTCGGCGATGAAGCGCGGCGCGTTCGACTACATCACCAAGCCGTTCAAGAACGACGAGGTGCTCGTGGTGGTGCGCAATGCCGTGGAGCGGCGGCAGCTGGTGGCCGAGAACACCGCGCTGCGCCAGAGCCTGCAGGCCCAGGCGCAGAAGTTCTCGGGCATCATCGGCCGCAGCCCGCGCATGAACCAGGTGTTCAACCTGATCATCCAGGCGGCGCCGAGCCGCTCGACGATCCTCATCACCGGCGAGAGCGGCACCGGCAAGGAGCTCGTGGCGCGCGCCATCCACGCCAACTCGCCGCGGGCCGATCGCGCGTTCGTCACCGTGAACTCGGGCAACCTGCCGCCGGACCTGCTCGAGTCCACGCTCTTCGGCCACGTGAAGGGCGCGTTCACCGGCGCGATCAACCCGAAGAAGGGGCTCTACGACCTCGCCGACAAGGGCAGCATCTTCTTCGACGAGATCGGCAACATTCCGCTCGAGACCCAGGCCAAGCTGCTGCGGGTGATGCAGGAGCGGGAGTTCATGCGGCTGGGCGGCATGGAGACGATCAGGGTGGACGCGCGCATCATCGCCGCCACCAACTGCGACCTGAAGGAGATGGTGGACGACGGCCGGTTCCGCGAGGATCTCTATTACCGCCTGCACGTCATCAACATCTACCTGCCGCCGCTGCGCGAGCGCAAGGACGACATCCCGCCGCTGATGCAGCACTTCCTCGAGAAGTACAGCGAGGAGAACGGCAAGCCCGATATCGAGCTGAAGCCGGAGGCGCTCGACCTGCTGATGGACTACAACTGGCCGGGCAACGTCCGCGAGCTCGAGAACGTCATCGAGCGCGCCGTGGTGCTGAGCTCCGACCGCCAGCATCGGCGCCGATCTCGATTCCCGACCACGTGCGCACCGCGCCGAGCTTCCGCATCCCGAACTTCGTCGTGCCGCCCGAGGGGCTGTCGTTCAAGGACGTCATCACCAACGTCGAGAGCCGGCTGATCGAGTCGACGCTCGAGGCCGCCGGCGGCGTGCAGAAGAAGGCGGCCGAGCTGCTGAAGATCAAGCCGACGACGCTGAACGAGATGATCAAGCGCCACGACATCGGCGCGCGGCGGCGGAAGGGCCCGGCGTTCAGCGAGCAGGACGACGAGAACGACCCGCCCCGGTCGCGCACGACGACCGAGCTGACGCGGGAGTAGGGCGCGTAGGGCGGGTGAGTCGGGTAGGGCGGTGGGTCAGAGCTCTTACCGTACCTGCCCACCGACCTACCGCTTTATCGTGCGGGCTTGATGCGTCCCAGCAGCCGCTCGAAGCGGCCCAGCACCGCGTCCCAGCGGTAGTGCTGGTCGACGTAGCGACGCCCGGCCTCGCCGAGGCGTTCCCGCAGCTGCGGGTCGTGGGCGATCAGGCGCAGCATCTCCACGAACTCCTCGCGGTTCTCGTAGTACAGCCCGCCGTTGGCGCGGCGGCAGTGCGCGACCGCGGCGGCGTTGCGCGCGCTGGCGAGGACCGGCGTGCCGACGGCCATGCTTTCGAGCACCGGCTGCGCCATCAGGTCGTCGGGCGACGGCGCGATGGTGACGTCGGCGGCTTCGTAGGCGATCATGCGCTCGCGCTCGGGCAGCATGCCGGCCTGCCGCAGGTACGGCTCGTCGGGCACGCGCATCATCTTCACGCCCATCAGCACCAGCGACATGTCGCCGTCGGTGGAGGCATAGCCGTCGAAGTACTCGAGCATCTCCTGGCAGCCGTTGTCGGGCTCGACGCGGCCGCCGTAGAGGGCGATGGGCCCGTAGAGGCGGTGGCGGCGGCGGAACGGCATGCCGCGTCCCGCGAGGTACGACTCCTCGGTCATCGCCTCGGCCTCGCCGGGCACGTCGTCCTCGACCGGGATCACGTCGGAGGGATCCTGCTGGTGCCGCGGGTACGCCTGCTGCGGCGACGGCTCGACGCCGATGCCGACGAGCTCTTCGTGATGCGGCTGCACGTGCACGAAGGTGTGCAGCAGCCGCCGCTCGGAGGTGGAGAGCAGTCCGAGCGCGCGGGGCATCAGCAGCAACTCGGCCCAGAGGCCCAGCCGCAGCGTCGCCTTGAGCTCGAGGTGCGGAAAGAGCACGCTGCGCTCGGGCGCCGTCGGCCATGCCCGAAGACCGTGGTCGCGGTGTTCAGGCCGAAGAACACCAGGGCGTCGTAGTTGCGGTGCTGCCGCTTGAGATGGTCGAGCAGCCCCGGCGCCCACGGGCCGCGCCGCCGCACCCAGTCGAGTTCCTCGGCCCGCGAGTGCGGCTCGGCGAGCAGACGCGACGCCAGGCGGGACAGTGCCGCCGGGTCGGGATCGCGTTCGGTGACCGGGAAGCGGCGGACGCGGACGCCGCGCACCCGGTCGGCCCCTCCGGGTACTCGTTCTTCCACGTCCGCGAATCGCGTGCGCAGGTCGTGAGCACGTCGATGTCGTGGCGATGGCCCGTGTGCTCGGCCAGCAGACGGCAGGCGTGCTCGGGCCCGGCGATGAGGTCGGCGCCGTAGCGCGGGGTGATGAACGCGAGTTTCACGACTCGGTCTCTCTCTTCCCGTCCGTCGGGACCGGTCCGCGCGGGGCCGCGTCCACGACAGCGGCGCCAGGCCGCGCGGTGCGCGGGCGGGCGGCCAGCCATCCCGGAAGCGGTTCCATCCGGCTGGCCGGAGCGCCAGCTGCCAGCCGCTCGAACATGTCCAGATAGGCGCGCTCGATCACCGGCCACTCGTAGTGGGCCGTCGTAGAACGCCCGTCCATTCTCGCCCAATTCGTCGGCCAGCGCCGGGTCGTCGAGCAGCGTGTCGAGCATCGCCTCGAATTCCCGCCCGTTCGCGTAGAACAGCCCGCCGTTGCTGCGCAGGCACTGGCCGGCGAGCACGTCGCAGCGGCCGTTGGCGAGCACGGGCACGCCGATCGCCCAGGCCTCGAGCATCACCATCGACAGGCTCTCGAAATACGAGGGCATCACCAGCGCTTCGGCGCCGGCGAGCACGTCGTATTTGTCCTGATCGCTGACATAGCCCAGGTGGCGGATGCGCGGATGCATCGGGAATCGGCAGCACCGGCGTGCCGATCAGCACGAGGTCGAGCGGCCGGTCGGATCGGGCGGCGTACTGCGAGAAGTAGTCGAAGAGCTCGGCGCACCCCTTGTTCACGTCGATGCGGCCGACGTAGAGCAGGTAGGGACGGTCGAGGCCGAAGGCGGCGGCCGCGCGCGACGGCGTCGATCGCCGCCGGGAATCTGCGATCCGACGCCGACGGTGACGCCCGGCACGTGGCCGGTTGCCGTGGAGACGCCTGGATGAGCGCGCGCTCTTCCGGCGAGTTGTACATGATGCCGCGGACGCCGCGGAGCACCGGACCGAAGATCTGCGAGGCCGAGCGCGGGATCGCGCTCGGTGGTCGGCACCAGCACCGCGTTGCCGGCCGCCGCGCGCGCGCCGTGAAACGCGGTGTGGTAGCGCAGGCTGAACAGGACCACGAAGTCGAACTCGGCCGCGACGTGCCGCACGCGCTCGATGAGCGCCGGACTCACCGGCCCCTGGCTGTCGAGCCAGGCGAGCTCGTCGGCCACCGAGTGCGTCTCGTCGAACACGAGCGACGAGCGGCGCGCGAAGTCGCGCGGGTCGCGCTCGTGCGCGACGGGAAAGCGCTCCACCGGAATGCCGTGGACGCGGGTTTCGCCCTGCGGGATACTCGTTCTTCCAGGTCACGTAGTCGCGCGCGCAGGTCGTGAGCACGCGTACGTCGGCGTGGCGCCGCCAGGTGCTCGGCGATGTACCGCGCGTGCAGCTCCGATCCGCCGCCGATATCGGCGGCGTAGCGCTGCACGACGACGGCGAGCTTCACCGGTCGGTCGGTTCGGACGACGGGGTCGCGGAGTCGGCCGGCGCGGCGCCGGGTGACTCCGGCGGTTCGAACGCGGGCGCGATGGCTGCGGGCGCGGGCGGCGGCGCGGGCTCGACTCGCTCGAACGGTTCGGGCGCGGCCTCCGCAGGCGGTCGCCGGAGGCGCCGGTTCGGGGGCGCCCGCGCGGGGTGGGGCGACCTCGACGGATGCGGGCGACGGCGGCATCGCGTCATCCGCCTCCGGCCCGTCGCCGTCGGGACCGTCGTCGAACGCGTCGTCGTCGCCCTCGGCGAGATCGGCCGCCGCCGGCGCCAGCGGCTGCGCCTCCGCCCGCCGTCTCGCCGCCCGGCAGGCTGCCGCGACGCCCGCGCCGTCGCCGTCGCCGCCGCCGGCCTTCCGAGCGCCTGCCGCGTCGCCGCCGGCGGTGTCAGCCGATGGCCGCGCCGCGCCGACCGGCCGGCGCAGCCGCGGGCGTATCGAAGGTGCGCGCGGGGCTCGGGGGCGCCGCGGGCGGCGCCTCGAGTCCGCGGATGCGGCGCTCGGTGAAGTCGGCGCGCGTCGCCAGCGATTCGACGCGCAGCGCCAGGCTCTGCATCTCGAGGCTGACGCGCGACACCTCGGTGACGAGCCGCTGCAGCACGGTGTAGTGCAGCGCGTTCCACTCCGCCTGCGTGCGCTCGCGCTCGGCTTCGCGCCGCGCCGCCTCGCGGTTGACGCGCACCTGCGCGTTCAGCGCCGCCGCAATCGGGTTGGGGTTGAAGAACAGCTTGAGCAGCGGGTCGAGCAGCTTGCGCAAGAAAGCGCAGCAGCCCGTTGTGCGTGTCGTAGATCGTGTGGTCCTCGAACGTGTAGGCGTCGGCAGGCTCGGCAGGCGCGAGGTCGGCGGGCGCGCCGGCGGCCTTGCGCAGCTGGTCGAGCAGGCCGGGCTTCACCGTCCGCGGATCGAGGATCGCCTCGAGCCGCCGCGCGGCCAGTTCCTGGATCTGCTGCGCCGACAGATCGATGCCGTGGCGCTGCGCGATGCGCGCCTTGATGTCCTGACGATCTGATCGACGTCGGCCTGTTCGACCTGTCCCGGCTCCTGGGCCTGCGCCTGGGCCTGGGGCGGTGGAGACGGACGGCGGTCGCCCCGGCGGTCGTGACCGCGGCGGCCGCGATGGAAGTGCTGGCGGCGTCCGGAATGCGGATGCTGGTCAGCTGCCATGTCGATCGGTAAGTATGGCCGAAATCCGAGCGGAGTTCGCGCCCTGTTACCCGCCCAGACCCGTGTAGATCACCGCCAGCACCGCCGCGGCCACCCACAGCCCGACGCAGGCGAGCAGCGGGCGGTCGGTGAGCAGCAGGTCGGACGGGCTGCCGCCGCCGCGCCGCTGGTGCACCAGGTACAGATAGCGGAAGATGCCGTAGAGCACGAACGGAATCGTCAGCCCCAGCCGGTCGGAGCCGAGCCGCTCGGCCGTCTCGGAGCTGATGGTGTAGACGCTGTAGGCGATCAGGGTGGACGCGGTGACGACCGAGATCATCTGGTCCAGCAGGTACGGGCTGTACTCCTGCAGGATCGGCCGGTGCCCGGCGGCGCCGTCGGCCAGCAGCGTCAGCTCGTGGCGCCGCTTGCTGAGCCCGAGGAAGAGCGCCAGCAGCGTCGTGCAGACCAGCAGCCAGTGGCTGATCGGCACCCCGATGGCCACGGCCCCGGCCACCGCGCGCAGCACGAACCCGCCCGCGAGCGTCAGCACGTCGATGATCACGTAGTGCTTGAGCGCCGACCGAGTAGGCCAGCGAGCAGCGCGACGTAGGCGCCGGCCGTCATCGCCAGGCCGCGGTTCACGGCCGCGGCGGCCGCCAGCCAGGCACGCGGCCGAGCAGCGCCGAGCGCGGCGAGCGCGACCGCCGGTGACAGCGCGCCGGAGGCGATGGGCCGCATGGCGTTTGATCGGATGCTGGGCGTCGGCCGCGCGATCGAGCACGTCGTTGACAGATACACCGCGCCCGAGAGCCCGCAGAAGATCAGGAACGCCGCGAGCGGCCGGCGGCCAGGCGTCGCGGTCGAGCAGGCGTCCGCTGAAGCCGCAGGCCGGCAAAGACGAGCAGGTTCTTCGTCCACTGCTGCGGGCGCAGGGACTGGACGACGCAGACGCGCGGGCGAGGCGTGCAGTCGGCCGTGCGGAGACGCCACGGACGGCCGGACGGGCGGCCTACTCTGGCGACGGTGAAGCTGCGCACCGCGTCGGCCTCGTTGTCGTAGGTCTCGAACACGGTGAGGAGCTTGGTGATGGCCAGCAGGTCCTCGATGCGCTTGGTGAGGTTGAGGAGGCGCATCGTGCCGCCCTGGCGCTTGACGGTCGTGTAGGTGCGCACGACCTCGCCGAGGCCGGCGCTGTCGATGTACGGCACGTCCGCCAGATTCAGGACGAGCTGCTTGTGGCCCTGGAGCACGAGGCTGTTGATCTTGTCCTTGAGAATCTCGTCGCCCTCGCCGAGCGTCATCTTGCCCTTGAGGTCCAGGATGATGACGTCGCCTGCGGCTCGTTCCTCGATCTGCATAGGTCCTCGGAGTCGATCGGATGCGTCGGAAAGCCCAGAATTCTAGCACGTGGGCAGGAGGGTCCGGGCGTCGCCTGGCTTAGACACCAGGCGGGTCTGGCCTGAATCGGACGAAAACGAAGGCAAGGCCGCGCCGGGCGAACGAAAAAGGGGCCAAGCGTTGCGCTTGGCCCCCGCGTCTGGCGAACTCGACCGACGATCCGACGATGGTGCGACCGGGAAGTTCCCTGCGGCTTACACGCCGCTTGCCCCCGCGAACTTCCTCTGCTGGAAGCACTCCTTGCAGAAGATCGGGCGGCCTTGAGTGGGGCGGAACGGAACCGTGGTCTCCTTCCCGCACGCCGAGCACGTCGCCTGTGTTTCAACGCGCTCCCTGCCGTATCCGTCGCCGCGCCCGCCGCTCGGGCTCGACAACGTCCGGCTGGCCCTCTTGGCCTTGCATGACTTGCAACGCTTGGGTTCGTTCTTGAACTGCTTGTCAGCGAAGAAGAGCTGCTCGCCCGCCGTCCAGATGAACTCGTTGCCGCAATCCACGCACCTCAGGGACTTGTCTTGGAACTCCATCGGTCGCCACCTCGTGAGCTCGTCGTCCTGTGGGTTTGCTACTCCAACTCGCGTCGGAGCTTCTTACGGTTGCGCTTGCGCGCCAGAGCCTGCTTGGCTCTGCGCTTGTCGCCCGGCTTCAGGTAGAAGGAATGCTTCTTGATGTCCTTGATGATGTCTTCCTGCTGGACCTTCCGCTTGAAGCGACGGAGGGCACTCTCGATGGACTCGCCCTCCTGAATCTTGACTTCAGCCACGCCTAGATACACCCCCTCACGGCTGGATGGCACTGTCTGTAGGACCGCTTACAAAGTGGCGAATACAGTAGGCTATCACAGGCGCGCGCGGATTCTAGGCGCAACGGGTCCCCACGTCAACAACAACCAACGCCGTGTCGTATAGAAAGATCCCATCCTTTTTGAGCATGGCCAGGTGCACGTTCCGGCATGGCTCCATCGCTCCAACCGGCTCGACGAGAGCGCTCCGACCGCTCCGAGTTCCTCCAGTGCAGCGCTCTCTGTAACCAATTGCACCTGAATTACTTGTCTCGATCTCTATGAAGATTCTCGTAGTCGGCGGCGGCGGGCGCGAGCACGCGATGACCTGGGCGCTCACCGCCGGGCGCGCCGACGTGACCGTGGTGGGCGCCCCGGGGAATCCCGGGATGGCTCAGCTCGCCAAGTGTGTTCCGGCGGACCTGACACAAGCCGGATGAACTGCTCGCGATCGCCGAACGCGAACAGGTCGACCTCACGGTGGTCGGCCCCGAGGTGCCGCTCAGCGCCGGGATCGCCGATGTGTTTGCGCGCCGCGTCACGGCCCATCGTGGGGCCGACGCGCGCGGCCGCGGCGCTCGAGTCGAGCAAGGCGTTCGCGAAGCACTTCATGGCGCGGCACGGCGTGCCGACCGCGCGATTCGCCGACTGCGCTACCTCGAAAGAGGCACTCGACGTGATCGCGCGCGGCGACCTCGGGCTTGCCGATCGTGGTGAAAGCCGACGGTCTCGCCGCCGGCAAGGGCGTGGTGATTGCCGAGGACCGCGCGACGGCCGAGGCGGCGGTGCGCGAGGCGATGGTCGATCGCCGATTCGGCGGCGCCGGCGATCGCGTCGTGCTCGAAGAGTTCCTCGTCGGGCAGGAGGCGTCGTACTTCGTGCTCTCGGACGGGCGCTCGTTCGTTCGCATGTCGTCGGCGCAGGATCACAAGCGCATCTTCGACGACGATCGCGGCCCGAACACCGGCGGCATGGGCGCGTTCGCGCCGAGCCCGCTCGTCACGCCCGAGGTCGAGGCGCGCGTGATCAAAGAGGTCGTCGAGCCCGTGCTCGGCGGGATGCGCTCAGAGGGCCACCCATTCAGGGGGTTCCTCTACGTCGGGCTGATGCTGACCGCGGCCGGGCCGAAAGTGGTGGAGTTCAACGTGCGGTTCGGCGATCCCGAGGCGCAGGTGATCCTGCCGATGCTCGACGAGGATCTGCCGCGAGCTGCTCATGGCCGCGGCGACCGGCGCGCTGCCGTCGCGCGCCGCGCGCATGCGCGACGAGCGCCTCGTCGGCGTGGTGCTGGCGTCCGCGGGGTATCCGGAGTCGTCGGAATCGGGGCGCGTCATCGAGGGGCTGGCGCAGGCCGCGGCAGGTGCCGGGCGCGCTGGTGTTTCACGCCGGCACCGCGGCGCGTGACGGCGCCATCGTCACCGCGGGCGGCCGCGTGCTCACCGTCGTCGGCCGCGGGCCCACCTACCCCGATGCGATCGCCGTGGCTTACCGGGCCGTCAGCGAGATCCGCTTCGAGGGGATGCAGTTCAGGACCGACATCGGGCGCAAGGCGGTGGCCGCGCATGCGGCGCAGGACCCGGCGGGGCCCGCATGAAGTACGCGGTGGTTACCTTCGGCTGCCGCGTCAACCAGGCCGACTCGCTCGAGATGGAAGGCGTGCTGCGGGCGCGCGGCGCCGTCGGCGTGCGCGCCGGCGGACGCCGACGTGGTCATCGTCAATACGTGTTCCGTGACCGCCGCCGCGGATCAGGGCGCGCGGCAGGCGATCCGGCGCGTCGCCCGCGTGAACCCCTCGGTGCAGATCGTCGTGACCGGCTGCTACGCCACGCGCGCGCCGGGCGACGTGGCGTCATTGCCGAACGTGGCGCGCGTGGTGCCGAATCCACGGAAGGAATCGCTGGCCTCCGAGCTCGCCGATGCCTGTGGCCTGACGACGGCGGACCGGTTTGGCCGCGGGCGAGGGACCCTGCGGCGCGGCGCTCGAACCCGGCGTGGCGGGCCGTACCGCGTTGACACTGCGCGTGCAGACCGGCTGCGACGAGCGCTGCAGCTACTGCATCATTCCGAGCACGCGCGGCGCCGGCCGCTCGAAGCCGCTGGCGGAGATCCGTACCGCGGTCGAACGCGCGGCGGCCGCGGGTTACCGCGAGATCGCGCTGACCGGCGTGCACCTCGGCTCCTACGGGCGCGACCTTGGCGACGGCACGCTCCTTGCTGGCGCTCGCCCGGCTGCTCGCGGAGTGGCCGGCGGACGTGCTGTTCCGACTGAGCTCGCTCGAGCCGATGGACTGCAGCCCCGAGCTCGTGGATCTCGTGGCGGCGTCGCCGCGGCTGGCGCCGCATTTCCATCTGCCGCTGCAGCACGCGTCCGACGAGATGCTGGCGGCGATGCGGCGTCCGTATTCGCTGGCGTATTTCGGCGCGCTGGTCGATCGCGATTCGCACGCGCATGCCGCATGCCTCGATCGGCTCCGACGTGATCGTCGGCTTCCCCGGCGAGACCGACGCGCACGCCTCGGTGCTGCTCGACTACGTCGAGCGGGTCGCCGCTGACCCACGTGCACGTCTTTCCCTATTCGCACCGGCCGGGGACGGAGGCGAGCGCGCTGGGCGGCATGCCGGCGCCGCCGATCGTGCAGCAACGCGGCGCCGCGCTGCGCAGCGCCAGCGAGCGCCTGGCGCGTGCGTTCCGGGCCGCGCAGGCCGGCAGCGTCCGCCGCGCGCTGGTGGTGGACGACGGCACGGCGGCCGTCACCGACAACTATCTGCGCCTGGCGCTCGACGTGCCGCGCACGCGCAACGAATGGATCGACGTCGAGGTCGTGGACGGGACGCGCGGCCGGGTCGTCCTTCACTGAAGCAGGCGCGAAGTTTCGCAGGCGCAGGCTTCAGACCTGCCACGACGCATGAGCCGGCGCAGCAAACTGAGCAGCGCACCACGGCACTAGAATCGCATCATGGTGCACCGATTGAGTCTCATCCAAGGCTTCCATGTGCACGCGACCGACGGGTACATCGGCCACGTCGACGACTTCCTCATCGACGAGACGAACTGGCAGCTCCGCTACGTCGTCGTGGACACCAGCAACTGGCTGGGCGGCAAGTGGGTGGCCGTCGCGCCCACGTCCGTGAAGCGCATCGACTGGTCCAACCGCGAGGTGCACATGGCGCTCACGCGAGCCGAGATCCGCGACAGCCCGAACATGGAAGAAGCGGAGGTGCCGTCGTACGAGCTCGTGCCTCGATTCGTCATCATGTAGAGGCAGGTCTTTAGACCTGCCTACAGGCCGTCAGCGGCTCTCGATCTGAAGCAGCCGGGCCATCTGCTGGCCCGCGCTCTTCTTCGTGCCGCCCTCGACGATCAGCTGACCGCAGGCCGCGCGGATGTCGCGGCCGCGGCTCTTGCGCACCGACACCGTGAGGTGCCGGTCGGCGAGGATCTGCGCGAATCGCTCGACGCGGTCGTCCGATGGCCGCGTGTACTCGATGCCCGGCGCCGGGTTGAGCGGAATCAGGTTCACCTTGGCCTTCATCCCGGCCAGCAGCTTCGCCAGCCGCCGTGCGTCGTCGGGCGAGTCGTTCACGCCTTCCAGCATCACGTACTCGAACGTGATCCGCGCGCGCTTTTTCAGCGGGAACTTGCGGCACGCCTCGAGGAGCGACGCGAGCGAGTATTTCTTGTTGGGCGGGACGAGCGCCGTGCGCAGATCCTCGGTCGTCGCGTGCAGCGAGATGGCGAGGTTGGGCATGAACGGCTCCTGTCGCGAGCCGTTCGATCCCGGGCACGATGCCGACCGTGGAGAGCGTGATGCGGCGGGGTGAGATCGCCAGGCCGTGCTCCTCGTGGAGCATGCGCAGCGCCTTCATCGTGTTGTCGTAGTTGTGCAGCGGTTCGCCCATGCCCATGAGCACGATGTTGAACGGCTTGTCGAGCAGTTCGGTCGCCTTCGCGAGCACGCGCACCTGCCCGGCGATCTCGCCGGCGGTGAGGTTGCGCACCAGGCCCATCTTGCCGGTCAGGCAGAAGCCGCACGACATCGCACAGCCGACCTGGGTCGAGACGCAGAAGGTCATCGACGGCGTGTCGGGGATGAACACCGATTCGATCTGCCGGCCGTCGGCCAGCTCGAGAACGAACTTGCGGGTGCCGTCGCTCGACCGCTGCTCGCTCCGGATCGCGGGCGTCGACACCACGAACTCGTCCTGGAGCCGGGCGCGCAGCGGCCGGGACAGGTCGGTCATCTGCTCGAGGTCGGGCTGGGCGCGCCGGTAAACCCAGCGGTAGATCTGCCGGGCGTGGAACGCCTGCTCGCCGCGTGCGGCCAGGGCGGTTTCGATCTCGCGGCAGATCGAGCTCGGCCAGGTCGATCCGGCCCTGCGGGGGGCTTTTCGATTGCGGCGCCTCGCTCGTGCGTGGTATCATCGCTTTCGTCTTCTAAATCCCTACTATATCAATACTTTGCAGTCAGTTCGCATGGCGCTGACAAGCGGCGGTGTCGACGGCCGGGCGAGCCGTCCGGCGGGTTCCCGGTGACCACACCATCCATCGTTCGCGACGTTCTGCCGAACGGCCTTCGCCTCCTCACCGAGCGCATGCCGCACGTGCGGTCGGTCAGCATCGGCATCTGGCTGGCGCGCGGGTCGCGGCACGAGCCGACCGAGCAGAGCGGCATCGCCCACTTCGTCGAGCACATGCTCTTCAAGGGCACCGACACGCGCTCGGCCGAAGACATCGCCCAGACCATCGACTCGATTGGCGGCCAGATGGACGCCTTCACGTCGAAGGAGTACGCGGGCTACTACCTGAAGGTCCTCGACGAGCACGTGCCGCTGGCGGTGGACGTGCTCTCCGACATCGTCATGCGTCCGGCGTTTGCCGACCAGGACATCGAGCGCGAGAAGAAGGTGGTCCTCGAAGAGATCAAGATGGTCGAGGACACGCCGGACGATCTGGTCCACGAAATCTTCTCCGAGCACCTGTGGGAAGGCCACCCGCTCGGGCGTCCCATCCTCGGCACGCCCGAGAGCGTCAGCGCGTTCTCGCGTGACGGGCTGCGCCGCTACTTCAGCGGCACCTATACCGCACCCAATCTCATCATCGCGGCCGTGGGCAACATCGAGCATGCGGCGGTGCGCGCGCTGGTCGAGCGCGCCTTCGGCGGACTCTCGGCGGACGGCGTGCCGCTCGCCGAGCGGCCGCCGCAGGTGGTGCCGCGCATCGTCGTCCGCAACAAGGAGCTCGAGCAGAGTCACGTCTGCCTGGGCACGAGCGGCCTCAAGCAGGATCACGCCGACCGGTTCGCGAGCTACGCGCTCAACACGGTGCTGGGCGGCTCGATGAGCTCGCGCCTGTTTCAGAACGTGCGCGAGAAGCGGGGACTGGCCTACGCGGTGTTCAGCGGGCTGAGCGCCTATCGCGACGCCGGGGCCATGACCATCTACGCCGGATGCGCCAACGAGGCGGTCGGCGAGCTGATCGACGTCGTGGTCGGCGAGATCCGCCGCCTGAAGGAAGAGCCGATGTCGGGCGACGAGCTGCGGCGGGCCAAGGATCATCTCAAGGGCAGCCTGATGCTCGGGCTCGAGAGCACGTCGAGCCGGATGTCGAACCTGGCGCGTCAGGAGATGTACTTCGACCGTCAGTTGAGCCTCGACGAAACCTTGCGCGGGGTCGAGGCCGTGACCCACGACGACGTGCAGCGCGTGACCGACGAACTGTTCACGCCCGCCAGCCTCGCCGCGACGGTGCTGGGGGCGGTCAACGGACTGGAGATTCCGCGAGAACGGCTGCATCTCGGCTGACATGATCCAGCGCTACACCCATCCGGACATGGGTCGCATCTGGAGCGACCAGCGCAAATACGAAACGTGGCTGCAGGTTGAAATCGCGGCGGTCGAGGCCATGGCCAGGGCGGGCATCGCCCCGCCCGAGGCGGCGCGCGACATCCGGGAGCGCGGCGCGTTCAGCATCGCGCGCATCGAGGAAATCGAGGCCGTCACCCAGCACGACGTCATCGCCTTCACCACGGCGGTCGCCGAGCATGTCGGCCCCTCGGCCCGCTGGCTCCACTTCGGGATGACGTCGTCCGACGTCATCGACACCGCGCAGGCACTGCAGATGCGCGAGGCGTGCGACCTGATTCTCACGAACCTCGACGCCCTCATGGCGGCGGTGCGCCAGCGCGCCGCGGAACACCGGCGGACGCCGATGATCGGCCGGACCCACGGCGTGCACGCCGAGCCCATGACGTTCGGGTTGAAGCTCGCGCTCTGGTACGCCGAGCTGGGGCGCGACCGCGTCCGCCTCGAACGCGCCCGCACGGGCATTGCCGTGGGCATGCTCTCGGGCGCGGTTGGCACCTTTGCCCACCTCCCGCCGGCGGTCGAACATGACGTCTGCCGGACGCTGGGCCTCGAGCCGGTGGTAGTGGGTTCGCAGGTGATCCAGCGCGACGGTCACGCCGAGCTGCTCTCGGCACTCGCCATCACGGGATCGACGCTCGAGAAGTGCGCGCTCGAGATCCGCGGCCTGCAGAAGACCGAAATCGGCGAGGTCGAGGAGCCGTTCGCCAAGGGGCAGAAGGGTTCGTCCGCCATGCCGCACAAGCGCAACCCGATCGGCTGCGAGCAGATCGTCGGCCTGGCGCGGCTGCTGCGCGCCAACGCCGGGGCAGCGTTCGAGAACAACGCGCTGTGGCACGAGCGCGACATCTCGCATTCGTCGGTCGAGCGCGTGATCCTGCCCGACAGCTTCATCACGCTCGACCACATGCTGCGCCGCTTCACGCGCATCGTCGCGGGCATGGTGGTGTATCCGGAGCGGATGCGGGAGAATCTGGATAGATCACGGGGCGTCGTGTTCTCGGGCACCGTGCTCCTGGAGCTGGCCCGCCGCGGCGTGTCGCGCGAGCAGGCCTACGAGTGGGTGCAGCGAAACGCGATGCGCTCGTTTCACGAGGGCACGGATTTCAAGTCGCTGCTGCTGGCCGACGCGGACGTGACCCGCGTGCTGCCGCCGGACGACATCGCCCGTGCGTTCGACCTGGACGAGCAGCTGCGTCACGTGGACGACATCTTCGATCGTGTGTTCGGAGCCGCGGCCGTAGGGCCGCGCTGAGGACCGGCGTCAAGCCGGTCCGGTAGACAGAGGAACGGGGGACGACAGCCTGATGCGCGTGCGTGTGTTCGTCACTCTCAAGCCGTCCGTATTCGATCCGCAAGGCACGACCGTCGCCGAGGCGCTCCACACGCTGGGGTTTGCGTCGGTGGACGGCGTCAGGCAAGGCAAATACTTCGAGCTCGACATCGCCGCCTCGAGCCCGGACGAGGCCCGCCAGGTGGCCACCGACGCCGCCGACAAGCTGCTGGCCAATCCCGTCATCGAGAGCTACCGGGTGGAGGTCGAGGCCGCAGGAGGCAGCCGATGAAATTCGCTGTGGTCGTCTTTCCGGGTTCCAACTGCGACCACGACGCGTACTACGCGGTCGACCAGGTGCTGCGCGAAGAGGCCGCGTTCGTGTGGCACAAAGAGACCAGCCTGGGCGGCGCCGACGCCGTGATCCTGCCCGGCGGCTTCGCCCACGGCGACTATCTGCGCACCGGCGCCATCGCCCGCTTCTCCCCGATCATGGCCGACGTCCGCCGCTTTGCCGACGCCGGCGGCCCGGTCCTCGGGATCTGCAACGGCTTCCAGGTGCTGCTCGAGGCCGGGCTGCTGCCCGGCGCGATGCTGCGCAACGACAGCCTGCATTTCCGCTGCGAGCACGTGCACGTGCGGGTGGAGCACACCGACACGCCGTTCACCGAGGCGTGCCGCCAGGGGCAGGTGCTGCGCATTCCGATCGCGCACGGCGAAGGCAACTACTACGCCGAGCCGGACGTGGTGGCGCGAGCTCGAACGGAACCGCCAGGTGCTGTTCCGCTACGTCGACGCCGCGGGCCGGGAGACCGCCGACGGCAACCCGAACGGATCGGTGGCCAACATCGCCGGCCTGTGCAACGAGGCGCGCAACGTGGTGGGCCTGATGCCGCATCCCGAGCGTGCGTGCGAACTGGCCGTGGGCAGCGCCGACGGGCTGGTGATGCTGCAGTCGGCGGTCCGCTGGTTCGCGCGGCGGTCGCCGGCCGCGGTGGCCGTGCGCGGCGCGTCGAGTCTGTCCGCATGACGCCGGACGTGTCGTCGGACGCCGTCCTCGAGCGCCACGGCCTCACGCGCGAGGAGTTCGAGAAGATCGTCGGCATGCTGGGCCGCCAGCCGACGCTGACCGAGCTTGGCATCTTCTCGGTGATGTGGTCCGAGCACTGCAGCTACAAGAGCTCGCGGGTGCACCTCAAGACGCTGCCGACGACCGGCCCGCGGGTGCTGCAAGGCCCGGGCGAGAACGCCGGCGCCGTCGACATCGGCGACGGCCTCGCCGCCGTCTTCAAGATCGAATCGCACAACCACCCGTCGTTCATCGAGCCGTACCAGGGCGCCGCCACCGGCGTCGGCGGCATCATCCGCGACATCTTCACCATGGGCGCGCGCCCGATCGCGCTGCTCAACTCGCTGCGCTTCGGTCAGCTCGACAACCCGCTGGTGCGCCGCAACATGGCGGGCGTGGTGGCCGGTATCGCCGGCTACGGCAACAGCATCGGCATTCCCACCGTCGGCGGCGAGATCGCATTCGACGAGAGCTATACCGGCAATCCGCTGGTCAACGTCTTCTGCCTCGGCATCTCCAGGGCCGACGAGATCATCAAGGGCGTGGCGTCGGGCGTCGGCAACGCGGTGTTCTACGTCGGCTCGAAGACCGGGCGCGACGGCATTCATGGCGCGACGATGGCGTCGGCCGAGTTCGACGAGAAGTCGGCCGAGAAGCGCCCGGCGGTGCAGGTGGGCGATCCGTTCATGGAGAAGCTGCTCCTCGAGGCCTGCCTCGAGGTGATGAAGACCGACGCGCTCGTCGGCATCCAGGACATGGGCGCGGCCGGGCTCACCTGCTCGACCTGCGAGATGGGCGCGCGCGGCGGCGCCGGCGTCGAGATCGACGTGTCGCTCGTGCCGCAGCGCGAGACGGGCATGACGCCGTACGAAATCATGCTCTCGGAGTCGCAGGAGCGCATGCTGCTCGTCGCCAAGCAGGGGCGCGAGGCGGAAGTGCAGGCGATCTTCGAGAAGTGGGATCTGCACGCCGTCCACATCGGCACCGTCACCCCGGATGGCCTGTTGCGCGTGAAGGAGCGCGGCACGGTGGTGGCCGAAATTCCCAACACCGCGCTGACCGACGAGGCGCCGCTCTACCGGCGGCCCTACAGCGAACCGGCGTACCTGCGCGAGGCGCAGCAGCTGTCGCTGGCGGCGCTCGGCACGCCGGCCCCCGCCGCGGAGGTGCTGCGGCGGCTGCTGGCGTCGCCGACCGTGGCGAGCAAGCGCTGGGTCTACCGCCAGTACGACCACATGGTGCGCACCAACACGCTGGTGATGCCGGGCATGGGCGCCGGCGTGGTTCGCATCAAGGACACCACGCGCGCGCTGGCGCTCTCGGTGGACTGCAACGGCCGGTTCGTCTACCTCGATCCGTTCGTCGGCGCGCAGCTGGCGGTGGCCGAGGCGGCGCGCAACGTGGCGTGCGCCGGCGCGCTGCCGATCGGCGCCACCAACTGCCTCAACTTCGGCAACCCGCAGAAGCCCGACATCATGTGGCAGTTCGTCCGCGCGGTGGAGGGCATGGGCGCGGCGTGCCGCGCGCTCGACATCCCGATCACCGGCGGCAACGTCAGCCTCTACAACGAGACCGACGGCCGCGGCGTGCTGCCGACGCCGGTGCTGGGCGTCGTCGGCCTGATCGAGGACGCGAGCCGGGTCGTGCGCCGGCCGTTCCAGACCGACAGGCGACGCTGTCATCCTGCTCGGCAGCAGCGCGAACGAGCTGGGCGGCAGCGAGTACCTGAAGACGATGCACGGGCTCATTCGCGGCGTGCCGCCGGCGCTCGATCTCGCAGCGCGAGGCCGCGCTGCAGCGCGTGCTCGTGGCCGGCGCCGCGCAGGGACTGTTCAAGTCGGCGCACGACTGCGCCGAGGGCGGCGTGGCGGTGACCCTGGCCGAGTGCTGTTTCGGCGGCACGCCGGGCGTCGACGTGGACCTCGCCGGTGGTGGCCAGCCGGGACTCCCGGCTTCGACGACATCGCCACGCTCTTCGGCGAGTCGGCGTCGCGCGTGGTCGTGTCGGTCGCCGCGGGCCGCGAGCAGGCGGCGCTGCAGCTGGCGCAGGCGGCAGGCGTTCCGGCCGCGTGATCGGCCGCGTCGGCGGCGGCCGGGTGCGGTTGTCGGTGGGCGGGCGCGCGCGTGGTGGACGAACCGGTCGAGGCGGCCGAGCGGATCTGGGACGGCGCGATTGGCGACGCGGTTCGAGCGTCAGCGAACGGTGGCGTGAAGGCCGTACACTAGAAGCGTGCCGGCACGATCCCGGCGCCGTCGAGAACTGGAGCCGCATGTTCGACAAGTTCAGAGACGAGTGCGGCGTGTTCGGGATCTTCGGCCATCCCGAGGCCGCGAACCTCACCTACCTCGGCCTCTACGCGCTGCAGCACCGCGGCCAGGAGAGCGCAGGCATCGCGGCCTCCGACGGCGCCCGCATCCGCGCGTCGCAGGCGATGGGCTACGTCAACGACGCCTTCGACACCGACACGCTGGCGGGGCTGACCGGCCACCTCGCCGTCGGCCACGTGCGCTACTCGACGGCCGGCGAGAGCCGGCTGGCCAACGCCCAGCCGATCGTCATCGACAGCGCGCACGGCCAGCTCGCGCTCGGCCACAACGGCAACCTGGTCAACGCCGGCGAGGTGCGCGACGCGCTGGTGCGCGAGGGCGCCATCTTCCAGACCAGCACCGACAGCGAGGTCGTCGTGCACCTGTTCGCGCGCGTCGAAGGCCGACAACGTCGAGGCGGCGATCATCGACGCGATCTGCCAGGTGCGCGGCGCCTTCTCGTTCGTGCTGATGACGAAGGACCGCATCATCGGCGTCCGCGACCCGCACGGGTTCCGGCCGCTGGCGCTCGGGCGGCTGGGCGACGCCTGGGTGATCTGCTCGGAAACCTGCGCGCTGGACCTGATCGGCGCCACCTACGTCCGCGACGTCGAGCCCGGCGAGATGGTGATCGCCAGCGCCGCACGGCCTGCGGTCGATGAAGCCGTTCCCGCCGGCGAAGCACTCGCAGTGCATCTTCGAGCACGTCTATTTCGCGCGGCCCGACAGCTACGTGTTCGGCGAGAGCGTCAACGAAGTGCGCACCGAGTTCGGCCGGCGGCTGGCGCGCGAGTCCGGCGTGCCCGCCGACGTCGTCGTGCCGATTCCCGACTCGGGCGTGTGCGCCGCGGTCGGCTATGCCGAGCAGTCGGGCATTCCGATGCGGATGGGCCTCATCCGCAACCACTACGTGGGCCGCACCTTCATCCAGCCGCAGCAGTCGATCCGCCACTTCGGCGTGCGCGTGAAGCTCAATCCGGTGAAGAGCATCCTCGAGCGGCAAGCGCGTGGTGCTGGTGGACGATTCGATCGTGCGCGGGACGACCAGCCGCAAGATCGTGCGCATGGTGCGCAGCGCCGGGCGCGCGCGAAGTGCACATGCGCATCAGCTGCCCGCCGACGATCTCGCCGTGCTTCTACGGCGTGGACACGCCGCGCCGATCGGAGCTGATCGCCGCCACGCACACGCTCGAGGAGATCCGCAAGTACCTCGACGCCGACAGCGTCGCGTATCTGAGCCTCGACGGGCTGACCGACTCGGTGCCCGGCGGCAAGACCCGGTACTGCACGTCGTGCTACACGGGCGTGTATCCGGTGGCGTTCCCGCGCGACGAGGCCGCCTATCTGCAGCTGGCGCTCAAGCTCAATCCCGAGTCCGCGCCGCCGTCGGCGCCGCAGCCCGTCGCGACCTCGGCGTTCGATGGCGAGGATCTGCCTGGTCGGCCGCGGCCGTCGCTCGCCGGCGTCGGCTCGTCGCGCGGCGGCCGCCGCTCGGAGTGAGGGGCGGCGCCTGATGGACTACAAGGCGTCGGGCGTCGACATCGACGCCGGCAACGAGGCCGTCCGCCGCATCCGCGGGCTGGCGCGCTCCACCTTCACGCCCGCGGTGCTGTCGGACATCGGGTCGTTCGGCGGGCTGTTCCGGCTCGAGCCGGGCCGCTTCCGCGATCCGGTGCTGGTGGCCAGCGCCGACGGCGTCGGCACGAAGCTCAAGGTCGCCTTCATGGCCGGCAAGCACGACTCGGTGGGCGTCGATCTCGTCAACCACTGCGTCAACGACATCCTGGTGCAGGGCGCCGAGCCGCTGTTCTTTCTCGACTATCTCGCCACGGGCCGGCTGCAGCCGGACGTGGCCGAGTCGATCGTCGGCGGCATGGCCGCCGCCTGCCGCGAGAACGGCTGCGCGCTGCTCGGGGGCGAGACCGCCGAGATGCCCGGCTTCTACGCCGACGGCGAATACGACCTGGCCGGCTTCATCGTCGGCGCCGCCGACCGCGAGCGCCTGATCACCGGCCGCGGCATCGCCGAGGGCGACGCGCTCATCGGCGTGCCGTCGAGCGGGCTGCACACGAACGGCTACTCGCTCGCGCGCCGCATCGTCTTCGAGCAGCTCGGCCTGGGCGTGGACAGCCACGTGCGCGAACTGGGCACCACCGTGGGCCAGGCGCTGCTCGAGCCGCACCGCTCCTACCTGCCGCTCGTGCGCCCGATGCTCGACGGCGAGCTGATCAAGGGCATGGCGCACATCACCGGCGGCGGCATCACCGACAACCTGCCGCGGGTGCTGCCGCCGTCGACGGTGGCCCGCGTGGACCTGTCGCGGTGGACGATGCCGCCGCTCTTCGCGTGGCTGATGGCGCAGGGCCGCGTGCCGCTCGACGACATGCTCCGCACCTTCAACATGGGCGTCGGCCTCATCATCGTGACGTCGCCCGCCAAGGCCGACCACGTGATCGAGGAGCTGGCGGCGCGCGGCGGCCGCGACGCCCGGGTGATCGGCGACATCGTCGCCGGCGACGGGCCGGCGGTGAGCTACACGGGCCGCTTTCCGGCGGCGTGAGCTCCGTGTCCGCTGGAGCCTCGGCGACGGCGGAGCGGTTGCCCTCGCGCCGGCTGGGCGTGCTCGTCTCGGGCCGCGGCAGCAACCTGCAGGCGCTCATCGACGCCATCGCCGACGGGCGCCTCGACGCGACCGATCGCCGTGGTGATCTCGAACGTCGCCGGCGCCGGGGGGCTCGACCGGGCGCGGCAGGCCGGCATCGAGACGGTCGTCATCGATCACCGCGGCTGGCCGTCGCGCGACGATTACGACGCGGCGCTCGTGCGACGAGCTGCGATCGCGCGAGGTGGAGCTGGTGTGCCTGGCCGGATTCATGCGGCGGATCGGCGCGCCGCTTCATCGAGGCCTTTCCCCAGGCGATCGTCAACATCCATCCGTCGCTGCTGCCGTCGTTTCCCGGGCTCCACGCTCAGCATCAGGCGCTCGCGCACGGCGTGAAGGTGAGCGGCGTCACCGTGCACCTCGTGACCGCGGAGCTCGACGCCGGCCCGATCATCGTCCAGCGCGCCGTGCCGGTGCTCGATGGCGATACCGAAGACACCCTCGCCGCGCGCATCCTCGTCGAAGAGCACCAGGCGTATCCGGAAGCGGTCCAGCGCGTGCTGGACGGCGGATGGACTGTCGATGGCCGCCGGTTCGTGACCCTGTAGGCTCAAGGCTCGAGGCTCGAGGCTCGTAAGCCCGAGCCCTGAGCCCTCCGAGCGTCGCTCAAGCTGTTAAACTAGCGGCGCATGGATCTCTTCGAGGAACTTTCCTGGCGCGGCCTGGTGTACGACACCACCGAGGGCCTGCGCGAGGCGATCCGCGCCGCGACGCTCACCGGCTACATCGGCTTCGATCCCACCGCGGCCAGCCTGCACGTCGGCTCGCTCCTGCCGGTCATGGCGCTGGCGCGGCTGCAGCGGCTGCGGCCACTCGCCGATCGGGCTCGTCGGCGGCGGCACCGGCCTGATCGGCGACCCCAGCGGCAAGAGCGCCGAGCGCACGCTGCTGACGATGGAGCAGGTCGAGGCGAACGTGGCCGGCATTCGCGCGCAGGTCGAACGCTTCCTCGATTTCGACGCGCCGACACATCCGGCGCGGCTCGTGAACAACGCCGAGTGGCTGACGCGAGCTGAGCGCCATGGAGTTCCTGCGCGACGTCGGCAAGTACTTCACGCGTCAACGCCATGCTCGCCAAGGAATCGGTGAAGCGGCGCATCGAGGGCGAGGAGGGGATCTCCTACACCGAGTTCAGCTACTCGCTGCTGCAGGCCTACGACTTCCTCGTGCTGCACGATCGATTCGGCTGCACGCTGCAGCTCGGCGGCAGCGATCAGTGGGGCAACATCGTTGCCGGCATCGATCTGATTCGCCGCGTGCGGGGCGCCAAGACGCATGGCCTGGTGATGCCGCTCCTCACCACGTCGTCGGGCGCGAAGTTCGGCAAGACCGAAGGCGGCGCGGTGTGGCTGGACGCGGCGCTGACGTCGCCGTACGAGTTCTATCAGTTCTGGTTCAACACCGACGATCGCGATGCGGGGCGTTATCTCAAGTTCTTCACCTTCCTCGAGCAGAGCGCGGTGTCGGAGCTCGAAGCGGCGAGCGCGCGCGAACCTGAAAAGCGGCATGCGCAGCGCGCGCTGGCGCAGGAGGTCACGCGCCTCGTCCACGGCCAGACCGCGGTGACGGACGCAGAAGCCGCCGCAGAGAAGTTGTTCCGCGGCGATCTGTCGGCGATGTCGGTCGCAGAACTGCTGCAGATCTTCGCGAACGTTCCGTCGTGCGACCTGCCGTCGGCTGACGCGGGCTGGACGATGCCGGAGCTTCTGGCCGCCGCCGGCGTCGCCAGTTCGAAGAGCGAGGGCGTGCGACTTGTGAAGGGCGGTGGCATCACGTTGAACGGCCGCCGCATCGCCGACGAGAAAGAGCGCGTGCTGCCGGCGCAGGCGATCGAAGGCCGTATGTTCTTGATTCGAAAAGGCAAGCGCGACAACTTCCTGGTCCGCCTGGTCGACGCCTGATACCGCGGCTGTTGACAGGTCCTGGTCGGGGATCCTATGATTCGTAAGTTCGCTGGGTTGTTGTTACGCCCGCTGTGCGGCTCCGGTCGAGCCCACTCGAGGCAGCGCAACCACCAGAAGCGGCGGGCCCCCCTCCGGGTTAGCCGATGTCCCGCCGAAAGGCTGGGCTAGAAAACATGTCAGCCGGTCTCGTGTCCGCTCAACGGACAGCGTGCTCCGCAAGTGAAAATAGGGCTTGACAAGGGTAGGAACGGGCTGTAGTCATTGGAAGGTTCCCCCAAAAACGACCCGCCTGGGTTGAAAACGTGGGAACCTCGGCGAGGCTCAGAGTGCAGCGCTGCGGTGCAGCGAAGCCGTCTGAACCTGGTCGGGCTTCCGGTTCTTTGAAAACTAGATAGAGCGTGCAAGCACTTAACGTGGTCTGGCCGCAAGGTCAGACCGCCCGTCGAGTGTCAGCAGGTGGCGTGTTCAATCGCAAGAGCGAGCACGAACCATCTACCAACAACGAGTAAGACAACAACGCAAGAGCCAAGTCAACAGGCGATCAGCGTTAACAAGTTGCTCCGCCCGCAGCGCGCAAGCGTGAAGGTGGACGAGCAAACTTAACATGAGAGTTTGATCCTGGCTCAGAATCAACGCTGGCGGCGTGCCTAACACATGCAAGTCGAACGCGGTTACCGCAGCTCCGCAAGGAATTGTGGTAACTGAGTGGCGAACGGGTGAGTAACACGTGGGTGACCTACCTTCGAGTGGGGGATAACGTCCCGAAAGGGACGCTAATACCGCATGACATCCTGCCTTTGAACAGGTGGAGATCAAAGCTGGGGATCGCAAGACCCGGCGCTTGATGAGGGGCCCGCGTCCGATTAGCTAGTTGGTGAGGTAACGGCTCACCAAGGCGACGATCGGTATCCGGCCTGAGAGGGCGGACGGACACACTGGGACTGAGACACGGCCCAGACTCCTACGGGAGGCAGCAGTGGGGAATTGTTCGCAATGGGCGCAAGCCTGACGACGCAACGCCGCGTGGAGGATGAAGGTCTTCGGATTGTAAACTCCTGTTGCCAGGGACGAATAGCTCCGACCTAATACGTCGGAGTATGACGGTACCTGGTGAGGAAGCCCCGGCTAACTCTGTGCCAGCAGCCGCGGTAATACAGAGGGGGCAAGCGTTGTTCGGAATTACTGGGCGTAAAGGGCGCGTAGGCGGCCCGCTAAGTCGAACGTGAAATCCCCAGGCTTAACCTGGGAACTGCGTCCGATACTGGCAGGCTTGAATCCGGGAGAGGGATGTGGAATTCCAGGTGTAGCGGTGAAATGCGTAGATATCTGGAGGAACACCGGTGGCGAAGGCGGCATCCTGGACCGGTATTGACGCTGAGGCGCGAAAGCTAGGGGAGCAAACGGGATTAGATACCCCGGTAGTCCTAGCCCTAAACGATGAATGCTTGGTGTGGCGGGTATCGATCCCTGCCGTGCCGAAGCTAACGCATTAAGCATTCCGCCTGGGGAGTACGGTCGCAAGGCTGAAACTCAAAGGAATTGACGGGGGCCCGCACAAGCGGTGGAGCATGTGGTTTAATTCGACGCAACGCGAAGAACCTTACCCAGGCTTGAACTGCAGATGACATCCTACGAAAGTAGGCTTCCGCAAGGACATCTGTAGAGGTGCTGCATGGCTGTCGTCAGCTCGTGTCGTGAGATGTTGGGTTAAGTCCCGCAACGAGCGCAACCCTTGTCTTCTGTTGCCATCAGGTTAAGCTGGGCACTCTGAAGAGACTGCCGGTGACAAACCGGAGGAAGGTGGGGATGACGTCAAGTCAGCATGGCCTTTATGTCTGGGGCTACACACGTGCTACAATGGCCGGTACAAACCGTTGCAAACTCGCGAGGGTGAGCTAATCGGATAAAGCTGGTCTCAGTTCGGATTGTAGGCTGCAACTCGCCTGCATGAAGTTGGAATCGCTAGTAATCGCGGATCAGCACGCCGCGGTGAATACGTTCCCGGGCCTTGTACACACCGCCCGTCACATCACGAAAGCCGGCTGTACCTAGAAGTCGCTGCGCTAACCCGCAAGGGAGGCAGGCGCCTAAGGTATGGTCGGTGATTGGGGTGAAGTCGTAACAAGGTAGCTGTAGGAGAACCTGTGGCTGGATCACCTCCTTTCTAGAGCAACGGCGAGAGACTTTCTTGCGTCTCGAGCCGCTCTGAAGATCGATCTGGCACGTAGTAAGACGAAACGTTAAAGGCAAGCACGCCTATCTAGTTTTGAGGGAACCGGTTGATTTCCGGTTCTTTGACAAGTTCCGACGAATCGCCGAGTGGCCTCGCGGCTGCGGCGGTTTCGTGTGGAGAGACCGTAGTAGATTACGGCGGGCTTGAGATTCTCGGAATTAGGGGCCTGTAGCTCAGCTGGTTAGAGCACACGCTTGATAAGCGTGGGGTCAGTAGTTCAAATCTACTCAGGCCCACCATTCACCAAAGGAGTGCCCTTGGTTGATGTGTAAGGCGCGATGTTAGAAGACACGATAAGCAATACCTTCCTCTTCGACTCATCGCCACCTTTCAAACACACAACTGAAGACTTCGGGGAATTAGCTCAGCTGGGAGAGCGCCTGGTTTGCAACCAGGAGGTCACCGGTTCGAGCCCGGTATTCTCCACCAGCCTTCGCCTCGCCTTGAGGCTTCGCTCGATGCGATGCTTCGGCCAGGCAGGCCGCGAACGGAATCGGCGAGTCGCGCAAGCGGCTGGCCGCGCCGAAGCCCGAAAGGGCGACAGGCGGATTCTTTGACAACTGAATATCCTGCAAACGGTAGTTCTTTTCGATCACAAACACACGCAGTGTTTAGAAGAGGGGAACTGTCGCAGAGAAACTCGAGTCGCTCGAGTGGATCAGCGTCAGTTCAAATACTTGTGGTCAAGCTACTAAGGGCGTACGGTGAATGCCTTGGCGCTAGAAGTCGATGAAGGACGCGGTAAGCTGCGATAAGCCCCGGTGAGCTGCAAACAAGCTTTGACCCGGGGATTTCCGAATGGGGAAACCCCTTCTGGGTAATACCAGGAGATCCTCAGCTGAATCCATAGGCTGTGGAAGGCAACGGAGGGAAGTGAACCATCTCAGTACCTCCAGGAAGAGAAAACAATAGTGATTCCGCTAGTAGCGGCGAGCGAACGCGGAAGAGCCCAAACCGTCGTGCATGCACGGCGGGGTTGTAGGGCCCGTCACACGGAGTTACAAACCAACGCGATAGTTGAAAGGTCTGGAATGGCCTGCCATAGACGGTGACAGCCCGGTAAGCGAAATTACGTTGGCTCCGACGGGTACCCTGAGTACCGCGGGACACGAGAAATCCCGTGGGAATCTGCGAGGACCATCTCGCAAGGCTAAATACTCTCTAGCGACCGATAGTGAACCAGTACCGTGAGGGAAAGGTGAAAAGCACCCCTGTGAGGGGAGTGAAATAGTTCCTGAAACCGTATGCCTACAAGCAGTGGGAGGGCTATGCCTGTCTTCGGACGGGAATGCCTGACCGCGTGCCTTTTGCATAATGAGCCGGCTAGTTAATCTCCGTGGCAAGGTTAAGCGTAAGCGAGCCGCAGCGAAAGCGAGTCCGAAATGGGCGTTCAGTCATTGGGATTAGACGCGAAGCGAGGTGATCTACCCTTGGCCAGGATGAAGTACGGGTAACACCGTATGGAGGTCCGAACCAGTGTTGGTTGAAAACAGCTTGGATGAGCTGAGGGTAGGGGTGAAAGGCTAATCAAACTTCGTGATTGCCCGTTCTCTTCGAAATGCCTTTAGGGGCAGCCTCGGGAGGTCGGCGCTGGTGGTAGAGAACTGAATGGACTAAGGGCCTTACCAGGTTACTGAATCCAATCAAACTGCGAATGCCAGCGACACGTATCCCGGGAGTGAGACGGTGGGGGCTAAGCTTCATCGTCGAAAGGAAAACAGTCCAGACTACCGGCTAAGGTCCCAAAGTGTGTGCTAAGTGGTAAAGGATCTGGAGACGCTTAGACAACCAGGAGGTTGGCTTAGAAGCAGCCATCCTTTAAAGAAAGCGTAATAGCTCACTGGTCAAGCGGCTCTGGGCCGACAATACAACGGGGCTCAAGCACACCACCGAAGCCGTAGAATGCATCGACCCGCGGGTTGATGTTTTGGTAGAAGAGCGTTCTCTCAGCAGTGAAGCCAGATCGTAAGGACTGGTGGAGTGGAGAGAAGTGACCCTGCCGGCATAAGTAGCGATAAGGGAAGTGAGAATCTTCCCCGCCGTAAGCCTAAGGTTTCCTGAGGTAGGTTCGTCCGCTCAGGGTTAGTCGGGAGCTAACGCGAGGCCGAAAGGCGTAGCGGATGCACATCCGGTTAATATTCCGGAACTACCTATTCCACGTTATCACGATGGGGGGACGCAGGAGGCTAGCCAGGCCTGGTATTGGACATCCAGGTTGAGGGTCGTAGGGAGATTCGCCAGGTAAATCCGGTGGGTCGTTAATCCTGAGGGCTCGAAGCGAGAGTCGCAAGACTCATAAAGCTGGTGACGCCACGCTGCCAAGAAAAGCCTCTAAGGAGTGGGATGGGTACCCGTACCGCAAACCGACACAGGTAGGCGAGGAGAAAATCCTCAGGCGCAAGTGAGAACCCTCGTTTAGGAACTCGGCAAATTGGCCCCGTAACTTCGGAAGAAGGGGTGCTCCGTTAATGTCAGCCGGCTTGCCCGGCGAAGCATGAGGGAGTTGCAATAAAGAGGCTCAGGCGACTGTTTACTAAAAACACAGGGCTCTGCAAAGTCGAATACGACGTATAGGGTCTGACGCCTGCCCGGTGCCGGAAGGTTAAAGAGAGGGGTTAGCCGCAAGGCGAAGCTCTGAACTGAAGCCCCGGTAAACGGCGGCCGTAACTATAACGGTCCTAAGGTAGCGAAATTCCTTGTCGGGTAAGTTCCGACCTGCACGAATGGCGTAACGATCTGAGCGCTGTCTCAACGAGGGGCACTGCGAATTTGTGGTACCGGTGAAGACGCCGGTTGCCCGTCACAAGACGAAAAGACCCCGTGCACCTTTACTACATCCTAGTAGTGAATGCTGGCGCAGTATGCGCAGGATAGGTGGGAGGCTTTGAACCCGGGATCTCGGTCTCGGGGGAGCCAACGGTGAGATACCACCCTTACTGCTCCGGCGTTCTAACCTCGTTCTGTTATCCAGATCAGGGACATTGCTAGGTGGGTAGTTTGACTGGGGCGGTCGCCTCCTAAACAGTAACGGAGGCGCTCGAAGGTTCGCTCAGGCTGTTTGGAAATCAGCCTTAGAGTGCAAAGGCATAAGCGAGCTTGACTGCGAGACCTACAAGTCGAGCAGGTGGGAAACCAGGACTTAGTGATCCGGTGGTTCCGCATGGAAGGGCCATCGCTCAACGGATAAAAGGTACGCCGGGGATAACAGGCTGATCCTAGCCAAGAGTTCACATCGACGCTAGGGTTTGGCACCTCGATGTCGGCTCATCGCATCCTGGAGCTGTAGCAGGTTCCAAGGGTCCGGCTGTTCGCCGGTTAAAGCGGTACGTGAGCTGGGTTTAGAACGTCGCGAGACAGTTCGGTCTCTATCTGTGATGGGCGCAGGAGATTTGAGTGGGGCTGACCTTAGTACGAGAGGACCGGGTTGGACGAACCTCTAGTGTATCGGTTGTCACGCCAGTGGCAGCGCCGAGTAGCTACGTTCGGAAGGGAGAAACGCTGAATGCATCTAAGCGTGAAACCCTCCACGAGATGAGATCTCCCAGGGAGTAATCCCTCTGAAGGCTCCTGGTAGACGACCAGGTTGATAGGCCAGGTGTGGAAGCGTAGCGATACGTTGAGCTAACTGGTACGTAATGAGCCGTGCGGCTTGACCATATTTTCTCTCTTCGTCCACGGAAATGCTCCGTGGGCACAGCGAGTTTGTGAGAGAGGGAGCTACCGTTTGCAGGGTATTCAGTTGTGGGCTAGAATGATCTCGCTCTTTGACATTGAGGGTTCCCTTGAGGAACGCGGCTCCCAAAGGACCGGCGTTAAGCCGGTCCGGCAGATAGTGCGGGGAAACGCGCGATACTCGACGGCGTTTCCCCAGAATGCCCTGGGACGATCGACAGGCTGATGCGGCGCGGCTGATTGCTACGCTCCAACCTGTCGGACCCCAGGCAACTGAGATTGGTCAGACCAGGCCGGACGCCGGCTGACCAGCAAGTTTCCCGGTGGTCATAGGGGCAGGGTCACACCCGTTCCCATTCCGAACACGGAAGTTAAGCCTGCTACCGCCGATGGTACTGTGTGCGTAGGTGCATGGGAGAGTAGGTCACTGCCGGGGAGTAATTTTTCGAGTAATTGTTTAAGCTAGCACTGCGAGGCCTGACGCGAACGCGTCAGGCCTTTTGTCTGTACGGAGCTACTCGAGGCCTGACCCGGTCAGAACTCCAAACCAGCCACGACCAGCGCTCGCGCCCCCACTCGCGACGGCCCACCGCACCGCGACAACCTGCGCGTCGATGTCGCCAGGGGCACTTTACCCGACGGCGTCCTCGCCCACCGCGTGGACGCCCAGCTGCAGGCGTCCGGGCAGGCCGAACGCCGCTCGGTATTCGGTGGCGAAGGTGGTGCGGCGCCCTCCCCGTTCGAGGGTCGGACGCAGCTCGTAGAGCAAGGCGCCGGTGCCTTTGGGAAGAATGTAGACGTCGAGCTGGCCAAAGCCGTCGTGGGCGGTCCAGCGCGGCTGGCGATTGTCACCGAGAAGGTCCTCCTCGCGCCGCTCGCCTTCATTGCCGAACGCCGGAAGTTCCCAGGACCGCCGCGGGGCGGATGCGGCGGTCTCGCGGCTCGGCGCCGCGACTCCGCCCGGGTCCACCGCCTGGGCCTTTCCCGGCCGACGACATCCTGGAAGGCTTTAGTCGCGCGCAGGGATCTGAAGTCGGCGCTGGCGCGCTTTTGCGGAACGAGAGCTGAACAGTTTTTAATTGTACTGCCCCGTAACTACATGACGGGTCCGGCCGTTCGACAGCCCGGTAATTATCCCAAGCGCAGCTGTAACTATCAGCTCAGGCACGAGTTAGCCGTGCGTGCACTGGTTGGCACCGATGGTGCCTGTGAGCAGGCCCGGTGCATTTGCAGAACTCTGTCTCCCACGCTTTTCGCCCTCGCCGTTCTCCTCGTCCTGTTCGTGCCGTTCTCGGGGTCACGCGTCAGCGGGCAATCGAGTCCGAACTCGACGTCCTGGACTACGGCCGATATCGGCTCACCGCTGATTCCAGGCGCTTCGGTGTCGCTGCCCTGCTCGTCGCCCACCGCGTGCCCGCTGTGGT
Organism: uncultured Acidobacteriota bacterium; assembly: GCA_963731785.1. Taxonomy (GTDB): domain Bacteria; phylum Acidobacteriota; class Vicinamibacteria; order Vicinamibacterales; family UBA2999; genus DASYRM01. The sequence goes on from CAVSWX010000004.1 coordinate 72,496, forward strand.
CGGTCACGTCGGGGGGCGCCGGCGTGACTGGGAACGCCGATCAGTTCACGTTCGTGTCGCAGCGGCTCGCCGGCGATGGCGTCGTCACCGTCCGAGTGGCGTCGCTGACCCTGAGCACGGCCGAAGCTGGCGTCATGATGCGCGAGTCGCTGACCTCCGGATCGCGCCACGTCGTCGTTGCTCTCGGGCGGGGCCATCAGGTTCAAGCGCCGGACGACGGCGGGCGGCAGCACGACGACGACGACGCGCACGAAGCCCGCCGGTGCCATCTGGCTGCGGCTCGAGCGCACGGGAACCACGATTACCGCCTCGACCTCGACCGACGGCACGCAATGGACGATCGTGGGCACCCAGACACTTTCGCTGCCGTCGAACGTGTACGTCGGGATCGCCGTGTCCAGTGGCGCCGCCGGTTCGGCGACCGCAACCGTGTCGAATCCCTTGAGCCAGGGCACCTCGACGCTGCCGGCCGGGTGGGCGTCCGCGGACGTGGGCCAGGCGGCCCTGCCCGGAACGGCGTCCTTCTCGAACGGCGCGTTCATCGCCTCCAGCGCCGGGCGCGGACTGAGCGGCAGCGCCGATGCCTTCCGCCTCGTCTACGTCCGCATCACGGGCGACGCGACGCTCGTGGCCCGGGTCGCCGCGACTCAGGGACCCAGCGGGCCGGGTCGCCGGCATCACCCTTCGTGAGTCGCTCGCTGCGGGCGCAGCGCACTACTCGTTGACGAGCAAGAACGGCACCGGGCTGGTGATCGCGCAGCGCGCCGCTCCGCTGGCCTCTACGTCATCCGTCACGATTGCCTCGCGCGTGCCCCCCGTGTGGTTGAAGCTCGTGCGCCGGGGCAACGTGATGACCGCTTCCCATTCGAGCGACGGCGTCAGCTGGACCGCCGCGCCGGGCGCGACGACGTCGCTCGCGTCGTCGGTCTACGCCGGGCTGCTGGTCGCCGGCGGTTCGTCCCTGGCGAATGGCGCGGCCGCCTTCGACAACACCTCGCTCGCGGCCACGGCGGCCAATCGCAAGCCGATCGTGTCGGTGACGTCGCCAGCGGCCAACGCGGCGGTCGCGTCAGGCGCATCTGTCTCGATCACCGCATCGGCCTCCGATCCCGACGATCGCGTGGCCCGCGTCGATTTCCTGATCAACGGGACCCCGATCGGCAGCGATACGACGTCGCCCTACAACGCCTCCTGGACCGCCGGCGTCGCGGGAACGTATTCCGTCACAGCCAAGGCGTTCGATTTCGATGGCGGTGTGACCACGTCGGCGCCGGTCTCGATCAGCGCGATCGGCTCGGGCTCGTCGACGCCAAGTCCGACCCCAACTCCCACTCCGACACCCGAGGGACCGTGGCGGCTGGAGTTCGACGCCTCCTTCGATCACGCGAAGCGTGACCAGCTACGTGCTGGAGATCCGCCGCCCGTCGTCGAGCCTGGTTCTCGTGAGCAAGAACCTCGGAAAGCCTGCGGTCAACAGCAGTGGCACGTGTGTCGTGGACGTCAACCTTCTCGTCAGCGCCCTGGCCGTCGGCCAGTACGAAGCCGTGGTTCGCGCCGTGGCCGCGTCCGGCAGCGCCTCGAGCTATCCGGTAACCTTCGTTCGTTAGCGGTGAAGGCGGCGGCGCAGGTGACCCCAGGGTTTGGGTGATCTGCGGTTCTGACGCGGTGGCTCGCCTACTGGTCAGGCTCGGTGCTTTCCGCATCCGATTCGGCCGCCGGAATCGCGGTGGCCACGGATGCCGGAGCCTGCGCCGCGCTCCGTGAGAATCATCAGCCGGTTGGTGGTGATGACGCCACGCTCTGGGACTCGTCCAATGTTCGCTTCTCGGGTGGACGTAATCAAGGCGGGACCAGAGGCCGAGCCGCCGATGTGCTGTCGGATCCGCGGACGGTCTCGTGGTTGATGTGGCTGGTCCTTCAGTATCGCTGGCGGCCGTCGCCGCGGGTCACCGCGGCGTCGTGAATTTATCGAGAAGGCCTTTGAGGCGGCCTTCGACTTCGTTGCGGAGTCCTCGCTTCAGTGCCGCCGCCGCGTCGATCGTCACGCGAGGGCTCTGGAGGGTGCCGCCCACCGAGGCCGGCAGGACGACGCGGTTGCCCTCGCGCGTGTAGCGCCGAAGGTCGTTGCCGGCCTGCGCCGACAGCGCCTCCGACAGAGAGATGTCGAACTTGCCGGCGAGCGCTTTCGTGGCGGTGGCGAGGGTGCCCGACCCCACCACGTCCACGTCGCGCGAATGGAGCGCGAGCACGTCGGCGCGGACGTTCTGATTCTGGAGCGTGAACTGCAGATCCAGCGTGTCGAAGGCATCACTGGCCGGCGGAGCGTCGGCCGCCGGCCTGCCGAAGAACACGACGACGGTGCGTACGAGCCCCATCCGCGGAATCGTCCCCTTGGCGATTTGCGCCGTGCCTCCGCCGCGAGCCCCGGCCAGCACCGCGGCGAAGTCGGGTCCGGTCCCGGTGAAGGTGCCCGCGCCCGTGAGCGTTCCGGTGATGGTGTCCTTGGCGTTGCCGAACGCCGCGAGCTGCGCGACGTCGAGGCCGGTGATGCGCGAGCGCAGCGTTGCGTTCAGCGTGGTGCCCAGCCGGGCGTTCAGCGATCCCTGGTAACGCCCGCCGAAGATCTCGAAGCTCAGTGGCGCCATCGCCACGGTATCGCCCTCGACCTGCACGTCGCTGGCGAACTGCCGCACCTCCACGCCGCCCGCAGTCGCCGTCTCGGCGCTCACGCGCGCGGCGATGCGCGTCGGTGGGCCCGGCTTGGCGCGCGGCGCCCCGGGGGCCGGCGGCGGAGGTCCGAAGGCGTCGGCGAGCGCGATCAGCTCGTCCACGTCGAGCCGGTTGGCCGACGCGCGCACCGTGGCTTCGACCCGCGGCTCGAAGCTCACCACACCCTCCGCGCGAATGGAGGTCCTGCCCGATTCGACCGTTGCGCGCCGGACCGTGAGACGCGCGCCGTCGAAGGACGAATCGGCCGAGACGACGAGCTCGCGCCCGCGGCTGACGACCCGCACGTCGTCGAGGCCGATCGAGTTGATCGATTCGATCGTGAACGCCGCGGGCTCGGCAGACGCGCCCTCCTGCGGAGTGGTCGGGATCTCGAACGGCAGCGGCAGTTCGAGCCGCGTGTTGCCGATCCGGATCGCCGCGTCGGCGATGCGCCCTCGCAGCAGTGCCGTCAGCTCGGTGGAAACACCCACCTCTCCGAGCGTGAGGCGCGCCGGCTCTCCGACGGCGACGTTGCGAAGCGTCAGGCCGGGGCGCGGCCAGAACTGCGCCCCGACGGATGCGATGCGGACTGGCTGTCCGAGCCAGGCGCTGGCCTGCTGTTCGAGCGCGATCCGGATGCCGTCGTTCGAGAGGAACCAGTAGAGCGCGCCGGCCGCGAGGACCGCGAGCGCGAGGAAGCCGGCCGACGATGTAGAGCAGGAGGCGGCGAATCATCCGCGGTTTCCTTCACACTTTTCACAGGGCCGAGTCCGGTATGGCGATCACAAAGGTCTGCCTGTCGGCTGATATTCCCAAGCACAACTGCACGACTGACGCCGTATTTTGCAGGAAATTGCGGCCGAAATCTTGCATGTTCCGGGCTGGTGACGAGACTCTCCTCGTGTCGTGTTCAGTCGGTTGGTGCGCTGCTGATCGCTGCCGCGGCGATGTTCGGTCTGCGCGTCCTGCGGCGGCCGACGTCGATTCTCGAGTGCGGTCGCCGGGACGATCAACGCCGGCGGCCCGGGCTTCGGACGCCCCTCGACGTCTCGTTCGATCAGATCGGATTGTTGATCCCCTACGTGAGCGGCGTGACCAATTTCGACCACTACCTGCTTTCCGGCCCCACGCACATCACGTCGATTCTTCTTCGAGTGGTTCAGCAACCAGGGAAGCGAGCACGCAAGCGTGACCTACGACCTGGGTGCAGCTGCACACGATCGATCGCGTGGCGTTGTGGAACGAAGATGACTCGGGCATCGGATTACTGAGCTTGTTTGGGTCGAGCGATGGATCCAGCTTCTTTCCGCTCGTCGCAGGATGTCGAGCCCACGAACAACCCTCAGGGCGATCCCTACGGCGCCGACGTGTTCGGCTTTTCTGCAACGGCTTTGCGATACGTACGCTTCGACATGGCGAATGTCCTCAGCCGAGATCGGCCCGTTCCCGGCCTGTGCGATTGGCGAAGTGGCGTTTGCCGAGGTCGCGGCCGTTCCCGAGCCGGCGTCGGCCGCCCTTCTCGGCCTTGGTCTGACCGCCGTCGCGGTCATGCGCCGCCGGCGCGCACCGCTGATTTCCCGCTCGTAGCCCCACAATCTTTGCACCCGGTCGCACACCGGGCGACAGGGTGTTCTACTTTGGCACATGCCGGAGTTGCCCGACGTCGATCTCTACGTGCACGCCCTGCGCCCACGGATCGTGGGCCGTCGTATCGAGCGGGCGCGTCTGGCCACGCCCTTCCTGCTGCGATCGGTCGACCCGCCGCTCGCGGCCGTCGAAGGACGCACGGTGGCGGGCGTGTCGCGCCTCGGCAAGCGCATCGTCATCGACACCGCCGACGAGCTGTACCTCGTCGATCCACCTGATGATTGCCGGCCGGTTCCGCTGGAAGCCGCCCGGCACCCAGGTGCCCGGCAAGGTCGGATTGCTGGCCCTGGACTTCGACGACGGCACGCTGATCCTGACCGAAGCCGGATCGAAGCGCCGCGCGTCGCTTCACGTGGTGCAGGGCCGCGACCGCCTGCGGCAGCACGATCCCGGAGGGCTCGAGGTCCTCGAGGCCACGCTCGCCGATTTCTCCAGAGCGCTGCGTCGGGAGAACCATACGCTGAAGCGGGCGTTGACCGATCCGCACGTGTTCAGCGGCATCGGCAACGCCTACTCGGACGAGATCCTGCACGCGGCGCGGCTGTCGCCGTTCAAGCAGACGCAGGGCATCGACGACGACGACGTGGCCCGCCTCTTCGACGCGGTCCGGACCACGCTCCTCGGCTGGTCGGCGCGGTTGCGTGAGGAGACGGGCGACGGCTTTCCCGAGAAAGTCACCGCGTTCCGCGAGGGCATGGCCGTGCACGGCCGCTACGGCCAGCCCTGTCCGGCGTGCGGCTCGCCGGTGCAGCGCGTGGTCTACGCCGCCAACGAAGCCAACTACTGCGCCACCTGCCAGACCGGCGGCCGCCTGCTCGCCGATCGATCGCTGTCGCGCCTGCTGCGCGAGGACTGGCCGCGGACGCTCGAAGAGCTCGAACGCCGCAGAAAACCCGAGGGGATGTAGAGAGCGGCCTTCAGACCGCCCTGTGCCTGAAGCCTGAAGCCCTGCAGCCCTTATCATTCCGTCGATGCGACGGCCCCTCGTCCTCGCCGCCATCGTCTGCGGTTTGCTGTCCGCCCGCGCGGTGGCGCAGGACGCGGGCGTCCTGCGCTTCGGCGGCGACGCCGAAGGCGGGGCGCCGTTCATGGAGGCCGATCCGCGCGATCCGTCGCGCGTGGTCGGCTTCGAAGTGGATGTCGCGGCACTGCTCGCGGCGGGCCTCGGCCGCACGCCGCGGTTCGTGCAGGTCGGGTTCACCACCCTCGATCCGGCCGTCGAGCGCGGCGACTTCGACATCGGACTGAGCGGCCTCGAAGACCTGCCAGGCCGCCGTGCCCGGCTGGCGGTGACCGTCCCCTATTACGAGTTCCGCGAGGTGCTGACGGTGCGGCAGAGCGACGCCGCCCGCCTGACGTCGCTGGAAGCACTGCGCGGCCGCCGGGTGGCGACGCTCGGCGCGACGCTGGCCGCGGACATCCTCGAGCGCGCCCGGCAGGAGCACGGCGTCGTGCCGGTGATCTACGAGGACGACGTGCATCCCTATACCGACCTGGCGATCGGGCGAGTGGACGCCGTGCTCCTCGACGCCGTGCTGGCCGAGCGCGGCGTGTCGCGCAACCCCGGGCTGCTGAACCAGCCGTCCGATCATGGGCGTCGGCCATTACGTCGGAACGCTTGCACCGCGCGAATACGGCGCTTCGCGACCGCATCGACGATCTGCTGCGAGCCGCGATGCAAGACGGCCGGCTCGAAGCGATCTTCCGCAAGTGGAGGATGTGGAACGACGACCAGCCGCGGCTGTATGCCCGCGTGCTGGCGGCCGAGTCCGGGTCGGATGCGTCCGGGTCCAGAGACCCGGACCCACGTACTGGGCCGGACCAGAGTGCCGCCCCCGACGACCGCGAACCCGCGCTGGCGGCCACCATGCGCTATCTGCCCGCGCTGCTGCGCGCGGCCGTCATCACGCTGCTGCTGTCGTGCGTCTCGATGGCGCTGGCCGTGGCCACGGGCATCGCGATCGCGACCGGGCGCGTGTACGGAGGCCGGACCGCTCGCCGCCGGGCTCACCGCCTGGGTGGAGCTGGTGCGCGGCACGCCGCTGCTGCTGCAGCTCTTCGTCCTCTACTTCGGCCTCGAGTCGTTCGTGCAGCTGCCGGCGCTGGCCGCGGCGGTGCTGGGGCTGGGGCTGAACTACGGCGCGTATGAGAGCGAGATCTATCGCGGTGCGCTGCAGGCCGTCGCCGCCGGGCCAGCTCGAGGCCGCGCGCACCCTCGGGTTCAGCGACTGGCAGGCGCTGCGGCTCGTGCGCGGGCCGCAGGCGCTGAAGCTGGCGCTGGCGCCGATGACCAACGACTTCGTGGCGCTGCTCAAGGACAGCTCGCTCGTCTCGATGATCACGGTGGTGGAGCTCACGAAGCAGACGTCGATCCTGGCCGCGAACATCGGCAGCTGGTTCCTGCCGGGGCTGTTGTGCGCCGCGATGTATCTGGCCATGTCGCTGCCGCTGGCGCGGCTGGCGCGGCGGCTCGAGCGGCGCCTGGGCCCGGGAGCGCCGGCGTGAGCGCGCTCACGGTGCGCGATCTGCACGTGGAGCGGGGCGGGCGCGCGGTGGTGCGAGGCCTCTCGTTCGCCGCCCGGCCTGGTGAGCTGCTCGCGCTCATGGGGGCGTCGGGCTCGGGCAAGACGACGCGTGCTGCGCGCCGTGGCCGGGCTCGAGCGGTTCACGGCCGGCGCGATCGAGATGTCGGGGCTCTCCCGCGGGCCGGGCCCGCTGCCGCGCGGCGCCGCGTTGCGCGAGCTGCACGCGCGCGTTGGCATGGTCTTCCAGTTCCACAATCTCTTCGCGCACCTCTCGGCCGCGCACAACGTGTGGCTGGCGCCCGTCCACGTCCGCGGCACGGGACGCGAGGAGGCCGAGCGCTCGGCGCGTCGCCTGCTCGACGAGCTCGGCGTGGGCGCGCGCGCCGACGCGAAGCCGCACGAGCTCTCCGGCGGGGAGGCGCAGCGCGTGGCGATTGCCCGCGCGCTGGCCATGGAGCCGCCGCTCCTGCTGCTCGACGAGCCGACGGCGTCGCTGGATCCCGAACGGCGCGCGGAGCTGGCCCGCACGGTGCGCGGGCTGGTCTCGGGGGGCCGGACCATCGTCGCCGCCACCCACGACGGCGACTTCGTCCGCGCCTGCGCCGACCGGGTGCTGCTGCTCGAGGAAGGCCGCATCGTACGCGAGGGCCCGGCCGGGGCGCTGGCCGAGGCGGGTGGGCAGGGGAGTGAGTAAGGTATTCTGACGGCACGGCGCCATGGCCGCCGCCCGAAGCGCCCGCATGTCGCAAAACCCCGAAATCAGAATGGTCCAGACCGACGCGATCTTCGTCGAACGCGACACCGACCGGAAGATCCGCCACCGCAACAAGCTCTATTACCGGGTCAACCACTGGCCGATCTGGATCTTCGTCTTCTTCATCGCGCCCGGGCCGATGACGTTCGACCTCTTCGCGCGCGGGCTCGATCCGGCGCATGGCGCTGTGGCTGGGCGTCGTGCTGGTGGGGACGGGCATCGCCGGCATGCGCGGCCGGCTGCCGGGGTGCGAGCCGGCGCCCTACATCATCCGCTTCACCGAAGACCGCCCCAACCCGCTCTACCGCCGCATCTGCTACACGACCGCGTGGGGCGAGGTGGTGGCGTTCGCGGTGCTCAACACCGCGGGGCTCGCCTACGCCGTGGCGACGGGCAGCTGGCGGCTGCGCGAGTTCTACGAATACGGCTACTTCCCGATTGCCGGCACGGTGTGGCTGCTCGGCGCGTTCGGCGTGCTGCCGCGGGTGCGGCCGAGCACGAAGAACGAGGGGCACGAACGGCGCTATTTCTACGGCTCGGTGTGGGCCGTGGCGATCGCGCAGCCCGTGCTCTGGCTGCTGTGGAAGGTCGTGCCGGTGTCGCGCGGCGGCGACGTGCTGAAGCTGCTCGTCTTCGTCGGCATTCTCGCGGCCGATCGGCTACCTCTCGCGCCTCGGCGTCCTGCCACGCACGCGGCCGATCCTGCCGGGCGAGTGGGCCGATCGACTGAGCCATGACCTGCGGGCGATCGACGTCCTCACCGCGCCGACGCTCAAGCACGTCCGCGACCAGTGGTGGGACGACACCTTCACCGAGTTCCTCGCCGAAACGCTGCGGCCGCGGCCAGGTAACCGCATCCTCGACGTCGGCTGCGGCGAGGGGCAGGCCGAGGTGAGCATCGGCCGCCTGCAGATCTCGCAGGTGCGCCTCGTCGGCGTGGACCTCGTGCCGGCCAAGGCCGCGGAGGCGCTGCGCGAGACCCGGTCGCACAACCAGCGGGTGAGCATTGCCGCCGGCGACGCCTGCAGGCTGCCGTTCCGCAGCGGCGCGTTCGACGCCACGTTCTGCGTGGCGGTGCTGCAGCACGTCAGCAACGTCAGCGATGCGATCGCCGAGATCGCGCGCGTCACCGCGCCCGGGCGGCGCGTCGTGATCGTGGAGCCCGACAACGCCGCCCGCTACTTGTACAGCTCGGTGCCCGCAGGGCGCGCTGGCGCTGGCGGCCGCGACGCGGTTTTTCGCGGCCGTGGCCGACGCCCGCGAGCGGGCGACGCACCCCGCCGTCGGCCCGCGCGTGCCGAGCCTGCTGGCCACTGCCGGCATCGAAGCCGGTGGACGTCCGCATGTTCCCGGTGACGCAGCGTGCAGCTCGGCGTGCCGCCCGACGACGTCTGGACGCGGCGCCGCGCGCGGGTGGACGCAGGCGATGGCCGGCGCCGGCCACCGACCGCGTGCGCGACGCCGCCATGGTGTTCCTCGCGGCGCTCGACGCCTATCGCACCGAGGCCGCCGAAGCCAACACCGCGTTCGTCGAGATCCAGAACACGATGCTCTTCGCTACGGTCGGCCAGAAGCCGGCCGCCCGCCGCTAGTGCCAGGTGGCGCGACGACCAGCCGCCGCGACGACGGCCGAGGGCCACGAAGGCTGGGACGAGTACGCGCCGTTCTACGACTGGGAGAACGCCCGCACGCTCGGGCGGCGCGACGTGCCGTTCTGGCGCACCGTCGCGCTGAACGCCGGCGGCCCGCTGCTCGAGCTCGGCTGCGGCACGGGACGCATCTCCATTCCCCTCGCGCGCGCCGGCGTGCCGCTCGTCGGCATCGATCGCTCGGCGCCGATGCTCGCCCGCGCCCGCCAGCGCGTGAAGCGCGCGCGGCTGCAGCGCCACGTGCGTCTGGTGCGCGGCGACATCCGCTTCCTGCCGTTCGCGGACGCCCGCAGCCTGTCGGCGTCCGCGTCCCGGCGCCGCGCGAAGAACGACGCAGGGCTGCCTCGCCGCAGCCGGAAGCGCGACGGCGGATTTTCCATGGTGCTCGCGCCCTACGGCATGCTGCAGTCGCTGCTGCGCGAACGCGATCTGAAGGCGACGCTGGCGGCGGTGCATCGCGTGCTGCAGCCGGGCGGCACGTTCGGCGTGGAGCTCGTCGCCGATCTGCCGTCGTGGCAGGAGTACCGCAAGCGGGTCAGCCTGAAGGGCTGGCGATCGACGGGCGGCGCGCACGTCACGCTCACCGAGACGGTGCGCCAGGACCGGAAGCGGGGCTTGACGATCTTCGATCAGGAGTTCACCGAGCGGCGCGGCACCCGCACGACCACGCGGCGGTTCTCGCTGACGTTCCGCACGCTGTCGGTGCCGCAGATGGTGCGGCGCCTCGAGAAGGCCGGCTTCGAGATGACGGCGCTGCTCGGCGACTACAGGGGCCGCGCGTGGGATCCGCGCGCCGACGTGTGGGTGATCCTCGCCCGCAAGCGCAGTCCGTAGGGCGGGTCTTCACACCCGGCGTTGACCCGACGTGGAGCCGGGTCTTGGACCCGCCTGACTCAATCTTCGAAGATCTCGACGAGCGGCATCTCGAAGCCCGGGAGCAGGGGCGTGCTCAGCACGTCGCCGGCGTCGAGCGACAATTCCTGCTACGCGCTGATACCGCCCCTCGATCAGCCGGAAGACCTTGATGGCGTCGAGGTCGGGATCGACAATCCGGTACTCGGGAACCGCGAAGCTTTCGTAGAAGCGCTGCTTGGTGCGTTCGTCGGTACGTCTCGTCCCCGGCGAGCCCACCTCCACAACCAGGTCCGGCGGCCCCGACCAGGTGCTTCTCCGCCAGTACTTCGCGTTCGCGCGGCCGGCTGACGAACAGCACATCGGGCTCGACGACGTCGATTCGCGAGAACAGCACATCGAGCGGGGCCACGAACACCCGGCCCAGGGCGTGGCGGCGTAAATGGCCGAGAATCAGAGAGGCGAGGTTCAAGACGATTGTCTGGTGCCTCGATGCTGGGGAACGGCGTCACGTAGAGCTCTCCGTCGATGAGCTCGCGGCGCAGGCCGTCGTCCGGCATGCCCACGAGGTCGTCGTAGGTGAGCTTCGTGCCCGAATCGGGCGGGGTCAGATCGGAACCGGACACGTGGCTCATTGTAGCCCCCGGTTCTGCGGTGGTCGTGCCAGCGCCCGTGGCCGGTTTGTGCCCGATTTCCACACCGATCCGCCGCCGCCCGCGCGGGAACTGCGCGGGCCGTGCGGCGTCAGGGTCGCGGTTTCGGCCGTGCTATCATCAACGGTCGTTTTCCCGTTGTTTCTATTGGAGTTTTCGCATGTCAGGCCATTCCAAGTGGCACACCATCAAGCATAAGAAGGGTGCCGCCGACGCCAAGCGCGGCAAGATCTTCACGCGCCTCATCAAGGAGCTCACGGTCGCGGCGCGTCACGGCGGGGGCGACCCGGGCATGAACCCGCGGCTGCGCACGATCATCGCCGACGCCAAGGCGGCCAACATGCCGCGCGAGAACATCGAGCGCGCCATCCGCCGCGGCACGGGCGAGGAGCCGGGCGTCCACTACGAAGAGATCACCTACGAAGGCTACGGGCCCGGCGGTGTGGCGCTGCTGATCCAGTCGCTGACCGACAACAAGAACCGGACCGTGGGCGAGGTGCGCTTCATCCTCGGCAAGTACAACGGCAACCTGGCGGCCGAGAACAGCGTCGCCTGGATGTTCACGCGCAAGGGGCAGGTGTTCGTCGAGAAGGACAAGGCCGACGAGGAGAAGCTCCTGAACGCCGCCCTCGAGGCCGGCGCCGACGACATGAGCGACGATGGCGGCGTGTGGGAGATCATCTGCGCGCCCGAGAGCTTCGAGGCGGTGCGCGACGCGGTGAAGGCGCTCGGCGTCGAGCCCGCCAACGCCGAGGTCGCGATGGTGCCGCAGAACTACGTGAAGCTGCAGGGCAGCGACGCGCGCACGATGCTCAAGCTGATGGAGGCGCTCGACGACCACGACGACGTCCAGCACGTCTGGGCGAACTTCGACATCGAAGAGAAGGAGATCGAGGCCTCGCTGGCGTGAGAATCTTCGGCATCGACCCCGGCTCCGAGCGCACCGGCTACGGCTGCGTCGAGACCGACGGTCGGCGCCACCGGCTCGTCACCTGCGGCGCCATCGCGGCGCCGCCCGGTGACGCGCTGCCCCAGCGGCTGTCCCGCATCTACCGCGAGCTCACGCGTCTGCTGGCCGCCTCGCGCCCCGACTGCGTCGCCATCGAAAACCTGTTTCACGCCGTGAACGCCCGCAGCGCGCTGAAGCTGGGGCACGCCCGCGGCGTGGCGATGCTCGCGGCGGTCGAGGCCGGGTGCGAGGTGGTCGAGTACACGCCCGCCGAAGTGAAGCGCGCCGTCGTCGGCTACGGCCGCGCCGAGAAGCCGCAGGTGCAGATGATGGTGAAGCTGCTCCTGGGTCTGGCCGCCGCGCCGTCGCCGCACGACGCCGCCGATGCGCTGGCCGTGGCCATCTGCCACCTGCACTCGGTGCCGCAGGGCGGGCTGAAGGCGCGGCTCGACGCCGAGGCGAAGGCCGCGCGCCGGGCCACGGCGGGCGAAGACGCCGCGCAGCTGGCGCCAGTATCGTCCGCCGGCCGGCGGGATGATCGCGTTCCTGCGCGGGCGCGTGCTCGACAAACAGCCCAACCGCATCACCGTGGACGTGCAAGGCGTCGGCTACGACGTGCACGTCCCGCTCTCGACCTACTACCGCGTCGCCGAGCCCGGCGGCGACGTGGCGCTGCGCGTGCACACGCACGTGCGCGAAGACGCGCTGCAACTGTACGGTTTCCTCACCGACCTCGAGCGCCAGCTCTTCGAGCGCCTGATCGGCGTGAGCGGCATCGGGCCCAAGATGGCGGTGGCGCTCCTCTCCGGCATGGAGGCCCGCGATCTCGTGGCCAGCGTCGTGCGCGCCGACGTGGCGCGGCTCACCGGCATCCCCGGCGTCGGCAAGAAGACCGCCGAGCGCATCGTCCTCGAACTCAAGGATCGCGTCGCGAAACTCGGCGTCGAGCCCGAAGAGGCCACGGCGCCCGCGTCGGCAGCGGATCGGCTGCGCGACGACCTGCTCTCGGCGCTGCAGAACCTCGGATATCATCGGCCCTTAGCCGAAAAGGCCGCCGACGCCGCGCTCGCGGCGGGCGGTGAGCCCACCTTCGAGGTCGCGCTCAAGGCCGCGCTCCGCGAGCTGATGCGAAGCCGGTAGGAAGGCCGCCACGAACCAGCCATGGCCGATCGCGTGATAACCGGTGTGCCCGCTGACGAAGAGGCGCAGTACCGAAGCCGGGCCTGCGCCCGCGCTCGCTCGGCGAGTACATCGGCCAGGACCGCATCCGCGACAACCTGCAGGTGTCGATTGCCGCGGCCCGGGGCCGCCGCGAGGCGCTCGATCACGTCCTGCTGTACGGCCCGCCCGGGCCTCGGCAAGACGACGCTGGCCTACGTCATCGGCGCCGAGATGGGCGTGCCGGTGAAAGCCACCGCCGGCCCGGTGATCGAGAAGCCGGGCGACCTGGCCGCGATGCTCACCGACCTGCAGGCGCACGAGGTGCTGTTCATCGACGAGATCCACCGGATGCCGCCGGCCATCGAGGAAATCCTCTATCCCGCGATGGAGGACTACGAGCTCGACGTGATGATCGGCCAGGGCCCCGGCGCCAAGTCGGTGAAGGTGTCGCTGCAGAAGTTCACGCTGGTCGGCGCCACCACCCGCGCCGGGCTGCTCACGTCGCCGCTGCGCGCGCGCTTCGGCATCGTCCACCGGCTCGACTTCTACAACGAGCGCGACATCGTCGAGATCGTGCGGCGCTCGGCCCGCATCCTCGGCGTGCCGATCGACGACGACGCGGCGCGGCGAAATCGGCCGCCGCTCGCGCGGCACGCCGCGCATCGCCAACCGTCTGCTGCGCCGCGTGCGCGACTTCGCGCAGGTGCGGGCCGACGGGCGGATCTCGGTGGACGTGGCGCGGGCGGCGCTGACGCTGCTCGAAGTCGACGAGCGCGGCTTCGACGAGGTGGATCGCAAGCTGCTGCGCACGATCATCGACAAGTTCGGCGGCGGGCCGGTGGGCGTCAACAGCCTGGCCGCCGCCATTCACGAAGAGAAGGACGCGATCGAGGACATCTACGAGCCGTTCCTGATCCAGGCCGGGTTCCTCGATCGCACGCCGCGTGGCCGCGTCGCCACCGCCGCGCGCCTACGAGTATTTCGGGCTCACCCTCCCGAGGAAGGATCCGCGTCTGTGGTAACCGCCGCCCCGCGCACCGTGTGCCGTGCGCGCATCGCGAGCCTCGCGACCTACGTTCCCGCCCAAGCTGCTCACCAACGCCGATCTCGAGAAGATGGTCGAGACGAGCGACGAGTGGATCGTCCAGCGCACCGGCATCCGCGCGCGCCACATCGCCGAGCCGGGCGTCGGGCACGTCGGAGCTCGCCACGAAGGCGGCGCTCCTCGCCATCGAGCGCGCCGGGCTGACGCCGGACCAGATCGACTTCATCGTCGTCGGGACCACGACGCCCGACATGATGTTCCCGAGCACGGCGTGCCTGGTGCAGCACAACATCGGCGCCACCAACGCCTGGGGCTACGACCTGCTGCGCGGCGTGCTCCGGCTTCACCTACGCGCTCACCACCGCGGCCAACATGGTGTCCACCGGCGCGAGCAAGCACGCCCTGGTGATCGGCGCCGACGTGATGTCGAGCATCATCGACTACACCGACCGCGCCACCTGCGTCATCTTCGGCGACGGCGCCGGCGCCGCGGTCGTCGAGGCGACCAACGAAGAGGGCATCGGCATCATCGACTTCGTCAACTACGTCGACGGCAGCGGCGGCGAGAACCTCTGCATGCCGGCCGGCGGCAGCCGCCAGCCGGCCTCGCACGACACCGTCGATCAGCGGCTCCACTACGTGAAGCAGGACGGCCAGGCCGTGTTCCGCTTCGCCGTCCGCAACACCGAGGAAGCCTGCCGCCGGCTGCTCGAACGCAACGGCGTGACGGCCGGCCGATCTCGACCTCTTCGTCTCGCACCAGGCCAACCGGCGCATCATCCTCGCCGCGGCCGAGAAGCTCCAGCTGCCGGTGGAGAAGGTGGTGATCAACGTCGAGAAGTTCGGCAACACGACCGCCGCCACCATTCCGCTGGCGCTCAACGACGCCGTCGCCGACAAGCGGCTCAAACGCGGAGACCTGTTGCTGATGGTGTCGGTCGGCGCCGGGTTTACGGTCGGCGCCCTGCTGCTTCGGTGGGGACTGAAGGAAGGCTCTAGCCTCTAGGCTTTAGCCTTTAGGCGCTTGTCAGAAGCTAAAGGCCAAAGGCCAAAGGCCAAAGGCTCTCCGGGTCGGCCGCGACGGCCGGCTCGATCCCGAACGAGGTGACGCGACGTACGTGCCGACGGTCGCGACATTCGTCTCACCAATCTCCACAAGCCGTTCTGGCCGGACCTCGGCATCACGAAGGGCGACCTGCTGCAGTACTACGCGGACGTCGCGCCGGTGCTGATGCCGCACATCGCCGATCGGGCGATGGTGATGCGGCGCTATCCCAACGGCGCCTTCGGCGAGTCGTTCTTCATGAAGGAAGCGCCGTCGCCGCGGCCGCCGTGGATCCGCATCTGCCCGATCAGCCACAACGACGAGAAGGTGGTGAACTTTCCCGGTCATCGACGACCTGCCGTCGCTGCTCTGGGTCGTCAACCTGGGCTGCATCGATCTCAATCAGTGGTATGCGCGCTGCGAGCGACTACAACCGGCCCGACTACCTGCACTTCGATCTCGACCCGAGTCCCGCGCGCGACGTTCGGCCAGGTGCTGGAATCGGCGCTCGTCGTCCGCGAGGCGCTCGAGACGCTTGAAGATGAAGCCGCTCGTCAAGACCAGCGGCTCGCGCGGCTGCCACGTGCACGTGCCCGATCGTGCACGGCCCGACGCAGGACGACGTGCTCATGTTCACCAAGGC
The DNA here is from genome assembly GCA_963731785.1 of uncultured Acidobacteriota bacterium. GTDB lineage: Bacteria > Acidobacteriota > Vicinamibacteria > Vicinamibacterales > UBA2999 > DASYRM01. The sequence goes on from CAVSWX010000004.1 coordinate 88,128, forward strand.
GCTGGCCCACGAGCTGGCGGCGCGCCATCCCAAGCTGCTCACCGTGGAGTACCGCAAGACGACGCGGCCGAAGAACCGCGTGCTGGTGGACTACCGGCAGAACGCGTGGGGGCAGACGCTGGCGAGCATCTACTCGGTGCGCCCGACGGCCACGGCCTCGGTGTCCACGCCGCTCACCTGGGCCGAGGTGGAGAAGGGCGTGGCGATCGAGGACTTCCGCCTCGACAACGTCCGCGCGCGGATCAAGAAGGTCGGCGACCTCTGGAAGCCGCTCCTCGCGGCGCGCGGCCGGTTCGACCTCTCGACGTTCTTCGGTTCCGGCGACGTGAACGTTTCCGATTTCGACTTCGAGCTGCCCGAGCCGCTCATCGCGCAGGAGGCGGCCGAGCGCGGGCGTTCGCGGCTGCTGGTGGTGCCGCGCGCGGGCGGCGCCGTTCGAGCACGCGACGTTCGCCGACCTCGGGCGCTTCCTGCGCGCGGGCGATCTGCTGGTGCTCAACGACACGCGCGTCTTTCCGGCGCGGCTCCTCGGCCGCCGCGATCCGAGCGGCGGCGAGGTGGAATGTCTGCTCATGGGGCAGCCTCGCGGCCGCGGCGACGGGCGACCCAGCCGGGCGCGGAGGAGTGGGACGCGCTCGTCCACCCCGGCCAGAAACTGAAGCCGGGTGCGCGCATGGTGTTCGAGCGCGAGGGCGCGTGCTGCACGGCGAGATCCTGGCCCGCCGGTTCCAGGGGCGGCGCACGGTCCGCCTGTGGACCGGACGATCCGGCGGGCGTCGCCGCCGTCATCGATCGCATCGGCCACGTGCCGCTGCCGCCCGTACATCAAGCGCGACGATCGGCCGGGCGACCACGAGCGCTACCAGACCGTGTACGCCGCCGAGCGTGGTTCGATTGCCGCGCCCACCGCGGGCCTGCACTTCACCGAACGACCAGCTCGCGGCGCTCGAGCGCCGCGGGCGTCGAACAGGTCCGCGTGACGCTGCACGTCGGCTACGGCACGTTCAAGCCGGTTCGGGTCGAGCGGGTCGAAGAGCACGAGGTCGATCCCGAGCGCTACTCGGTCTCGGAGGCCACCGCGTCGGCGCTCACACGGGCGCGCCGCGAAGGGCGGCGCATCATCGCCGTCGGCACGACGACCGTGCGGGTGCTGGAGTCGCTCGCCGTGTCGCCCGCAGGCGACGTGCAGGCGGCCTGCCGGCGACACGCGCCTGTTCATCCACCCCGGCCACCAGTTCCGCCTCGTGGATGGCCTGATCACCAACTTCCACCTGCCCCGATCGTCGCTGTTGATGCTCGTGGCCGCCTTCGCCGGCCGCGAGCGGATCCTCGACGCCTACCGCGAGGCCGTGGTCCAGCGGTATCGGTTCTACAGCTATGGGGATGCGATGGTGATCATCTGACGCTGAGGCCTCTAGCCTCTAGGCCTCTGGCAAGAGCTTCCCTGGCAGACAGGAGAAGTACCCAGAGGCCAAAGGCCAAAGGCCAAAGGCCTTACAGTATCGCCATGCCTTTCCCCTACGACGAGTTCGATCTTTCCGGCGTCCGCACGTATCCGCTGGCGAGCCGGTCGAGCAAGGCGCGCGCGGAGGACTTCGGCCGGCCGTTCGCGGCGGGCGGGACGTTCGCGGAGTGGTTCGCCTCGCTCCCGGCGATGCTCGGCGCACACGACTTGAAGCGGGCCGCCGCGGCGATTGCCGGCGCCCGGCAGGGCGGGCGCGGCGTGGTGTGGGGCATCGGCGCGCACGTGATCAAGACCGGCGTATCGCCGATCCTCATCGATCTGATGGAACGCGGCTACGTGTCGGCGCTGGCGATGAACGGCGCCGGCATCATCCACGACTTCGAGGTTGCGCTGTCGGGCGCGACGTCGGAGGACGTGGACGAAGCGCTCGGCCCTGGCCGGTTCGGCATGGCCACCGAGACGGCGCAGCTGAACGACGTCATCCGACGCGGCGCCGAATCGGGGCAAGGCCTCGGGCAGGCGGTGGGCGCGTATCTCGCCCGGCTCGACCCGCCTCATGCGCGTCAGAGCCTGGCCGTAACCGCGCACCGTCTCGGTATTCCCCTCACCGTGCACGTCGCGCTCGGCACCGACATCATTCACATGCATCCTGCCGCGTCGGGCGCCGCGATCGGCGAGGCCAGCCTGCGCGACTTCCGCTACTTCACGTCGTGCGTGGCGCGCCTGGGCGGCGGCGTCTATCTCAATTGCGGCTCCGCCGTCGTCCTGCCGGAGGTGTTCCTGAAGGCGGTGGCACTCTCCCGCAACCAGGGCGCCGACCTGACCGGGCTGACGACCGTGAACATCGACTTCATCCGGCACTACCGGCCGCAGACCAACGTGGTCACGCGGCCCGTCGCCGGCAGCGGCACGGGGATTTCGCTGGTGGGGCACCACGAGATCCTGATTCCGCTGCTCGCCGCCGCTGTGATCGAGGCGGCGCAGGGCTGCGGATCAGGCAGGTGGGCAGGTAGGCAGGTAGGCTGGGTGGTAGGTGCGGGTTTGCGGGCGATTCGCGGCCGAGCACCGTGCTCTCACCTGTCCTACCGGCCCACCTGCTTACCTGCCCAAGTGCATTACAATCGGAGGTTCGTGCCGGAGTAGCTCAGCCGGTTAGAGCACGCGTCTCATAAGCGCGGGGTCGGCGGTTCGAGTCCGCCCTCCGGCACCACCCTTTGCTCGTGTGAAACGGCCGCGAGCCAATTGGGGCAGGCCAGTCTTCCTTTTTCCGAGGCCCGGTGCGGTTCGGCTGTGACAAGCGCCTTTGTCCAGGCCTGGAGCCCGAAGCCGGAAGCCCGAAGCCTTCCGTGAACGCTCTTCTTCAGCAGATCCGCCGCACGATGCAGCGGCATGCGCTGTGTCCGCCGGGATCCCGTGTGCTCGTCGGCGTGTCGGGCGGCTCCGATTCGGTCGCGCTGGCCGCGCGCGCTCCTGGAGCTGGCGCGCACCCGGCGACTTCGCGGTCGCTGGGCTCGCACACTTCAACCACCGCCTCCGGCCGACCGCCGCGCGCGACGAGGCAGTTCTGCCGCGACCTCGCGGCGCTCGCTGGACGTCGCGATTCGTCGACGGAGCGGCCGACGTCGCCGCCCACGCCGCCGCCGAAGGCCTGTCGATCGAGGACGCCGCCCGTCGCCTGCGCTACGCCTTTCTCGACCGCACGGCGGCACGCGCTTGCGGCCACCCGCATCGCCGTTGGCCACACGATGGACGATCAGGCCGAGACGGTGCTCCTGAAGCTGATGCGCGGTGCCGGCCCCGCGGGTCTGGGCGGCGTCTATCCTCGCAAGGGCAAGGTGATCCGGCCCTTGCTCGGCGTGTCGCGCGAGGAGCTGCGGGCGTGGCTCACGCTCGCTCGGCCAGCCCTGGGTCGAGGACGAAACGCAACGCGGATTTGAGCAATCCTCGCAACCGGCGTCCGGCACCGAGTGCTGCCGGAGCTCGACGCGGCCTACGGCGGCGCCACCCGCCCGTCGATTGCGCGAGCGGCCGAGTTGGCCCGCGAGGACGGCCAGTGGCTCGACGATCAGGCCGCCCTCCGCTTCCAGTCGCTTGCCACGAAGTTGTCAGGATTGCCTGGAACTCGACGCGGCGGCCCTGCTGGCAGAGCCGCCGCCGCTCCTGCGGCGGGTGCTCCTGCAGGCGATGCGCACCCGCAGCGGCGGGCAAGCGAAATCGGGCAGGAGCACGTGGAATCGGCCCTGACCGTGCTCTGGGGCTATGCCCGAGCTGCCGACGTGCCGGGGAGCCGGTGGGAACTTCGGGGTCGGAACCTGGTCTTATTCGATCAGGGGCCCGTGGTCAGGTGATACTCTTATGTAAGGCTCACACACAGTATCAGGGCGAGCCAGCGGCTTTTTGGAGGTATCAGGGTGAACTCGACAATCAGGAGCGCGGTGTTCTGGATGGTCCTCATCGTGGTGGGGCTCCTCGTCTGGAACTTCTCCACCAAGTACCAGGCCAGCGCCAAGTCCCTGAGCTTCAGCGAGTTCATGGCCTCGGTCGACGCCGGTCAGGTCGAGCGCGTCACGATCACCGGCAACGACATCACGGGCGTCAACAAGGCGAACGAGAGCTTCCGCACCTATGCGCCGCCGCAGTACGAAGGCCTGGCGAACAAGCTCATCGAGCGCAACGTCGTCGTCACCGCGCGCCAGCCCACCGACAGTCCCTGGGCCGCTCTCCTGTACACCTGGGCGCCCATCCTGCTCGATGATCGGGTTCTGGCTGTTCTTCATGCGCCAGATGCAGAGCGGCGGCAACAAGGCGCTGTCGTTCGGCAAGAGCAAGGCGAAGCTGTCGTCGAGCGCCCAGAAGAAGGTGACGTTCAAGGACGTCGCCGGCGTGGACGAGGCGAAGGACGAACTGCAGGAGATCATCGACTTCCTGCGCGAGCCGCAGAAGTTCCAGAAGCTCGGAGGCCGCATCCCGAAGGGCGTGCTGCTGATGGGCCCCCCGGGAACCGGCAAGACGCTGCTCGCCCGCGCGGTCGCCGGTGAGGCCAACGTCCCGTTCTTCTCGATCAGCGGTTCCGATTTCGTCGAGATGTTCGTCGGCGTCGGCGCCTCGCGCGTCCGCGATCTGTTCGAGCAGGGCAAGAAGAACGCGCCGTGCATCGTCTTCATCGACGAGATCGACGCCGTCGGCCGGCACCGTGGCGCGGGCCTCGGCGGCGGCCACGACGAGCGCGAGCAGACGCTGAACCAGCTGCTCGTCGAGATGGACGGCTTCGAGTCGAACGAGGGCGTGATCCTCGTGGCGGCCACCAACCGCCCCGACGTGCTCGACCCGGCGCTGCTGCGCCCGGGCCGGTTCGACCGCCGCATCGTGGTCAACCGTCCGGACGTGAAGGGGCGCGAGGGCATCCTGTCGGTGCACACCAAGAAGATCCCGATGGCCGACGACGTCGACGTGGCGGTGCTCGCCCGCGGCACGTCCGGCTTCTCGGGCGCGGACCTCGCGAACCTGGTGAACGAGGCGGCGCTCAACGCCGCGCGCTACAACCAGAAGGTCGTGCGCATGCACGACTTCGAGTACGCGAAGGACAAGGTGCTCATGGGCGCCGAGCGGCGGTCCATGATCATCAGCGAGGAAGAGAAGAAGGTGACGGCGATTCACGAGGCCGGGCACGCCCTGCTCACCGTGAAGCTGCCGCACGCCGACCCGATCCACAAGGTGACGATCATCCCGCGCGGGATGGCCCTCGGCCTGACGCAGCAGCTGCCGATGGACGAGAAGCACAACTACGCGCGCGAGTACCTCGAGGATCAGATCGCGATCCTGCTCGGCGGCCGCATCGCCGAGGAGATCACCAACGGCAGCATGACGACCGGCGCGGGCAACGACCTCGAGCGCGCGACCGACCTCGCCCGCCGCATGGTGTGCGAGTGGGGCATGAGCAGCGCGATGGGACCGCTCACGTTCGGCAAGAAGGAAGAGCAGATCTTCCTCGGCCGCGAGATCTCCCAGCACCAGGACTACAGCGAGGATACGGCGCTCCGCATCGACCAGGAAGTGAAGCGCTTCATCACCGACAACTACAACCGGGCGCTGGCCATCCTCACCGAGAACAAGGCGCCGCTGATGGCGATGGCCGACGCACTCCTGCAGCGCGAGACGCTCGACGCCGAGCAGGTGATCAAGTTGGCCGCCGGGCTGCCGCTCGACGAGCCGTCGCCGATCACGCCGCCGCCCGGCGGACACGAGGCGACGCCGCCGCGCGAGTCGGGCTGGAAGGCGCCGCTGGTGCCGACGCTGCCGCCGCGGCCGGTCACGCAGGAATAGGAATCGCGCTTCCCGATCCACAATCGAGCCCGCGGCGCTTCACGGCGCCGCGGGCTTTTTCATGATTGACGTGGGGGCCGGCTTGCAGCCGGCCCTACGACTGCTATATGTCACGACGGCGCTTCACCCTTCGGCTCCCGGGCGGAGCGTCCTGGACGCTCGGCGAGCGCACGCTCGTGATGGGCATCGTCAACGTCACGCCCGACTCGTTCTCCGACGGCGGCGCGCACCTCGACGTGAAGGCGGCGGTGGCCGCGGCGCTCCGCATGGTCGACGATGGCGCCGACATTCTCGACATCGGCGGCGAGTCGACGCGGCCGGGCGCGCTGCCCGTGGCCGAGGGTGAAGAGCGGCGCCGCGTCGTGCCCGTGATCGAGGCGCTGGCCGGCCGGGTGCCGGTACCGATCTCGATCGACACCTACAAGGCCGCGGTGGCCGACGCCGCGCTCGCGGCCGGAGCCTCGATCGTCAACGACATCAGCGGGCTGCGCTACGAGCCGGATCTCGCCGGCGTGGCGGCGCGGCGCGGCGCGCCGATCGTCCTGATGCACACGCGCGGGCGCTCGCGCGACATGTACGAACAGGCGAGCTACCACGACGTCGTCGCCGAGGTGCTCGACGAACTGCGCGAGAGCCTCGCCTTTGCCGCCGGCGCCGGCGTGCCGCGCGAGCAGACGCTGGTGGACCCCGGCATCGGCTTCGCCAAGGACGCCAGCCACAGCTTCGAGGTGCTCGGCCGGCTGGCGGAGTTCGCGGATCTCGGCCGGCCGATCGTGGTCGGCTCGTCGCGCAAGTCGTTCCTCAATCGTCCGATCAAGCAGGCGGGTCGCACCGCCGACGCCGAGTGGCCGACGGCGGCGTCGGTGGCCGCCGCGGCGCTCGCCGGCATGCACGTCGTGCGCGTGCACGCGGTGCGCGAGATGGCCCAGGTGGTCCGCGTCGCCGACGAAATTCAGAAGTATCATCGCGAACGGTGATGGACTGGCTGTCACAGGTGCTGCGGCGCCCGCCCCTCGAGTGGGTGGATCTGCTGGACATCGCCATTGTCGCCGTGCTGGTCTACGAGCTGCTGGTGCTCATCCAGGGCACGCGCGCGATGCAGATCGCGCTGAGCGGCGGCTTCCTCATCGGCTTCTACTTCCTGTCGGAATGGCTCGGGCTCGAAACGGTCAACTGGCTGATTCGCAACCTGGCCGTGTACGGCGTCTTCGCGCTGATCGTGCTGCTGCAGACCGACATCCGCCGCGCCCTCGCGCACTTCGGCCGCGCGCCGTTCTTCCGCTACCTCGATCGCTCGGCCAACGTCGACGAGGCGGTGGAGGAACTGGTGATCTCGGTGACGAACCTCTCCGCCCGCAAGATCGGCGCGCTCCTCGTGCTCGAGCGCCGCATCGGTCTCCGCAACTACATCGAGGGCGGCATCCCGCTCGACGCCGCGATCTCGTACGACCTGCTCGCCAGCATCTTCCAGGTGGCCTCGCCGCTGCACGACGGCGCGGTGATCATCCAGGGCGACCGCATCGCCGCCGCGGCGTGTTTCCTGCCGCTCTCGGTCAACCCGAAGGTGTCGCGTGAGCTCGGCACGCGCCATCGGGCCGCGATCGGGCTGACCGAGGAAAACGACGCGGCGGTGATCGTCGTGTCGGAGGAGTCGGGCATCATCTCGCTGGCGCTCGAAGGGGCGCTCGAGCGCGGCCTCACTCCCGACGTGTTGCGCGTCAAGCTGCGCGCGCTGCTCGGACTGCGGCGGCGCGAGCGCCCGCGGCCGGCGGCGGTGGGGACGGTGGCCTGATGGCGTTCCGTCCGTTCCGGCGCCTCGGCCTGAAGGTGGTCTCGCTCGTGCTCGCGGTCCTGATCTGGCTGATCGTCTCGGGCGAGCAGATCGTCGAGCGCGCCTTCCGCATTCCGCTGGAGTTCACCAATCTGCCGGCGGCGCTCGAGCTGGCCGGCACCGCGCCCAACGTCGTGGACGTGCGCGTGCGCGGGTCGTCCGGCGCCCTCAGCCGCCTGGCCGCGGGCGAGCTCGTGGCGGTGCTCGACCTCCGGCAGGCGCGCTCCGGCCAGCGGCTGTTCCACCTGACCGGCACCGACGTGCGGGCGCCGTTCGGCATCGAGGTCGTGCAGGTGACGCCGTCGAGCCTGGCGATCACGTTCGAGACCTCGGCCACCAAGGAGGTCAAGATCTCGCCGATCGTCGAGGGGCAGCCCGCCGACGGTTTCGAGGTGCGCCGCATCACCGCCGATCCGGCGGTGGTCCTCGTGGCCGGGCCCGCCACCGCGGTGCGCGAGACCCGCGAGGCGATCACCGAGCCGGTGTCGGTGGCCAACGCGTCCGGCACCGTCACCGAGATCGTGAACGTCGGCGTGGCCGACCCCGCGGTGCGCCTGCGATCGGCGCAGAGCGTGCGCGTCACGGTGCACATCGCGCCCCAGGGCGCGCGTTGACCCCGTCTCGTTGAAAGGACTCATGGCCCGACTGTTTGGAACCGATGGTGTGCGCGGCAAGGCCGGCACCTTTCCGCTCGACCCGCCCACCGTACGCCGGCTGGGCGCGGCGCTGGTGCGGGTGATGCGTCACGACGGCGGCGGCGCCGCCGGTCCGCTGCGCTTTCTGTCCGGCCGCGACACCCGCGAGTCGGGCACGTGGATCGAGCAGGCGCTGGCCGCGGGCATGGCCGGCGAGGGCGGGTCGCTCGTGAGCGCGGGCGTCGTCCCGACGCCGGCCATCGCCTATCTCACGCCGCGCCAGGGCTTCACCGCCGGCGTCGTCATCTCCGCGTCGCACAACCCGTTCGAGGACAACGGCATCAAGGTGTTCTCGGGTGCCGGCGAGAAGTTCACCGAGGCGCTCGAGCGGCAGGTCGAGGCGGTGATGGCCGACTCGTCGTGGACGGCGTCCGGACGCGCCCGCCGAGGTGCCCGCGGTGGACTACCGCGCAGGAGTACGAGCGCCACCTCGGCCGAGATTCTGCCGGAGCCGCTGCGCCGTCGCGGCATGCGGATCGCGGTGGACTGCGCCAACGGCGCGACCACGACGGTGGCGCCGCAGATCTTCGAGCACCTCGGATTCGACGCGACGTTCCTCGGCGTCGAGCCCGACGGACGCAACATCAACCTGCAGTGCGGCTCGACGCATCCCGCAGGGCCTCGCCGAGGTGGTGGTCGGCGGCGGCTTCGAGATGGGCATCGCGTTCGACGGCGACGGCGATCGCGCCATCTTCGTGGACGCCTCGGGCGCGATCGTGGACGGCGACGCCGTGATGCTGATGTGCGCCAAGGGCCTCAAGGCCGAGGGCCGGCTGAAGGGCGACGCCGTCGTCGCCACGGTGATGAGCAACATCGGGCTCGAGATCGCGTTGCGCGACGCCGGCATCGCCATCGTCCGCTGCCCGGTGGGCGACAAGTACGTCATGGAGGAGATGCTGCGACGCGGCCTCTCGCTCGGCGGCGAGCAGTCGGGCCACGTCATCTTCGCCGACTACCTGTTCACCGGCGACGGCCTCGCCACCGCGTTGAGCGTGCTGCGCGTGATGGCCGCCAGCGGCCGCACGCTGGCGAACCTGGCATCGGAGATGACCGCGTATCCGCAGGTGCTGATGAACCTGCGGGTGAAGGAGAAGGTGGACCTGAGCAGCGTGCCCGGCGGTGGCGGCGGTGCTCCAGTCGGTGGAATCGCGGCTCGAAGGCAGCGGCCGCCTGCTCGTGCGCTACTCCGGCACCGAACCGCTGCTGCGCGTGATGCTGGAAGGGCAGGACCAGGGCGAGATCCGCCGCTGGGGCCAGGAGATCATCGACGCGGTCAGGCAGCATGTGGGCGCGGCGTGACGCAGGCTCTGGCTCAGCCTCTAGCCTTTGGCCTCTGGGTACAACACTCCATGGCGGCGAAGCTCTCCGTCAACGTCAACAAGGTCGCGACGGTTCGCAACTCGCGCGGCGGCAGCGTGCCCTCGGTGCTGCAGGCGGTCGACGTGTGCGTGAACGCGGGCGCGCCCGGCATCACGGTGCATCCCGCGCGCCGACGAGCGCCACATCCGTGCCGACGACGTGCGCGAGATCGCCGCGCACCTCGCGTCGCGTCGCGACCGGGTGGAGTTCAACATCGAAGGGGATCCGCGGCCCGACTTCCTGGCGCTCGTGCTCCAGGCGCGGCCGCACCAGTGCACGCTGGTGCCGGTGCAGGCCGGCGAGATCACGAGCCAGGCCGGCTGGTCGCGCCGACGCGCGCTCCGAGGCGCTGCGGCCGGCGATCGACGGCCTGAAGGCGGCGGGCATCCGCGTGAGCCTGTTCGTCGACGCCGAGCCGGACCCGATCCGCTGGGCGGCCGGCAACGGCGCCGATCGCGTGGAGCTGTACACCGAGCCGTTCGCCCGCGCCTACGAGCAGGGCGAGCTCGCCGGCCAGGCGTCGTTCGACCGCTTACGCCGAGGCCGCGGAGCTGGCCGCGTCGCTCGGCCTCGGCGTCAACGCCGGCCACGATCTCGACCTCGACAACCTCCGGCTCTTCCGCACGTTGCCGCACCTGGACGAGGTGTCGATCGGCCACGCCCTCATCAGCCACGCCCTGTTCGTGGGCCTGGATCGGGCCGTCCGCGATTACCTGACCGCCCTGGGCGGCCAGCTAGGCCTAGAGGGCCTCTAGACGGCCCTCGAAGGCCAGAGGCCAAAGGCCAGAGGCTAGGCGCTCCGGTATTAAGATCACCTCTTGGACCCATGAAACTCGATGCCGTCGTCTTCACCGTGGCCGGGATGGCCTTTGGCGTGATTCTGGGCTGGGTGATCGGCTCGCAGCAGCTCGGCCGGACGGGCGCCGGTGCCCGCGGCCCGCCGCCGGTCGCGCAGAGCGCGCCGGCGACGGGCGGCGGCACGCCGCCGGCGGCCGCGCCGCGCCGGTGCTCGATCAGGCCCGCGTGGATCAGCTGAACGCCACGATCAAGGGCGATCCGAAGGACATGTCCGCGGTCGTGCAGCTGGCCAACGTCTACTTCGACGCCGAGCGCTGGCCCGACGCGATCTCCTGGTACGAGCGCGCCCTCGCGCTCAATCCGAAGGACGCCGACGTCAGCACCGATCTCGGCGTGAGCTACTACTACACCAACCGCACCGACGAGGCGCTGAAGCGGTTCGAGGAGTCGCTCAAGATCGATCCGAAGCACACCAAGACGCTGCTCAACAAGGGCATCGTGCTCGCCTTCGGCAAGGAAGATCTCAAGGGCGCCGCGGTCGAGTGGCAGAAGGTGGTGGAGCTCGCGCCCGGCTCGCCCGAGGGCGAGGCGGCCCGGCGTGCGCTCGAAGGCGTGGCCGCGGCCCACGCCAACCAGAGCCGCACCGAGCCAGCAGTGACACGCGTTCTCCTCATCCTCGCGCTGGTGTTCGGTGCTGGCGTGGGCGTTCTGGCGCTTCGTCGGACGGCATCATCGAGGCGTTCGGCGGCACCACGCGGCAGCGCAAGCAGCGCGCGTCGCCGATGAAGCTGGTGCGCGACCCGGTGTGCGGCACGTGGGTGCCGCCCGCCGAGTCGCTGGCGCTGCGCACCGGCGACGAGATGCACTACTTCTGCTCGGCCGAGTGCCGCGAGTCGTTCCGGAAGAGCGCATGAGCTCTCGTCTCGAGGAGCAGCTCCGCGCCGACATCGTCGAAGCCGGCCGCCGCATGGACGCCCGCGGCTACGTCGCCTCGAACGACGGCAACATCAGCACGCGGCTCGACAAGGGCCGGCTGCTCACGACGCCGAAGAGCGTGCCCAAGGGGTACATGACGCCGGACATGATGGTGATCGTGGACTACGAGGGGCGAAAGCTCGCCGGCGATCGCGACCCGAGCTCCGAGCTGCCGATGCACCTCGAGATCTACCGCAACCGGCCCGACGTGAACGCCGTCGTGCACGCCCATCCGCCCACGGCGACCGGGTTTGCCACCGCCGGCATTCCGCTGACGCGCGCGGTGCTGGCCGAGGTGGTCACCACGCTCGGCAGCATTCCCATCGCCGAGTACGGCACGCCGTCCACGGCGGAACTGCCGGCGGCGGTGCGCAAGTACATCAAGGCGCACGACGGGATGCTGCTGGCCAATCACGGCGCCGTCACCTGCGGCACGGACGTGATGTCGGCGTACTACAAGATGGAGACGATCGAGCACTTCGCGAAGATCAGCCTCGTGGCGCGCCTGCTCGGCGGCGAGAACCTGATTTCGCGCGAGGAGGTCGAGCGGCTGCAGGGGCTGCGCGGGATGTACGGCATCGCCGCGCCGGCGCCGCTCTGCGCCGACCCCGCGGAGCTGGACAGCGGCGATCCGACGCGCTCTGCCAGGTGCTCGAGGCGCCCGAATGGCACCGAGGGCCTCGAGCCGGCGGTGCATTCCCGGACCGACGTCGACGCCGTGCTCCGAGACCGCGAGCAGGGACGGGGAAATTCGGCTAACATACGCCGAACTGACGGCGCTGATTGCCGACGCCGTGAAGAATCTTCGGGATTGAGGTAGACGATGGGTGAGGCGCTCGGAATGGTCGAGACCAAGGGCCTGGTCGCCATGATTGAGGCGGCCGACGCGATGGTCAAGGCCGCCAAGGTGACGCTGGTCGGCTGGGAGAAGATCGGCGCGGGCTACGTGACCGCCATCGTGCGCGGCGACGTGGCCGCCGTGAAGGCCGCCACCGACGCCGGCGCCGCCGCCGCGCGCCGCGTGGGCGAGCTCGTCTCGGTGCACGTCATCCCGCGCCCGCACTCCAACCTCGAGGACGCGCTGCCCATCGGCAAGTCCGGAGTCGGCTCGAAGGCGCTAGAGGCTCCGCCTCGAGTCGAGCATGATCCTCGCCCGCATCGTCGGGACCGTCGTCGCCACGCGCAAGGATCCGCGGCTCGTCAGCAACAAGCTGCTCGTCGCCCGGCCCATGGACCCGCACGGCAAGCCCGAGGGCAACTATCTCGTCGCCGTCGACACCGTGGACGCCGGCGTGGGTGAGACCGTCCTCATCGTCAGCGGCAGCTCCGCCCGCATGGCGGCCGGCATGAAGGACTGCCCGGTGGACGCGGCCATCGTCGGCATCGTGGACACCGTCGACGTCGCGGCCGGGGACTGAGTGCCAGTGGTCAGGTGAGTCAGGTAGTCGGTGAGCCCACCTGCAGGCCCACCTGACCCACCTGACCTCCAGCCGATCTGTCACCATGCAGCTCGCAAAGGTCATCGGCGACGTCGTGGTCACCCGGAAGGACGAGAACCTCACCGGCGTGACGCTGCTCGTGCTGCAGCCGCATCGCCGCCGACGGCAGCAACGTCGGCCGCACGCTGGTGGCGGTGGACGCCGTGGGCGCCGGCGTCGGCGAGACCGTGTTCTTCGTGCGCGGCAAGGAAGCCAGCTTTCCGTTCCATCCGACCGAAGTGCCCGCCGATGCCGGCGTCGTCGGCATCGTCGATCACTGGGACCTCGGCTGAGGCGGCCGCACCATGCAGCTCGCGCGCGTCATCGGCACCGTCGTCGCCACGCAGAAACACCCGAAGTTCGAAGGCGCCAAGCTGCTGCTCGTGCAGCCGACCACGGTGGACGATCAGCCGCGCGGCGTGCCGCTGCTCGCCGTGGACTCGGTGGGAGCGGGCGTCAGCGAGAAGGTGCTGATCGTGATCGAGGGGCGCGCCGCCGGCGAGGCGCTCGGGCGCAAGGGCGCGCCGGTGGACGCGGCCATCATCGGCATCGTCGATCACGTGGACGTGACGGAATGACCGAACAGGAGCTGCGAGCGCTCGTTCGCGACGCGATCGCGCAGACGAGTGGCATCGGCGCCGCGTGGGCCGTTCGGCGTGCGCCGGTCGCCGGCGGGCGCTGAAGCCCCGGCCTACACGGCGAGCGGCCACAGCAGCCACGCGCTGTTCATGCTGCCGCCCGGCGATCCCGACGGCCGCTGCGTGATCGAGCCCGGCGTGCGTGCAATCATTGCGGCTACTGCAAGTCGTACGGCCACTGAAGCTCCGCACGTCGAGTCCTCGAACCCGTGCCTGAGGCGCCATTAGACACCGTGTCCAGACCCACCGTGCTCGTCACCAAGCGGCTGCCGTCGGCGGCGCTGGCGCGCCTCGAAGAGGCGTGCGACGTCGATCTCAACGATCGCGACACGTTCCTGACCCACGACGAGCTCGTGGCCCGCGTGCGCGGCAAGCAGGGGCTGATCGCGCATGCTGCCCGACACGGTCGATCGCGCCGTGCTCGAGGCGGGGCTGCCGGACCTCAAGGTGGTGGCGGCGGTGGCGGTCGGCATCAACAACATCGACGTGAAGACCGGCGCGCGAGCTGGGCGTCGATGGTCACCAACACGCCGGACGTGCTCACCGAGTCCACCGCCGATCTCACCTGGGCGCTGATCCTCGGCATCATGCGGCGCGTGGCCGAGGGCGACCGGCTGGTGCGGCGCGGCGGCTGGAAGGCGTGGGCGTTCGACTTCATGCTCGGCACCGAGCTGCGCGGCAAGCAGCTCGGGATCGTCGGGTTCGGCCGGATCGGCCGCGCCGTGGCGGCGCGCGCCGCGGCGTTCGGCGTCCGCGTCGCCTACCTCGCGCGTCAGGCCCGGGCGCGCCGCGTGACTCAGAGCAGGCGGCCGAGCCGATGCCGTTCGACAAGCTGCTGTCCACGTCCGACATCGTGTCGCTGCACTGTCCGCTCACCCCCGACACGCGGCACCTGATCGACCAGACCGCGCTGGCGCGCATGAAGCGGTCGGCGTATCTCGTCAACGCCTCGCGCGGTCCGGTCGTGGACGAAGCGGCGCTGGCGTGGGCGCTCAAGAACCGGCTCATCGCCGGCGCCGGCCTCGACGTCTACGAGGACGAACCGGCGGTGCTGCCCGAGCTGCTCGCGCTCGAGAACGTCCTGCTGTCGCCGCATCTCGGGAGCGCGACGAGCGAGACCCGCACCGCCATGGCCGATCTCGCGGCGCGCAACATCGTCGCCGTGCTCACGGGCCAGCCGCCGCTGACGCCGGTCGCGCCGCCAACGTGAGCGCTCAGGCGCCGCGCTGCGTCCGGCGCCGGTCGATCGCACGATGCGTGCGCTCGCCAGGGCCATCACCGGCATGGAGCTGCCGGCGGTGGAGAAGGTGGCCGAGGCCGAGGCCGACAACGCCTTTCAGATCCTGATCGCGACGCTGCTCTCGGCGCGCACCCAGGACGCGACCACGGCGGCGGCGTCGGCGCGGCTCTTCGCCCGCGCCCGCACGCCGCGCGCGATGGCGCGGCTCCCGGTGCGCGAGATCGAGCGGCTGATCTATCCGGTGAGCTTCTATCGCAACAAGGCCGAGCACGTGAAGGCGTGCTGCGAGATGCTGCTGACGCGGTTCGGCGGCCGCGTGCCCGGCACGCTGGAGGAGCTCGTGCAGCTGCCCGGCGTCGGCCGCAAGACGGCGAACCTGGTGCTCATCCTCGCGTTCAAGAGCCGCGAGAACATCTGCGTGGACACGCACGTGCACCGCATCTCCAACCGGCTGGGGTGGGTGGCGACCCGCACGCCCGAGGAGACCGAGCAGGCGCTCTACGAGCCACCGGGCGGCGGTGGTGGTCGTCGATCAACTCTATCTGGTGACGTGGGGGCAGAACGTCTGCCGTCCGGTCCATCCGCGCTGCGGCGATTGCGCGATCGCCGCGGATTGTCCAAGAATTGGCGTGGGCGAGCGGATCCGCGCGTCCGGCCGCCGGGGCGCAGGCCCCGCCGTCGGCGCCTGCGAGGAGGCAGCGATGAGACAGCTCGGTTTGGCGGTGGCGGCGGTGGTGCTGGCGATGGCACCGGCGGGCGTGTCGGCCTGGCAGGCGTCGACGAACAAACCGCGCGGCGCCCCCGGCAGGTCAGAAGCCGGCCCCGAAGCCGCCGGCCGCCGGCACGGCTGCGGCCGAGCCGAAGCGGTCGCCGGGCGCCGGTCCCGCTCATCGTGGTCGAGACCGTGAAAGGCACGTTCCAGTTCGAGACGTATCCGAACGAAGCCCCGAAGAGCGTCGAGCACATCATCGCCCTGGTGAAGCGGCGCTTCTACGACGGCATGCGCGTGCACCGGCAGATCCACGGGTTCATCATGC
Organism: uncultured Acidobacteriota bacterium; assembly: GCA_963731785.1. Taxonomy (GTDB): domain Bacteria; phylum Acidobacteriota; class Vicinamibacteria; order Vicinamibacterales; family UBA2999; genus DASYRM01. Next base: position 103,967 of record CAVSWX010000004.1, read on the forward strand.
AGTTCGGCGACCCGCTCTCGCGCGACATGTCGAAGAAGGCCCAGTGGGGGACCGGCAGCAGCTTCAACCCGGTCGGCGTCGGCGAGGCCAACCCGAAGCGCACCCACGTGACCGGTGCGGTGGCCATGGCCTACCCTGGCAAGGACCCCCGGCAGGCCGACAGCCAGCTGTATGTCATGCTCGCGCCACGGCATTCCCTCGACGGTGACTACACGGTCATCGGCCAGGTGATTGCCGGCATGGACGTCGTGCAGAAGCTGGTCGTCCCCGACGTCATCCGCCGCGTCACCGTGAAGGAGTAGCGTCGCCCCGGCGACTGCGTGACCGGACGAAGGCAGGACCCGGCTCATGGCGGTCCGGATCGTTCGCCTGGGGACTCCCCGTGCCAGAGGTGAAGGCCTTCGCGTCGGCACCGTCCGGCATCCGCCGCGGGGCGTGCCGAAGGCCGAGCACGCCGCGGGCAACTGGTACGACGTGTGGCTGCCCGAACTGGCGCCGAGTCCGGCGCTCCTGAAGTTCGGACAGGCGGTCTCGTCGCCCGGGGAGTGGGCTCGCTTTGCCGCCCGCTACCGTCGCGAGATGGCGGCCCCGGACAAGGCGCATCTGCTGCGCCTGCTCGCGCTGCTGTCGGCGCGCGCCGATTTCTCGGTCGGCTGCTACTGTGCCGACGAGGCGCGGTGCCACCGGTCCGTGCTGCGTACGCTGCTCGAGGAGCACGGCGCCACCATTGCCTCCTAGGTGTAGCGTCCGCCTTGCCACGCTGGACGACGCGGCAGACATCGCCGGCCTGCTGCGCGACGCCTTCGACGTGTACCGCCCGCTCTACACGTCGGAAGCGTTTACCGCCACGGCGCCGCCGGCCGAACGGATCCGGGCGCGGTGGAGCGACGGTCCGGTGTGGATGGCGCTGCAGGACGGCCGCGCCGTGGGCACCGTGTCGGCGGTGCCGCGCGGGCCACAGCTCTACATGCGGAGCATGGCGGTGCATCCCGCCAGCCGCGGCGGCGGCTGCGGGCGCCTGCTGCTCGCCGCGGTCGAGGCAATACGCCGCGCAGCCACGGCCACTCGCGCGTCGTCCTCAGCACCACGCCGTTCCTCGATCCCGCGATCAGGTTCTACGAGCGGGCCGGGTTCGCGCGCTCCGCCGAGGGGCCGCACGACCTGGCCGGCACGCCGCTCTTCACGATGGAAAAGGTGCTGCCGTCCGCGCGGCGCCTTGACCGCGTTTCATATGATGGAAGATGATTCCATCATAATGGAAGCAGCGAGATCGCCCGCCGTCCTCAACCGGCGCATCGCCGGACGCGTGCGCGATCTGCGCGCCGCGCGCGGGCTGTCGCTCGAAGACCTCGCTGCCCGGAGCGGCGTGAGCCGCTCGATGATCTCGCTGGTCGAGCGCGGCGAGAGCAGCCCCACCGCGGTCGTGCTCGAGAAGCTCGCCACCGGCCTCGGCGTGATGCTGGCGTCGCTCTTCGACGAGGCGCCGGCCGCCGCGCCGCGCCGTCGCCGATCGCGCGGCGCGACGATCAGCCCGAGTGGCAGGATCCGGCATCGGGCTACGTGCGCCGGAACGTGTCGCCGCCGGGCGTGTCCGCAGCCGATGCACATCGTCGAGGTGCACTTTCCGCCCGGCGGGCGCGTCGCGTTCGAGACCGGCGCGCGCGCCGTCCGCGTGCACCAGCAGGTGTGGGTGCTCGAGGGCGCGATCGACGTCACCGTCGGCCGCGAGCGTCATCGCGCTGCGCCAGGGCGACTGCCTGGCGATGGAGCTCGATCGGCCGACGATGTTCCACAACCCGACGCGCCGGGCCGCGCGCTATGCGGTCGTGTTCGCGGAGAGCGCGGCCGGCGGGACGCGGCGCCAGGTCGCACGCCCGGCGCGGCGGACCGCCGATGACGCCGCCGTGCGCGATCCGCCGGCTGCATGCCGTCGACGACGCCGCGATCGAGGGCCTCGCCGACGTGCTGCTCGACTGCGTCGAGGGCGGCGCGTCGGTGAGCTTCATGGCGCCGCTCACCCGCGAGCGCGCCGTGGCCTTCTGGCGCCGCGTCGCCGCCGGCGTGCACGCGGGCGAGCGGGCGCTGCTCGTCGCCGAAGACGGCGCGGGCATCTGCGGCACCGTGCAGCTCGTGCTCGACCTGCCCGAGAACCAGCCGCACCGGGCCGACCTGGCGAAGATGCTGGTGCACCGCCGCGCGCGCCGGCGGGGCCTGGGCGCGGCGCTGATGCGCGCCGCCGAGCGCGCGGCGCTGGACTGCGGCCGCACGCTGCTGGTGCTCGATACCGTGACCGGCGGCGACGCCGAGCGGCTGTACGCGCGCCTCGGCTGGACGCGGGTCGGCGAGATTCCGCGCTATGCGCTCTTCCCGCGCGGCGGCTACTGCTCGACGACGTATTTCTATCGGGATCTCAGCGGCCGCTGATGTAGGGGCCGGGCTGAAGAGGCACCCCGCCCTACGTACCCGGTAGGCGGGCCGCAACGGGCGCAGGGCGGGACTTCAGTCCCGCCGATGCGCAGCTCCTTCAGCTCCGGATACTTCTCGATCAGCGCCGGCGGATACTCGCCCTCGATCGGCTCGCCGAGCTGCGCCTTCAGCATCAGCGCGTTGACCACCGACTTCGACGAGTAGTGGTTGTTCGTGTAGAGGTACGACTTCTTCACCAGCGTCGCGCGCCGCGCCCGCGACGTCCGCGAACTCGCGCAGCTCGGCGTCGGAATACAGGTAGTTGTAGCGGTCCTCGCGACTTGTCGTGCGCCCACCACTGCGCGGCGTTCCGGCCGTGCAGGCGCATGTAGTAGAAGCCGGTCACGTTCGGCAGGTAGTTCTGCCGGATCGACAGCCGGAACTTGGGCTCGTCGATCTGCGCGAACGCGGCGCCGAACCCGTTCAGCAGCGACAGCGTGTCGCCGAGCGCGTCGCTCCAGCTCTTGTGCCGCAGCTCCACGGCCACCGGGTAGTCGTGGAACGCGCGCAGCAGCGCCGCGAGGTAGTCCCGCGACGCCGGCGTGTCCTTGAAGCTGGGCGGAAACTGCGCCAGCAGCGCGCCCAGCCGGCCGCTCGCCGCCAGCGGCTCGATGCCGGCGCGGAAGTCGTCGATGTCGCTCTGCGTCACCTGCGGCCAGCAGGTCGAGCAGCGGCCCCTCGCGTCCCGGGCGCCGTCTTCAGCGCCGCCTCGCGGAACATCTTCGGGTGCGTGAACTTCTGGTACAGCTTGAGCGAGAACTCGAAGCCCGGCGGGCGTGCGCGACGCCCATTGCCGCGCCACCTCGGCGCGCGGCATGCCCGTAGAAGGTGAGTTCACCTCGACGGTGTCGAAGTGCTCGGCGTAGAAGCGCAGCTCGTCGAAGTCCTTGGTGCCGTCGCGCTTCGAGCGCGTGGCCGGATAGAACACGCCGTTCCAGGTGCCTTTTCCCGACGGATAGCTCCAGCCGGAGGTGCCGATGCGCAGGCTCATGGGCAGGGTCGCTCTTCTCCCGATAATAGAGAAGGAGTTGGTCACGATCAACGAAATCTTCTACTCGGTGCAGGGCGAGTCGAGCTACGCCGGGCAGCCGTGCGTCTTCGTCCGGCTCACCGCGTGCGATCTCCGCTGCTCGTGGTGTGACACGCCGTACGCGTTCCACGAAGGCTCGAAGCGGCCGCTCGAGGCGGTGCTGCAGGACGTCGACCGCTACGACTGCCCGCTGGTCGAGGTGACCGGCGGGGAGCCGCTGCTGCAGGAGGACGTGTATCCGCTGATGGACGCGCTGCTCGCGCGCGGCAAGACCGTGCTGCTCGAAACCGGCGGCCACCGCAGCACCGCGCGGGTGCCCGACGACGGTGGTCACGATTCTCGACGTCAAGTGTCCCGGCAGCGGCGAGGCGCGGCGGATGGACTGGGCGAACCTCGACCGGCTGCGGCCGCACGACGAGGTGAAGTTCGTCATCAAGGACCGCGCCGACTACGAGTACGCGCGCGACGTCGTCCGCGAGCGCGATCTGGCCGGCCCGCGCCGCGGCCGTCCACTTCTCGCCGGTGCACGGCGAGATGGACCTGCGCACGCTCTCGGAATGGGTGCTCGCCGACCGGCTGCCGGTGCGGGTGCAGGTGCAGCTGCACAAGTACATCTGGGACCCGTCCACGCGCGGTGTCTGACGCGGTCGTTCTGCTGAGCGGCGGGCTCGACTCCTACACGGCCGCGGCGATCGCCAGGGCCGAGGGGTTCCGCCTGCACGCGCTCACGGTCGCGTACGGCCAGCGGCACGCGCGCGAGATCGAGGCCGCGCGCGCCGTGGCGCGCGCGCTGGGCGTGGCCCGCCACGTCGAGATCGCGGTGGACCTGTCCACCTTCGGCGGCTCGTCGCTGACGAGCGACCTGCCGGTGCCCAAGGACCGGCCGATCGATCCGGCGGAGATTCCCTCCACCTACGTGCCCGGCGCGCAACACGGTGTTCCTGTCGCTCGCGCTCGGCTGGGCCGAAGTGCTCGACGCGCGCGACATCGTCATCGGCGTCAACGCGCTCGACTACTCCGGGTACCCCGACTGCCGTCCCGAGTTCATCGCCGCGTTCGAGCAGCTGGCCTCGCTCGCCACGGCCACGGGCGTCGGCGGCGCACGGTTCCGCGTCCACACGCCGCTCATCGCGCTCACCAAGGCGCAGATCATCGCGCGCGGGCTCGAGCTCGGCCTCGACTACGGGCTGACGCACAGCTGCTACGACCCGTCCGCCGACGGGCGCGCCCTGCGGCCGCTGCGACAGCTGCGTGCTGCGCGCCGCCGGCTTCGCCCAGGCCGGGCGTGCCCGACCCGCTCGTCGTCCGGCATGACGCAGCGCATCTACTACACCGACGCCTACTGCCGCGCCTTCGACGCCGTGGTCGTCCGCGCGTTCGACCACGACGGACGTCCCGCCGTGGTGCTCGATCGCGACGGCGTTCTATCCGACCTCCGGCGGCCAGCCCTTCGACGTCGGCGTGCTCGGCGGCACCTCCGTCGTGGACGTGGTCGATGCGGACGGCGACGTCGTGCACGTGCTCTCGGCGCCGCTCGCCGAGGGTGCCGGCGTCCGCGGCGAGATCGACTGGGCCCGGCGCTTCGATCACATGCAGCAGCACACCGGCCAGCACGTGCTGTCGGCGGCGCTGGTGCGCGTGTGCGACGCGGCGACGGTGAGCTTCCACCTGGGCAGCGAGTCGTCCACGATCGACCTCGCCGCCGCGGTCGTCGACGGCCGACGTCGAGCGCGCCGTGGACGAGGCCAACCGCGTCGTGTGGGACGACCGCGAGGTCGCGGTGCGCTTTGCCTCCGCGGACGAGGCGAAGGCGCTGCCGCTGCGCAAGGAATCGGCCCGTGAAGGCGAGCTGCGGCTGGTCGAGGTGCCGGAGTTCGATCTGTCGGCCTGCGGCGGCACCCACGTGGCGCGCACCGGGGTCATCGGGCTGATTGCCGTGACCGGTGTCGAGAAGTTCAAGGGGGGCGTGCGCCTCACCTTCGTCTGCGGCGGCCGGGCCCTGCGCTCGCTGCGGCAGCTCCGCGACGCGGTGGGCGGGTCGGTGCGGATGCTGTCGGTGCTGCCGCAGGAGCTCCCGGCGGCGGTGGAGAAGCTCCAGGCCGAGGGCAAGGGGCTGCGCAAGACGATCGCCGCCATGCAGACGGCGCTGGCGGTCCACGAGGCCGACCGGCTGCTGGCGTCGGCACCGGCGTCGGCTGCGCGGCGGGTGATCGCCGACGTGTACGAGGGCTGGGACGCCAACGGCCTGAAGACCATCGCCACGTCGCTCATTACGCGCGATCCGGTCGCGGTGGCGCTCGTCGGCAGCGGCGCGCAGCCGCTCGTCGTCGTGGCCTGCGCCCCCTCGCTCGGCCTCGACGCGAGCGCCGTGCTGCGGCGCCTGATCGAGCGCTTCGGCGGGCGCGGCGGCGGGCGCGCCGACCTGGCGCAGGCCGGTGGCCTCACCGGAAACGCGGTCGAGATCGCCGCCGCGGCGCGCGAGATCCTCGTCGCCGCCTGACCGCGCGTGAGAGCGCCCGGCAGCCGGACCGGATCGGGCCGCGCGCGGGATGTGATTAGATCGCGCGGCATGTCCGTCCAGATCAGGCTCGCGAGCGACGCCGACGCGGAGGCGATCGCGGCCATCTACGGGCCGGTGGTCGAGACCACGTCGATCTCGTTCGAAACCGAGGCCCCCGACGCCGCCGAGATACGCCGGCGGCTGGCCAGCACGCTGCCGTCGTATCCGTGGCTGGTGTGCGAGATCGGCGGCGACGTGGCGGGCTACGCCTACGCGACGGCGCATCGCGTGCGCGCCGCCTACCGCTGGTCGGTGGATACGTCGGTGTACATCGACGCCTCCCGGCGGCGGCTCGGCATCGGCCGCGGCCTGTATCAGTCGCTGTTCGCCGTGCTCGCGGCCCAGGGCTACGTCAACGCATTTGCCGGCATCGCCCTGCCCAATCCGGGCAGCGTCGGCCTGCACGAGGCGGTCGGGTTCGAGCCGCTCGGCGTCTACCGGCGCGTGGGCTTCAAGTTCGGCAAGTGGCATGACGTCGGCTGGTGGCAGTTGGCGTTGACGGCGCACGAGGCGGTCCCCGACGCGCCGCTCGATCTGGCTGCGGTGCGGCGCCGGCCCGAGTGGGCCGGCCTGCTCGCGCGCGGCGAGGCGTCGATTCGGGCCACGGCCGCATGACCCCACCCACCACGGCGGCCGCGCTGCCCCTGGACACCGCGCCGGCCGTCGACGTGCCGCGCATCGGCCTCGCGCAGGCGACGACGCTCAACATGCTGAGCATGATCGGCGCCGGGCCGTTCCTCACCATCCCGCTGATCATCCAGGCGATGCAGGGCCCGCAGTCGCTCGTGGCCTGGATCGTCGGCGCGACGGTCGCGCTGGCCGATGGGCTGGTGTGGGCGGAGCTGGGCGCTGCGCTGCCGCGCTCGGGCGGTGGCTATCAGTACCTGCTCGAGGCCTACGGGCCTCGGCGCCTCGGGCGTCTCATGAGCTTTCTCTTCCTCTGGCAGACGATGATCGCGTTCCCGCTCACGATGGCCTCGGGCGCGGTGGGCTTCGCCTTCTACGCGAGCTACCTCGTGCCGTCGCTCGGCCCCTGGGAGAGAAAGGCGCTCGCCGCGCTGGTGTGCCTGCTTGCGGCGGCGCTGGTGTACCGGCGTATCGACCGCGTGGGACGCTGGGGCACCGTGTTCGCGGCGGTGGTGTTCGTGGCCGTCGGCTGGGTGATCGTCGACGGCGTCGTCTACGGGCAGCCTGCCGCGCTGGCGATCCCGGCCGGCGCCTTCACCGGGTCCGCCGCCTTCTGGGCCGGTCTGGGCACCGCGACGCTTGTACTCGGTCTACGACTATCTCGGCTACAACAACATCTGCAACTACGCCAGCGAGGTGCGGCGGCCCGCCGCCACCATTCCTCGCTCGATCGTGCTCTCGGTGACCCTGGTGGCCGGCCTCTACCTGGCGATGAACGCCGGCATCATGAGCGCCATGCCGTGGCAGGAGGCCGCGGCCTCGCCGTTCATCGTCAGCGAGTTCGTCGCGCGCCTGCATGGCCGAGGCGCGGCGGCGATCATGACGCTGCTGATCCTGGTCGACGATCTTCGCGGGGCTCTTCGCGGCCATGTGCGCGACCGCGCGGATTCCCTACGCGGCGGCGGTTGACGGCCGCTTCTTCCGCGTGTTCGCCCGGCTGCATCCGTCCGGCCGCTTTCCGTCCTTCTCGGTGGCGTTCGTCGGCGTCGCGTCGGCGCTCGCCTGCCTGCTCGAACTCGACGCGCTCATCACCGCGCTGGTCGTGATCTATGTCGTGATCGGCGCGCTGCCGGTGATCGGGGCGGTGACGGCGCTGCGGCGGCTGCGCCCCGACATCGACCGGCCGTTCGCGGCGTGGGGCTATCCGCTGCCGAGCGTGGTGGCCGCTGCGGGATGGCTGGCGATTCTCGTCACCAGCGGGCTGCCGTACATCGCGGCCGGGGTGGCGCTGCTGGCCGCCGGTGTCGCCGCCTACCTGTGGCGCGCGCGGCGGCCGGAGGAATGGCCGTTCTCTGCGGACCGCGCCCTCAGGGCTGGCGGCTGAAATCCGCCAGCCGCACCGCCATCCGATCGATCGCCTCGGTGGCGTCCACTCCGGTGCCCTCGTAGTTGTTGATGATGATCACGACAGCAAGGTGCTCGCCGTCCTTCGTCTTGAGGTAGCCGGCCAGGCTGCGCACGTTGCTCATGGTGCCGGTCTTCGCCCGGAGGTTGCCCTCGGCTCTCGTCCGCTTCATCCGCAGCGCCAGCGACCCGTCCACGCCCGCGATCGGCAGCGCCGACACGAACGGCGACGCGGCGGCCGGGTCGTGCACGCGCTGCAGGAGCACGGTGAGCGCCTGCGGCGTCACGAGGTCGTGGCGCGACAGGCCTGAGCCGTCCACGAGCTGCTCGGCGTCGTCGGGCACGCCCCACGCGGCCAGCCGCTTGCGCAGGCCCTCGAGCGCGGCGTCGTTGGTGGCGGGCCCGCCCGGCGCCGCGTTGAGCCGCATCACCGCCTCGCCGTAGAGATTGATGCTCTCCTTGAGCATCGGCTTCACGATGGCGGAGAGCGGCCGCGATCGATGGGTGTAGAGCACCGTGCCCGCGGTGCGATCGGGCGGCGGCACCACGTCGTCGATGTCGGCGGCGCGGCCCGTCACGTCGACCCCGCTCTGCACCAGCCGGTCGCGCAGGAGGTTGGCGAACCACTGCGTGGGGTTGCCGGATGACACCGACATCCGGAACGGCGCCTCGCCGGGCCGGACGAAGCCGGCAAGGGTGAGCGCCGTCTCGCCCGGCCGCTGTTCGGACCAGACGAAGGTCGCCTGAGCGGCCGTCGTGACGGTGCGGTTCACGAGCGGCCGCTCCCGTGCTTCGGCGTCCACCGCCAGCGGTGGCCTGCGCGCCCTCGCGCGGGCCTGGCCCGATGGTCACCGTCATGCGGTTCTCCGCCGCGTTCAGCGCGCCGAAGAGGGCGCCCGACACGTAGCCGACGTCCTCCCAGGCCCAGGCGCGTGCCGGCCGCGGCTCTTCGAGGGCGTCGTCGTCGCCGATCACGCGGCCTTCGACCCGGCGCAGGCCCTTGGCCCTCAGCGCGTCCACCCAGACCTGCAGGGTGTCGCCTTCGCGGCCGTCCGGAGTGGGATCGCCGGAACCGGTCACGATCAGGTCGCCGGTGAGCACGCCGTCGACGATGGGTCCGGCCGCCCGCACCGGCGTCGTGTAGGTGTAGTCCCAGCCCACCGTCTCGGCGGCCGAGACGGCGCTGACGATCTTGGCGACCGAGGCGGGAATGAGCAGCGTCTGGGGATTGAGCTCGAACAGGCGCTCGTCGCGGTCCAGCGAGTGGACCACCACGCCCCAGACGGCGCGGGTCACGCCGGCGGAGGCCATGTCGGCCTGCAGATCCTGGCGGAGCTGTGCGAGGGCCGCCGCGCCCGACGCAGCGCGTCCGCGCCGCGCCGGAGGCAGGCGCCGTCTGCGCCGACAGCATGGCCACCGCGCAAAGGCTCAACGAGCAGAGCAGACGCCGCCCGTCAGGACGGCGAACCGCGGAGGCCATGATGGGCCACCCGGCCGCATGAATTAGATGCTACTTCAGCGCGTCGAGGGCTTTGATCGCCTCGTCAAAGGCGGCCGCGTCGAGCTTGGCCGTGCCGGGCTCGTCGCTCCGGCTCGCGTAGACGTCCGCGCCGGCGCGGCCGAACGTGACCGAGTCGGATCCCTTGTCGAAGACCGCCTTCACGGTGAGCACGGGCGTTTTCAGCGACGGGTGCGATCCGGTCTCGAACGAGGCCGCCCGCAGGCCCGACACCTGCGCCAGGAGCGACTCGATCTTGCATGGCATCGAGCGTCTTGCCGGCCGCCGTCCACACGTCCTTGCCGTCCTTGCCCTTCGTCCGGTCGAACGCCTGCGTCTGGCCCCCGCGGGTGAACTCGACGCGCGTGGCGGTGAAGGAGCGGAAGTCGAAGAGGTCCTTGCGGCGGAACTCGCCGACGTCCTTCACCACGTCGGCGCGGAGCGTCGGCGCCACCGTGAAGATCACCGGGCGGTTGGAGTCCTTGGCGAACACCACGGCGTTCTCGGTCTTGCCGAGCGTCAGCGTGGCGCTCGAGCTCCCGGACTTGATGGTCATCGTCGCGGTCGGGCGCGTCGAGCCCGTATCGCGACGGCGGTGCGTCCTGATCCTCGGCGAGGGCCTGCATCTGCGCCGACGACAGGCGCTCGATGGCGCCCTCGACCGCCGCGTAGTCGGCGCGGGCCGCGATCGGCTTGACCAGCGACCAGCTCTCGCCCGACTTGGCGAGCGCGATCTCCGTGGGCCCCGCCTTCAGCTCCAGGCCGTCGGCCTTTCCGCGATCGACCTTCAGCACCGCCTTGTCGCGCAGCGCGAACGTGGTCTTGTTGAACGTGGCGTCGAGGTGCGACTGCACCAGGAACACCCGCGGCGAAGCGGGCAGCTTGGCGTAGACGTTCTCGCCGACCGGTGTCTTCTCGCCCAGCAGGATGCGCTGCTCGGCGGCCTGGCCTTTCACCTTGAATGCGACGTCGATGCGGGCGGGCTCGAGGCCGAAGGGCGTGAGGTCGGCCGGCTTCTCGTCCACGACCTGCTCGATCTGGAGCGACGAGAGGCTGCCGGTGATGCTCGACACCTCGCCGGCGTCGGCGTCGGCCCGCACCGGCTCCACGATCGACCACGTGTCCCCGGTCTTCGTGAGCCGCGTCGTCTCGCCGCCGGCGGTGATCCGCAGCTCCTCGATGGCATCGGCCTCCACGGAGGCGAACGCCTTCTGCGGCGCGTCCTCCGGCGGCGCGGGCTCCTTCGTCTCGAGGTAGTAGATGTAGCCGACGAGCCCGCCCAGGACGGCGACGAGGGCGATCGTCGAAACCAGCCGCTGCATGGGTTAGCGCCTCCGCCACCAGGCGTAGAAGCCGCCGCCGAACACCGCGATCGGCACGATCAGCACCGAGAAGGCCAGCACGCAGCACGAGCTGGCGGTTGTCCATCGTGACCCGCCGCTCGGCCGGGTCGCGCGGGCGGATCGAAATCAGGTTCTCCTGCTGCGCCAGCCAGTTGACCGTGTTCATGAACAGGTTGACGTTGCCCGGCACGCCGGCCAGCTGGTTGGTGACGAACTCGGAGTCGCCGATCGCCGCGATGCGCGTTTCCGGCGGCGCCGGCTTGGCGGTGTCGCCCGCGGCGGCCGGCGCGGGCGCCGGATCGGCGGCCTTGACCGGGACGGCGACGGTGGCGCCGATCGTGACCGGGCCGAGGATGTCGCCCGTGGATTCGTCGGGCGGGGCCAGCGCGTTGGGATCGAACTTGGCGAGGTCGGTCTCGGCCCAGCTGTTGGCCCCGGTCTGCACGAACGGCCGCGCGGCGTTGCCGTCGCGCCCCTCGCCGTCGGGCTGGATGGCCCGCACCAGCGAGAACACGGTGAGCAGCCCGAAGCGCTCGGTGATCGGGTGCGCGGGGTAGGGCAGGGCGGCCGCGGGCGTGAACGGATCGTTCGTGCTGCCGCTCAGGATGACCGACGGCGGCGACTTGATGCCCCACTTGGCGAGCAGTCCCACCAGCCGAGGCATCGGCTCGCCGGCTTTGAGGTCGGAGGGCGGATCGAGCATCACCAGCAGCTTGCCGCCCTTGTCCAGATACGACTCCAGCAGCGGCAGCTCGCGCTCGAGCAGGTCGATGCGCGGACCCGCCGACGATGATCACCGTGGCGTCGGCCGGGATGGCGTTGGCCTGCGCCAGCACCAGCGGCGTCGAACTCGTAATTGTCCCGCTTCAGGGCGTCGGTGGTCGGCGCTCAGCCCCTGCTCGTCGGCGGGCCCGTTGACGTCGCGCTCGCCGTGCCCGGCCAGGAAGTACACCTTCTTCGTCGCCGGGTTCACCGCCTTGATGAGCGCGGTGGTGATGTCGCGCTCCTCGTCGGTCGTCGCGCGCTCCTTGCGGCCCATGTACTCGACGACGACGGTGCCGTACTGGGCCACGTCGTACTCGCGGGCCCGGATCGGGAAGCGGTCCACGTCGACGTACTCGACGCTGACGTTGCTCGATTCCGCCTCGTAGCTGTTCATGCCGGGCGCGGAAGCGCTCGAAGCCGCGCGACCGGTCGAAGACGAGGATCTTCGCCGGCGCCGTGAGCCCCCGCAGCAGCTTCGTCGTCTGGTCCGACAGCGTGAACTGCTGGTTGGCGGTGAAGTCCCAGCGCTTGTTCTGGCGCGACGCCACGTAGTTGACCGCCACCAGGATGGCCAGGCCGAGCCCGACGCTGCGCCAGGGCGAGCATGCCGTAACGCGAGTTGCGCCCGCCGGCCCAGGCGCTCTGCAGCGCGTAGACCACGACGAGGGCCAGTCCGGCCCACGACGCGTACATCGCGTACTGGTCGAGCCGTGCCGACACCGGCACGACTTCCAGCCACCCGAGGATCCGCACCGGCGCGGCGATGAACACGATCGCGACGCCGAGCCACGCCAGCCAGTTGAGTGCGCGTTGCATGACTACCCCCGCCACCGTTCGGTGTCCACCGACCGCGCGGTCAGGAACAGGCCCACTGCAATGAAGCTGACGTAGTAGACGACGTGCTTGGTGTCGAGGACGCCGCGGCTGAAGTCGTCGAAGTGGTCGACGATCGAGGCATAGTTGAGGAAGGTCTGCAGCCAGGGCCACGGCGCGAACGGCGCCGGCCAGTTGATCACCCACAGGATCAGGAACACGGCAAAGGTGACCGCGCCGGCGATGATCTGATTGCTGGTGAAGGTCGAGATGAGCAGGCCCACCGACACGAAGCACCCGCCCATCAGCAGCAGGCCCAGATAGGTGGTGAGCAGCGGCTTCAGCTCGGGCGTGCCGAAGAAGAACAGCGTGCCGACCGACAGCATCGTGATCACCAGCATCGAGGCGTAGAGGCTCATCGCGCCGGCGAACTTGCCCAGGATGATCTGCAGGTCGGTGAGCGGCGCCGTGAGCAGCAGTTCGATCGTGCCGGAGCGCTTCTCCTCGGCGTAGGAGCGCATGGTGACGATCGGCAGCATGAACAGGAACACCACCACCGAGTTGAGGAACACCGGCCGGATCAGCTGCTCGTTGACGTTGACGGCCTGGCCGCCGCCCTGCTGGGCCATCTGGTTGAAGTTGAGCAGGATGACGCCGAAGAAGATGCCGAAGATCACGGCGAACAGCCCGATCACGATGTAGGCGATCGGCGACGCGAAGTACGAGCGCAGCTCCTTGCGCGCGATCGCCACCACGTTACCCATTGGCCACCTCCGTGTCGCCGGCGGGTTCGGTTTCGGCGGACAGGCGGTTCGCCGCCGTCGGCCGGCGCGTCGGGTTCCTGCGTCGTGAGCTTCAGGAACACGTCCTCGAGGCTCATGCGCATGGGCCGCAGCTCGAGCAGGCCCCAGCCGCGGGTGACGATCGCGGCGGCGAGCTCGCGCCGGACGTCGCGTCCGGCTTCGCTCTCCACTTCGAGTCCCAGCACGCCTTCGCGCGCCTCCGGGGTCGCACTCACGCGCGTCACGCCGGCCAGCCCCGCCAGCGCGCCCACCGCGTCGGCGCCCATCGCGTCCACCTGCACGTAGATCGTTTCCGACCCGCGCAGCCGCGACGTCAGGTTGTCCGGCGTGTCCACCGCCACGACCTTGCCCTTGTTGATGATCACGACGCGCGTGCACGTCTGACTGACCTCGGGCAGGATGTGGGTGCTCAGGATCACGGTGTGATCGCCGCGGAGCTCCTTGATCAACTGGCGGGTCTCGTTGATCTGCTTCGGGTCGAGACCGGCGGTGGGCTCGTCGAGGATGAGCACCTCGGGGTTGTGGAGCAGGGCCTGCGCCAGGCCGACCCGCTGCCGGTAGCCCTTCGAGAGCTTGCCGCACTGGCGGTCGGCCACGTCGGCGATTCGCGTCCGCTCCATCACCGTGGCCACGCGCTGCCGGCGCTCGCCGCGCGGCACGCCCTTGATGCGCGCGCAGAACTCGAGGTACTCGCGCACGCCCATGTCGGTGTAGAGCGGCGGCGTCTCGGGCAGATAGCCGGTGCGCCGTTTGGCCTCGATGGGCTTTTCGGCCAGGTTGTATCCGGCGACCACCGCGGTGCCCTCGGTCGGCGGCATATAGCCGGTGAGCACGCGCATCGTCGTGGTCTTTCCGGCGCCGTTGGGGCCCAGGAAGCCCAGGATCTCGCCGCGTTCTACCGAGAAGCTGATGTCGTGGACAGCGGTGAAGGGGCCGTAGCGCTTGGTGAGGTGTTGGACCTCGATCACGTCGGTCGTCTCCGGGAAGGTCGGGGTGTCTCCGGTAAGGCATTGATGACTGGTTGTTTACGGTCATCACAAACCAGGAATCCTATCCGATGCGGCGCGTGGCCGGCAACCGGCGGCACGGGCCCGGCCGGCGACAGCTTTGACGTCGAGTTTCGAGGCCTGGCCGGGTTCGGGTAATATATGAACAGTTGCTCATATGTCAGTTCTTGAGACCGTCGGACGTCGACGATCTGACCGAGATCTTCCGGGTGCTGGGCGACCCGACCCGGGTGCGCATTCTCGACGTGCTGTCGCGATCCGAGGTGTGCGTCCAGGACCTGGCCTCGGCACTGCGGCTTTCGGAATCCGCCGTCTCGCACCAGCTGAGGCTGCTCCGCGGCGCGCGGATCGTGCGCGCGCGCCGCGACGGGCGTCACGTCTTCTACGCCCTCGACGATCACCACGTGCTCGCGCTCTTCGAGCAGGGGCTGCGCCACGCGCAGGAAGGGCGCCGGGGAGGGCCCCGCTGATGGCGGCGCCCCGTTCCGTCACCGTTGCCTGCGCCGTGTGCGAGGTGCACGCCGAAGCGGTCTTCCGCGTCGAGGGCCTCGACTGCAACGACGAAGTCGTGATCCTGGAGCGCCGCCTCAAGCCGATTGCCGGCGTCGAGGCGATTTCGGCCGACGTGGTGGGCCAGCGCCTGCGCGTCAGCTACGACGCCGCCAAGCTCGACACGGCGGCGATGGTCGACGCCGTGGCCGAGGCCGGCATGCGCATGTGGCTCGAACACGAGGAGCCGCGCGCGCAGGGGGCCGACGTCGCCGCGCGCTTCTGGTTCACCGCCGCCTCGGGCACGGCGCTGGCCGCCGGCGCCGCCGCGGCGGCCGCCGGGTACGGGCCCGCCTCGATTGCCGCCTACGTCGCCGGCACCATCGTCGGCGGGATCTTTCCGGCGCGGCGGGCCGTGGGCGCCCTCCGCGCCCGCACCCTGGACATCAACGCGTTGATGGTGATCGCGGCGGCCGGCGCCCTGGCGATCGGCGAGTGGCGCGAGGGCGCGACGGTGGTGTTCCTGTTCGCGCTGGCGCAGTGGCTCGAGGCGCGGACGCTGGCGCGCGCCCGCGGGGCGATTCGCGCGCTGCTCGACCTGTCCCCGCGCGACGCGCTGGTGCGGCGCGGCGGCGTGGACCAGCGGATCCCGGTCGAGGACGTGGCGACGGGCGACCTCGTCATCGTCCGGCCCGGCGACAAGATCGCCGTGGACGGCCGCGTGTCGGCCGGGCAGAGCGACGTGAACGAGTCGCCCATCACCGGCGAGTCGCTGCCGGCCGACAAGGGCCCGGGGGCCGAGGTCTACGCCGGGACGATCAACGGCCACGGCGCGCTCGAGGTCACGGTCACGCGCGTCGGCCGCGATACGCGGGTGGCCCGGATCATCCACCTGGTCGAGGAGGCGCAGGCGCAGCGCGCGCCCATCCAGTCGTTCGTCGATCGCTTCGGCCGCGTCTACACGCCGGCCGTGATCGTCGCCGCGCTGGCCGTGGCGATCGTGCCGCCGCTCGCCGGCGCGCCGGCGCTGGACTGGGTCTACCGGGCGCTCGTGCTGCTGGTCGTGTCGTGTCCGTGCGCGCTCGTGATCTCGACGCCGGTGTCGATCGTGGCCGCCGTATCGGCCGCGGCCAGCCGCGGCGTGCTGATCAAGGGCGGCGCGGCGCTCGAACGGCTGGCCGCGGTGCGTGCGCTTGCGTTCGACAAGACCGGCACGTTGACGTCGGGCGAGCTGGAAGTGGCCGGCGTCGAGGCGGTGGCGCCGCGCGTTCGCGGCGACGAGGTGCTGGCCGCGGCGGCCGCCCTCGAGTCGCAGTCCACGCATCCGATTGGCCCGCGCCATCGTCGCCCGCGCGCGGCACGACGGCGTGCACTGGCCGGTGGCGAGCGGCGTGCGCGCGATGCCCGGGCTGGGCGTCGAGGGCCTGGCCGGCGGGCGCGCGGTGGTCGTCGGCAACGCGCGGCTGATGGCCGAGCGCGGGTGTGCGCCGCAGGCCGCCGCCGTCGATGCCGGCCGCGGTCGCGTCTTCGTCGCGGTGGATGGCCGCCTCGCCGGGTGGGTGTCGCTCGCGGATCGTCCACGGTCGACCGCGCGCGAGGCGCTCGAGCTGCTGCGTGCGGCCGGCGTGCGCCGCATCGCGATGCTGACCGGCGACGAAGCCGGCGCGGCGCAGCGGGTGGCGCAGGAGGTGGGCGTGGACGAGTTCCACGCCGCCCAGCTGCCCGATGAGAAGCATGCGGCGATCGGAGCGCTGCGGTCGGCGTGGGGGCCGGTGGCGATGGTGGGTGACGGCGTCAACGACGCGCCGGCGCTGGCGGCCGCCGATGTCGGCATCGCGATGGGCGCGGTCGGGTCCGACGTGGCCATCGAAGCCGCCGACGTCGCGCTGATGTCCGACGAGCTCCTCAAGCTGCCGTTCGCGGTGCGGCTGGCGCGTGCCACGCTGCGGAACGTCAAGACCAACGTCGCGGTGTCGCTCGCGCTCAAGGCGGTGTTCCTGGTGGCTGCCGTCACCGGCACCGCGACGCTGTGGATGGCGGTGCTCGCCGACACCGGCGCGTCGGTGATCGTCGTCGCCAACGCGCTGCGACTGCTGCGCGCGAGGTGACGCTTGCTGGCGCGGGTGGCAGGTAGGCCTAGGCGGGCGGGTAAAGCGGGTCTTTAGACCCGCGCGGCCTGAGCCCTGAGCCCTAAGCCCTCAGGCTTTTCTGTTCGAGAAGAAATGCGCGTGCACGAAGGCGTGGATGGCCGCCTGCGATTCGTGCTCGAGATTGACGAACTCGACGCCCATGCCGAGCCGCGGCACCGACCACGCGACCTGCGCCTCGGACTCGAGATCGAAGCGGCTGGTGGAGAGCCGGAAGCGGACGCGCAGCTTGGTGCCGACGTCGAGCGGGCTGGTGGTGCGGATCGCCAGGCCGCCCTGGCTGATGTTCAACGTGACGGCCGACGAGATCGTGCTGCCGACACGGTACGCCACCGGGATGCCGAGCGTGACCCGCGGGACTGCTGCGCCGGTTGTAGAGATCGGGGTAGAGGTGCGGCGACAGCGACGGCAGGATGTGCTGCACCGCCGTGTACTCGTTGACGTAGCCTGCCACGCCCAGCGTGGTCAGTTCCCGGACCTCCGAGGCGTTGGCGATCGTGCCGCTGAAGACGACGATGGTGGGCTTGTGATTGCTGAGCTTGTGCAGGTCCCTGACCATCTGCACGCCCTGACCCTGCGGCAGCCTGAGATCGAGGGCGATGAGGTCCACGCGCTCGCCCGTCCGGCGCATCAACCCCAGGAGTTCGGCGCCGGTGCGGACGGTCAGCGTCTCGTGACCAGCCTGCGCCAGCGCCGCCCGGAAGCGGTCGCGCACGAAGGCCGTGTCGTCGGCGACGACCACGGTCTTCAGTGCCTCGAGGGTCGCCGCGCTTGTCACACTTCTTCTATCGGCACGGCGGCCCGAACGCGTTAGGGTTCGTTGCCCGGGCCTCGCCGATCTCGCTATAATCCAAAGTCCTCCGGGAAGTGGCGGATTCTATTGAGGATCTGGCGATATGGCGACTTGCCCTGACTGCGATTTCGAAGAGATTGACACGGACGACCTCGATGAGGGCGAAGCCCTGAGCTGCCCGGAATGCGGTCGCAAGCTCGTCCTTGGTGAGGACGGCAACCTGGAATTTGCCGACGGGGATGACGACCTCGACGACGACGATGACGACGAGGAAGAAGAGGACGACGACGAGGACGGCGATGACGACGACGACCTCGACGACGTCGATGAAGATGCTGAAGAAGAGGAGGACTTCGACGAGTGACGACAGCGGCGCCGGCGTGGCGGTCAAGGATCAGCGCCTCCGCGAGCTGCTCTCCGGCTTTTCTTCGGCCATCGTCGCCTTCAGCGGCGGCGTCGACAGCGCGTATCTCTCCGTAGTCGCCACGCAGGTCCTCGGCGCCGGTGCGCTGTGCGTCACCGCCGACAGCCCGAGCTATCCCGAACATCACCGGTCTCTCGCGCGCCAGGTCGCCGGCGCGTTCGCCCTGCGTCACGAAATCATCGCGACGGCCGAACTCGAGCGGCCGGAGTACCGCGCCAATCCCGTCAACCGCTGCTACTACTGCAAGCAGGAGCTGTATTCGGCGCTGACGGCGCTGGCCGGTGAGCGCGCCATCGACGTCGTCCTCGACGGCAACAACGCCGACGATCGCGGCGACTATCGGCCCGGCCGGCAGGCCGCGCGCGAACACGGCGTGCGCAGCCCGCTCGACGAGGTGGGGCTGACCAAGCAGGAAATTCGCGAGCTGTCGCGCGCCGCGGGCATGGCCACCTGGGACGAGCCCGCTTCGGCCTGCCTGTCATCGCGCATCCCGTACGATTCCGAGATCACCGACGGCAAGCTGCGCATGGTGGAGCAGGCGGAGACGGCGCTCCGGGACATGGGCTTCCGCGTCTGCCGCGTGCGGCACCACGACACGCTCGCGCGGCTCGAGCTCGGTGCCGACGAAATCGCGCGCGCGCTCGATCCCGGATTGCGCGACGAGATCGTCCGCGCGCTCCGCGCCATCGGCTACCGCGAGGTGACGGTCGATCTGCAGGGGTATCGAACTGGCAGCCTGAATGAAGGCATCCGGCTCCGGCCTGTCTGACACCAGGCAGGACGGGCGCCTCGCGGCGCTCGCGCGCGCCCCGCTCTGGGTCGCGACCGCCCTCGCGGCCGCCTACGTGGTGGCGCACTTACAGGTCCTGCCCCAGTCGCTCGAAGACATCGACTCGATCAACTTCGCGCTCGGCCTGCGGCACTTCGATCCGTCGCAGCACCAGCCGCATCCGCCCGGCTATCCCGTGTACATCGGGCTGGGGCATCTCTCGCTTGCGGCGCTCTCGTGGGTCGGCGTCGTCGCTTGCGCCGATGCGGCTGGAAGCCGTGGCGCTGGCCGTGTGGTCCCTGCTGGGCGGGGCGCTGGCGATCGTCGCCGCCGCGATGTTCTGCCGCGCCCTCGAGGACGTGTTGCCCGCCGAGCGGCTGCGCGCGCCGCGCGCGCTCGTGGCGGGCACCGTGTCGCTGCTCGCGCTCGCGCCGCTGTTTTCGATCTCCGGCGTCCGACCGCTGAGCGACATGCCCGGCCTTGCGGCGGCGCTCTTCGCGCAGGCCCTGGTCGTGCGCGGCCTGCGTTCCCCCGCGTCGCTGGTGTGGGGTGCGCTGGCCGCGGGGATCGCCGCCGGTATCCGGATCCAGACCGCGGCGCTGACGGGACCGCTCCTCCTCGCCGTGTTGATCGCGGTGCGCGGGCCCGGCGGCCTGGCGGCATCGCGCGATCGCGGTGGCCGCCGGAGCCGCGGGGTGCCTGGTCTGGATCGTCCCGCTGCTCGTCCTCACGGGCGGCGTGTCGGGGTATCTGCGCGCGCTGGGATCGCAGGCCGGCGAGGACTTCGCGTGGGTGGACATGCTGTGGTCGAACCCGACGCCGCGGCTTCTGGCCCTGGCGCTGTACCGCACGCTCGCGGTGCCGTGGGGCGACGCCTGGCTCGGCGCGTTCGTGACCGCGCTGGCGGCGATCGGTTTCGTGACGGCGGCGAGGTGCGCGCCGCGCATGCTGGGCGTCGTGGCGGTGGCGTTTGCGCCGTACGCCGTGTTTCACCTGCTGCTGCAGGAAACGGCCACGATCCGCTACGCGCTGCCCGTCCTCCTGCCGGTCATCTGGCTGGCCGTGTGGGCGATGTCCCTGGCACGCCGGGCCGGCATCCTGCTCTGGGCGACGACGGCGGTCTCCGCGCTGCTGCTCTCGGTTCCCACCGGGATCGACTACGGGCAACAGGCGCACCCGGCCTTCCGGGCGATCGTGGACATGATTTCGGAGGGCGAGGGCACACCGCCGGCCGGCGTGTATTCGCACTTCGCGCTCTACCGCTCGCTGCAGTTCGCGGCGCCGGATTGGCTGGCGGCGGTGCCGCCGGAGCGACAGCGCGAGTGGCTCGGCCCGGTGCGGTACTTTCGCGACGGCGGCATCCGGACGGTGTGGTTTCTGGGCGATCCGCTGCGCACCGACCTGGCGCTCTTCGATCCGGCGAGCGTCCAGGCCAACGAGGTGAACCCATGGCGTGCCTACGCGCATCCCGAGATGGGCGGGGCGCGTCCGTCAGGGGCGCTGTGGCACCGGATCCAGCCGCCCGGCTGGATGGCCGGCGAGGGCTGGTCGCTGACGCCCGAAGCCGGCGGACGCGTGCGTGCCACGCGCACCGGCCTCGACCATCGTCCCATCGAGGCGTACGTGCGCCGCCGGCCGCAGCCCGCCACGTTCTACCTCGGGGGATTCCATCTCGGGGCGCCCACCGACGCCCCGGCGGAGCTGACCGTGGCGCTCGACGGCCACCCGGTGGACGCCTGGACCATCGGCCCGGACCAGGCCGGCCAGCCGTTCCTGCGGTTCGTGACCCTCCCGGCGGGCGTGCCGGCCGGCCCAGGTGCCTATGCGACGCTCACCGTGTCGGCGCGTGCCGGGCATGCCCGGCCGCCCGGTGCCCGAGATCGCGGTCCGCCAGTTCGATCTGCAGCCCGACGGGCTGCGTCCGCTGATGGCGTTCGGCGAGGGGTGGCACGAAGACGAGTTCGCCGGCGACACCGGCCTGCGCTGGCGCTGGACCAGCGAGCGTGCGCAGTTGCGGCTCGTTTCGCCACGAACGGTCGTGCTGCGAATCCGCGGCGAATCGCCGCTCAAGTACGTCGGCGAACCGCCGACGGTGCGCGTGTCGGCTGGCGCGCGCCCGCTGGCCACTTTCCGGCCATCCGCCGACTTTTCCTGGCGTGTCATCGTTCCCGCCGACGCGCTGGCCGAGTCGAAAGGCGTCGTCACCATTGAAACCGATCGCACGTATCTGCCCGGCGCTGCCGAAGGCACCGCCGACACGCGAAGGCTCGGCCTGCGCATCTTCGAATGCCGCGTCGACCTGCAGTAAATCGTGTCTCGCGCCGATTGACAGGTAGATCGTCGGACGCTAAGCTCGGCAACTGTTTGGCGCTCCACCGCAACAGGGACGCTGGAGGACTGGTTGATGAAAGTGCGCGGTCGTTACACGTGGTTGACCACGATGATGCTGGTGGCTGTGTTCGTGGCAGCCTGTGGCCCCAAGCGGGTGCCGCCGCCACCCCCGCCGCCACCGGAGCCGCCGGCCGCCCCGGCGCCGCCCCCTCCGCCGCCGACGCCGCCGCCCGCGCCGAAGCCGGCTCCGCCGCCCGCGCCCGCGCCGCTCAGCGAGGACGAACAGTTCTCGCGCAAGTCGCTGGATCAGTTGAACAGCGAGAACCCGCTCGGCGACGTGGCGTTCGACTACGACATGGCCACGGTGCGCGACGACCAGCGCGGCATCCTGCAGAAGAACGCGGACTGGATGCGCCGGTGGACCACCACCCGCGTGTCGGTTGAAGGGCACGCCGACCAGCGCGGTACCAACGAATACAACCTGGCCCTCGGCGAGCGCCGGGCCAAGGCGGTCATGGACTACCTGGTGAGCCTGGGCATTGCCGCCAACCGCTTCGTGGTGGTGAGCAAGGGCGAGGAATCGCCGCTCTGCACCGAGGAGGCCGAAGGCTGCTACACCCGTAACCGCCGCGGCCATTTCGTGGTCACGGCCAAGTAAGGCGCGCGGTTCGCGCATGCTGCAGGGCAGGCTCCCTCCAGGGGCCTGCCCGCCCCCGTTTCTCTCCTACAATAGCGCCCGGTCCGGGCGCGCCCTCACGCCCAATCCGTAAGGAGTCCCCCATGCGCGTTGGCCGCGCGGCCAGACTCGTTCGCGGCGCCATTCTCGTGGTGTGCCTGGGTGCGACGCTGCCGGTGGGCGCCCAGAGTGCGCTCGAGGCCGGCATCGCGGCCAGGGTGGACGACGCCGTCCAGAGCGTGCTGACCCGGAGCGGAGCGCCGAGCGCCTCGATTGCCATCGTCCAGGGCGGCGCCATCACCTACGCCAAGGCCTTCGGTGCCGCGCGTGTGGGCACGCCCCCAATGGCCGCCACGCCCGCGATGCGCTACAGCATCGGGTCCATCAGCAAGCAGTTCACCTCCGTCGCGCTGCTCCTGCTCGCCGAAGAGGGCCGCCTGTCGCTCGACGACCGCGTGTCGAAATGGTTTCCCGAGCTGACCCGGGCCGGCGACATCACTATCAGGCAGCTGCTGTCGATGACCTCCGGCTACCAGGATTACTGGCCGCAGGACTACGTCATGCCCGACATGCTCCAGGACGTAACGCCCGCGGGCATCATGCGCGGCTGGGCGCAGAAGCCGCTGGACTTCGAACCGGGCACGCGGTGGCAGTACAGCAACACCAACTACGTGATCGCCGGGCAGATTGCCGAACGCGTCGCCGGCAAGCCGCTGCTGGCGTTCCTGCGCGAGCGCGTGTTCACGCCGTTGCAGATGACCAGCGTCGTGGATACCGATCAGGCCGCCCTCGGTCCTGGCGACCCGATGCGCTATCGCCGCTTCGCGCTCGGTCCGCCGCGCGAGGCGCCGAAGGAAGGCAAGGGCTGGATGTCGGCGGCGGGCGAGCTGGCGATGACGGCCAGCGATCTCGCGCGCTGGAACATCGCGATGATGAACCGGGCGGTGCTGAAGCCGGCGTCGTATCGCGAGCTCGAACGCGAGACGCTGCTCGCCGACGGCGCGCCCACCGGCTACGGTCTCGGCGTCAACGTGGCGATGCCGGCGGGACGCCGCCAGATCTCGCACGGCGGCGAAGTGTCGGGCTTCACCGCCCGCAACGAGGTCTATCCCGACGAGAAGGACGGCGATCGTGGTGCTCGTGAACCTCGACGCGAGCCCGGCCTCGAATCAGATTGCGGGCCGCATTGCCACGGCGCTGTCCGCCGCGGCGACGGGCACCGACACGCAGCGGGCCGTCGAGCAGGCCCGCGCCATCTTCGCCGGGCTGCAGAAGGGCCAGGTGGACCGCTCGCTCTTCACCGCCAACATGAACGCCTATTTCACGCCGGAGGCGCTCGCCGACTTCGCGTCGAGCCTGGGCCCGCTGGGGCCGGCGGTGAGCGTGACCCAGAGCGGCCAGTCGCTGCGCGGCGGCATGGTGTTTCGCCGCTTCGCGATCACGGCGGGCGGCCGCAGTCTCGGCGTGACCGCGTTCATCATGCCCGACGGCAAGTTCGAGCAGTTTCTCGTCGCGCCCGCGCCGACTAGCGCGAGCGGCACACTCATGCCGGACGATCGCTGGCTGGCGGGCGACGCTTACGAGCGCTTCATGGGCCGCTGGAGCCGCCCGCTCGCCCACGCGTTCCTCGACTGGCTGCAGCCTCCGCGATCGGCGCGCTGGCTCGACGTCGGCTGCGGCACCGGAGCGCTCACGGCCGCGATCTGCGCCCGCTCCGATCCCCGCGCGGTCGTGGCCTGCGACCCGTCCGAGCCGTTCGTGGCGCATGCGCGTCAGGCATCGGCGGATCCACGAGCGTCGTTCGTCGTGGCCGGGGCCGGCGCGCTTCCGTCTGTCGACGGCGGGTACGACGTCGCCGTCTCCGGCCTGGTGCTGAACTTCATCCCCGACCCCGCCGCCGCGCTGGCGGAGATGCGCGAGCGTCTGGCGCCGGGTGGCGTCGCCGCGGTCTACGTGTGGGATTACGCCGGACGAGATGGAGTTCCTCCGCGCCTTCTGGGACGAAGCCGCCGCCCTCGACCCGGCGGCCGCCGCGCTCGACGAGGGCGCCCGCTTCACGCTCTGCACTCCGGCGAACCTCGCGGCCGTCTACGAAGCCGCCGGGTTCGCAGACGTGCGCACCGCGCCGATCGAGATCGCGACCACCTTCGACGGCTTCGACGATTACTGGACGCCGTTCCTGAGCGGCACCGGACCGGCCCCCGGATACGCCGCGTCGCGGACCGACGACCAGCGCGAGCAGTTGCGCGAGCGGCTGCGGCTGCGGCTGGCGCCCGATGGCGGTCGCATCGCATCTGCGCGCGCGCGCGTGGGCCGTGCGAGGTCTGCGCGGTAGCGGCAGTCTTGCCCCTGCCGGGCGCTCGTCGTAGCATCCATCGCGCATGACGGCTCTCAGCGGTCGCGTGGCGCTCGTCACGGGCGCCAGCCGCGGTGTCGGGCGCGGCGTCGCGCTGGGGCTCGCACATGCGGGCGCGACCGTCTACGCGACGGGACGCACCGTCGAGCAGGCGCCACCGGAGCCCGGCATCGTGCCCGTCGCCTGCGACCACACCGACGACGCCGCCGTCGGCGCGCGTGTTCCAGCGCATCGACGACGAGCGCGGCCGCCTCGACATCCTGGTCAACGTCGCCTGGGGCGGCTACGAGCGGATGATGGAGAACGGCGCGTTCACGTGGGCGATGCCGTTCTGGACGCAGCCGGCGTGGCGCTGGGACGCGATGGTGACGTCCGGCGTACGTGCCGCGTTCGTGGCCAGCCAGCACGCGGCGGCAGCGTATGTCGCGCCGCGAAGCGCGGGCTCATCGTCCACGTCTCGTCGATGGCGGCGCAGAAGTACGGCTACAACGTCGTCTACGGCCTGTCGAAGGCTGCCACCGATCGCATGGCGGCCGACATGGCGCACGAGCTGAGGTCTGCACGGCGTGACCGTGGTCTCGCTCTACCCGGGGCTGGTGCGAACCGAGAACGTGCTGGCGGCCGGCGTGTTCGATTTGAGCAACTCGGAGAGCCCGGAGTTCATCGGCCGCGCGGTAGCGGCGCTGGCCGCCGATCCCGACGTGCTGCGGCGCAGCGGGTCGGTGCTGGTCGCCGCCGCGCTCGGCACCGAATACGGTTTCACCGACGTGGACGGCAAGCAGCCGCGTCCCCTCGAGTGGTGAGCATGGCATCCAAGTTCAACCTGTCACGCTTCACCGCCGATCGCGTCGTCAGCGTCATCGCCATTGTCGTAGGCGTTGGCAGCCTCGCCGTCGTGGTGCTCCAGACGCAGATCATGCGCGAACAGCAGCGCGGGTCGGTGCTGCCGTATCTGATGATCGCCATACAGTCCAACGCCGAGAGCACGAATCTGACGGTGCGTAACGCCGGCATCGGCCCGGCGATGCTCGACGACGTCCGCGTGCGCTACAAGGGCAAGGATTTCGTTGCCGATCCCTACGACTTCTTCGTCCAGCAGCGGCCCGAGGTGTTCAAGACCGTCGGCCTGTCGGTGGACAAGCTGATACCGGGACGGCTGGTGCCGGCGGGCGAATGGATTCAGACGATGGGCACCGGCGGCGCCGAGGCGGGCGCGACCCTGCTGAGAGAGCTGCTGCACCTGTTCGTCGATTGCGGAAGTGCCGAACACCTGGCTGGTGGGGGCCGGAGTCACCGGACCGCCCTCGGAGAGGGCGGTGGTGATCGTGACCTACTCGTCGGTCTACGGGGAGCGCTGGCACCTGCGCTCGGACAGTTTCGTGCCGGTCGCCGGCCCGGCGCCAGGCGTGCGCTAACCCGCGAGCGCCTGCCGCACTTCGGCGCCGATCGCTTCGGCCGCGGCGCGCGGATCCGGCGCCGCGATGATCGGCCGCCCCACGACCAGATAGGTCGAACCGGCCTTGATGGCCTCGCCCGGCCCCATCGTGCGCGTCTGATCGTTCTTGTCGGCGCCCGCCGCGGCGCCGCGAATGCCCGGCGTGACCACGGCGAAGTCGGGCCCGCAGGTGTCGCGAATCTCGCGCGTCTCGAGCGGCGACGCGACGACGCCGTCGAGGCCGGCCCGCTGCGCCATCCGCGCCAGCTCCACCACGTGCTGCATCAGCGGCCGCGACACGCCGACTTCGTGCAGCGTCGGCTCGTCCATGCTGGTGAGCACGGTGACCGCAATCACCAGCGGCTTCGGCCGCTGCGCCATCCGGGCGGTGTCGACCGCGGCCTTGGCCGCCGCCTGCATCATCGGCACGCCGCCCGAGGCGTGGACGTTGATCATCCAGGCGCCGGTCAGCGTGGCGGCTTCGACCGCCTGCGCCACCGTGTTGGGAATGTCGTGGAACTTGAGGTCGAGGAAGACGCGCGTGCCGGTGTCGGCGATGCGCTTGACCAGCGCCGGGGCCTTCGAGGGTGAACAGCCGGCTGCCGATCTTCACGCCGCCGACGAGGCCGTTCAACTGCTCGACCAGCTGCAGCGCGCGGGCGCCGTGCTCGACGTCGAGCGCGACTAGGAGCTGATCCACTGCTTCTCCCGCGTGTTGTTGTCGATCGAGCCGACCAGGTCGGCGATGCGCGGCGAGCTGGTGGCGCTGCATGTAGTCGCGCATGCCGTCGAGCAGCTTCGACCAGATGAACGGATCGACGAAGTTGGCCGTGCCGACCTGCACGGCCGTGGCGCCCGCGATCATGAACTCGAGCGCGTCGGTCGCCGTGGCGATCCCGCCCATGCCGATGACCGGAATCTTCACCGCGCGCCGGCACTCGTAGACCATGCGCACGGCAATCGGCCGGATCGCCGGGCCGCTCAGGCCGCCGACGATGTTCGACAGCTTCGGCCGCCGCGTCTCGACGTCGATGGCCATGGCGAGGAAGGTGTTGACGAGCGAGACCGCGTCGGCGCCGGCGTCTTCGGCCGCCTTGGCGATCGAGGCGACGTCGGTGACGTTGGGCGTCAGCTTCGGGAATGACCGGCAGGTGCGTCACCTTCTTCACGGCCGCGACCACGTCGAACGTGCCGTGCAGGCTGCAGCCGAAGGTGATGCCGCCCTCCTTGATGTTGGGGCACGAGATGTTCAGCTCGAGGGCGTGCACGCCCTCGGCGTCCGAGAGGATGCGCGCGAGCTCGACGTACTCGTCGAGCGTGCTGCCGCAGATGTTGATGACGTTGGTGGCGCCCAGGCGTCGCAGCTCGGGCAGCTTTTCCTTGATGTAGCGGTGGACGCCGATGCCCTGCAGGCCGATGGCGTTGAGCATGCCCGACGGCGTCTCGACGATGCGCTGCGGCGGATGCCCGGAGCGTTCCTTGATGAACAGCCCCTTCGAGACCACCGCGCCAAGCGACGCCAGGTCGACGGCGTCGGCGTATTCGACGCCGTAGCCGAAGCAGCCGCTGGCCGCCATCAGCGGGTTGGCGAGCCGCAGCGATCCGATTTGAACCGAGAGATCCATGGCTAGTCCCACACCAGTTCCGCGCCCTTGAACACCGGCCCGCCGATGCACGACCGCACGTAGTGCTGACCGCCGCCGGCGTCCTTCACGGGAATGACGCAGCTGTAGCAGCCGCCCATGCCGCAGCCCATCACGCGCTCCACCGACACCTGCGACGGGCGCCCGTGGCGCTCGGCGAGATGCGCCACGGCTTCGAGCATCGGTTCCGGCCCGCACGCGTACACCGTCACGTCGGCCGACCCGGCCTGCTGCAGCTCGCGCTCGAGCGGCACCGTGATGCGGCCGCGATCGCCATGGGTGCCGTCTTCGGTCGCCAGCTTCAGACGTGATGCCGCGCGACGCGAACCAGTCGAGATAGAAGAGCTCCTTGCCGCTGCGGGCGCCGTAGAAGAGCGTGGTCGGCGTGCCGCGCGCCACCAGCGCCTCGCCGAGCGTGGCAAACGGCGCCAGGCCGACGCCGCCGGCGACCATCCAGGCCTGCGCGGGCGGGTCGACGAGCTCGAACGGCCTGCCGAGCGGGCCGAGGCAGGACACGGTGTCGCCCTCGACGGCGTCGAAGAGCATCGACGTGGTGATGCCGATGCGCTTGCTCAGCAGCGTGAGCCCCTCGACGCGGCCGTTGACGACGCAGGACCTCGAACACCGAGAAGGGCCGTCGCAGCAGCGGGTCGCCGCCGCGGCCGGGCTTCACCATCACGAACTGGCCGGGCGCCGCGGCATCGGCAATCTCGGGGGCGGCGAGCGCGATGACGTTGTAGTCGGGGGAGAGGCGCGTGTTGCTGATGACCCGTGCCTCGACGTCGACGGGCATTGACGCTGGACGGCTTGAAGGCTCAGAGTTCATGCGTTCGAGTCGAGTCTTCGCAGGCCTTCAAGACGTCCCGCCCGCCCGGAGGGCGGGCAATCAAACACTGTTCTGGCGAGACGGAGCCACCATGCTCGTCGGTCCGAGGCGAAGTCTCGCCAGTATATAATGGGCGTGCTCTTTAACTGCGGTCCTGCGAGGCCGCAAAGAGGTGATTCATGCCAGTTGTCATGGATGCGGACCGCATCGGCCGCACCCTCGCCCGCATCGCCCACGAAATCGTCGAACGCAACAAAGGCGTCGACGATCTCGCCCTCGTCGGCGTGCGCACGCCGCGGCGTGCCGCTGGCGCGGCGTCTCGCCCGCTCGATCAAGGAGATCACCGGCGACGACGTGCCGACCGGCGCGCTCGACATCACGCTCTACCGCGACGACCTGATGCGCCACGCCGTCGGCCCGCAGCCGGTGGTGCGCCGCACCGAGATCCCGTTCTCGATCGACGGCCGCAAGATCCTGCTGGTGGACGACGTGCTCTACACCGGCCGCACGACGCGCGCGGCGCTCGACGCGCTGATCGACTTCGGGCGTCCCAAGGCGATTCAGCTCATCGTGCTCGTGGACCGCGGCCACCGCGAGCTGCCGATCAAGGCCGACTACGTCGGCAAGAACCTGCCGACCGCGCTCGACGAGAGCGTGCAGGTGCGGCTGCAGGAAATCGACGACCGCGACGAGGTCGTGCTGGAACAGGGAGGTGCCGCATGAACGTCCAGGAACTCGACACCCGCCCCGCGGTCACGTCGCTCCGGCGCAAGGACCTGCTCGGCATCGCCGACCTGTCGCCCGAGGAGATCGCCCTCGTGCTCGACACCGCCGAGGCGATGAAGGAAGTCGGCTCGCGGCCGATCAAGAAGGTGCCGGCGCTGCGCGGCAAGACCGTGGTCAACCTGTTCTTCGAGCCGAGCACGCGCACGCGCACCTCGTTCGAGATCGCCGAGAAGCGCCTGAGCGCCGACACGCTCAACATCGCCATCGGCACGCTCGAGCGTGGTCAAGGGCGAGACGCTGGCCGACACCGCGCTCAACCTCGAGGCGATGTCGCCCGACATGATCGTGCTGCGGCACTCTTCGTCCGGCGCCTGCCACCTGCTGTCGCGCATCTGCCGCTCGGCGATCGTCAACGCCGGCGACGGCACGCACGAGCACCCGACGCAGGCGCTGCTCGACGCGCTCACCATCCGCGAGCGCAAGGGCCGGCTCGCAGGGCCTGAAGGTGGCGCATCGTCGGCGACCTGCTGCACAGCCGCGTGCTGCGCTCGAACATCCACCTGCTGACCAAGATGGGCGCCGACGTGTGGGTGTGCGGGCCGCCGACGCTGATTCCCGCCGAGATCGCGGCGCTTCGGCGTGCGCGGTGACGAGCGACGTGGACGAGGCGGTGCGCCGACGCCGACGTGGTGATGCTGCTGCGGATTCAGCTCGAGCGGATGGAGGGCGCGTACTTCCCGTCGCTGCGCGAGTACTTCCAGGTGTTCGGCATGACCGAGGCGCGGCTGCGCCTGGCCAAGCCGGACGTGATGATCATGCACCCGGGTCCGATGAACCGCGGCGTCGAGATCGCGTCGGAGGTGGCCGACGGCCCCTACTCGGTGATCCTCGACCAGGTGGCCAACGGCGTGGCGGTGCGGATGGCGGTGCTGTACCTGCTCGCCGGCGGAGCCGAACATGAAGAGGCTGCTTAAGGGCGGGCGCGTCGTCGACCCCGCCAACGGGCTCGACGGGGCGTTCGACGTCCTGATCGACGGCGACCGTGATCGCCAAGGTCGGGCGCGACCTGCCGGTGGACGGCGCCACGGTGGTCGAGGTGCCGGCCGGCCTGGTGGTGTGTCCCGGCCTCATCGACATGCACGTGCACCTGCGCGAGCCGGGGCAGGAGCACAAGGAGACCGTGGCCACCGGCACGGCGTCGGCGGTGGCCGGCGGCTTCACCGCCGTCGCGTGCATGCCGAACACGAGCCCGGTGAACGACAGCGCCACCGTGACGTCGCTCATCCTCGCCAAGGCCGCCGCGGCGGACCTGGCGCGCGTCTATCCGATCGGCGCGGTGTCGCAAGGGTCGAAGGGCGAGCTGCTGGCCGACATCGGCGAGCTGAAGGCAGGCCGGCTGCGTCGCCATCACCGACGACGGGCATCCCGATGGCGACGGCGCTGCTGCTGCGGCGCGCGCTCGAGTACGCCGGCATGTTCGGCATGCCGGTCATCGAGCACTGCGAGGATCCGACGCTCAAGGGCGACGGCGTGGCGCACGAGGGGTTTCACGCGTCGCGCTCGGGCTGCGCGGCATTCCCGGCGCGTGCGAGGCGCTCGGCGTCGAGCGCGGCGTGCTGCTGGCCGAGCTCACCGGCTCGGCCTTCCACGTCGCGCACATGAGCGCGCGCGGCGTCGCTGCGCGCCGTGCGCAAGGCCAAGGAAGCCGGCGTGCGCGTGACCTGCGAGGTGGCGCCGCACCACTTCACGCTGACCGACGAGGCGCTCGGCGTCGCCGGTGCCCTACGACACCAACACCAAGATGAACCCGCCGCTGCGCGAGGCCGCCGACCGCGACGCGATGCTGCAGGGCATCGCCGACGGCACCGTCGACGTGATCGCCACCGACCACGCGCCGCACCACTACGACGAGAAGAAGGTGGAGTTCGACCGCGCGCCGTTCGGCATCGTCGGGCTCGAGACGGCCGTGCCGCTGACGTTCGATCGGCTGGTGCACAGCCGGGCGTGATTCCGCTGCGCCGGCTGGTCGAGCTGCTGTCGGTGAACCCGGCGCGGATCCTGAGCGTCCCGGGCGGCACGCTGTCGGAAGGCGCGCCCGCCGACATCACGGTCCTGGCGCCGGATCTGCCGGTGCGCATCGAGGCGGCGCAGCTGCGGTCGCGGTCGAAGAACACGCCGTTCGACGGCTGGGAGCTGCGCGGCGGCGTCGCGGCGACGATCGTCGGCGGCCGAATCGTGTTCGTCAACCCTGCGGCCGGCTGGCCCGAATAGGTCAGGTGGGTCGTGGCTGGGTCGGGTAGGGAGACGCTTGAGTACGTCGGGGCAGGTCTGTAGACCTGCCCGGGGTGGAGAGCGATTGAGCAAACGCGACGAGATTCGCGAGAAGGCGCTGGCGGATCTGCAGAAGCACCACGTGCTGATGCTCGACGGGCACTTCGACTTCGGCAACGGCTATCACGGGCGCGTCTACCTGAATCCGCACCAGCTGTTCCGCCAGCCGTCCACCATCTGGCGCTTCGCGCAGGACCTGCTCGACGTGCTGCCGGCGTCGATGCTCGACGCGCACCGAGGTGGTGGCCGGGCCGGCCACCGGCGGCGCGCTGCTGGCGCACACGATGGCGGGCCTGCTCGACAGCCGGCGCGACCTCTCGCGCCCGCCGACGCTGTTCGCGCCGTTCCGTCCCGAAGGGTCCGGCGGCTACGCGCTCACGCCGTTCTACCGGGAGCAGGTCGCCGGCCGGCGCGTGCTGCTCGTGGACGACGTGCGCAACACCGGCCAGACGCTCGCGCGGTGCGCGGAGCTGGTGCGCGCGGCCGGCGGAGACGGTGGTCGCCACCGCGCAGATCTACGATCGGATGGAGGCCGTGGCCGACGCTCGGCGTGCCCAACGTCGCGCTGGCCGAATACAAGGCGCCCGAGAACCACGAGGCCAGCTCATGCCCGCTCTGCCAGGCCGGCGTGCCCGTCACGGCGTTCTGACCGGCGCGCCGCGCGGCGAGCTCCAGGCGAAGCTCGATACGCTCTATCGCACGTTCGATCACGTCGACTCCGCGCTCGATCCCGTCCACATCGTGCGCCGATACGCGTCTCGCAGAGGACCGGGAGATCGTCGGCTTCTGCGCCGCGGCGCTGGCCTTCGGCCGCGTCGCGAGCGTGCTGCAGTCGGTCGAAGCGCTGCTGCGCGTCATGGGCCCGCGTCCCGGCCGCGTTCGTCCGCGCGCTTCGACGCCGGCCGCGACGCGCGCCGCGCTCGCGCCGCTCGTGCACCGCTGGATTCGCGGCCGCGACCTCGTGGCGCTGCTGCTGGTCCTGCAGCGGATGCTGCGCGAGCATGGATCGATCGAGGCGTTCTTCCTCGCGGGCGACGATCCGTCGGCGCCGGACGTGCGGGCGGCGCTCGACTCGTTTTCGATCCGCGCGCTCGAGACCGATCTGACGCGCGGCCTACGGGCGCCGCCGCCCAGCCCGGGCCGGCGTCGGCTACTTCTTCCCGCGGCCGTCGGCGGGCAGCGCCTGCAAGCGGCTCAACCTGTTCCTGCGCTGGATGGTGCGCCAGGACGCCATCGACCTGGCGGTGTGGACGCGCGTGGCGCCGTCGCGGCTGGTCGTGCCGCTCGACACCCACGTGATCCGGCGTGGGCCGCTGCCTGCGGCTGACGCGCTACACGAGCCCGGGCTGGAAGATGGCGGCCGAGATCACGGCGTCGCTGCGGGAGCTCGACGCCGGCGATCCGGTGCGGTTCGACTTCTCGCTCTGCCACGTCGGCATGATGAACGCCTGCGGCTTCAGCCGCCCGCAGCGGGATGCCCAGTGCCCGCTGCGCGGGGCGTGCCGGCCCGTGCTTCGCCGCCGGCCCGGCCGTAGAGGGCGCTGCCGGCCCTTGGCCGCCTGAAGGCGGCCCCTACGGCAGCATCTGTAGCTTCGCCATGTTGCTGGCGAGCAGCCGGTCCTGCTTCGCGCCGGCGCGAGCCTGCACGAGCAGCGGCTGCCGCTCCGGCGCGCTCGAGATCAGCGCCAGGGCAAAGGCAATGGTGGCGTCGTCGGCCCGCAGCGCCGCGCTGCGCTGGAGCAGCGACCGGCCGTCGAGCGACCCGGTCAGACCCGCCAGTGCGCGCCCCCGGTCGGCCAGGTCGCTCATGTGATGCCCGAGCTGCTCGATTTCGCTCATGGCCTCGATCGCATACCCGGCATCGAACAGCGCCAGCGCGCCCAGCCCGTCACGGGTGATCCGCCGCGCGGGCGCGCACGATCAACGCCGCGAGCAGCCGTTTGGCCACGGCCCGATCGCGCGAGGCGTAGAGGACCGCCCGGCGCAAGGTTTCCATCCGCGCCAGGGTCGGCAGGGCTGGTGTGAGTAGCGCCTCGGTCTCGGCCACGACGCGGTTGATGGCGTAGTCGCTCCGCAGCCCGAGCCAGTCGCCGGCCGTCCACGGCAGCGATGTGGTGGTGCCGATCTCGAACGGGTGACAGATGAACGGCGGACCGGCCACCGCCGGCAGCGCAAACGAGAGCAGGACGAGCGCGAACGACGCCACGAGACTCTTGTTCGGCATGGCTACCTCCGATACGAGTTGTCTTTCCACTGCTGGCTCCACGTGCGCCACAGCGAGGTCGTGCCGAGCCCCAGCGCGTCCCACCACGCGTCGAGCATTCGGCGATCGCCCGCCTGGATCCCGTCGCGCGTGACGCCGGTGGGCGGCGGCACGAATGAGGCGAGGCGGTCGAACACGCGGTCACGGTTGGCACCCGGCACGCGGGTCAGCAGGTGCCACAACGTCACCTCGTCGCGCTCCTGAGACTCATCGAGCACGAGCGAGAGGGCCCGCTCGACATCCGCGTCGCCTGGGCTGAAGTCGATGCGCGCAAGGGCCTGCCGATAGGCTTCGGACGTGCGCTCGCTGTAGGGCGTGCCGGGCCCGATGCCTGGACGCGTCACCGCGGCAAACCCGGCGGGGATGAACGACTCGCGATCGCCGGTGGTGAAGCCCACCCAACCCACGAGCACCGTGAGAAGGCCACCGCCATCGTCGTCCACGGTGAGGGTGTAGGCGCAGCCGAGATCGACCGCGAGCGTGGAGGGCGTTTCCACGAAAAACTGGTTCGGCGGCGCCCAGATCGTCGCGTGCATGGTGCCGCGCGCCAGCTCCATGCGGTGATGCCCGGCGCGCGTACTGAGCAGCCGGAGGCGAGCGCCGGGTTCGACCGTGACAGTGCCAATGTCGGCGACGTCGACGCGCGCCTGATCGCCGGCGCCGGTTTCGAACCACTGGCCGACGGGCAGCGTCGAGCGGCCCTGCGCGGTCGTGACCGGCCAGCCCGGCGCCGGGCGCCGGACGACGAGGACGAGCGACAGGCCCCCGGCCACGAGTGCGAGGCTCGCGGCAATCAGGAGAGCGGCCCTTCGCCGCGGGAAGCGCTGGATGCGTGGCCGCGCACGCAGGTCGAGCGGCGGCGGCGGTTCGGCCTGTGCGAAGACCTGCAGGGTCCGCTCGAGCCGCTGGATCTCGGGGTCGGCCTCGCCGCCCTTGTCCCAGAGGTAATCGCTCATGTCAGTTTCTCGCGCAGAAGCTTCATGCCGCGGTGCAGGTTGACGCGCACGGACGCTGGCGTGAGCCCGGTGCGCTCGGCGATCTCGGCGCCCGGTCATGCCTTCGACGAGGCGGAGGACGAGTGTTTCCGAGTACGCCTCCGGCAGCGACCGGATCGCGTCGAGTACCGCCAGCGCCTCCACGGGATCGCGGCCTCTGGTCGCGGCCATGTGGTCCGCGAGCGCTTCGGTCGGTGTCGTGCGGCGGCCGCGATCCAGCGCGCGATGCCGGGCGATGGCCGCCAGCCAGCCGCCGAAGGCCGCCGGCTCGCGCAGACTGCCGAGCCGCTCGAGGGCGGTCGCGAACACGTCCTGCACCACGTCGTCCACCTCGGTGCGCGCGATGCGGGCCAGGACGACGCCGTGCACCATCCGCGCAAAGCGTCGATAGAGCTCGGCGAAGGCCTCCCGGTCGCCGGATTGGGCGCTGCGCACCAGGGGGGCGATTTCGGTCTCGGCCAGAGCCGGCGCGCTCGGCATCGCGATCTACTGAAAAGGACGGCCGGAACCGCCGTCTGTTAACCGGAGAGTTGCTGGCAGGCCGAACTTCCCCGGTGATCAGCAAGCAGGTCGCCGGGTTGAGCGCGTTTCTTGGCCGCCTCCGCTAAGGTGGCCTGACGCGCCGTTCACGGGCGCTCAGGGCTTCGTGGCCGTGTCCCAGTGCTCGACGATCTTCCCGTTGGCGATCCGGAACATGTCGAACCAGGTCGTCGTGTAGGGCTTGCCGTCCTTGTCCTTCCCTTCGCGGACGAGCGCCAGCGTCACAAGGTCCCGCTCGGCGACGATGGACACGAGACGGTCGATGGAATCCTTCGGCGGTGTCTTCTTCATGCCGGCCGCCTTGAAGTAGGCCTTCACGCCCGCCAGGCCCGTCTCGGCGTTCGGGTTGTGCTGGTGGTACTCGGGCGCCAGGTACTTGTCGGCGGCGTCGATGTCGCCGCCCTGCAGGAACTCGCGCCACATGTCCCACACGAGTTTCTTGTTCGCCGCGAGCTGCGGATCCTTGCTGGCCAGCAAAGCCTTCTGGGCTTCCGGCGAGAGGGCCACGACGGGCTCCGCGGCATGGGCCGAAGCCGCGATGGCGAAGAAAACGAAGGTGCCCGCAAGCAGTTTCATGATGCACTCTCCATGAGGTTGGTTAGCGACCGGCGCAAGTCTACCGTGATCTGAAGGAAGCTCTCAGAGACGAGGTGCCAGCCAGCTGCTGGTACACGGCGCTCGTGCCCGCGACCATCCGCTCCACCGTGAAGCGCTCGCGCGCCCGGGCGAGCGCCGCCTCGCCCATGCGTGCCCGGAGCCCCGGGTCCTTCAGCAGCACCACGAGCTTGTCGGCCATCGTGACGTGATCCCGCGGCTGCACCAGGAACCCGGTGACACCGTCGGCGAGCACCTCGGGAATGCCGCCGGCCGCCGTGGCGACGGCGGCCTTCGACGCCGCCATCGCGTCCACCAGCGCGGTGCACATGCCCTCGCTCACCGAGCTCATGGCGAAGATGTCGAACCCTTTGGTGAGCTCGAGCGCGTCGCTGCGGAACCCGGCCAGGAACACGTGCCGTTCGAGGTGCTTGTCCTTGATCTGTTTTTCGAGCTTCTCGCGCAGCTCGCCGTCGCCGACGATGACGAAGCGCACGTCGGGCACCTGCTTCACGACCAGCGCCGCGGCGTCGATGAGGTGCTGCTGGCCCTTGTGCGGCACGAGCGCGGCGACGTTGCCCGACGACGGGCGCGTGCGTCGGCAGGTAGAGCTCGGCGTGCACATTCGCCGGTGGCATCTTGACGATGCGCTCCACGTCCACGCCCTCGTTGACCACCGTCGTCTTCTCGCGCGGGATGCCGTCGGCGACGAGCCGGTTGCGGATCGCCTCGGAGTTGGCGATGAAGCAGTCCACCTGGCCGTACTTCCAGCGCGAGAACGAGTTGTGGGCGATGCGGAACTCGACGCGCCGCGAGGCGACGAGCGGCGGCTTGGGCGTCGGCGACGAGATCGAGAGCGCGGTCGCCGCCATCGCCACCGCGTGCGGGTCGTGCGCCTGCACGACGTCGGGGCGGAGCTGCCGGACCACGCGCGACAGCCGCCAGGCCGCGGCCAGGTCGATCTCGTGCTTCGGCGCCAGGGGAATCAGGTCGAGCCCCTCCGACATGCGCTTGAACAGCGCGCCCTCGGGGTGCGCCACGAGCGCCGCCCGCTGGTCGAGCAGGCGGAGGCCGAGCACCGTGTACATCACCTGACTCTGGCCGCCCCGCCAGGTGCGCGCGGTATCGATGTGCAGCGAGAACATGGGTGAGGACACTAGCCGCCGTGCGCCGCTTCGCGCTCGCGCGCGGCGCTGACCGTGCGTTGCAGCTCCCACAGCTTGGCGAACTTCAGGAACACCGAGTAGGCGTTGACGATCGACAACAACAGCCCCACCGAGCCGTCGAGCACCCCGCGGCGGAGGATGTAGTTGCGCAGGAACGCCGCCGGCGCCTGAAGCAGCAGGTCGTGGGCCCGGGCGCGGCGCCCGCGCTCGTACATCTGCCGCGCGGCGAGCGTGGAGTAGGCGTTGATGCGATCGAGGTGATCGCTCAGGTCGTCGTAGGAATAGTGCTGCAGCTCCTGCGAGAGCCGGCCCACGGCGCCGGTCACGGTCACCGATTCGTGCACGTAGAGCCCGCTCCAGCGCGCGGCGCGGCGGTCGTAGAGGCGGGTCTGGTAGTCGGGATAGAAGTCGGTGGTGCGGATCCAGCGCCCGAGGTGGAAGGACACGCGCGGCACCTTGTAGGCCGCCTCCGCCGGGTCCTCGCTGCAGCAGCCCCTTGATCTCGTTCGCGAGCCCCGGCGTGATGCGCTCGTCGGCGTCGAGCGAGAAGATCCAGTCGTTGGCGGCGAGGCTGGCGGCGAAGTTCTTCTGATCCACCCAGCCGGTCCAGGTGCGCGACTCGACGCGCACGCCCTTGGCGGCGGCAATCGCGGTGGTGCCGTCGGTGCTGCCGCAGTCCACGACGATGATTTCGTCGGCCCACGACGCGCTGTCGATGGCCGCGCCGATATGGGCCGCCTCGTTCTTGGTGATGATGGTCACCGTGACGCGCGGCACGGGGGAATCTTACAGGGCTTCGGGCCTCGGGCTTCAGGCGTCAGGCGCTGGACGGGTCTGAAGACCCAGCTTCTACGGTGTGTCGGCCGGGTCTGAAGACCCGGCCGCGAGCGCAGCGTCGAGGTGTCAGCGCGCCGCCGCCGTTGCTGCGCGCCGCCGCCGTTGAGCGGCACTTCCTGGACGGTCTCGAGGTCCACGACCGACTGCGCGTAGTCGAGGATGGCGCGGAGCTCGTTGTTGCGCGCCTGCGCCAGATCGCGCTGGGCCTGGAACACGATGAAGCTCGTGGACGTGCCGGCCTGGAACTTGCGCTGCTCGGCCTCGAGGCGCCGCTCGGCAAACGACCGCGCCGCGCGCGTCGTCTCCACGCGTTTCTGGTTGGTCTGCACCTGCCGCGCCGCCTCGCGCACCTGGGTCGAGACCTGGAGCCGCTGGCTCTTCAACTGCGTCTGCGCCTGGTTGTATTCGATGCGGGCCCGGGCGAGGTCCGCTTCGGCCGGGCTGGTGCCGATCGGATAGCTGACGTTCAGCGACGCCGTCCACGCCGGGTAACGGTTGGCGAACAGGTCGCCGACGGTGGCCGCGAAGCTGCGGCCGTTCTGGCCGACGACGGGACCCGACCCCGGGCCGAAGGGACCGACGTCGCGCACCAACTGAAGCCCGCCGAGACCGCTCAGGCCGTAGTCGAACTGCGCGCTGATGTCGGGCAGCGTCTGGTTGCGCAGGAAACGGATCTGGACGTCGTCCACTTCGATCGACTTGACCGTCCGCTGCAGGTCGGTGCGCCTCTCGAGCGCGTTACGCACGGCGGTGTCGGGATCGACGGTGATCGCCTGGAACGAGGGCAGATCGACGGCTTCGATGGTCATCGTCCAGAAGCCCGGCGACGCCGGATCGAAAATCAGGGCGCGCAGGTTGTCTTCGGACGTCTTGATCTGCGCCTCGGCGACGATGACGGCCTCTTCGCGCGTGGCCACTTCCGACTCGGCCTCGACGATGTCGATCGGCGGCGTGGTGCCGATCTCGACGCGCGAGCGCGTGTTGCGCAGCGACTCCTGCGCCAGTTCGAGCGACTGCCGCTGCACTCCCAGCGACGCCGTCGCGTAGGCGAGGTTCCAGTAGGCGTTGCGCACGGTGCGCATCGTCGTGGCAATGGTCTGGCGCAGCGCCACGTCCGAGATCTCGCGGTTCTTCAGGCTGACTGAGCACCTGCTGGCGCATCGGAGTCGATGTCGAAGTTGCGCACGATCGGCTGCTGCACGCTGAACGAGAGCCCGGATCGCAACTGCGGCGAGAAGGTCGTGAAGGTGCTGTTGGTGGTGAGCCGCGACGCGTCCCAGGAGACGCTGTAGTTGCCGCCCCACGGGCGTTTGCTGGTTGACGCCGGTGGAATTGCTGAAGCTGGAGTTGGTGGTCTTGCCGCCGAGGCCGCCGGCGAGAAAGCTGTTGTTCGGCGAGTCCTGGCTGTTCTTCTGAAAGGTGTTCTGGAACGTCGGCGCCCAGGCGGCCTTGGCCTGCACGATCGAATAATCGTCGACCTGCGGGTCGTAGCGGGCGATCTGGATTCCGAGGTTGTTCTCGAGCGCCAGCTTGACCGCCTCGTCGATGGTCAGCCGCCGCGTCTGGGGCAGCTGCGGTTTGGGCCGCTGCGGGCTGGCCCCCAGGCGCTGCCTGGGTGAGCGCGCCTGGCGAGACTCGCAGGTCGAGGCGCGCCGTGGGCGCGGATCTGCGCGGAAACGGACGCCTGTATCCCAAGAATGGTCAGCGCCGCGGCCGCCAGGCCCGGCAACTGCCCCGAAAAGACAGACCTCTTGCACATAATCAGTAGGTCACTCCGGACTGAACTCCTAAGACGGAGCGTCTTGGGCAGATGTTCTGCAGTGCAAACCCGCGGCCGCACCGCCAGTCTTATCGGCCAGCAGAAGCCGTACCTCGCGAGTTGGGGCCGCCAGTCGCAAGATCGCACCAACTCGCTAGGTATACTAGCCAACCTCGCATGGCTTCTTTGACATCCACTCAGGTTCTCGACCTTTTTCGCCGCGTCGGCGCCCTCCTCGAAGGACACTTCAAACTGTCCTCGGGCCTGCACAGCCCCGGGTATCTCCAGAGCGCGCTGGTGCTGCAGCACCCGGCCGAAGCCGAGGCGCTTGGCGCCGCGCTGGCCGATCTCGTGCGTGGGCTCAAGCCCGACGTGGTGATGTCGCCGGCGCTCGGCGGCATCGTGATCGGCCAGGAGGTGGCCCGGGCGCTCCAGGTGCGGGCCCTCTTCGCGGAGCGCCAGGAGAAGGCGCTGGTGCTGCGGCGCGGGTTCGCGCTGGCGCCGGGTGAGCGCGTGCTGGTGATCGAGGACGTGGTGACGACCGGGGGCTCCACGCGGGAGACGATCGACGTGGCCACCGCGCGCCGGCGGCGTCGTCGTGGGCGCGGGTCGATCATCGACCGCAGCGGCGGCAACCAGGGCCTGCCGGTCCCGTATGCTCGCTGGCGCAGGTGGCGTTTCCGACCTACCAGCCCGAGGCGTGTCCGCTGTGCGCGGCCGGATCGGCGGCGATCAAACCCGGCTCGCGCGCCTGAAGACTAGCGAGGCTTGCGCCTCCGGGCGCCGGCCTTGTCGCCGCCGCCTAGTCGCGGGGCGGTGGTCATGCGCACGCTCAAGCTGACGCTCTCGTACGACGGCACGCGGCTGGTCGGCTGGCAGCGCCAGGCCGAGGGTGACTCGGTGCAGGCGCTGCTCGAGGACGCGCTCGCGCGCTTCGAGGGCGCGCCGGTCACGGTGCACGGCGCCGGGCGGACCGATGCCGGCGTCCACGCGCTCGGCCAGGTCGCCAGCGTGCAAGTCGACCTTCACCCACGAGGTCGCGACGCTGGCCCGCGCGCTCAACGCGCAGCTGCCCGAGGACGTGCGGGTGCGTCGCGGTGGACGACGCCGCGGCGGGCTTTCACGCCCGCTTCGACGCGCGGTCGAAGACCTACCGGTATCTGATTCGCAACGACGCGGTCGCCAGCCCGTTCGAACGGGCGTTCGTCTGGCACGTGCCGCAGCCGCTCGACCTCGAGCGCGATGCAGCAGGCCGCGGCGAGCCTGATCGGCCGGCACGACTTCGCCGCGTTCCGCAGCGTCGGGACGGAGGTGCCGGATTCCATCCGGACGCTCACGGTCTCGACCGTCTCCCGGGCGGCGGCCGATGCGCCGTGGCTCGGTGACGGTGCGGCCGCTCCTGGCGTATGAAGTAACAGGCGACGGCTTCCTTCGCCACATGGTGCGCGCCATCGTGGGTACCCTGGTCGAGGTGGGGCGCGGGTGGCGCGACCCGGCCGGGATCGAAGCCGCTGATGCTCGGCAAAGACCGGCATGCGGCCGGCGCGACGGCGCCGCCGCACGGGCTCTTCCTGGTGCGGGTGGAATATGATTAAGTGCTTGTCTCTTCAAGGATTCCGGCGTGCCGCTTGACGAATTGCTGGCGTGGATTCCGCCCGGCGATCCAGACGCCGCGCTGGCGCGGCAGGTCGCGTTCGACCGCCTCCCGGCGCATGTCGCGATCATCATGGACGGCAACGGCCGGTGGGCGGCCCAGCGCCATCTGCCACGGGTCGAGGGCCACCGTGCCGGCATCGAGTCCGTGCGCGACACGGTGGAGTGCGCCGCGCGCCTCGGGATCCAGGTGCTCACGCTCTACGCCTTCTCGGTCGAGAACTGGAAGCGTCCGGTGACCGAGGTGAGCACGCTGATGATGCTCCTCAAGCGCTATCTGCGCTCGGAGCTCAACACGCTGCTGCGCAACGACATCCGCTTCCGCGTGATCGGCCGCATCGACGAGCTGGCGCCCGACATCCAGGCCGAGCTCAACGAAGCCATCGCGCGCACGAGCGGCAACCGCGGCATGCTGTTCAACATCGCGCTCAACTACGGTGGCCGCGCCGAGATCGTCGACGCCGCGCGCCGCGCCATCGAGGCCGGCGTGCGGGCGGAGGACCTCGACGAAACGCGCTTCGCCAGCTTTCTCTACACCGCGGGACAGCCCGACCCGGACCTGATGATCAGGACCAGCGGTGAGATGCGGGTGAGCAACTACCTGCTGTGGCAGATTGCCTACGCCGAGATCTACGTCACCGACACGCTGTGGCCCGACTTCCGTCGCCGTCATCTGATCGACGCCGTGCTCGCCTACCAGAAGCGCGAGCGGCGGTACGGCGGCATCACGACGCCCGCTGCCGCGACCGCTCCATGACGTTCCGGCCGCCGGCGCAAGGGGCCGGCCGGTGCTTCGCTGCACTGCTGAATGACTCGTCTGGTCAGCGGGGTCATCCTCGCCGCTGTCGCGGTGGCCGCCATCGTGTGGCTGCCGCTGGTCGCGCTGCGTGTCATCGTCGCCGCCATTGCCGCCGCGGCGGCGTTCGAGTACGCGGCGCTGGCGGGCGTGGCGCGTCCGGCGAGCCGCTGGCTCGTGGTGGGGATGGCCGCGCTGACGTGCTGGGCGCTGGGCATGCCGGCATGGGCGAGCGTCGCCGTGGTCACGGCGGTGGTGCTCGCGTGGCTGGCCGTGGAAGTGCTCGTGTTCGGGCACGACATCGGCCGCGCGGCGGTGGCAGTCGTCGGCGCCGCCTACATCGGCGGACCACTCGGCCTGCTCGTCGCCATCCACGCCCGATCGGGGTGGACGGTCACGCTGCTGCTGATGGCCACGGTGGTGGTGAGCGACACGGCGCAGTACTACGCCGGCCGCAGCTTCGGCCGCCGCCTGCTCGCCCCGGTGATCAGTCCCGAAGAAGACGGTGGAGGGCGCGCTCGGCGGCGTCGCCGGCGCGGCGCTCTTCCTCG
Organism: uncultured Acidobacteriota bacterium; assembly: GCA_963731785.1. GTDB lineage: Bacteria > Acidobacteriota > Vicinamibacteria > Vicinamibacterales > UBA2999 > DASYRM01. The sequence continues at coordinate 146,383 of CAVSWX010000004.1, forward strand.
CGCTCCTCGGCCCGCGCGCATCCTGCGGGGCGAGCCGGTCGTGCCGCTCGCCCTGCTCGGCGTCACGATGGCCGCCGTCGGCATCTGCGGCGACCTGTTCGAATCCAGCCTGAAGCGCCACGCCGGCCTGAAGGACAGCTCCGCGCTCATCCCCGGCCACGGCGGCGTGCTGGACCGCATCGACGCGCTGCTCTTCGCCACGCCGATGTTCTACCTCTATCTGCGCGGCCTGCCGTGAGGACGCTGGCGATCCTCGGATCGACGGGCTCCATCGGCCGCAGCGCCCTCGCGGTGGTCGACGCCCACCCGTCGCGCCTGCGCGTGGCGGCCCTCGCCGCCGGCGACAATGCGGAGCTGCTGGCCGAGCAGGCGGCGCAGTACCGGCCCGCCGTCGTCGCGCTGGCATCGGCCGGCGCCGCCGATCGGTTCCGCGGCGCGGGCTGCGTAGCTCCGGCGCTCGTGACCTGCGGACCCGAGGGGCTGGTGGCCGTCGCCACCCATCCCGAGGTGGACATCGTGCTGTGCGCGTCGGCGGGCACGGCGGCGTCTCGAGGCGGTGCTCGCCGCGATCGACGCCGGCAAGACCATCGCGCTCGCCAACAAGGAAGTGCTGGTCATGGCCGGTGCGCTGGTGATGCGCGCGGCGCGCCGCCGCGGCGTGGCCATCCTGCCGGTGGACAGCGAGCACAACGCGATCCACCAGTGCCTGCACGGCCGGCGGCCCGAAGAGATCCGCCGGTTGATCCTCACGGCCTCGGGCGGGCCGTTCCGCGACCTGTCGACCGGAGCAGTTGCGCGACGTCGGCCCCGACGCCGCGCTGCGGCACCCGACCTGGCAGATGGGGCGCAAGATCACGATCGACTCCGCGACGCTGATGAACAAGGGGCTCGAGGTGATCGAGGCCCACTGGCTCTTCGACACGCCGGCGGATCGCATCGAAGTCGTGGTGCACCCGCAGTCGATCGTCCACTCGATGGTGGAGCTGAACGACGGCTCGGTGATCGCGCAGCTCGGTGTCACCGACATGCGGCTGCCGATTCAGTACGCGTGCTCGTATCCGGAACGCTGGGACGCGGCGCTCCCCAGCCTGGATCTCACCAAGGCGGGCCGGCTGGAGTTCCACGAGCCCGCGCACGACCGGTTTCCGTGTCTGGGCCTGGCCTACCGTGCCCTTCGCGAGGGCGGCACGGTGCCGGTGGTCCTGAACGCGGCCAACGAAGTGGCGGTGGCGTCTTTCCTCGAGGGGCGGCTCGGGATTCACGTCGATTCCCGCCGTGATCGAGCGAACGATGAACGCGCACCAGGCCGAATCCGTCTCCACGGTGGAACTCATCCGGCGCGTGGACACCTGGGCCCGCGCCCGCGCCGAGGCTTTTGCCGCCGGGTTAGAATTGACAGGTTGAGGTATCGGGCGTGACCACCCTCTTGTCGTTCCTCTTCGTCCTGGGCGTGCTGATCTTCGTGCACGAGCTGGGGCACTTCCTTGCTGCCCGCCGTCTGGGCATCCGGGTGCTCACGTTCTCGCTCGGCTTCGGGCCGAAAATCCTCAAGACCACGCGGGGCGACACCGAGTACTGCGTCAGCGCGATTCCGCTCGGCGGCTACGTGAAGATGGCGGGCGAGAGCCCGGACGACCCGCGGTCGGGCGCCCCCGACGAATTCCTGTCGAAGACCAAGTGGGAGCGGTTCCAGGTCCTCATCATGGGCCCGGTGATGAACATCGTGCTGGCCGTCGTGGTGCTGGCCATCGTGCTGGCGCAGGGCGCCGAGATGCCGGCCTATCTCGACCAGCCGCCGGTCGTGGGCGCCGTCGGGGCTGGATAGCCCGGCGCAGCGCAGCGGCATCCGCGCCGGCGATCGCATTCTGACCGTCGACCGGGGAGAGCATGGCCACGTGGGACGACATGGAGATTGCGATCAAGACCCGTCCCAACCGCTTGATGCCCATCACCGTCGATCGCGACGGCCGCACCGCTGTCGTTCGACGTGCAGGTCGTCCGCCGAGGGCCGCTGGGAAGCGGGCGAGATCGGCGTCACGCCGATCACGCGTCCGGTGGCCATGGCGCTGGAGCGTGGCGATCCCGCTGACGCGGCGGGCGTGAAGCCGGGCGACGTCATCGTGCGCGGTCAACGGTACGCCGCATGGCGTCCACGGAGAGTCTCACCACGATCATCCGCGCCAACGCCGAGAAGCCGATCGACCTGCTGGTCAGCCGCAACGGCGCCGAGCGGCACATCCCGGTCGTGCCGATGCTGAAGGAAGGGCGCGGCTGGATCGGCATCACGATCGTGCCGGAAACGAAGTCGTTCAAGCCGGGGCCGCTCGAGGCGGTCCGCTTGAGCGTGGAGCAGAACGCCAAGTCGAGCGTCCTCATCTTCAAGACGCTCGGCGGGCTCTTCACCGGCTCGACCTCGGTGCGCCAGCTGCAGGGGCCGGTCGGCATCGCGCAGCTCTCCGGCGAGTCGGCCAAGGCCGGGTTCCTGCCGCTGCTCACGCTGATGGCGGTCATCAGCCTCAACCTCGGGCTGCTGAACCTGATGCCGGTGCCGGTGCTCGACGGCGGCCACATCCTCATCATGATTCTCGAGGGCGTGGCGCGGCGCGACTTCAGCATGGCGGTCAAGGAGAAGATGCTCCTGGCCGGCTTCGTCGTGCTGATGCTGCTGATGGTGACCGTCATCTACAACGACCTCACCCGTATCCCCTGGATCGAGCAGCTGATGCCGTGGCGGAACTAGCCTGACTTGATCGAGCCTCCCAGCATGACGATCTGAGCCGGACGACCTGTTGGGCTTGGCCTGCCCCTTGCTAGATTCCCTCCTCAGGAGGCCTTTCATGACCCGCTTTTCCCGCCTCGTGCCCGCGTCGCTCCCGCTTGTCGCCTGTTTGCTGGCGCTTACAGCCGCCGCGTCCGCGCAGTCGAGCCCGCGTCACCCAAGCGGATGTGCAGAAGTTACAGGACAGCGTGTACCTGGCCGAGCGCGACATCACCCAGTTGCGCGCGCGCGACTGCCGCGCGGGCCTCGCAGCTGCAGAGCCGAGCTCGACGAGCTCGGCGACGAGGTGATCTACCTGCGCGTGAAGCTGCGCAAGGAACGGACGCTGGCGCAGAGCGAATACAACGACGTCGCAGACCCGCATCGAGGACGTGCGCACGCGCGCGCGCGGCGACGCGCGCTCCACGTCGGCCGTTCCGCGCCCGTCGGTGCGCCCGGCCGAGCCGCCGGCGCCGCCGCGCCGCCGCCGCGCCGCGCGCGCCGGAACGGCCGCGGGCGACCGCGTCGCGTGGCGAGATTCCCGCCAGCACCGAGCTCGACGTGCGGCTGTCGAACATCCTCAACTCGGGCACCGCGCAGGTGGAAGACCGCTTCGAGGCGACCACCGCGGCCGACCTCATCATCGACGGCCAGACGCTGGTGCCGGCCGGGTCGATCATGCGCGGCGTGGTGTCGTCGGTGACAGCCGGCCGGACGCCTGAAGCGCAAGGCCGAGATGACGGTGACGTTCGACCAGATCACGATCAACGGCCGCAGCTATCCGATCCGCGGCACGGTGACGCAGGCGATCGAGGGCGAGGGCGTGAAGGGCGATCTGCCGCGCGCCGGCGTCGGCGCCGGCGTGGGCGCGATCATCGGCGGCATCCTCGGCGGCTTCAAGGGCGCGATGGCCGGCATCCTCATCGGCGGCGGCGGCACGATCGCCGCGACCGAGGGCAAGGAAGTGGAGCTGCCGCAGGGCACCGTGCTGCGCGTGCGGCTCGAGACTCCGGTTCCGCTATAAGAAGATGCTTCGTGGGGCCGGCTTCAGCCGGCTCTGGGCCGCCTGAGGCGGCCCCTACTTCTTCTTCACGTCCTTCATCGCCGCGTGCGCGGCGGCAATCGTGCGCGTCACGTCGCGGTCGGTGTGCGCCGCCGAGAGGAACCACGCCTCGAACTGTGACGGCGGGGGATAGATCCCGCGCTTGAGCATGCCCTGGAAGAACGCCGCGTACGCCTTGGTGTCCGACCGCAGCGCCGACTCGTAGTCGCGCACCGGCGCGCTCGGTGAAGAACGGCGTCACGAGCGACCCGAACGCGTTGACCTGCAGCGGCACGCCGGCGGCGCGCGCGGCGTCGGCAAAGCCGGCCGCGAGCCGCGTGCCGCGGCGTGCCAGGTCCGTGTAGAGCTTCGGCGACAGCCGCTGCAGCGCCCACAGCCCCGCGGTCATCGCCACGGGATTGCCCGACAGCGTTCCCGCCTGATACACCGGTCCCGCCGGCGACACCATCCGCATGATGTCCGCGCGTCCGCCGTAGGCGCCCACCGGCAGGCCGCCGCCGATGATCTTGCCCAGGCAGGTGAGGTCGGGCGTGACGCCGAACACCTGCTGCGCGCCGCCGGGCGCGGCGCGGAATCCCGAGATCACTTCGTCGAAGACGAGCAGGATGCCGTGGCGCGTGCAGCGGTCGCGCAGGCCGGCGAGGAAGCCGTCGGCCGGCGGCACCAGCCCCATGTTGCCGGCGATCGGCTCGACGATGATGGCGGCAATCTGCGGCGCCTGCCGCTCGAGCAGCGCATCGACCGAGGCGAGGTCGTTGTAGCGCGCCAGCAGCGTGTCGGCGACGACCGCGGCCGGCACGCCGGGACTCGTCGGGCGCGCCGAACGTGGTGGCGCCCGAGCCCGGCCTTCACCAGGAACGCGTCGGCGTGGCCGTGGTAGCAGCCCTCGAACTTGACGATCTGGTTGCGGCCGGTGAACGCGCGCGCCACGCGTGCCGCGCTCATCGCCGCCTCGGTGCCCGAGCTCACGAAGCGCACCATCTCCATCGACGGCATCAGCGCCCGCACCCGCTCGCCGAGCGTGTGCTCGAGCGCGGTGGGCGCGCCGAAGCTCGTGCCCCGCTTCACGGCCGCGGCAATCGCCCTGGCCTGGCCGGCGGGCGCGTGGCCGTGCAGCAGCGGCCCCCACGACATCACGTAGTCGACGTAGCGGTTGCCGTCCACGTCCACCAGCGTGGCGCCGCGCGCGCGCGCGACGAACACGCGGCGTGCCGCCGACCGCCTGGAACGCGCGGACGGGGCTGCTGACGCCGCCCGGCAGCACCTTGGCGGCGCGGGCGTACAGAGACTGGCTCTTCCTGGTGGTGGGCATAGGTGGTTGCGAGGGCGGCCGCGCGGCTAGGCGAGCAGCCGCGCCGCGTGCCGGGCGAAGTAGGTGACGATGAGGTCGGCGCCGGCGCGCCGGATGCCGGTAAGCGTCTCGATCACCGCGCGGTCCTCGTCGATCCAGCCGCGCTCGGCGGCGGCCTTGATCATCGAGTACTCGCCGCTCACCTGGTACGCCGCGGTCGGCTGGCCGAAGCGCGTCTTCACGCGGGTCACGACGTCGAGGTAGGGCAGCGCCGGCTTCACCATGACGATGTCGGCGCCTTCGGCGATGTCGATCTCGACCTCGCGCAGCGCCTCTTCGACGTTGGCCGGGATCCATCTGGTGGCTGCGGCGGTCGCCGAACTGCGGCGTGGAGTCGGCGGCCTCGCGGAACGGGCCGTAGAACCCCGAGCAGTACTTCACCGCGTGCGACATGATGCCGACGCGGTCGAAGCCGCGCTCGTCGAGGGCCGTGCGGATGGCGGCGACGCGGCCGTCCATCATGTCCGACGGCGCCACGAAGTCGGCGCCGGCGGCGGCGTGCGACAGCGCGGCCTCCACCAGCCGCTCCACGGTGGCGTCGTTGACGATCTCGTCGCCTTCGACGATGCCGCAGTGGCCGTGCGACGTGTACTCGCACAGGCACACGTCGGTCATCACCACCAGCGCCGGCGCGGCGCGCTTCAGCGCGCGAATCGCTTCCTGCACCGGCGCGTCCGGCGGCCGACGCCTGCGATCCAGCGGCGTCCTTGTGCGCTGGGCAGGCCGAACAGCATCACCGCGCGGATGCCTTCGCCAGCCGCGGCTTCCGCTTCGCGCACGGCTTCGTCCACCGACAGCTGCGACACGCCCGGCATCGACGAGATCGGCCGCGCGCACGCCGCGGCCTTCGCAGACGAAGAGCGGATAGACGAACGCGTCGGGCGTCAGCCGCGTCTCGCGGACCAGCGCGCGGATGGCCTCGGTGCGGCGGAGCCGCCGGGGCCGGCGCGTCAGGTTCAGCCGGGCGGTAGCGGTGGTGGCCATGAGTCGAGATCCTGTCACGAAGCGGCGCTTGCGCGCGACCACGTGCGCCACGATGGCGTCGACCAGCGCCGGCACGGTGTAGGTGGTCGGCTGCACCGTCACGTCGATGCCGAGCCGGCCGGCCGCTTCCGCGGTGACCGGCCCGATGGCCGCCACGATGGTCTTCTTCAGCAGGTCCGCCGCCTGCTCGGCGCCGAGCACCTTGGTGAAGTTGCGGACCGCCGAGGCGCTCGTGAAGGTGACGACCTGGATCTCGCCGTCGAGCAGCATCCGGTAGATGTCGGGCCCGCCGTCGGCCTGCCCGTCGTCGAGCACGGTGCGATAGGCGACGACGTCGGTGACGAGCGCACCGGCGTCGCGCAGCTGCTCGGCGATGACCTCGCGGCCGATGTCGGCGCGCGGCAGCAGCACGCGCACGGCGTCGAGCGGGCCGCGCGTCTTGAGCGCGCTCACCACGGCGTCGGCCTTGAACTCGGCCGGAATGAGATCGACCTTGATGCCGTACTTCGCGAGCTGCTCGGCCGTGGCCGATCCGATCGCGCAGAGCTGCGGCCCCTTCAGCGAGCGCACGTCGCCGCCGGTCTCGAGCACCGCGTGCATGAGCGAGTCGACCGCGTTGGCGCTGGTGAAGACGATCCAGTCGAAGACGTCGAGCTGCGCGGCGGCGCGCAGCAGCGGCGTGCGAGTCGTCGGGCGGCAGGATGCGGATCATCGGCGCTTCGACCGGCTCGGCGCCGAGCGCCGCCAGCTGATCCGAGAGCTCCGCCGCCTGCTCCTTGGCGCGCGTCACCAGCACCTTGAGCGCCGAAGAGCGGCTTGGCGTCGTACCAGCGCAGGTGCTCGCGCAGGCCGGCGACGCGGCCGACGATCAGGATCGCGGCCTCGCGGCGCGTGCGGCCCTTCACGAGCGCCGCCAGCTCGGCGAGCGTGCCGCTCAGCGTTTCCTGCGTCGGGCAGCGTGCCGTTGTAGACGACGGCCGCCTGCCCGTCCTCGGGCCAGCCGTTGTCGCGCAGCGCGTCGAGGATGAGCGGCAGCTGCTGCGCGCCGGCGTAGCAGACGACCGTGCCTTCGAGCCGCGCCAGGCCCGCCCAGTCGATGTCGGGCGGCGTGCGGCTCGCGTCCTCGAACCCGCGCACGAGCGTGATGGTGTCGCCGCCGCCCGGGATAGCTCACGGGCACGCCGGCGTACGCCGGCACGCCGATGCCGGCGGGGACGCCGGGCACGACCTCGAACGGGCACGCCGTGTTCCTGCAGGAAGAGCGCCTCTTCGCCGCCGTGGTCGAAGACGAACGGGTCGCCCCACTTGAGCCGCGCCACGAGCTTGCCCTCGCGCGCCTTCTCGGCGATCAGGTAGCTGATCGCCTGCTGCGCCATCGGCTGGGGCGCCGAGGCGCCGACGTCGATCAGCTCGGCGCCGCGCCGCGCGTGCAGCAGCAGCCGCGGCGACACGAGGTGGTCGTAGATGACCACGTCGGCGCGCCGCAGGCAGGCGAGCCCGTGCACCGTGATGAGGCCCGGGTCGCCCGGGCCGGCGCCGATGAGCGAAACCGCCGCCTGTGTCATGTTCGAGAGCCGCTGGCGTGATCCGCTGCGCCGGATGCGCGCCAGGATGTCGTCTGCGCCGCCGGCGAGCAGCTGCCGCGCCGCCTCGCGTCCGACCGCGTCGGCGTCCGACCGCGGGCCCTTCCGCCGCCGCCCGCGCCACCCGGCTGCCGTCGGGCGCGATGACCACGCCGGTCAGCGTAATCCTATCGCCGCTGACGGTCGCGTGCGCGCCGATCGGCATCTGGCAGCCGCCGCCCAGTGCGGTCGACCACCGCGCGCTCGGCGCAGCAGCGCGTCCAGCGCGTCGGCGTCGCCGATCCGCTCGACCACGGCCGGCCGTGGCCGCGTCGCCCGCGCGAATCTCCACGGCGACGATGCCCTGGCCGGGCGCGGGCACGCAGGCCTCGGCCGGGCACGAGCGCCGAGATCCGCGCCGCCTGCTCGAGCCGGCGCAGGCCGGCCGCGGCCAGCACGATGGCGTCGACGTCGCCCTGATCGAGCTTGCGCAGCCGGGTGTCGAGGTTGCCGCGAAACGGCACGAACCGCGGCGTGCGGGAGCAGCGCGCGTCAGCTGCGCCACGCGGCGGACGCTGCTCGTGCCGATCGCGCGGCGACGGCCCCAGCCGCGCGCACCGCGGCTCGTCGAACGTCAGCGCGCTCGGCCGGCAGCCGGCAGCACCAGGGCGTCGCGCGGGTCTTCGCGCGGCAGCGCGGCGCCGACCTCGAGGCCGTCGGGCAGCCGCGCCGGCATGTCCTTGCTGCTGTGCACGGCGAGGTCGATGGTCCCGGCCAGCAGCGCGTCCTCGATTTCCTTGACGAACAGCCGCTTGCCGCCGATCTCCGACAGCTGCGCGTCGGCGAGCCGGTCGCCCGACGTCTTGATGACGACGATCTCGCAGTCGGACGCCGGTGCGCTCGAGCAGCAGCGCCGCGACGGCGCGCGCCTGCACCAGCGCCAGCGCGCTGCCGCGCGTGCCGAGCCGCAGGACGTGGCCATCTAGGAGCGTGTCCGATTCGGCCGGCTCGGCGTCCAACGTCTCGTCCTCGGCCGGCGCTCAGCGGCGTCTCGTCGCGCAGCTCGAACAGCCGGTTGACCGCCTCGGTGTAGGCGATCTGCGTTTCCTCGTCGGGCAGCGCCTTGAGCTGCGCGGTGGGCGTCGAGCAGCAGCTTCTCGACGATGAGGCGCGTCACCTCGTCGACGCTGGCGCGCGCCTCGGGCGGCAGCCCGCCCAGCTTGCTCTCCAGCCGCTGCAGCTCGGCGCGGCGGATCTGCTCGAACCGCTGCCGCAGCGCCACGACGGTCGGCACCGCGCCGCGCGAGCGCTGCCACGCCGCGAAGCGCTCCACCTCCTCGCGCGACGATCGACTTCGGCGCGGCCGATCTCCGACGACCGCCGGCTCAGGTTCTCCTGGACGATCGCCTGCAGGTCGTCGACGTTGTAGAGGAACACCTGCTCGATCTCGCCGACCGACGGCGTCGACGTCGCGCGGCACGGCGATGTCGATGATGAACAGCGGCTCGCCGCGGCGCCGCCCGCTGACGGCCTCGACGTCGGCGCGCGTGATGATCGGCCGCTGCGATCCGGTGGCGGTGATGACGATGTCGGCGCGCGGCGAGCGCGCCGCGCAGATCGCCCCAGGGGATGGCGCGGCCGTCCACCTCCGCGGCGAGCGCCTCGGCGTGCGCGGCGGTCCGGCTGGTGATCGACGATCTCGCCGACGCCCTGCGCGCGCAGGTGCTGCGCGGTCAGCGTGCTGATCTCGCCGGCGCCGACCACGAGCACGCCGCGGCCGTCGAGCCGGCCGAAGATCTTGCGCGCCAGCGCCACCGCGGCAAAGCCCACCGAGACCGCGCCTTCGCCGAGCGCGGTTTCCGTGCGCACGCGCTTGCCGACGCCGAACGAGCAGTGGAAGAGCCGCGTCAGCACCGGCCCGACGCACTGCCGCGCCGCGGCCACCTGGAACGCGTCCTTGACCTGGCCGAGGATCTGCGGCTCGCCGACGACCAGCGAGTCGAGCCCGGCGGCGACGCGGAACAGGTGCCGCGCGGCGTCCTCGTCGGTGCGGACGAAGACGTGCGGCTCGAACGCCTCGGCGCGGCAGCTCGTGGTAGCTGCCGAGGAACTCGATCGAGCTCCTGCGCGCCCGCGCCGGGTCGTCGCTGGCGACGTAGATCTCCGAGCGGTTGCACGTGGACAGCACCACCGCCTCGCCGGCCGAGGAGCGCGCGGCGAGCGCTTCGACCGCCGCGCCGACGTCGCGGCTCGAGAAATCGAGCTGCTCGCGGAGGTCGACGGGCGCCGTCTGGTGGCTTACGCCGAGCAGGAACACGTGCATCGAAGGGCGCCCTGGGGCGCGGAAGCGGCCGGCATCTCACTGAAACGTGTGGCTCGTCGTCGACGAAGTAGCCGATGGGCAGGAAGTTGAGCAGCACGATGGCGAAGCCCACCGCCGACAGCCACGCCGCGCGCCGGCCGGTCCAGCCCAGCCGGGTCCGCGCGAAGAGCGCGAACGAATAGACCGCCCAGGTCAGCACGGCGAAGAAGATCTTCGGGTCGTCGAGCGACATCGCCTGCAGGTTGGGATCGTCGGGCGCCACGGCGCGCGCCTGCGCCGTCCAGAGACGCCGACGTCGACGCCGACCGTCAGGAACACCCAGCCGACCGTCATCGCCCGCGAGTTCATCGCGTCGAGGATCAGCAGCGACGGCAGCCGCGTGTAGAGGTAGCCGAGGTGCTTCTTCTTGATCTCCTTGAACTGCAGCATGTAGGTCAGCCCGAGCACGCCGGCCAGCGCGAAGCTGGCGTAGGCGAAGAGCAGCGACGACCACGTGCACCCAGAACCACGGGCTGTCGAGCACCGGATCCGACCTTCTCGACGCCCGGCGACAGCACCGGGATCGTCTGCAGCCCGACGACGATCGGCAGGATGAACACGCCCATCGCCCGCTCTTCGGTCGTGATCTCGAGGTAGAGGTACGACAGCGTCAGCAGCCAGACGAAGGTCGAGACCGCCGGTCGGCAGGTTGGCGAACGGAACGTGGCGCACCTCCATCGTCTGCATGCCGATGACGAAGGTGTGCGCCAGCGCCGCGACGAGCAGCGGCGTGGTGGCCGTCCGGCCGACGGCGGGGTCGCGGCGCGCGAAGTGGACGGCGTAGGCGACGCCCGCCACGACGTAGAGCAGCAGCGGGACGATCGTTCACCGCGCGGTCGGGGCGAAGTACCCCTTCTTCGTCCGCGGCGTCAGGCCCTGCCGCGTCGGTCTGCACGACGATGCGGCGGAACGCGCCGTCGCGGCGGCGCGTTCTTCGACGTGTAGCCGATCGTGTACTGGCTGGCGAGCTCGTCGGCGATCTGGGCGTAGACGGCGCTCAGGTCGTCGATGCTGCGCCGGGAAGAACGAGCGGCCGCCGGTTTCCTGCGCCAGCTGGCGCATCACGAACTCGGCCTCGCGGAAGCCCTTGGTCTGCGTGTCCACGCCGCGCAGCGCGATGGTGTAGATCGCGGTCTCGGAGCGCTTGGCCAGGTCGAGCACCTCGTCGAACGAGATCAGGCTCGACGTGTCCTCGCCGTCCGAGAACACGACGAGCGCCTGCCGGCGCACGTCTTCTTCGTCGACCGCGCGCACCTTCCTCAGCTCCTTGAGCGCGATGTAGATGGCGTTGTGCAGCGACGTCGAGCCGCCGGCGGCCGTCTTGCCGATCGCGCCCTCGAGCTCGGCCTGGTTGCCGGTGAAGGCCTGGCGGATCTCGACGCGGCTGTCGAAGTCGATCACCTGCGCGATGTCGTTCGGCTTCAGCCGCTTGACGAAGTTCTTGGCGGCCGCCTGCAGCGTCGTCGAGCTTGTCCTCCATGCTGGCGCTGCTGTCGAGCAGCAGCGACAGCGCGATCGGCTGCTGGCGCCGGTTGAAGAAGGTGATCTCCTGCTTGACGCCGTCCTCGAAGATGGAGAACTCGCCCTGCTCGAGGTCGGTGACGTAGTGCCTGGCCGCGTCCTGCACCGTGACGTTGAGCGACACGATGTCGACGCCGGCGCGGAACGCCGGCCGCTGCGGCGCGCCGCCCGGCGCCGGTGGCGGGCGGCGGCGCGGGCGTCGCCGTCGACGGCGCCTGCGCCGGCTGGCGGGCGCGCCGGTGCCGGTGGCTGCGGCGCGGGGCGGCCGGTGCGGCGGCGCGCAGCCGCCGGCGCGGGTGCCGCTGGGCTGTTGCCGAGCGAGCGCCTGCGACCCGATTGCCGCGACCGCCAGGACGACGAAGAGGCTTGCGCGCATCACCTCGTCACGCTCCGTTCTCCCCGCGTGCCTCGGTCGCCACGCACCGTGAGGCCCGGCCGGCCCGCCGACACGCTCACCTTCTCAGGCGGAATGAGCGACTCCGGCCGGCTGTAGACGACTTTGTACTGCGACCGCAGCTCCTTGCGCGAGCTTCTCCATCGCGCCGTCGAGCCCGTGCGCGCTGAGCAGCGAGATCCGCTGGCCGCCCGATTCGCGCGGGCCGGCGTCGAGCAGGAACGAGCGCTCGCGCGTGCCGTGCTCCTCGGCGTGGTAGAACGGCCCGATCGCCGACGATGTGCAGCGCCACGCGCGCCTTGGCCAGCGCCTTGACGATGTCGCGGAAGTAGCGGTTCGTGAACTCGACGCCGTCGGTGATGACGGGCACGATGACGCGCGCGCGGCGTTTCGCGCCGTCGCAGGCCCGTTGACCGTCTCGACGATGCCGTCGAGCAGGGTCATGCCGCTCTGCGGCGTCGCGAAGAGGCGCCCGACCGCGTTCTTGAGCCGCACGGCGTCGTCGGTGTACTCGACGGGATGGTCGGGCCGATCGGCCAGCGTGATGACCGCGATCTTGTTGCCGGCGGCCATCCGCTGCACGAACGTCGACAGCGCTCGAGCGGAGGAACGTGATCTCGTCGGCGGCCGCGGTGCTGTTGTCCACGAGCAGCGCGATGTCCATCGGCTCGGTGGCGCGCGAGACGCGCAGCACCTCGCGGCGCGCGCCGTCTTCCCTCACGACGAACGCGTCGGGGCCGAGGCCTTCGACCGGTTCGCCCGCGTCGTTGACGGCGCTGACGAACAGCGTGCGCTCGCGGCGATCGCCCTGCGCCGTCGGCGGGCATCAGGATCACGAGCGCCACCAGAGAGCGGCCGCGAGTACCGCACACGTAGGGCTGCCTGCGCAGGAATCGATCGGACGCCGGGCTCATGCGGCCAGTATATAGGTGCCCCCCGCCACGGTCAAGGCAATCGGATCGCCGAAACTCATTGAAAACAGGACACTTGATCCGAAGACAGCCGGGCTGAGGCCGCTCCGCGGCGCGCCGGTCCTGGTGAACTTTTTCACAAAGTCACGCTATACTGGTGGGCGCTTCAGGCCTTCGGGCGGGCAGTGCGCGGTCAGTGTACTGAGGCTCCTCCGAGCGTGGTGCGCAGGAGGCATGCGAGCTGATGGCGCGACAAGGGCCAGGGTTCTCGGATCGAGCGGGCGGCGCGGGCGTTCAGGACAACGTGGCCAGCGCGGGGCCGGTGGCGGCGGCCAGCTACACGCTGGTCGGCGGCATCATCCTGCTGGGCGGAATCGGCTACGCTGTCGACCGCTGGTGGGGCACGGCGCCCTGGGGCTGGTCATCGGGCTGGCGCTCGGGCATCGTGGTCGGCTTCTACGAGCTGATCCAGACGGCGTGGCCAGGCCGCCGGCGGAGTGAGACGGAGGGCGGCTGGCGTGATGACGCCGCTGGCGTGGATGATCGGCGCAGTGCGCGGGGACGTGGCTGGTGCTGACGTTCAGCGCCGCGCGGACCTGAACCCCGAGGCGCTGTTCGGCATGCTGGGTCCGCTGGCCAGCGCGTGCGCGACCTGGGTCGTCGTGGCGCGAACGCCGCGGCGGCGCCGGAGCGGGTCACCGGCGTGATGGTGACCGGCCTCGCGGTGAAGATGGTGTTCTTCGGCGTCTACGTCGCCGGGATGTTGAAGGGCGCGGGGCTGCGGCCGGTGCCGTTCGTCGTGAGTTTCGCGGGGTACTTCATCGCGCTGCACGCGATGGAGGCGGTGTTCCTGCGGCGGCTGTTCGCGGAGATGCGACGCTCCTCGCCGAGCGAGTGAGGCTGAGACGATGCTGAGACTGCCGCAACCGAAGCCGCCGAAGCACGCCCACCGAGGCCGCCGCCGAAGGCCTTCAACGCCGGCAAGACCATCATCGAGCACGTCTCCAACAGCTCGATGGAGCACCCGCTGATCCACCTGCCGACGATCATGGGCGTCGACTTCTCGGTCACCAAGCACGTCCTGATGCTGTGGATGGTCGCCGCCACGATCTTCGTGGTCGGTGACGCTGGTCGGTGCGCCGCTACCTGCAGCAGGACCGGCTGGTGCCGTCCGGCTTCATGAACGCGCTCGAGGCCGTCGTCGACTTCATCAGCGAGTCGATCGTGCGGCCCAACGTCGGCGACAAGTGGGTGGACACCTGGACGCCGCTGCTCTGACGCTGTTCCTGTTCATCCTCGGCGCCAACGTCATCGGCCTGATCCCGATCTTCGACGTGCTCGCGCTGCTCAACCACACGGTGCATCCACGCCGCCGAGGACTCGTTCCTCACCAAGGTCACGCACGGCGGCGTCACCGCCACCGGCAACTTCAACGTGACCGCGGCCCTGGCGACGATCACGTTCTTCGCCATCATCATCGCCGGCGCGCAGCGCCCACGGCTTCGTGAAGCACTGGAAGAACATGGTGCCGCACGGCCTGCCGCTGCCGGTGACGCTGTTCCTGATCCCGATCGAGATCATGGGCATGTTCGTGCGGCCCGTTCGCGCTGACGATGCGACTTGCCGCCAACATGACCGGCGGCCACATCGCCATCCTGGCGATCCTGTCGTTCGTGTTCATCTTCACGCAGCAGTTCGGGCCGGCGGCCGGCATGGGCGTCGGCGTGTTCTCGCTGGCGCTGGCGGTGCTGATCTCGGCGCTCGAGATCATCGTCGTGCTGGTTCAGGCGTACGTGTTCACGCTCTTGACGGCCGTGTTCATCGGCATGGCCATTCACGCTCATCACTGAGCGACATTTACGGAGGCGACTGGAATGGAAGGTTTTGCGCTTGCATACATGGGGGCCGGCATCGGGCTCGGTCTGGCCGTCATCGGCGCCGGCCTGGGCATCGGCAAGACTCGCGGCGCGGTGCGGCCGAGGCGATCGCGCGGCAGCCGAGCGCGACGGCGCAGATCACCGGCGCGGTCAACCTTCCGCTCTTCCTGCTCGAAGGCGTGGCGATTCTCGCCGAGGTGTTCGCGCTCCTCATCGTGCTGCTGAAGTAGCAGTGGGTGCCCGCGGTGGTCACCCGCGCCCCGGCGCGAGGTGAGCGGCCGCGCAACCCTGAAAGGACGCATCGATGAACAATCCGCTGGTCCAGCCCGATCCAGGGCTCTATATCTGGACCATCGCGACGTTTCTGGTCCTCGTGGGCCTGCTGGCGAAGTTCGCCTGGGGGCCGCTGCTCGCCGCGCTGGAGGCGCGGCAGGACGCGATCCGGAAGTCGCTCGACGAGGCCAGACAGGCCAAACAGGAGCTCGAGCGGCTGAACGTCGAATCGCCGCGCATCCTCGCCCAGGCCCGCACCGAGGCCGAGGCCATCCTCACGGCGACGCGGTCCGATGCCGACGCAGTTCCGCGAGGAGCTGAAGCAGAAGGCGCGGGCCGAGGCGGCGGCCATCGTCAAGAACGCCGAGAAGCAGATCGAGCTCGAGACGACGCGCGCGCTGCAGGAGATCCGCCAGGAGGCGGTGGACCTGTCGGTGGCGATCGCCTCGAAGCTGCTGCAGCGCAACGTCTCGAAGGACGACAACCTGCGGCTCATCGAAGACACGTTCAAGCAGATCGAAGCCACCGAGCGCCCGAGCTAGCGAGGCGACGCCACGTGGAGCGTTGGCTCGCCTGCTAACGCAGTGTCTAATTGCCCGCACTCCGTGCGGGCGGAGTCCGCATGCCACCCGGCGTCAGCAGTACCTCCTCACCGGGGTGGCGGCGCTGGGTGGCCTGGCGCTCTTTGCCTACGCCGTCCGCAGCGTCGGCCTCCTTCCCATCTCTGACGGCATCCGCCGCGTCGGGCTGGGGCCTCGTGCCCATCCTGGCGCTCGGCGGCGTCCGCTTCGCCTGCGCACGCAGGCGTGGCGGCTGTGCATGCGGCCCGAGGCCCGGCTGCCGTTCCGGCCGGCGCTGGCGGCCTTTCTCGCCGGCGACGCCATCGGCAGCGTCACGCCGCTCGGCCTGGCCGCCAGCGAGCCGACCAAGGCGTTCCTGTCGCGGCATCATCTCGCCACCGTCCGACGCCGTGTCGTCGCTCGCGACCGACAACCTGGTCTACGCGGCCTCGGCGCTCGTCGATGGTGGGCGTCGGCGTCGTGGTGCTGCTCGTCACGGTGCCGCTGCCGTTCGAGTGGCGGGAATGGGGCGTGGCGGCGCTGGTCGCTGCTCGTGGCCGCCGGCGCTGGCCGGCGTGCGGCTGCTGCGCGGCACCTGGTCGCCCGAGCAGGGTCCGCGACCCGCGTGGCGCCAGCGCCTCGCGGGCATCCGGCAGTCGGTGCTGAGCTTCTCGGCCGCCAACCCGGCCCGCCTGTGGCAGGCCTTCGGCCTCGGGCATGGCGTTCCACGCGCTGGCGGTGCTCGAGGTCTTCTTCACGCTCGGGTTGATTCGACCCGGACGCGGCGCCGACGCTGTCGCAGTCGGTCGTCTTCGAGGCGCTCAACCGCGTGCAGATGCTGGCCTTCAAGTTCGTGCCGTTCCGCGTCGGCGTGGACGAGGCGCTGTCGGGCGGCGCTGGCGCCGGCGCTGGCCGTGCCGGCCGCCGTCGGCGTGACGCTGGCGATCGTGCGGAAGGTGCGGAACCTGTTCTGGGCGGGGATCGGCCTCGCGTTGATGGTCCGGCCGTGCCCGCGGTCGGCGGGGCTGAAGCCCCGCCGCTATGGCCGGCCGCGCCCCAGCAGGTTCAGCGACGGATCGCCCTTGAACCGCGCGCGGGCGTCGGCGCGGATGGCGTCGGCGCGCTCGCGGTTGCCGATCGAGGGTCCAGGCCCGCGCCGCCGCGCTGCTGCCTTCTGGCGTCGGCAGCGCCTCCAGCGAGCGCCTCGATCACCTGCGCCGCGTCGTCGTCGCGCTCGAGCGAGTGGAGCAGCACCGCCAGGCTCACGTAGGCGCGCGGATCGAGCGGGAACAGCCGGATCTCTTCCCTGAGCTGCGCTTCGGCGTCGGCTGGCTGCTCGAGGTGCACCAGCGCGTCGCCGAGCGCGAGGTGCAGGCCGGGCAGCGCGACGCCGCCTTCGTCGTCGGACCGCGCCGCTTCGAGCAGCGCCGCGTGCGCTTCCTCGTAGTGGCCGCCGCCGAGCAGCTCGCGGCCGCGCACGAACTGCCGCAGCGCCCGCGAGCCGTCGAGATCGAAGCGCGCCTGCGCCGATTTCTCCGCCGCCGCCACGTCGCGCCGGTCGATGGCGATCCGCGCCGCGGCCTCGAGCGCGGCCGCGCGATCGGCGGGCGTGCCGCCTTCGCTCAACGCCACCGCGGCGTCGGCCTTCTGCTGCGCCTGATCGAGCTGCCCGGCGCGCGCCAGCGCGTGCGAGAGCGCCAGCGTCACCGGCACGCTGTCCGGGCCAGGCGCGATCGGTCTCGGTGAACACGGCGACGGCTTCGTCGAGCCGGCCGGCGCGCTCGAGCAGCGCTGCCGAGCTGCAGCTGCAGCGCCGGCACCTGCGGATGGCGCGCGCCAGCTCGCGCAGCCCGGCTGACGGCGGCGCCGAACTGGCGCGCGCCCACGAGCTGCGCCGCGGCCCGGTGCGCGTCGATCACGCGCGGTCTGATCCGGCGGCAGCGCGGTCGGTCCGGTCGTCGGGCAGATCGCCGGCGCCATCAGGACGCCGAGCCGCGCGAAGAGCTCGGCGTCGGGCGTGGAGAGCGCGGCGGCCGGCGCCGATGATCGTGCCGGTCGAGCAGCCGATCGAGCTCGGCGCCGAGCGCGGCGGCGTTCGTGCACGACCGGCGTCGGGTTCGGCAGATCGGTGCCGTGCGCAGCGGTGACCAGCGTGTCGGTTCCGTCGCGCAGCAGCCGCGCGCCGTCGCTGGTGAGCGCGTAGGCCGGGCGGCCGCCGAAGCGGTAGTGGGCCGCGAGCGACTCGGAATAGATCGGCCGGGTCGGCACCGTTTCGTCGCTGTCGTCGAGCACCGGCCGCAGCGAGCGTCCGCGCAGACGCCCGGGCATCGGGGCGCGCACCAGATCGAGCACCGTCGGCAGCAGGTCGATGTGCTGCACCGGCGCGAGCACGCGGCGGCCGGCGCCCTCGCCATCCGGCTGCTTCACGAGCAGCGGGATCGCGCAGCGTGGCGTCGTCGAGGCGTCCGCTGGCCGCGCCCGCGCCGCGGCCGCCGACGACGATCACGGTGGCCTTGTCGTAGAGGCCGCGCTCCTTCAGGAGCGTCGACGCAGACCGGCGGACCACGGCATCGGCGCCGTTGGCCGGCACTTCGACGAACAGCATGAAGCGCTGTCCGCTCTGCGAGCGCAGCCACTGCGCCGCGGTCTCGAACGTGTCGGCTGCCGGGCCGCTCGACGACCGGCGCGGTCGTCGCGCGTCGACGCCGAGCTCGCCGCCGTAGAAGGCGAACCCGCGCGACAGCCCCGTGGCCTTGCGGAGCAGGAACGACGACACCGCGGCGCCGGTGGTGAAGCCGCGGCTGCGCAGCAGCTCGGCGAGCGTGCGGGTGTCGGTCTTCAGCGCGAAGCCGGCTTCGTCACGCACGCCGTGATCGAACGGCAGCTGCCCGGTGAGGAGCGACGTGTACGCCGGCAGCATCTGCGGCGAATGGATGTAGGCGCGCTCGAAGACGACGCTCTCCGCGGCCAGCGCGTCGATGGCCGGCGCGGCGCTCGTGCGCGCGCCGTAGGCGGTGAGCGCCGCGCTCGACAGGCCGTCGACCGCGAGCACGACGATCGGGCCCTGGTGCGGCGGCGACTCGCGCGCGTACCACCAGCCCACGGCCGCGGCGCCCACCGCCGCGGTGAACACCAGCGTGATGATGAGCGTCGCCTGCCAACGGCGAGTGACGAACGCGCGGCCGGCTCGGCATGGTGCTCAGTGAGCGTCTCGTCAGCGGCGGCGCGCGCTACTCGTTGCGCGTCGACGCGGCGCGGACGGCGGCGCTCTCGGCCAGGGCGCGCTCGTTGGTGGCGTCGGCTCTTGAGCAGCACGATCGTAGGCGTCGAGCGCCTGACGGAAGAGCGCCTGCCGCGCCGCCGGGATCGTTTTCCTGCGTCGCCTTGCGACGGTAGAGATCGCCGATCACCAGGTTCACCGACGTCAGCTTCGGGTTCCTGGTGCGGATGTCCTGGTAGGCGGCGAGCGCCTGATCGAGGCGGCCCTGCATCGCGCAGCGTCGCGGCGTCTTGAATCAGCTGCTCGATGTTGCGATCGAGCGCGTCGGGAATCGGCCCCGGATCGCGCGCCAGCGTGAAGGTGAGCGGCGGCGACGGCGGCCACGCGCACCGGCACGTTGGTTTCGACCGTGAAATACCCGGGCGCTTCGACGATGAAGCGCCAGGTGCCGCTCCTGAGCCCGATCATCGCCCAGCGGCCCCTGTCGTCGGTGGCCGAGGCGAACTGCGACGGGCGAGGCATCGGGGTTGCACGGCCCTGACCGTGGCGCCCTTGATGGCCTTGCCGGCCTGGTCCTTCACCGTGCCCATGGCGCGGCCGCCTGCGCGGAGGCGACCGCGGCCATGCCGAGAACGAGGACGGCGCACGCCGTCAGATGCTGCAGCTGCGGACGCATGGGCCCAATCTTATCGCAGCTCGGCGGGTCCGCCGGCCCTCGGTTCGGGCCGCTGGAAGCGCGGTTTGCCAGTTGGACGGGCATCTCCGTTCGGGCGGGGTTTCAGGCCGCATAACGGCCTCGCGAACCCCGGCTCGTCAGTAGAGCTGGTAGAGCATCACGTAGATCACCACCCCGGTGACCGACACGTACATCCAGATCGGCAGCGTCCAGCGCGCCAGCCGGACGTGGGCGTCGAACCGGGCCCTGAGGCCCCGGGTGGCGGTGACAGCGCCATCGGCAGGATCACGGCGGCGAGCACGATGTGCGTGATGAGGATCGAGAAGTAGACGGCGCGGATGGCACCCTCACCGGGAAACGGCTTCGACCCGACGTTGGCGTGGTAGATGACGTAGCTCACGAGGAAGAGCGCCGAGGTGCCGAGCGCGGCCGAGCATCGCGCGCTGGTGGTTCACGCGGTCGCCGCCGCCGGATGAGGATGTAGCCGATCGTCAGGCACAGCGCCGAGAGCGCGTTCAACGTCGCGTTGAGCGCGGGAAGATCGGTGATCTGCATGCGCTCCGAGGTCTACATCCAGAGGCGGTTGGCGACGAGCGCGCCGAGCAGCAGCGCCAGATAGAGGATCGAGAACAGGAACAGCCGCCGCGCGGTGGCGTGCGAGCGCTCCTGCGCGAACCGCACGCTGAGCCCGATGAACAGGAATCCGAGCACGGTCGCGACGGCGCTGTAGGGCAGGCCGGCCAGACCGACGACGGCCGGCAGCAGGCTGACCGGCCACAGCACCGACGCGTAGAGCATCGCCTGGTAGCCGGTGCGGCGCCCGTCGGGTTCGAGCACCGGCAACAGCGGGATGCCCGCGCGCGCGTAGTCGTCGCGATACATCCACGCAATCGCCAGGAAGTGCGGCATCTGCCACAGGAACACGATGCCGAAGAGCACGAGCGCCGGGCTCCGAGATGACGCCGGTGGCCGCGGTCCAGCCGATGACCGGCGGCAGCGCGCCGGGCACCGCGCCGATGAGCGTCGCGAGCGACGTGCGCGTCTTGAGCGGCGTGTAGAGGAAGACGTAGCTGGCCAGCGTGACGGCGGCCACGGCCGCGGCGGTGGCGTTGGTGAAATAGGCGAGCTCGGCGAGCCCGAGCAGCGACAGCGCCGCGCCGAGCACCGAACCCTCGGCCGCGCCCAGCCGCCCGGCGGGAAGCGGCCGTCCGCTGGTGCGCCGCATCAGCGCGTCGGTCGTCCGCTCGAACACCTGGTTCAGCGCCGCGGCCCCGCCGGCCACGAGCGCCGATCCGACCAGCGTGTGGAAGAGGAGCGCCGACGAGACGCCCGTCGGCTCCGCCAGATACAGGCCGGCGAGCGTGGTGATGAGGACGAGCAGGTTGAGCCGCGGCTTGGTGAGCGTGACCCAGTCGGCGGCGCGCGCCGCCGCATGGCTCGCCGGGTGGGTCCCGGCGCGCGTCGGCGGCCGGCACGCCGGTCACGCGCGCGCTCCCGGCGGCGGCGCCCGCGTGGCCGGCGGATCCGGCGCGTGGCGGCCGCCGGCGGCGACGCCGTCCGCGGCCGTGTCGCGCAAAGCGCGCGCGATGCGCGCGCAGCGTCAGCACCAGCGTGGTGACGAGCACGCCGGCGCCGGTGACGACGTGCAGCGAGTTGATGATGTAGCTGCTTGCCGCTGAGCACGGTGAGGGCGCCGAGCGTCATCTGGAGCGCGACGAGCACCAGCAGCAGCGATCGACGGCCGCAGCAGCTCCGCGCGCCGGCGGTGGTGCGCGAACACGTGCCCGGTCGTCGCCAGAATCATCAGCGTCACGCACCAGCGCGCCGACGCGGTGGGCGAAATGGACGGCGATCTTGGGATCCCAGTGATCCGGAATCAGGTGGCCGAACATCCACGGAAAGTCGGGGATGGCGAGCCCGGCGTCGGTGTGGCGCATCGTGGCGCCGACGACGATC
Organism: uncultured Acidobacteriota bacterium; assembly: GCA_963731785.1. Classification (GTDB taxonomy): domain Bacteria; phylum Acidobacteriota; class Vicinamibacteria; order Vicinamibacterales; family UBA2999; genus DASYRM01. Next base: position 167,851 of record CAVSWX010000004.1, read on the forward strand.
TGCGCGTAGACGATCGCCAGCGTCGCGACGCGCGACGCGCTGCAGCACCCGGTCGTCGGGCGCCGGACCGCGCCGGGCGTAGCCGTTGGCGCCATCCCGGCGAGGTGACGAGCGCGATGGCCGCGGTGAGGCAGAACACGATCTGCGCCAGGCTGGCGTGGGCGATCGAAACCGGATCCGGCAGGTACCACAGCACCGTGATGCCGCCGAGCATGCCCTGCGTGATCACGGCGCCGAGCGCGATGAACCCGAGCTTGCGCACCCACGCGGCGCGGCTCCGCGCGCCAGAGCCAGAACGCCAGGACCAGGATCAGGAAGCCGACCGTGCTCGCGATCAGCCGGTGGCTGTGCTCGTAGAAGATGCCGCCCACCCAGTTCTCGACCGGGAAGGTGAACATGAACCAGCCGTAGCTGTTCGGCCAGTCCGGCACCGACAGGCCGGACCCGGTGCTGGTGACGAGCCCGCCGGCGAAGATCAGCACGGCGGTGGCCGCGGCCGTCAGCAGCGCAAACAGATGGAGGAGCATTGGAGCAACTTCCCGGGTATTACCCGCTGAACGTGAACGCGACGTCCTTCGATTCCTTGGCGCCGATCGTCACGCTGGCCGTCTTCGTGCCGAACTTTTCGTGCCAGGCCTCGATCGTGTAGGTGCCCGGCGGCAGGCCCTTGAGCTGGAACGAGCCGTCGGCGCCGGTGACGGCGAAGAACGGATGGTCGACCACGCCGACGAACGAGTTCATCCAGCGGTGCACGTCGCACTTGAAGGGCACCATCACTTCGCTGCGTGCTGAAGACGTGCGTGTCCTTCATGCCCTGCAGCGCCTGGCCCATGTTGAACTCGGCGTTGGCCTGCGGCCACGCGTGGATGTTGTGCAGCGTGGCGTCGCTGTTGAGGATCTCGATCGGCTGGCCGACCTGCACGCCGAAGACGTGCGGGCCGGTACTGGCAGCCCTTCTGGTCGAGCACGAGCGGCGTGGCAGGGACCGGGAATTTGAGCGCGCCGAGGCCGTCCTTCACGTAGACGAAGACGTTCTGGAGCGAGCCGTCGCCCGCCACGACGACCGCTTCCGTCTTGGCCCCGGCGTTCACGCAGCGCGGGTCCGACGACATCGAGATCGTCTCGGCGGGGGGCGGGGTGCCCATGAAGGTCACCTTGCCGGCCACGGCGCCCGCCGTGGCCGGATCGACCGGGTTGGTCACCGGCGCCGCCGGCGCCGCGCCGCTGTCCGAGGCTGGCTGGCCGCCGCCGCAGGCGGCTGCCGCCAACGAAAACGCGAGTGCCGTGAGAGCCAGAGTGGTCGAGCCGATGCGCATGCGGGGCCGCTCCTGAGGGAAACAAATAATTATCCCATGGCGCCTGAGGCTTCGGGGCGGCTTCAGGCTCGAACATGCGCGCGGTCGTCACGAGGCGTCCTCCCGCGACCACGCGCTCGAAGGCCGGATGTAGAGGCGGTCTTCGACTGCGCCTACGAGGCCGGGCCGCCGGCGGCTTTGATCTTGCGCAGCACGCGGTCTTCCATCCACTGCTGGCTCCACCAGTCCACCGGCGTCACCTGCTGGCCGCCGACGAGCATGGTGAAGTGGAGATGGTCGCCGCCGGCCAGTCCGGTCATGCCGCTGCGCCCGAGCACCTGGCCCTTCTCGACCCTGTCGCCCACCTTGACGTCGATCGACGACAGGTGGCCGTAGAGCGACTGCACGCCCATGCCGTGGTCGACGATGACGCAGTTGCCGTAGATGCCGAGATACGCCGCGTGGAGCACGATGCCCTTCTGCGCCGCCCGGATCGGCACGTTGGCCGTCACCGCGAGGTCGAAGCCGAGGTGGACCTGCTGGTCCACGTCCTTGCCCTTGTAGACGTAGGTGCGCGTGTCGGCGAACCGCGCCTCCACCTGCGAGTCGCCGAGCTGCTGGAACGCGTCCATGAACATGCAGCTCGGGCGACGTCTTCTGCGCCAGGCTGGCGATGTAGGCGTTGTTCTCGCGCCGCAGGTCGCCGTTGATCTTGAGGAACCCGGCCAGCGGGTCGCCGGCGGGCACGCTGCTCAGCCGGCGTGTTGCCGGCAATCGCCGGAACCACGCGGCCGAGGAACCGGTCGTCGATCTCGATGCGGCTCTTCTGATACGGCTTGGGGAACACGCGATTGTCGAGCGCCGCCACCGCCTCGTTGCCGGCCTCGTCGCGCGCGAACACCTGGATCGGCGCGTCGAGCGGCTGGTCGAACAGCAGCGCGAAGAACGCCACGCGCAGCGGCGGGATCGCCGGCGATGCCGACGCCGGTGGCGGGGAAGCCCGGGTACTCCTTGTCGCCGACGCGCACGCCCGAGCTGCACGTCCTCGGGGTCGGCGCGGTAGACGACGAACTCGCTGCCGCCGTGGTTGATGAAGTGGAACGTGCGAGAGCACGCCGAGCTGCGGCGGCTCGAGCCGCACCTGCACGTCGCGGGTGACCACCGTCTCGACCTCGCGCAGGCCGTAGAGCACCGGCCGCGATGCCCGCACCGTGATGCGCGCCGCGCCGCTGCGCAGATCGGGAATCGCCTTCCGGCCGATCGGCTTGATCACGTAGAGCTGGTCGGCCGCTTCCTTTTTCACCTCGGCCCCGGCCTGCTGCGCGAGCGCGAACACCTCGTGGTCCTTGCCGTTCTGCGACAGCGTGGCGGTGACGTTCGAGAACTCGCCGCCGGGCGCCTGCAGCATCAGGTCCATCGACGTCGCCTGGCCGACGAACTTGGCCGGCTGCCGCAGATCGATCGACCGGGCCGCTCATGCGTCCGGCCCACCACCAGGCGCCGCCAAGACAGACGGCTCCCACGAGAACGACGATCAGCAGGAACTTCAGCAGGGCTCGCATCCCCGCGATGATAACGCGCTCGGCCGCGGCCGAACGCATCTGCCGCGAGCAAATCGGCCGCGTCCGGGGATTCCCCAGGCGCCGTGCACGTTGATGCTGAGCGGCCGCGGGGCTGCTATGGCTTGAGCCGGCTCGAAAACCGTTCGTTCTCGCCGCAGACGAACTCGATGAGATCGGTATCGGCGAGCAGGCGCTGGTTCACGCGCACGGTCCACGGGCCGCGTGTAGGCCTTCGGATCGTCGATCGTGACGTCGATCTCGAGCCGCCCGGCGGTGGGCCGCCGGAAGCGCTCGATGAGCCGTCCATCCGAGGTGAGCGGCGCGCCGTTGACGTCGAGCCAGCCCAGGTCGCGGAAGTTGGTGGACTCCACCACCAGCGTGTCGCCTTCCCACGAGCCGCGCGAGTAGCCGAACCACCAGGGCTGCGCGTCCTTCGGCGGCGCCGGCCGCCCGTCCATGAAGATCTGCCGGACGCCGGCGTTGGCCTCGTAGAGGATCACGATCAGATCCGGCGTCTGGATGATCTTGCGCGGCTGCGAGTGGGTGTGCAGCTGCATGTGGCCGAGCGGCAGGCACGCGGCGTCGGGGTTGTCGGCGCTGTCGCGGGCCATGCGCTGGCGGCGCAGCTCCGCGGCCCAGGGCTGGAACGGCAGCCCTTCCTTGATGCCGGCCTCGATGTTCCAGAAGGTGGCCTCGGGCGGAGTGCCCGGTGGCGGCGGCGGCGGCCCGCCGCGGAAGCCGAGCACGCCGGCGTAGTTCCAGATGCCCGAGAAATCGATCTTGCCGTCGGCGGTGCGCGGCGGCGCCGCGGCGAGGTCGGGCTTGCCGTCCGCCGTGCGCGGGAGTCTTCGCGTCGCGATGGGCGGGCCACTGCGCGCCGATCGATGGCGCCAGCGTCACGACGAGCGCGAGCACGGCCACGGCGTGAGCCCTGAGCCCCGAGCCTTGAGCCGAATGCAACGGCTCTGCACAATCAGCGAGAGCCGTTGGATCAGTTGCCGCTCAAGCCGCCCCACGGCGACGTGATGTGATAGGTCGCCGCCGGCCCGATCATTTCGACCCGGCGGATCTTCCCGTTCTCGATCAGGAACGCCTCGCTGACGAGGATGCTGCTCGGGCGGTTGAAGCCGGGGTAGCTGTGCTTGGTGCCGTCGGCGAGGACGCCGGAGTTCACCGTGCCCTGGTCGAAGGTGCAGTGCGCCCAGACGACGCCGCGCTCCTGGTCGACGAGCGGGAAGCGGCGCTGGTGGATGTTCTGCACGACGTAATACAGGCCGGCCTTGAACTGCGCCAGGCAGTCCATCGAGAAGAGGTTGATCGTCTTCGGATCCTGGCCGGGCGGACGGGGCACGTTGGTCGTGGGCGCGCCGTTCTCGATGCGGTGGCAGTCGTCGGTGAAGGGATACGTGCCGGTGTTGCCGATGCCCTTGCCGTCGTTCTTCTGGAGCCCGGTGAAGTAGGCGTCGGCGATCGAGATCATCTGCTGGCGCGGCAGCCGCTGTGCCGGCGGGATGGTGCGGAACCAGATGTCTTCGGCCTTGCCGCTCTTGTCCATCGCGGCGATGTTGTTGGGGCCGCCGCCGCCCGGCTTGAAGTAGATCGACTCGATCTCGGTGATGCGTCCGAGCTCGATCCGGAGGCGCAGGCTCATGAGGATCGGCGCGCCGGCCTCCATCATCGTGCCCATCATCGCCACCTGGCCGAACTCGGGATCGGCGAAGACGTGGCGGTAGCTGCCCACGCCCTGCGCCGTCTTCCAGAATCCGTCGCCCACCTCGAGCACCTGGTTGTTCTCCGTGTACTTCACGTCCGCGGAGAGCGGCAGGCGCTTGGGGTCGTGGGCGACGACGGCCGCGAGGTACTGGTCGATGACGCCTTCGAGGCAGGCGCGGTTGCAGTCGAGGGGAATCGGTCCGGTCGAGCCGCTCACGCGAACCGCGAAGCCGCCAGCGACGAGGGCCGCGCCGATGACGGCGGCGCCAAGGGTCGAGCGCATAGACGGTCTCCTTTCACTTGGCGTTGATCAGGTGAATCTGATCCTTTCTCGTTCTCGTTGCAGAAGTACTCGAGGATGTCGGTGTCGGCCTGCAGCAGGTGCGTGACCTTGATCGTGAACGGCTTCGTGTAGACGACCGGATCGTCGAACGTGATCTCGACGTCGAGATGCCCGACGTCGCGCCGCCGATACCGTTCGGTGATCCGCATCGACTCGCTGCGCGGGTGCCCCATGATGTCGAGCGGCGCCTTGCCGTTGAACCCGATGGTCTCGACCACGAGCGTGTCGCGCTCCCAGCGGCCAATCGAATAGCCGAGCCACGAGGGATTGGGATCGACGGGCAGCGGCCGTCCGTCCGTGTAGATCTGGCGGGTCGCGTTGTCGAGCTCGTGCATGACGAGCGTGAGGCCCGGCGTCTGCACGATCTTCGTCACCTCCGAGAGCAGCGTCGCGAGCGGAATGCTCGCCGGCAGGCAGCGCGCGAGCGTAGTCGAGGCCCGAGCCGTGCTGGTTGCGCCGCGTTGATCTCCGCGGCGACGTCCTTGCGGATCGGCTCGTCGCCCGGCTTGAAGTCGATCAGGATGTTGATGCCGTATTTCGAGATCGTGTCGATCTCCATGCCGGGCACTTCCACCGCGTCCGCGTCGTCGCCGAAGAGGCGCTTCATCTCGGCTCGCGAGTTTGGCTGGACGTGCCAGACGCCGGACAGATCCGGCCGGCCATCCGCGGGTCTTCGGCATTGGCGCCGTGAGGTTCGGTTTGCCGTCTTTGGTCCGCGGCAGCCCGGGCGTGGGGTAGTTGAGCCATTGTGCCGATGTCGCCACCGTGGCGAGCAGCACGGCGGCGATGGTGCTCCAGATTCGCATCGGCGCCACTGTAACGGCCGTCCGAGCGGCGGTCAACGGCTGAGTGCGTGGACTATGATCCCGGCACACGATACGCCCGCCCACACGGGATACGCACGACCGTAGACCCGGATTTCACGGGAGTGTCCCATGCCCCGAACGCCCTTCCGCGCCGCTCTATGGTTCCGGTGCTGAGCCTCGCCTGCATGCTTGGCGTGCGTCGCTCGCTGCCCAGTCCCCCGCGTTGCCGTTCCTCGGCCGCTGGAAGTTCAATCCGGCCAGGAGCGACCTGCAGACCACGCGCCTCGTCTTCACGCAGGCGGCGTCGGGTGAGATGACCATGACGATGCAGGGGACCACCTACACGTTCCGCATCGATGGGACCGAACGGCCCTCACCGCTCGAGTCCACCGCCACCTGGACGCAGACCGGTCCGGGCACGTGGCGCACCGTCTACCGGATGGCCAAGACCGACAACAACATCGACACCTACACGCTGTCGGAGGACGGCAAGACACTGACGATGAAGACGGACTATCTGGTGCCGAAGCGCTTCGAGCAGACGATCGTCTTCTCGCGCGCGTCCGGCGGACCGGGCCTCGTGGGCGTCTGGCAGACGAAGACCGTCCAGACCGAGAGCCTGCTGGAGATGTCGTCCACCGACGGCAGGACGGTGAACGTCTCCTGGCCGTCGTTCGGCGGGCAGGCGGCGGTATCGCTGGATGGACGCGAAGCGCCGTTGACCGGTCCGCCCACGGCCGTCCCGCCGGGAATGACAGCGTCGCTGAAGACCACGGGCCCGCGCACCTTCGACCTGGTGATGAAGCTGAAGGGCGTGAACGTCACCACCGGTCATTTCACGGTCGCGGCCGATGGCAAGACCATGACTGCAGAGACCGTGGCCGGCCCGCCCGGGCCGACGGAGGAGCGGTCGAAGTCCTTCTTCGAGCGGCAGCCCTAGCGTCCTCGCCCGTTTGATGACGTTGCGCGTGCGGCCCACGGTCCTGTGTGCGGCGGTTGCTGCCGTCGTGGCGGCGGCCGCGCCGCTCGCGGCGCAGCCCGCGGTGGACGAGCTCCGCATCATCGCGCCGGCGGCACCGGGCGGCGGGTGGGACCAGACGGCCCGAGCGATGCAGCAGGCGCTGCAGCGCGCGGGCCTGGTGCGCCTGGTCCCGGTGGAGAACGTCTCGGGCGCGGCCGGCACGATCGGACTGGCACGCTTCATCGGCAACGAGTCGGGCCGAAGTGGCGTGGTGATGGTATCGGGGCTCATCATGCTCGGCGGCATCGTCACGCAGCGCTCGCCGGTGACGCTGCACGAGGTCACGCCGCTGGCGCGCCTGACGGGCGAATACGAAGTGATCGCGGTGCCGACGGCGTCGCCCTACCGCAGTCTCCGCGATCTGCTCGATGCCTTTCTCGCCCGCCCCGAGTCGATCTCGTGGGCCGGCGGCTCGGAGGGCGGCGGCGGCGAACAGATGCTGGCCGGCCTGGTGGCCGATGCGCTTGGCGTGGCACCGAGCCGGGTCAACTACATCGCGTTTTCGGGCGGTGGCGAGTCGATGCCGGCCATCCTCGGGGGGCAGGTCTCGGTCGGGATCAACGGCTTCGCCGAGTTCGCGCCGCAGATCGACGCGGGCACGCTGCGGCCCCTCGCGATCTCGAGCGCGGTACGGCTCCCGGGCGTGAACATCCCGACGCTGCGCGAGCAGGGCGTCGACGTCGAGTTCGAGAACTGGCGCGCGTTGATGGCGCCGCCGGGCATCACCGCCGCTGACCGTGCACGTCTCGACGGCGTGATCGCGGCGATGGTCCGCTCGCCTGAATGGCGGGAGGTGCTGGCCCGCTACCGCTGGCTGGACCGCTACCTGGCGGGCGAGCCGTTCGACCGCTTCGTCCAGGCGGAAGAGGCGCGCGTGCGGGACGTGCTCGGCAAGCTCGGCTTCGGGTCGCGCGGCGAAGACGCGGGCACGACGACGGAGCCGTATCCATGGCTGGTACTCGCCGGGCTGGTGGCGGCCACAGTGTTCGCCGTGCGCGAGGTGCGCGGGCGCGCGCGCACGGGCGCGGCCTCGCCGCGGCGCGACCGGACGCCGCTGGTCCTGCTGGCCGGTGCCGTGGCGCTCCACGTGGCGCTGCTCGAACGGGCAGGCTTCGTGATTGCGGCCGCGGTCCTCTTCTGGCTGGCCGCCCGCGCCTTCGACCCGCGCCACCCGCTGCGTGACGGGGTCTTTGCCGTCGCGTTGTCGGCGGCGGCCTACCTGGTCTTCGCCCGTGTGCTGCAGCTGTCGCTGCCGGCTGGCGTGCTGGCGGGGTGGCTGTAGATCTTCGTGGACACGCTCGAGCTGTTGCGCGGCGGGTTCGCGAGCGCCCTCTCGTGGGCGCATCTCGGGTGGGCCTTTGCCGGCGTGTTGCTCGGCACGCTGGTCGGCGTGCTGCCCGGCATCGGCCCGGCGCTCACGGTGGCGATGCTGCTGCCCATCACGTTCAGCCTCGATCCGGTCAGTGCGTTCATCATGTTCGGCGGCATCTACTACGGCGCGATGTACGGCGGCTCGACCACCAGCATCCTGCTCAACACGCCGGGCGAGACCGCATCGATTGCGACGGCGATCGATGGGTATGCCATGGCGCGGCAGGGGCGCGGCGCCGCGGCGCTCACGACCGCGGCACTTGGTTCGTTCGTGGCCGGAACGCTCGCGACCGTTGCGCTCACGTTCTTCTCGCCGCCGTTGGCCGCGATGGCGCTCCGGTTCGGGCCTGCCGAGTACTTCGCGCTCTCGATTGTCGCGTTTGCCGCCGTCACCGCAGTTCTCGGCGGGTCGCTGGCTCGCGGCCTGTTCAGCCTGTTTCTCGGCCTCGCGCTCGGCCTCATCGGCATCGACCAGCTCACCGGCGCCGCACGGTTCTCGTTCGGCGTGCCGCAGCTGCTCGACGGCATCGACGTGCTGGTCCTGGTCATCGGTCTCTTCGCGGTGGGGGAGACCTTCTACCAGGCGTGGCACCACGGGCGCGAGCCGGTCGAAGCGGTTGCGTTGCAGACGTTCACAGGGATGAGCCGCGAGGAGTGGCGCCGCTCCTGGCGTCCGTGGCTGCGCGGCACCGGCATCGGGTTCCCGCTCGGCGTGCTGCCGGTCGGCGGCTCGGTCATTCCGACCTTTCTCTCGTACGCGGTCGAGAAGCGCCTGAGCCCGCGTCCCGAGGAATTCGGCCACGGCGCCATCGAGGGCGTGGCCGGGCCCGAGGCCGCCAACAACGCCGCCGCGGCCGGCGTGCTCGTGCCGCTCCTCACGTTGGGCCTGCCCTCGTCGGCCACGGCCGCGGTGCTGCTGGCGGCGTTCCAGCAGTACGGCCTGCAGCCGGGGCCGCTGCTGTTCTCGTCGCGGCCCGACCTGGTGTGGACGCTCATCGCCAGCCTCTACATCGGCAACGTCATGCTGCTGGTGCTGAACCTGCCGCTCGCGCCGGTGTGGGCGCGCGTGATGCTCGTGCCGCGGCCGCTGCTCTTCGGCGGCATCCTGGTCCTGGCCTCGCTCGGCACCTACAGCCTCAACACGTCGATGCTCGACCTGGTGCTGCTCTACGCGGTGGGGGCGATCAGCTGCGTGATGCGCGTTCACGACGTGCCGCTCGTGCCGGCGGTCCTTGGACTCGTGCTGGGGCCGCTCGCGGAGATGCAGTGCCGCCGCGCCCTGGCGATCAGCGAAGGCGATCCGTCGGTCTTCGTCACCCGCCCCTTGTGCGCGGTGCTGCTGGCGGTCGCCGCTGCCGCGCTCGTCGTGCCGCCTCTCGTGAAACGGCGTCTGTCATGAGCGCCGACCTGTCGTGGCCGCGGGTCTTCAGACCCGCCTCAGACTACGACGTCGTCGTCGTCGGGGGCGGCAACGCGGCGCTGTGCGCGGCGCTCACCGCGCGCGAGGCCGGCTGCCGCGTGGCGGTCGTCGAGCGGGCGCCGCGGCCATTCCGCGGCGGCAACAGCCGCCATACCCGCAACCTGCGCTGCGCGCACCTCGCGCCGACGCCGGTGCTCACCGGTGCCTACTCCGAGGACGAGTTCCTCGCCGATCTGCTGCGCGTGAACGGCGGCGAGACCGACAAGGCGCTCGCGCGCCTCCTCATCCAGCAGTCGCTCGAATGCGCGGACTGGATGGGCCGCCACGGCGTGCGCTTTCAGGCCGCCCTGCGCGGCACGCTGCACCTCTCCCGCACCAACGCGTTCTTCCTGGGCGGCGGCAAATCGCTGATGAACGCCTACTACGCCGCCGCGGCGCGCCTCGGCGTCGACGTGTTCTACGACACCGAGGTGGTCGGCCTCGAGGTCGAGGACCAGGAAGTCCGCATCGACGACCCTCGCGGCCGGCGAACGCCGGGTCGTGCGCGCCGCGGCCGCGGTGATCGCGTCGGGCGGGTTCGAGTCGAACCTCGAGTGGCTGCGCGAGGCGTGGGGCGACGCGGCGGATCGCTTCATCGTGCGGGGAACGCCGTACAACACCGGCGGCCCGCTGAAGCTGCTGCTGGCCGCGGGCGCCGAAGCCGTCGGCGATCCGCGCGCGTGTCACGCGATTGCCGTGGACGCCCGCGCGCCGCGGTTCGACGGCGGCATCGTCACGCGGCTCGATTGCATTCCGCTGGGCATCGTCGTGAACCGGCACGGCGACCGCTTCGCCGACGAGGGCGAGGACTTCTGGCCCAAGCGCTACGCGAATTGGGGCGCGCTGATTGCCGCGCAACCGGGGCAGGACGCCTGGTGCCTCGTGGACGCGAAGATGGCCGGCCGCTTCATGCCGTCGGTGTTCCCGCCGATCGTCGCCGACTCCGTCGGGGAACTGGCCACGCGTCTGGGCCTGCCGTCCGAGCGGCTCGAAGCCACCGTACGCGCGTTCAACGCCGCGCTCGAGCCGGGACGATTCGATCTCGAGACGCTCGACGACTGCCGCACCAGGCACCTCGCGCCTCCCAAGAGCCATTGGGCGCTGCCGCTCGACACGCCGCCCTTTCAGGGCTACCCGCTCCGCCCCGGAATCACGTTCACCTACCTTGGCCTCAAGGTGGACGACCGGGCGCGGGTCGTGCTGCGCGGCCGTCCGTCCCGCAACCTCTTCGCGGCGGGGGAGGTGATGGCCGGCAACATCCTGCGCCGCGGCTACCTCGCCGGCATCGGGATGACGATCGGTACCGTGTTCGGACGCATTGCTGGAGCGCAGGCCGCCGATGCCGCACGCTGATCCGTCGGCGCACGGCGCCCACGTCCTCACCGTGTGCAACGCCTGCCGCTACTGCGAGCAGTTCTGCCCGGTGTTCCCGGCGATGGAGCAGCGCGTGGTGTTCGAGCGCGTGGACCTCGCCTACCTGGCGAACCTGTGCCACAACTGCGGCGAGTGCCTCTACGCCTGCCAGTACGCGCCGCCGCACGAGTTCGGGATCAACGTGCCGCGTACCCTGGCGGAAATCCGGCTCGACTCCTACGAGCACTACGCCTGGCCGCGGCCGCTGGCCGCGCTGCTGCGCCGCAACGCCCCGCTCACCACCGCCGGCCTGGTGGCGGCGTTCACGGCGCTGTTCTTTGCCGCCTCGGCCCTCACCGCCGGCGGCGCGGTGTGGCGCGCGCAGCCGGGAGGCGACTTCTACGCGGTGGTGCCGCACGCCGTCATGGTCGCGGTGTTCGGGAGCGTCTTTGTCTTCGCCGTGCTGGCGCTCGCCATCGGCGTCGCCCGGTTTGCGGGCGACGTCCGCCGATCGAGCGTCGAGGCCGGGCGGTCTCCGGCCGGGGGCCGCGATTGGCGTGCGATCAGGGACGCGCTGACGCTGCGCCATCTGCACGCCGCGGGCGCCGACTGCGTGTCCGGCGAAGAGGAGCGTCGCCCCTGGCGCCGGTGGTGTCACCACCTGGTGCTCGGCGGCTTCCTGCTCTGCTTCGCGTCCACGACCGTCGCGGCGATTTACCACGGCGTGTTCGGGTGGCTGGCGCCCTACGGCATCACCAGCCTGCCGGTCGTGCTCGGGACGCTCGGCGGCGTCGGCCTGGCCGCCGGCTCGAGCGGGCTGTGGGTGCTGCTACGGCAGGCGCGATCCCTCGCTCGGCGATCCGGCGCAGCGCGCGGGCGACCGCTCGTTTCTGGCTCTGCTGTTCGCGACCACCGTCACGGGCCTGGCGCTGCTGGGGCTTCGCGCCAGTGCGGCGATGGGTGTGCTGTTGATCGTGCATCTCGCGACGGTGCTGGCGCTGTTCGTGACGCTGCCGTACGGAAAGTTCGTGCACGGTTTCTATCGCGCGGCGGCGCTCGTCGCCTTCGAGCGCGAGCGCGATCCCGCGTCGCCGCACTAAAATGCCCGCATGCCGCGCCTGCGCCTGGCCCTGACGATCGTGGTGCTGCTGGCGGCCGCCGACGCGGCGCCGGTGCACGCCGAGTGGAGCCCGGCACTGGCGGCCCGCTACCTCGACGCGCGGCCAGAAGGAATGGTTCGCCTGGAAGACCGCGCAGTCGGCCGACGGCCCCTGCGTGACCTGTCATACCGGCATGACCTACCTGCTGGCGCGTCCGGTGCTGCGGCGCGCGCTCCATGAAGCGGAGCCGACGGAATTCGAGACCGGCCTGCTGAATCGGCTCAGGACGAAGATGGCCAAGCCCGCGGAAGGCGCGCTCGGCACCGTCGAGGCCGTCTTCGGGGCGATGTTTCTCGACGGTGACGATGCCCGTACCGCGATGAGCTCGCATCGGAAGCAGGCGTTCGACCGGCTGTGGGAACTCCAGGAAGCCGACGGCCCCGGCAAGGGTGGCTGGCAATGGTACGAAGCCAACCTGGATCCGTGGGAGAACCCCGAGTCCGGCTACTACGGTGCGGCGCTCGTCGCGCTGGCGCTCGGAAAGACGCCGGAGGCCTATCGGCAGGATCACGCAATCCAGGCGCCTGCCGCCTCACTGATTGCGTTTCTCGCGAATCCGCCGTCGCCGCCACGCCTGCACGATCGGCTGGCGCTGCTCTGGGCGTCGACGTCGACGCTGTCGTTGATTTGGCATGGCTCGCGTAGTGCGCTGATCGCGGAGACCTTCGCAGCGCCAGCAGCCGGACGGCGGGTGGACGATCGAGTCGCTCGGGCCGTGGATGGCGCACCCGGATGCGCCGCCCGCCACCGGCAGCCACGCCTATGCAACCGCCTTCACGGCGTTCGTGCTGCGGCGCGCGGGGGTGCCGGCGTCGCATCCCGGGCTGGCCAAGGCGCTCGACTGGTTGCGCGCACGCCAGGATCCCGCCACTGGAGCGTGGCCGGCGGTATCGATGAACAAGCGGTATCCGGACGGCTCGATGCCGTCGCTGTTCATGCAGGACGCCGCCACCGCGTTTGCCGCCCTGGCGCTCATCGAGAGCGAAGGCGCGCCGCGCCGGTAGCGAGGACGCGATGGCCCACGCCGTCGGTACCCGGCGCGCACGGTGCGGCGGCCGCATCTTCATCAGCTACGCGTCGGAGGACGCCGACCTCGCCGGACAGATCCGCGCCGGGTTCGAGCACGCCGGGGTCGCCTGCTGGATCGCGCCGCGCGACATCGAACCGGGCACCAGCTTTCCGGCGGCGATCACCGCCGCCATTCACTCGTGCGGCGCGCTCGTGCTGCTGCTCACGCCGCAGTCCAACACGTCGCGCCACGTCCTGAGCGAGGTCGAGCTCGCCTTCAATGCGAGCAAGCCGATTCTTGCCGTGCTCATCGGCGCGGTCACGCCGTCGGCCGACCTGCAGTACTTCATCTCCACCTCGCACTGGTTCGATGCCGACGCGTCGTTCGACGACGCCGACATGGCGAAGCTGCGCGGCGACCTCGAGAAGCTGCTCGCCGGCGAGCGGGTGCGCGTCGGGGCGGCGCAGGAACGGCAGCGCCGGCGCGTGGCGCTGCGAGCGGCCGCAGCGGTCGCCGCGACGCTGGTCGTCGGGTTGCTGATGTACCTGGCGCTGCGCGACCGCACGCCTCCGGCGCAGCCGGCGGCAACCGGCTCGCCGGCTGCCGCGCCCGAGCCGCGCGTCGCCGCCACGCCGCCGCCCACCGAGCCAGCTACGCCCGCGGGCGCGAGCACTCCGGCCCCGGGCGTGGCCACGCCGGGAGCGCCGGCCGGGACAGCGACAGCTCCAGCCCCGGCACCAGCACCGTCAACCCCGCCGAGCACCGCGCCACTCGCACCGCCCGCGAGCCCGGCGACGACGGCGCTGCGCACGAAGGTCCACGCCGCCGACGGACAGACGTACGCGTGGATCCCGCCGGGCCGCTTCTCGATGGGGTGCTCGACCGGCGACGGGGATTGCCAGCCCGACGAGCTCCCGGTCCACACGGTGCGCCTCTCGCGGGGCTTCTGGCTGGCGCGCACCGAGGTGACCAACGCGCAATACGAGAAGAAGATGAAGCCGACGCAGCGGGCCGAGGGCGCCGGCGGTCACCCATCCGGCCGTCGGGATGGACTGGAGCGAAGCGAAGGCCTACTGCGCCGCCATCGGCGGCCGGCTTCCCACCGAAGCGGAGTGGGAGTACGCGGCACGCGGCCGGCTCGCCGGAGCGCTACTACGACACGCTGGCGGACGTGGCCTGGTACGAGCGCAACAGCGACGACCGCAGCCATCCCGTGGCGCAGAAGGCCCCCAACGCCTTCGGCCTCTACGACATGCTCGGCAACGTCTACGAGTGGGTGCTGGATCGTTACTACAACAAGTACGACGACACCAGCGAGGAGGTCGAGGAACCGCTCGCCTCGAACGCGTCGGCCGTCGCCCGCGGCGGCGCGTGGCACGCGGAGGCCAAGGACGTCCGCGTGAGCAACCGGTTCGGCGTGCCCCCTGACTACGCCGACGCCAACGTCGGCTTCCGCTGCGCCCTGAACGGGCCCTGACGCGTTGCGTCAGCGGAACAGCTGCGGCGCGAACTCGGTGAGGTAGTCGCGCCAGTTGATCCAGGTGTGCCCGCCCTCGCTCTCCTTGTAGACGGGCGCGTAGCCGTACTCCTTGAACAGGTTCACCGTCGAGCGCGTCGTCTGCACCAGGAAGTCGTCCTTTCCCGTCGAGAACCAGAACAGCTTCAGCCCCTTCCTCGTCTTGGCGTCGGCGAGCGCCGCGGCGTTGCGCTTCTCCCAGTCGCTCGACCCCTTCGACCACGCCGGCGGCGGGGCGCCGCGCCCGGGAATCGCAAAGACGCCGAAGAGGCCGGAGCTGAACACGCCCACATAGCCGAACTTCGCGCGCGTGCGCGGTGGCGATGTCGAGCGTCTGGCCGCCGCCCATCGACAGCCCGGCGATGGCGGTGTTCTCGCGACCGCCAGCCACGCGATAGTGCTGTTCGACGTAGGGCACGACGCTGCCGAGGAAGTCGCCCGCGAACGCGGCGTTGGCGTCCGCCGACACGACGCCCGCCCCTGCTGGCGTGCGCGTGTGCCCGGCCGGCATCACGACGATCATGTCCTTCGCGGATTTCTTCGCGATCAGGTTGTCGAGGATGAAGCCGGCGCGCCCGGCGGTGGACCACGAGTCGTCGCTGTCGCCGGCGCCGTGCAGTAGATAGAGGACCGGGTACTTGCGGCCGCTCGTCTCGTAGCCCGGCGGCGTGTAGACATGCATCCGGCGGAACATGGCCGAGCGAGGTCGGAGTGGTAGGTGACCTCGGCCACCGCGCCGCGCGGCACCGGCCTGGTGTCGAACACGTCCGAGCCCGGCACGTAGATCAGGCTCCACGCGTTGAGGTTGGCTTCGCTGGTGGCCGGGTTGCGCGGATCGAGCGTGGGCACGCCGTCGACGACGAAGGCGTAGCGATAGGCGCCGGCCGGCACCGGGCCCGAGCGTGGCCTCCCAGATGCCGGTCGCACTCTTCGTCATCGGCAGGCCGGCGCCGAACGGCACGCCGGGGATGTCGCTGGCGTCGAGCCGCACCGCTTCGGCCTTCGGCGCGTACACGCGCAACGTGATCCGCCGGTCGGTCGACACCTCGGGTGACACCACCGGCGGCGGCGCGGCGCGGCGCCGCCGGCCGCTCCTGCGCGACAGCGGGTGCGCACAGGGCGCCGAGCGCGGCGGTCAACACAAGGTGTCGCACGTTCATGCTCATTCTGGTTGGGCGCCGCCTTGGAGTAGTCGACGAACGCCTGCTCCTTGCAGGGATCCGGCTTGTACGGCAGGTCGGCGATCTGGATGACGTCGGAGCCGGTGTACTGCCCCTTGAAATAGACCGGATCCTCCGCGAATGTACGACGCGCGTCAGCTCCATCTTCACCGGGTCGAGCGAGAAGCGCTCCACCACGTGCAGCTTGTCGCTATTGAGGACGGGGGGCGAGAGGACGCCGGGCGCGAAGCCGACGGTGTCCACCACCAGCACGTCTTTCTCCCAGCGCCCGATCGAGTGGCCGGCGCGGGACGGCTTGATCGATGCCGGATGTGCGGCCTGGTTCATGTGAACGGTGCGGGTGAAGCCGAACTGCCCGTACTGCAGGACGATCGTGTCGCGGTTCTGGGTGATGCGATTCACCGGTCCGTCGAAGGTCCAGTCGAAGATGACGCTGGTCGTCTCGCAGCGCATCCGCGGGTTGTCCTTCGGCTCGAACATGCCGAAGCTGGTGGCGGCCTTCGTCCCGAGCTCGGTGAGCTCGGCGCCGCGGATGATCATCGGACCGCCGGCGCGCGGCCCCTGGCCCGGCAGCGGACCGATGCGCCCCTCGCCGGGCTTGTACTGCGTCACCGTGCTGAGCGGGACGAGCGCGCCGCCGCGGCCGCGCGGGTCGGTCATCACCAGCTGCTCGGGCGCCCAGTCGCCGGAGATGTTCGGCTCGCCACTGGGCCGGCGGGGTTCGCGCTTCGCCGCGAGCGGTGCCCGGGTGAACTGCCCGTAGCGATCGGTGCGGCTCCCGTCCTGCAGCACGATGGTGTTGAGGTAACAGGAGTTCGGATCCTTGCGATCGGGCTGCCCCTCGATCGTGATCCGCTGCCCCGGCGTGAACATCTCCGGTTTCCACCCCGAGCGCCGCAGCGTCGTCGCCGATCGCATCTCGCAGCGGTAGGCCCGCATCTGTCCGTCAGGACCGGCCGCGTCGAAGTAGATCCACGAGTGCGGGTTGACCAGCTCGAGCCGCGTGAGCGTGCCCTTCAGCTCGATCGTCCGCGTGTTGTCGAACGTGCCGCCGCCGTGATGCGCCACAGATGGCGACGCGATCGCGAGCGCGGCCACGAAGGCGGCCGTGCGGGTCATGCCGCTGAGCCTCAGCGAGTGCCCGGTCCGGGCGACGTGCCGCGGAGCGTGGCGTAGACGGCGGCAATGTGATCGTTGCGCACCGTGTCCCAGCGCTCGAATCCCTTGAACGCGTCGAGCGTCAGCGTCTTCTGGATCTCGGCCAGGCTGCGCCCGGCGGCGACGCCCGCGGCCACGCCGGTGGACAGCTCCTGCAGGTAGCGCAGCAACTCGCCGGCGTCCTTCTTCGTGCCCGACAGCGCGTGCCCCGTCAGCGCGTGATCGAAGTCGAGGGCGTTGATGCGGGTGAGCGCGTCAATCCAGGCGCCGACGCTGGGCGCCAGCCGCGCCCGGCAGGCGGCGCACCTGCAGGATGTCGGCGCTGAACACCGCCCGCTCGGCGGGGAAGTGCAGCACCGAGCTGTCGTCGGCGTGCGCGGTGCCGAGGTGCAGCATCGTCACCTGCTTGCCGCCCAGCGTCACCGTGTGGCGATCGGTGTAGGTGATCGTCGGCGGATGGACGTCGCTCACCGAGCCGCGCGCGATCTCGGCGCCGCTCACCACGTCGTCGCGGTTGTAGTCGAACATCGCGAAGCGGTCGGCGGATGTCGGCCGCCGCTTCGGCGCGCTCCACCAGCCCGTTGCGGTTGGCGTCCATCTTCGTCGCCGCCTCGGTCAGCGGCGGATTGCCGGCCGGCGGCGCCAGCGCCGCGAGCATGTTGCGGTGGCCGACGAACTCCGCGGTGTCGGCGAAGACGACGCCGCCCGACGCGTGGTCCCAGTCGCGGTGGGTGTAGAGCACGTAGCGGACCGGCACCTTGAACCGCGTGGCGATCTCGCGCCTTCAGCCAGCGGCCGAAGTCGCGGTTGATCGGGTCGCTCATGATCACGCCCTCGGGCGTGACCAGGAGCACCGTGTAGTGGTTGTTGTTCTGGGCGCGATAGAGCTGCCCGGTGACGTTGACGATGCCGCGGGTGGGCGCCTGCTGGGCGGCGGCGGCGCCGGCCACGGCGGCGAGGGCGAGGATCGAGAGGGCCAGAATCGGTGAAGTCGCAATCGCGTTTTCATGGCGTGGATTCTCTCTAAACCACGGCGTTGCAGCCGCGGCCAGAGGCTCGACCGTGCGATGGCCCGAAACCTGCTTCCCACCTGCCATGGCCCGGCCCGCCGCTCGCGTCCTGCGCTTCCCGACGCGTGGCGACGCCTGCGGCGGGACCAGGCATGGGACGTCCGCCGGAGGCGGAAGCTCGCAGCCGAGCCGCTCGACGCGCTCGATCCCGACGCGTCCGCCGCCGCGGCCGGGCTTCGATACGTCAACGACGCACGCATGCCGGGCATCCGCCGGCTCGGCCGTGCGCGCGTTCCGCTACGTGGATCCGAACGGCCGGACCGTGACCGATCGCGACGCGCTCGGCCGGATCAAGGTCGCTGGCGGTGCCCCCGGCCTGGCGCGACGTGTGGATCTGCCCGAATCCGCTCGGCCATCTGCAGGCCACCGGCCGCGACGCCCGCGGGCGCAAGCAGTATCGCTATCACCCGCGCTGGCGCGAGGTGCGTGACGAGGTGAAATACGGCCGGCTGCTGCAGTTCGCGGCGGCGCTGCCCGACGCTGCGCGCCCGCGCCGCCGCCGATCTGCGGCGGGCAGGGCTGCCGCGCGAGAAGGTCGTGGCGACGGTGGTCGAGCTCCTCGAGCGCACGCTGATCCGGGTCGGCAACGAAGAGTACGCGCGCGCCAACCGCTCGTACGGACTCACCACGCTGCGCAATGCCCACGCCAAGGTGAACGGGTCGAGCGTGACCTTCGAGTTCCGCGGCAAGAGCGGCATCGCGCACAGCGTCGACTGCCGCGACGCGCGCATCGCGCGGATCGTCAAGGCGTGCCGCGATCTGCCCGGCTACGAGCTCTTTCAGTACGTGGACGAGGGCGGGCGAGCGCCGCGCGGTGGATTCGTCCGACGTCAACGACTACGTGCGCGAGGCGTGCGGGGAGGCGTTCACCGCCAAGGACTTCCGCACGTGGGCGGGCACGGTGCTCGTGGCGCGCGCGCTTGCCGACGCGCCGTCCGCTCCGACGGCAGCGGCGGCGAAGCGGGCCGTCGTGCAGGCGATCGAGGCGGCGGCCGATCGGCTGGGCAACACCGTGGCCGTGTGCCGCAAGTGCTACGTGCACCCCGCCGTCGTCGAAGGCATTTCTCGAGGGCGACGTGATCGGCCCGCCAGGCGGCGCGTCCGCGCGGGCCGGACGGCTCTCGGCGACGAGGCCGCCGTGGCGCGGCTGATCGCCCGGCGCACGCGATCGGGGCGCAAAGCCGCGAAGAAGGCCGCGTAGATACGCGCCGGCGTGGTGCGGCCCGGGCCGAGGCCGCATACAATCCGCCGCATGTCGTCACCCGGCCCGCAGAAGCCGTCCCATATCCGCGAGTTCACGCCGCGTTCGATCGCCGTGGGCCTGCTCGTCGCGCTGGTCATCGGCGCGTCCTATCCCTACATGGTCCTGAAGTTCGGGTTCGGTCCGAACATCTCGGTCGTGTCCGCGTTCTTCGGGTTCCTCGCGCTCGGCCTGCTCTCCAAGAGCTACAACCGCTGGGAGAACAACGTCGTCCAGACCGCGGGCACGTCGGCGGGGCAGGTGGCGTTCCTGTGCTGGCTGCTGGCGGCCTTCGACCTGCTGCGGCTGGAGCCTGGCAGCGGCTTCGACGTGAACCTGACCGCGTTCCAGACCTGGGCCTGGCTCACCGGCCTCGGGGCTGCTGGGCGTGTTCCTCGCGGTGCCGCTGCGCAAGCACTTCATCGACGACGAGAACCTGCCGTTTCCCGACGGCATCGCCGCCGGCGAGACGCTGATCCTGCTCGACGCGCGCGGACCGCAGGCGCGCCGGTCGGCCTACGCGATGATGGGCGCGCTCGCCGCCTCGGGCCTGGTGTTCCTGGCGACCGTCCTGCAGTGGGTGCGGGACAACATCCCGCTCGTCGTCAACGACTTCTCACCGCGCGTCGGCCTCGGGTTCGGCGTGTCGCTGCTCAGCATCGGCTCGGGCATCATCATCGGCCTGCGCATCAGCGCCAGCATGCTGATTGGCGGCATCGTGGCGTGGGTGCTGATGCCGCCGTGGCTGGTCTCGCAGGGGCTGCTCGCGGCCGACGGGCGCCGGGTGGACGTGCTGCTGCTGGCGATGTGGCCGTCGGTGGGCATGCTGGTCGCGGGCGGCATCTGCGCGCTGCTCCTGCGCTGGCGCGTGCTGATGGCCACGTTCCGCTCGCTTGCCGCGGCCGACGCGACGAGCGGCGACCTCCCGCTCCGCTGGGTCGGCATCGGCGCCGCGCTGTCGACGGTGCGCGCTGATTGCCGTCCAGTCGTTCTTCTTCGCCACGCCGGTGTGGCACTCGGTGCTGGCGATCCTGCTCTCGGTGCCGCTCGGGCTGGTGGCGCTGCGCGTGCTCGGCGAGACCAACTGGGGCCCGATCAGCACCATGACCAACGTGATGCAGGCGATGTTCGCCGTGATCGCGCCCGGCAACCTGCGCGCCAGCATGGTGTCGAGCGGCATCACCGGCGCGGTGGCCGCCGAGTCGGAAGGGCTGATGCAGGACTTCCGCGCCGGAGCGATGATCGGCTCGACGCCGCGCATCCTCACCTACATGCAGCTGATCGCGGTGCCGGTCGGCGCGCTGGCGCTCGCGTTGATGTATCCGATCCTGCGCGATACCTACGGCATCGTCGGCGAGGGCGCGCAGCTCCTCAGCCCCACGTCGCAGCGCTGGGTGGGGTTTGCCAAGCTGGTGACGCAGGACCTGTCGGGCGACGGGCTGACCGCCGAAGCCGCGGCGCGGCTGGCGTGGATGCAGACGTCCACCGCCGTCGGGGCGGTCATCGGCATCGTGCTCACGCTGCTCGAGCAGCGGAAGTCGTGGCGGCCTTTCGTGCCGTCACCGGCCGGCGTCGGCATCGCGATGCTCATCCCGATCAACGCCGTCACCGTGATTTTCCTCGGTGCGGTGCTCGACCGGGTCTGGGCCCGCGTGTCGCCCGACACGCAGAAGAACTACGCGATTGCCAGGGCGTCCGGCCTCATCGCCGGCGAAGCGCTGGTGGCCGTGATCATGCCGCTGCTCGTGACGATCGGCCTGATGTCGCTGCCGGGGTAAGGGCGAGTACGGCGAGCGGGGCGCGTAGGGGACGCTGCCAGAATGACCCCTGTCGCCATCCGGTTACGGCGCCGACGAGCCATCAATCGCCACAACGGCGTTTCTTGTTGTCTAGGCGGGCCCGGGTTCAGCCTTAAGAGGATTCGAGATTGTCCCGTGTCGTGCTAACCATTCGATAAGCATCGGGGCGTAGCTAGGCACGAGGCGCTGCGAGGACTTCGTCTCTGCATAGTTGCCGACCTCTGCCTCTAGTGGGCGAGCGGCGACCATCTGGCGTACGATGCGTCGTCTTGCCCTTCGAAACGACGCGGTGGAGTCTCGTGCTGGCGGCCGCCGGGAACGACTCGCAGGCGGCGCGTGAAGCCCTCTCTTCGCTCTGCCAGACCTACTGGTATCCGCTCTACGCCTACCTCCGCCGCCGAGGTCTCGACCCGGAAGATGCGCGCGACCTGACGCAGGGGTTCTTGACATCGCTCATCGAGCGGCAGGACTTCGAGGGGCTACGTCAGGATCGGGGCCGATTCCGCGCGTTCCTTCTGGCGTCGCTGAAGCACTACCTCTCGAACTGGTCGGCACGTGAACGGACGCAGAAGCGCGGCGGTGGCCGGCAGATGGTCCCGCTCGAGAACGCTGAGGGCCTGTACGTGGTCGAGCCTGTGAATCACGCCACTCCCGAAACGCTCTTCGAGCGGCGCTGGGCATTGACGGTCGTCGACGGCCTGCTCGCCGACCTTCGCGCGCAATGGACGGCTCAGGGACGCGCGTCCGAGTTCGACGAGCTCAAAGCGTGCCTGCTGGGACAGGCGCCGGCTGGCGGCTACGCCGCCGTGGCGGCCCGCCTCGGGACGTCGGAAGGCGCGGTCAAAGCCGCGGTCCATCGTCTCAGACGCCGGTTTCAATCCCTGTTGCGCCAGCGCGTCGCGGAAACCGTTGCCGATGGGCGGGACGTCGACGACGAGATCCGTCATCTCATTCAGGCGTTGAGCGCGTAACCCCGGGCGACGGTTCTGTCTGATCCAGATGAACGGCCAAATCTGGCCTCAGACGAACCGGGGGATGTGATGTCCGAAACGGTCACCCACCTGTCGCGACGTTGTCCACGGTGCGGACGGCAACTGCCGCCTGATGCACCCGAAGGTCTGTGCGCGTCGTGCCTGCTGACCGCCGGGGCGGAAACGCTCACCGGGTCCAGCGACGCGACCTCGACTGGCGTCGCGTCCACGGGGGATCCATCGCGGCCTGGCGCACCCCGCCTCATGGACGGGCAACTCTGGGGGCCGTATCGGGTCATCCGGTTGCTCGGCCGCGGTGGAATGGGCGAGGTCTACGAGGCCGAGCAACTCGAGACCGGACGACGCCTGGCGCTGAAAGTCTTGCGCGACACGCTGCGGGGCGACGAGGACCGTGCGCGGTTCCTTCGTGAGGGGCAGCTGGCGGCATCGATCAGCCACCCGCACACGGTCTACATCTTCGGCAGCGAGGAAGTGGGCGGTGCGCCCGCGATCACGATGGAGTTGCTCTCCGGCGGCACGCTGAAAGATCGCGTCTCGGCCGAGGGGCCGATGCCTCCATCCGCCGCCGTATCGGCCGTGCTCGACATCATCGGCGGCCTCGACGCGGCGCAGGCGGCGGGCATTCTCCACCGCGACATCAAGCCGTCGAATTGCTTCGTCGACGCGGACGGCGCCGTCAAGGTTGGTGACTTCGGACTGTCCATCTCCACGCTGACACGCGACGTGCGGCACGAGCTCGCGACGGCCGGCTTCGAGGGCACGCCGCAATTCGCCGCGCCGGAGCAGCTGCGAGGCGAGCCGCTCGACGTTCGCGCCGACATCTACGCCGTCGGCGCGACGCTCTACTACCTCCTGACGGGACGGCCGCCACTCGACGCGCCGGACTTGCGTGAGCTCGTCTCGAAGGTGGCCTCCGAGAAGCCCGCGTCACCGCGCGTGCTTCGGCGTGACATTCCGCGCGGACTCGCGGCCGTCGTGCTGCGCTGTCTCGCGAAGGCTCCCGCCGGACGGCCACAGTCGTACGCCGAGCTGGCGGATCTCCTGCGGCCGTACGTGTCCGCGGATGAAGTCCCTTCCCCGCTCGGGGCGCGCTTCATCGCGTGGATCGCTGACTCGGTGATCGTCTCGATGATGATCTGGCTGCTCGTGTCCTCGGCGTGGACGGTCGGCGTGACGCTCGGATCCGCGACCACGCTGCTCCGACTTTCGGCGTGGTCGTGGCTCGCGTCGGTGATCTACTACTTCGTGCTGGAAGGCGGCTGGGGCGCGTCGCTGGGCAAGCGGCTCATGGGCTTGCGCGTGACGTCGCAGACATCGGAGAGCAATGATCGGTGGTGGCTGCGCGTTGGCCTGCGTACCGCGGTGTTCCATGTGCCCACCGTTATTCCCACTCTTTTCTTGATGGGCGCCATGAGGGGATCGACGGTCGTGTACACGGCGAACACTCCGCCGAGCGGATGGACTGGAATGCGCCGCCAGAGCCTTGCTGTCGCTGCTGTTGACCATTCTGCTGTTCTCGATCGCCCGCCGTGGCAACGGATGGACCGGCGTCCACGAGCTGCTGAGCCGTACGCGTGTCGTGCAGCGGAACGTCTCAGGCCCGTTGCATCCGCCGCTCCGAAGAGCGTCACCTGCCGATCTTGTTCCCGCCCTTTCGTCTTTGCGACGCGTCGGACCGTACGCCGTGCACACGATGGTCGGCGAGACCGGTGGCGGACGATTGTTCGTCGGCGTCGATCCGATCCTTCGCCGTCATGTCTGGATTCACGAAGTTCCGCCAGGGACACCGCCGGTCGACCGCGAACCGGCGTGATGCGTCGCGGCCCGGGCGGCTGTACTGGCTCGCGGGCCGCCGATCGGCGACGGAGAATTGGGACGCGTTCGAGGCGCCGCGGGGCGAGCCATTCCTGACCGCGCCGCCGACGTCCGATTGGCGTCAGGTGCATCGTGCGCTCTCGAGCCTGGCGACCGAGCTCGATGCCTCGGCCCACGACGACAGGCACACACAGCTCAGTCTCGCCCAGGTCTGGAGGCGAGCGGACGGACAGCTCGTGCTCCTCGATTTCCCGTGGCCCGCACCCGTCGCGCCGGACGCCAATCAGACTCTCAGTCCTGTCGAGCTGCTGGCGGCTGTCTCCACTCGCGCATTTGCTCCCACCACCGAGCCGGCCGCGCCGCTGTCGGCCATAAGGCTCCTGAATCGACTCGCGAGCGGAGCGCCGCCAGCGCTCGCTGACGTCAAGGCGGAGCTCCTGCGTCTCGCATCGATTCCCAATCGTCCCTCACGCATCCGTCGTGCCCTGCCGATCGTGATGGCGACGATGCCGGTGGCCGTACCGATCCTGGCCGTCACCGTGATGCTTCCCAGTTACGTATGATCCGCCGAGGGAGAGAGCAGATTCGAAAATCCTGATGTGGATGTCGTGGATCACTGACTCAGGTGCCGATGCCAGGTTCAAGACTCAAGAACAGCGGACTGCGGCGGAGCAGTATGTCGCTGCGCATTTTGGCTCGCAGCTCACGAGCGACGAGTTCTGGAACACGCAGGGGCCTCAGATGGAATTCGTTGTCCGCATGAGACGAAGGGCCGCGGAGATCGCCGCGCGGTACCCGGCGGTCTCTCCCGACGAGCTCGCTCGTGCTTCCGCCATCGTCGCGCCGCAGATTCAAGAGGTGGCAGACGAGAGGGCTGGCGCAAACTTTCCCGGCGGTGGCGAGGCGCTCCGGGGCTTTGTCGCCAGCGGGTTTGTATTCATCCCGGTGTTGTTCTCGATCGCGTGCGGCCTGATATCGGTGCTGGCCGTGCCCGGCGGGCTGGTCACTCGGGCTCTCCGGCATGCGGTGATCCGGCGCGACGGCCGCGAAATTGGCCGCGTCCGTTCGGCAGTCCGGCTCCTGATCGCGTGGTCGCCAGTCATCGCATGGATGGCCTACGTCGGCAACCCGATGTTTGGCGAGCTGCGCGCGATGTCGCCGGCCGTGGCGTCCGCAGTCGCCGGTCTCGCGCTACTGTCCGTGGCGGCTGGCGCCGTGTGGACCATTGCGGTCCCGGGCGCGGACCGCAAGACCGCATCGCCGGCACGTGGGTTGTGCCAAGGTAGGCAACGGCCAGCCCTCTCGAAATACGCGCGGCTATCTGGCCATCGGGTCGGGGCGGATCTGGAACTTCACCACCTTGCCCTTGGTGCCCTTGCCGCCCTCGATGTGCCACACGAAGTGCGTGCCGTAGTTGGCGTACAGCCCGCGGCCCTTCCAGCCGGCACGCGCGTCGTCGATGCGGCCGTCCATGCCGCGCGAGTAGAAGCCGAGCGGATACGGCACGCGCAGCGTCGTCCACTCCTTGTCTGCGGGTTGAGCGCCAGCAGCGCGTCGGAATTCGATCCGGTCGCAAACGGGGTGTTGGCCCCGAGGCCGGCGATGTTGAACTGGTCCACCCAGTTGTAATAGTGGAAGTCGGCCGGGACGTCGGTGCCTTTCAGCTTCGGGCCCGTCGTCTGATAGAGCGTCCACCCCTCGCGGCACTGGCTGCCATCGAGCTTCGCCGGGCCGTTCAGGTCCTTGCACTTGCGCACGTCGAAGCTGGCCATGTGGCTGCTCGCCGCCAGCGCCGTCCACACCACGCCGTTGCGGTCGATGTCCACGCCGCGCGGATCGAAGCCCGGCTCCGGCACCTTGAAGATCGTGCGACTTGCAGCTCTGAGGCGGATTGTTGCCGCGCTGCAGCCGCACCAGGTAGCCGGGGTACTGCTCGCTGACGCCCCACACCGAGTCGTCGACCGGGCTCGGGAT
The DNA here is from genome assembly GCA_963731785.1 of uncultured Acidobacteriota bacterium. Taxonomy (GTDB): domain Bacteria; phylum Acidobacteriota; class Vicinamibacteria; order Vicinamibacterales; family UBA2999; genus DASYRM01. The sequence goes on from CAVSWX010000004.1 coordinate 193,688, forward strand.
CACGGCGTACAGGGTGTAGGTCACATGCGTGTCGAGCTTCGGGTCGAGCGGGGCGTCGTCAGCGCTCGCCGCGCCGCCTCCATAGAGACCAGGGTTGCCGGCGCGCGACACGTTCCACGGCTTCGTGATCCGGCCGTCGCCGTTGGTGTCGAGCACCTGGCCGCACCAGCCGTTGGCCAGCTGCTCGTTCTTCGTCTCGTCGAACACCTTCGTGTCGACCCACCCGAAGATCGGGCCGATCAGCTCGTTGAAGTACAACGTCTCGTTGGCGTCGTTGTCGAACTGGAGGTGGTGCGTGGAGTAGCACGTGTCGATCAGCGTGAACTGCTTCGTCTTCGGGTCGTAGTACGACGCCTGGCGAATGCTGGTCGTGAGCGGGAACCAGTCGGCGTACTTGTTGGTGGCGCTGTTGCACCACGACGGATCCGCGTTGCCGCGGATCTTCGACGTCATCCACACCCGCCCCTTGCTGTCGATCATCGGGTTGTGCGGGTCCGCCGGGTTGTAGGGCGGGTTGGCCCACAGATGCTGGTTGCCGAAATGCAGCGACGGGCGCCCGGGCGCCGGGAAGCGCGACGGCACCTTGTCACGCGGCTCGCGGGTGGGGATGTCGATCGCCTCGGTCTTGTTCTGGCTCGGATCGAGGACGACGAGCTGACCGTGGCCCGCCGACACGGCATAGATCGGCCCGTAGGCGTTCACGCGTCGGGCGGTTCTTGTCGGTGGCGATCTCGTCGTGCATGAACGAGTGGTCGTCGCCCACGTCCCACAGCGTCACGCACCAGGTTGCGCTCGACGCCCTTCGGCCGCGCCGGTGCCGGCGGCACCTCGCCTTTGGCGATGCGCTCGGTCCAGTCGGCGTAGGTCTTGAGCAGCCGATCCTTGCCCTGGTTGTTGAGCACCGCGTACATGTTGGTGCCGCGCACGCCGGTGCCGAGCCGCCACTCCCACGCCTCGGCGTGCGTCTTCAGCTCCGGCTTGGCCTTGAGCACGTGATCGACCGAGCGCGTCAGCTGGTTGCCGAGCTGATGACAGAAGTTGCAGTCGGACTTCAGCGAGTTGATGTAGTGGTTCTGCGTCAGCATCGCCGGGCCGATGCCGTTGCCGTTGGCGACCGGTGCCGGGGAATTCGTTCTTTCGCCGGCGGCTCGAGCAGCGACAGCCAGTAGTCGGCGGGATACACCTTCGCCGCGTCCTTGGGGCTCGGCGCCACCGTCGCCGTCAGCGCCAGCGGCGGCGGTCGTCGGGCTTCGATCGTACCGGCGTCGAGTCGGTGAGGCCGTAGCCGCGGACCCACACGCTGTAGTTCGCCGCGGGCAGCTCGGGAATCGTGTAGCGGCCCTGATCGTCGGTGACGACGATCTTGATGAAGTTCGTCGGCAGGTCCTTGGTTTCGGCGATCACCCAGACGCCGGCCTCGGGTCCCTGGCTGCTGCGGACCGTGCCCGTGAGGTAGCCCTGGGGCGTGGCCAGCTGCGCCTGCTGCGCGCCGCCGAGGCTCAGGATCATGGCGGCCGTGAAGGCCGTGAGCGGTTCCAAACCCGATTGTCGTCTTCACTCGCGTACGTGCCGCTGGCGTCATACCCGCTCCTTGAGGGCTCCCATCTTAGCGTGAAGGTGCGCGCGGCAGGGAGGCCGGCGGTCTCAGTGGGGGTGGCGGAGATAGTGCTGCCGCAGCAGGTCCTTCCCGTAGTCGTTGCCGTTCGGCGTGCGCACGATGGTGTGGATGTGCTCGACGTTGGGCGCCATCGGATCCGCCGCCAGGTGCCGCAGATTCGCGGGCTGATTGTGATCGAATTCGATCAGGATGACGGGGCTGTGGATGCGGTAGTAGAACACGCCTCCAGGCTCGGTCTTGCCGATCCACGCGAACCAGGTCCGCTCGAGGTGCGCGCGCACTTCGTCCATCCGGACCCGCGCGTGGCCTTCGGCCATGTTGTCGACGTACAGGGCGACGAGGTCGAGCAGTTGGCGCCGCTGCGGCTCGCTCAGCTCGGTGGCGCGCAGGCCAGCGTAGTCGAGCACCACGTTGTCCTTCCACGCTTCCGTCAGGATGTCGTTGCCCGTCTTCGAGAAGCTGAGGATGGCCTTGGCGCGTTGCGCGTCGGCGAGGCCGTTCACGAAGGCGAGCGCGCGCTGCTGCTCGTCCCTGAGGATCGTCGTGCCCTTGTACTTGCCCGAGGGGGCCGTGGCCGGCTCGGAGCCGGTGAAGAACGGCGTCATCACCACCTGATCGCCGAGCACGAAGTAGTTGATGATCGCGTGGTGGCCGTCGAACTGCCACCCCCACGGCTCGGTGGCCGACGGCGTGCCCATCACGGTGAGGTGGTAGAGAAACTCGCCGTACTCCTCGAAGTTGTTGTCGTTGAGCTCGCCCAGGGTGTGATTGAGCCGCATGATGTCGCGCGTGAGCTTCAACCCTTTCGCGCTGAGTCCCGCGCGCAGGAGCCCGAACGCCGCCTCCCGCTGGGCGCCGCTCATGTCCTTGAAGCTGACGCCCTGCCGCACGTAGAAGCTCTGGTTCATCCATCGCCGCCACTCGTCCGCGTCCACGGGAAACACGGTGGCGCGGCGCTGGCCGGCGTCGAGGCTGCCGAGGAACGCGTCGGCCGCGAGGCGAACCGGCGCGGTGGAGACGCCCGTCGAGCGGACGCCGAAGAGATGCGGCTCGATGCGCGCCGTTCGCCGTGATCCCCTTGAACGGCTCGGCGAGGCCCGGTGTCTCGGCCAGGAGCGACAGGCGCAGCAGTTCCGCGGGCGGCCGCGGCGGCGGGGCGGGTCGTGCCGTTTGCGACGAGGATTGGCTGAAGCCACATGCCCGAGCACATCACCGCCGAGAGCCCGGCCAGCACCGCGAATCGCTTCATGGAGGCGAGTCTAGCTGACGTGCGTCGGCGGCTGCCAGCCGCGTTCTAGGCCGGCGGTTTCAGCCACTCCATGACCAGGAACCACGGCGCACGCGCGTAGCGGGCCGCGCGCGAGGCCGGCGCGGCTGCGGACGCTGCAGGCTCGTCGAAGTGGGTCAGAACCAAACCAGCCCCGAGGAGTGCGCGGAGATACGTGCTCAAGGGGCGATGGTGGTTCACGACTCGAATGCCCCGATACTCGAGCCACATGGCGCGCTCTTCCAGGTAGTTGTCGATCGGATAGTAGGCGCGCCGGCCGTCCCCGTCCTTGACCCAGCCGACGTCCGCGCCCGCCGTGTTGAAGCTCGTGAGATTGGCGATCAGCAGGGTGCCGCCGGGTCGCAGGACGCGAGCCATTTCCGGCACGGCAGCCTCGATATCCGGGATGTCGATGAGCGAGAGGTAGCTGACGACCAGGTCGAATGCCTCCTCGCGAAACGGCAGGCTCTCAGCGGTCGCTTTCACGTAGGTCCCGCGGGGATCACGGGTCCGGGCCACCGAGACCAACGCCGGCGTGGGGTCAACGCCCACGGCCTCGACACGCCGCGACTTGAGCATGCGGCAGAAGCGCCCCTCGCCGCAGCCGACATCAAGGGCATTGCGGGGAGAGCGTGCGACCGCGCGGGGAAGCATCACCGGATCGAGGACGTAGCGCCGGCCGAAGTCGCCCGATTCGCCCATCTCTGCGACCCAGGCGTCCGCCGAGTCCTGCCAACCGTTGTCCATGGGCGCGAATCGGTACTCGACGGTGCAGCCGTCCTGAGCCGTGTCGGTCGATACAGTCAATAATCCTGGGCTCCGGCGTTTGGCACACGACGTGCCTTGGGGGTGACGCATGAAATACGCGCGCGAGTTCGTCGTCAGCACGGTCGTGGGCGGCTTGTTCATCGTCGTCCCCGTCTACCTCGCCGTACTACTGCTGCTCAAGGGGATGCAGTCGGTCGGGAACCTGGTGCGGCCAATCGCCGCGATGGTCCCGGACTGGCTCCCCGCCGAGAATTTGTTGTCTCTGATCCTCGTGCTGGCGCTCTGTTTCCTCGTCGGTATCGCCGTGCGCACTCGAACCGGGCGCGCGGTTCGCGAGCGCATGGAGGTCGCGTTCTTCGAGAGACTTCCCGGGTACGGCCTGCTGCGCAGTCTCACACAGCGATTGGCCGGCAACAGTGACGAGGAGGCGTGGAGGCCGGCACTCGTGGAGCTCGAGGACGCGCTGGTCCCGGCGTTCATCATCGAAGAACTCGCCGACGGCCGATTCACGATCTTCGTGCCCTCGGTGCCCACACCGCTCGCCGGAGCCGTCTACATCCTCGCCCCTGAGCGCGTCCACATCCTCGACGTCCCCTTCACGCAAGCCATCCAGTCCATCTCGCGCTGGGGCTCAGGGTCGAAGGACCTCGTGGCAGCGATGCGAAAAGGGTGAGACTCGCCCGTATAATCACGCTACGTTTTGGCCCTCACTCCCGGTACCCGCCTCGGCGGCTACGAGATCACTGCCCAGATTGGTGAAGGCGGCATGGGGCAGGTGTATCGGGCGACCGACACCAGGCTGAAACGTCAGGTCGCCATCAAGATCCTGCCGCCAACTCTGGCCGTTGACGCCGACCGGCGCGCTCGCTTTCAACGAGAAGCGGAAGTCCTCGCCTCGTTGAACCATCCGAACATCGCGGGCATCCACGGACTGGAAGACGGCGGGGGCATGACCGCCCTCGTGATGGAACTCGTCGAGGGTGAGGATCTCTCGCAACGGATTACGCGTGGCGCGATTCCGCCCGATGAAGCGTTACCCATCGCGACGCAGATCGCCGAGGCGCTCGAGACGGCGCACGGGCACGGGATCATCCATCGCGACCTGAAACCCGCGAACGTCAAGGTCCGGCCCGACGGTACCGTGAAGGTCCTGGACTTCGGTCTCGCCAAGGCCATGGAGCCGGCCGGCAGCGCCCCGAATGTCTCGCAGTCGCCGACGATTACGACGCCGGCGATGATGACGCGCGCCGGTGTCATTCTCGGCACGGCGGCCTACATGGCGCCCGAGCAGGCCAAGGGCAAGCCGGTCGACAAACGCGCGGACATCTGGGCCTTTGGTGCCGTGCTGTTCGAGATGCTGACGGGCACACGTGCATTCGGCGGCGCGGATGTGGCCGACACGCTCGCCGCGGTACTCCGGGCCGACCCGGATTGGAACGCGTTGCCTGCGGAGGTGGGCTTTCCGGTTCGAACGTTGCTGCGCGGATGCCTCGAGAAGGATCCACGGCGGCGGATTGCGGATATCTCGGCGGCGCTGTTCGTGCTGCGCCATCAGGCGATCGGTGCGGCTGCGGATGGGCCGGCTCAAGCCGGACACTCCGTGCGTGGGGACGTGCGACGCCTTGCGCTCTTCACCACGGCCGCGCTGCTTCTCGGCATCGCTGTCGCCGGCGCGAGTGTGTGGTGGCTGACCCGACCCGTTCCGCCGTCGGTCGTCCGCTCGACGCTCATCACGTCCGGGTCGACTGCGTTAGTGTTGTCGCCCGCCGGTCCCGACGTCGCCATTACGCCCGACGGGGCACGTGTCGTGTATCTCGGCGACAACCAGCTGCTGGTGCGGGCGCTGGACCAGCTCGAGCCGACGGTGCTCAGCGGTCTTGGCTCTCCAGGAGGCGTCTTCACCTCACCTGACGGACAGTGGGTCGGGTTCTTCGACTCGTTCAGCCTGCTCAAGAAAGTCGCCATCACCGGGGGGCCGCCGCAGACCCTGTGCGCGATCCAAGGCATACCCGCCGGGGCGACGTGGCGGAGCCGACGGGACCATCATCTTTGCGACCAACGCCCCGGCGACAGGTCTGCAGCGCGTGTCCGCTGCAGGAGGCGAGCCGATCGTGCTCACGACGCCCGATCGCGAGCGCGGGGAAGCCGACCATCTGTTGCCCGAGTTCCTGCCCGGAGGCGAGGCGGTCCTCTTTACGATTACTTCGGTCACCGGCGGCATCGCGACCGCGCAGGTCGCGGTGCTGGATCTCCGCACCCGCACGTCGAAGGTGCTGTTTCGTGGCGGCAGCCATGCGCGCTACGTACCATCGGGGCATCTCGTCTACGCCGTGACCGGGGCGCTGCGCGCCGTGGCCTTCGACCTCGGACGGCTGGAGGTGGTCGGGACGCCTGCGCCGGTGCTGGAGGGGGTCGTGACGACCCTGCTGCCGGCGGCCGAAGTCGCGGTGTCGGCCAACGGCTCGCTCGTCTACGTACCGGGAGGGCCGACTGGCGGGGGCCAGCGGACCGTCGTGGCGGTGGATCGACAGGGAAGGACCACACCGCTGCCCGGTCTCCCGCTCGACGCGTACCAGGCCGTGAAAGTGTCGCCCGATGGGAAGCGGCTCGCGCTCGCCACCGAGGACGATGTGTGGATCTACGATTTTGCTCGCGGCAACCGAAGCAAGCTGACGAACCACCCGGCGCCGGACACCAGACCGTTCTGGACACCTGACGGGCAGCGCATCATCTTTACGTCGATGCGGGCAGGCTACCCGGAGCTGTTCTGGCGGCCGGCGGATGGCACCGGCAGCGACGAGCGGCTCCTCACGCGCGGGAAGGAACTCCTCGATCTGTTCGCCACCGGCTGGTCGGCAGACGGCAAACAGCTCCTGTTCAGCGAGGTGTCACCGGGCATGTCACCGGGCATTCAGTGTGCGATCGGGCAGACTCCGATCGCGCGTCCGGCCGACGCGACCGTGCTCCTGAAAAACGACTCCTGCAACGTCGCCGCGACCGTGTCTCCCAACGGAAAGTGGATCGCCTACGCCTCCAACGTCGCCGGTCGACCGGAGGTCTATGTCGAGCGCTATCCGGAGCTCGGGAATCGGCAACCGATTTCACCGATCGGTCTCGCCCCTCTCTGGTCGCCTGACGGCAGCGAACTGTTCTTCAGCAGCCTCGACAATCGGCAGATGCTTGCCGTCGCGATGCAATCCGGCACGACGCTCGTCGCCGGGCGTCCGCAGGTGTTGTTCGACGTCGCACTGCCCGTGGGTAGGGGTGGGGCTGGACTGTACGACGTCGGCCCCGATGGACGGTTCCTGATCATCAGGAGCGGTCAGGAAGCCGTCGCCGGAACGGCGACGAACCTGATCTTCGTGCAGAACTGGCTGGAGGAGCTGAAGCGGCTGGTGCCGGTGAACTAGCGATTCCGCCCGGCCCGCCCCACGTATGGTGGAACAGCGGGGACGACGAATTACGCGTCATCCTCGATTTCCGTCCCGCCGGCCGCTTTGCCGAATTCATCACGACGTTCTTCGCGCTGGCGCTCACCGGCAAGACCAACGCGCGCGGCTTACCGAAGGACGTGCTGCAACTGGGCGTCACGCTCGCCGAATACCGCGATGTGATTCGCGGCCCGACCCCGCCCGGGGCCGTGCAGCAGGCGCTGTTCGCGGTGATCGATCCGATCGGCCGGCTCCTCGGATACAGACCTGACGTGCAAACGCACGCAGGCTCTTCACGCCTCCCCGCCGAGCGCCCACGATGCCTTGATGGGCGACGCCCCTGCCTCGATCTGAGGCTTCAGCATCTCGTTCCTGCTCGCCTCGTTCAGGCGGTAGTCGTCGGCCGGCTTCGGCTGCATCACCTCGATCAGGAACCGCGCGTAATCGGTCGCCGTGGTCATGAGTGCGCCCGCCGATCCGTAGCGGGCGATGTCCGCGACTGAGGGCGGCGTCTTCGGGAGCGGCTGGCCGGCCGCGTCGTGCGGCGTGGCGAGCGCGCGCTGCATCGCCGGCGTCAACTCGTAACCGCTGGAGGTCATGCCGAACGGCCGCAAGCAGATGGCCTCCATGTACTCGCCGAAGTCGCTGGCGCAGACGCGATACCCCATTTCGAAGGCGCCGCACTGCGTGTCGTCGATGCGTCCGGTCAGCCGCGACACGATCGATTGGAGATAGTGGTAACCCTCCCCCGAATACGACCACTTCGAGCCGGGCGTGAAGTTGATGCGAAGGGGATCGCCGGGCGTCCGCCAGTTGGGCAGTCCCGTTGTATGCGACAGGACGCGCCGCGCGGTGATCTCGTGCAGTCGGGGGTCGTCCTTCACGAAGATGTCGCGCGTGTAGCGGGTCAGTGGCGCGTCGAGGTCGAGCACGCCCTGCTCGCACAGTTTCATCACGCGGTACGCGAAGACGGGCTTGCTCATCGACTGTGCGCTGAAGACCGTCGCGTCGTCCACCGGCACGCCGGTCGTCCGATCCCGCACGCCGAAATGGCCCGTCCACGCGATCCGGGCGTCTCGAATGACCGCGATCGACACACCGGGCACCTGACGCGCGGCCATCGATTGGCGAAGGCGCTTCTCGATATCCGCGATGCGTTCCTCCCATGTGGGAGTGGCGGCTGCGTTTGCCGGAGCAGACGTCGTTCGCGAGCATCCGATCGACGCCAGCAGGGAGCCCGCGGCAAGACCAGACCCACCGAGACTCAGAAACGCTCTGCGCGTGAAAGGCATAGGGCGTCGCTTTGAGCACCGCCGTATGATCCGCGAACTCGACCGTAGAATGCGGGACCGGGTTCCTCCCGTCTCACCGCACAGGGATCATTATGAATCAGCTCGATCCGACGCACATCATGCAGACGGCGACGGGCTTCTGGGCCTCGAAGGTCCTGCTCACCGCGGTCGAATTCGATCTCTTCTCGACACTCGGCGACGGTTCGATGACCGCGGAGCAGCTTGGAGCGGCGCTTGGACTCCATCCTCGAGGCCGATACGACTTCTTCGATGCGCTGGTCGCGCTCGGCTTCCTGCACCGCGATGGCGATGGCCCCGAGGGCAGGTATCGGAACACGCCTGAGACTGCAGCGTTTCTCGTCAAGCAGAGTCCCACCTACATCGGTGGCATGCCCGAGATGCTCAATTCGCGGCTCTTTGGATTCTGGAACAGCCTGGGGGAAGCGCTGAGAACCGGCAAGCCGCAGAACGAGATCAAACTCACGGGCAAGCCCATGTTCGCCGAGCTCTATGCCGACGAAGCCAGGCTCGGTGAGTTTCTTCGGGCGATGACGGGCCTTCAGGCAGGAAATTTCAGCCTGCTGGCCGAGAGATTCGACTTCGCGCGGTATCGGACGGTGACCGACGTCGGCGGGGCGCTCGCACTGCTCTCGCGCCTGGTCGCGGCGCGGCATCCGCATCTCCGCTTTCAGACGTTCGATCTTCCTCCGGTGAGAGTTCACGCACAGAGCGCGATCGACCGCGCCGGTCTTGCTGATCGCATTCAGGTCGTCTCGGGGGACTTCTTCGTCGATCCGTTGCCGCCGGCCGACGTCGTCACGATGGGCAACGTCCTCCACGACTGGAATGTGGAGCAGAAGCTGCAGCTCATTCGAAAGGCGTACGATGCGTTGCCCGAGGGGGGCGCGCTCATCGCGATCGAGAACGTCATCGACGATGCCCGGCGCGAGAACGCATTCGGTCTGCTGATGTCGCTGAACATGCTGATCGAGTTCGGGGATGCCGCCGACTACACCGGGGCCGATTTCCGAGCGTGGTGCGGGCAGGTGGGATTCAGGCGCTTCGACCTCATCCCCTTGGCAGGACCGTCCGCCGCGGCCGTGGCATACAAGTAACGTGTGGAGCAGCATCGCCGCGCGATTTCCGGTTGTAGGCCGAAGCGGACGTGAAAGCGCTGATTCGTGACCGATACGGTCCGCCCGACGTGCTCGACGTCAGGGAGGTCGAACAGCCCGTTCCCAAGGAGGGCGAGGTGCTGGTCCGCGTTCATGCAGCCTCACTCAACGACTGGGACTGGGGGCTGCTCCACGGCCCGTCGCTTCCGATCAGCCGCGCCGCGCCGAAGCCGATTCTTGGTTCGGACGTCGCGGGACGGATCACCGAGGTCGGCCGCGGGGTTCAGCGTTTCCGCGTCGGCGACGAAGTCCATGGCGACTTGACTGGCTTTGGCTCCGGCGGCTGGGGCGGGTTCGCGGAATATGTCTGCGCTCAGGAACGTGCGTTGGTGCTGAAGCCCGCGCGAATGACGTTCGAGCAGGCGGCGGCGCTACCTCAGGCCGGGCAACTCGCTGTGCAAGGGCTGCGTGCGGGCGGACCACTGAAACCGGGCCTGAAGATCCTAATCAACGGAGCCGGCGGCGGAGTGGGCACGATTGGCGTCCAGCTCGCCAAGTTGCAGGACGTTGAGGTCACCGGTGTCGATCGCGCTTCGAAGCACGACATGATGCGGCGTGTCGGCTTCGATCATGTGATCGACTACAAAAACGAGGACTTCACCAGGAACGGCCAGCGCTATGACCTGATTCTCGATACGAGGACCAATCGTCGGCCATCCGAATACGTGCGCTCACTCAATCCCGGCGGCACATACGCAACTGTCGGTGGCGCGCTGATGAAGGATCTCTTCAAGGTCGCCATCTTCGGCTTGTGGAGTCGCCCTACCATGAACAAGGCGATGCGGCTCGTCGGCCTGAAACAGAACCGGGATCTCCCGTATTTGAACGAGCGCTTCGAAGCCGGCCAGCTCGTCCCCGTGATCGACGGGCCCTACAACCTGCGCGACGCTCGCGAGGCGTTTCGTCATTTTGGCGCGGGAAATCACCAAGGAAAGATCGTCTTCACGATCGGGTAACGCTTATGCGCCAGGCGGCAGCAGTGTGAGACCGTAGGTCTTTGCCATGCCGACCAGCTGCGCCGGGCTCGGAGGCGGCGAGCATCGGGCGATCTCCAGGAAATACTCCTCCAATCCACCGGGAGTGACGACGCACACGAAGCGGCCGGGCGTCTCACCCACATTCCGGAAGCCGTGCGGGATGCCGCGGGGCAGAATCGCGCAGCCGCCCGCGGACAACGGTCCGCCGCTGGTCGCCCAGCGACACTTCGTAGGTGCCATCGAGCACGTACACGATCTCGTCTTCGTTCGCGTGCACGTGGCGCGGCGGTCCCCAGCCCGATGGCGTCGTCTGCTCGAACACGGTGAAGCGACCGTCCGTGTCGGTGGCACGGGCGATCAGGCGTATGCTTGCGCCGAGCATCGTGAACGTCACGCCATCGCTCGAATCGCTCAGCGCGGGGAGAGGACTCGTCGGAACTGCTGCTACGGTGTTGGTAATCATGGTTTGGCCTCCTGACAATGCGGTGTTGCCGCGTCGTTGAACAGGAAGCACGATAGCGCCGCCAGAAATCGCGCGTTCCTCAATGATCGCTAGTGTTTTGCTAAATGATCACTAAACGCGACGCCGCGGAGAGTCCCGTCGCGATTGACGACGCGCTGAAGGCGTTCATCGAGAGCGGAGTGTCGGTGGTGGTCGGCACGCGTGACGAAGGGCTCGTCCCCGAGATCGTGCGCGCATGGGGGCCGCAGGTGAACCGCGACCGGCGAAGCATCCGCGTGTGCGTCCCCGAAGCGACGAGCGTTCGGACGCGAACCAACCTCGTGGGAAACGGCCGGATTGCCGTGGCGTTCTCGCTGCCGAGCAACTACGAGACGGTGCAGCTCAAAGGCCGTCATCTCCGCACGACCAGGCCGAGCGTCGAAGACCTGCTCAGGGTGGATCGCCACCGCGAGTCGTTTGCTGGCGTGAACGAATCGCTCGGCGTTCCTCGAGCGCGCGTCGAGGCCTTCTGGCGTCGCGAGCTCGCGGGGTCGCCCCTCTTCGTCACGATTCACTTCGTCGTCCACGCCATCTTCAACCAGACGCCAGGCCCCGCGGCCGGCGCTCCGCGATGAGCGGGACATCGACCGTGCCGGCGACGCTCGACGCGATCGCGTCGTGCTTCGAGGGCATCGTTCCTGCCACGATCTGCTCGTGTGCCGCGGATGGCACGCCGAACGCGACGTATCTCTCGATCGTGCACCGCCTCGACGAGTGGCATGTCGGCCTGTCGTATCAGTTCTTCAACAAGACGCGGAAGAACGTGCTCGAAAACCCGATGGTCCAGGTGATCGTCGTGTCACCCGAGACGGCGGATCAGTACCGGTTGGATTTGCAGTACGAACGGACCGAGGTTGAAGGGCCCGTTTTCCAACGCATGAGCACGCGGCTCGCGGCGGTGGCGGCGCAGACCGGCATGAGCCAGGTCTTCACGCTCCGTGGCGTGGACGTGTATCGCGTGCTCGACTGTCGTCCGGTGAATGCGGAGATTCAGGCGGAGGCGGCGCCGCTTCGCCAGTACCTCGCTGACGTCGAGTTACTGACCGAGCAGCTGGCCACGTGCCTCGATCTCGACTCGCTCCTCGAGACTGCGCTCACGAATCTGGCCACGCTGTTCGGGTACGCGCACGCGTTCGTCATGATCCCTGACGAAGCGGGCCAGCGCCTCTATACCATCGCGAGCCGCGGTTACGAGGCGTCCGGCGTTGGCTCGGAAGTCTGGCTCGGCGACGGGATGCTCGGCGTCGCGGCGCAGCGGCGCACGATCGTTCGTACCACCAGCATGACGCGCGACGTGGTGTTCTCGCGGGCGGTCCGATCGTCGATCGAGCAGTCCGGTACGCATCACCTGGAGCAGGAGATTCCGCTCCCGGGGCTGCCGCATCTGGAAAGCCAGGTCGTGGCGCCACTGGTCGCGCACGGAGAGCTGCTCGGGATCCTGTGCGTCCAGAGCGACGAAGTCGGCCGGTTCCTGCGTGGACGACGAGCGCGTGATTCAGATCGTCGGGCGGCATCTCGCGGCGTCGATGGCCACGCTGAGGAACCGTCCACCCGCAGAGCCTCCTGCTGCCGAACTGCGTCGAGTGCCCAGGCCGTCGGCAGGCGTGACGTCGACGATCAAGCACTATCAGTCCGACGACAGCATCTTCGTGGACGATGCGTATCTGATTAAAGGGGTAGCAGGACGGATCCTGTGGAAGCTGCTCCGGATTGTTCGACAGCGAGCAACGTGTCCAGTTCACCAACCGCGAGATTCGCCTCGACGAGAGCCTCCAACTGCCAGATATCAAGGACAACCTCGAGGCCCGGCTGATTCTGCTGCGCCGCCGCCTGGCGGACAAATCTGAGGTCCTGAGACTGGTCCCCGAAGGTCGCGGGCGTTTCCGGCTCGACGTCCGGCACACGCTGGTGCTCGTCGAGCACTCGTAGCGGTCGCTGCCGAGGCTTCGCGCGCCCGACGGACCGATTCCAGCCGGTGACTTCCTAAACAGGAAGGCTGAACGATCGGATCGGCTGCGATTTCCCGGCAAGGCCGCATGAGCGGACGCTCTATCCCCGTGCGGCCACCTTGTTCAGCCCGGGATCCGGGAGGCGGCGAACGATGTCCCGGGGTGCCAGCCCCGCAAGATCAGCAAGGGCTTGGAAGGCTTCAGCCGAGACGTAGCATTCGTGCGCCTTCCAGCCCATCGCGACCCGTTCATAGAGGGCCTCCGCGTCGCGGCTCCCTCCTCCGTGCAGGAACTCACCTCCGACAGCACGCACCTGCGCACTGATCTCAGCGACGATGGCCGCCACAACTCCGCTTCCGCGATGCTCGGGGCGCACATAGAGCCACTCGACATTTGCGCCGTACGCGCTCCAGAACATGTCGTAGATGAGGATCCACTGTCCCATGCCGATCACGCGCTCGCCGCGCCTGGCAACGAGCAACCTCGCTACAGGCGCGACGCCAAAATACGCCTCGCGCAACTTCGACCGCGATCGGGAATGGGTTTCCGCCGGATGACCCTTCACGAAGTCGTTGACCATTTCCTCGATATCGTCCAGATCCGCCTCACGAGCAGATGTGACGGCGAGCTCAGCTCTCCTTGCGAGTGTCATGGATCCATGGGCACACGTGGCCAGCCAAGGATACGCTGACGCGCGCCTGGCGGTTGCCGTGTGAGTTCAGGTTGCTGCGAGAGTGCTGCGGAATTCGAATCAAGCGCTCAGGGTTGGGCCTTGACCTCGTCCTGCCGGACGGGCATGCTCACCCCACAAGACGGAGGACCGCCATGCAGTTTGGTCGACGGAATGGTTGGACAGCGGCCGCGTTCGCCCTCGTCCTCGCGATCGGCGCGGCATCGACAGCCGGTGCGCAAGCTCCGGCCGGCGCGCAAGGGCCGGGCGGTGGCGGGCAGGCTCCAGCCGGCGCACGGGGTGGGGGTCGTGGCGGTGCACCGTACACACCCGCAGCGGGTGCCAAGGACCTGAGAGCCGTGCTGTTCAACTGGATGTGGCACCAGGGCATGCTGAAGGGCGCCGACGAGCGTGACATGGTCGCGACGCTCGAATATCCAGGCCAAGGGCGGCACGATTCAGGTGGACGGTCAGCCGTGCACGCTGTCGACGTTCCGTGAGAGCACGAACTACCAGACGTTCAGTCAGCGTATTCAGTACACCTGCACACGGCCGAACAAGCAGACCGTACTCGAACATCGAAGTGGTCAGCTGGCAGTACGCGTGGAACGAGGACACGCGTGGCGCGGAGATCGCTGGAACGAAGGGCAAGGTGGCTGCGATGCCCGCGGCAGTACAGGAGCGGCTGATCCGCATCTGGGCGAGTCCGCAGGGCGCAGCCAAGTCCGCGCTGGCCGGGACCATGGACACATGGAGGCTGGGCGCCAACCCGGGAACGGTGATCGCCGACGGCGTGATGAAGGCCGGCAACACGTCCCTTTCGTTTGATGCCGCGGGCAAGCCGGTCCTGACCTTCCCGATTCCGGGCGTTGCAGGCGCGACTGGCACGGCGACGCTCGATGCGAAATACATGACCGAGAAGGTCGTGGTCACGCAGGGCGCGACGACGACGGAGTTCACGTACAGCAACTATCAGGACTGGAACAACCCGCTGCACAAGATCGAGGTGTACTACGCCGGCCGGTTGACCGAGCGGAAGAACGGTGCGGTCGTTCGCGATCTGACGACGAGCGAAACGGAGACCGGCAACGTGTACGTCGTGGTGCCGGTGCCGCCAAGCGTGCAGAAGGCGATGAACGTCACCACGAAGGCGCCGACCATCGTGTGGGCGAGGACGGAGCCGCCGACGAACACGACGGCACCCACACCGCGGATCGGCGGGAATCCTGACCTGACGGGCGGTTGGGCGGAATTCAACATCGGCTGGATTGGGAACTACGGCAACCGGCGATGCGGTCCCACGCAGGTGGATTGCCGGCGGGAAACCAACCAGACTGAAGACTTCGCGCTCTACTCACCCTCGCGCTTCGGCATGCTGGGTCGTCCTCTCTACAAGCCGGAGCACTGGGACAAGGTTCAGCAGCTCGACATGTGGACCAACAAGGAAGATCCGGTCATGACCTGCCAGCCGCTGGGGCTTCCGCGTCAGGGCCCGCCGCGGCGCATCTTCCAGACGGAGAACGACATCACGTTCATCTACGGGCAGTTTCCCGATGCGGGTGGCGGATACCCGGAATTCCGTATGATCCCGATTGATGGCCGTCAGCACGGCCCGGACGCACCGGTACTCGGCCAAGTACTTCGGCGACACGGTTGGGCGCTGGGAGGGCGACACGCTCGTGCTGGACTCCATCGGGTTCATCGACACGACATGGATCGGGCGCGGCGGCTACTTCCATACCAGTGAGATGCACATCGTCGAGAAGTTCAGGCGTGAGGGCGATGCGATTTTCTACGACCTGACGCTCGAGGACCCGGAGGTGTTGGTGGAACCGCTGGTGTTCCCGACGCGGATCCTCCGGCGCAGCACGGGCGCGAACGCGGGTCTCATCCCGGAACGTGGCAACTGCGAGACGACGCTTCGAAACCGAAGCGGCCGCCTCCCAGATTCGGCATTAGCGCTGGGAGGCACGGCTCGAGGCGACATCGTTCAGCACGCCGACCATCCGCAGTGGGGGCGCGGCTACGTGATCCGCGTGCGGAAGACGTCGTTCGAGGTGTTCTTTCAGTGGGGTGGGAAACGGCGTATTGACGCAGGCGAGCCGGTCGAACCCGGCCGGGCAAGCGGAGTCGAGGCGCAATTCTTCTCGATGTGCGCGGACCTGTCGCTGCACTCGTGGTCACGGGGGCACCACAGCGTCTATGCGATCGAACTGGATCGGGCCGTCTGGAAGAACCGTGCGTTCCGCGAGCGCAACCTTGGCGGTGCGGCGAGCGGGTGCGTGTACGTCGGCGTAACCGGGCTCACACCCGAAGCGCGTTTCCAGCGACACCGGGCGGGAACACAGTCCGGACGCTTCGTCCGCACCCATGGCCTCCGACTGAGGCTCGATCTCGTCGAAGGGTTCTCGCGTCTGCCGTACCGAATTGCCGCCTGCATGGAGCCGAAACTCGCCGCCTGGTTACGGGCACAGGGGTTCGCGGTGTGGCAGAACTGACGCTCAGAGGATGTCTCCGGACCTGCGATAATTGACGCGATGGACACTGTCACCGCGCGCCGGAACCGCATGCAGGTGCGCGTGTATCCGTCCCTGACGGCGCATGACCAGGACGATGCCCGGTTCTGGGCGGCACTGCCGGTCGAGGAGCGGGTTCTCCAGGTCTGGAAGTTGAGCGAAGCCCAGTGGCGTCTTCGTGGCGAGTTCCCCGATGCATCAGGACTTCCTCGATCTACTGCGCGCGTTCATCGACGGTAACGTCCGGTTCCTCATCGTCGGCGCCTACGCGCTGGCCGTGCACGGGCGGCCGCGGGCGACGGGTGACTTGGACGTGTGGGTGGATGCCACGACGGAGAATGCCGCGAAGGTCATGTCG
This sequence comes from uncultured Acidobacteriota bacterium, assembly GCA_963731785.1. Taxonomy (GTDB): domain Bacteria; phylum Acidobacteriota; class Vicinamibacteria; order Vicinamibacterales; family UBA2999; genus DASYRM01. The sequence continues at coordinate 210,211 of CAVSWX010000004.1, forward strand.
GCGCTCGAGCAGTTTGGCGCCCCGACCGCGCAGGTGACTGCTGAAGATTTCAGCCGACCGGGCGTCGTCTTCCAGATGGGTTTACCGCCGCTGCGGATTGACGTGCTGACGGAACTCTCGGGCCTCACGTTCAGTGAGGCCTGGTCCACTCGAACGCAAGCGGCTTTTGGGCCGGTCATGGCGGATGTCATTGGCCGCGAGGCGTTCATCAAGAACAAGCGAGCCACGGGCCGCGCGAGGGACCTCGGCGATATCGAGGCACTCGGCGAGTGAGACCAGGAGTAGCTATGGAGCGAAAACGACAACGTCTCTCAGTGCGCCGGGCGGGAATGGCGGCCGTCCTGCTGGGCGCCCTGGCGACCGCCGCGAACGCTCAGACGTCGTCCCTCGCGGGCTCGGTCGTCGACCGCTATGGCGTCGTCGTCGCGCGGGCTCCCGTCGAAGCCCGCAACACCGCGACCGGGACCGTTTACCGGACCTTTGCGAGCGACCAGGCGAACTACGAGCTGAGGCAACTTCCCGCCGGAACCTACGTTGTCTCCGTCAGCTTGATCGGGTTCAGGCAATACCGCCGCGAGAATGTCGCTCTGGCGCCGGGCCAGGCGCTCCGTCTGGACATACGGATGGAGGACGGCGAGACGTTGAATACCCCGGGGAGTTCTATTTTCGACGCGCGGTGGGAACGCCCCCAGACGGGGCCGCGCCGCGCACGCCCATCGGAACGCCAGACTTCTCCGGTGTCTGGCTTCCCTCGGCGAATACGAATCCCGAGCCGCCGCCAATCCTTCCCGCCGCAGAAGCGCAGAGGAAACAGCGGTTCTCCTCTGGAGTGACTCCGCGTTCTCTGTGCCTCCCAACCGGCATCGTGCTGACTTCCGAAATCGATCTGATGAAGTTCGTGCAGACTCCCAGCCTGCTCGTGATTCTGGTCGAAGGCGGTGACCCGGGCTTCCGTCAAATCTTTCTCGACGGCCGTGCGCATCCGAAGGATCCCTTCCCGACGTGGCAAGGGCACTCGGTGGGCCGTTGGGAGGGCGACACGCTGGTTGTCGATACGGTGGGCTTCAACGACAAAGTCTCGCTGACCCTCATCGAGCACCCGCAAACCGAGAGGATGCACGTCGTCGAACGGTTTCGCCGCCCCGCGCTTGGGCGCCTGGAAATCGAGTACACCCTCGACGACCCTGGCGCGTACTCGAAGCCATGGAAGGTGAATCGAACGTTGACGCTTGCCCCGAACGAAGAGTTGCAGGAATACGTGTGCGCGGAAAACAACAAGGCGAAGGAGCACCTGGTGGGCCGCTGACCGGCGTGAGCGCCGCAGCTAACCCTGGTCCGCGCCGAAGGCGAGGAGCCGCCCGTCGCAGTCCTTCACGACGAATTCGCGAGATTCCCAGTCCGTGTCGCCCCGGGGCCCGCGTGAACTCGACCGCTATCTGTCGAATCATGAGGCCGCGCCTCTCAGCGCGCCGACGGCCAGAAGCGCGGCGTCTCGAGCGGCAGGATGCGGAAGAAGGCGTTCACCGCCTGGATCTCGCCGCCCCAGATCTTGAACGCTTCGAACGTCACCAGCGCGTTGTTCGCCCCGTAGGAATTCGTGTAGCCGAAATTCATCCACAGCAGCACGATGCCCGCCTCTTCATCGACGGCCGCCACGCTGGCGATGACGTTCGGGTGAAGGATCACGCGCTGCGTGTAAAGTCCCGCGCAGTTGGCCCGTGGGCACCCTTCGCCGGCGATGAACACGCCGTTCTCGACGCGGTAACGCGTCCTTCGCGAACGGTGTGGCATCCGCAAAGTTCCCGATCCGCAGGCCTTCGGTATAGGTCAGCGCCACCCGAATCAGATCGGCGCGCTGCATCCGCTTGTCGCGCGGCACCGGATCGTTCATCTTCCGCAACGGCTTGCCGAGCGAGTCCGGTTGGAACTTCGAGTCGGTGTGATGCGGTTGAGCAGCGTCTCGACCCCGGTGATCTTCTGATCGACGATCCGCAGGACCACGGAGTACTGAAGCTGACCGGCCTCTTCGTACAGCTCGACATGCGAGGCGGCGATGCCGCGGCGGACGTCGAGGTAGTCTTGCCGGAAGCTGCCGGCTCGGGTCACCGTCTTCCACGCGCCGTCTCCGAGCTTCAATTCCCTCGAGTCTTCCGTGAAGCGGACGTTTTCGGCGAGCGGCAGCGACTGCGGCGCGTGCGCCACGATCGCCTCGACGTCCTTGGTGATCATCGCCGCGCAGGCAATCTCTGTCGCACTCGGCCGCCTGCGCCGCAGAGCCGCTGAACAGCACGAGCGCGGCGACCGTCGCGTATCTTGTCAGTGAACTCATGGGGGCAAGGTACGGCAAAAGCCCGTGCCGGACAAGACTGGCTGTACGATGCTCGCATGCGGCGAACGCGCGCCTCGGCTCGACGGATGCGGTTCGCACTGGCGTTTGCGCTGGCGCTTGGGCTCGCCGCCATGAGCGTCGCGGCGCAGCGGTCTACGATTCTGACCAACGGGCGGAATCTGCAGATCCCGATCAACGACGGGCTTCCCGACACGACGCTCGACTTCACGTTCTGTCGCCTGCGCTACAACAACGTCCGCAGGGCTCGAAAGTCGGGGTGGGGTGACGACTACCCGCAAGCGGACTACAACTTGATGGTCCGTCTGTCCGAACTCACGAAAACGAAGATCAGCCGTTGGAACAACGGCGATCCAGGCTTTGCGAACGTCACCGCCATGGACCCCGATCTGTTCCAGTGCCCGTATTTGCGCATGCAGAATGCGGCCAACTACGAGTTCACCCCTGAAGAGAGGGTCCGCATGCGCGAGTACCTGCTGAAGGGCGGCTTTCTCTGGATTGACGACAATTGGGATCCCGACTTCGAGTCCTACATCCGCCCCAATCTCATGGGGATCCTGCCCGGCGCACGGATCGTCGACCTGCCGGTGGAGCACCCGATCTTCTCGACGTTTTATCAGCTCGACGCGCTCCCGCAGATCCCGGCGCTCGGCTCGTGGATCCGTAACCGTCAGGATTCGGAGTTCGGGCTCTCGACGGTCCACTACTACGGTGTGTTCGACGAGCACGACAGGCTGGTTGTGCTCGTCAGCGTGAACTCGGACGTGTCAGACAGCTGGGAGCGCGAAGGCGACAACCAGGAGGTACTTCCACACATATGGTGGGAAAGGCTATGCGCTTGGTGTGAACGTAGCCGTCTACGCCATGACCCACTGAGGTCGTCGTGAGCGGCCCCGCCCTCTTCGACGCGCTGCGTTCCCGTCGCACGCTCTGCGGTCTCGGTTCTGTCGTTCGCGTCCGGGTCTCCCGCTCGGCCTCGTCTGGTACGCGATTCCCGACTGGATGCGCGACATCGGCGTCGACATCCGCCTCGTCGGGCTGTTGACGCTGGCGCAGGCGCCGTGGTCGTTCAAGGTGCTCTGGTCGCCGCTGATGGACCGCTACGTGCCGCCGTTCTGGGGCCGGCGGCGCGGATGGATGGCGGTGACGCAGCTCGCTGCTCGCCGTGCTCGTGCTGATGCTGGCCGGCGTCGGCGAGCGGCCCGAGGCGCTCTGGGTCGTCGGGGCGCTGGCGTTCGCGATTGCGATCGCGTCGGCATCCCAGGACATCGCCATCGACGCCTACGCGGTGGAGGTGCTGCGCAAGGAAGAGCAGGGAGCGGCCGTCGGCGCGCGGCTCGCCTTCTACCGCGCGGCGATGCTCGTCTCGGGTGGCGTGTCGATCACGCTGGCCGCCCGCATCGGCTGGCCTGCCGTCAACGGGCTGCTGGCCCTCGTCTTCGTGCTGATGCTGGCGCTGACGTGGCGGTCGCCGGAGCCCGAGGCGCAGCCCGCGCCGCCGCCGACGCTGCGGGACGCGGTGTGGCTGCCGCTCGTGGGGATGCTCCGCCGGCCCCGCGCGCTCGAGATCCTCGCGTTCGTCCTGCTCTACAAGCTCGGCGATCAGCTGACGCAGTCGCTCACGCGGCCGTTTCTCATCGACATGGGGTACGACGCCTTCCATCGCGGCATCGCGCTGGCGACGCTCTCGGTGGCGCTCACGATCCTCGGCACGTTCGTCGGCGGGCTCGTGACGACCGTGGCGGGCCTTGGACACGCGCTCTGGATCTTCGGCGTCGTGCAGATCTTCTCGAACGCCGGCTACTTCCTGCTCGCGGTGCTGGATCGGCCCAACCTCGTGGCGATGTACGGCGCCACCGGTTTCGAGGTCTTCGCCGCGGGCCTGGGGATGGGCGCGTTCGGCGTGCTGCTGCTGCGTCTGACGGAAAAGCGGTTCTCGGCCACGCAGTACGCGCTCTTCTCCAGCCTGTTTGCCGTGCCGCGCGTCGTGGCTGGCCCGATCACGGGCTTCACCGTCAGCGCCCTCGGATGGCCGACGTTCTTCCTGTTGACGATGGCGCTCGGGGTCCCGGGACTGGTGATGCTCGCGCGATTCGTTCCGATTGGCGTCCGCGACCCACTGGCTTCGGCCAAGGCCCGAGGCCTCAGGCCTAGAGCCGCGGCTTCAAGAATCAAGCCGCCTAGTGCCGCATCTGCGTGGAGACCTCTTTCAGCTCGCTCTCCGTGCAGCTTCCTCGCTCTGCGACGATCGCCGGGTTATTGGAGAGCCGCAGGGTCCGGGCGGGCATGACCCATGGCTGGACCAACACCTCCGGGTCCTCGACCGTCACTTCGTAGAGCAGCTGGTTCCCCTTCCGGGTGAACTTCTCGATGACCCGCATCTGGTCGGAGTGAAACCAGCCGCCGCGGCCCAGCCAGGTCTCGTCGGAAAAGCCGATGGAGTCGAGGACGAGCGTGTCCCCGTCCCACCTGCCGATCGTGTATCCCATGTACGTGTACTGGAGCGCCCGCTGGGGATCGTGGGGCTTGCCGTCGAGCGCGATCATGCGGTGCTCCGCGTATCCGCCGGCGCCATCGACCCCGCCCCTGTAGAGCATCGTGATGTCTCGGTCGGTGTGCGAAGATTCGCGCCGGAGGTCCCTGACGGGGAATGCCGAGCGGGAGGCAGGTCATGACCGGGTCGTACTTGTTCGTCCACTGGTCGAGCTCGATCATCTTGTCCCAGTGCTCGGGCTTGTACAACGGCTGACGCTCATCGAGCCGGGTGGCCGACATGAACACCCAGTCCGCGCTCTGATTGGTCCACTCCATGCACTGCTTCGATCTGGAACGGAGTGCACCGCCGGAACATGTTGCCGCCGGAGCCTTGAAGACCGCCGCCGGCGTTCTGCCAGGAGCCAGTGAGATCGGGCTTCCCGTTGGCCAGCCTGGGTGTCGGCGCCTGTGCCGGATCCTGTTGCGCCGGTGCCGGGCCTGAGCTGCGACTGCCACCGGCGTGGCGAGGAGACCGAGAATCATCGCCACCACGGTACGCGCTTCATCCACTCCTCACTTTCCACCAGCCTTCCGCACACTGTCCGGAACCGGCATGACGACGTAGATCTGACCGATCTCGGTGACCTTCGATTTCACGTCCCGAACGACGGTCCCGTTCCGGCGCTCGACGATGGTGCCGGCGTACAGCGCCTCGATCTTGAACAGGGGATTGTTGAAGTCCGCGAAGTTGCCGTAGACGAACTCCGTCTTGTTCGTCCCGTGCGTCACCACGACGCGTTTCCGGCAGGTAGTTATTGAGTGTGGCCGTCGCCATCGCCCCGGGGACTCCCGGTATCGGGAACGTGAGGACGGCTTTCTCCCCCTGCCACGACAGCGTCGTCGTCGCTTTCGCGCCCGCGGCTGTCTGGCGATCGAGCAGGACGGCCGGGTTCTGACCGAAGGACTGGGACGGCGGCAGGCCGGCGGCGCCGGCGATGGCGGCCTTCGGCGCACCGTGAGGGCTCGCCCAGAGACGGATCAGCCGTTCCTCGAGCGCCGCCTGCTTCGGCGTGGCCTTGCCCTTGCCGGGAACGAGTTCCGCGCCCGGAATGTCTTCGTCCCAGGCGTAGTCGCCGCTCACCGTTTCAACGTTCGAGTACTTCTGGCCATTCGTGCGCGTGCACTCGATCTGCGCGCGGTACCCAGGGACCTGGTAGTTCGCCTGGACTCGATACTTCGTCAGCGTGCAGGGCTGACCATCGACCTGGATCGTGCCGCCCTCGGCGTGATAGTCGAGCGTCTTGACGAGCTCGGACTCGTTCCCGCTCCGCAGCATCCCCATGTGCCACGTCCAGTTGAAGAGGACCGATTTCAGGTCCTTGGCTCCGGGGGTAGGCGTAAACGGCCCCGCACCGAACGCACCCCCTGGACCACCTCGGCCCGGCGCACCGGCGCCTCCCGGGCCCTGCGGCCGCGACCACCCTGCGCGCCTGCCGGCGCGTGCTGCAGCGCGAAGACGGCCAGGAACACGGCGGCCGCCACAGCGGTTCGAAACGCCATTTGCGAGTCCCTCCGCGTCAGCTAATCGACCGAGATCTTGAACTCTTTGTCGCCGAGCTCGATAGACCTGATGAATCCCGCCGGGTTCCCGTTCTTGGCTGGAAGGATCGTGACCTTGAGAATCTCGCCAGGCTTGATCGAGGTCTTGTTGATCCCCTGCCGCGTCAGGTTCTGTATGGAGGCCGTGGTCAGGATCCAGTCCGTCGTCGTCCCGTCAGGGTTCGGGACCGTGAGCTCGATGCTCACGTGCGGATTCGTGAAGTTCAATTTCTTCAGCTGGCCTTGCAGGACCATCTCTTTGTTCAGGTCGTAGATACCCGCCACGGCATGATGGGCGTGCACCCCCACGCCGGTCATGAGGACTCCGCACAAAACGACGAGTCGAGCGATTCGTGTGCTCATTGTGGCACTCCATAGCCCAGACGGGGTACGCCGTCGGCAGGCGGGATGGTAGCAATACACACCCTACGCCGCAAGGATCGCGGCTTTCTGATGCCGAGAGGGGCCGGCAGCGGTGACTCCATGCCGCGTGCGCCGTGAGCAGCATGAGCGCCAGACAGTTGGACGAGGAGCCCAACGAATGGAATTCTTCAAGTCACTGTTCGGACCGAGCCGAGACGAAGTCTGGACCGCTCTTTGCGCGCAGATCGGGGGCGAGGTCATCCCAGGGAGTCTGTGGAAGGGTGAACGGCTGCAGGCCCGGGTGCGCGAATGGACGGTCACGCTCGACGAATACCAGGTCCCGGTCATGGCCGGGAAGGTGCACACCTCTGTCACGCATACGCGCATGCGCGCACCCTTTCCCAACCCCACCGGGTTTCGGTTTTCGATCGGCCGATCGACGGTCTTCAGCTACCTGGGAACGCTTCTTGGGATGCAGGACATTCAGGTGGGACATCCGGAGTTCGACGCGACCTTCGTGATCAAGGAAACGACGAGCTCGCAGTGCAGCGGCTGTGCAGCAGCGAACGGGTGCGCGCGCTTGTCATGGCCCAGCCCAGGTTTCATCTGAGCATCCAGGACGACGATGGATGGTGCGGAGCGGATACCCGGCCGCAACCGATGTCCTGGTCTTCAATGTTGCCGACCGGATCCGGGAAGTGGAACGGCTCAAAGGGCTCTACGACGTCTTTGCGGAAACACTCCACGAGCTTTCGCAAATGGGCGTTGCAGGCAGCGGAACCGGCGGCGTCTCGCTCTAGCGCCGGATCACGTCGAACTCCGGTGCAGATCGAGCGTGATCACCGAAATCTCACGCAATGCTCACCGGCTGATCAAGACTGAGCGGCGTCCGGCAAGCGATCCTTCCGCCACCATGTCGACATCAACTTCACCAAGCGTCGTCGGCTGGCAATCCTGCTGGCAGTCCTGAGCGTTGTTGCGCTGGTGCTCGTCGGCAGGTGGGGGAACGCGACAAAGATCGGCGGACAGGGGCCCGCCGAACCGTTCCGCATCGCTGGCAACTTCTACTACGTCGGCGCCACCGACGTCGCGGCCTTCCTCATCACCGGGCCCGAGGGCCACGTCGTGCTCGACGGCGGCTATCCCACCACCGCGCGCTTGATCATGGCGAGCATCGCGAAGCTCGGCTTCGACATCAAGGACGTCAAAGTGCTCCTGAACTCGGAGCCGCACCCCGACCACGGGGGCGGGCTGACGGTGCTCCAGCAGGCGTCGGGTGCTCAGTTGTGGGCCAGCGACGCGAGCGCCGACTCCCTCGCCTCCGGCGGCGACGACCCCGACGCCGTCCTGCCATTGAGGGCCCTCACCTGGATCGGCGTCGTCGGCTACCCGCCTCCGCGCGTCGACCACCGGTTCAAGGATGGCGACACGATCCGTGTCGGACCGATCGCGCTCACCGCGCACGTCACCGCCGGCCACACGCGCGGATGCACGTCGTGGTCGTTTCCCGTCCGCGACGGTGACCGCATGCTGAACGTCGTGAGCGCGTGTGACCTCGGAGTGCTGGCAACCTCGACGTATCCAGAACAGGAGGCAGACCGCGAGCGCAGCATCCGCGTGCTCCGCGGCCTCCCGGCCGACATCTGGGTGACGTGTCATGCACGATGGTGGGGCAGGTACCGCAAGTTCGTCGCGAGCACCACGGCGAAGAACCCAGTGGACCCGTTCATCGACCCCGAGGGCTATCGCGCTTACCTCGACGCGGCCGAAGCGGAACTACGCGAAGGGCGCACGCACTAGGCGGACCTGAAGGTCCGCGTGCTCAGGGCCTGCGCGCTCGTCAACGACGTTTGAGGGCGTCTCGCAGCGCGTCGGCCATCGACCCCAGCGACGTCGAGGGCGTGGCGTCCTGCCTGGCCGCATACTCCCGCAACTCCGCTTGCTCCCGCTGCTGCGCCACGGCCTTCTTGCTGAGGCGTATGCGGCGGCCGCTGGCATCAGCCTCGATGACCGCCACCTCCACCTCGCTCCCGACGGGAAACGCCTTCATCACGTCCGCGTCGCGATCCAGGCCGGTTTCGGAGAGCGGCATCAGGCCGGTTCGCCCTGGCGACAGGAACACGAACACCCCGAACTTCTCGTGACGCTCCACTTTCCCGGTCACGATCGTGCCAGGCGCGAATGCGCCCTGTGGTGTCGTCGGACCAGCGGTCCGTGAGGCTCCTTCCTGCGCGAGCGCGACGCCGATGCGCTTCTGCGCGAGGTCGATACTCAGAATCTCGAACGCAGCGGTCGTGCCGACGGGAACCGACTTGGCCCAGTCACCGGGCCGACCGGTTGGAGGGAACGTGGACGCATGCGCCAGCCCTTCGATGCCAGGTTCCAGCTCCACGAAGGCGCCGAACTCCGCCAGGCGAGTCACGCGGCCGCTTCGCACCTGGCCCACACGCGTAGGTCGCGCCCACATTGCTCCACGGGTCGCCCTGCAGCTGCTTCAGCCCGAGCGAAATCTTCCCCGTGCCCTCGTCCACCCGCAGCACCTTGACCGTGATCTGGTCGCCGCTGAGCGACCATCTCGCCCGGCGTGGTGGCGCGCGACCAGCTCATTTCGGATACGTGAAGAAGGCCTTGAATGCCGCCACCCAGGTCGACGAAGGCGCCGAAGTCGAGCACCGAGACCACGCGGCCCGGCAGCACCGCGCCAGGGACGATCGACTGGCGGACGGCGGCTGCATTCGCCTGCTGTTCCTCTTCGAGCAGCTTCCGCCGCGAGACGACGATGGACTTGCCGCCGTCTTTGTACTCGAGGATCCGGAACGTGTAGGTCTTGCCGACGTGCACCGCGGGGTCGACGGTGCGGGCGATGTCGATCTGCGAGAGCGGACAGAAGGCACGCTCGCGCGCGATGCGCACCTCGTAGCCTCCCTTGATGGCGCTCTCGACCTTGCCTTCCACGGCGAGCCCGTCCTCGAACGCGTTCTCCAGCTCGCGCTGCGTCGCGGCATTGCGCACGCCCTTGCGCGACAGCGTGACGCCGCCACTGGTCGAGACGACGACGGCGTGAATGCGATCGCCGATGGACACCTCGATGTCGCCGTCGTCGTCCTTGAGCTCGGCAAGGTCGATCTGCGCCTCGCTCTTGCCTCCGACGCTGACGAAAGCCACGTCCGAACCGAACGCGACGATGGTCCCCTCGATTTTCTGGCCCCGCTCGAGTCGACGCGCTTTGAGGGACGCCTCGAACATCGTCGCGAAATCTTCTTCCTGCTCGCTCACTGCTGCTCCATTCAGATCTGATACTCCGGCGATTGTACCGTGGTGATGACGATCGCGTCGAAAGTGAGACAATTCGCCGCGTGGTCGGACCGGTCGGGGACGCCGAGGGGAACAAAGATGACAAGAGTGACACACGCGCTACTCGTCGCCGCCCTGCTGACGGTGCCGGTGCTGGTCGAACGCGCCCAGGCGCACCACGGCGCCGGGCGCTACGACACGAGCAAGAAGGTGGAGTTCGAGGGCAGGCTGACGCGGCTCGACTTCGTCAACCCGCATTCGTATGTCTATTTCGATGTCGTCGGAGCCGACGGCAAGGTCGTCGCGATGAAATGCGAGATGCGGTCGGCCACGACGCTCCGGCGCTCGGGCTGGTCGCCGGAGATGTTCCCGCCGGGCGCGGCCATCAAGGTGACGGGCAGCGCGCATCGCGACGATCCGACTGCGTGCACCGTGGACACGTTGACGCTTGGCGACAAGCCGACGCTCGAGCGCTATCAGCAGTTGAGCGACGCCAAGTCCGTCGATCGCACGAAACGACCGTTCCGGCTGCCGAACGGCAAGCCGAACCTCGCCGGCGAATGGGCGCAGGAGCAACACGTCCTGGCATCGCCGCCTGGCGGGCGCATCGGCCTCGTGCCGATCAGCCAGGCCGCCGCAATCAGGGCCGGCAAAGTGCCGATGCCGAACGGGCCTCGCGGCTGGTTCCCGCCGCCCGTGACGCTGACCGCCGCGGGACGCACGGCCCAAGAGGCGCTCCGCAAGCGATCGACGTCAGAGGACCCGCGGCTCACCTGTCAGATCACGAGCATCCTGTTCGACTGGGTGTTCGACGGCGCGATCAACCGCATCACACAGAGCGCGACCGCCATCAAGATGGAGTATGGCGCCGGTCTGACGCGCACCGTGCACATGAACCTGACCACGCATCCGGCCAAGATCGCGCCGAGCCGCGGCGGTCATTCGATCGGCCGCTGGGACGGCGATACGCTCGTCGTCGATACGGTCGGCTTCCTGCCCGGCAGCATCGCCGGCACCCTCCCTCACAGCGACAAGCTGCACATCGTCGAGCGCTTCACGCTCAATCAGGCCACGCTCGAGCTCACCCGCGGCATCGTCGTCGAGGATCCCGTCTACTTCATGGACAAGTACGTGGATTCCGACAGCGTCCTGCCGGCGGACGCGCCGTTCAGGGTCGAGGCCTGCAGGGAGCTCGCGCCGGAGTATCAGAAGTCCGGGCGGAACTGAGGCGAGCGACGGCTGCGGTCCACCTCCGCTCGCACGAATCAGCGCGTGCTCGGCGGAATCCCGTCTGTCGGTGAGTGAGCTCGCGGCTTGCCATCCGAGCTCGCTCGAATTCAGTCGAGCAAGGATGGTACCGGTACGGGGATTCGAACCCCGGTCCCGTGGCTGAGAACCACGTGTCCTGACCCCTAGACGATACCGGCAGGTCGCGCCGAAGCGAACCTCCAAAGGCGGAAGGTCGGGAACTCGAAGATCAACGGCCGCGAACAGTAAAGCAGCGGGGTGCCCACCCTGATGGGCCGCCCCGCCGTTCTGCGCCTTCCACCGGTATGCCCAGTGGATTCGACGTCAGCTGTTGCCGCTTACCGACTTGCGTAGGCGCCGCGGAAGCCGTCCTCGTAGCCCTGGCGGAAGCCGTCGCGGTAGCTGAACGTGTAGCGCTCGCGCGAGCCGAACTCGTCCTCGTAGCCAGGCGCCGTGCCCTTCTTCACTTCCCTGAACCGCCCCGGCTCGAACCGGTGGTTGTCGCGGCGATCATCGACGCCCTTGCGCGTAGCCGTCGCTGAAACCGCGCGCCTGGCCCGGGTCGCGATACCCGCCTCGGTTCCACGAGCCGTTGCCCCAGCGATCGGTGGCGCGGCGGTCGTTGCGATCCCAGCGATCGTCGCGGTAGCCGACGCGGTAGCCCTCGGTGAAGCCGCGGCGGAACTCGTCGCGATAGCGATCGCGCGAGCCGTCGTTGCGGTCGTAGCCGTCGTCGGCCTCGCGATACTCGCGATGGCTCTGCACGTTGAACGCGCGATTGCGGCGCTCGTCTTCCTGGCCGAGCCGCTCGCCGTCGCGGAAGCCGCGCTGGTAGGCCTCGCCGCCGGCGCGGTTCTCCCAGCCGCGATCGTTCTGCCATCCGTTGTTGCGATCGCGGGCCGACTGCGCTGCGGCACTCGCCGGAAGCGCGAGCGCCGAGCATGCCACGGCGGCCATGACCAGTCGTGTCAAAGAAGCTGCGCGCATCTCGATCTCTCCTCCAGGCCCATGATCGGCATCGACCGCCCCCGCGGGCCCACTCGTGGCGCTGGCACTGGCGGGACATCCCGCGGCCACACCCGATGCTTGTGCAAGCGACGCGCCAGCCCGAACAGCGGCGAAATTCGCCTGAATCCGCGCAACCGGCGCGGCCGTAGGAGAGAAGGGGTCCACGGCAGTGGACAGGCACGCTCGTGCTAGCGTGGCGGGGTGATCGATCGCATGAAGAGCTTCGAATACCACGTGGGCGGCCAGCCCGTACGCGTCATCGTCGAGGGCGTGCCGTCGCCGCAAGGGCGCACGCAGGCGCAGAAGGCCGCGTGGTTCGCGCGGCACGCCGACCGGTGCCGGCGCGGGCGTCGTGCTCGCGCCGCGCGGTCACGCCGACATGACCGCGGTGCTCTTCACCGAGCCGTCGTCGCCCGAGGCGCACGCCGGTCTCGTGTTCTTCGACGCGGCGGGCTACCCGCGCTTCGCGATGCACGGTGTGGTGGCGGCGGCCGCGGCCGCGGTCGAGCACGGGCTGCGTGTCGGCGGGGTCGACGCGAAGAGCCTGCGCTCACGTTCGACACGCCGGCGGGCGTCGTGGCCGTGCGCGTGGCCGCGCCCAACGCCTCCCCGGGCGGCGTGGTCGTGCGCGGCGTGCCGGCGTTCGTGCACGCCGCGGGCATGCCGGTGACGCTGCCGGCCCGGACGGTGCCGGTGGACGTCGCGTTCGCGGGCGAGTTCTACGCGCTCGTGGACGGCGAGGCGGCCGGCGTGCCGCTCGACGCCGACCACGTGCCCGAGCTGCGGCGCCTGGGGCAGGCGATCTGCGCCGCGCTCAACAAGACGGCGTCGGTGGTGCACCCGCTCGACCCGGCGATCGAGGGCGTGGCCGGCGTCGTGTTCTCGGGGCCGGCCCGCGATCCGGAGGCGCACCTGCGCACGGTGCTCGTGACGGCCGACGGCGCGGTGGACTGGTCGCCGGGCGGCAGCGCCACGGCCGCGGTGATGGCGGTGCTCGATGCGATGGGCCTCGTGGGCGACGCGCCGTCGTTCACGCACGAGGGGCTGAGCGGCGCGCAGCTCACTGGCCGCCTGGTGTCGCGAGCAGATGGTGGAGGATCGGCCGGCGCTGGTGGTGGAGGTGGCGGCGCAGGCCTGGCCCACCGGCGAGCAGGCGTGGATCCTGGACCACGACGATCCGTTCCATCAGGGCCTGGTGGCCGCGCGCCCGGACCGCTGACGGCGTGGCGGCGGCTGCTAAGATCTCCCGGTTCATGACCTGCATCCGCACGCGCCGTCCGGACGCTCGCGCTGGCCGCCGCCGTGCTCGCGGCCGCCGACGCCGGCGGCCGCGCACCCGGCGCCGTTCAGCTATCTCGACGTCGTCTTCCGCAACGGCGGCATCGAGGGCACGCTGGTCATCCACGTCATCGACGCGGCGCACGAGCTCGGCATCAGCCCGCCGGAGCGGCTGCTCGAGAACGAGGTGGCCGAACGCACCCGCGAGCAGCTCGGCGCCCTCCTCAAGCCGCGGCTGCTGCTGCGCGGCGACCGCCGCCTCGACCTGCAGTGGACCAGCCTCGAGGTGCTGCGCGACGACGCGGCGCTGCGCCTGAGGTACCGCATTCCCAACGAGAACCCCGGCGCCCTGGCGCTCGACGCCAACCTCTTTCCGTACGACCCGCTGCACCAGACGTTCATCAACGTCTACGAGGACGGCGCGCTGAAGCAGCAGCTGATCTTCAACGCCGACAGCAAGGAATACGTCTACTACGCCGGCACCACGCAGGGCGCGCTCGCGGTGATGCGCACGTTCACGGCGTCGGGCGTGCACCACATCCTGATCGGGCCCGATCACATCCTGTTCCTCGTCGGCCTGCTGCTGCTCGGCGGCCGCTGGACGTCGCTGCTGAAGATCGTGTCGTTCTTCACCATCGGCCACAGCATCACGCTGTCGCTCGCGGCGCTCAACCTCGTGACGCCGCCGGCGAGCATCATCGAGCCGGCGATCGCGCTGAGCATCGTGTTCGTCGGCGCCGACAACCTGGTGCGCGGCGACGGGCGCGACCTGCGCGCCTGGGTGGCGCTGGTGTTCGGGCTGGTGCACGGCTTCGGCTTCGCCAACGTGCTGCGCGAGTTCGGCCTGCCGCGCGAGGCGCTCGGCTGGTCGCTGTTCTCGTTCAACCTGGGCGTGGAGATCGGCCAGCTCGGCATCGTGCTGATCGTCGCGTCGCTGCTCGAGGCGGTGCGGCGGCGCAGCGCGTTCGTCGGCGCGCGCGTGGCGATGGCCGGGTCGGTGGTCGTGATTGCCGCCGGCGCCTACTGGTTCGTCGAGCGCGTGTTCTTCCCGGCGTAGAACGTAGGGGCCGCCTTCAGGCGGCCCAGGGCGCCGGCTAAAGCCGGCCCCTACGACATCAGAACCAGCGGCGGGCCCAGACGACCGACGCCATCGCCTGGTGCGAGAAGTCGGACTGCCCGAACAGCCGGCGCGCCGCGGTAGCTGGCCCGCAGCGTCACCTCCGGCGTGATGCGGAAGCCGACCGTTTCTTCCGCGCCCGCGAACGTCTGCCGCGGCCCGGTGGCTCGACGAGCGGCGGCGGGCCGGTCGATGCGCTCCACGCGGGCCGCCACGAACCAGCGCGGCGTCAGCGTCTGCTGCCCCTGGACGTACCAGCCGGAGTCCACGGCGTCGTCCCGTCGTCGTCTCGAGCGTGTCGCGCGCCCATTCGCCGCCGATCTTCGTGAAGCGGAACGACAGCTCCACTTCGACGGTCGCCACGGTGGCCATCCGGTCCGAGTCGCTCACCGGCATTTCGTCGGCGCGCGCGCCAGGCGCCGCGGGTGACCGATCCGCCGACGCGAAGCACCGACGAACGGCGTGACGCCGCCGCCCACCACCACGTTGGTGAAGCGCGGCGGGTTGTTGCTGCCGAAGGTGCGCCGCGCGCGCATCGGCGACGTGTCGATGACGGCCGCGCGCACGTCCCAGTGCGTGCCCGAGACCGTGGTGCTGACGCCGAGCGGGTAGACCGCGCCGAGCAGGGTGATGCGCGGGCTCAGCGGCTCGGGCGCCGGCAGCCCCTGAAACAGCGACGACGGCTGCGCCACCGTCGGGTTGAGATGCGGCCGCAGCGTCAGGTTGGCCAGGCCGACCGGCGAGGTGATGAGCCCGCCCTCGACGCGGACGCCCACCGCGCCCTTGCGCTCGTAGCGCAGCGCGGCCAGCCACAGCTGCCGGTTCCACTCGCCGCTGGCCTGCCGCTGCGTCCACGGCCGCGCGACGATCTCGAGCCCGCGGCCCAGCCGCGCCGAGACGTAGGCGTCGAAAATCGCGCCGGTCGCCGTGGCGCCGTTGGCGTCGATGGCGCGATCGACGTCGGCCGAGGTGTCGAGCGTGAGCCACGACGGCGCGGCGAGCCGCTGCGCCGCGGCGGGCGACGCCCACAGCACCGCGAGCAGGCAGACGGCGGCGATGCGTCCGCCGCGACCGTCGATCAGCTCGCCACATCCTGCACCCCGCGCACGTCGGCAGGGGCGGCGTGCAATGCGTCGTGAAGCGCCCGCACGCAGTCGGCGTCGAACTGCGTGCCGGCGTAGAGATGCAGCTCCGCCATCGCTGCCGCCGGCGGCCGCGGCGGACGGTAGGCGCGCGCGCTCGTCATCGCGTCGAAGGCGTCGGCCACGTGCACGATGCGGGCGGCCCGCGGGATCTCGTCGCCGCGCAGGCCGAAGGGGTAACCGTGGCCGTCGGGACGCTCGTGGTGCAGCTCGACGATCGGCAGGTGCGGCTCGAGGAACGAGACCTGGCGCAGGATGCGGGCGCCGAGGGCGGGATGCCGCTTGATCTGCTCGTACTCGTCGGCGCTGAGCGGCTCGGCCTTCTGCAGGATGTCGTCGGCCAGCCCGATCTTGCCGATGTCGTGCAGCAGCGCGCCGAGGCGGATGATCGCCACCTCGGCCTCGGGCAGCTGCATCTGCCGCGCAATCACCACCGCCGTCTGGCTGACGCGCTCGGAGTGGCCGGCGGTGTACGGGTCGCGGGCGTCGAGCGCCGCGGCGAGCGCGCGGATGGTGCCGAGATAGGCCGCCCGGGTCTCGGCTTCTGCCGCCGTCAGCCCGCCCATCAGCTCGTTGAAGCTGGCCGCGAGCTGATCGAGCTCGCGGCTCTTGCCGGTGGGCTCCACGGTGCGGCTGAAGTCGCGCGCCGCCGTCATCGTCGCGATGGCGTGCGACACGCGGTTGATCGGATCGGTGAGCGTGCGCGCCAGCCACAGGCTGGCGAACGCCGCGAGCACGAAGGCCCAGAGCGCGATGGTGCCGAGCGCGAGCAGGGCGCTGCGCGTGGCCGCCGCCGCCACCGCGTCGATCGACGACAGCATGTAGATGCGGACGGCGCCAATCGCCATCAGGGTGCGGATCGCATACTCCTCGCCGCTCGAGCGCCATCGTCGAGCGCAGCTCGCCGGTGGACGCGACGACGGCCCGGGTGAGCGCCTCTGCCACCGTGCCGGCCACCACGACGTCGTTCACGGTGATGACGATGCCGGCGTCGGCCAGGCGGCCCAGGTCCTGCGCGTAGGCGTTGTCGAGGCTGGTGGCCACGACCAGCGAGCCCACCGTGCGATCGCCGACGAGCAGCGGCGCGCTCGAGAACCGGAACGCGCCCGACGGCACGATCGCGACGCCGTTGTTCGGCGAGCCCGGCGTCTGCTGTTGCACCTTCAGTCCGGCCGCCCAGCGCGCCGGCCGCGGCGCCGCCGCTGGCGAACACCCGCCCGTCGGGATCGAGCGCCGCGACGACGCTGGCGCCGGTCAGCGCCGCCAGCCGCTTCACCTCACGCGCGACGGTCTCGTGCAGCAGCTGATCCTGTGCTCGGCGTCTGGCTGTCGCGCTCGGCGAAGTAGGTGTCGAGCGCGGCCTTGAGGTTGGAGTTCTCCGAGAGCGCCGAGATGGCGAGCAGCTGGTCGCGTTGGCGCTGCGCCTCGAAGCGGGAAAAGGCCCGCTCGCCGACTTGCAGCTTGTCGGTCTCGGCGGCGCGTACGCGGTCGCGGGCGTCCACCAGCAGCACGGTGAACACCACCGACAGGATCACGGCGACGGTAATGAACGTCACGCCCATCGTCCGGGTGACGAGACGCGGTGGCCGCTTCACTGCGCGGGCACCGGCAGCACGAACTCCACCGAGGCCGTCCGCCCCGCCTCGGTGCGCACGGGCATCGTCGTCTCGCCGAGCCGCTCGTGCCAGGCCGTCACCTGCTGGCTGCCCGCCGGCAGGTTGTCGAGCTCGAAGCCGCCTTCGGCGTCGGGCACCGTGAACCAGGGATGGTTGAACACGATGACGGTGGCGGCCATGTGCGAGTGGATGTCGCAGAACACCTTGACGATGCCGGACTTGTCGAAGCGGACCGCGCGCGACTCGCCGCGCGGGAAGCGACCGAGGTTGAACGTCCGGGCACGCGAGAGGGAGAAGACGTTGTGATAGATCGGGTCGTCGTTTGGAAAGTCCACCGTCGAGCCGAGCGGCACCGCAACGACGCGCGGGGAGAAGGTCTCGCCGCGCTGGCGGATGGCCGTGCGCCGCGGCGCCACGCTGCCGGCAGGCGCATCCTTGAGGTAGACGACGACGTTCTCGACTTCCGACGGCGGCGCAAGCTGCGCCTGGGCCACCGCGCGCGACGGATACGCCGATGACGGGCGGCGGCTCGAGGGCGGAAGATCGATGACGACGCGGCCCCGTACGGTGGCCGTCTGCTGCGCGGCCGGGCGGCTCCCGCCGGGCAATACGGTCGCCGCGAGCGCCAGCAGCAACGTGAGCCCGAACACTCGCACTGGCCGGAGATTGTATGCGAAGACGCTGGCGCGGCTTCGCCTCGGACTGACGAGCATGAGGCTCTGCCTCGCCAGGGCAGTGTTTAATTGCTCGCCTTCCGGGCCGGCCGGCCCAGACGGCACCGGCGGATGGGGTATCGTCACGGCATGATGTCTGCCGTGCTGGCCGTTCTGCTGGCCTCGACGCCCGCGGCGCCCGAGGCCGGCATCTCCGAAGCGCTGGCGCGCGAGCGCGCGGCCGCGGTGCGCGATCTGCGGTACGACCTCGTGCTGCAGGTGCCGGGCCGCGCGGACCGAGCCGGTGACCGGGCGGGTGACGGCCCGCTTCGTGCTGAACACCGCGGGTCGCATCGTCCTCGACTTCGCGCGGCCGCGCGAGGCGGTGCGGGGCGTGCGCCTCGACGGGCGCGACACGGCCTTCGAGGTGGTCAACGGCCATATCGTCGTTCCCTCCGCCGCGTCCGGCGCCCACGAACTGGCGGTGGAGTTCGCCGCCGGCGACGAAGCGCTGAACCGCAACGACGAGTTCCTCTACACGCTGTTCGTCCCGGCGCGGGCGCGCCTCGCGTTTCCCTGCTTCGATCAGCCGGATCTGAAGGCGCGCTACACGCTCACCCTCACCGTGCCCGCGGGCTGGGAGGCGGTGAGCAACGGCGCGGCAGTGAAGCGCACCGCGGGCGAAGGCGCCGCGGCCACGACCACGCTGGCGTTTGCCGAAACACCGCCGTTACCCACCTATCTGTTCGCGTTCGCGGCCGGCCGGTTTCAGGTGGAGACCGCCGAACGCGGCGGCCGCGCGATGCGGATGTTCCATCGCGAGACCGACGCGGCCAAGGTGGCGCGCAACCGCGACGCGATCTTCGACCTGCACGCCTCGGCGCTGCGATGGCTCGAGGATTACACCGGCATCCCCTACCCGTTCGGGAAGTTCGACATCGTCGCCATCCCGTCGTTCACGTTCGGCGGCATGGAGCACGCGGGCGCCATCTTCTACAACGCCTCCGGCCTGCTGCTCGACGAATCGGCGACGCAGAACCAGATGCTCGATCGGGCGAACGTGATCGCGCACGAGACGGCGCACATGTGGTTCGGCGACCTCGTCACCATGCGCTGGTTCAACGACGTGTGGATGAAGGAGGTGTTCGCCAACTTCATGGCGGACAAGATCGTGAACCCGTCATTCCCCACGGTGAACCACGAGCTGCGCTTCCTGCTGGACCACTATCCGTCCGCCTACGGCGACCGATCGCACCGCCGGGCACCAACGCCATCCGCCAGGTGCTCGACAACCTCGATCAGGCCGGCCAGATGTACGGCCCGATCATCTACGACAAGGCGCCGGTCGTCATGCGCCAGCTCGAGATGATCATGGGCGTCGGCCGCCTTCCGCGACGGGCTGCGCGACTACCTGAAGACCTACCAGTTCGGCAACGCCACGTGGCTCGACCTGGTGCGCACGCTCGACACGCGCACGCCGCGCGATCTGGCGGCGTGGAGCCGCGCCTGGGTCGAAGAGCGGGGCCGGCCGTCGATCGTCACCCGGGTCCGCACCGGCGCCGACGGGCGCGTGCAGTCGATCACCCTGTCGTCACGGGATCCGATGGGCCGCGGTCTGGTGTGGCCGCAGCGGCTCGTCGTGTCGATTGGCGACGAGGCCGGGGTCACGCACGTGCCCGTGGACATGCGCAGCGCCACCGCGGCCGTGCCCGGTGTCGCAAGGCCGTCCGCGTCCGAGCTTCGTGCTCGCCAACGGCGCCGGGCTTGGCTACGGGCTCTTCGTGCTCGACGACGCGAGCCGCGCCTACCTGGTCGATCACATCGAGCGCCTGCCGGATCCGCTCCTGCGTGGCAGCGCCTGGGTGACGCTGTGGGACAACCTTCTCGAGGGTGCGATCGCGCCACCCGTGTTGTTCGACGCGGCGCTCCGCGCGTTGCCGGCCGAGACCGACGAGCAGAACGTGCAGCGGATCCTGGGCTACGCCGCGCGCGCCTACTGGCGTTTCCTCTCGCCCGAGGAGCGGCAGGCGCGTGCCGGGCGGCTCGAGACCGTGCTGCGCGCCGGGCTGGCCGCCGCCACGACGCAGAGCCAGAAGTCGGCCTGGTTCAACGCCTATCGCGACACGGTCGTCACGTCCGACGGCGTGGCGTGGCTCGAGCGGGTGTGGCGTCGCGAGGAACGCGTGCCCGGCCTCACGCTGGCCGAGCCCGACGAGATCACGCTGGCGATGGAGCTCGCGGTGCGCGAGGTGCCGCGCTGGAAGGAGATCCTCGACGCGCAGCTCGCGCGGACGCAGAACCCGGATCGCCGGGACCGGCTGGCGTTCGTGATGCCGGCGCTGTCGGCCGATCCCGCGGAGCGCGAGCGGTCGTTCGAGCGCTTCCGCGTGCTCGAGAACCGCCGGCGCGAGGTGTGGGTGCAGGACAGCCTGCAGTACCTGAATCACCCGCTGCGGGCCGGGCACGGCGCAGCGCTTCGTCCAGCCGGCGCTCGAGATGCTGCGGGAGATTCAGCGCACCGGCGACATCTTCTTCCCGACGCGCTGGATGGAGCGGACGCTGTGGGGCCACAGCTCGCCCGAGGTGGCCGCCACCGTGCGCGCGTTCCTGGCGAGCGAGAAGAACTATCCGCTGCGGTTGCGGTGGACGATCCTGAGCACCGCCGACGATCTGTTCCGCGCGTCAAGGGCCGGCGCTTCGCGCCAGTGAGGCGGGTGGCAGGCAGCGGTGAGGATGTAGAGGGCGGTCTTCAGACCGCCCTGGGGTCGTGGCCGCGGGTCTTCAGACCCGCCTCATCGCGTCACCGGCTCGATGACGCCGGTGCCGAGTTCCGGCGCGCGTTCGAAGCGCCACCGCACTGCGCCCGAGCGCAGTCATCCGGAACGTCGCGCCGCCGCGAACGCCAGCCGGAACCGCCGGCATCGGCCAGATCGAGGCTCTCGGTCGCTCGACGCAGCACTCCTGCCCCGTCGACGAACTTGACCTCGCCGCGTGCGTCATCGAACTTCGGCGATGCGCCATTCGAGCGAACGATTGCCTATGGTGCCGTCGTCGCGATGCGACTGATGCCACACGAACAACTCGAGCAACTGCCGCGGGCGGAGGCGTGATCCTGCAGGCGGAGCGACGCGCACGTGAGCCGCATCGAGGCCACGCACGTCGCCGCAGTTGATCTCCCACTCGCCGTCGTCGATGCCAGCGCTCCCTTCAACCCGCCATCCGCTTCGTGCTGATCGTCAGCGAAAGCGCCGGACCCGAGGTCCGCTGTTCGCGACACGATTCCGAAGCGAGGGCACGACGCCAGTCGCATCGCCGCAATCATGTCGTTCACGCCCGAGCAGAGGTCGTCGCGGGTGCGCTGCGCGCGGATCTGCGTCGGCTGGTCATTGAGCATCGTGGCAGAGATGTGCCGGGCTATCTGCCGCAAGGCCGCATGCCAGGTCGAGGTCGCGCTCGACGCCATCGCCAGTCGCGTACAGGACCGCCAGGCTCGAGTCTGGGCGTCCGAGCTTTGTCCATGGTGATTGGAAACGCCGGATCGCCCATGCCGAAGACGAGGCGCTGGAGCGCGACGATCTTCGTCCACGGGCCGCGTTGCCTGCGCGACTCGCAGGCGAGACGATCGCTGAGGCTGCAGCCAGCAGGGCCAGCGCACGTGCGCGCATGTCTCCAGTCTGCGCGGCGCTACCGGGTTCGAGCAACGTGCACGGTTCTGCAGCGGCCGGTCGGTCTAAAGACCGACCGCTGCGTTCGTGAACAACCTCGTCGGTCGAGCTAACACTGACCGCGACGTTCGTGAGCGCGGTGATACACTCCCGCGTTCCGCCAGTTTTCGAGGAGCCTACCCGTGAGCCAGACCATCACCTATCCGCGCCCCGACGGCAAGACCTGCTCGGGCTACTACGTCGAGCCCGCGGCCGGCGCCGGCGCGCCCGGCGTGGTCGTGATCCAGGAGTGGTGGGGCGTCAACGATCAGATTCGCGGCGTGGCCGATCGCCTGAGCGCGGCCGGCTACCGCGTGATCGTGCCGGATCTCTATCGCGGCAAGATGAGCCTGGACGTGAAGGAAGCCGAGCACCTGATGGGCGGCCTCGACTTCGGCGACGCCGCCAGCGCAGGACATTCGCGGCGCGGTGCAGTACCTGAAGAAGACCAGCGCCGAAGGTCGGCGTCACCGGGTTCTGCATGGGCGGCGCCCTCACCGTGCTGAGCTCGGCGACCGCGCCCGAGGCCGACGCGGCGGTGGTGTGGTACGGCGTGCCGCCGCTCGACTACGTGGACGCGACGAAGATCCACATGCCGATGCAGGGGCACTTCGCGATCGAGGACGCGTTCTTTCCGATTGCGCAAGCCGACGCGCTCGACGAGAAGCTGACGGCCGCGAAGGTGCCGCACGAGTTCTTCCGCTATCACGCGCAGCACGCGTTCGCCAACGAGACGGCGGTCAACATGCCGATCGCCGTCCAGTACGACGCCACCGCCGCCGACACCGCGTGGCAGCGGACGATGGCGTTCTTCAAGACACACCTGGCGTAGGGGCCGGCTTCAGCCGGCCCAGGGCCGCCTGAAGGCGGCCCCTACTGTCGGACGGTAGGCCATGCGCGCCACCTCGCCGTACGGCACCGGCGCCACCGTGGCGCGGATGCTCGTCTGCACGTGCGGCTCCGAGGTGGGCTTCCGGCCGGCGTCTTCTTCGCCCCAGACGATCGTCACCTCGGTGCCCGGCTCGCTGAGCGCCACGTCCACGCAGCCGAGCGACAGCATCGCGCGCTCGTTGAACGAGTAGGCCGTGTAGGTGGAGAGGCCCACGGTGGTTCCGTCATCTCGACCACCTTGTCGAAGGGGAGCGTGGCGTAGTTGGCGAGCGGCAGGTCGATGTACTTGCCGATGCTTCCGGGCTGGAAGAGCCCGCCCATCACGCGCGTCACGTCGTCGCCGTTCCAGACCAGCGTCACCTTCTTGCGCCGTGGCGCCGGCATCGCCTCGAGCGCGGCGCGGCCGATGAAGTCGTGGTCGAACTTCACGATGGAGCCGTAGCCGAGCTCGTGCGGCGTGAGGTAGTAGTCGTCGATGTTCTGCGACATGAAGCTGCCGCCGAGCGACGCGGTGGCTTCGTAGCTCGTCGCCTTCAGCCATTCACGATACGGCTTCATGTCGTCGCCGGTGTACACGGCCGGCACCGGCGACGGAATCCAGCCCGACTCGATCGTGCTCGTGGGGTAGGTCCGCGCGCCGACCTGGCGGATGCCGAACGCCTTGCCCGCCTGCAGCAGCGCGTCGCGCACCTGATCACCCTGGTCCCACGGCCCGAAGATTTCCCAGCCCGGCTGCCCCACCATGCCGTGGCGCAGCGCGCGCACCTGCAGCCCGGCAATCGGGAACATGCCCATGTGGAAGAACTTGATGTCGGGCACTGGACCGCCGGTGACCGCCTCCATCACCTTGATCGCGTTGGGCCCCTGAATCTGGAAGCGGAACGCCTTGCGCCGTCCCTGGTTCTGCGCCGAGCGCTCGTCGCGCTCCGCCTTCGCGTTGTACTTCCCGCTCTCGACGTGGTACTGCACCCAGTTGGCCACCGGCGGGCGGCCGACGATGTTGAACGACTGGTCGGCGAGGTAGAAGAGGATGGCGTCGCCGATCACGTAGCCGCGCGGGTTGCACACGACGATCTGCTTGGCCTGATCGACCTTGAAGGTCTTGAAGCTGTTGACGCCCGAGATCCGACAGCAACTTGAGCGCGTCGGGCCCGCTCACGTACAGGTCGGTCATGTGGTGCGACTGGTCGAACAGCGCGCACGTCTCGCGCCAGGAGCGCTGCTCGTCGCGCCAGTTGGTGAACTCGTGGCGGACGACCGGAAACGCGTAGGGACCGATCTGCGAGTTGCGCAGCAGCTGCACCGGGCTGCCGGCGGCCTTCAGGACCTGCTCCAGGTTCTCGTGACTCATGACACCTCGGACGCGATCGGGAACCGCCCGATCGAAGCGACGGATTATAGACGGTGAGCGGTGTTCAGGCCGCCCGGACCCGCAGAGCCCGGAAGACGACCAGGTGACCGGCCAGGGCCGCCAGCACGAGCACGGCGGGCAGCCAGACGAACGGCGGGTAGGCGACGAAGACGTTGAGGCGGTCGTCGCCGAACAGCGCGAAGCGCGGTGTGGAGAGAATCGCCACGGTCACGATGTTGACGAGCAGCGCGAGGCCGGCCACGTTCCACACCGCCACCAGCCGCCGGCCGCCGATCGCCGGCTTTCACCAGCGCGGCCACCACGATCGCGGCGGCGCCGGTGAGGACGTCGAAGTTCCGGCCGCTGTAGCTCATTTGCTCGGGCATGATGCCGCGGCTCACGAGCGCGTGCATGGCGATTTCGAGCGGCAGGCGGAAGGCCTGCACGGCAACGAGCGCCCAGAGCGGCAGCCGCGCCAGCCGTGCCCCCAGCGGACTGAACGCGATGCCGGCGCCGAGCAGTCACAATGGCCGCGACGAGCAACGCGAAGGGCGGCGGCGTGCGGTGCCAGTCGAGGAACACGCCCCGGTCGGCTGCCGCGAGCGTCGCCCCCATCCAGACCAGCGTGCCGCCCGCGGCCAGCACCGCGGCGCGGCGCGCCGCGGCGGCGTGCCCCGTGCGGCGCCAGGCTTCGGCGGTGCCCCAGACAAAAGTGACCGCAATCAGGATACGGGCAGGATCACGAAGGCCAGCACCGGCGGGTCGGCGAGCGAATAGGACGGCATGACGACGATCCTACTGCCGTCGGACCGCCGCGGACTTGCCGTAGACTGAGCGTCCTGGGAGCAGGCAAATGGTGCACCTCCATCTGAGAGTCGCGGCCGCTGGCGCCCTCGCGGCGGCCCTTGCCGTCTCACCCGCGCTCGTGGCGCAGTCGACCGCCGCGCTCCCGGCGGTCACGTCCACTACTCGGCCGCGCCGCAGGACGCGTCGCCCACCGGCGCGCTGGCGCCGCGCCTGCAGAACCTCGGCACCCACGTCTTTCCGGTGTCCACGCGCAACCGCCAGGCGCAGCGGTTCATCAACCAGGGCCTCAACCTCGCCTACGCGTTCAACCACGCCGAGGCGCGCCGCGCCTTCCGCGAGGCGGCGCGGCTCGATCCGAATCTGGCGATGGCCTACTGGGGGCAGGCGCTCGTCCTCGGCCCCAACATCAACGCGCAGATGGAGCCCAACGAGGAGCCGAACGCCTTCGAGCTGGTGCAGAAGGCGATGGCGCTGCGCTCGAAGGCCACGCCGCGCGAGCGCGCCTACATCGAGGCGCTCGCCGAGCGCTACTCGGGCAAGGCCGACGATCGGCGCCCCCGCGACGAGGCCTACTCGGCGGCGATGAAGCGCCTGCACGAGCGCTTCCCCGACGACCTCGACGCCGCCTCGCTCTATGTCGAGTCGATGATGGACCTGCGGCCGTGGGGCTACTGGCAGCGCGACGGCGCCCCGCACGCCGGCACCGCCGAAGTGGTGCGGCTGGCCGAGCAGGTGATGGCGCGCAACCCGAAGCATCCGGGCGCGCTGCACATGTACATCCACCTGGTCGAGGGCACCGCGACGCCCGAGCGCGCCGAGCGGGCGGCCGATACGCTGCTGACGCTCATGCCCGCCGCCGGGCACATGGTCCACATGCCGGCGCACATCTACCAGCGGGTGGGCCGCTATGCCGACGCGATCAAGAGCAACCAGCTCGCGATTGCCGCCGACGTGGACTACATCACCCAGTGCCGCGCGCAGGGGCTGTATCCCACCGGCTACTACCCGCACAACATCCACTTCCTGTGGTTCGCCGCCACGTTCGACGGCCAGAGCAAGCTGGCCATCCAGT
The DNA here is from genome assembly GCA_963731785.1 of uncultured Acidobacteriota bacterium. Lineage (GTDB taxonomy): Bacteria > Acidobacteriota > Vicinamibacteria > Vicinamibacterales > UBA2999 > DASYRM01. The sequence goes on from CAVSWX010000004.1 coordinate 236,176, forward strand.
CGGCGCGCGAGCTGGCGTCAGAAGATCGACGACGCGACGCTCAAGGCGGCGCCCTTCACGGTCGGCTTCCGCATGCCGATGTACTACGCGCTCACGCGCTTCGGCCGCTGGGACGAGATGCTGAAGGAGCCGGAGCCGCCGGCGTTCAGCCCGCCGCTGCGCGCGGCGTGGCACTACTCGCGCGGCCTGGCGTTCGTGGCCACGCGGGCGGCTCGCCGACGCCGAGGCCGAGCTCGCGACGCTGAAGACGCTGCTCGCCGACGAATCGATGAAGCAGGGGATGTTCTCGCCCAACACCACCGGCGCGGCGCTGGCGCCCGCGGTCGAGGTGCTGGCCGGCGAGATCGCGGCGGCGCGCGGCAACTTCGATCTGGCGATCTCGCATCTCGATCGCGCGGTGCGGCTCGACGACAGCCTGGTCTACACCGAGCCGTCCGAGTTCCACTACCCGCCGCGTCACGCGCTCGGCGCCATCCTGCTCGAGGCCGGACGCGCCGCAGGAGGCCGAGACCGTCTACTGGGAGGATCTGCGGCGGAACCGCGAGAACGGCTGGGCGCTCTTCGGCCTGCTGCAAGCGCTGCGCGCCCAGAACAAGACGGCCGATGCGGCGCTCACCGAAGCCCGGTTCAAGGCCGCGTGGGCCCGAGCCGACGTCACGCTGCCGGCATCCCGGTTTGGTCGAATGTAGGCCGTGCGCTTCAGCCGCGTTCTGCTCGTTCTGCTGCTCGCCGGCGTCGCCGCGGGCACGAGCCTGCTTCTGGCGCAGACGCGGCCCGCTGACGGCTCCGCTCACCATCCTGGTCTCGATCGACGGCTGGCGCTGGGACTACGACACCAAGGCGCCGGTCGCCGCACCTGCGGGCGCTCATCGCGCGCGGCGTGCGCGCCGAGGCGCTGATTCCCGGCTATCCCTCGAAGACCGTCCCCAGCCACTACAGCATGGCGACCGGCCTCTATCCCGGGCACCACGGCATGATCGCCAACGTCATCCGCGACCCGGCGACCGGGCGGATCTTCCGCCGCACCGACCGCGAGGCCGTGTCCGATCCGATGTGGTGGGGCGGCGAGCCGATCTGGAACACCGCGCAGCGCCAGGGCCTGATCGCCGCCACGATGTTCTGGCCGGGCTCCGAGGCCAAGGTCGGCGGCATGCAGCCGCGCTATTGGCGCGAGTTCGACGAGACGGTGCCGGCCGCGGCGCGAGTGGACCAGGTGCTCGTCGTGGCTCGATCTGCCGGCCGCTCAGCGCCCGTCGCTCGTGACTCTCTATTTCGACGAGGTGGACCGGATGGGCCACTGGTACGGGCCCGACTCGACGCAGGTGCGCGACGAGATCGTCCGCACCGACGCGCAGATCGGCCGCCTCGTCGAGGGCCTCAGCGCCCGCAGCCTGATCGGACGCGCGAACATCGTGGTCGTGTCGGACCACGGCATGGCGCCCACCGCGCAGCGCCAGACGATTTTCGTCGACGACTACGTGGCGCTCGACGACATCGAGATTGCCGACATCAATCCCACGCTCGGCGTGATTCCGCAGCCGGGGCGTGACGAGGCGGTGTACCGCGCGCTCTCCACGGCCCATCCGCGCCTCAGCATGTACCGCGCGGACCAGACGCCCGAGTCGTGGCATTTTCGCGATCAGCCGCGGGTGCCGCCGATCACCGGCGTAGCCGACGAAGGCTGGGTGGTGATGCGGCGCGCCGATTTCGCAAACTACTGGAGGCGCAGCCCCACGGGCGGCCAGCACGGCTACGATCCGCGGACGCCGAGCATGGGCGGCCTGTTCGTCGCGGCCGGGCCGGCGTTCAAGGCCGGCGTCACGGTGCCGGCGATGGAGAACGTGAACGTCTATCGCATCGTCGCGCTGGCGCTCGGCGTCGAGCCGCGCGACACCGACGCGGATCCCGCGGCGGTGCAGACGGTGATGCGCTAGAGGTGGGACGGCGGGGACTGAAGCCCCGCCCTACATTTCGACCTGGACGCCGAGCTCCACGACGCGCTCGGGCGGCAGGCGGAAGAAGGCCGTCGCCCGGACGGCGTTGCGCGCCATCAGCACGAACAGCCGCTCACGCCAGATCGCCATGCCCTGCCGCTTGGTCACGATGATCGTCTCGCGGCCGAGGAAGAACGTGACGTCGCCGGGGTCCAGCTCGAGCCCGAGCTTGATCGCGTGCATCAGCGCCTCGGGCACGTCCGGGTCCTGCATGAACCCGTATTGCAGCTGCACGTTGTACATGCCGCGGCCGAGCGCCTTCCACCGACACCTGCTCGGCGAGCGGCACGTAGGGTTTGGGCGCGGTCGTCACGGTGAGGATCACGACGTGATCGTGCAGCACCTTGTTGTGGCGGAGGTTGTGGACGAGCGCCGGCGGCGTGCCCTGCGGCTGCGCGGTCATGAACACCGCCGTGCCGCGCACCCGCGCCGGGTCCAGCGCCTTGAGGCTGGCCATGAACACGTCGATCGGCGTGGCGCGCGCGGTCAGGCGCTCGGCGACGAGCCGGCGGCCCGTCTTCCACGTCGTCATGAGCGTGAAGATGAAGGTCGCGACGACGAGCGGCAGCCAGCCGCCTTGTGGAATCTTGATCAGGTTGGCGCCGAGGAACGCGCCATCCACGATGAGGAAGATGCCGGTCACGGCCAACGTCGCCCAGCGCGGCCAGCCCCAGCGCTCGGTCGCGACGACGTGCAGCAGCAGCGCCGTGATCACCATGGTCACCGTGACGGCAATGCCGTAGGCGGCCGCGAGCGCGCTCGACGACTGGAAGCCCAGCACGATGAGGATGGTCGCGACGGCCATCGCCCAGTTCACCTGCGGCACGTAGACCTGGCCCATCTCGAGCGACGAGGTGTGTTCGATGTCGAGGCGCGGCGCGTAGCCGAGCTGAATCGCCTGCCGCGTCAGCGAGAACGCGCCGGAGATGAGCGCCTGCGAGGCGATGATGGCGGCCAGCGTGGCCAGCACCACGAGCGGCATCAGCGCCCACGACGGCGCCATCAGGTAGAAGGGCTGCGTCGCCGCGCGCGGGTTGAGCAGGATCAGCGCGCCCTGGCCGAAGTAGTTCAGCAGCAGCGCCGGCAGCACCAGCGCGAACCACGCCAGGCGGATCGGACGCCGGCCGAAGTGGCCCATGTCGGCGTAGAGCGCCTCGCCGCCGGTGATGGCCAGCACGACGGCGCCGAGGACGACGAATCCGTGCCAGCCGTTGTCGAGGAAGAAGCGGACCGCGTGGCGCGGGTCCACCGCTTCGAGCACCACCGGCGCGCGGACAATCCACACCAGGCCGAGCACCGCGATCGCGGCGAACCACGTCACCATGATGGGACCGAACAGGCCGCCGACGCGATGGGTGCCGTACTGCTGGATGAAGAACAGCACGCAGATGATGGCGACCGAGAGCGGCACCACGTACGGCTCGGCGAGCGGCGTGACGATCTGCAGACCCTCGGTCGCGCCGAGGATCGAGATGGCGGGCGTGATGACGCCGTCGCCGTAGAGCAGCGCGGCGCCGAAGATGCCGAGCAGCACGAGGGCCGGCTTCACCACGTCCGGGCCGTTGCGCGCGCTCGATCGCGGCAGCAGGGACGTCAGCGCGAGGATGCCGCCCTCGCCCTGGTTGTCGGCGCGCAGGACGATCGCGATGTACTTGATCGACACGACGATGACGAGCGCATAGAGCACCAGCGACAGCACGCCGAGCACGTTCTCGAAGGTCGGCGGTACCGAGTGGCTGCCGAAGAAGCACTCGCGGATGGTGTAGAGCGGGCTGGTGCCGATGTCGCCGTAGACGACGCCGATTGCAGTGACCGTGAGCGGGAGCAGCGCGCTGCGGCCGCCGTGTGTAGAGTCGCCCTCCGTCATCTCCCGCCGGCCAACATTAGCATGGCGGGCGCGTACAATGGCCGTCATGAGTCCGTACCACGTGCCTGCCGTCGTCGTACGATCCGGCGGCGATCGCCGCCGATCTCCATGCGGCCGTGACCGAGGGGTTGATGCTGTTTGCGGGCGTCGACGAGGCGCTCAGCCGCGAGCGGCCGAAGCCCGATGGCTGGTGCGCGCGCGAAGTCGTGGGTCATCTCATCGACTCGGCCTGCAACAACCATCGGCGCTGGATCATCGGCCAGACGCCGGGGCTGGCGAAGTTCGACGGCTACGAACAGAACCTGTGGGTGTCGCGCCAGCAGTACGCGGAGGAGCCGTGGGCCGACGTGGTGGCGTTGTGGGCCGCGTACAACCGCCACTTGCGTCACGTCATTGCCCGCACGCCGGTCGAGAACACCCTCCTGAGCGCGATGGCGCCCGACGGCGGCGGCCCGGTGACCATCGGGTTCCTGATGCAGGACTACGTCGGCCACATGCGGCATCATCTGAAGCAGGTGCGCGCCATCACGGGCGTGTGAGCCTCTAGCCTCTTGCCTCTAGCCGACAAGAGCAGTACCCAAAGGCTAAAGGCCAGAGGCTAAAGCCAAATACAGACTCCTCACTTTCACTTCTCTCGAATTCAGGCCGGCCGCCTTGCCGAGCATGGCGGCCGCGGCCGGCAGCGCGGTGTCGAACTGCCATTCGTCGGCGCGGCCCCCCGCGGCCACGACGCGCGCAGCCGTCTCGTTCCACCACGGCGTCACGGCGCGGGCAATCGGTTCGAGGACGAGCACGCGCGCGCCCGCGGCGGCGGCCTGGAGCAGGCCGTGTTCCAGCCGTGTGCCGCGCCTCGGGCGACAGCTCGTTCAGCAGATACGCCGCGACGATCGCGGTGCCTTCCCGGATGCGGGGCACCCGCGTCGCATCGCCCGCGCGGGCGTCGCCGCGCAGCCCCAGCGCGCGATAGGTCCAGCGCGCCTCGGCCGCGGCCCATCGGTTCCGGTCGATGCCGGTGACGGTGCCCGTGCCTCCGGCGGCCAGGGCCCAGGCGGCCCCCGCGGCGCCCGTCCCACATCCGAGATCGATGACCGTGCGCGGTGGCGGTGACGATGCGCCGAGGCCCTCCACCACGCGCGCGGTGGCGACGAAATGCAGGGGCGCGTAGTAGAGCGCGAAGGCGGCGCGTTTGCCGGCACCATCGAGGCCACTGGCCACCGCGTGGCGGCGTTCGACGTAGGCCGAGGACAGCGCGCGCAGGGCCCGCGTCACCTCAACCGGGCGCAGGTCGGCGAGATACCGTGCCTCGGCCTTGGTGTGCCACGAGGCGAGAAGATCCGATACCACTTCTGTGGTCACCGCCTGGACGTTAGGGCACGTCGCCACGGTAAGGCAAGCGGAGCCTCGTCAGACACTTACAATGACCACCACGGAGGGCTACTTACGCATGCGAACGTCGACAACTGTTCTTGCGATTCTGCTCACGCTCGCCGCGGCCACGCCGCGGCTGTACGCGCAATCCCCGCACGTGGCTTCGCAGGCCGCGTTGGACGCGGCCATTCAGCAGCACCTCGATCAGGCCGGGGCGCAACGTGAGGCCGTGCTGCGCGTACTGGAGCGCGACGAAGTGAAAGCCGTGGCCGGACGTGCCGGCATCGACCTCACCACGGCCGCGACAGCAGTGGCGTCGTTGCAGGGCGAACGAGCTCGCTGCTGCCGCCTCTCAGGCCGCGCAGGTCGAGCAGGCGCTCGCCGGTGGTCAATCCAAGGTCGTGATCTCGACCACCGTGATCATCATCGGGCTATTGGTCCTCATCTTGCTTGTCCTCATCTTTGATTGACCACTGAACAGCTCAGGGCCGTCGTTCGACGGCCGCTGTTGGTTCTCAGAGGGTGCGGGTCGCGCCGCACTCTCGCCTCTCGTGTTCTATGGCTCAGTCTGCTGCCGCTCACTTTGCCGTTGCCAGCGGCTGCAACTGAGCCGGCACCCGCACTGCGGGTCCTCGAGGTTCCATTCGTTTCACAGACCGAATTGCTCTGTGGTGGCGCGGCGGCCGCGATGGTGCTGCGCTTCTGGGGCGCGCGCGGCGTTGACGCCGAGTCGTTCGCGCACCTCGTGGACGAGCGCGCCGGCGGCATCAGCACCACCGCGCTGCTGCGCGAGATCGACGCCCGCGGGTGGACGGCCACGGCCGGTGAGGGATCCGAAGCTCGGCTGGCCGACGAGATCAACCGCAACGGCCGCCCGGTGCTGGCGCTCATCGAAGACCGCCCTGGCGCCTTCCACTACGTCGTCGTCGTGGGCGTCCCCGAGCGCGGCATCATCTTTCACGACCCCGCCCGCTCGTCCTATCGCGTGATGCCGCGCGACCAGTTCGCGGCCCGCTGGCGCGCGAGCCAGCGCTGGATGGCTGTGGTGACGCCTCGCGCCGCAGGCGCGCAGGAGCCGGCTGTCGTGACGGTCGCGGCGGTGGCCACGCCGGTGGCCGGCTCGCCCTGCGAGGCGCTCGTGGCCGAAGGCGTCCGCCAGTCGCAGGCGGGCGACTTCGCCGGCGCCGAGCGCACGCTCACGTCGGCGCTGGCGTGCCCGGGCGGGGCCGCCTATCGCGAGCTCGCCGGATTGCGCGTGCTGCAGAAGCGGTGGAGCGACGCGGCGGACCTCGCCGACACGGCCACGCAGGCCGATGCGGGCGACGCGTACGCGTGGCGCCTGCTCGCGACCGCGCGATTCCTGCAGGACGATCGGCCCGGTGCGCTCGCGGCGCTCAACCAGGCCGGCGAACCGGCCGTCGACACCGTGCAGGTCATCGGCCTCGAACGCACGCGTGCGGAGGTGATCGAAGACGCGATCGACGTCGATCGCGGCGAGCTGCTCACGCCGGGTGCGCTCGACGCGGGCGAACCGCCGCCTCAAGGAGGTGCCGGCCATCCGCGCGACCGCGCTCGAGTTCGTCCCGGTGTCGGGCGGCCGCGCCGAAGTGCGGGCCACGGTCACCGAACGGCGCCTGTTCCCCACCGGCATGGCCGAACTGGGCGAGATGGCCTTCCGTTCGATTTTCCAACAGGACCCCCGCGCCTCGATCGGCTCGATGACGGGCAGCGGCGAGCGGCTCGACCTGCAGTACCGTTTCCGGCGCGAACGCCCGCGCCTCGGCATGACGCTCCTGGCGCCGGCGCCCTGGGGCGGCGTGTGGAGCGTGCAGGGCATCTGGGAGCGCCAGCCGTTCGACTCACCGGAGGTCGAGACGTCGGAGCGCACCACCGGCCGCGTCACGTGGACCGACTGGATGAGCGGGCGTTTCCAGGTGTCGGTGCGCGGCGGCTTCGATCGCTGGCTGGACATCGGCTCGCGCGGCACGGTGGGCGGAATGGCGTATGCCACCTCGCTCGACGACCGCATCTCGGTTCGTCTCGACGTGGACACCTGGATGGGCGACACGGAATTCAGCAGCGCGAGGACGATCGCGAAATACCGCTCGTCGAACCGGCGCGAAGGGCTGGTGTTCGTCGGCAGCGCCGGCGCCGGCGTGGCGAGCGACAACTTGCCGCTCGAATCGTGGTTCGCCGGTGACAGCGGCAACGCCCGTCCGGGTCCCGTGCTGCTGCGCGCGCACGGACTGGTCGCATGACAACGCGTACTTCCGGACCGATCAGATGGGCCGCAGCATCGTGCACGGGTCGGGCGAAGGGCAGTACTGGTTCCGCCTCCCGGCGCCCTCCACCGCGGCCAAGCCGGCCGATCCCAAGCCGGCCGGCGTCAAGCCGACCGGTGTCGGGGGCCTGGCCGGGCCCGGGGGCATTGCCGCCCTGCGCGAGAACCTCCGGATCGGCGTGGCGGTGTTCCTCGATTCGGCGCGGGTGACACGGCGGTTGTCGCCTGGCGACCGCAACGATGCGGACCTCGGCGTGGGCATTCGCCTGGGCCTGGGCGGCCGCGGGTCCGTTCGCGCGGACTACGCCCGCGGGCTGCTCAACGTGGACAACAAGTTCTCGTTTGGTTACGAGCTCTAAGCCGGTTTGCCAGACACTGCCGCGCGGTCCGCGATCTTGGCGGGCTGCACTTGGCACGACCTCTGCTCTCGAGACGGTCGTGCGGATCGCAACCCTGCTTGTGTGTCTCCTGGCGGCGACGGCCTGCGACGAGTCGCCGACCGGCCCGACCGTCACCATCGATCAGCGTTTCACGCTGGCGCCCGGCGAAACGGCATCGATTGAAGGCGGTGACATCCGCCTGCGTTTCGATGGGTGTGACTGGCGACTCGCGGTGTCCGGCCGACGCCGTGTGCATCCAGGGCGGCGACGCGATCGTGAGGGTGCAGGCGAGCGGCGACGGCGGACCCGCCGCGCTCGAACTCCATACCGGTGATTCGTCGCGCGCGTCCGAGACCTACGGCGCCGTGCGCGTCACGCTCGTGGAACTCCAGCCCTACCCGTTCAGCAGCGGCACGATCGCGCCAGGCGACTACCGCGCCACGCTGGTTGTCAGTGGAAGCAGGTAGGCGGTGGGCGGGAAGCGGTGGAAGCCAGTATACCATCCTTCTTACCTGCCACCAGGATCACTTCGGGGCGTCGCAGGCCTCGCCGCCCAGCACCGACAACAGGATCAGCATCCGGTTGCCGCGCCGCTCGAACGAGTGCGAGCCGCCGCGCGGGATCGAGACGAAGTCGTTCAACGCCAGCTTGCGTCTCCTTGCCGTTCAACTTCAATGTGCCTTCGCCGCCGATGACGTAGTAGACGACGTCTGCGTCGGCGTACATCCGCTCGGGCGTCGGCTGGTTCACCTGCAGCATCGCCGAGCGCGTGTCGCCGCTACAGGCGAGGAGTGACTCGCGCCGCGGGTTCTTGCCGACGAACTCGGCCTCGAGGACGTTCGGGATGTTGATGTGCTGCGGCTTGCCGGCGGGGCCGGCCTTGGCCGCCGGGGGCGGCGGCGGGGCCACCACCGGGGCGGCGGCGGCGGCGCCACCTTCTTGGCCGGATTGAGCATCACGTCCACGGCCAGCACCTGGCCGCCGCGGACGGTCACTTCCTTCTCGAAGCTGACGACGGCGTCGCCGTCGAACCGCAGGCGATAGACGCCGCCCTGAAGACCCGGAAAGTTCACCTGGCCGCTTCCGTTCGTCTCGCCACCGCGCTGCGTCGGTCCGTCGGCGGCCACCCTCACGCCCGGGATCGTCGCGCCGGTGCCGTCGGTCACCGTGATGGCCATGCCGCCGCGGGCGTTGGCGGCCGCTGCGGGCGCGCGGCGTACCGGTGGCGGAGTCGCTGCGGGAGCCTGGCCCGCCGGCGCCGGTGCGGTGCCGGCGCCGGGGTCGCGGGCTTCGCCGTGCGTCGGGCGGTGGTTGCGCGGGCTTCTGCGTCGTTGCCGGCGGCGCTGCGCGGTTTGGGCGCGGGCGCGGGCTGGGCCTGCGGCGCCGCCTCGCCACGCGCGGTGGCGCCGGCACTGGCGGCGAGCAACAGACTCAACAGGAGCGCGTTTCGCATGGAGTCATTACAGCAGAAAAGAAGTCACGGCGCGACGACACGTTCGAACTTGAGATTGAGCGGTCCCACGCCTAGCACAGCCATCAGGATCGACATGACCATCGATCCGCCGCCGGCCTTGTTGACCGCGAGGAACGTCGGCGGTTTCGCCGGCCGCGAGATCGCACTCGCGCGTCCGGCGGAACAAGGTGTTGTGCGCCTTCACGACGTGAGGCCCGGGCGCGACCTGCCGGGTGATGGTGGTGCCCGGACGGAGCACGCCGGCCTCGTGTCCGTCGATCGACACGTAGATCTCGCGAATGCCGACGTCGTCGGGCGAGGTGCGGGACACCACGATGGTGGCGCTTTCGTCAGCCATCCCCGCAACAGTACACCGCGGCTGCGGCCCGTCGGCGACGGCATATAATCCAGAGGACCGCCAGGGGTATCCGGATTGCCGTGCGGTACGGCGTCCAGGATTGAGAGAGACCCTTGGAACCTGACCCGGTTCAGACCGGCGGAGGGAGCGCGGCAATCCTCGGATTCCGCCCTCGCACGACAGATGATCGACTTTGCGACGGCCTTCCCCAATTCGACCAAGGTCTTCGACGAGCGCGCCACGCGGTTGACGGCCGACGGGAGCCCGGTCGACGCTGCGCGTGCCGGCGCGCGAGGTGGCGCTCGCCGACGGCAACGCGCCGGTGCGTCTCTACGACACCAGCGGGCCGCAGGGCCACGACGTGCGCGAGCGGCCTCCCCAAGCTGCGCGAGCCGTGGATTGCCGCGCGCCGCGCCGCCGGCCACGTCGGCACGCAGCTCTATTACGCGCGGCGCGGCGAGATCACGCCGGAGATGGAGTTCGTCAGCGCCCGCGAGGGGCTGCCGGCCGACTTCGTCCGCTCCGAGGTCGCGCGCGGCCGCGCCATCATCCCGTCGAACATCAACCACCTCGAGCTCGAGCCGATGATCATCGGCCGCAACTTCCTGGTGAAGATCAACGCCAACATCGGCAACTCCGCCGTGCGGTCGTCGATCGACGAGGAAGTCGAGAAGCTGCAGTGGGCGACGCTGTGGGGCGCCGACACGGTGATGGACCTCTCGACGGGGAAGAACATCCACGAGACGCGCGAGTGGATCGTCCGCAACTCGCCGGTGCCGATCGGCACGGTGCCGATCTATCAGGCGCTCGAGAAGGTGGGCGGCCGCCCCGAGGACCTCACCTGGGAGGTCTACCGCGACACGCTCATCGAGCAGTGCGAGCAGGGCGTGGACTACTTCACCGTGCACGCCGGCGTGCTGCTGCGCTACGTGCCGCTGACCGCGCGCCGCGTCACCGGCATCGTCTCGCGCGGCGGCTCGATCATGGCGAAGTGGTGCCTGGCGCATCACCAGGAGAACTTCCTCTACACGCGCTTCCGCGAGATCTGCGAGATCATGCGCGCCTACGACGTGTCGTTCTCGCTCGGCGACGGGCTGCGCCCCGGATCGATTGCCGACGCCAACGACGAGCCGCAGTTCGCCGAGCTGAAGACGCAGGGCGAGCTGACGAAGATCGCGTGGGAGTACGACGTCCAGGTGATGAACGAGGGCCCCGGACACGTGCCCATGCACCTGATCAAGGAGAACATGGAGAAGCAGCTCGAGTGGTGCGGCGAAGCGCCGTTCTACACGCTCGGGCCGCTGACGACCGACGTGGCGCCCGGCTACGACCACATCACGTCGGCGATCGGCGCGGCGATGATCGGCTGGTACGGCACGGCGATGCTGTGCTACGTCACGCCGAAGGAGCACCTCGGCCTGCCCAACCGCGACGACGTGAAAGCCGGCGTCATCGCCTACAAGATCGCGGCGCACGCCGCCGATCTCGCCAAGGGGCACCCGCGGGCGCAGGCGTGGGACGACGCGCTGTCGAAGGCGCGGTTCGAGTTCCGCTGGCAGGATCAGTTCAACCTGGCGATGGACCCGGTGACGGCGCGCGCCTACCACGACGAGACGCTGCCCGCCGACGGCGCCAAGGTGGCGCACTTCTGCTCGATGTGCGGGCCGAAGTTCTGCTCGATGGAGCTGACGCAGCAGGTGCGCGACTACGCGGCGGCGCACAACCTCACGAGCGTGGATGCGCTGAAGGAGGGCATGCGCGAGAAGTCCGAGGAGTTCAAGAAGGCCGGCGAAATCTACGTCGAAGCGAGGTTGCGCTACGGGCTGCCGAGGCTCCGCCTCGCTAGGGCAGTGTCTTCTGGCCCCGCCTCCGGCGGGGCCCATCGTGAGTGGACGACTACTGCTGAAACGATCGACATGGGCGTTGCTGGCGTTCGTCGTGCTCGTTCCCGTGGCCGCGTTGGCACACCACTCGTTTGCCGCCGAGTGGGACAGCAAGAAGTGCCGCGAGTTCACCGGCACGCTCACCAAGCTCGATTGGCAGAACCCGCACCCGTATTTCTTCGTGGACGTGAAGGAGGCGCGGGAAGGTGGAGACCTGGTCGTTCCAGGCCTACTCGCCGGTCACGCTGCGGCGCAACGGCACCGACCGTCAGGTGTTCCTCGACAACATCGGCAAGGAGGTCTGGGTGCGCGGCTGTCTCGCCAAGAACGGCGCGCCGCACGCCGCCGCCGCGGGCACGCTGAAGTTCGCCGACGGGGAGCTGCGCCAGGTCGGCCAGCTGCAGGACTGATCGTGCGCCGGCCGTTCGCTCATCGTGGCACTGGTCGCCTCGCCCTGCGGCCGTTCCGCGGGATCTTCAGACGCCGCCTCGTCTCGGCGGTGCTGGCGGCCCAAACGCAGACCGCGCCGTACAAGATCGGCGTGTTGCCGCCCGGTGGACCCGCGCCGCGCCTCGCTGACGGGCACGTCGACTTCTCCGGACAGTGGTTCCCCAACGGCGCGGGGCAGGGCGTGAGCGGCCGCTTCGGCGTGGACCCGGCAGCACTCCGGCAGTTCGATCCCAAGGCCACGCCGGAAGAGCCGCCCGGCCTTCCAGCCCTGGGCGCTCGCGAGAATCAAGGCGATGACGCCCACCGAGCTCGAGCTGTCGAAGAGCTCGGTGAACTGCCTGCCGCGCGGCGTGCCGGCGATCTGGCTGCAGAACCCCTACACGACGTTCATCCTGCACAAGCCGGGGGTGATGGCGCAGCTCTACGAGGTGCTCAACAACTGGCGCGTCATCCATCTCGACGGCCGTCCGCTGCCCAAGGATCCCGAGCCGTTCTTCCATGGCAACAGCGCCGCCCGGTGGGAAGGCGACACACTGGTCGTCGAGTCGATCGGGTTCGACGAGCGCACCTACATTCAGCCGAACGGGTGGTTCCACAGCGACGCGCTCAAGGTGACCGAGCGCTACACGCGCCCGTCGATGAACTACCTGATCGTCGAGATCACCGTGGACGATCCAAAGGTGCTTCAGAAGCCGTGGAAGTCGGCGCCGCGCCGGTGGACGCTCGGCAGCGGCGAAATCTACGAGTTCTACTGCACCAACAACAAGGAGCTCGCGGAACTGGAGAAGCTCCGCGCGCAGGAACTGAAGCAGCAGGAGCTGCAGAAGTAGGGGCGGGGAGGGCGCCAATGGACTATGCCAGGGTGTTTCAGCGGGCGGCGTTGCTCGTCGCTCTCGCCATCGCGTCCGCGGCACCGGCGTCGGCGCAGTCGGCGGCGCGCGGGCTGGAAGGCATGTGGAGCGATCCGCCGGTCACCATCATGGGCCGTCTGTGCGCGTTCGCCTGCAGCGATGCAGGCATCGACGCGATGAACGCCCTCCTGGACGATCCGGCCAACGACGCCGTTCCCTTCGCAACTCTCCAGAGGCGAGCGCTCGAACGCCACGCCGAGTACGTCCGCTCGACGCTCTCCGAGCTCACCCTGAAGACCTTTCCGCTCGATCCCGCCGACGACCCCTCGTTCCTGCGCTGTGAGCCGTGGGGCCTCCCGACGCAGATGCTGGCGCCGCACCAGCTGGAGATTCGTGGAGTGGGCGCCGATCGGCTCGAGTTGCACTACGGCGAGTGGGACGCCCGCCGGACCATCTTCATGGACGGCCGGCCGCATCCTCGCGGGCAGGCACACCCGCCTTGGCCATTCGGTCGGCCGCTGGGACGGTGAGACCCTCGTCATCGAGACGGTCGGCATCGCGCGCAGCTTGATGTGGGCCGGAGGGGTCGGGGTCACGGCCGGTGGATTCGAGACCAGCGACCAGTTGACCGTCACCGAGCGGTTCGTCAAGGCGAGCGACGGCAAGACATTGACGCTGACGGCGACGCTCACGGACCCGGTGAGCCTGCGTGCACCGCTGGTGTTGAAGCACATCTGGCGATGGGCGCCGGAGTCGAAGATTACCCCCTACGAGGACTGTCAGATCCCAACCGAAGTGAAGCGAGGGAGTGAAGTGATGGCGCGCCTCGGCTCGATGATTCATCGTGTGGCGCTCTCGGTCGCCCGACTCGCGGCGCACCACGCGTTCTCCCCGGTGTACGACGAGAAGCGGACGGTCACCGTCGCGGGCGTGGTGACCGAATTCCGCTTCGTGAACCCGCACGCGATGATGTCGATGGACGTCACTGACGACAGCGGGCGGGTCACGAAGTGGGCGGTGGAGTTCGCGGGCCGGTTGAATCTGTCGGAGGTGGGGTGGACAGCGGAGTCCATCAAGGCGGGCGAGCGGGTCACGGTGACGGGGAACCCGACCCACACCAATTCGAACCGATTGTTCTTTCGAAAGCTGGTTCGGTCCGACGGCTCGGAACTGCTGCCCGGAGCCGCGCAGCGCGAGAGCGCTATCGAGCAGGAGCGCCGGGAGCGGGCCAAGGCGCGTCAGCAGGCCAAGTAGTCGTACGGAAGCTGCGGACGCTCGGGAAGATCGCTGAAGGCGGGTCTCGCGACCCGCCTTCCCGTGCCCCATCTGCTCACGGCAGATTGATCTGGCCTTCGATGCTGTTCACCGTCTCGCAGGTCTGCGGACCACCCATCCACAACACCTCACGATCGAACCCGACGTTGCCGAAGCACTGATCGTCGCTCACCGGTGTCGCCAAACAGCAGGTCGTCGCCGTTGTCGCCGCTGAGCGTGTCGTTGCCGCTGTCGCCGTCGAGCGAGTCCTGCCCCTCGTGTCCGAAGAGCGTATCGTTGCCGCTGCCGCCGCGGATGCGATCGTTGCCCAGGCCGCCGTTCAGCAGGTCGTCGTTCGCGCCGCCGTCGACGAAGTCGTTGCCCACGCCCGCCGAGACGTTGTCGGCACCATCGCCGCCGTAGATGCTGTCGTTGCCGCCGGCGCCGAAGATCCAGTCGTTCCCCTGTTCGCCGTCGAGGCTGTCGGCGCCATCGGTTGCGCCGCCGTCGATGAAGCTGTCGCCGTAGATGCGGTCGTTGTCGAGCCCGCCCAGCACGGAATCGGCCGGCCGCGCCGCCCCAGAGCTCGTCGCGTCCGGCGTTGCCGTGAATGTGGTCCTCACCGTTGCCGCCGTACACCCGGTCATCGCCCTCGCCGCCGAACAGCATATCGTTGCCGTCGTCACCCCAGATGGTGTCGTTGGCGCCGAGCCCACAAATGACGTCGTTGCCGCCGAGGCCGTGGATCTGATCGGCGACACCCGAACCGACCATGACGTCGGCGCCGGCGGTGCCGTTGCAGGCGCCGCCGCCACAGCTGATCGTCGCCCTACATGCCCATGCACGTCCTGCCGTCGGGCACCTCGATCACGAAGTCGCCGTCGATCGCACCGGTCTGCCCGGATACCCGCCCTCCGATCATCGCTGCCAGTCCGAGTGAGGCCACCGCCAGCATCGCCGGCGCACCGCGTCGCAATTGCGTTCTCATGTCGTCCTCCATTTGTAAGGGGCGGGTGGAAAAACCCGCGTTGTCTGATGAACGCCGCGACCGGCGCGAATCCCTCACAGTGCTAGACTCGCGACGCGACTCCCTCCGTCGCTGCGGCGGTGCCCACACGAACCGACCCGGTCGACTACACGCGGCTGCGACAGGACCTGGCCCGAGCCGTGGGTCGCCTGTGTCCGCGGTGGCTGCTGAGCGATCGCGACGACCTCGTGCAGGCGGCCACCATGCGCGTAATGCAGGCCATGGAACGATCCCGATTCACTGGTGAGGGCAATCCGCAGCTGTCGTCGTCGTACATCTACAAAGCGGCGTACAGCGCGCTGGTGGACGAGATCCGGCGCGTGCGCCGGCGGGGCGAGACGGATCTCGACGACAGTCCTGCCGAGCTGGCCGCGACGTCCGTGGCGGATCCGGAGCGGACGGCGGCGTCCCGCGAAATCGGCGCAGGCGTCGAAGACTGCCTGACGCGGCTGGTGCAGGACCGCCGCCTCGCCGTGACGCTGTATCTGCAGGGTCACACCGTGCCGGAATCGGCGCGCGTGCTCGGATGGGCGGCCAAGCGCACCGAGAACCTCGTCTATCGAGGCCTCGCGGATCTTCGCGACTGCCTCCGGTCGAAGGGACTGCAACCGTGAGTGACGGTCCGACGCGGGACGAGGCACTGCGCGACGCGTTCCAGTCGCTCGCAGGTTCCTCCGCGGGGGCGTGCTCGGCGGAAGACCTGGAGCGCGTCTGGCTTGCGGTGACGGGGCAGCTCGATGCCGGGCAGCGCCGGATGCTCGTCGAGCGAATGGCCACGGACCGCGCACTCGCGGAGGCGTGGCGCGTGGCGGCCGAGTTGTGGCGTCTGGCTCAGGATGGCGCGAGCGACGCGCCCGGCCGCGCCGCGCGGTGGCGCCGCGTCTGGCCGCTGGCGGCTGCCGCGGTGGTGGTGCTTGCGGTGGCGGGTTCCTGGCTGGCGATTCGTGAGCGCCCGGACGGCGTGGTGCGCGACCAGCCTGGCGTGACGATCGCCTCGCTCCTGGGCGCCGACGCGACCCTCACTCGCGACATGTTCCGGCTTCGCTGGACGCCGGCGCCAGCGGGGTCGCGGTACGACGTCCGCGTGACGACCGAAGACCTGCGCGTGATTGCCACCGCGAACGACCTGATTGCAGCCGAATTCGCGCTCGAGCCCGGTCAGCTGGCTGGCCTGGTGCCGGGATCGCGGGTGCTCTGGCAGGTAGACGCCGTCCTGCCCGGCGGCGCGCGCGTGTCGTCGCCGACGTTCGTCGTCACGGTCCGCTGACGTTAACCCTCTGTGAAGGGGGAGCGGATCATGTCAAGCACGTGGCGACTACGCTGGCGGGCGTCGGGCTGATGGCGATTGGAGTCGTGGCCGGTGCGGCGGGAGTACGGGCGGTCGAGGCCCTGACGCCGAGCTTCTTCAATACCGGCGTCTTCACCGTGAGGGCGGGCGAGCACGCGGACGTCTTCGCGTCGCTCGACGATGCGGCGTCGGCCGGACCGGCTGCCGTGCTGCTGCAGGTGCTCGACGAGAACGGTGCGGTCGTGCTGCAGAAGAACGTGTCGCTGTCTCCTGGCAAGTCCACCAAGATGCAGGTCGTGAACGCGGGCCGCTACCGCGTACACGGGCGGGTGCTCGATGCGCCGCGCGTGTTCGGTGCCCGACGCGTGGTGATGGCGACCGTGGAGATTGGCACCGCCGACTTCGTCTTCCCGCTGCGGCCGGTGTGCAGCATCGACGACAGCATGCCGTCGGGCCGCCCGGGCTAGAGCGGTGCGGCTGTCTCGCGTCCGCCGCGATCGCGGCGGCTGTCCTGGCAATCAGCGTTCCGGGTGCCGCGTTCGCGGCGCCGCCGGATCCGTTCAGCGACTGCCGGCGCGCGCTGCGCGAGCGGCCGGACGACTACGAGTCGTCCTACTGTTTCTACCAGGCCACCCTGGCCGGACGTCTGTGGGACACGGCGCCGCCGGTGCTTCGTTCCCTCATCACCGAGCAGCCGCGAAACTACTGGCTGCCGCTGACGCTTGGCCACGTCTACCGCGGCCGTGACGCGGCGACAGGCCGAGGCGAACTACCGCCGCGCCGCGGAGGGATTTCGCGACCGCGCGTCACGACGAGGGCGAAGTCATCGCCCGCATCAGCCTGCGCGACATGCTCTTTCCGCTGGGGCGGGCCGCGGACGCGGGACGCGAAATCGATCAGGTCGTGGCAATCGCGGCGCGGTCGCGACGACCCGATACTGAAAGCCCGTGCCTGGACCGCGCAGGCGACGCAACTGCAGGACACGGGCGGCGACTGGGCCTGTCGTACGGGCTCATGAAAGACGCCGAACGGGTCGTCTTTCCCGCCGGCCCCTATCGGCTGAAGCGCACGCTGCTCAGCGCGCTCGGATCGGTGGCGTTCCGTCTCGGCCGGCTCGACGAAGCGCTCGCGACTTTCGAAGCGCTCGATGCACTGGCCGCCAGCGCCGGACGAACTGCGTCTCCGCGCCAACGCGCAGTACAACATCCTCAACACCATCGCGACGAAGGAGCGCTGGCTCCCGTCGGCCGGGGCGCGCCAGCACGGCTGCGCGCGCTCGCCGAGCGGGCGCTGGCCACGGCCACCGAGGCGCAGAGCGACGATTGGCCGTGAAGGCGCATCGCGCGCTCGCCGAACTGCTGGCGGCCGAGCCGCAGCACGCGCGCCGCCGCGCTCGATCATGCGCGGCAGTGCGGCGTGCTCGCGTCGCGTCTCCGGCTGCCGCACGACCAGGCGATGTGTGCCTGGGTCGAGGCCCGTCTCGCAGGCCGGCACGATGCCGCCGCACGCGCCGCCGCCGAGCGGCGGGCGGCCGAGGCCACCGTGCGCGCCCACAGTCCCCGCACCGACGCGTTCAGCGCCGGACGGCGCATGCGGCTGCGCTGGGAGACCGCTCCGGGCGTGGAAGCGGTGCGTGATGGGTTGGCCGCGCTCGAGACGATCGAGCGCCTGCGCGACCTGCAGGACGAGGCCACGTCGAGCGCGGAGCTGTTCTCGGCCTGGACGCTCGACTACTACTGGCTGGCCGGCCGTCTCCTCGAGCGTGAGCAGGATGGCGACCTCGCCCTGGCGTTCTCGATCGCCGAGCGTCTGCGAGCGCGCTCGCTGCTCGAGCAGCTCCGCACCTCTCGTCCGGTGCCGAACCGCGCGCGTCAGGCCGCCGCCGCCGAGTTCGACGCGATTGCGGCGATCCAGCGCCGGCTGCTGAACCCGGCCCTCGCGGCCGACGAACGCAGCCGCCGTCTGTCGGATCTCGACGCCCTGGAGCGGCAGGCGCGCGAAGCCCGGCGTCAGGCGTCGGTGGCCAGCGGCCGCTCACATGCTGCTGCCGGTCCGCTTGCCGGCATCGACGCGGTGCAGGCGGCGCTGGCCGACGATCAGGCGCTGCTCTCGTTCCAGGTGGGCCTGTGGAAGACCTATGACGGTCAGTTCGGTGGCGGATCGTGGCTCGTGGCGCTGACCCGCCGCGGCCGCGCGGTCTTCCGGATTCCGGATCGCGCGGAACTCGCCGCCCTCGTCCCCCTGTATGCGGGCCTGCTCGCCCGCGACGACGGGCTCGACGCGGCGGCGAGTGCCCGCCTCCACCAGGTGCTCCTCGGTCCCGCGCTGCGATGGCTCCCGCCGGGCGTGACGCGGCTCGTGCTCGTTCCCGACGGGGTCCTGCACGACCTGCCGTTCGACGCGCTCCGCGACCAGGGGGGCCCGCCGCTCGCCGCGCGCTTCGAGATCGTGACGGCGCCGTCGGCGACCTTGTGGCGGCGCTGGCAGCGCGACTCGAACGTTGCGACGCCGACGCGGGCACTGGCCTTGGCCGACCCGGCGCTCGGCGGCGCGACCGATGGTCCGGCGTCGCGCCGGAACGCCGCGCTGTATCAGGGACTGCGGCTCGGGCAGTTGCCGTTCGCGCGCCGCGAGGCCGATGCGGTCGCGCGCTACTGGGGCGGTGTGGATGTGCTCGACGGCGCGGCCGCGTCCGAACGCGCAGTGAAGACGCTCGACCTGCGCGGCTATGGTCTCCTGCACGTCGCCGCCCACGCGGTGGCCGACTCGGCTCGGCCCGAGCGTTCCGCCGTGCTGCTCACGCCCGGCGACGCGCGTGAGGACGGGCTGCTGCAATCGCGCGAGATTGAGCAGCTCGATCTCGAGCGGAGGCATCGTCGTGCTCTCGGCCTGCCAGAGCGCCGCCGGTGTCGTGCAGCGCGGCGAGGGGGTGCTGAGCCTCGCCCGCGCCTTCTTCGACCGCCGGGGCGCACGCGGTGATCGGCAGCCGCTGGCCGATTCGCGACGACGAGGCCGCGTGGTTCTTCGGCGCCTTCTACCGGCATCTCGGCACCGGAGTGTCGCTCGCCGCGGCACTGCGCCTGGCCAAGCGGGACGCGATCGCCGCGGGCCGCCCCGCGCGCGCCTGGGCCGGCGTCGTGCTCCTCGGGAGCGGCGACCTGCGGCCGCAGCCGCTGCATCCTCCGGCGACCTCCGCGCCTCGCCCGACCTTGCTCGTCCTCGTCATCGTGGCCGTGGCGATGCTGTCGGGCCCTCGGCTGGCAGCGTCTGGCGGGCGCTCCGTCAGGGGCATAGTCGCCACCAAATGTAGGGGCCGGCTTTAGCCGGCCCTGGGCCGCCTGAAGGCGGCCCCTACGTGGCAGGGCAATCGAGGGGTACGAAGAGGAGCAGAACCGACGCCAGGCCGGCGAACACGGACGCGCCAGCGACGACAGGGTGTAGCCGCCGATGACGAGCGCCCGCCGCCGCGACCGGCGATCGGCGAGCCGGCCGGACACGACCTTGAGCGTGCTGTTGACGCCCTCCGCCACCCTTCGATGACGCCGAGCGACGCCGCCCCGGCGCCCAGCACGCGCGCGAGGTAGGCGGGCAGGAGCGGATAAATGATCTCGGTGGCCGCATCGGTGAGCAGGCTCGCCCATCCGAGCAGCCAGACCTGGCGAGGAAAGCGTCCCGCCGCGCTCACCGTGCTGCGCGAGACTGCGGGTGGCCTAGCGCGCCGGCGCCGCGGCGGCCGGCGGCGGCGGCACGATCATGATGATCGTCGCGTAGCGCGCGGGTTGCGCGCCCGGCTTCGGGATTGGGATATCCCTGCGAGCCTCCCGACGCCCAATCCTTCACCGTGACGCCGGGAGGAAACGCCATGGTCTCTTCGCGGAAGCGGCCGACTTCGAAGACGTGCGTGGGCGGTTCCTTGAATACGAGGTCGCCTTTGTCGCCAAGCTGCATCCGATAGTAGCGCGACGATCTCCGCGAAGCCGGCCGTCGTGCCGTAGAGCAGATAGCGCTGCCCGCGTCCGGCGTCGTACGACGCGAGGAACTGCGCCGCCGGGTACACCGGGAAGACCACTTCCTCGGGGCGCGGGGCGTTCGGATCGCTGGGCGCCGGAGGGGGCCGCCTGGGCGACAGCGGGCGCCAATTGTCCGTCGGCAGGTGTCGGCGCGCTGGCGGTCGCAGACGGCTGGGCCGGGCGGCCGTCCGCGGGACGGGACGCCTGTCGGCCGGGGTTCTCCCGGGCGCGGAAAAGGTTGCGGCGTCTGCGCCGCCGCCGCGACCGTGGCCCAAACCGCCAGCACGAGCCCCGCTCCAGCCCCCCGGCGCAGCATCCTGGTCCCAATTATACGGGGCTATACAGCGCTTCCGCTGGGCCGCGACGGCGACGAAATTTGGCACCCCGTTCAAGAGCCTGCCCGCCGAAATGGGCCACATCGGCGGCCTCGGTTCTGGCCTCGTCTCTTGCTCACAAGCGCGGTAGACCCCCTCAGCTGGGAAGGTCCAGGAGGCGAAGACGCCGTGGACGACTTCGACATCGCTCAAAGCAAAGTAGGCGAATCCGCCCAGCGGGTCGTCGACCGGGCAGTCGACGAAACCCGCCGCCGCGAACACGGCGAGGTCACGAGCGAGCACCTCTTCCTCGCCTTTGCTCAATTGGAGTGGGACACCTTCTCGGAGGTCATGCGCGACCTCTCGCTGAACCCGCACGAGATCGTCCAGGCGCTCGAAGAGCACCTGCGCAGCCTGCCCGGCGGCGACGGCGGCAAGCCGCGTGTGTCCGCCGCGGCGAAGGACGTGCTGAAGCTCGCGTACCACCACGCCAGCCGCGCCGGGCGCCAGCTGCTGGAGTCGTCCGATCTGTTCGTGGCGCTCTTCGAGGAGAGCCGCGGCCCGTCGGCTTCGGTGCCGGTGGCCATCATCCGTCAGCACGGCGTCGAGCCGGACGCGCTGGTCTCGCGCATCGCCACGCGCATGCGCGATCACGAGCTGCGCGAAGAGCAGTTCCGCAAGCGGTTCGAGCTGCCGCCGTTCCTGCGCAACTTCGCGACCAACCTCAACCTGCTCGCGCGCCAGGACCGGATTCCGCCGGTCTTCGGCCGCGACGCCGAGATTCAGCAGGTGCTCGAGATCCTCTCGCACCGCGAACGGTCGAACTCCGTGATGCTGGTCGGTGAGCCCGGCGTTGGCAAGACGGCCATCGTCGAAGGGCTGGCGCGGCGCCTCGAGTTCGAACCCGACACGATTCCCGCGCGGCTGCGCGACTGCCAGATCGTCAACCTGCAGATGAACAGCATCGTGGCCGGCACGATGCTGCGCGGCATGTTCGAGGATCGCCTGCACAACGTGATTCGCGAGGTGAAGGAGCGCCCGAACCTGGTCCTGTTCGTGGACGAAGCGCACACGATGGTGGGCGCGGGCTCGGCGATCGGCGCCCCGGCCGACGCCGCCAACATCTTCAAGTCGGTGCTGTCGCGCGGCGAGGTGCGGATCATCGGCGCGACGACCCGCGGCGAATACAAGGAATACATCCAGGAAGACGAGGCGCTGGCGCGCCGCTTCCGCGTCGTGAACGTGCCCGAGCCGACGATCGAGGAGACGCGGCGCATCCTGTCGAACCTCAAGCCGCGGCTCGAGCGGCTGTATTCGGTGCGGATGCTCGACGAGGCCATCGAGGCCGCGCTCGACGCTGTCGCCGCGCTACGAGCGCCACCTGCGGCTGCCCGACAAGGTGATCGGCTGGCTCGACACCGCGTCGGTGCGCACCGAGATCGACAAGCGCTGGGAAGTGACCGCGGCCGACGTGGTGGAGGTCGTGGCGCACACGACCGGCATTCCCAAGGACATGGTGTTCCGCGACGTCGGCGATCGCCTCAAGGGCATCGAGGCGCGGCTCGGCAAGCGCGTCATCGGCCAGGAGAAGGCCATCGAGGCGGTGGCGCGGCGCCTGGTGCTGAACAAGGGCCCGCTCAAGGACGGCTTCGACCGGCCCGACGGCGTGCTGCTGTTCCTCGGCCCGACCGGCGTCGGCAAGACCGAGCTGGCCAAGGCCGTCGCCGAGTTCCTGTTCGGCGACGAGAAGAAGATGATCCGCATCGACATGTCCGAGTATCAGGACGGCGGACTGTCGGTGGACAAGCTGATTGGCATGCCGCGCGGCATCGTCGGCAGCGAGCGCGGCGGCATCCTCACCAACCAGCTGCGCGACAACCCGTGCTCGGTGGTGCTGCTCGACGAGGTCGAGAAGGCGAGCCCGACGCTGCTGAACCTGTTCCTGCAGGCCTTCGACGAAGGGCTGGCTCACCGACGGGCGCGGCAAGCGCGTCTACCTGTCGGACGCGATCGTCATCATGACGTCGAACGCGGGCTCGGAGCACTTCAGCAAGCTGAAGAACAGCCTCGGCTTCCGCTCGGGCCAGGTGGCGATCTCGCAGGTGCAGAGCGAGATCCACCGCGAGCTCGAGCGCCGCTTCAGCCCCGAGTTCCGCAACCGCATCGACCAGGTGGTGGTGTTCGAGCCGCTGACGCGCGATCAGGTGCGCGCGATCGCCGAGAAGTATCTCGACGAGGTGGCCAAGACGCTCTGCCGGGCCGACAAGTGCCTGACGGTCGAGCCGGAGGTGATCGACGCGCTGGTGACCGAGGGGCACAGCATGGCGAACGGCGCGCGCTTCCTGAAGCGAGTGATCGACGAGCGGATCAAGCTGCCGCTCAGCCAGCAGTGGAAAGAGGCGTCGGGCTTCCGCGCGACGGTGGAGGACGGCCGCATCGTGGTCGAGCCCGACACGGCGCGCCTCGCGCAGATGTCGGCCTGAAGGAGGGCGCGGCTTCAGACCCGCCAGAGTGTCGTCGGAGGCGTCTATGCATCCGGCGCCGAACGGCCGGGCCGGGCTGTCCGGATATCGCGGAAGCCCGGCCCGTGCTTTGTACGGAGCCGCCGACACCACCTTCTTCACCTCGTTGCAGTACGACGCCGGCGCGTAGTCGCGCTCGTACAGCGCGTCGATAGCCCTCGACCAGCTGCCGGATACTCCTGCGCCAGCCACGCGATGAAGTGGTCGCGCGTGCCGCCCTGCAGGTGCATCACGTTCGAGCCCACGACCGGCACGCCCGCCTGCCGCGGCATCCACGATCGTCCGCTCGATCAGCGCGGGCTTCGACGAGATGCCGGGCACGATCGGGCTCATGAGCACGCCGGCGTTCACGCCCGCATCGAGCAGCTCGCGCACCGCGCGCAGGCGCTGGCGCGGCGGCGCGGTGCCGGGCTCGAGCCGCGCGGTCACCGCCTCGTCGCTGCACGGGACGCTCACCACGACGCTCGAACCCTCGATGGCCGACAGAGCGGCGCCAGCAGGTCCTTGTCGCGCACGATCATCGGCCCTTTGGTGATGACGCCCACGGGGCTCCGCGCCTCGAGCAGGGCCTCGAGCGTGCGGCGCGTGAGCTTGTAGTGGCCCTCGATCGGCTGGTAGACGTCGGTGGCGGTGCCGAGCCCGATCACCTCGCGCGTCCACGACGGGCGCGCCAGCTCTCGACGCAGCACCTCGACGAAGTTGGTCTTCACCAGGATGACCGACGCGAATTCGTCGCCGGCGCCGAGCTCGAACTGCGAGTGGTAGCGGCGCGCGTAGCAGTAGTGGCAGCCGTGCGTGCAGCCGCGATAGGGGTTGAGCGTCCACTCGAAGTAGCGCATGCCCTTGACGTGGTTCAGGGCCGACCGGCAGCGCACTTCCTGGTAGGTGGCGGCGTCGGCGCGGCGATCGGCGTCGGTCAGCGCCGCCACGCCGCCGGCCTTCACCAGATCGGCGACGCGCCGCGTGGTGGGCGGGCCGAGGTCGAAGAGAAGTGGTTCTTCCATCGCAAAACCTGGCCTTACGCTATTTGTTCGCCATGATAGTCCGCCAGTCGGGGTCAAGCCCAGGGCCGCACAATCGAATCGCTCGTGGAGGCGAGGCTGAAGTTCCTGGCGCCGGCGACGCGGTGTGAGTACCTGCCGGACCAGACCGCCCGCCTCGAGTACGAGCACGTCGAGCGGATGACGGCGGCCGAGTACGGCGAATGGCTGCTGCGCGGCTGGCGGCGGTTCGGTCACCTGCTGTTCCGGCCACTCTGCCCGTCGTGCCGGAAGTGCCAGTCGCTGCGCGTGCCGGTCGGCGCGTTCCGGCCGCGGCGCACGCAGCGGCGGGTCTGGAATGCCAACGCGCACGGCCCGATGCGTCTGGAGGTGGGTGCGCCCTCGCCGACCGCGGCGAAGCGGCGCCTCTACGAGCGGTTTCACCGCTACCAGCAGGTGGCGAAGGGCTGGCCGGCGCCCGATGCCGACGCGATGGATGCGTTTGCCGACAATCCGTTTCCCACCGAGGAATGGTGCTATTTCGTCGACGAGCGCCTGGTGGCCGTCGGCTACGTCGACGCCCTGCCCGACGGGCTCTCGGCGATCTATTTCTTCTACGATCCCGACGAGCGGCACCGCTCGCTCGGGACCTTCAACGTGCTCTCGATCATCGACGCCGCCCGGCAGCGCGGCCTGCCCTGGGTGTATCTCGGCTACTACGTCGAAGGGTGCCGCTCGGTGGAGTACAAGGCCAGGTTCAGGCCCAACGAAGTGCTGCGTCCGGATGGCACGTGGGGGGCGTTTCTGTCCTGAGACACGCTGAAGGAGCCCGCTGGTGACGAAACCGATCGCGTGGCTGGCGCTCGCCCTGCTGGCCGTCTCCGGGAGCCGCACTCGCGCAGGGTGCCAGTGACGAGCCCGATCTGGCGATGTACGCGCGCATCCGCGACGAAGGCCTCGCGCGCTCGCGCATCATGGACTACGCGTTCGAGCTGATGGACCGGATCGGTCCGCGGCTCAGCGGCTCGCCGAACCTCGATCGGGCCGTGGCCTGGGCCGTCGAGCGTATGGGTCAGGCGGGGCTCGAGAACGTCCGCCGCGACCGCTGGGGCGAGTTCGGGATGGGCTGGCGGCAGCGCACTCGTGTCGGTGACGCTCGTCGAGCCGGACACCGCCGGTCTTGCCGCGATTGCCGCGCCGTGGTCGCCGCCAACGCGTGGACCCGTCACGGGCGAGGTCGCGTACGTGAAAGGCTTCACCCAGGAGAGCGGCTTTGCGCCGCTGCGCGGCACGTTGCGCGGCAAGATCGTGATGCTGGGGCGCGCACCCGGACCGCCCGAGGTCACACCGATCGACCGGCCGCTGTTCGAGCGCTTCACCGACGCGCAGCTGGCCGAGTTCGCGCTGCCGTCCGCCGCCGCGCCCAGCGATCCTGCGGCGCTCGAGCAGGCGTTTGCAGCCGCGGCGTTCTACGAGCGCGTGAGCCGGTTCTTCGCCGACGAAGGCGTCCGCGCGGTGATGACGCCGACCGGCAACAACCCGCGTGGGGGCATGAGCGGCGGGCATGCTGGGCGCGGATTGGAACTACGCGATGGGCATGCGGGCCCATCGCAGAGATCACGCCATGCAGGTGCCGGTGGTCGTGGTGTCCATCGAGGATTTCGGCCGCATCTCGCGGCTGCTCGAGCGCAAGGAGCGGGTGCGCGTCACCGTGCAGGTGGACGCCGAGTTCACCGGCGATCGGGTCGACGGCGTGAACGTGTTCGGCGAGATTCCGGGCAGCGATGCCGCTCGCGGACCCGGAACTGGTCATGGTCGGCGCCCATCTCGACAGCTGGCACGTGGGCACCGGCGCCACCGACGACGGCGCCGGGGTCATCATCGCCATCGAGGCCATGCGCATCCTTCGCGCGCTCGGCGTCCGCCGCGGCGCACCATCCGGATCGCGTTGTGGACCGGGGAGGAACAGGGGCTGCTCGGTTCGTACGCCTACGTGAACCGCGAGATTGCGGCGCTGCCGCGCATGGACACGCCGGCGCAGCAGCTCCTGCCCGACGATGATGCGCCGCGCCAGCCGGCACCGCCGTCGCCGAAGCCGGCGCACGCGCGCCTGTCCGCCTATTACAACCTCGATCAGGGCGGCGGCAAGATCCGCGGTGTGCGGCTGACGGGGCGCATGGCGCTGGCGCCGATCTTCGAGCGCTGGTTCGCGCCGCTCAACGACCTCGGCGTGACCGCGGTGAGCCCGCGCGGCGGCTGCGCCAGCGACTGCGCGCCGTTCGAGGAGGCGGGCATTCCGTCGCCGCTCTTCCTGCAGGATCCGCTGGACCTGCCCACGCGGACGCTGCACACGAGCGCCGACACCGCCGACCATCTGATACCCGGAGGACCTCAGGCAGGCCGCCGTGGTGGTGGCGACGATGCTCTACAACACGGCGATGCGCGATGAGGCGCTGCCGCGCAAGTGACGGCTTCGGGCTTCGGGCGTGCGGGCTTAAGGCCAGCCTCGATTGTGCGGAACCAGGGCGCCTGGAGGCCGAAAAGGCCTGAAGCCTGAAGCCTACTGCGCTCTCCAGTACTCCAGCAGATCGTCCAACATCTGTCTCGAACGGGATCTGCGGGCTCCAGCCGGTGTCGCGCTGCAGGCGGCTGCAGTCGCCGACGAGCGCCGCGGTGTCGTTGGGGCGCAGCAGCGACGGGTCGGTCTCGACGGTGACGGCAACGCGGGCGCGCGCGATCAGCGCGTCGAGGAGTCGCCGAATCGGGCGGCCGACGCCGGAGGCGACGTTGTAGATGGCGCCGCCGGCGCCGCGGTCCATCAGCGCGATGTACGCGCGCACCACGTCGCGCACGTCGGAGAGGTCGCGCCGCGGCGCGAGGTTGCCGGCGCGGATGACCGGCGGCAGCGCGCCCCGCTCCATCAGCGCAATCTGGCGCGCGAAGCTCGGCGCCGCGAACGCCGGCGTCTGGCGCGGCCCGGTGTGGTTGAAGGCGCGCACGACGATCACGTCGAGCCCGTCCTCGACGGCCGCGCGCAGGCGTGCGCATCTCCTGCGCCAGCTTGCTGAGCGCGTAGGGGCTGCCGGGCGCGATCGGGCCGTCTTCGGCAATGGGCCGGTCCGACGGCGCATACACCGTGGCCGACGCGGTGACGAGCACGCGCGCCTGCACGCCCGCCCGCCGCAGCGCATCGAACAGGTAATGCGTCGCCAGGACGTTGCCGGCGAGCGTCGGGGTGGTGGCGTCCCACGAGGCGCCGACGTGCGGCACGCCGGCGAGGTGATACACCTGGCGCGGCTGGAGTTCGCGCTACCGCGGCGCGTACCCGGTCACGATCCAGCAGATCGATCTGCTGCCACCGCGCGGACGGGCGCGAGGCCTGGGGCGGGCGCTTCGCGCGACCAGCAGACCAGGTCGCGGGTGGAGGCGAGCCGCTCGACGAGGTGACTGCCGGCGAACCCCGCGGCGCCCGTCACCAGGACCGGTCCGTCGTGGGCGCGGGTCGCCGGCCCGGCCTCAGCCGTCACAACGCTACTGCCGGGCGCCGTACTGCGTCTGGTAGTACGCCTTGTACGCCGCGTCCTGTTCCTTGATCGGCCGCCACCACCATTCGTTGTCGCGGTACCACTCGACGGTCTGCTGCAGGCCCTGCTCGAAGGGCACCTGCGGCGCCCAGCCCGCGGCCCGCAGCTTGGCGGTGTCGAGGCAATAGCGGCGGTCGTGCCCGGGGCGATCGGCAACCGGCTTGATGAGCGTGCGCGGCTTGCCGAGCCCGTCGAGGATGCGGTGGGTGAGGTCGACGTTCATGATGTCGTTGCCGCCGCCCACGTTGTAGACCTCGCCGTTGACGCCGCGTTCGATGAGCAGATCGACCGCCCGGCAATGGTCGTCCACGTGCAGCCAGTCGCGCACGTTCCGCCCGTCGCCGTAGAGCGGCACCTGGACGTCGTCGATGGCGTTGGTGGCGAAGAGCGGGATCACCTTCTCCGGAAACTGGTACGGCCCGTAGTTGTTCGAGGCGCGGGTGATGACGATCGGCAGCTCGTAGGTGGCCCAGTAGCTGTAGGCCAGGCGGTCGGCGCCGGCCTTGCTCGCCGCATACGGATTGCGCGGCTTCAGCTCGTCGGTCTCGACGCTCGCGCCCACGGGCACCGACCCGTAGACCTCGTCGGTGGAGATCTGGATGAAGCGCCGCAGGCCCGTCGCGCGGCGCGCGGCCTCGAGCAGCACCCAGGTGCCCTCGACGTCGGTGCGGATGAAGTCGCCGGCGTGGAGCAGCGACCGGTCCACGTGGGTCTCGGCCGCGAAGTGCACCACGATGGCCGATCGCTCGACCAGCGGACCCGCTACGGCGGCGTCGGCGATGTCGCCGTGCACGAACTCGTGGCGCGGGTCGTCCATCACGTCGTGCAGGTTTTCGCGCCGGCCCGCGTAGGTGAGCTTGTCGAGCGTGGTCACGCGCCAGTCGGCGTGCGTGCCGCAGCGCGTGGCGCACGAAGTTGCTGCCGATGAACCCGGCGCCGCCGGTGACGAGCACCTCAACCATCTTTGCGCGTCCAGTCGTAGGGCAGCGTGCCGTGTGCCTCGAGCCGATGTCCGCTCACGTCACCTCACTGTACTACTGCCGCCGAAGGCGCCGAAGAAATTGGAGATGCTGCCGAGCCCGGCGAGCACGATCGAGACGTTGAACCGGCGGTCGGCCGGAAGCGAGGGCGACGCGATCGTGCTCGGCTGGTAGTTGAACTTCTGGAATTCGAACTGGATGCCGCAGCACTGCGCCATGTAGGTCGTGGACACGGCCTGGTTCACGATGTAGCCGCGGGCCAGGTCCCAGCTGAGGAGGTACTGGCTGGTGACGCGCCCGTCGCGCATCCGCACGCTGGTGGACCCGGTGAGAAAGCTGTTGGGTGTGCTCGACGGCGTCGACCGCGTCCGGCTGAAGGTGAGGTTGGCCGAGGCGCGCGTGCGCGTTGAACGATGCCGCCGGTCGACAAACTCTGCATGCCGTTTCCGTTGACGTCGTACTCGACGCGCGCGTTGGCGTCGAACGCCACCGTCGGCGAGAACCGGGCCGTGACCGCAATCGGCGACAGCGCCACCGCCTTCGGCCGCCCGGAGTAGCTCACGTAGCTCGTATCATAAAGGCTCGCCAGTCGGGATTGGTGTAGTAGGACTGCTGCACGCCCACCGTGACGAACTCGCGCGTCTGCCCTTTGACCTCCTCGGTCGGCCGGCCCCGGTAGAACAGGCGGTTGGTGATGCCGTAGGTCACCCGCGCGGCGCCGCCGACCACGTAGTCGGCGGCGTCGTTGGTCTTCGGCACGTTCAGCTGGTTGGCGAACTCGGTGGTGTAGTCCACGGCGAAGGTCGGCTCGATCACGTGCTTCATCCGCTCGGTCACGCGTGCTCTCCGGCGTGTCCCAGATCTTCGTCAGCACCGGCCCGATCACCTCGGTGCGGACCGTGAGGAACTGGCGCAGCAGCGCGACCGGCGTCAGGTCGCCGTCCTCGTCGAGGCTGCGGGAATAGTAGGTGGACCGGTACAGCGCGCTGGTGTTGGCCGAGAGATAGGTGAGCCGCGACAGCGGCACGCGCAGCGACGGCGCCAGGTCCCACTTGCCGAGCGACTCGATCGGTCGCGACGTTGCCGTTGACGAGCTGCAGGTTGGGGATGAAGGCGTACTCGGTGTTGGCCGACGCGTAGATCGGCGTGCCGAAGAGCATCTGCGGCGCGATGCTCGCCGCCAGCCGCGGCGTGCTGCCGTAGACGCTCGATCGGAGGTTGCTCGACAGGTACTCGCTGCGCTGGTACTGCGCGCTGGCCGAGGCGCGGCCGAACGTGCCGCTGACGCTGCCGTCGATCACGCGGGTGCTGCGCGTGGACTGATAGATGTTCTGGTGATAGAGCTGCTGGGTGAGGAGGTCGGAGAAGTAGTCCACGCGCGCGCGGGCGCGCAGCCGCTGCGTGAGCCGGTGGTTGACCGCCGCCTGCACCTCGACGCTCTGGTCGGCGGGCAGCACGGTGGTCACGCCGTCGGTGTCGTAGGTCGTGGTCTTGCGCGTGAAGCGGTAGACCTTGACGTTGCCCGACGGACTGCGCGTCGGCGACGTAGCGGTATTCGGCGCCGGCGC
This sequence comes from uncultured Acidobacteriota bacterium, assembly GCA_963731785.1. Taxonomy (GTDB): domain Bacteria; phylum Acidobacteriota; class Vicinamibacteria; order Vicinamibacterales; family UBA2999; genus DASYRM01. The sequence continues at coordinate 266,588 of CAVSWX010000004.1, forward strand.
CCTGGCCCGAGCGCGTGAACCAGTCGTGCATCAGCGTCAGGTCGCGGCTGCGGCTCATCGCCCAGAAGAACCCGTTGCTCATCGCCTGGCCGCGATAGGTGGAGGTGCCGTAGGTCGGCAGCAGGAATCCGGTGGCGCGCTCGCTCCTCCTGCAGCGGGTAGTAGATCACCGGCAGGTAGAACAGCGGCACGCCCTTGACGCGCAGCACCGTGCCGCGGGCAGCGCGTAGTCGTCGAGCGTGATGTCCACGCTGCCGCTCGTCAGCTCCCAGCGGGGCGTGGGCTGCACGCAGGTGGTGAAGGCGCCTTTGGTGATGCGGTACTTCCGGTTGGGAAGCTTCTCGATGCGCTCGCCGTAGAAGTAGACGTCGGGGTCCTGGCCGGCGAACTGGCGTCGGGTTGGCGAACTTGCCCATGGCCATGATGCCGGAGGCGTCGTGAAAGACGCCGGTGCCGGTGGCGAGGTCGAACTCGACGCGCTCGGCGGCAATGCGTCCGTTCGGGTCCGAGAACACGACGTTGCCGCGCGCCTCGAGCCGGTTCTCGTCGAAGTAGATGTCCACCTGGTCGGCGAAGAACTTCACCATGCTGTTGGGCGGCTGGAGCTCGACCGAGCCAATCATGCTCAGCCGGTTGCCAACCACCTCCTGGCGGTCGGACCGTCCGCCGAGGAGCTTGGCCAGTGGAGTGTTCGCCGTCGCGCCGGGCGGCCCTGCCTGTCCGGCCGCCGGGCTGCGGCGCGCCGGGGTCCGCCGGCTGCTGGACGGCGGCGGCTGTGCGGCGGGCGGCTGGAGCTGCTGGCCGGCCGCGGCGCGCAGGCCGGCGAGCAGGCACACGAGACAGAGCGCCGGCAGCGCGGCGCGTCATCGGGCCGGGGGCGGCGCCGGCACCGCGGCGCGCGCCAGCAGGCGCTCGCGCAGCGGGCCGACGAGGAAAATCGATCCGGCCACGCAGGCGAGGTCCGCCGACGGCGAGCGCGCGGTCGACGGCGTGCAGGGGATCGTCGTCCACTTCCACGGTGAGGCGCGATGACAGGCCGAGCCGCTCGGCGGCCGTACGGACGCGCGTGGCCAGTTCCTCGGCCGGGAGCGCCCGCGGCGTCGGCGCCGACGTGGCGATCACCCGCGAGGTCAGCGGCAGGAGCGGCGCCAGGATCTCGTGCACGTCCTTGTCGCGCATGATGCCGATGACGAGCGGCGGCCCCTCCGGGTGCCAGCGGCGCAGGTGCGCGGCCAGCGCGCCCGCGCCCTCGGCGTTGTGCGCCGAGTCGAGCAGGACGCGGTGCCCGCCGTCCACCGCGACGTATTCGAGACGTGCCGGCCAGTGCGCCGACGTCAGACCGCGCTCGATGTGGGCCGCCGCCACCGCCACGCCGCCGGCGGCTGCCGCCTCGAGGAGCCGCACGGCCACGACGGCGTTGCCGACCTGGTGATCGCCGCGCAGCGCCAGCGTGAGCGGCCCGTAGCGTGCGTTCGGCGTGTCAATCGTCACCCGCGCCGCGCCGTCGAGCGCGTCGGCCTCGACGCGGGAGTCGCTCGTGGCCTCCACGAGCGCCGCGCCGCGTTCGGCGGCGACGCGGCGGACCACGTCGATGGCGCTGGGCGGCAGCGTGCCCGCGACGACCGTCATGCCCGGCTTGATGATGCCGGCCTTCTCGAAGGCGATCTCCGCCCAGCGTCGCGCCCAGGTGCTGCTGATGGTCGAACCCGATGGTGGTGATGGCGCCGGCCACGGGGGTAATGACGTTGGTGGCGTCGAACCGGCCGCCGAGGCCCACCTCGATGACCGCACATCTCGGTTCCGGCCCGGCGGAACAGCTCGAACGCGATGGCGGTGGTGGCCTCGAAGAACGTCGGCAGGACGCGCAGCGACCTTGCCGGCCACCAGGCGATCCGCGAGGTCGAGCACGTCGTGCGCGACGGCGTTGAAGGTGGCGGTGTCGACCGGCGGCGTCGCCGATGACGAACCGTTCGGTGATGTCGGCCAGGTGGGGCGACGTGTAGCGCGCGGTGCGCAGGCCGGCCGCGCCCAGCGCCGCGTGCACCATGGCCGTGACCGAGCCTTTGCCGTTGGTGCCGGCGACGTGCAGCGTGGTGAAGCTGCGCTCGGGGTGGCCGAGCGCCTCGCAGAGTCGCGAGATGTTCTCGAGCCCCAGCTTGATGCCGAAGGTTTCGAGCGAGGAAAGCCGATCGAGCAAGGAGTGGTCAGCGCGTGGGGGCCGCCACGGCGACGCCGGTCTGTTCGGGCACCGCGGCCGGCGCCAGCTCTGCTCCCATGAAGCGCAGCGCACGCGCGACTACCGCCTTCATGTCGCGGCGGTCGACGACGAGATCGAGCATGCCGTGCTCGACCAGGAACTCGCTGCGCTGGAACCCTTCCGGCAGCTTCTGCCGGATGGTCTGTTCGATGACGCGCGGGCCGGCAAAGCCGATGAGCGCCTTGGGCTCGGCGATGTTGAGATCGCCGAGCATCGCGAAGCTCGCGGTCACGCCGCCGGTCGTCGGGTCGGTGAGGATCGAGATATAGGGGAGCCGGGCGCGATCGAGCCGCGCCAGCGCCGCCGACACCTTCGCCATCTGCATCAGCGACAGTGCGCCTTCCATCATGCGGGCGCCGCCCGAGCACGAGATGATGAGGACCGGCTGCCGCCGTTCGAGCGCCATCTCCACGGCGCGGGTCAGCTTCTCGCCGGCCACGACGCCCATGCTGCCGCCGATGAAGGTGTACTCCATGGCCGCAATCACCACGTCGAGCCCGTCGAGCCGCCCGGTCGCGACGATCACCGAGTCGTTCATGCCGGTGGCTTCGATGGTCTTCTGGAGCCGCTCGCGATACGGCTTGGTGTCGGTGAACTGCAGCGGGTCGGTGGAGCGGAGGTCGCGGAAGTGCTCGACGTACTCGCCGCCGTCGAAGAGCGCGGCGAGCCGTTCGGCGGCGTTCAGGCGGAAGTGGTGCGCGCACTTGGGGCAGACGTTGAGGTTGCCCTGGAGATCCTTCTTGTAGACGGGGTTGCCGCAGTCGGGGCACTTCACCCACAAGCCCTCCGGCACCCGGCTCGGCTTTTCGGCCGTCACCGAGGCGATCGGCTTGCGGGCCTTCTTGAACCACGCCATCACCGGGCACTGTAGCACGCTGCGAGTGCCCGCGGTAGGCGGGTAGGCAGGTGGGCGGGTGGGGAGCGGAAAGCTCTTGTTTTAGCTGGTTTGCGCGGTGCGAAGCGCTCTGCCCACCCGCCTACCCGCCTACGCGCCCTACGGACGCGGCACGTAATAACGCGTTCCGCGCGCTCATCGTGGCCATCTGGCGCAGGAGTTCGTCGAGGGCGTGGTCGCTCGGCGAGATCGACGTCGGAGGTTTCCACGACGAGCAGCGGCGTGGCGGTGTAGTGGAAGAAGAAGTGCTGGTAGGCCTCGTTGAGCTCCTTGACGTAATCGGGCGACGGGTCGGGCACGCGCGGCTCGTCGTTCGGATCCGGGCGTGCGGTCGCGGCGCAGGCGGCGCTCGAGCACCTCGGTCGGCGCCTGCAGATAGACGACGAGATCGGGCGACGGCACGTCGGCGGCGAGCAGGTCGTACAGCCGCTGATAGATGAACAGCTCGTTGTCGTCGAGGTTCAGATACGCGAAGATCTTGTCCTTGTCGAACAGGTAGTCGCAGATGGTCGTCTGCGCGAACAGGTTCGACTGCCGCAGCGACAGCTGCTGGCGGTGGCGGTTCAGCAGGTAGAAGAGCTGCGACTGCAGCGCCGCGCCGGGGCGCCCCGCGTAGAAGTCGGCGAGGAACGGATTCTCGGTTTCCTCGAGCACCGTCGCCGCGTCGAGGCGGGTGGCGAGGCGTTCGGCCAGCGCGGTCTTGCCGACGCCAATCGGGCCCTCGATTGCAATCGACCGGAACGGGAGGGAGTGAACGGGCTCCAAAGTGAGCTGTAGGCCGCATGCTATCATCCGAAGCCGTTCGCCGCTCCCACCTCACATCGATGCCCACGGCCCCGAAGGCGCGCGCCGCGCGACTTCGCTTCTTATGGAGGCGGACCTCGCCCTGCTTCTCCGCGCCGCGCGCGCGTGTCTCGTGCCTTCCACTGCTGGTCGCAGGCTGCGCGCCGAAGGCTCCCGAGACCCCGCTGCCGCAGCCGGTCCACGGCAGCTGGTCCCACGGATGTCGTGGGAGCAGAAGCTCGCCTGGATCGTGCGGCTCGAGGATCAGCGGATCCTGAGAGATCCCGAATCCGCCCGCGCCCGTCGATCATCCGGCCGGCCACTCGCACGCTGCCGGCGCTCGTGGCGCCGCCACCGCCATCCGATCTGCTGGTGCTGCTCGACGACCCCGAGGCGCGCGTCCGCCGGCGCGCAGCGCTCGCGGTGGGGCGCGTCGGCCTGCCGGAGGCGGTGGAGCCGCTCATCAAGGCGCTCGACGACGAGGAGCCCGAGGTGCGGCAGATGGCGGCGTTCGCGCTCGGGCTGATCGGCTCGCCGGCCGCCCGGCCGCCGCTGCTGCAAGCGCTCTCGGGCGCCGACGTGGTGCTGCAGGGCCGCGCCGCCGAGGCCCTCGGCCTGATCGGCGACAAGGCCGACGCGGCGCGCCATCGGCGAGATGGTGCGGCCGGCACGTCGCGGCCGGGGCGCTGTCGGGCGTGCAGCCCGACGACCTCACGTCGCCGCTCGCGCCGCCGGTCGAGGCCGTGCGGCTTGGACTCTTCGCCCTGGCGCGCCTGGCGGTCTACGAGCCGCTCGCGGCCGCGGTGGTCGGCGCGGACGGCCAGCCGGTGTCGCGCTGGTGGCCGGTTGCCTATGCGCTGCAGCGCGTCGGCGATCGCGCGCGCGGCGCCGGTCCTGCTCGCGCTCCTCTCGACGCCCGGGGCGCTACACGGCGTCGTTCGCGGTGCGGGGTCTGGCCGCGGCCAAGGCGACGCAGTCGGCTGGCCGCGATTCGCGCGCTGGTGGAGCAGCCGCGCGACAGCGCGCTGATGATCCAGGCGCTCCGCGCGCTCGCCGCCCTGGGCGATCGCGCGTCGCTGCCGCTCGTCACCGCGGATCGTCGGCGACCCGCGCGACGGATCCCGCGATACGGCTCGAGGCGATGACCGCGCTGGCGGCGCTGGCCGATGCCCGCACGGCCGACATCCTCGTGGAGCTCGTGGCCGACCGCGCCCCGGCCATTCGCGGCACGGCGATGCGCGCGCTGGCGCGCGTCGATCCCGAAACCTTCACCGCCACGCTCTCGGGCCTCGACCCTGATCCGGACTGGACGGTGCGCGTGGCGCAGGCGGGCGCGCTCGGGACGCTGCCCGACGGCCAGCGGATTCGCGCGGCTCGCGACGATGGCCGGCGACGCCGACGTGCGCGTGGTGCCGCCCGTGCTCGCGGCCCTGGCGGCCTCGAAGGCCCCGGGCGCCGCCGCGTTGATCCGCGCGCGGCTCACGTCCCCGGACTTCATGGTCCGCTCGGCCGCGGCGCAGGCGCTCGTCGCAGCTCAAGGCCGCCGACGCCGTGCCGGACCTGCGGGCGGCCTACGCCGCGGCCGGCGCCGACGACGACCTACATGGCGCGCGCGGCGATGCTGGCGGCGCTGGCGCAGCTCGATCCGGCCGGCGCCGCGGCCGCTGCTCGACGCAGGCGCTGAAGGACAAGGACTGGGCGGTGCGCGTGCGCGCCGCGGACCTGCTGAAGGACCAGAACGTCACCGAGGGCGTGGCCGGCGGCGATGCGCCCGGCCACCGCCGGGCGAGGCCGTGGACACACCGGCCTGGCAGGCGATGGTGGCGCCGCCGTTTTCGCCGCACGCCTTCATCGAAACCGACAAGGGCGTCGTCGAGATCGAGCTGGCCGTGCTCGACGCCCCGCTCACGTCGCGCAACTTCATGACCCTCGCGCGCAAGGGCTTCTTCAACGGCGTGGCCTTCCACCGCATCGTGCCCGACTTCGTGGCGCAGGGCGGCGATCCGCGCGGCGACGGCGAAGGCGGGCCGGGCTACACGATTCGCGACGAGCTGAACCAGCGGCCCTATCTGCGCGGCACGGTCGGCATGGCGCTCGACTGGCGCGACACCGGCGGCAGCCAGTTCTTCATCACCCACTCGCCGGCGCCGCACCTCGACGCGCGCTACACCGTGTTCGGCCACGTCGTGGCGGGGATGGAGGTCGTGGATCGGCTGCTGCCGTGGGACGTCATCCGCCGCGTGCGGATCCGCGACGGCGTCAATCCGGAATAGAGTCTGAGTCGCGGCCGTAGGCCAGCGCCGGTCGTGGCAGGTCTAAGCGAGTGCCCGTCGAGAACGCGAGGCCGTCGAGGACGAGCGGCACTGCGCGGAGTATCCGTACAAGCAAAAGGGGCGCGTCAGCACGCGCCCCTTTTGGGAAGGCTAAAAAAATGGGGTGCTTCAACAAGCACCCCATAAAGCCTTCAGAAGAATTACCGCTTCTTCGCGGCCTTCTTCTTTGCGCCCTTGGCAGCTTTCTTCGCCATTTGCTTCTCCTTAGGAGTTAGCGACCCAGCCTCCGACGACCGCTCGGCCGTCACAATTGGTGGGCTGAGCCATCCACCCTCATACCAGATGTAGATTACGGGTGAGATTCTTGCTGTGTCAAGCACAAAATCGAGCGGCTTGTCAAAAAACGCACGCATCGAGCCACGTCCAATCTCACCCTTGATGTCAAGTTTCGGATCCGACCGCGCAGGCTTCTGCAGCGTCGCGTGCGCGAGTCCGCCGCGCACGCATCGCACGCGCGCGCGATCACGCAGGCTTCGCGAGCCGCGCGAGCGCGCGTTGCGCGGCGCTCTTGGCGCGCGGATCGACGCCGAACGCCGCCACGGTGAGCTCGTAGAGCTCGATGGCTCGCGCGACGTCGATCCCTGCCGCTCGTGCGCCTGCGCCGCGTCGAGGCACGCGGCCGCGTAGACGTGCGAGCGGCGTGTCGGTCGCGGCAATCGACGGCCTCGAGCGCGTCGATGGCGGCGCGCTCGTTGCGCTGCGCGAGCAGCAGCCGCGCCTTGCGGTAGCGGGTGAGCTGATCGCCGGGCCCAGCGCCAGCGAGCGGTCGAGCGCCTGCCCGGCGGCGCTGATGTCGCCGCGCTCGAGCGCCCGCCAGCCTTCGAGCGAGAGCCGGTAGGCCTGCGCGGCGGTGCGATCCGGAGTGCGCCGCTGCGCCGCCCGGGCCCGCGCCGCCGTCTTGAGCGGGTCGCCAGCGGGCGTGCGCGCCACCGCGGCGTCGTAGGCGGCCCGTGCATCGTCGTGCGCGCCCAGCCGGTCGAGCGCATCGCCGAGCTGAAGGTGCGCGTCGGCCAGCGCGCCGACCGGTGCTGCGGGCGCCGCCGCCACCACGCTGCGCAGCTGGTCGATGGCGACGTCGGTCTCCGACAGCCGATCGAGCTGGCGAGCCATGCCCAGCCGCGCCCGCACCTCCGTCAGCTCGGGCCAGGCCACGCGGCGGGCCCGGGCGTCGGCCAGGAGCGCCTGTCCACGTGCGCAGGCTCGCCGCGTAGTCCGACAGGTGCACGTCCTCGGTGTCGGCCACCGCCTGGGCGAACAGCGGGATTGTGCGGATGCCGCTCGTGCAGCCGCCGCGCCAGCTCCAGGCCCGCTCGGTGTCCTTTTCGTACCAGACGATACACCGTGTGCAGCTGGTAGTCGGCCTCGTCGCGCAGCACCTGGCCGCCGCTGCGCGCCCGCAGCATCTCCCGCAACCCCGCCTCGCGGTCGCCGCCCGGGAAGCAGCAGCATCCAGCGCAGCATCTTGGCGGCCACCGGCGCCACGTCGGCGTAGTAGTGGTAGAGCCCGATGCCGAAGTAGGCGTCCTGCAGGTCGCGGATCGAGCGCCAGGGCGCGCTCGAGCGCGTCCTTGATGCGCTTGCCGTCGCGGGCGGCGGCGAGCCGCTCGCCGCGCAGGGCGCGCCACTGCACGCGGACGCCGTAGGCCGCGCCGGCGTAGAACCAGGCCTCGGCGCGTGGCGGGCTCCTGCGCCGTCCACGCCTCGGCTCGCGGCGACCGCGCGGTCGACGCGCGCCGCGAACTCGGCATCGTGGCGTGCGGTCGAGCGTGTCGGCCTGCAGCTGCCACCAGCGCGAGACGAGGTCGAGCACGTGGCACGCGTGGGGCGAGGCCTCGCCGGCGCGCGCCACGGTGCGCGTGCGCCAGCCGCGGCCGCAGGCGTCGTCGAGGCGGGCCGCGGCTGCGGTGAAATCGGCGTCGAAGATGGCGTCGTAGGCGCGCGCGAGGGCCGGGGCGTTGGTCAGCCCGGTGCCGGCGCGCTGCGCTGCGCCGGACCGGCGCCAGGCGGTGGCCGCCATCGCCGTCGCCGACGGCCACGGCGACACAGACGCGGCGACGCATGCTCGTCGGTCGAGGCGCAGCTCGCCGTCATGTCACGCTGGTGCGCAGCCGCTGCTTCTCGGCGTGGCGCTCGAGCGCGAGCGCGATCAGCCGGTCGAGCAGCGCCGGATAGCGGCAGCCCGGTCGCTTCCCACATCTTGGGATACATCGAGATCGTGGTGAACCCCGGAATGGTGTTCACCTCGTTGAGGAACACGGCGCCGCTCTGCCGGCCGAGGAAGAAGTCCACGCGCGCCATCCCGGCGAGCTCGAGCGCCTTGAACGCCTGGACGCTCAGGCGGCGGACCATGCGCCGCGGTCTCGGGCGCGATGTCGGCCGGGATCTGCCACGACGCGCCGTTGGGGTCGAGGTACTTCGCGGCATACGAGTAGAAGCCGTCGGCGTGCGTGACGATGATCTCGCCGGGCACCGACGCCTCGGGGTCGTCGTTGCCCAGCACCGCGCACTCGATCTCGCGCGCGTCGGGCACGCCCGCCTCGACGACCACCTTGCGGTCGAAATCGAAGGCGAGCCGCATGGCGTCGGCCAGGGCTGGCGTCCGAGGCGCGCCTTGGAGATCCCGACGCTCGACCCGAGGTTGGCCGGCTTCACGAACACCGGATAGCGCAGGTCGCGGGCGACGGCACCGGTGATGTCGGCGGGCGCGCGCTCCCAGTCGCGGCGCAGCACGGTGAGGTGCGGCACGATCGGCAGATTGGCGGCGGCAAAGAGCGCCTTCATGACCGCCTTGTCCATGCCGACAGCCGACCCCAGCACGCCGGCCCCGACGTAGGGCACGTTGGCGAGCTCGAGCAGGCCCTGCACGGTGCCGTCCTCGCCGTAGGGGCCGTGGAGCACCGGAAACACCACGTCCACGCGCGAGCCCTGCAGCGCGGCCGACGGATCGACCGGCACGAGCGCCTCGGTGGCCGCCTGCTTGTGCACGTCGGCGGCCGACAGCGCTTTCGGGGTGGTGGTGCCCAGGGCCCAGCGCCCGTCCTTGGCGATCTTGATGGGGACGGCGTCGTAGCGGGCCGGGTCGAGGTGCTTGAAGATGGCCGCGGCCGACGCGATCGACACCTCGTGTTCGCCGGAGCGGCCGCCGTAGATGACGCCGACGCGCAGTTTTTTCACGTGAAGTAAGAATAATAGCGGTGTCCCGCTTCGGATTCAGTCTGCGCGCGACCGACGGCGGCGCGCGCCTCGGTACGCTCGACCACGCCGCACGGCCGGGTCGAGACCCCCGCGTTCATGCCGGTCGGGCACGCAGGGCAGCGTGAAAGCGACGCTGCACCGCGACCTCGAAGGCATCGGCGCCGCCATCATCCTCGGCAACACCTACCACCTGTTCCTGCGGCCGGGGGACCAGCCGCATCGCCGACCTCGGCGGGCTGCACGCATTCATCGGCTGGGACCGGCCCATCCTCACCGACAGCGGCGGCTATCAGGTGTTCAGCCTCGCCGAGCCGCAGGGTCATCCGCGAGGAGGGCGCCGAGTTCCAGTCGCACCTCGACGGCTCCCGGCACCTGCTCACGCCCGAGAGCGCGCCACCGACATCCAGGCCCGGCTCGGCTCGGACATCCAGATGGTGTTCGACGAATGCCTGGCCTACCCGGCCACGCACGAGGACGCGGCGCGGTCGATGGAGCGGTCGGCGCGGTGGGCCGCCCGCTGCCGGGCGCGGCTCGAGGTCCTGCGGGACGGCCCGCCGCCCGACGTGAAGGTCACCAACCCGGGGCAGGCCCAGTTCGGCATCGTGCAGGGCGGCGTGTTCCAGGACCTCCGCGACGCCAGCGCCGACGCCACCGTGGCGGTCGGGTTCGAGGGGTACGCCATCGGCGGCCTGAGCGTCGGCGAGCCGATGGACGTGATGTATGCCGTCGTCGAGGCGACGGCCGCCCGGCTGCCGGAGGCCCAGCCCCGGTATCTGATGGGCGCGGGCACCCCCCAGGACCTGGTGGAGTGCGTGGCCCGGGGCATCGACATGTTCGACTGCGTCATGCCCACCCGCCACGCCCGCAACGGACAGCTCTTTACCAGCCAGGGGCGTCTGAACATCAAGAATGCCCGCTACGCCGACGATCTGGCCCCGCTCGATCCCGAGTGCGGCTGCTACACCTGCGCGCGCCATTCCCGGGCCTATCTTCGCCATCTCTACGTGGCCGGCGAGATGAGCGCCGCTGCCCTTAACACGTTGCATAACCTGACCTTCTACCTTGACACCATGCGGAGGATCAGGGACGCTATAGCGTTTCGGAACTTCGAAACCTTCAGGCAGGGGTTCGTCCGGTCGCTCTCCCGCCTGGCACTCGATTCATGAATCTGTCCGCAGTGGGAGAGTGGATGCAGGACGCGGCGTTTCCGTTCCTGGTGGCCATGGGCGCGCCCCCGAACGGGGCACCGGCGTGGGTGTCGTTCATTCCGTTCGCCCTGGTCCTGGGCATCTTCTACTTCGTGATTCTGCTGCCCATGAAACGTAAGCAGCAGAAGGTGGACTCGTTTCTCTCCGCGCTCAAGGTGGGCGACCGCGTCGTCACCTCGGGCGGCATCTTCGGCAGCATCACCGGCATCACCGACCAGGCCGTGCAGCTGCAGATTGCCGAGAAGGTCCGCGTGCAGGTGTCGCGGTCCGCGATCGTCGGCTATCAGGGCCAGGAGCCCGTCTCGACCGAAAGCCAGTCATGAACCCGAACGTCCGCTGGAAGCTGATTCTCATCGTCGTCGTCGTCGCCCTGTCGATCTTCTCCTTCTACCCGCCGTCGCAGAAGGTGAACCTCGGCCTCGACCTCAAGGGCGGCGTCCACCTCGTGCTGCGCGTCCAGACCGACGACGCGCTGCGGCTCGAAACCGAGACCACGGTCGAGCGCCTGCGCGACACGCTGACGCGCGGCGGCATCCAGTTCTCCAAGCTCGAGATGACGGACCCGCAAGACGTTCGTCGTCGAGGGCATCCAGAACGACCCAGGCGTACCGGACGGCGGCGGTGGACGCCGACACGGTCTACAACCGGTCCTCCGGGGTGGGCGGCTACACCTACTCGATGAAGCCGAACATCGAGAACCAGCTGCGCGGCGAGGCGGTCGACTCAGGCGCTGCAGACGATCGAGCGGCGCGTGAACGAGCTGGGCGTGGCCGAGCCGATCGTGGCGCGCCAGGGCGACGGTCGATCAGATCCTGGTGGAGCTGCCCGGCGTGAGCGACGTGCAGCGCGCCAAGGACCTCATCCGCTCCACCGCGCTCCTCGAGCTGAAGATCGTGGAGCAGGGGCCGTTTGCCGGCGAAGAGCAGGCGCGCTCAGGCCTATAGCAACGCCGTGCCGCCGGACATCCTGCTGCTGCCCGGATCCGGCGACCCGGCTTCCGGCGGCGCGCCCGGGCACCGTGTTTTACGCCGTGCGCCGCGCGTCGGTGGTGACCGGCCGCGACCTCCGCAACGCCCGTCCGACGCTCGACGAGAACAACCTGCCGGCGGTGGGCTTCTCGCTCAACTCGGACGGCGCGCGCAAGTTCGGCACCGCCACCGAGCAGAACATCGGCCGCCAGCTCGCCATCGTGCTCGACGGGCGCGTGTCGTCGGCGCCGGTCATCCAGAGCCGCATCTCGGACGAAGGCCGCATCAGCGGCTCGTTCACGCAGCAGGAGGCGCAGGACCTGTCGCTGGTGCTGCGGTCGGGCGCGCTGCCGGCCTCGCTGACCTATCTCGAAGAGCGCACGGTCGGCCCGACGCTCGGCGCCGATTCGGTCCGCGCCGGCGTGGCCGCGTCGATCGGCGGCCTCGCGTTCGTGGTCGCTCTTCATGGTGTTCTACTACAAGCTCACCGGCCTCAACGCGATCATCTCGATCGTCGTGAACCTGCTGATCCTGCTCGGCCTGATGGCCTACCTCGGGGCCACGATGACGCTGCCCGGCATTGCCGGCTTCATCCTCACGATCGGCATGGGCGTCGACTCGAACGTGCTGATCTTCGAGCGCATCAAGGAAGAGATGACGACGGCCCGCGGCGCGCGCGCCGCCGTCAACGCCGGGTTCGACCGCGTGTGGTGGACGATCGTCGACACCCACGTCTCGTCGCTCATCTCGGCGCTGCTGCTGCTGCAGTTCGGCACCGGGCCGATCCGCGGCTTCGCCGTGACGCTCATCATCGGGCTGGCGGCCAACGTCTTCACTGCCGTGTTCGTGTCGCGCACGGTGTTCGAGCTGGTGCTGGGCCAGCGCAAGGTTCAGGCTCTGAGCATCTAAATCGCGAACCGGCGCCACGCCGGTTTGCCAAAGACTGTCATGCAGATTTTCCACAACCCGAACTACAACTTCATCCGCTGGCGCTGGCACGCCATCGCGCTGTCGCTGGCGGTCATCATCGCCGGGGCGGCGGTGATTGCCACGCGCGGCCTGTCGCTCGGCATCGACTTCTCGGGCGGCACGCTGGTCATCGTGCAGTTCGAGCAGCCCGTCACCGAGGACCAGGTGCGCGCCGCGATGAGCAGCATTCCCGGCGACAAGGTGGTGCAGCAGTACGGACCGGCCGGCGACCGCCAGATCATGATCCGGCTGCCGCAGACGGCGACGGCCGAGCAGGGCACCAGCCTCGAGCAGGGATCGCGGCAGATCGAGGAGGCGCTGCAGAAGGCGGGGCTGCCGAAGTTCGAGCTCCTCACCCGCGACATCGTCGGCCCGGTCATCGGCGCCGACCTCCAGCGGAAGGGCCTGTACGCCACCCTGGCCTCGATTCTCGCCATCACCGCCTACATCGCCGTCCGGTTCCGTCCGAGCTTCGCGGTGGGCGCCATCGCGGCGACGTTCCACGACCTGCTGGTCACCTTTGCGTTCCTCGCGTTCTTCAAGTACGACCTGTCGCTGAACGTCGTGGCCGCCATCCTGACCATCACCGGCTACTCGGTGAACGACACGATCGTGATCTTCGACCGCGTGCGCGAGAACATGCGGTCGAAGCGGCGCGAGCCGCTCGAACAGGTGGTCAACACCGCGGTCAACCAGACGTTGTCGCGCACGATCATCACGGCCGGCACCACGTTCCTCTCGGTGCTGGCGCTGTTTCTCTTCGGCGGTGAGGCGCTGCGCGGGTTCTCGTTCACGATGCTCGTCGGCGTGGTGAGCGGCACCTACTCGACGGTGTTCATCGCCTCGGCGATCGCCATCCTTCTGAGCAAGAAGCCCCAGCTCGCCGCGACTCCGGCCGCCGACGCGGCGCGGGCGAGCCGCAAGCAGAAGGGCGCCAAGGCCTCGTAGTCCCAAGCCAGAACAACCTGTGGCGAAGCCTCGCTCGTCGTGACGTTCTTGTACGCCGCGCTGCTGGGAGTGGTGCAGGGGCTCACCGAGTTCCTGCCCATTTCGTCCACGGCGCACCTGCTGCTCGGTGCCCGTGTGCTCGGCTACGAGGACCCGGGCGGGGCGTTCACGGTGATGATCCAGCTCGGCTCGATCCTGGCCGTGATCTGGCTGTATCGCGCCAAGGTGCTGGCCGTCGTCCTGGGCCTGCCCGAGCCGCCCCGAAGCGCGCCGGTTTGCGGCGCTCGTGCTGGTCGGCTTCATTCCGGCGCTCGTGGCCGGCGCCTTCTTCGCCGACTACGTCAAGCGGGTGCTCTACTACAGCCCGGCGATCATGGCCGCAGCCTTCGTGGCGCGGCGGGGTCGTGATGCTGCTCGTGGAGCGCCTGCGCCCGCAGCCGACGGTGTCGGACCTCGACTCGGTGCCGTTCTCGAAAGCGCTCGCGATTGGCACGGCGCAGGTGCTGGCGCTGGTTCCCGGCGTCTCGCGCTCGGGCGCCACCATCGTGGGCGGGCTGGTCAGCGGCCTCGAGCGCACCACGGCGGCCGAGTTCTCGTTCTTCCTGGCGATGCCGACCATGGTGGCGGCCTTCGTCCACGATTTCATCGACGTGCGCAGCCATCTCACCGCTACCCGCGGCGGCGAGATCGCCATTGGGTTCGTGGCCGCGTTCGTGGCCGCGTTGCTCGTGGTCAAGCCGTTCCTGCGTTTCGTGGGCCGGGTGGGGTTCGGACCGTTTGCCTGGTACCGGATTTCGGTAGGCGCAGCGCTGGGGCTGGCCATCTTCGCGGGCTGGTTGTGATGCAGTGGCTGCGCCGCACGTTCCTGACCGGGTTTTTCTTCGCCGTCCCGCTGTTCGTGAGCCTCGCGGCCCTGGTGTGGATCTTCGGTATCATTGATGGTTTCACGGCGCCGCTGGCGACGCAGATAATGGGCCGCGAGACCGCCGTGGACCGGCTCGTGGCCGTGGCCGGCGGCGTGGTCGCCACGGGCCTGTTCCTGCTGGCGGTCGGCGCCCTGGCGACCAACGTGATCGGCCGGCGCGTGATGGCACGCGCCGAGAGCTGGCTGATGATGGTGCCGGTGTTCCGCACCATCTACGCGCCGGTGAAGCAGCTGGTCGTCGCGTTCTCGCCGGACAACGAGTACGGCTTCAAACGCGTGGTGATGGTAGAAGATCACCGGCGCGGATGGGTGATGGGGTTCCTCACCAAGGAGTTCACGGTCGATCGCGGCCGCGGCCCCGAGGCGTTGATCACGGTCTACGTGCCGACCAATCACCTGTATCTGGGCGACATCGTGGTGTTTCCGGCGGATCAGGCGTTCTTTCCCGACCTGACCGTGGAAGAGGGTGTGCGGATTTTCCTGACCGGCGGCATGTCGATGCCGGCGGATCTTCGCCGGAAGCGGGATGACCCCGGCCAAGGCGAGCGGCGCCAACCGACTGAGTAGGTGCGATTCGAGCCGGTTCGGTTTGGCTCTGCTCGCTGGACAGTGTTGATTTTGCCCCGCCTCCGGCGGGGCGGTGAACAAGAGAGAGGAACAATGAGATCGATGCGCGAGACGTTCCAGGCGCTCAGCCGCGTGCTGACGTGCGCCCTGCTGCTGATGATGCTGGTGCCGGCGATGGCCGCGGCACAGCCGCCGCAAGAACCGGCCGGCGAGGCGCCGCGAGCGGGTGGCGAGGTGAACCTCGTCCTGCCCGACCTGTCGTCCGTGGACGTAGGCGGCTATAGCAGCCGGGGCCTTCTGATGATCGGCATTGGCGTGTCGGCGCTCGGCATGCTCTTCGGCCTGGTCATCCTGACGCAGCTGAAGAACCTGCCGGTGCACCGCTCGATGCGGGAGATCTCCGAGCTGATCTACGAGACCTGCAAGACCTACCTGCAGACGCAGGGCAAGTTCATCGCCATCCTCGAGATCTTCATCGCCGTGGTCATCGTGCTCTACTTCGGGATCCTCACCGGGCTCGAGCCGCTGCGCGTCGGCATCATCCTGCTCTTCAGCGTCATCGGCATCCTGGGCAGCTATGGCGTGGCGTGGTTCGGCATCCGCGTGAACACCTACGCCAACTCCCGCACCGCGTTTGCCAGCCTCGAAGGCAAGCCCTACCCGGTGTACGCGATTCCGCTCAAGGCGGGCATGAGCATCGGCATGCTGCTGATCAGCGTCGAGCTGCTGATCATGCTCTTCATCCTGCTCTTCATCCCGGGCGACTACGCCGGCCCCTGCTTCATCGGCTTCGCCATCGGCGAGTCGCTGGGCGCCGCGGCGCTGCGTATCGCCGGCGGCATCTTCACCAAGATCGCCGACATCGGCTCGGACCTGATGAAGATCGTCTTCAACATCAAGGAAGACGACGCGCGCAACCCGGGCGTGATTGCCGACTGCACCGGCGACAACGCCGGCGACTCGGTGGGCCCCAGCGCCGACGGCTTCGAGACCTACGGCGTGACCGGCGTCGCGCTCATCACCTTCATCCTGCTCGCGGTGAGCGACCCTGTCATCCAGGTGAAGCTGCTGGTGTGGATCTTCGTGATGCGCGTGATGATGATCATCGCCAGCGCCGGGTCGTATCTGATCAACGAAGCCATCGCCAAGGCCCGCTACGGCAACGTGGCGAAGATGAACTTCGAGGCGCCG
Source organism: uncultured Acidobacteriota bacterium (assembly GCA_963731785.1). Classification (GTDB taxonomy): domain Bacteria; phylum Acidobacteriota; class Vicinamibacteria; order Vicinamibacterales; family UBA2999; genus DASYRM01. The sequence continues at coordinate 282,827 of CAVSWX010000004.1, forward strand.
CTGACCCAGCTGGTGTGGCTGACCTCGATCGTGTCGGTGGTGGCGACCTACGTGGTCTCGAACCTGCTGATTTCCGACCTCGGCGACGGCACGCTGTGGTGGAAGCTCTCGACCATCATCACCTGCGGCACGCTGGCCGGCGCCATCATCCCCGAGCTGGTCAAGATCTTCACGTCGGTGGAATCGAGCCACGTCCGCGAGGTCGTGACCTCGTCGAGGGAAGGCGGCGCGTCGCTGAACATCCTGTCCGGGCCTCGTGGCCGGCAACTTCAGCGCCTACTGGCTCGGCCTCGGTGATCGTGTCGCTGATGTCGATCGCCTTCTTCGTGAGCGCCAGCGGCGTGTCGATGAGCGACATCATGCTGGCCCCGGCGGTGTTCGCGTTCGGCCTCGTGGCGTTCGGCTTCCTCGGCATGGGCCCGGTGACGATCGCCGTGGACTCGTACGGCCCGGTGACGGACAACGCACAGTCGGTCTACGAGCTGTCGACCATCGAGAGCATTCCCGGCATCGAGCAGGAGCTGAAGAAGGACTTCGGCCTCACCGTGAACTTCGGCAAGGCGAAGGACATGCTCGAGGAGAACGACGGCGCCGGCAACACCTTCAAGGCCACCGCGAAGCCGGTGCTGATCGGCACCGCCGTGGTGGGCGCCACGACGATGATCTTCTCGATCATCATGGAGCTGACGCTCGGGCTCACCCAGAACCTCGACAAGCTGTCGCTGCTGCACGCCCCGTTCCTGCTCGGTCTCGTGACCGGCGGCGCGATCATCTACTGGTTCACCGGTGCCTCGATGCAGGCCGTCACCACCGGGGCCTACCGCGCGGTCGAGTTCATCAAGGCCAACATCAAGCTCGATGGCGTGAAGGCCGCGTCGGTGGAAGACAGCAAGAAGGTGGTGGAGATCTGCACGCAGTACGCGCAGAAGGGCATGTTCAACATCTTCCTCACCGTCTTCTTCGCCACGCTCGGGTTCGCGTTCGTCGAGTCGTTCTTCTTCATCGGCTATCTCGTGTCGATCGCGCTCTTCGGTCTGTATCAGGCGGTGTTCATGGCCAACGCCGGCGGCGCCTGGGACAACGCGAAGAAGATCGTCGAGACCGAGCTCAAGATGAAGAACACGCCGCTCCACGCCGCCACCGTCGTGGGCGACACGGTGGGCGATCCGTTCAAGGACACCTCGTCCGTGGCGCTCAACCCGGTCATCAAGTTCACGACGCTGTTCGGCTTGCTCGCCGTGTCGCTGGCCGAAGGGCTTCGCCATGGCGAGTACGCGGGGCTGACCGGCATGCTGGCGGCGGTGTTCCTGCTGATCTCGATGTTCTTCGTGCACCGCTCGTTCTACGGCATGCGGATCGGCGGCAAGTTGGACTAGAACGCCAAACGTGGCTTGAAAACGGGGGATTTTTGGCCGATCTTGTCCCTTGCGATTCGGGCAGGAGCGATCCTACAATCCCCCGGCCCAGCCCTTTCGTCACCGGGCGCTAACCGGGGGACCGGCGGGAACCTAATCGGGAAACCCAGTGTCTAAATCCGCGCTGGGTGGGTCAGGCCGACATCCGAGGAGGACGGCCGAGCCGGGTGAACGCGTAGGGTAACTGCGGGTACTGCCCCGGCACGCACTGCCGGTTCGTTGACACTGTTTTTTCGGGCTGGCATAATCGGCCGCTCGGCTGGGCTAAACGGACGATCGCAGGGAGGAAGAACACCGGTGCCACGCGAAGAACGCATGTTCGGCGACGTCGTCGAATCGTCCGTGAAAATCGGCAATCAGCAGTGGTATACGGTGCCGCTGTCGATTCTGGTTCACACGGCGGTTATCGGCGCAATCGTCATTATTCCTTTGCTCGCGGCCGACGTTCTGCCCACCCCGCCCTCGATGATGGCGTTCGTGGCAGCGCCGCCGCCGCCGCCCCCGCCGCCGCCTCCGCCGCCGCCCCCGGCCGCAGCGAAGCCGCCGGAAATTCCACCGGCCAACCCCAACGCGGCGCCGACCGAGGCGCCAGCGGAAATCAAGCCGGAAGCCAAGATCGACACCAACTTCGATCGCAGCGCTGGCGTCGAAGGTGGTGTGCCCGGTGGGGTCGTCGGTGGTGTCGTCGGCGGCCTGCCCGACCCGCCGCCCCCGCCGCCCCCGCCGCCGCCGGCCGCGCCGGTACGCGTGGGTGGCAACATCAAGCAGCCCACGAAGGTCAAGAACGTGCCGCCGGTCTACCCGCCGATCGCGCAGTCGGCGCGCGTGCAGGGCGTGGTGATCATCGAGGCCGTCATCGGCCCCAACGGCCGCGTGCAGGATGCCCGCGTGCTGCGTTCCATTCCCCTGCTCGACCAGGCCGCGCTCGACGCGGTGAAGCAGTGGGAGTTCACGCCGACCCTGCTGAACGGCGTGCCCGTGCCCGTCATCATGACCGTGACGGTGCAGTTCACGCTGAGTTAGCCGCGACGCGCAGCACTCAGGCTCGCGACCCGGTTCCCGGACCATTTCTCGGAGGACACGTAATGGAAGCTCGCAAGATGCGGCAGTTTGGACAGGTTACGGGCGCGGCGCTCGCCCTGGTGCTCATGAGCAGCCCGGCGTTCGCGCAAGAGGGTGGCGCCAGCTCTCAACCTGATGGACATGTTCGCCTCGATGGGTCCGACGGCTATCGGCGTCGCCGTCGTGCTGTTCATCATGTCGTTCTGGTCGGTGGGCGTGGCCATCGAGCGCATCTACACCTACAACAAGGCCAAGGAGCAGTCGAAGCTGTACGCGCCGCAGGTGGCCAAGCACCTCAAGGACGGCCGCCTGAAGGAAGCCATCGCGCTGTCGCAGTCGAAGGACTTCCGCTACAGCCACCTGGCCAAGGTGGTGCTCGCCGGCCTGCAGGAGTACCAGTTCCAGCAGGACAGCGGCAGCGGCATGGGCCGTGAAGACGTGCTCGACACCGTGCGCCGCTCGATTCAGCGCGCCACCGCGCTCACCACGTCGGACCTGAAGAAGGGCGTCAACACGCTCGCGACCATCGGCTCGACGGCCCCGTTCGTGGGTCTGCTCGGCACGGTCGTCGGCGTCATCAACGCGTTCGTCGGTATCGCGTCGTCGGGCTCGGGTGGTATCGGCGCCGTGTCGGCCGGTATTGCCGAAGCGCTGGTCGAGACCGCGCTCGGTCTCTTCGTGGCCATCCCGGCGGTGTGGTTCTACAACTACCTCCAGAGCCGCCTCGAATACTTCAACGTCGAGATGGACAACTCCTCGTCGGAGCTCGTGGACTACTTCATCAAGAAGACGTCCCACTGATGAGATCGCGAACCGGCGTTAAGCCGGTTTGCCAGATGGTGCTGGGCCGGGTTCAGGCCGGCCCGTACATCGCGTAGACAGGGAGTTCAGCCATGTCAATGCAATTAGGGAGCAGCGGTGGTGTCAAGTCCGACATCAACGTCACGCCCGCTCGTGGACGTCATGCTGGTGCTGCTCATCATCATGATGATCGTGGCTCCGCTGCTGCAGCAGGGCGTCGCCGGTGACGCTGCCGATCGCCACCAACACCTCCGAGAAGCCCGAGACGCAGGAGCAGACGGTGCTGGCGATCACCGCCGACAAGCGGCTGTTCGTCAACGCGGTGCAGGTGGCCGAACAGGACCTGCCGCGGCGCATGGAGCAGGTGCTCGAGGAGAAGAAGGAGAAGATCGTCATCATCAAGGCCGACGTGGACGTCGAGTACGGGGCCGTGATGGAGGCGATGGACACGCTTCGCGCGAGCGGCATCGAAGACATGGGCCTCATCACCGAGACCCGCGCGGTCGGCCGCCACGCGCCGGCGCGGGAGGGCAGTAATGGCAGCCCACCAGCATTTCGGCGCGGAAACGGTCTTCAAGGCCGAGATGCCGCAGGCCAACGCGGACATGAACATCACGCCGATGATCGACGTGCTGCTCGTGCTCCTCGTCATCTTCATGGCGGCCCTGCCGCTCTCGCAGCGCGGTCTGGACGTGAACCTGCCGGCGGAAACGCAGAACAAGCAGGAGCAGCAGCCGGACATCAGCCAGATCATGCTCGAGTACTCGCCCGACAAGCAGATCACCATCAACAAGCAGGCCGTGACGGTGCGCGAGCTCGAGGGCCGGCTGCGGACCATCTTCGAAGAGCGCAAGGACAAGACGATGTTCATCGCCGGCGCCGGCAACCTGCGCTACGGCGACATCGTGGCCGTCATCGACGCTGCCAAGGGCGCGGGCGTCGAGAAGGTCGGCATCGTCACCGAGGGCATGCGCCGCGCGGCCGCCGGCGGCGACTAGACCGTCCATCGCGATCGGGCTTTTCGCAGGGGCAGGTCTTTGGACCTGCCCTTTTTCTACGGACACCGGCCTTCGTCCGGTACCGTGGCCGCGGGCGTCGTCTTCAGACTGCCGCCTCGACGGCGCGTCTCGGTCGTCCGATGAGCGACTGCAGATCATGTCCGGCAGGCCTCCGGCTCGACGCCGCGGACACAACTCGCCTCGAAGACTCGTCGTTGTTCAGCCTAGCGCTGGCGCTCGCGGCGCATCGCAGTCGGCCGCTCAGAACTGACGCTCGGTGCCCGCGCCGCTCGCGGTGCTCGAACGTAGAGGGCGGTCTTCAGGCGCGCCATCGGCTGTCGCCGCGCGTGCTTCGACGCGACCCTGGCCGCCGTGGCTGCGGGTCGTCAGACCCGCCCGGCCGCGCTAGCTGCGCGTCGTGGCCACCGCCGACACGACACTCTCGATCGACAAGGCGCCGGTCGAACTCGTCGATCTCGAGTCGCGCCTGCGCGAGATCTTCCAGGACCGGCGCGACAAGACGCTGTACATCTCCGGGGGGGGCAGCCTGCGGTATGGTGACATCGTGGCGGTCATCGACGCGGCCAAGGGCGCCGGCGTGAAGCGGGTCGGCGTCATCACCGAAGGCATGCGACGCGCGGCCGCCGGCGGCGCCTGAGACGGTGCGTCGGGCGGTGGGATGAGGGTCGATCGCCGGTCTCGGCGCTGCCCTGCTTGTGGCGCTGGCGACCGCCGCGGCCTGCCGCGAACGCCGGGTCGCGCCGCCGTCGCGGCGTCGACGCCGGCGCGTCGCTCGAACGCTGAGCGACCTCGCGGTCATGACGGGCGCTGCTCGACGGATCCTGCCGTCCGGGCTGGCGAGCGAGCCCCACGTCCTGATCGTGGACACGACCCTCGCGGTGTGCGACCGCGACCCACGTGTCTTCGGGACGCCCCCTGGAGGCTGCCTGGGACCCGAGTGGGTCGCGCAGGTCACTCGGGTGCTCCCGCCGGGGACGGCGCGCACAGGCACGGTGGCGTTCGAGAACCGCAACCGGCGCCGCCTTCCAATCCCGGGCTCGCTTGGCGCCGGTGTCACCCCGATGTCCGCGACCCTGATCGATGGGCTCGCTGCCGAGCGTCCTGCTGCGCGAGCACCCGCCCGGCAGCGCAGTCGTCACCTTCAGCGCTCCGGCCTATCCCGCTCCGCGCACGGCGGCCGTCGCCTACAGCGCGCGCGAGGGCGAGGCCGGCGCCGCCAGGCTCGAGCAGACGAGCGACGGCCGCTGGTCGGTGGTGGCGACGAGGTGAGGCGGGTCTGAAGTAGCCGCGGGCCCGTATGCAGAGAAAGGGCCGGGCGCCTTGCGGCGGCCCGGCCCGACGGTTGGAGGCAGGCGGAGTGCTGAAGACTCGGCCGGTCTGACGACCGGCCCTGCGCTAGTTGAACGAGTAGCGGAGGCTGAGCATGAACTGCCAGACGTCGCGAGGTGAACGCCGACGACTGGAACGTGTTCGTGCACCAGCTCGTTGTTCACGATCGCCAGCCGGTAGGTGGACGCGGCCCTGCGCATCCACCGCCGGGTTGGTGAGGATCTGAGCGCGGTTGGCTTGCGTGATCGGCGACGACCGGCGCTGACTGACGCCCCAGTTCGAGTTCAGCAGGTTGCCGAAGTTGAGGATGTCGATGCGGAACTGGCCGCCGTTGCGCTGGCCGCCGATGTTGCCGAAGAGGTCCTGCGATGATGCTCAGGTCCATCCGCTTGAGCATCGGGAAGCACGAGGCCGCCGCGCTCCGCGTATTCGCCGCGGTGCTCGCTCAGATACGGGTCCTGGTTGATGTAGGCGTCGAACGCCGCCGCCTGCTCGGTCGGCGGTGAACGTGCGCGCCGCCGGCGGTGAACGGCGACGAAGTTCATCTCCGACGTGATCGCGCGGGATGTAGATCAGGTCGTTGCCCGTCGCCGCCGTCGCCGTTCATGTCGCCGGCGAACACGTAGCTGGCCGTCGTTGCGAAGATGCTGCATGCGTCGGCTCGCGCTTCCCAGAACGCCGAGATCGTGGTGGCGCCGAAGCCGAAGTACGACCTTGGCTGTAGCGAGCGTCTGCACGAAGACGCGGTGGCCCTGCGCGCCGCAGCGAGTGCCCGAGGCCCGGGTTGTTCGGATCGCCGGAGTGCTGATTGAGCGCGAACGACGAGATCGCCGTGGAGCCCGGATCGATCGTGTTCTTGCGATCGCCGTAGCTGTAGGCGCCGCGGAGGTTGAGGCCGTGGTACGGAACTTGCGCGCAGGCGTCGCCGAGAGGTTCCACGAGCTGCCGACGCTCTGGTTCTTCATCACGATCGCGCCCGTCACTGAAGTTGCCGGCGGCGTGTTGATTGATGCGCGGCTTGCGCCGGTCCAGCGCGGCCGCGCTGTCGACGCCGGTGAAGCGGTCTGCGCCGCCGGCAGGTTGGCGTTGATGTAGTAGATGCCGTTGACGTCCTCGGTTGTAGATGAACTCGCCGGTGCCCGTCACGCCGCCGGGCAGCCGGCGGTCGACGGCGAAGTTGGTCCGCCACACCTGCGGGAACTTGAAGTCGGATCGGTGACGTTCAGCTCGTAGCTGGCGCGCGGCGCGCCGGTGACGTGGCGGCTTGTAGCGGTTCGGGATCGGGATTGAACGGACGCGCTGGTCGCGTTGTCCGAGCTGGCTCGAACCCGGTCAGCACGCCGGTGTTGCCGATCTGGTTCGAGATCCAGACGTAGAGCGGCGGGCCGGTGAAGATGCCGGTGCCGCCGCGGATCTGCGTCTGCTGGTCGCCGGCCACGTCCCAGTTGATGCCGACGCGTGGCGACCACAGCAGCTTCGCCTCGGGCATCTTGCCGCGTCGGTACTGCACCGGCCGCGCCGTCCTCGTCGCGGAACGTCAGCGCGTCGGCCTTCGGGTTGGCGAACGCCGTGTTCTCGAACGATGGCGACGTCGAACCGCAGGCCGGCGGTGACGGTGAGGTTCGCCGCGCGGCCGCCACTCGTCCTGCACGTAGCCGCCGCCGTACCAGACGTCGAGCGGCTGCAGCGGCTTGTCGGGTCCGGGATGTTGCTGTAGCGCAGCTGGAAATGGCGCAGCGTCACCGGCGACGTGGTGCGGTTCGGGTTCGCCAGGTAGCCGTTGGCGTCGGCGTAGAAGTCCGCCAGCGAGTTGTAGACGTAGGCGCTCTGCGTGCAGCAGTTGAAGAACGAGTTCTCCGATTGGTAGCTGCTGCAGCGTGCCGCCGAACGTCAGCGAGTGCTGCGTCGCAGAACTTGCGTGAAGTTGTCCTGGATCTGGAACGTCTTGTAGCGCAGCTCGTTGTTCGGCGTGAACGGCTCGGAGCCGAACGACGTGTAGGCCGTGCCGTCCGGCCGTCGAGGATGTCGACGAACGGGAAGAGCTGCCGATGTCGCCGCGGCTCTCGTCGTTGTTGGTGTAGCCGACGATGAGGTTGTTCGCCATCGTAGTGCCGATGACGAGTTCCACTCGCCGATGCCCGACTTGATGTTCTCGAGGATCGCGTAGTTCGATGTTCTGGAATTCGAGGAAGTTGCGTGCTGACCGTCGAGCGCCCGCAGCCCGCCGAGGTCGAGCCCGACATGTTCGCGTCGGTGATCGAGTCGAGCTGGTTGTAGCGGAAGCTGACCTTGTTGCTGTTGCTCATGTTGTAGTCGCGTGCGGAGCAGGTAGCGCTTGGCCGGCGTCTCGTCGGGCAGGTTGTTGAACCGCCGGTGTCGTAGTCGAAGTTCGTCTTCAGGAACGCGCTGAGCGCGGTCGAGATCGGAGGCCAGCACGCGGGTGATGTTGCCGGCGACCGGCTCGCCGCCCTGGTTGGCGCGGAACGTCGTGAGCGGGCGCTTGTCGATCTCGTTCTCGTAGTTGCCGAACACGAACCACCTGTTCCTGATGATCGGGCCGCCGGCCCAGCCGCCGGTGTTGCGGAACGTGAACGTGCCGGGGTTGAACGTCTGGCCCTCGCGCTTCGGTGCCGACGCAGTCCTGGTTGCGGAAGCGGTGGTAGAACGACGCCGGTGAGCGGTTGGTGCCGCTGCGCGTCACGGTGTTGACGCCGGCGCCGACGAAGTTGCCCTGGCGCACGTCGTAGGGGGCGATGCTCACCTGGATCTGCTCGATGGCCTCGAGCGAGATCGGCGCGACGCCGGTGCGGCCGCCGGGCTGGCCGCGCCGAGGCCGAAGGAGCTGTTGAACGACGAGCCGTCCACCGTGATGTTGTTCAGAGCGGTTGTCCTAGCCGGCGAAGGTTGCCGCTCGACTGCGGCGTCAGGCGGGTGACGTCGCTGATGCGGCCGGTCAGCGTCGGCAGCGTGGCGATTTCCGCGCGGCCGACCGAGGTCGCGGCGCCGGTGTGCGACGAGCTGAAGACCGGGTCGACCGTCGCCGTCACCGTCACCGTTTCCGCCACCGCAATCGCCTGCACGTCGAACGGCAGGTCGGTCGACACGCCCAGGTTCACCGTGACGTCTTCCTGCGTCTCCGGCTGGAAGGCCGTGCCGCCGCCGCCCTCGAAGGTGACGGTCACCGAGTACGGACCGCCGACCCTGACGCCGGGAATGAAGAACCGGCCGTCATTGCGGGTGCGGGCCTCGTAGCTCGTGCCCGACGGCAGGTGAATCGCGATGACGGCCGCGCCGGAAACCGGCTGCTCGGCGTTCATCACGACGCCCGTGATGGTGCCCGTGGTCACGCCCTGGCTGTAGCCGGGCGCGGACGGAAGCAGAAGGGCGAGAAGAGCAAGAACGGCGGCCGCGGGACGGCAACGCCATTCGGGGACGATCGACAGCTTCATTGACAACTCCAAAGAGGATTCCGGGCGTGCGGACAGATCGGACGAGCGAGCGTACCAACGGGTTGTTACGCGGGCCTGACACCTGCCGCGGGCCGATGTCGTCCGGGAGGGAATTGTCACTAAAAAAGCCGAGCCCGCTACGGCGGGCCGGATCGACGCCTTTGTGAGGGAAAGGCCCAAAAAGAACGAGATTGTGGGGTCTGCGGTTATTTCCCAGGTTTCGCCCGCTCCCGGATTTTCTGCGCCTTCCCCCAAAAACATGAGGCCGTCACCTCGCGGTGGAGATGACGGCCTCGGACTTCCTTGCCGGGCGGAACCCGCGCGGCTATTCGCCGGCGCCGGCGGCCTTCGCCTTGTTGCGAACTTCCTGGGCCTTGCTGCGCCACTGGTTCGCTTCCTTGAGGAGCGCCTGCTGGCGGGCCGGGTTCTTTTCGAGGTTGGCCTGCACGCGCAGCAGCAGGTTCTTGTAGGTGAGCGCCTCGAAGTAGTTCGGATTCAGCTTGATCGCCTCGTCTACCGCGTCGAGACCCTGCTGGACGAACTTGATCTTGTCGGGCTCGGGCGTGGTGAAGTCCCGGTACGCCTTCTCCCAGTAGTAGGTGGCGATGGTGTAGTGCGCCTCGGGGTTCGACGGCTCCATCTTGGCGCGCGCGTGCAGCGCGTCCATCGTCTTGGCGAACTCGCCCTGGCGGTTGTAGAAGCCGGCCAGCTGCATGTAGACCGCCGCATCGTTCGGCCGCGCGTCGCGTGCCTGCGTCAGCATCTGCTCGGCGCGCTCATAGTCGCCGCTCTGCTCGTAGATGTTGGCCAGGCCGAAGTAGCTCGACGTCTCCTTGGGATCCATCTTGATCATGTTGAGCAGGATGGGCTCGGCCTGACCCGGGTCGTTCAACTTTTCAGGTCCGTAGGCGCTCACGAGGTAGTCGAGCGCGAGCCGCTTGATCTTCGGATCGGTCTCCACCTCGGCCGACTTCTTGTAGTTGGCGATCGCCTTGGTCAGGAGCGCATCGTTGGCCGGTTCGCCGCGCTTCACCGTCCGGTACTGCTGGTCGTAGCTGTTGCCGAGGAAGAAATATGCGTAGGTGAGGCTCGGATCGTTCTCGAGCACCTCTTCATATTTCGCCGCGGCCGCGCGGTAATCCTGCCCCTGATACAAGGCGTTGGCGTCCTTGAACGCCATCTTTGCCTTGAGCATCCCTATCTGGCCGCAGCCGGCTGCCGCCACGGCAACGACGGCCAGAAGACCGAACCCCAGTGCCCGTGACCAAGACTTGCCCATCGCAATCCCCCTCAGAACGTGTCGGAACAACGGAAAAATCGGCCGGAAACGGGGCTCGTCCGTGGAAACCGGCGGCGCGCGGCGCCCCTCGGGCCCAGAGGCCGTAAGCGCGCCAGTATAGTGATCGGTTTTCGGACGAGTCAAGGGTCCGGCTATCATGATTACTGGCCCGAAATCAAAGGTTTGCGCCCACTTCGCACCGGCCGCGCGCGGCCGGGCTCCTGCAGGGCGCTCAAAGGTTAGACACCAGAGCCCATGATTCGGTTCGAGACCCTCCTCGAGAAAGTCAGAGCCTACAGCCCCGAGTCGGACCTCGAGCTGTTGAGGAGGGCCTACGTCTTCTCCGCCCTCGAGCACAAGGGCCAGGTGCGCCACTCGGGCGATCCCTATCTGGTTCACCCGCTTGAAGTTGCCGATTTTCTCGCGGACATGCGGCTCGACGTCGTGGCCGTGTCGGCCGGCCTCCTCCACGACGTGGTCGAGGACACGCTCGCGACCCCCGAGCGCATCGCCGAGCTCTTCGGCCCTGAAATCGCCCATGTCGTCGAGGGCGTCACCAAGCTCGGCGCCATTCCCTTCTCGTCCAGCGAAGAGCGCCAGGCCGAGAACATGCGCAAGATGCTGCTGGCCATGGTGGATGACATTCGCGTCATCCTCGTGAAGCTGGCCGACCGCCTCAACAACATGCGCACGCTGCACCACCTCCCCGAGGAGCGGCGCAACAAGATCGCGCAGGAGACGCTCGACATCTACGCGCCCATCGCCAACCGCCTCGGCATGAGCAAGGTGAAGAACGAGCTCGAGGAGCTGGCGTTCAAATCGCTCGAGCCCAAGGCCTACGAAGCGCTGCAGCGCAAGGTCGAGTCGAAACGCAAGAACGCCGAGAGCGTGATTGGCGATCTCACCAAGACGCTGCGCGCCAAGCTCGAAGAGGCGCAGGTGCCGGTGATCGCGCTCGACGGCCGCATCAAGCGTCTCTACAGCATTCACCGCAAGCTGATTCGCCAGAAGATCGACCTCGATCAGGTCTACGACTTCGTGGCGGTGCGCGTGATCACCGACGTCGGTGCAGCGACTGCTACGCGGCGCTCGGCATCATCCATCAGACCTGGTCGCCGGTGCCGGGCCGGATCAAGGATTTCATCGCGATGCCGCGGCCGAACGGCTACCAGTCGCTGCACACGTCGGTCATCAGCGAACACGGGTTTCCCGTTCGAGGTGCAGATCCGCAGCGAGGAGATGCACCGCCGCGCCGAGGAAGGCATCGCGGCGCACTGGAAATACAAGGAAGGCCGCGTCGGCGACCACCGCGACGAGCGCTACTTCCAGTGGCTGCGACAGCTGCTCGAGGTGCAGCAGGAGGTCCGGGATCCGCAGGAGTTCATGCAGAACCTGAAGATCGACCTCTATCCGGAGGAGGTCTACATCTTCACGCCGAAGGGCGAAGTGCGGTCGCTGCCGCGCGGCGCGACGCCGGTGGACTTCGCCTACGGCATCCACACCGACGTCGGCAACCAGTGCGTCGGCGCGGTGATCAACGGCAAGATGGTGCCGCTGCGCACCCGGCTGCAGAACGGCGACATCGTCGAGATCCTCACGCAGTCCGGGCACAAGCCGAGCCGCGACTGGCTGGCCTTCGTCGTCACCTCGCGCGCGCGCAACAAGATCAAGCACGTGCTGCAGGGCGAAGAGCGCGCCCGCAGCCTCGAGCTCGGCCGCCGGCTGTTCGAGAAGGAAGCGCGCCGCTTCGACCAGAGCCCCAAGACGCTGCTCGAGTCGGACGAGATGGCGAAGTTCGCGTCCGAGTACGGCGCGCCCAAGGTCGAAGACCTGCTGATCTACGTCGGCTACGGCAAGCTCGCCGCGCGCACGCTGGTGCAGAAGGCCGTTCCAGGCGGCGGGCTGCTCAAGGAAAAGGCGCCCGACAACGGGGTGGTGTCGGTCGTCAAGCGGATGCTGCGCACCGGCGGCGCCGTCGGACAAGATCAAGGTGCGCGGCACCGACGACGTCATGGTGTTCCGCGCCCGCTGCTGCAACCCGATTCGCGGCGAGCGCATCGTCGGCTACATCACCCGCGGCAAGGGCGTGTCGGTGCACTCGGCCTCGTGCAAGAACGTCGTCAACCTGCTGTTCGATCCCGAGCGGCGCATCGACGTCGAGTGGGACACCGGCGAGGATCTCGGCGCCCTACGTCGTCCGCCTCACGATGCAGGTCGAGGACCGCAAGGGCATGCTGGCCGAGATCAGCTCGCGCGTGTCCAACATCAACACCAACATCACCAACATGGAAGCGCGCACCGGCGACGACCGTCAGGCGCGCATCGAGATGACGGTGGAGATCAGCGACGTGAAGCACCTCGACCGGGTGATCAAGTCGATCAAGGGCGTCGAGGGCGTGCTCGGCGTCGAGCGCCTCACGCGTACCTAGCGGAGGTCCCGCGCCTGGCCCTCGTAACGGCCGAGCGCGCTGATTGGCGGTCGTGTCTCGGGGGCGGTGTTCAGACCTGCCCGACAGCGCCACGACGGCAAACCTGCCCTAAGACGCGCCACACACGCGCGCGCTTTCCCACAGCACGGATTGCTGCTCGAACGTCTTGCGATACGCCTCGATAACGGCGAGGACCGACTGCCGCGCCACCGTCGTATCGGGATGAACCAGGAGCAGGACCTTGGACTGCTCGTGATCGATGCTGCCAGCTGGTGTCCGCCACTGGCCCTCCGCTTCCCACACGGTCAGCCCGGCGGGAAACCGGCTGGTCACCTCGTCGCGCAGGAACAGCTGCCACTCGAGCTCGGTCACGGCGCCCTTCGGTCGCGCGAGCCCGAAATAGAGCGTCGTGCGGAGCTGCGGGGCGGCCGACACGCCGCAGTCCATGACGACCGTGAATCCCTGCGCCCCGACCCGGGGCTCCAGGCGGCCGCCAGCGACGAAGCCGGCGGCGAAGATCAATGTGCCAACCGTGATCATCAGCGGTCGCATGGGACATCCTCCTGGCGCAACTGTTTAGCGCGCATCGTTCTTTCTGAGCAGCGTGAACCGGCATCGCCGACGAACGCCCACTGTTCCATCGGGTCGGCCAGATGTTTCCTTTGTACTCTGCGGGCGTCAAGTACCCGAGACTCGAACGTGGCCTCCTGGAGCCATCGCAGCGCCTGCCGGCGCCGCAAGCACGCGTCGCGCGAGGAACCCTCGTGTGATGGCCGGGCGCGGACAGGGGCGGGTCTGAAGACCCGCGGCCACGCGGATCGCTCTACGAGAGCACCGCGATGACGTCGATTTCGATCTTGACGTCGCGCGGCAGGCGGCCCACCTGCACGGTGGCGCGCGCGGGCGGCGGGTCGACGATGTGCTTCGAGTACACGGCGTTCATGCCGTGAAGTCGTTCATGTCTGCCAGGAACACCGTGGTGCGCACGACGTTGTTGAAGTCGGCGCCGGCGGCCTTGAGCAGCGCGGTGATGTTGCGCATCACCTGCTCGGTCTGCTCGGTGATGTCGCCGGTGAGCAGGGTGCCGCTCTTCGGCTCGATCGGAATCTGGCCGGAGACGAAGAGCAGGTTGCCGGCGCGGATGGCGGGCGAGTAGGCGCCCATGGCCTTGGGCGCGTCGTCCGACGACACCACGCTGCGGAGAGGCGACGTCACGAGCTGGCTCGAGCGGGACGGGCCTATGCGGCCTTGGTGACCTTGCCCGACCGCAGGCACCGCGTGCAGACGCGGATGCGGCGGACCGTGCCGTTGATGAGGGCCTTCACCGGCTGCAGGTTCGGCTCGAACCGGCGCGGACCGACGTTGTGGGCGTGAGAAACAGTCCGGCCCACCACCGGACCCTTGTCGCAGATCTCGCAGCGCTTCGCCATAAATCCTCGATAGCTCGTTACACCCCTGGCCTAGCGCCGAGGTGGGCAAACTCCAAATTGTAGCAGCTTCAGGGGATGATGATCGACCCTGTCCGACTGCCGGTCCCGCCGTCGCGCGCCCCGGCCCGGCCTCGGCGGCGGCCTTGTTCACCTGCAGCAGCCGCCCCACGAGGGTCAGATAGGCCGTGTCGTCGTCCGGCCGGCCCAGCGTCCGGGCGCCGCGCTCGATGGCCCTGAGGGCGATGGCCGCCTCGCGATCGTAGACCGTGGCCCCGTGCTCGCGCACCTGGGCGAGGAGAGTCCGGAACTCGCCTGCCAGCTTCTGGGCCGGCAGCGCCGCCGGCGCGTGCTCGTAGAGCACTCCCTTGGCCGCCGTCTCGATTGTGGCGGCACACGCGGCCGTGGCTTCGGCCACATCCTCGTCGGTGAGTCTAGCCAGCCCATCAGGCCTGAACTTGGCGATCACCGACTGGAAGAGAAAGAAGAGCTGGTGCTGCCGCTCGGTCAACCCGCTCATGCTCGGCAGCAGTGCGGCCACGTCGGCCTGCTGTTGCCGGAGGACCACCGCGGCCGGATGCTCCCGGGACGCCACCAGATGGGGGCAGTCCGGAGGGCAATCGATCACCACCAACCGTTTCGTGGCACAGCAGACGGTGCAGATGGAGTGGCCGAGTGCCGGACAGGTGCGCTTCGCCTTGCGTTGCTGGCAAAGGGGACAGGCCACGCCGCAAGCTTTACACACCCCCGCCTCAGGGGCAAAGGCCCGTACTCGCCAGCCGTTGCGGCTCAGCAGAAGTCTGCTGAGTGTAGATAAATCGACAGAGTGACCGAAAAAACCCAACATCACCCATTCGAGGGGAAGGACGGGCCGTGAAACCCCAGGCAAATCCAGCGACGCCCGGCCGTCAGTCGACGTCTGTTCGGCGTGCGCCGGAGGGCCGTTATCTGACAGTAGTTTGAGGGCGCTCGTCGGACGGAGGCTGAAGGGCCACCGGCCAACACACCGAGATCAACACCGTTCGCACTGGCGGCCGGCGGGACAGAAACGTATGTGTTCGCGACCTCCAGACAGGACAGGCCCGAGGAAACTGCGCCCCCCGGGCCGGCGTCTAAAAGGGGCGTGGGCTGGAAGCCCGGGGCGGATCGCCGCTGGGCGTCACGGCAACTCGTTGATTCTGAGATTCTTGGCTGGCCGTCACTGAATCCGGCCACCGCGAATCCCTCGAGGCGCTTCGAGCGTAATACCAGCTAGCAGGTCACGGGTGGTGTGCGCTGGCCTTCTGATTGCATAGGGACGGCGCACAGCGCCGATCGAAGACGGCGCGATTGAACTTGGTCAAGGGTAGGTCCGAAAAGGAGCGGTAGGTGCCATGGCTACGACAGCGACGAAGACAAAGGCTCCCTCGAAGACGAGCCGTTACAACGAGCTTCGCAAGATGCTCGAGAACCGTCGCCGCGAACTCGTGACCGAAGTGCAGGGTCGCATTCGCGACGTGCGAGCCGACGGCAACAAGGAGCGCGATGTGCTCGACCAGGGCGAGAGCTCTGAGGTCGATATCCAGGAGGACATCGAGTTCGCGCTCATTCAGATGAAGTCGGAGACCCTGAACAAGATCGACGCAGCGCTGCGCCGCCTCGAGGATGGCAGCTACGGCGATTGCTTCGAGTGTGGCGAGGAAATCGCGGAAGCCCGTCTGCGCGCGCTGCCCTTCGCGGTGCGTTGCAAGGACTGCGAGGAAGCGCGCGAGAGCGCGGAGCAGCGCGAGCGCATGCTGGCTCGGCGCGGCGGTTCCTCGGCGTTCCTGTTCGATTCGTCGAACTGAACGGCTCTGACACGACAGCCCCGGCCGGCCTGCCGGCCGGGGCCACCCCTCCCGCCCTCGAAGCCGCGTCGCCCGGCGCGCACCACAGCACGACAGGACAACCACATGAACGACGACCGAGAGATCTCCGGCGTTGGAGTCCGCGTCTTCGGGCCCTGAAACGCCGCTCACGCTCCCCGACGAGCTCCCGATTCTGCCGCTTCGGGACACGGTGCTCTATCCGCACTCGTTCATGCCGCTCGCCGTTGCGCGCGAGAGCTCGGTGCAGCTCATCGACGACGCCATCGCCGGCGGGAAGCTGATTGGCGTGTTCACGCAGCGCGACGCCACGGTCGAAGAGCCGGTGCAGGACGACCTGCACCTGGTCGGCACCGTCAGCCACATCCACAAGATGTTCAAGCTGCCGGACGGCAGCCTGCGCCTCATCGTGCAGGGTCTCGGGCCGCGTGGGGCTGACGCGCGTCACCGAAACCAAGCCCTACCTCCGCGCCAAGGTGTCGGGCGTCTCCGAAGAGGCCCAGGAAGTGGACCGCGTCGAAATCGACGCGCTGATGCGGAACATCAAGACCAACTTCAAGCAGGTCGTGTCGCTGTCGCCGCTGCTGTCGGACGACCTGCAGACGCTGGCGGTGAACATCTCCGAGCCCGGCCGGCTCGCGGACTTCATCGCCTCGAGCCTCACGACCATCGAGACGCCCGTGCGGCAGGAAGTGCTGGAAACGCTCGACGTGCGCGCCCGGATGGACACGCTCGAACCGCGTGCTCATCAAGGAGCTCGAGGTGCTCGAGCTCGGCTCGAAGATCCAGTCGCAGGTGCAGTCGGAGGTCGGCAAGAACCAGCGCGAGTACTTCCTGCGCGAGCAGCTCAAGGCGATCCAGAAGGAGCTCGGCGAGGGCGACGACCAGACCAAGGACGTCGAAGAGCTGAAGGAAAAGCTCGAAGCGGCCGGCCTGCCGGAAGCCGTGATGAAAGAGGCGATGCGCGAGCTCGATCGCCTGTCGAAGATGCCGGCGGCGGCGGCCGAATACACCGTGTCGCGCACCTATCTCGACTGGATCGCGATGCTGCCGTGGCAGAAGCGGTCGGAAGAGACGATCGACCTTGCGCGCACCAAGCAGGTGCTCGACGACGAGCACTCGGGCCTCGAGAAGGCCAAGGACCGCATTCTCGAGTTCCTGGCCGTGCGCAAGCTGAACCCGGCGCTGAAGAGCCCGATCCTGTGCTTTGCCGGCCCGCCCGGCGTCGGCAAGACGTCGCTGGCCCGCTCCATCGCCCAGTCGCTCGGCCGCAAGTTCGTGCGCGTGTCGCTCGGCGGCATGCGCGACGAGGCCGAGATCCGCGGCCACCGCCGCACCTACATCGGCGCGCTGCCCGGCCAGATCATCCAGGGCCTGCGCCGCGCCGAGACGCGCAACCCGGTGTTCATCCTCGACGAGATCGACAAGCTGGGGAACGACTTCCGCGGCGACCCGGCGTCGGCGCTGCTCGAGGTGCTCGACCCGGAGCAGAACACGACGTTCCGCGATCACTACCTCGACGTGCCGTTCGATCTGTCGGAGGTGCTCTTCATCACCACCGCCAACGTGCTCGACCCGATTCCGCCGGCGCTGCGCGACCGCATGGAAGTGCTGGAGATTCCCGGGCTACACCGAGGAAGAGAAGCTGGCGATCGCCCGCGACCACCTGGCGGCCAAGCAGATCAAGAACCACGGCATGACGCCCGAGCAGCTCGCGATCGACGACGACGCGCTGCGCGCCGTGATTCGCGGCTACACGCGCGAGGCGGGCGTGCGCAATCTCGACCGCCAGATGGGCGCGCTGTGCCGCAAGGCGGCGCGCCGCCGCGCCGAGGGCGACGAGCAGGCGCTCGTCATCACGCCCGACGGTCGTGGAGCAGATGCTCGGCGCGCCGGTGTTCCTCGACGAGGAGATGGCCGAGCGGACCAAGGAGCCGGGCGTGGCGATCGGCCTGGCGTGGACGCCGGCCGGCGGCGACGTGCTCTTCATCGAAGCGTCGCGCATGGCGGGCAGCGGGCTCGCTCACGCTCACCGGCCAGCTCGGCGACGTGATGAAGGAGTCGGCGCGCGCGGCGCTGTCGTGGTTCCGCGCGCACGCGGCGGCGTTCGGGGCCGATCCCGACTTCTTCAAGAACGCCGAGATCCACCTGCACGTGCCGTCGGGCGCCATTCCCAAGGACGGGCCGTCGGCGGGCGTGACCATGGCCACGGCGCTGGCGTCGGAGCTGACGCGGCGCCCCGTGCGCGGCGACATCGCGATGACCGGCGAGATCACGCTGTCGGGCCGCGTGCTGCCGGTGGGCGGGATCAAGGAGAAGGTGCTGGCCGCGCGGCGCGTCGGCATCCGCGAGGTGATCCTGCCGCGGCAGAACGAGAAGAACGTGAACGAGGATCTCACCGAGGAGCTGCGCAAGGAGCTGACGGTCCACTACGTCACGACGCGTGGACGAAGTGCTGCTGCTCGCGCTGCAGCCGGTCGCGAACGACGACGTCCACCGCCAGCCGCAAGACCGCGCGCCGCTCCCAGGCGCCGCTGCAGTAGGCTCGCGGTCGCATCAGCGAGGCTGCGCCGCCACGCGCTTGTCGATCCAGGCCGTGATGTCCGCGACCACGCCTTCCTTGCCGTAATCGTTGAGGAGGTCGTGGTAGTGCCCCTCGTACAGCTTGAGGGTCTTGTCCTTGGATCCAGCGGTCTGGTAGAAGAACTCGCTGCCATGGTAGACCGTCGCCTTGTCCTCGGTGCCGTGCATGATCAGCAAGGGCAAGGTGATGCGCGGGAACTCGTCTCGCAGCCGCTCGTCGGCGCGAACCAGCGCCGCCACCGTGATCGCCGGCTGCACTTCGTGCGCGGTCAAGGGGTCATTGTTCAGCGCCTCGACCGCTTTCGGATCGCGCGAGAAGTCTTCGTTCTTGAGCTTGAGCGCGGGAAGCCGCGGAGCGATGTGGCTCAACCCCTTGATGGCGGCGAGGGCGAAGCCGGGTGCAGGCACCTGGAACGCGAAGCTCTCGCAGATGAATCCGGCGAGCTCGGCCTGATGTTCGAGTGCGTAGACCGACGAGACGACGCCGCCAGCGCTATGGCCCAGCAGGAACACCGGCATGCCAGGATGTCGTGACTTCGCGATCGTCACGGCACCGGCCACGTCGCTGACATACTCTGCGACGTTTTCGACATAGAACCGCTCGCCCTCGGATTTCCCGCGGCCGCGCAGATCGAGCGCGTACACCGCGAAGCCGCCTTTGACGAACTGCTCTGCCGCCCAGGCGTATTGCCCGCCGTGTGAATTGACGCCGTGACAGATGACGATCACCGCGCGCGGCTCTCCGCTCGGCCGCCACGAGCGGAGGAAGATTCTCAGACCACCAGTGCCGTCGAACATCTCTTCCTGTGCCGTCTGCGCCATTGATGTCTCCCGAAGCGAGGAAGGTCTCGACGAAGTGGTGACCGACCGAGACTCGTAGACCAACGTGTCGGCGATGCTTCAGTAGCCCGACGCGCGGCCGAAGCGCCGTGCGTCGGCTGCGCCCTGCAGCCAGCCGCCGTCCTTCACGATCACCTCGACGACGGCGGAGACCGGGCCGGTGTCCTGCCTCACCTCGTGTCCGCGCGAGCGCAGCAGCGGCGAGCGCGTCCGGCGAGAAGCCGCGCTCGACGCCGATCTGCATCCGGCAGCCACTGATGGTGGAACCGCGGCGCATCTACGGCCTCCTGCGGGTTCATCCCGAAGTCGACGATGTCGAGAAAGACCTGCAGCACCGCGGTGGGGATGCGCGATCCGCCGGGTCCGCCGAGCAGCATGTGGAGCTGACCGTCCTTGAGCACGATGGTCGGCGTCATCGACGACAGCGGACGCTTGCCGGGCGCAATCGTGTTCGGCTCGCCCTGCACGAGGCCGAACAGGTTCGGCTTCGCCGGGCTTCGTCGTGAAGTCGTCCATCTCGTTGTTGAGGAGGAAGCCGAGCCCGGGCACGGTGATGCCGTTGCCGAAGCCGCCGTTCAGCGTGTAGGTGACGGCGACGGCGTTGCCTTCGGCATCGACGACGTTGAAGTGCGTGGTCTCGGCGCTTTCGGGGGTCGGCGGCCAGCCCGGCGCCGAGGGTCGCGCTCGGCGTCGCCTGCATCGGATCGATGGACGCTCGCCGCGTCGCGATGATACGCCGTGTCGAGCAGGCTGGCGACCGGGTTCTCCACGAAGTCCGGGTCGCCGAGGTGCGCTTGCGGTCCGCGTAGAAGCGGCGCATGACTTCGGCCATGTAGTGGATTGCCGCCGCCGAGCCGGCCCCGGCTCTTCTCGTAGCCGCTGTCCCTCGAGCATGCCGAGCATCTGCAGCAGGCCGACGCCGCCGGAGCTCGGGGGCGGCGCGGCGATGACGGTGTAGTTGCGGTAGCGGCCGGTGAGCGGTGTCCGCTCGACGGCCTTGTAGGCCGCGAGGTCCGCCATGGTGATGAGGCCGCCGTGCGCCTTCATGGCGGCGGCGAGAGCGTGGCTGCGGTCTCGCCGGTGTAGAACTCGTCTGGCCCGTTCGTCGCGATGCGCGTCAGCGTCTTCGCGAGGTCGGGCAGGACCATGCGATCGCCCGGCTCGTAGAACCGGCCGTCCTTGAGCCAGATGCGGGTCGATTCCGGGTCACGCGCCAGGCTGCGTGAGCCGCGCAGCTGTTCGGCGAAGGCGTAGGAGACCGGAAAGCCCTTCGTCGCCAGCTCGATCGCCGGTGCCAGGTCCGCCGCCCACGAGAGCTTCGCGTACTTCTTGTGGGCCAGCTCGAACCCGCGGACCATGCCCGGGACGCCCGACGACCGCCAGCCCTTCGAGGCTGTCGCGCGTCAGGTTGCCCTGGCGTCGAGATACATGGTCCGCGTCGGCGCGGCGGGCGCCTTCTCGCGGAAATCGATGAACGTGGTGTGGCCGTTGGCGAGGCGGATCAGCATGAAGCCGCCGCCACCGAGCGCGCCGGCGTACGGGATACGCGGCATTGAGCGCGAAGCCGATCGCGATGGCGGCGTCGATCGGCGTTGCCGCCTTGCCTGAGGACGGCCAGCCCGGCCTCGTCAGCCGGCTGCTGGGCAATCACCATCGCGTGCCGCGCACGCACCGGCTCGCGGACCGCCGCGAGCGGGACCTGTGCAGGCCAGGCAGGCGCAGGACCGCGAGCCAGCCGGCCGCTCCTCTCATTCGGCCTCCGCCTGCAGCCGCTTTGCGACCTTCTCCACGTCACGCCACACGCGAAGCAGGTTGCCGCTCCAGAGCTTCGCGATGGCCTTCTCGCTGTAGCCGCGTCGCACGAGCTCGAGCGTCACGTTGAACGTCTCGGCGGCGCTGTTCCAGCCGTCGATGCCGCCGCCACCGTCGAAGTCCGACGAGATGCCGACGTGATCGATGCCGATGAGCCGCACGGCGTAGTCGATGTGGTCGACGAAGTCCTTGACCGTGGCGCGGCCGGGGGCGGCAGGCGCCGGCGGCGCCGTCGGGACTCTCGATCGGGCACGGGGCGCGCGTCTCGCCCGCGGCGCCCCGGCCCCGTCCGCCCGCGCCTCTGGCGCGTCCGCCTCGCGCCGGCTGCACCTTCACGTAGCTGGCAAAGGCCACGACCTGCACGACGCCGCCGTTCTTCTTCAGCGCCAGCAGCTGCTCGTCGTCCATGTTGCGGCTGTGATCGGCGAGCGCGCGGACGGCGGAGTGCGAGGCGATGACCGGGGCCTTCGACAGCGCCACGGCCTGCAGCATCGACGCCTTCGACGGGTGCGACACGTCCACCATCATGCCGAGGCGGTTCATCTCGGCGATGACCTGCACGGCCGAGCGGGCTGACGCCGCCATGCGGGGCGTCGCCCGTCGCCTCGCCGGTATTCGAATCCGAGAGCTGGTTGTGGCCGTTGTGCGCGAGCGACATATAGCGGCCGCCCCGCTCGTAGAACTCGCGGACGCGCGAGAGGTCGGTGCCGATCGGGTAGCCGTTCTCGATGCCGATGACCGCGACCTTACGCCCGCTGCCGGCGATGCGGGTCACGTCGGCCGGTGTGAGCGCAAGGCCGATCTGCTGCGGCGCGATCTGTCCGGTCAGCCGGTGCACGGCGTCGAACTTGGCGACCGCCTGCCGATAGGCGTCTGGCGTACCCCTCCGGCGTCAGCGGTCCCTGCCCGACGTAGGCGATCAGGAACGAAACATCGAGCCCGCCCTCCTGCATCTTCGGCAGGTTGACCTGCGTGGTCAGACGCTGGGTGTAATTGCAGTCGGGCGTGAAATGAGCGGCGTCGATGTCGTTGTGCGTGTCGAGAGTGATGACGCGCCGATGAATCGCCCGGGCACGTGCGATGAGATCGGCGTCAGCGTTCTGGCCGGACAGCGTCGTGGGAACGATGGCCGCCACGACGGCGATGAGCAGGGGTACAGTTCGCAAGGGCACGGTTCTGCTCGCTGGAGCAAGATGCGGTCCGCACCGCGTCATCGAGTGCCGCCGGAAAGCTCAGTATTTTAGCCTGGGTCGAGACGCACCGCCTCGACACGGTTGTCCGCGGCGTCAGGAAAGCCGCCAAATGCGTCTGACGCCCGGCGCTTTCCTGTACGATCCGACCGCACACGTGAGGGTCATGGCGTCACAGGCGCGAAAGCCGCGGAACATCGTCCTGTTCTCGGATGACACTGGCAACAGCTCCGCCAAGCTGATGAAGACGAACGTGTGGCGGATGTACGAGGCGGTCATCTGACCAAGGGCGACCAGCTCGCGCTCTACGACAAGTCAGGTGCCCGGCCGGTCCTCGACCGCGACGGGCGATGGCAACGCGAGGGCCAGGCCGGCAATCGTCTTCAGATCGACGATCTCGCCGCGCGCAATCATGGCCCGCAGCTCCGGCGGGCGAGAAGGCCCGCGCCTCGATGTCCTCGTCCTCGTCGGCGTGCGCGGCCGCGTCGCCGTCCCGCGGGTCGCGCAGGTCGGCCGCGAGGAAGAAGTGCATCTCCTCGTCGCAGTAGCCCGGCGTCGGAAAGAACGAGCCGAGGGCTTCGAGACGGCCGGCGATCTTGCCGATTTCCTCCTGGCATTCCCGGGCCGCGGCCGGCGCGGGCTCTTCGCCCGGCTTCAGGCTTCCGGCAGGGAGTTCCCAGGTGTAGCGGCCGATGGCGTGGCGGTACTGGCGCGCGAGGATCACGTCGTTCGAAGCAGTCACCGGCACGATGACCACCGAGCCCGGGTGCCGCACGATCTCGGCGTCGAGGGCATGGCCCTTCGGCAGCGTGATCGATTCGACCTGCACCGTGAAGACGCGGCCCTTGAAGACGGTGTTGACCTTGGTCGGGACGATCGGTGTGTCCATGATTCACCACGGCCGGGTCTGAAGACCCGGCCCCGAGCGAGGCTAAGCCCCGCTCCTACGGAATCGGTATCGCTCGGCCAGCGACGGCAGGGCGTCGAGGACGTCCTGCAGGTCGTCGGGCAGCGGTGCGGTGAACTCGCAGGCGGCGGCCGTCGCGCGGGTGGGTGAACGCCAGCCGCGCCGCGTGCAGGAACGGCCGCTCCAGCCGCAGCACGGCGCGGATGTCGCCGGCCACGCGGCGGCGCACGCCGCCGTAGACCGAGTCGCCCACCACCGGGTGGCCGATCGCGCTCAGGTGCACGCGGATCTGATGGGTGCGGCCGGTGTGAATCGCCACCTGGCACAACGTCAGGCCCGGCAGATGCAACGCCCGGGTGATCCGCGTCACGGCGTCGCGCGCGTATTTGGACCGCGACGACATCTTCTGCCGGTCCGACGGGTCGCGGCCGATTGCGGCGTCGATGCGCCGGCCCGCCTGCACCACGCCCCAGACCAGCGCGATGTATTCCTTCTCGACCTCGCGATCGTGGAATTGCCGCGCCAGCTCCTGGTGCGCGGCGTCGTTCTTGGCCACCACCATCACGCCCGACGTCCCGCGATCGAGGCGGTGCACGATGCCCGGCCGCATCTCGCCGCCAATGCCGCTCAGGTCGGGGAGGTGATGCAGCAGCGCGTTGACGAGCGTCCCCGAGCTGTGGCCGGCGGCGGGATGGACCACCATGCCGGCGGGCTTGTTCACCACGGCCAGATCCTCGTCCTGATACAGGATGTCCACGGGCAGCGCCTCGCTGCCGACGGACGCGGGGGCGGCGTCGGGGAGCTGCACGCGCACGACGTCGCCGTCGCGCAGCTGCAGGTTGGCCTTGGCCGTGCGCCCGGCCACGGTCACGCAGCCGTCGGCGATCAGCTTCTGAAGCTGCGAGCGCGAATGGCTGCCGAGAAACGCGGTGAGAAAGCGATCGAGGCGCTGGCCCCGCTGCTCGGGGGGCACCACGAAGTCGGCGGTGCCGTCCGTGTCGTTGCCGGCCACTGGCGCTTCAGGCCGCGGCGCGTCGGCGGTGACGGGCTTCCTGCGGCGCGGTCGGCAGCACGCGCGACAGCCACAGCAGCATGAACAGGCTGAGCGGTCCGAGGATCACCGAGATGAACTGTGACGTCGAGATGCCGAGAAACGGCACCACGCCGCGCGGGTCGCCGCGGTAGATCTCGATGACGTAGCGCGACACCGCATACAGGAACATGTAGAGCCAGAAGGTACGGCCCGGGAACGGGCGGCCGCGCCGTTCGGTCGCGAGCAGGAACACCAGGATGAGCAGCTCGGCGCCGGCTTCGTAGAGCTGGGTCGGATGGAGCCGGATGCCGAGCGGCGTACCGACGTTGGCGGCGGCCAGGGGGTCGGTGAAGATCACGCCCCAGGACACGTCGGTGGGCTTGCCGTAGCAGCAGCCGGCCGCGAAGCAGCCCAGCCGGCCGGTGACGTGCCCGAGCGCGATGCCCGGCGCGAACACGTCGCACGTGGTCCAGAACGGCATCTTGTGGCGGGCGATGTACCAGAAGGCCACGGCCACCGCGAGGATGAGCCCGCCGTAGAACACGCCGCCGGAACGCAGGAGCGACAGGATCTCCACCGGATTGTTGCCAGTAGTGCTCGAAGTCCACGACCAGCAGCAGCAGCTTCGCGCCGACGAGCGCGGCGACGATGATGTAGATGCCGAGGTCGAGGACGCGCGTCGAGTCGAGGTTGCGCTTCTTGGCGCGCGACATCGCGAGCTTGAGGCCCACGAGGTACGACACGGCCAGCAGCACGCCGTACGAGTAGACGGTGATCGGCCCGAGCTTAAACAGTTCCGGGAACACGGCGTCGTCCTACTCCCAGCTGATCGAGGATGATCAGCGCCATGCCGACCGAGATTGCCGCGTCGGCCACATTGAACGCCCAGAAGTGCCAGCCGCGCCAGTAGACGTCCACGAAGTCCACCACGTAGCCGAGCCACAGCCGGTCGATCAGGTTGCCGGCCGCGCCGCCCACCACGAGCGCCACGCCGAGCCGAGCCAGGCGATGCATCTCGGGCAGCGACGCCGCGAACATCATCAGGCCGGCCAGCGCCGCTGTCGAGACCAGCGCCAGCAGCCCCGTCTGAAATGGTAGATCGGCCCCGTCCAGCAGGCCGAATGCGGCGCCGGTGTTGTGGATCCGGGTCAGGCTGAGCAGGTTCGGGATGACGACCGTGGTGTCGTAGAGCTCCAGCGACCGGCGGATCAGGAGCTTGGTGACCTGATCGGCCACCACGAGCACGCCGGCGATGGCCAGCTGGAACGAATAGCCGTGAATGCGCACGTCGGGCTACTGGTGCGCCGGCTCCGCCAGCGCCTCCACGCAGCGGTCGCACAGGCCCGCCCAATCGGGCTCTTGCCGGATGCTCGGCACGTAGCGCCAGCACCGCTCGCACTTCACCCCGCGCGCCTTGTCCACCTCCACGCTCACCGCGTCCACGGCGTCGGCCGGGCCGACGTTGAGCTCGAAGTCCGAGACGATGAACAGCATCGGCAAGTCGCGCGGTACTGCTCGAGCAGGGCGCCGATCCCGCCTTGTGCCGTGACGGCCACATGGGCGGTGAGCGAATTGCCGATCACCTTCTCCTTGCGCTTCTGCTCGAGCCCGGCGTTGACCTGTTCGCGCACCTTCAGGAGGGCGTCCCAGCGCTCGGCGAGCGCGCGGTCCGCGAAGCGGTCGACCGCGGCGAAGGTCTCGAGATGCACCGACTCGGGGTGCGGCCCTGGCAGGTGGCGCCACAGATCGTCGGCCGTCACCGGCAGGATGGGTGCGAGCAGCCGCGCGAGGCCGTCGCACATGATGTACATCGCCGTCTGCGTCGAGCGCCGCGCGTGCGAGCGCGCGCCCAGCGTGTACATCCGGTCCTTGGTCACGTCGACGTAGAAGGCGCTCAGATCCACCGTCACCAGCGTGTTGAGCGCCTGCGACGCGGTGGAGAAGTCGAACTCGTCGTACGCCTCGAGCATGCGGCGCGCGGCGTCGGCGTAGCGGGCCAGCGCGTAGCGGTCCACTTCGTCCATCCGCTCCACCGGCACCATGTCGATGGCCGGGTCGAAGTCGTAGAGGTTGGCCACCAGGATGCGGCACGTGTTCCGCAGCTTGCGGTAGTAGTCCACCACGCGCGTCAGGATCTCCTTGCTGACGCGGAGCTCCTCGGTGAACTCGGTCATCGCCACCCACAGGCGGATGATCTCGGCGCCGCTCTCCTTGATCACTTCCTGGGGCGACGATGGTGTTGCCGACCGACTTCGACATCTTGCGGCCTTCGAGGTCGATCAGGAACCCGTGCGTCAGCACCTGGCGGAAGGGCGGCCGCCCGCGGGTGGCCAGCGCCACGAGCAGCGAGCTCTGGAACCACCCGCGGTGCTGGTCGCTGCCCTCGAGATACATGTCGGAGGGCCAGGTGAGCCGGTCGTAGCGCGGCAGCACCGCCTCGTGGCTCGAGCCCGAGTCGAACCACACGTCGAGGATGTCCTGCTCGCGCTCGAACGAGGTGCCGCCGCAGGCGGCGCACGTCAAGCCGTCGGGCAGGAACTCCTCGATCGGCCGCTCGTACCAGGCGTCGGCGCCGTGCACGTCGAAGAGCGCCGCCGCGCGCGTCCACGAGCGCCGGCGTGAGTACCGCCTCGCCGCACGTGGTGCAGTCCACCGCCGGAATCGGCACGCCCCAGGCGCGCTGGCGCGAAATGCACCAGTCGGGGCGGTTCGTCACCATGTTGAAGATGCGATCGCGGCCCCAGGCGGGGATCCACTTCACCTGGTGGTCGATGGCGTGCTGCGCGGCCGCGCGCAGCGTGCGCCGTTCGCCGTCCTCGCACTCGATGACCGCTTCGCCGTCCATGCGGACGAACCACTGCGATGTGGCGAGGAAGATCACCGGGTTGTGGCAGCGCCAGCAGTGCGGGTACTGGTGCTGGAACTCCTCGCGGTGCCAGAGCCGCGCGCGCTCGTGCAGCGCCTGCTCGACCTTCGGATTGGCGTCGAACACGCGCACGCCTCCGAAGAGCTCCACGGTCTCGAGGAAGTGCCCGCCCGGCCCGATCGGCGCGTAGATCTCCAGGCCGTACTTCACGCCGGTCAGGAAGTCGTCGGCGCCGTGCCCCGGCGCGGTGTGCACCGCACCCGTGCCCTGCTCGAGGGTCACGTACTCGCCGAGCACGCCGATCGAATCGCGCTCGTAGAGCGGATGCCGGAACGCGATGCCCTCGAGGTCCGCGCCCTTCATCCGCGCGATGGGTGAGCCGAACTCCTTGCCGGTCGCCTGCGCGACGCGCGGCGCCAGTTCCTCGGCCACGATCACGGCCCGGCCGTCCACGTCGTAGGCGGCGTAGTCGAACTCGGGATGGAAGGCGATGGCCAGGTTCGACGGGATCGTCCAGGGCGTGGTCGTCCAGATGAGGACGGATACCTTCTGCCCGCCCAGCGCCGGCACCCGCTCTGTCAGCATGGACGCGCTCGAGGGCGCCAGCGGGAACTCGACGTAGATCGAGGGCGACGTGTGGTCGGCGTACTCGACCTCGGCCTCGGCCAGCGCGGTGCGGCAGTGGATGCACCAGTGCACCGGCTTCTTGCCCTTGTAGACCAGCCCGCGCTCGACGAACTTGCCGAGCGCGCGGACGATGTCCGCCTGGTAGCGGAAGTTCATCGTGAGATAGGGATGGTCCCAGTCGCCGAACACCGCGAGCCGCTTGAACTCGTCGGTCATGACGCCGATGAAGCGCTCGGCGTAGGCGCGGCAGGCGCGCCGGATGTCGGCGCGGGTCATGTCCTTCTTCTTCGGGCCCAGCTCGCGATCGACGCGCAGCTCGATCGGCAGCCCGTGGCAGTCGTAGCCGGGGACGTAGGGCGCGTCGAAGCCGGCCATCGAGCGCGACTTGATGACCAGATCCTTCAGGATCTTGTTGAGCGCGGTGCCGAGGTGAATCTGCCCGTTCGCGTACGGAGGTCCGTCGTGCAGCACGAACTTCGGCGCGCCCACGCCGCCGCTCCTCGAGTTGCTGTTGCAGGCCCGCCGCCTCCCAGCGCGCGAGCGCCTCCGGCTCGGCGGTCTGCAGGTTGGCCTTCATCGAGAAGCCCGTGCGGGGCAGGTTGACCGTGTCTTTCCAGTCGGGCATCGGTGATCGATTGTATCGCGGGCTCTATAATCGATCGGATGGAGCCCGCAATCCGGGCCGTGTTCTTCGACGTCGACTTCACTTTGATCTACCCGGGCCCGGCGTTTCAGGGCGTGGGATACCGTGAGTCCTGCGAGCGGCACGGCATCATCGTCGACGAGTCCCGCTACGACGTGGCGGTGCGCGAGGCGCTGGCGTCGCTCGACCACGAACAGGTGGTGTACGACGACGAGATCTTCATCCGCTACACCCGGCGCATCATCGAGGGCATGGGCGGAGCCGGCGAACGTGTGGACGTGTGCGCCCGCGAGATGTACGTCGCAGTGGGCGGCCTGCCATCACTTTCATCTCTACGACGATGCCGAGGCGGTGCTGCGCGAACTGGCGGCGCGGCAGCTGAAGATCGGCCTCATCTCCAACTCGCACCGCTCGCTCGACGCGTTCCAGGAGCACTTCAACCTGCAGGGGCTGGTGGCGGCCGCTGTGTCGTCCGCCGAACACGGCTACCTCAAGCCGCACCCGAGCATCTTCGAGGCCGCGCTCAGCCAGGCGGGCGTGGACGCGCGCGAGGCGCTGATGGTGGGCGACAGCCTGGCCCACGACGTCGAGGGCGCGCGCCGCGTCGGCATGCGCGGCGTGCTGCTGCACCGCGGCGACGGCCCGCTGCCAGAGGTGGACGTGCCGGTCATCCGCAACCTCACGGACCTTCCGGCGCTGTTGTGATCGCAGGGCGGTCTTCAGACCCGCGGCCTCGTTCAACCGCCCTGCTGCCTCACCCGGGCGGCCACGCGAGGCCCTCGGCCAGCGAGCACGTGCAGGTGGATGTGGAACACCGACTGGCCGGCGCCGGCGTTGGTGTTGAACACCGTGCGATACCCGCGCTCGGCGTAGCCGTGCTCGCCGGCCAGTCGTGCCGCGCAGCGCAGCATCGCCCCCGCGATGGCGTCGTGGCCCGGGCCGAGGTCGTTCAAGGTGGCGATGTGCTCGCGCGGGATCACCAGCGCGTGCAGTGGCGCCTGCGGGTTGATGTCCTTGAACGCGACGACGACGTCGTCCTCGTAGAGCTTCGTCGCGGGAATCTGGCCTGCGGCGATCTTGCAGAAGAGGCAGTCGGCCATAGGAGCGATTCTAGGGCCGCGCGCGTCGCGCGCGGCTAGGGCGGGTAGGGCGGATGGGTCGGACCGGCCGACGGTCTCGTGCAGGCGTCGGGGACCGCGGTCTTCAGGCTAGACCTGCCCGACGTCAGCGCCGCGGCGATTTGCGGCGATCCGCGTGATCACCGCGGTGCGCGGCAGGCCCTGCAGGTCGGCGACGACGCGATCGAGGCGCAGGTCGTCGTGCACGGCGACGCGCGCGCGCACGTCGTCCTCCTGCCCGAAGCCGAACTCCATGATCAGCCAGCCGCCCGTCGCGCAGCTTGGCCACCGCGGCCTCGAGCACGCCTTCGATGTCGCGCATGCCGTTGGCGCCGCCGAACAGCGCCACCGCCGGCTCGTGCAGCACGGTGGGGGAGAGCCCTCCGCGATCGATCTCGCGCACGTACGGCGGGTTGGCGGCGATGAGATCGAACGGGCCCTCGACGCCGTCGAGGTACGGCGTCTGCACGAACTCGATGCGGTTGACGACGCCGTGACGCGCGGCGTTGCGCTTGGCCACCGCCAGCGCGTCGCCCGAGACGTCGGTCGCGACCACCGTGCTGCGGCGCGCTTCGTGGGCGAGCGTCACGGCGATGTTGCCGCAGCCGGTACCGACGTCGGCGACGCGCGCGTCGAGCGTGCGCACGAGCAGCGGCAGCGCCGCCTCGACGATCATCTCGGTTTCGGGCCGGGGGATGAGCACGGCCGGCGTCACTTCGAGCTCGAGGTTGTAGAACTCGCGCACGCCGATGATGTAGGCGCTCGGCTCGCGCGTCGCCGCGCCGTGCGACCCAGGCCGAGAACGTCGGCTCGAGCGCCGCCGGCGCGACCTGCATCGATGCGGTGAGGATGCGGGCGCGGTCCCAGCCGAGAATCGTGCGCGCGAAGAGCTCGACGTCGATCGCCGCCTCGTCGGGCGCGATGCCGGCGTCCACGAGCCGGTCGCGCGCGGCCGTGAGCGCCTCGCGCAGCGTCACGCCTCGACCTGGCTGGCCTGCTTCAGTTTTTCCGCGTTGTAGTACGACGCCACCTGCTCGAGCAGTTCGCCCACGTCGCCTTCGAGCACGGCGTGCAGCTGGTGGGTGGTGAAGTTGATGCGGTGGTCGGTGATGCGGCTCTGCGGGAAGTTGTAGGTGCGGATCTTCTCGGAGCGCTCGCCGGTGCCCACCTGGCCGCGCCGCTCCTTGGCGATCGCGTCCTGCTGCTTCTGCATCTCGATCTCGTAGAGGCGCGCCCGCAACACCTTCATGGCCTTCGCCCGGTTCTTGATCTGCGACTTCTCGTCCTGCTGCGACACCACCAGGCTGGTGGGCAGGTGCGTGATGCGCACCGCCGAGTAGGTCGTGTTGACGCTCTGGCCGCCGGGGCCGCTCGAGCAGAACGTGTCGATGCGCAGGTCCTTGTCCTGGATCTGGATGTCCACGTCCTCGGCTTCGGGCAGCACGGCCACCGTGGCCGTGGACGTGTGGATGCGCCCGCTGGCTTCGGTCGCCGGCACGCGCTGCACCCGGTGCACGCCGCTCTCGTACTTCAGGCGGCTGTAGACGCCGCGGCCTTCGATCGAGACGATCACTTCCTTGAGCCCGCCCGCGCCGCTGTCGCTCGACGACAACACGTCGAGCTTCCACCGCTGCTGCTCGGCGTAGCGCGAATACATGCGGAAGAGATCCGCGGCAAAGAGCGCCGCTTCGTCGCCGCCGGTGCCGGCGCGGATTTCGAGGATGACGTTCTTCTCGTCGTTGGGATCCTTGGGGACGAGCAGGATCCTCAGCTCCTGCAGCAGCACGTCGCGCTGCGCGAGCAGCGACGGCAGCTCTTCTTCGGCCAGCGCGCGCATGTCGGCGTCGGGGCCCTTGGCGAGCTCGGTGGTGCCGGCGATGTTCTCTTCCACCGCCTTGTACTCCCGGTACTTCTGCACCAGCGGCTCGAGCTCGGCGAGCGCCTTGGCGGCCTTCTTGTACTCGGCCGCGTCCGACTGCACTTCCACCGTGCCGAGCCGCGTCATCAGCTCGTCGTAGCGGGTTTCGACCGTTGCCAGCTTGTCAAACATGTCTGTATCCGACACCCCGGCGGGGCTGAAGCCCCGCCCTACGTGTCATCCGCCCGACACCGGCGGCAGGAATGCGACCTCGTCGCCGTCCTGCACCGCCGCGTTCATCCGCGAGTAGTCGGCGTTGAGCGCCACCGACATCGTGCGCTCGTAGTCTCCCAGCGCCGGCATGTCCTTCACCAGCGATCGCCACACCTGCTCGATCGTCGCCGGGCCGGGCACGTCGCGCACCAGCTCGCCGGATCCCGCGAGGTCGCGCAGCCGGGCGAACAGCCGCACCGTCACGCGCATGCGATGCGGTACGCGGTCTGGCGGGCGGTTTCGTCGTCCGGGTCCGCCGTCGCGCCCTCCAGCCACACGTCGCCGCCCTCGAAGTGCTCGTGCTTCCAGATCGGCACGATCTGCTTCACCCGCTCGATCGTGTATCGGCACGCCGAGAAGGCGTCCGCACGGTGAGGCGACGCGGCCACAATCACGATGCTGGCTTCGCCCAGCTCCAGCCGGCCGATCCGGTGGTGCACGCCCAGCCTGGCGCTCGGCCAGTTCGCCTTCACTTCGTCCACGATTCGTTCGCAGCCCGCGGACCGCCAGCGGCTCGTAGGCCTCGTAATCCAGGTGCGCCACCTTGCGGCCGAGGTTGTCCTGCCGGACCAGGCCCACGAACGACGTCACCGCACCGTCAGCGCCCGTGGCGTCGGCCACCGCCGCCGACAGGGCGTCCAGGCTGAGCGGGTCTTTGGTCACGGCCACCAGCGGGACGGGCATGTCTCAGATCAGTATAGGGCTCGACTAGGGCTCGGGCTTCAGGCCGGCTCTGGCGTCGCGCCCACCTGCCCACCTGCCACCTGCCACCTGCTCAGAGATGTCCCATCGGCCCGTGCCCCTTGCCGAGCCCCGGGGCATTCCGGATGGCCTCTGGCCACGTACTCCTGGGCGAGGGGGATCGCCTCTTGGATGCCGCGGCCGAGCGCGAGTTGCGCGGTGATCGCGGCTGAGAAGGTGCACCCGGTGCCGTGCGTGCTGGTGCCGGGCACCCGTTCGTGACGGAACTCGGTGAACGTCCCACCCTGGAAGAGCAGGTCCACGATGTCTGGCGTGTCCGCGTGCCCGCCCTTGATGATCACCGCGCGCGCACGCCGGTGGCGGCAATGCGCCGCGCCGCTTCGCGCCGATCCTCCGGCGTCCGCACCGCGATTCCGGCGAGCGCTTCGGCTTCCGGGATGTTCGGGGTCACGACATCGGCCAGCGGCAGCAGCTGGGTCATGAACGCCGCGATCGCGCGCTCGTCGAGCAGCCGGTCGCCGCTCTTGGCCACCATCACCGGATCGACCACGAGCGGGGCCTGCGTCGCGCCGCGGATCACGCGCGCGACGGCTTCGACGATGGCGGCGTTGCCGAGCATGCCGGTCTTCACCGCCTGCACGGGGAAATCGGTGATCACGGCGCCGATCTGCTCGATGACGAGCGACGGCTTCAGTACCTGCACGGCGCTGACCACCTGGGTGTTCTGCGCAGTGACGGCCGTGATGGCGCTCAGGCCGTAGACGCCGTGCGCGGCAAAGGTCTTCAGGTCGGCCTGAATGCCCGCGCCGCCGCCTGAATCACTCCCCGCGATGGTGAGAGCGGTGACGGGCACTCGCTAGCGCTGCGAGGCTCGCGGCTCCGTTCCCACGAGTCGCCACAAGCCAGGCACGATGCCGGCCGCGGCCGCGAGTTTCACGACGTCGGCGACGACGAACGGCGCGACGCCCGCAGCAATCGCGCCCGACAGCCCGATGGCCGTGCGGCCGAACGTCCCGTACGCCAGCCACAGCGTGCCGCAGGTGTAGATCACCAGGAGACCGAGCGCCATCGCGCAGATCGAGGTGAGATAGCGGCGATCGAAGCCGCGGCGCGCCAGCGCACCCGCGACGAACGCCGCCAGCGGGTACGAGAGCAGGTAGCCGGCCGTGGGGCCGAGCAGCCGCCAGGCACCCGGCGGCAGCGTGGCCGACGCCGCGAACACCGGCAGGCCCGCCACGCCGGCCGCGAGATACAGCGCCTGGCTCGCCGCGCCGAGACGCGGGCCGAGCACGAGACCGCTCAGCAGCACGACCGTGGGCTGGAACGTGAACGGCACCTGCGTGAAGGGCAGGGGCACGCTGATCTGCGCGGCGGCCGCGGTGAGGGCCGCGAAGAACAGCACCGCCACGGCGCGCGCCGTGGGCGAGGCGCCCGCCTCGCCGCGCGCCGCGATCGTCTCGACGAGCGTGGCCGATCGAATCGCCATCATCGGCGGAATTGTATACCGCGCAGCACCGGACTACCGCCCGAGGACCAGCAGGTACTGGTAGGGCAGGTTGCCAACGGCCTTGACCTTCAGCCCGGCCGCGGCCGCGTCGTTTTCGACCGACGCACGCGGCACCCGCCGGCTGGCCTCGGGACCGGGGCCGCCGCCCCCGAGCTTGTAGTTGACGATGCCGATGCGCCCGCCGGGCTTGAGGCCGGTGGCGAGGTTGCGGAGAAACGTCACGCGGTCCGGCGCGTTGACCTCCTGGTAGGAATCCACGACCAGCACCGCATCGAGCGCGCGCGGGCGGCAGGTTGGGCGAGCTGCCCTCGCCGAGCACGGTCTGGACGTTGGCAGCCCCTCGCGCGTGCACGCGCCGGCGGATCGCGTCGAGCATCTGCCGCTGCACGTCCTGGGCGTAGACCACGCCGTTGGGCCCGACGCGCCGCGCGAGCCGCGTGGTGAACCAGCCGGCGCCCGCGCCGATGTCCGCCACGTGCGCGCCGTCGGCGATGCCGAGCGCGTCCATGATCTGATCCGGCTTCTGCCACGCGGCGCGGTCGGGGCCTTCGAGCAGCCCGAGATCCTGCGGCGGAAACAGCTCGCGGTGCCGCGGCTCGGTCTGCGAGTGCACCGGCCGGGCCGTCGAAGGCGAGGCCGGCGCCGAGTAGCGAGGACCAGTCGCAGCACGTGCTTCATGATTTCCTGCCGTCCGGCAGTTCGCCGGCGATGCCGGGCTGCGTCATCGCCTCCGGCGACAGCACCCGGTCGGCGACGGCCGGCGTCCAGCAGCCCCTGCTCGATCACGATCTCACGGATCGGCCGGCCGGTGCGAACCGACTCCTTGGCCACCTCCGCGGTCTTGGCGTAGCCGAGATAGGGGCTGAGCGCGGTGGCGACGGCGGTGCTGCGATCCAGCAGCTCGCGGCAGCGCTCGGCGTCGGCCTCGATCCCCTCCACGCAGCGCGTCGTCGAGCGCGTGCATCGCGGTGCGCAGGATGGTGGACGCGTGCAGCGCGTTCCAGGCGATCACCGGCATCATCACGTTGAGCTCGAGCTGACCGGCTTCGGCCGCGGCGCACACCGTGGTGTCGCAGCCGATCACCTGGAAGCACACCTGGTTGACCATCTCCGGGATCGACGGGTTCACCTTGCCCGGCATGATCGACGATCCGGGCTGCACCGCCGGCAGCCGGATCTCGGCGATGCCGGCGCGCGGCCCCATGCTCAGCAGCCGCAGGTCGCTGGCCACCTTGCCGACCTCCACGGCCAGGCGCCGCATCGCGCCGGAGTAGGCGAGCACGTCGCCCATGCTCTGCGTCACGCGGAAGTAGTCGCTCGCTGGGAGCGAGCTCGAGCCCACTGAGGCGGCTGACGTGCCTGAACCGCGCGAGCCGCGAACTCGTCGCCGGCGTTGAGACCGGTGCCCACGGCGGTGGCGCCGAGGTTCAGCTCGTGCAGCTGCTGCGACGCGCGCAGCACGTCGTCGGCGCCGCGCCGCATGCACGTCGGCGTAGCCGCGAAACTCCTGGCCGAGCGTCATCGGCACGGCGTCCTGCAGATGCGTGCGGCCGACCTTCACGATGTCGCGAAAGGCGTCGGCCTTGCCGGCCAGCGCGCGCGGCGAGCGCCTGCGCGCCGGCCACGAGCGGCGTCATGCCCATCAGCAGCGCCAGCCGCGTCGCCGTCGGAAACACGTCGTTGGTGGACTGGCCCATGTTGACGTGGTCGTTGGGATGCACGCGCGTGTACTCGCCGCGCGCGCCGCCGAGCAGTTCGGCCGCGCGGTTGGCCAGCACCTCGTTGGCGTTCATGTTGTGCGAGGTGCCGGCGCCGGCCTGATAGACGTCGACGACGAACTGATCGCGGAGTCCGCCCGCCAGCACCTCGTCGGCCGCGGCGACGATGGCGTCGCCCACGGCGCGTGTCGAGGCGGCCGAGCGCGACGTTCGCCAGCGCGGCGGCCTTCTTGATGAGGACCGTGGCGGTGACGAGATCGGGATGCGCGCGCAGCCCGCTGATCGGGAAGTTCTCGAGCGCGCGTGCGGTCTGGATGCCGTAGTACGCATCGGCTGGGACGGCATGCTCGCCGAGGGGATCGCGCTCGGTTCGTGTGTCCATGACGCCTCTACCGCGATCCTATAATGTTCTGATGCTTCCTCAATTCCTCGACAGCGTGGTGCAGCTCATCGTCAAGACGGCCACGGATCTGCCGCCTGACGTGCGCGCGGCCATGAAGGTGGCGATGTCACGCGAAGAGGCCGGCACGCAGTCGGCGCAGGCGCTGACCATCATCGCGCAGAACATCGATCAGGCGGCCGACGGCGAAGGCGCCATCTGCCAGGACACCGGCATGCCCACCTTCGAGGTGAAGACGCCGGTGGGCGCCAACCAGATCGTGATGAAGAAGCAGATCCGCGAGGCGGTGGCCGAGGCGACCAAGCGCGGCAAGCTGCGGCCCAACTCGGTGGACTCGCTCACCGGCGAGAACTCGGGCAACAACCTCGGTCCGGGCACGCCCATCATGCACTTCGAGCAGTGGGAGAACGACGACGAGATCGAGGTGAAGCTGGTGCTCAAGGGCGGCGGCTGCGAGAACATGAACGCGCAGTACTCGCTGCCGGCGGAGCTGCCGCACCTGGGCCGCGCCGACCGCTCGCTCGAGGGCGTGCGCAAGTGCATCCTGCACGCGGTGTGGCACGCGCAGGGCAAGGGCTGCGCGCCGGGCGCGATCGGCGTGTGCATCGGCGGCGATCGCACGTCGGGCTACGTGCACGCGAAGGAGCAGCTGTTCCGCACGCTCGACGACGTGAACGCGGATCCGCGGCTCGCCGAGCTCGAAGCGTCGATCATGGGCGAGGTGAACAAGCTCGGCATCGGCAC
Source organism: uncultured Acidobacteriota bacterium (assembly GCA_963731785.1). Taxonomy (GTDB): domain Bacteria; phylum Acidobacteriota; class Vicinamibacteria; order Vicinamibacterales; family UBA2999; genus DASYRM01. The sequence continues at coordinate 319,702 of CAVSWX010000004.1, forward strand.
GATGGGCTTCGGCGGCCACGTGTCGCTCATCGGCTGCAAGGTCGGCGCGCTCAATCGCCTGCCCGCGAGCTTCTTCGTGTCGGTGGCCTACGACTGCTGGGCGTATCGCCGCCTCGGCGTCGTGCTCGACGCGCAGACCGGCGCCATCAAGCGCTGGCTCTATCGCGACCCGACCGACGCCGGTGATCGCGATGGCCGATCAGGCGGGTGTCGTGCGCACCGGCCGCGAGATCGCGCTGCGCACGCCGCTCACCGAAGAGCAGGTGCGATCGCTCAAGGTCGGCGACGTCGTGCTGGTCTCGGGGCGCGCCTACACGGGCCGCGACGCCGTGCACCATCACCTGATGAGCCACGAGCCGCCGGTGGATCTGCGCGGCGCGGTGCTCTATCACTGCGGCCCGGTCGTGGCGAAGCAGGGCGACGGCTGGAAGGTGACGGCGGCCGGGCCCACGACCAGCATCCGCGAGGAGCCGTACCAGGCGGACATCATCAAGCGCTACGGCGTGCGCGCCGTGATCGGCAAGGGCGGGATGGGCGCCAAGACCCTGGCGGGCCTCAAGGAGGCCGGGGCGGTGTATCTCAACGCGGTGGGCGGCGCCGCCCAGTTCTACGCCCGCACCATCACCTCGGTGGACGGGGTGTCGCTGATGGAGTTCGGGACGCCGGAAGCGATGTGGCACCTGACCGCTGCAGGATTTTCCGGCCATCGTCACGATGGACGCCCACGGCAACAGCCTGCATACCGACGTGGAAAAGGCCTCGGCGGCCGAGCTGGCCGCACTCGGCGCCTAGGCGCCCCAAGGCAGAGAGCCGCATAAATCGGCCGTTTTCAACGCGATCGGGCTGGAGTGCCGGCCGTTCGGGCGACGCGGAGCGCGCCCGGAGGGGATATAATTGGAAGTCCAGAGGAGCCAGGAATGATCAACGTGTCCACTACGGCAGCCGAGAAAATCAACGAGCTGCTCTCCGAGGAGAACAAGGCCGGCAGCGGTCTGCGCGTATTCGTGCAGGGCGGCGGCTGCTCGGGTTTCCAGTACGGGCTGATGATCGAGGAAAGCGGCGGCGTGGGCGACCAGGTGTTCGAGTCGAACGGCGTCAAGCTGTTCGTCGACCCGGTCAGCGTGAGCTACCTCAAGGGCGCCGAGGTCGACTTCGTCGACACGGTCACCGGCGGCGGCTTCACGATCCGCAACCCGCAAGCGACCTCCACCTGCGGCTGCGGTTCGTCGTTCAGCGTGGACGGCGAGGGCGGCGGCGGCGGCACCACCATTAAAGAGGGCGTTCCGACACGCCCGAGGATCAGTGTGGCAAATGCGCTTCCCGATCTGAGCAGGCTGAAGCCTGAAGGCGGCAAGCGCTCCAGCAAGCGCGAGCAGATCGTCAACGTGTTCCTGCGCCAGGAAGGGCACCTGAGCGCCGACGATCTGTTCGACCTGATCCGCAAGGACGACCATCGCATCAGCCGCGCCACCGTCTACCGCACGCTGCAGTGGATGGTGGACGCCGGCATCGCCCGCAAGGTCGATTTCGGCGAAGGCCGCTTCCGGTTCGAGCACTCGTACCGGCAGCCGCGCCACTTCCATCTGATCTGCAAGAGCTGTCACCGCTCGTTCGAGTTCCTCAGCTCCGACATCGAGGTGCTGGTCGAAGAGGTGGCCACCGCGCGCGGCTTCACGACCTCGCAGAGCGTCGTGCAGATCTACGGCACCTGCGAGGAGTGCCGCACCGGCCGGGCCGCCACCGGCAGCGACGGCCACACCGATCTCGTGTTCGCGCGCGACGCGCTGCGGATTGCCATCGCCACCGAGCGCAGCGGCCTCGAGTTCTACACCCGCGCCGCGCGGGTGACGCGCGATGCGCGCGGCCGCAAGGTGTTCCAGCACCTCGCGCTCGAGGAGAAGGAGCACCTCGGCAAGCTCGAGGCGCGCTACGCCGAGCTGCTGCAGCGCGACCCGCAGCTCGAGGCGCGGCCCACGTTCCTGTTCTTCAAGGGGGCCGCCAACGGCATCTTCGCCGAGGGCACCGAGCGGCTGTCGGCCGGCAACGATCAGCAGGCGCTGCTCATCGGCATCAAGTGCGAGCGCGGCTCGCACCGCTTCTTCAAGAAGTACGGCGAGCAGTTCGAGGAGTCGGAAGGCAAGGCGATCTTCCTCGAGTTCGCCGACGAGGAACGCGAGCATCTCGAGCTGCTCATCCGCGAATACCGCGCGCTCGTGAAGCGGCAGGGCCGGCAGCGCCGGCCGCGCCCCGTGCACCACGTCGTCCCCGCGCGCCGGCGCGCGGTGATCGACCTCCACCTCCACACCACCGCCTCCGACGGCCGGCTCGCGCCACGCGAGCTGGTCGAATCTGGCCGCGGCGGCCGGTGCTGCGCGTGATGGCCGTGACCGATCACGACACCACGGCGTCGGTGGCCGACGTGCAGGCGTGCGCGCGCGAGCAACGGGCATCGAGGCGGTCGCCGGCATCGAGATCACCGTCGGTGATGAACGGCCGCGACGTGCACATGCTCGCCTACTTCATCGACATCGCCGACGCGGCGTTTCAGCGGTTTCTCGCCGCGCAGCGCGCCGCGCGCATCGCCCGGCTCGAAGCGATCGGCGCGCGGCTGGCCGAGCTGGGCATGCCGGTGAAGCTCGACGCCGCGCTGGCGCTGGCGCGGCTGCAGTCGAGCGTGTCGGTGGGCCGCCCGCACGTGGCCCGCGCGATGGTCGCCGCCGGACACGCCAAAGACAGTCACGACGCGTTCGAGCGCTGGCTCGGTACGAATCGGCCGGCGTTCGTGCCGCGCGTCGGGCCCGCCGCCGGAAGACGTCGTGGCGATCGTCCACGCCGCCGGCGGGCTGGCGTCGGTGGCGCATCCCGGGCCGGACGCAGATCGACGATCACCTCGGCGCCGCTGCACGAGGCCGGCCTCGACGCGATCGAGGTGTATCACTCCGATCACGATGCGGCGACGATGGAGCAGATACGCGGCCATGGCCCGCGATCTCGACCTGCTCGTCACCGGCGGATCCGACTTCCACGATCCGGCGTCGGCGCTGCGCCCGGGCGCGGTGACGCTGCCGGACGGTCGCACTGGCAGCGGCTGCGCGAGCGCCGACACTAGCCAGCGAACACCGGCCATGAGCGACACCGGCGAGCCGCTCCTGCAACTGCGCGACGTGACGCAGGACTACGGTGGCCTGCGGCCGCTGCGCGTCAAGGCGTTCGAGCTGCGCGCGGCCCAGCGGATCGCGATTCTCGGGATGGATCAGGGCGCGGCCGAGGTGTTCGTGAACCTGGTCACCGGCGCGACCGCGCCGCGCGCCGGCGACGTGCGCGCGTTCGGCCGCCTCACGACCGACATTCCCGACAGCGACACCTGGCTCGAGGCGCTGCGCGCGTACGGCCTGCTCGGCGTCCGCACCGTGCTGATCGATCAGCTGACCGTGTCGCAGAACCTGGCGCTGCCGCTGACGCTCGACGTGGACCCGATGCCCGACGCGCTGCAGGCGCAGATGCGGGAGCGAGCCGAAGAGCTGGGGTTGCCCGCAGCGGTCCTCGATCAGTTCCCGGCGGCGCTGACGCCGCTGGATCTGCAGCGGGTGCGTCTCGGGCGCGCGCTGGCGCTCGAGCCGCGGCTGCTGCTCGCCGAGCATCCGACGGCGACGCTCGAACGCGCCGATGCCGACGCATTCGCGCGGGATATGTCGCGCATTGTTGCGGCTCGCGGAATGGCCGCCCTGTACATCACCGCCGACCGCGCGTTCGCGCAGCAGGCCGCTGACGAAATTGTCATGCTGAAGCCAGCGACCGGAGACTTCGTCTCGGCGGTCGGCTGGCGTCGGTGGTTTGGGTGAGGGACGGCGAGTTCGCCGCTCGGGGCGCGGGGGTGTGTATCAGCCTTCGATGAGACGGACGTTGCCCGCGCGCGGGCCCTTGCGTGGACTCTTCCGGCTGGAAATCGACGCGCTGTCCCTCGCGCAGCAGCTCGAACACCGTGTCGCGCACGGCGCTGCGATGGAAGAAGTGCTCGGTGCCCCCTTCGTCGCGGATGAAACCGAAACCCTTGTCGATCAGAAGACGTGCGATTGTGCCGGTCGCCATAGCCCTGCCCCCTCCGATGTAGCCCGACCTGATGTCTGGGGCGCATAGCTGAGAGGCTCCCAGCCGCGTCCAGACCACTTCACCGGACGCCGCAGGACCACGAGAAAGCCGCGAACCGCCGCGTGTCGGCCGAAAATGTGGCGCCAGTGTAGGAATTCCCCTAGGTTCAAGTCAAGGGAAGTCAAGGGGCCGAATAACACGTCTGCACTGAGAATTCTGGCTGTTCCCATCCTACGGACGGGTTAGGATCCAGCCGTGCTCGCGGGTCTGGTGCTGGCGGCGGGCGGATCCAGCCGCATGGGCGGCTCTCCGAAAGCGGCGCTGAAAGCCCCGTGCGGGCGAACGTTTCGCCGGCCGGATCATTGATGTGCTGGCTGAATCAGGGGTAGATAACCTATTCGTCGTGACCGGCAGAGCATCACGACGCCATCGTCGCGGCCGTCACCGCCGACGCGCCCCCGAAGGCTCCCGATATTTGTCAAAAACCCCAATCCTGACCGCGGTCAGCTGTCCTCGCTGTGGGTGGGGATGGACCACGCCATCACCCCCGACGTGGAGGCATTGCTGGTGACCCTGGTGGATGTCCCGATGATCACGGCCTGAGGTAGTGCGCCAGGTCATCGACGGCTGGCGGGGCACTGGCGCGCCGATCGTGCGCCCGGCGATCGGACACGCCGCACGGCCACCCGGTGCTCTACGACCGGTCGCTCTTTGCGGCTCTCCGGACCGCGCCGCTCGAACAGGGCGCCAAATCGGTGGTGCGCGCCCACGAGGCGGAGATCCTGAACGTCGAGGTCACCGACCCCGGCTGCCTCCGCGACGTCGACACCCCGGAGGACTACCGCGCGCTGGATCCCGGTGGCGGGTAGGCAGGTGAGGAACTGGGCAGGGGCGGGTACTTCAGACCCGCCCGAGGGTGAGTGCTACCATAGATCTTCTCGAGAGTGGGCCAGTGGCGCAGCTGGGAGCGCGCATGAATGGCATTCATGAGGTCACCGGTTCGATCCCGGTCTGGTCCACCAAACCTTCCTTCCCAGCCTCAATCGTCCGCAAGTAGCTGAAGGCCGGGCGGCCCGAGTATCGATCGCCTCGAATCGGATCAATCATCGCCATCGTTTCACCGAGAGGGGGAACACCCCGCGTGGGCCCTGTTCCCCTCCGTGTTCCCTTGGACAGACTCTCAGATGCGGCGACTATGGTCGTGGTGGTGGCGGCGATCGAACCGGATCAGTGGCGCTGGCATGGCTGTGGTCGCTTGAATCGCCTGAGCGAAATCCCGTCAGAGACGGAACCCGGACAGGCTGGCCTGCGCAAGCATCTATTTCGGAAGTCCCGCTTGCCAATCGCGGACGATAGTGAGCGGTGGCGTTGGACCCACCGGTACCGCGAAGAGAAAGCGGCTGCCATCCTTCGTCACACCCCATTCCTGCATGACACCGGGGACGTTGAACAGCCCCCGGGGTGTACCTGAGGACGACGTTCCCTCGTCGACCTCGACCGCCATCACCGCGCCATCGATGGTCAGGTAGAACAGCTCGCGTCCGTCACCACGCCAACGGGGAGCGAAGCCGCCTCCCTCAGAGATCGGATGCCTCTCTCCGACCGACACACTGCCGGTCGTCGGGTCGATTCGGACGTCAGCGACGAACACCTCGTTCCGCCCTGATTCGTTCGAGACGTATGCGACGCGCCGCCCGTTCGGTGAGAGCCGTGCCTGCGTCTGATGGAACTCACGCGCGACAAGGGGGACGCCGTCCTTGGAGCCTTCGGCTGTCCACACCCAGACATCAAATCCTCTCGCAGCGTCTGGGACGGTGGTGAACAGCACGACGCGGCCGTTGGCAGTCACGCTTGTCGGGAATGCAAGCTGGGTCTTGAACAACAGTTGACGATCGCCGCTAATTGTCTGCTGGTACACGCCAGAATCTCCACCGCCAACGCCGTACACGAACTGATCGTTCGTCACCCACAACGGCCAGGACTCGAGTGTCGGCGCAGATGTCAGGCGTCGCGGGTTCGCCTGACGAGTGAGATCGAACAGCCACAAGTCCTGGTCGGCGACGCTTTGCGGCGCGTGCTTCGCCACGATCGCGTGACCACCATCCGGTGACAGCGCCAATCCCGCCACGTGCTCCGGTGACCCGATGTGGCCGACGTCACGGCCCTGCCGATCGAACCACGTGAGCTGAAATGGTGGCTCGGGCGCTCTATAGACCAGGGTCGTGGGCGATACGGCGAAGTAGGCCCAGTCAAGATACGAACCAATTCGGTCAGCGACTCGTCTCGGCTCGCCCGTAAGTGTCAGCTGCACTTCGTCGAAACGTTGCGCGAACAATGCCCCATCCTGCGCGAACACGATGAAGCCCGATCCGGCGTCGGCGGCTGGCACATATTTGGCGGGAAAGCCGGTCGCGATCAGGCGCTTTCCCTGGCCGGTGGACTCGGATCCGAGGTCACCCACGTAGATACCGGACCGTTCGGGCTCCGACCGAACGATGCGCAGGTAGATGAAGCGCCGTCCGTCGGACAGGAATGACGGCATCAAGTGGCCCTCCTGATTGGACGGTTCAGGATGCGTCACCAACGTCGCGCCGCCGCCCGCCGCGGAACACCGGGACACGCCGCCAATCGGGTTGCCCAGAAGAAGGACCCCATCGCGGTTCCAATCGCCGCCGACGGCCGGAATCGGGGACATTCGTTTCGCAGATCGTCTGTGGCGTGCCGCCCGATAGGCTGATTTTCTTAAGTCCCTGCGCAGCGCTGAAGGCGAGGAAACGGCTATCAGGAGACCAAATCACCGGCGGCGCGATAGTGAACACGTCCGAACCGGCCAACGGAACTGGCGCGAGCGCGCTCATCGTCCGAGCCCAGAATCGCATGACGCCGTCGGGCCCTTCGGTTGCCAGCAGCACGTGCTGCCCGTCCGGAGAAATAGAGAACACACCCGTTTCTGAATGCTGGCCCCAGACCGGTTCCTGAAAGATGAGGGGTCGCTCCGGGGACACTCGGTTCTGCTGCGGACCGAGGGTGAGAACCGCCGCAACCGCACCGAAGGCCAGACCCGATGCGAGGATTATCCACGGCCACCACCTCGCGCGCGCCGGCGCGTCGTAGGCAAGCCGCGTGCCCGGCGCGACATCGGCTTCCGTAGCAACGACGCGATCGCTGCCGGTGCCGGCTGCGATCTCGTCAGGTGGGATCTGCGGGTCCTTCAAAAGCCCGTTGCCGTTATCGTCGACAGGAACCACCTGTGGAAGGAATCGGTAGCCGCGTTTCGGCACGGTTTCGACATAGCGCTCGGTGTCCTCGCCTTCACCGAGCGCCTTTCGAATGGCAAAGACGTTGTACGAGAGATTCGACTCCTCGACGATGGCGTCAGGCCACACGGCCTGCAGGAGCTCGTCCTTTGTAAGCAGACGACCGGGATGCGCCGCCATGAAGGCCAGGAGGTCGAAGGCCTTCGGCGTGAGCGGTACCGGCCGACCGTCTTTCAGAACGAGTCGTTCGGCAGGGATCAGCGTGACCGGGCCGAATCGAAAGCCCTGGGATGAGCGCTCCACCGGGGAATCATCATCCGACACGATCGCGGACGCAAGAGGTTGCGATCGCGGCGCTTCGGCACGTCACACGACGCTCAAAGAATCAACAAACGAGGATCAAAGCGCAATACAAGACGTCTCTAAAGACGCATACGCCGCCACCCAGGTAGAAGACGTCATGTACTCAAACACGATGACGCGCGCGTCGGAGCCAGCCACCACGGCGGGGACAAGGAGACGACCAGCAGACCGGTGGTTCTATCTGGGATTTACCTCGCTGGTGATTCTCCTGAACCTCGTGTCGTTCGGTCCGTCAATCATCGACCCTTCCGCGCGGACAGTTCCGCTCCCACTGACCTCCATTGTCCTCGCTCACGTGCTGGTGTCGGTGGCCTGGCTCCTGGTGTTTCTGGCGCAGGTGACGCTGATCGCCGCTGGGCGGCCGGCCGTCCATCGACGCATGGGAATCGTCGGCGTCTTGCTCTCCGTCGCGTTCATTGTGGTGACATGGTTCATGCTCGTCGAGGGGGCACGACGAGGCTTCGACCTCAGTGGAGACCTGGTGCCGAGGAGCACGACCGTAGACCCGGGTACATTCCTGGCCCCAGCGGAAGCATTGGTGCCGTTCGGTGTGTTTGTCGCCGCCGCTGTGTGGTGCCGACGACGCCCTGCCGTGCACAAACGGCTCATGTTGCTCGCAATGTGGACCACAACAGGGGCCCCTGTTTCGCACTTGATGGGGCATTGGCCGGCGTTTCGAGTGCTGGCGTTCCTGATCGGCCTAGTGCCGCTGGCCGTGCTTTTCATCCACGATCGACTTTCGCAGGGTCGCATCCACCCCGTATCTTTGTGGGGGGGCGTTGTGTCCTTCGCCTGGGCAAATCTATTCTTCATCCTCATCGCGCCTACGCCGGCCTGGCACGCCTTTGCGGCCTGGATTGTTCGTGGCCGCTAGATGGCGCCTCGAGGCTGTCGTCGGCGGCGGCGTGGCCCGCAACGCAGACATGCGTTCACTGCTCGGCAACCAGGTCGGCAGTGGTAATACGCGTAGGTCCTCGCTGCAGCCCTTCGACCAGCCGCCGGTGAGGCCTCGACCACGGAAGAACAGTTCCTTGGAGATCAGGGCCTCGAAGTCGCCGCGTTTTCCGCGAACGCCGTATTCGGTTACGTCCACGATGCCGGCATAGAGCTGGTTGCGCAGCAGCGCGCCGATCGCTTGCGATGTGAGCGGACAGCCGCGCCGGTTGGTCAAGCCCCAGGCGCTTGACTGCTTGAGAGCTGTTGCTTGGTGAAGCGCCCGGACGCGTACTCCTGGTATGCTCGCCGCACAAGCGACGCCCGCCCTGGATCGGGCATCAGGCTCTTGCCCATCGCGCGCGGCACGTTCAAGTGGCCGATCGGCGCCAGGAACACCCATCGTCCCAATTCGAGCCCGCGTTAGGCCCTGTTCCCCTTCCTGTTCCCCCCGCGAGCTGCGGGAAACGTCCTCGTGAAAGAGGGCCCGGAGACGGTGCGTGTCTGTCGTTTGATCGTCGGGCTAAGATCGCGCATCTCAAAGACCGCCAGGGAGGGGACGATGCGGATATCAGTGTTCTGCTCGGCAATGCTGGCGTACATGGTTATCGGCCATCCGCCGCCGGCGATGGCGCAGGATCGAGGGCTCGCGATCGAGTACACCGTCAAGGTGGCCGACATCCCGGGCCAGCTCTTTCACGTGACGACCGACATCAGGAACATCAACCAGCCGTCGCTCGATCTCTCGCTGCCGGTCTGGTCGCCCGGCTGGTACATGATCGAGAACTACGCGAAGAATATCCTTCGCTTCCGGGTCACCGAACCAGGCGGCCGCGAGCTGCGGCCTGCGCAGGTGCGGAAGCAGACGTGGCGAATCGACACGAAGGGGATCTCGCGCGTCACCGTCGAGTTCGACTACAAGGCGGCCGTGCTGTCTGCGAATCAGGCGCGCATCGCCCCCGACTACGCGCTCTTCACCGGCACGCAGCTCTTCCTGATGCCCGAGGGTCATCGATCGCGGCCCAGCGTGGTGCGGTTCGATGTGCCCACTGGCTGGAAAATCGCCAGCGGACTCGACGAGACGGCAAACCCGAGGGTGTTCACGGCGCCCGATTACGACACGCTCGTCGATCAGCCGGCGCTGATGGGCCAGTTCGACGTCACCCGTTTCACCGTCGACGGCAAGCCGCACGAGGTCGTCGCCAATCCCCCTGGCGTGTTCTCGGCGGAGAAGATGCGCACGTTGGCCGAGCATCTCTCGAAGCTGGCCGAAACGCAGGGCAGGATCTTCGGCGGCCTGCCGTCCCGGAAATTCGTGTACCTCTATCTGTTCCGGCCCGCCGAAGCGAGTGCGACGGGTCCTCGAGCACCAGAACTCGTTCGTCGCCATCTGGAACCCCGACGCGCTGCCGCAGCCCGACGACTTGGTGGGGCAGGCCTCGCACGAGTTCTTTCACGTCTGGAACGTCAAGCGGATCCGCCCTGTGGAGATGTGGCCCTACGACTACGCGAGGGAGAACGAGACGCCGCTGCTGTGGGTGTCCGAGGGCTTCACGAGCTACTACGCCGGCCTGGCGTTGTATCGCGCCGGGTTGAGAGACGCCAGAAGCTTCGTCGGAGAGGCTGCCAGGGCGATCGGGGAAGTGGAGGGCAACGAGGCACGGCGCTACATCTCCGCGTCGGACTCATCGACGTCCACGTGGCTCGGCTATAACAGCCCGCTTCCGTTCAGCATTTCCTACTACTCACAAGGGCGGAACATCGCAACGCTCCTCGATCTCTCCATTCGTCACGACACCAACGGTGTATCGGGCCTGGACGCCGTCATGCGGACGCTCTTCACGGACTTCTATCAGCGCGGCCGTGGGTTCAGCACCGAGGATCTGATTCGAGTCGTCAACCGAATCACCAGGAACTCGTACAAAAGCTTCTTCACTCGGTACGTCTCCGGCACCGACGTGCCGCCCTACGAGACGATTCTCGGCTACGCCGGCTATGCGGTCGAACGCGCCACACGAAAGGTTCCCTTTCTCGGCGTGAACCTGGACACCATGGGCCGGGTCACCGGTGTGCCTCCCGGTTTCGATGCCCGAACGGCCCGTTTGCAGCAGGAGGACTTCATCGTCAGCGTCGATGGCCAGACTCTGGAAGGTCAGGGCGCTGGAACCATCTTCCGTCTCCTCAACGAGAAGTTGGGTCAGAACGTCAGGCTCAGGATCCGGCGTGGTGGCGAGGAACGCGAACTGGACATCGCCGTCGGGTTCGTCGAACTCGGCAACTATCGGATGGTCGAGAGCCAGTCGCCGACGGCGGAACAGTTGAAGATCAGGGAAAGCTGGCTCAAACGCTAGCGGCCCGCGCTACGCGTGAGGCCCGTTGCGCCAGCTCAAACAGCAGGTTGGGCCCGTCTCTAAACCCGTCAACACCCCTGAGCCATTCGCGCATCTGGTTCCAACTGGCGCCAGTTAGGTCGGGGGGCCACGCATTCGAGATGTGCAGTCCCACCAATGTCCAGCATCGTCATTCAGCCGCTGAATTGGCATTTACTGCCCTACTCCATCCGCTGGCCTACGGAGGTTGCGCACCCGACAAACAAGGTGTTCCCGTCGACGCTCAGCACGCGGCTGCTGACAATCGACATGAACTCGTAGCCGTCCGGGCCAATCTGGATTTCCTGCCGAATCTGCTGGGTCCCCGTCCAGGACCCCATTGGTGAAGAGAAACGCCTCCGTGAGCGCCTCGTACAGCCCGGGCCCGAAGAAGCTCCAAATGCCGTGACCCGCACCACGTGACGTCGGGCTCGAGCCGCCATCAGAGGTGACCACAGTTTCGTGATGTTTCAGTCCTGCATCCAGCTCGTCAGTGGGTTGGCCAACCTGTCCCTCGCCTTCCGCCAAATCCGATCTCGCTCCGGTGGCGTATTGAAGTCGAACCAGGAACGACGCGGCGTCTGGATGTGAGCCGGCGAACGCTCGTCTGAATCACGTTCTTTGCTCGACATCGAGAAGGACTCACAGCAAGAGGAGATTGATTGATATGCGCGAAACCAACTACAGGAAGCCACAGACCGTCGTTTCCGCATGCCTGGCGTTACTGCTGGCTGCAGGCGTGTGGCAAGTCGCAGGTGCGGACGGTCCGAACGATGACCGCTCACCCAATGACCTGAGAGTCATCGGCTTGACAGACGACGGCCGGCTGGTCTCATTCAAGGGTCGGTCGCCCGAGCGGACGAGACACATCGGATACGTTACCGGTCTCACGGGGGCCGACACGACGCTCGTCGGCATCGACTTCCGCGTGCAGAACCAGAAGCTGTACGGCGTCGGCAACGGCGGCGGTGTTTACACGGTCGATCCAAAAACTGCCGAGGCGACGTTCCTGAATGCGTTGACGGTGCCGCTGGCGGGAACGGTGTTTGGCGTCGACTTCAATCCGGCTGCTGACCGTCTGCGGATCGTCAGCGACACCGGCCAGAACCTCGCGCACAACGTGAACGACCTAGGTGGGACCGTTGCCAATGCGACGCTGACCTACACCGTTCCGCCGACCACGCCCGTGGTGCCTGCGGTGGGCATCACAGCGGTTGCCTATACGAACAACGATCTGAACCAGCCGACCACAGGGACGACGTTGTTCGACTTGGACACAACGCTGGACCAGGTCGTCATCCAGTCGCCTCCGGGCAACGGCATCCTGGTCGCGACCGGGAAGCTCGGGGTTGATGCGGCGGCGGCTTCCGGCTTCGATATCTACAGCGTTCTCGAGGATGGCGTGACGGTGGGCAACTTCCCGTTCGCGACGATCGCGGTGAACGGCAAGTATCGCTTTTACTCGATCAATCTCACGACGGGCCAGGCGTTCTCGTTGGGCCGGTTCGATGAGGCCGTGGTAGACATCGCGATCCCATTGAACCAGAAGTGACGCTCGAAGCGCTCGTCTTCCGGGTGTGATTTCTCATCACGTTGTTCACTCGGGACTCCTTGGAAAGAATGGGTGTTACCACGCCTTCCATCCCTTCCGAGAGGGAGGCCCGAGTGAAGCTTCAGTTCCTTCGCTTACCTCGCAGGGAATTGAGCGGCTCACGACGACCCTCAATACTGAGGCTCGGCCCAATGACTGACGACTCAAGGAGCCTCACATGACTCTCTTCAGAAGACACATGCGCGCGCGCGGCGTCCGGGTGGCCATCATGACCGCAATGCTGTCGGGCACGCTGATCGTGTCTGCGCTCGCCCAGACCGCGACGCCGCGCCAGACGCTCTACCACCGTCTCGGCGGGTACGACGGCATTGCCTCCTACATCGCACTCGTGTTCCCTCGCGTGGCGCAACATCCGGAGCTGTCTCGGATGTTCGGCGGACACGGGAAGGACAGCCAGCAGAAGCAGTTCCAATTGGTGGTCGAGCTGATCTGTCAGAAGACCGGCGGTCCCTGCGCGTATATCGGTCGCCCGATGACGCCGGTCCACGACGGGTTGGGCATCACGGAAGCCAACTGGTTGACCTTCATGAAGATCGTCTCGGACGGAATGAACGAAAAAAAATACCCAGCCGATGTCCAAGACGAGTTCCTGGGGATTTGGCGCTCCTTCCATGAAAGCGTGGTGCAGAGATGACCGACACGACATACGCAGTCCACACGACAGCGTCCGCACCTGAGACCGCCGCCGAGGCGCTTCGGACGCTCCAGACTGCCGTCGGTGTGATTCCCAACCTCGCGGCAACCATGGCGGAGTCCCCGGCATTGCTGCGCGGATTCCTCGCCCTTCGTGAGCTCTATGCGACCACCGGCTTCTCGGCCGGCGAAGTGCAGGTGCTCTCGCTGACGGCCGCATGCGAGAACGATTGCGCATGGTGTGTCGCGTTCCACACGGCCATGGCGTTGAAGGAAGGCGTCAATCGCGACGCGGTCGACGCCCTTCGACGGGGCGAGGCGCCCACCGGCCCACGCCTTGGCCCCCTCAGTAACTTCGCGCGCGCCATGGTGCGCAACCGAGGGTGCATCGACCCTCCGACATTGCAGGCGTTCCTCGCCGCGGGGTACTCGAAGCGGCAGGCGCTCGACGTCGTGATGGGAATGGCGTTCTCACTGATGGCCAACTACGCAAGCCAACTGACGCATCCGCCGCTCGACGACTTTCTCACACCGCACGCCTGGACGCGCTGAGCACAGCGTCCCGCGCTCGGGGCGCTGCTGCGGTCCTGGCCGTGACGGTGCTGGGGACGCCGCAGGACATCACCGTTCAGGAATTGCCTGTCGAGTGCTTCTTCCCAATGGACGACGCAACGGGCGCCGCCGCTCAGGCGCTATTCGATGCAGCTGAACGCGATTCTCGATGACGAGGACCGAGAGAGAACGAGCTCATGTTGCGATCAGTTCGATGGCGTGGCCGACTTCGACGCGGCCTGCCCGAGTGACCGCTGCGTTCAAGCAGAGTTGTCCGCGAAAGCGGCGAACGATGTCACGGAGAACGCCGGGATCCTGCTCGGCGGTCTCGGGATCGCAGGTCGTCATCACGCAACGTCTACGGAGATCAGCGAGACTGATCTCCACTTCGGGCAACCGCAGAATCGCCCCCG
>CAVSWX010000005.1:0-563736 GCA_963731785.1 uncultured Acidobacteriota bacterium
TGTTCACGTAGGTGGTCCCGTAGCTGCGCGGGCGCTCGGCCGCATGGATGGCGGCAATCTCACCCGCCGCGTTGAAGCGGAACTCCACTGTCGCCGTCTCGCCTCCCAGCGTCAGGGAGGCCAGCGCGCGGCGGGTCGTCGATGGCGCGCCCAGGTGAGACCTTCGCGCGGGAGCAGCAAGGTCGGCGCCCAGGCCGCCTCCGCCAGCAGGCGATAGAGCTTGCCCGGCGTTGAGCTCGTGACCGCCCTGCGCCGCCGACAGCGTAAACGCCGACTGCAGCGCCACTGCGCCGCTCCCCTTCCCGCCGATGTAGGTGTCGCGCATCGCGGCATGCAGGAACGGCGCGAGGCGGATGCGTACGTTAAAGACGAACCCGCGCGCCTCGGGCGCGATGGTCTCGGTGGCCTCGAAATCGAGCCACTGATCGCTCTCGACGCCGGTGCGCAACCGGCCGGACTGCTGCAGGCGCACGCGGGCCACGCGTGGCTGCCCGTCGCGCAGGGCCATCCGCAGATAGCGCTGCAGCGGCGCTGGCAGGCCCTCGAGCTCGGAAAAGGCCACGGCGCGCGCGGTCGCGGCGGCCGGGGCCGTCAGCTGCGCGGTCGCGTCGTTCGTCTCGCGCGTCCATCGCGCCCCACCCGTCACCACGCCGACCGCAACCGCCACCACCACGACAGCGGCGATCGCGGCGGCGATGCGGGTCTTGCGCCCAGCGACCACCTCGTCACCGTGGGCTGCCCCGTCAATGCCTGGCTTACGACGCTCACGCTCATGACCGCCTCCTCCCGAACGATGTGCGGCGCGCCTACTCGGCCGGCCGCTCCTGAATCCCCTCCAGGAACCGGACGACGGCGTCGATGCGGTCCTCCGCTCCGCTGCCGCCCACCGGCAGGCGCTTGAACACCGCGCCCCACACCGGCATGTCACGATCGCCGTGCGACGCGACGCCAGTGCCGTCGATCACCTGGCGGACGCGCTCCGCCGGGAACACGCCACCGTTGCGCGTCGCGAAGGTCGTGAGGTTGGCGGGATGCGGCGTAACTGGCCGGCCATGGGGCCGTCGCCGCGCCCGCTGGCGCCGTGGCAGGCGGCGCAGTAGGTGCGAAAGAGCGCCGCGCCGTCGGCAGGGGCGGCGGCGGCAGCCGGCGGCGCCGGGGCCGCGGCCTGCTGCATCGACTCGATGAACGCCACGAGGTTCTGCAGGCGCACGGTGACGCGGGCGTCCGACCCGTCGAGCGCGCGAAGCGTCGGCCCCCACACCGGCATGTCGGAGGTGCCGTGGGCCGCGGTCCGCGCGGAGCCCTCGACGAACGACAGCACGCGGTCACGTGGGAACGTGCCGCGGTTGCTCCGCGCCAACAGGGTCAGATCGGCGGGCCGGGTGCGCAATGAGGCGGCGGTCGGGCCGTCGCCGCGGCCCTGACGGCCGTGGCAGCTCGCGCAATAGAGGTCGAACGACACCGAGCCGACCAGCGACTCGGGCACGAGCGGCGGCAACCCCTGCCGCGGGCCCTGCGCGCTCGCCGTCATCACCCACAGCGCACCGACCGCGATCCCCCAGGCGGCCGCGTTCCGCGTCCATCTATTGCCCGATTCGCTCCGCATCGTGGGTTCCTCCGGTACCGGGGCTACAACATTCGTTCCGTCCTTCGATCCATGGAATTCGCCCGATGGTTGCGTGCGATATCTCTCGGCCGTCAGCGAGGAAGGGGACGCATCCGCGCCCGGTGGGGAAACTTCCGCATACGGTCACGCTTCCAGCGCCGGCATCGCGGGTTTGGCCGCGAGCGGAGGCGCCCGTGCGGCTGGCACGACTGATGCGATGACCATGGGCATGGACACCGCCACCTCGTATCTGGGGCTGAAGCTGGCGCATCCATTCATCGCCGGCGCCTCACCCCTCGGCTACAGCCTCGACACCATCAAGCGGCTCGAGGACGCCGGCTGTGCCGCGATCGTGCTGCACTCGCTGTTCGAAGAGCAGATCTCACTCGCAACCGACGGGCGCGTGGGCACGTCGATCCGCTCGACCCGCAGATGGCCGCCATGCTGGCGGATTACCCGCCGCCGTCCGACTACGCGCACGGCCCCGACGACTATGCGCACCACATCGTCAAGGTCAAACAGGCGGTGCGCATCCCGGTGATCGCCTCGCTCAACGGGCACACCGGAGAGTCGTGGCTGAAGTTCGCCCGCATCATCGAACAGGCGGGCGCCGACGCGCTGGAGTTCAACTACTACGACATCGCCACGTCGCTCATGGTGCCGTCGGCCGCGATCGAAGAGCACCTCGTGAACGCGGTGACGAATCTCACCCGCGCCATTGCCATCCCGGTGGCGGTGAAGCTGACGCCGTTCTATACCGCCTTCGGCCACCTCGCCGCGGCGCTCGATCGCGCCGGCGCCAGCGGGCTGGTGCTCTTCAACCGGTTCTATCAGTCGAACGTGGACACGCGGGCCATGACGCTGGTGCCACAGGCGGAGCTCTCCACCAACGCCGAGCTCGCGCTGCGCCTGCACTGGCTGGCCCTGCTGCACGGCCGGGTGCGGCCTCGCTGCGGTAAGCGGCGGGGTCGCCACGCCCGACGACGGCATCAAGGCGCTGCTCGCCGGCGCCGACGTGGTGCAGCTGGTGTCCGCCCTTCTCCGGCACGGCCCCGGGCATGTCGCGGCGATGCGGCAGGGCCTCGAGCGCTGGCTGGAGTGGCAGCAGCTCGACTCCAGGCCGCCATGATCGGCCGCGCCAGCTTCGAAACGAGCCCGAACCCCGCGGCACTCGAGCGGGCCCACTACATCCGCACCCTTCAGAGCTGGACACGATCACCGCACTCCTGACGGCGTTCGAGAACTCCGGGTTGTCGACCTGGCTGCGCGAGTCGAACTCCATCTGGGCCTATCCCACGGTGCTCACCCTGCACACGATCGGCCTCGCCCTCCTCGTCGGGGCCAACGCCGCCCTCGATCTGCGCGTGCTGGGCGTCGGCAGGGCCATCGCCGTGACCGACCTCCGCCCGCTCGTGCGGTGGATGTGGATCGGGTTCTGGGTGAACGCAGTGAGCGGCGTAGTCCTGCTCGGAGCCGACGCCACTACCAAGGCCGTGGCGCCGATGTTCGTCGTCAAGCTGGGGCTGGTCGTGGCCGGCGTGGCCGTCATCAGAGCACTCGATCGCCGGCTCTTCGGACCGGCGGCCGTGCCCGGTCTCATCACGCCCGCCGCCCGCTCGCTGGCGCTGGCCTCGCTGGCGATCTGGATCGTGGCCATCGCCGCCGGGCGTCTGATGGCGTACCCGGGCCTGTTCTTCGGCATCTGATCGCGAGAGGATCGGCATGAGCGCCGGGATCGTCACGACACTCAAGGCCACCGCGGTTTCGCACTGGATGATTTAATTGCCGTGGCTGTGGCCGCTCTGCGAAACGCTGCACTTCGTCGGCCTGGCGCTGCTTGTCGGCGTGGTCGGCCTGCTGGATCTGCGGCTCCTCGGGTTCGTGCGCCGGCTTCCGGTCGCCGCGGTGCATAGCCTGATCCCGTGGGGCATCCTCGGATTCGTCATCAACCTGGTGACCGGCGTCCTGTTTTCGTCGGCGCCCCCGATCAGTACATTGCCAACGTCGCCTGGTGGGCGAAGATCGGCTTCCTCGCGATCGCCGGCCTCAACGTCCTCTACTTCGAGACCACGCAGGCCACCCGGGCCTTGGCCATCGGCGCGGGCGAAGACACGCCGCGCCGCCTGAAGGTGATTGCGGCCGTGTCGATCGTCTCGTGGTTCATGGTGCTCTACTGGGGCCGGATGCTGCCCTTCATCGGCACCGCCTTCTAAGCTCTCAGCGCGGACGCGCATGAGGTGGCGCAGGCCACCTCGACAAGCAAGGCCTACAACGCTGCACTGTACGAGCTACAGACCCAGCGGTAGCCCGGCGCCCAACGCCTTTCCCCGCATCATTTTGCTTGTACTCGAGCGGTGGCCTCTGGCTTGCAGCCGCGCCGGGCAGAACCGGATCGACGTCTGTCCACCATGCCTACTCATAACCGTCACGCTCGCGTCGCCTGGACCGTCTGCGCGGTCATCTGGTTGTCGGCCTCCGTGGCACCGGCCTCGCTCCTCGCACAAGCGCAGGCGCAGGCCCAGGCCCAGGCCCAGGCTCAGGCCCCGACGCCGTCGCAGCAGGACCCGTCCCAGCCTGCACCCTCGCCGTTTCCGATTCCGCTGCCGGTCGAACTGCCCCGTTCGGGCGAACGACGAGAAGCTGACCACGGTGCAGGAGGTGCGGCGCGCGCTGGTGCGGCTGCCGCTGGCGGCCGCGCTCGGCGCGGCGCTGGCCCTGCGGCCGCGACGGCGCGGCACGCCGCCGCGGCAGATCGCGGTGGTGCAGACGCAGATCGTGCTCGCCGGCGTCGGCGCCGTCATCATGCTGATCGTCGGCACCAGCCTGGCGCGCGCCTTCGGCATCGTCGGCGCCGCCAACCTCATTCGCTACCGCTCGAAGATCGACGATCCCAAGGACGCCGTGGTGATGCTGTGCGCGCTCGCGGTCGGCCTGGCCTCGGGCGTCGGCCTCTACCTGCTGGCCGCGATCGCCACGGTGTTCCTGCTCGGGCTGCTCTGGGTGATCGAGTCGTTCCAGCCGGCGGTCTACAAGATGTTCGATCTGAAGATCACGGCGGAAAACGAAGCCGAAGGCGCTGCGCCCGCGCATCGAGCAGGTGCTGCGCCGGTTCCGGCTGCCGTTCGAGGGCCGCTCGCTCAACACCAACGAGCTCAGCTACGAAGTGCAGATGCCGTTCGACGCGCTCACCGATCCGATCTCGCAGGGCATCGTGGCGGTGTCGCCCAAGACCGACATGGGCGTCGAGTGGACCGACAAGAAACCCAAAACCAAGTAGGCCGACGTGAAACTCATCATCCAACCCGACGACGGCATTGCCCCGCTGCTGGTGGCGATCAAGAAGGCGAAGAAGACGATCGACATCGTCATCTTCCGGTTCGACCGCATGGAGCTCGAGAAGGCGCTGGCCGCGGCCGTCGGCCGCGGCGTCGTGGTGCGCGCCCTCGTGGCGCACACCAACCGCGGCGGCGAGAAGCGGCTGCGCAAGCTCGAGATGTCGTTCCTGCAGTCGGGCGTGGCGGTGTGCCGCACCGCCGACGACCTCACCCGGCATCACGGCAAGATGATGATCGTGGACGGCGAGCTCTACGTCCTGGGCTTCAACTTCACCGAGCTCGACATCAACCGCAGCCGCAGCTTCGGCATCGTCACGCGCGAGGCGTCGCTGGTGAAGGCGGCGAGCGCCCTCTTCCAGGCCGACTCCACGCGGCAGCCGTACGACGCGACCCACAAGCACCTGGTGATCAGCCCCGAGACCACGCGCAAGCTGCTGACCGAGTTCATCAAGGGCGCCAAGAAGGAGCTCCTCATCTACGACGAGAAGGTGTCCGACAAGGCGATGGTGAAGCTGCTGCGCGACCGCGTCGCGGCGGGCGTCGAGGTGAAGGTGATCGGCAAGGTCGTCCCCGCCGTTCCCGGCATCGACCGTGAAGTCGCCGCGCCTGCGGCTGCACGTGCGCGCCATGGTGCGCGACCGCAAGGCGGCGTTCGTCGGCAGCCAGAGCCTGCGGCGGCCGCAGATCGACGGCCGGCGCGAAATCGGCGTCATTGCCCCGCACGCGAAGATCGCCGCCGCGATCGCGCGCGTCTTCGATCAGGACTGGAGCGACGCGACGCTGAAGCCGGAGCCGAAGGACAAGGCGGTGGCCGAAGCGGTGGCGGTCTAGGCGAGCTAGCTGCCCTGCCGGCGGGCGATCACGCCCGAATCCACCACCCGGCCGGTGCGCGAGATGGCGTTGAACACCATCTCGTCCTTGAAGATTTCGGCGGCGAGGAACACCTGCACGTTGTCGACGATGCGCGCCGAGAAGGGCTGGTCTCGCCGGTAGTCGCCCGGGCGCAGCTTTCCGCCCGACCCGGTCACGAAGTACTGGATGCCCTTCTGCGGCTTCATCCGCTCGTAGATGTGGTCGTGGCCGCTGAACACGACGCTGACGCCATACTTCACGAACAGCGGTTCGAGCGTCTCGCGCAGCTTGAGATCCGACCCGTGCGTCCCGCCCGACGAGTAGAGCGGATGGTGGAAGTAGACGATCTTCCAGTCCTCCCGCGCCGACTTGAGCTCCTCCTCGAGCCACTTGACCTGCTCGGGCACCAGATAGGTGGTCTCGAGCGCGATGAAGCGCACGTCCTGCTTGGGCGCCTTGAACGAGTAGTACAGCTTCCCGTCCATGTTGAACAGCTTGTAGTAGCGCTGTTCGCGGCCGTCGTGGTTGCCGAGCGACGCATAGAACTTCACGCCGGCGTCGAGCAGCGGCTTGTACGGCACCTCGAACTTGGTCCTGAAATCCTGCGGCCGCTGCGAGCCGTACAGGTTGTCGCCCACGGTCGCCACCATCTGGAAGGGAAACCGGCTGTGGAGCGTGGCCATCTGCGCGCCGAGCTGGTACTGCGGCCGGTCGCCGGTGCCGAAGTCGCCGAACACGATGAACTTCAGCGAGTCGGCCCGGTTGGGCAGCTCGGTCGCGGGCGCGGCCGCGGCCGGTTGCGCCGCGGCCACGGCCACGCCGGTTGCCGGCGCGGACGGCTGGCCGGCGGAGCGCACGCCCAGGCACGCCGCGAGGAGGGCGGCGACGGCGACTGCCGGAACGAAAAGAGCCGCAACGCCTGCTTTGGTCGAGACAAGGCGTTACTTGGGCAGCGCGTCCGGCACGAGGTCGACGACGATGTGCGCATGCACATCGAGCAGAATCAGCGCGTCGCCGACGAACCGGTACTCCAGTTCCTCGGGCAGCGCCGGCAGCGCCTGGAGCACCTCGGGCGGCATCGTCGCGAGCGGCACCTGATCAGGATAGCGCCCGTTGACCACGAGTTTCACCGGGCCGGGGTTCTCGTCCTGGATCGCCTCGCGCAGCTGGCGCGTGTTCGAGTTGGCGAAGAGCCGCTGGAGCAGCGCCCGGATATAGGTCTGCGCCGCCGGGGTGAAGACGTCGCCGGGCTGGGCCTTGGGCCGGCTCGACGAAATCAGCGTGGCCAGCGCGCGCTGGTGGCGATCGATCTGCTCGGGCGTGGTTTCTTTCGGGAGCTTCGGCAGCGTCGCCTCGAGCTTCCGGTGGAGCGCGGCGAAGTCCTCCACCCGCTTCTTGAACTCCGCCAGCTCCGGCGCGTCGCGGTTCTCCCTGGCCTGCGCCGACGCGGTGGCCGCGCCCTGGTCGGGCGGCCTGGCGCCGCTCTGCGACTGCGCACCCGCCGTGATGGCCGCGAGCGCACAGCACACCGTGCCGAAGGCCCAGCGGCTGAAGATCCACTGTCGAAGGTCGTCTCGAGTCACAGTGCGCGGCTCCCCTCGCGTCCGGTGCAAGCGTCGTGCCCCGGGGTGCGGTACTGCCGGCTGTCATCGGTCTGGCGCTCCAGCCGGCCCCGCGGCCCAGCCAGCCTGCCCGGTCCAGCCGGCCCCGTTCTTACAGCCGCGAGACGTAGTGAGTATTACAACGCCTGGGTTTACATGCCGCCAATAAGGCTTTACGGCGTCCTTGCTGGCATTTGGCGCCGGGCACGCATTGGTGACGGTCTTGCAAAACCTGATCAGCATGGCAGCCGGCCGCATCGACATCAAGCGCTTTCGCGTGAAGCCCGGCAGCCGTTTTTCGCTGGCCGAGTTCGACCCGGCTGATACGTCGCCGTTCGAATCGCGGGAGGGCACGCGCAAGATCCTGGCAAAGCGCGTCCACCGCCTGTTCGAGCTGGGCGACCTGCTCTACGCGCAGAACCGCTGGTCGGTGCTCTTCATCTTCCAGGCGATGGACGGGGCCGGCAAGGACAGCGCGATCAAGCACGTGCTGCGCGGACTCGATCCGAAGGCCACGCAGGTCTTCAGCTTCAAGACGCCGTCGCAGGAGGAGCTGAAGCACGACTTCATGTGGCGGTGCCTGAAGAGCCTGCCCGAGCGCGGGCGCATCGGCATCTTCAACCGCTCCTACTACGAAGAGGTGCTGGTGTCGCGCGTCCACCCCGAGCTGCTCGAGCAGCGCCAGCTCCCGGCGTGCTGCGTGACGCCGCACATCTGGCGCGACCGCTTCGAGGACATCCGCGACATCGAGCGCTACCTGACGCGCAACGGCACCGTCATCCGCAAGATCTTCCTGAACGTCTCGAAGGCCGAGCAGCGGCGGCGGTTCCTGATGCGGCTGCACAACCCCGACAAGCGCTGGAAGTTCTCGATCAACGACATCAACGAGCGGCTGCGGTGGAAGGAGTACATGGCCGCCTACGAAGAGGCGATGCGCGTCACCAGCACCGAGGACGCGCCGTGGTACGTGGTGCCGGCCGACAACAAGTGGTTCACCCGCCTGGCCGTCGCCGCCATCGCGATCGAGACGCTCGAGAGCCTCAAGCTGAAGGTGCCGACGCTGTCGCACAAGGACACCCGCGCGTTGAACCACGCCCGCCGGCGCCTGCGCTTCAAGCAGAAGTAAACGGCGACGTAGGGCCGGCTTCAGCCGGCCCGGGCCGCCTGAAGGCGGCCCCTACGATTACCAGGCCGGGTTGCTCGCCTTCTTGTACTGCCAGCGGGCGCTGCCCTCGTTGAAGATCGTCCGCTTGGTGAAGAACCACTGCCCGTTCACCTTCACCATCTCGTCCTCGTAGTGGCCGAAGCCGCCGATGGTGTTGGCACGTTGCGGATTGTCGTTGCCGACGTGGAACCACGACGAGCGGCCCACAGCCTTGTTGCCGTCGATCTTGATGACGATGTTCGTGATCTGGTGGCGGCCGGCCGCCGGCCGCAGCGTCGCGCCGTCGGGTCCCTTGGGCACGCGGTTGTTGCCCGGCATGCCGCCAATCACCTTGACGATCGCCTCGCGCCCCTTCACGTCGCCCTCGCCGTAGTCGAGGATGCCGTCCGGCGTGAACGTCGAGGCGTAGAGCTTCGGATCGTGGAAATCGAGCGCGAAGAGATAGCGCGCCTGCAGATCCTCGATCTGCGCGCGATCCTCCCGTAGCTCGTGCCGGCGGCGGACGACACAGTCGACAACCACGACCCGGCGGCGAGGCCGGCCAGGCCGAACACCAGAGCAATCGTCGTCTTCTGCATCGTCCGCCTCCTGATTACGCGAGCGCTTTGCCGTAGAGCGCGAGCAGGCGGGTCCAGGCCTTCTCGGCCTGCGGCTCGTTGTAGACGCCCGAGTCGGGCGGGCACCAGCCGTGCGCGGCGTTGGCGTAGACCTCGACCTCGGCCGACGAGGCCGGCCTTGGCGAAGGTGTCCTTCAGGACGTCCTTCTCCATCGGCGCGCGCTCATGTCGTCGTTGGCCGCGATGGCCACGAGGAACGACGCCTTGGTCTTCGACGCCATCGCGAGCGGGCTGTCGGCGTTCGGGGTGACGAGGCCGCCGCCGTGGAACGACGCCACCGCGCCGACGCGGTCCGACACATTGGCCGCCGTCCGGAACGCCATCGGGCCGCCCATGCAGTAGCCCTGCGTGCCGATCTTGCGGTTCTTCGCCACCGACGGCTGCTGATCGAGCCAGGCGATGAACGCCTTGGCGTCGGTCGCGTGCGTCGTGGCGTTGAGCGCCTGCGCCAGCGGGATGAGCGACGGGATCGGCGTCGCGGCACCCTTTTCGGCGGTGGGCGCCTTCTGGCGCGGTAGAACGGGTTGACGACCAGCACCGCATAGCCGTTCTCGGCGAGGCGCTTGCCCATCGTGCGGAAGGCGGGCCGCAGGCCGAAGATGTCCGGCCAGATCAGCACGCCCGCGCCGGTGCCGGTGGCGGGCTTCACGAAGTAGGCGTCACAGGTGCCGTCCGGCGTCTTGATCGTCACGTCGCCGTCGGTGACGGTGACGGCGTTGGCGACCTGCGGCAGCGCCATGGCCACGCCGGCGCCGAGCAGCGCGCCGAACTGGCGGCGCGTCACCCAGCCCGGGCTTCGAAGTCCTTTCGTTGTCTCAGAATGATCCTGATCGCACATATTCGCTCCTTGGTCGATGCCACTCGACGGGGACATTCGAGCGTCCGGCGACACTTTATACCGATTCGGCACAGTCGAGAATGGTGGCCAGGATTGAGCCGTGCTATAACCCTCGCTGCAGGCGGTCGGTGGGCCTTCGAGGAGCCCTGGATGCGCCGATGAAATGATGCGGCGCTGCACGCTGTCTGTCCCGATCGCGACGGTCCTGATCGGGGCGGTGCTCGCCTCGGCACCGGGCGCGGCGGCCGACCTCGACCGCCGCCTGGTCGACGCGGTCCGCACCCAGGACGCCTCGCAGGTCCGCGCGCTGCTGGACCGCGCGCGTCGACGTGAACGCACGGTCGGACGACGGCTCGACGGCGCTCCTGTGGGCCGCGCACTGGAACGACGTCGCGGTGGCCGAGCGCGCTGCGTTCGCGCCGGCGCCGACGCGAACGCCGCCAACCAGTTCGGCATGACGCCGCTCTCGCGCGCCTGCACCAACGGCAGCGCGCGCGCTGGTCGAGCTGCTGCTGAAGGCCGGCGCGAACCCGAACACGGCCGATTGCCACCGGCGAGACGCCGCTGATGACGTGCGCCGCCACCGGCGCCACCGCCGCCGTGAAGATGCTGCTCGCCGCGCGGCGCCGCGGTGAACGCGGCCGAGCCGTCGCAGCACCAGACCGCGCTGATGTGGGCCGCGGCCGAGCGGCATCCCGAGGTCGTGGCGCTGCTGGCCGAAGCGGGAGCCGATCTGCGGGCCCGCACGAAGAACGGGCTTCACGGCGCTCCACTTCGCGGCGCGCGAGGGCGACATCGAGAGCGTGACGCGGCTGCTCGCCGCCGGCGTGGACGTGAACATCCGATCGCTGCCCGACTCGCCCGAGCAAGGGGCGCGGGCGCCGCCTACCAGCCTCGACGCTGTCGCGGGCAGCACGCCGCTGCTCGTGGCCACGGTGCGGGGCCAGGTGCCCGTCGCGCTGTACCTGCTGGAGCGCGGCGCGGATCCCAACGCCGGCGACGCCGGGTTCACCCCGCTGCACTGGGCCGCTGGGCACGTGGGAAGGCGGCGTCTCGAATCCGGTCTACGGCTTCAGCGATCCGATGAGCGGCATTCCCAACCGCCAGGCCAAGCTGCAGCTGGTGAAGGCGCTGCTGGCCCGCGGCGCGAACCCGAACGGGCGCATGACGAAGCGGCCGCCGGGATTCGTCGGCGGCTACGACGACGCCGCGGGCGCGACGCCGTTCCTGCTGGCCAGCGCCGCCGCCGACGTCGAGATGATGAAGATCCTGCTGGCGGCGGGCGCCGATCCCGACGCTGGTCGACCGACACGAAGGCCACGGCGGTGATGGCGGCCTCGGGGCTCAATCGCAGCGTCGGCGAGAGCGCGCTCACCGAGGCGCAGGTGCTCGCGGCCGTGAGGCTCCTCATCGACCTCGGCGCGGACGCCCGCGGCGCCACCACCAACGGCGAGAACGCGCTCTTCGGCGCGGCCTATCGCGGCTGGAACACGCTGCTCGCGCTGCTCATCGAGAAGGGCGCCGACGTGAACGCCGTGAGCAAGGCGGGCATCACGCCCTGGCTCGCCGCGTCCGGGCTACGGCGACCGCCTCGGCGGCGTGCTCTACAACACCGAGGGCGCGAAGCTGCTGCTCGCGCATGGCGCCGACCCGAAGCTCGGCAAGCCGTGCCAGGCGCAGATCAAGTGCCGGTAGCCTGCTGACGACTGCCGTGCGCAGGGTCCTGACGGCGTGCGCGTGTGCGGGGTGGCTTGCGGCGGTTGCGGGCCAGGTCTCGAGCTCCGCGCAGACGGCATCCAGTGGCCGCGGTCTGCAGACCCGCGTCGTGGAGCTGCCCGCGCGGCCACGACGCCCGCGCGCGAGCTGGTCGCCGGCTACTGCGTCTCCTGCCACAACGATCGCGCGAAGGCCGGCGGCTTCTCGCTCGAGGCGGCCGACGCCGTGCAGGTGGGCCGCTCGGCCGAGGCGTGGGAAAAGGTGGTGGTGAAGCTGCGCAGCCGCGTCATGCCGCCGTCCGGGCATGCGGCGTCCCGGCAACGCCACCTACGACGCGGTGGCGGCGTGGCTCGAGGGGGAGCTGGATCGCGCGGCCGACGCCCGCGCCCGAATCCGGGCCGGCCGGCGGACCTGCATCGCCTGAATCGCGGCGAGTACGCCAACGCGATTCGCGATCTGCTGGCCGTGGAGGTCGATCGCGGCGGTGCTGCTGCCGCCCGACACGCAGGCGCACGGCTTCGACACCAACGCCGACGCGCTCTCGATGGAGCCGGCGCTGCTCGACCGCTACCTCACCGCGGCCGCCAAGATCGCCCGCGTCGCCGTCGGCGATCCGTCGATGCCGCCGGCCGTCGAGCGCTACACCGCCGTCAAGGGCAACTCGAACGAGCAGACGTGGCTGTGGCAGACCGATCGGCTGGGCGAGGACTTTCCGCTCGGGTCGCGCGGCGGCATCGCGGCGCGCCACTACTTCCCCGTCGACGGCGACTACGACCTCCGCGTGCGGCTGGCGCGGACCTACGCCGACATCATCCGCGGCCTGCAGGTGCCGAGCGAGATCGAGATCCGCGTGGACGGCGTGCGCGTCGGCCGGTTCACGATCGGCGGCCGCGACGTCACCGCGGACAGCCAGGACGCCGACGACGCCGCTGCACGTGCGCGTGCCGCTGAAGGCGGGCCTCCGCCAGGTGGTGGCGACCGATCGTGAAGGCCGATGCGGTGAAGGCCGAGGGGCTCGGGCCCGATCGCATTCCGATCTGGAACCGCGACTCGGACGTGCCGACCTTCCCGCTCTTCATCTCGTCGCTGCTGATCGCGGGCCCCTACAACGGGCGCGTGCCCGACGACTCGCCCAGCCGCCGGCGCATCTTCTCGTGCCGGCCCGAGAGCCCGCGCGACGAGACGGCGTGCGCGACGAAGATTCTCTCGACGCTCGCGCGCCGGGCGTATCGCCGTCCGGCCGACGGCCGCCGACACGCAGACGCTGCTCGGCTTCTTCGAAGGCGGCCGCGCCGGCGGCAGCTTCGACGACGGCATCCGCGCGGCGCTCGAGCGCCTGCTCGTCAGCCCGGACTTCCTCTTCCGGATCGAGGCCGACCCGCGCGCGGTGGCGCCCGGCGCGGCCTACCGGCTCTCGGACGTCGAGCTCGCGTCGCGCCTGTCGTTCTTCCTCTGGAGCAGCATTCCCGACGACGAGCTGCTGGACCTGGCCGTCGAGGGCAGCTGCGGCAGCCGGGCGTCCTCGATCGGCAGGTGACGCGCATGCTCGCCGATCCGCGGGCCCGCGCCGCGCTCGTGAACAATTTCTTCGGCCAGTGGCTGCAGACCCGCAACGTGTGGCTGCTCACGCCCGACACCAACACGAAGTTCCCGTGGTTCGACGACAACCTGCGCGCCGCGATCGTGCGCGAAACCGAGCTCTTCCTCGACGACCAGCTCAAGGCGGACCGGAGCGTCGCCGATCTGCTGTCGGCCGACTACACGTTCCTCAACGAGCAGCTCGCCCGCCACTACGGGATTCGCGGCGTCTACGGCAGCCACTTCCGCCGCGTGCCGCTGGCGGACGAGAACCGCTGGGGCCTGCTCGGCAAGGCGAGCGTCCTGGCGGTGACGTCGTATCCCACCCGCACGTCGCCGACGATTCGCGGCAAGTGGCTGCTCGACAACATCCTCGCGGCGCCCGGTGCCGCCGCCGCCCCCCGACGTGAACACCACGCTCGAGGAGAGCACGGCCGGCGCGCCGGTGTCGGTGCGCGAGATGCTCGAGCGGCACCGCGCCAACCCGATCTGCGCCAGCTGCCATTCGCGCATGGATCCGCTCGGCTTCAGCCTGGAGAACTTCGATGCGCTCGGGCAGTGGCGCGCCGTCGACGGCGAATCGCCCATCAACGCCACGGGCGTGCTCCTCGACGGCACCGCGGTGGACGGGCCGGCGGCCCTCCGGCGGGCGCTCGTGGCCCAGAAGGAGCAGTTCGTCCGCACCGTCACGGGCAAGCTCCTGACCTATGCTGTGGGTCGCGAGATGGAGTACTTCGACGCTCCCGCCATCCGCGCCATCGTGCGGGCCGCCGCGGCCGGCGACTATCGCTGGTCGGCGACGATCCTGGCGATCGTCAAGAGCACGCCGTTTCAGATGAGGAGGGCGCGGTCATGAGGTGCCGGTCATGATAGTCACGCGCAAGGCCATCTCGCGGCGGACCGTGCTTCGCGGCCTCGGCACCACCGTGGCGCTGCCGCTGCTCGACGCCATGGTGCCGGCGTTGACGGCGATGCAGAAGACGGCGGCGGCGCCGGTGCGCCGCCTGGGCGTCGTGTATCACCCCAACGGCGTCATCTACGAGAACTGGCTGCCGAAGGGCACCGGCCGCGACTTCACGCTGTCGCCGGTCCTCGAGCCGCTCGAGCCGTTCCGCAACCAGCTGGTGGTGGTGACGGGGCTGTCGAGCCACCAGGCCGAAGCGCTCGGCGACGGCGGCGGCGACCACTCGCGCGCATCGGGCACCTATCTCACCGGCGTGCACGTGAAGAAGTCGGACAGCGTCGTCGGCAACGGCATGTCCATGGACCAGATTGCCGCGAAGGCGTTCGAGCGCGAGACGCAGCTGTCGTCGCTGCAGCTCACCGCCGACGACAACAGCCTGGTGGGCGCCTGCGACGTCGGCTACAGCTGCGCCTACAGCAGCACGCTGTCGTGGCTGACGCCGACGCTGCCGCTGATGGCGGAAAACAACCCGCGCGTGGTGTTCGAGCGCCTGTTCGGGTCGAGCGAGAGCACCGATGCGCGCGTGCGCGCCTCCCGCCTCCGCCGCGACCGCAGCATCCTCGACTCGGTGACGGCCCGCGTGCGCGAGCTGCAGCAGACCCTCGGCCCCTCCGACAACCGCAAGGTGAGCGACTATCTCGGCGTCGCTGCGCGACGTCGAGCGGCGGATCCAGAAGGCCGAGGAACAGAGCACGAAGGAGATTCCGGACGTGAGCCGTCCCGCGGGCGTGCCCGACGGCTTCCAGCCGCACGTGGAGCTGCTCTACGACCTGCAGCTGCTGGCCTACCAGTCCGACCTGACCCGCGTGATCACGTTCATGTACGGCCGCGAGCAGACCGGCCGGCCGTATCCGCAGATCGGCATCACCGAGCCGCACCATCCGCTGACGCACCACCAGAACGACGCCGCGAAGATGGCGAAGTGCACCGTCATCCAGACCTACCACGTCCGGCTGTTCGTGTCCTACCTCGAGAAGCTGCAGGCGACGCCCGACGGCGACGGCACGCTGCTCGACAACGTGCTGCTGCTCTACGGCGGCGGCATCAGCAACAGCGATCGCCACACGCACGGTCCGCTGCCGACGCTGCTGCTGGGCGGCGGCGCGGGCACGCTGAAGGGCGGCCGGCACCTCGTGTATCCGGCAGACACGCCGCTCACCAATCTCCAGCTGACGCTGCTGCACAAGATGGGCGTGCCGGCCGAGCGGCTGGGCGACAGCACCGGCCAGTTCACCGAACTCTCAGGCGCGTAGTGGCCGCGGATCTTTAGCCCTGCCTCGGGTCTACTCGCAGGTTCCAGGCACTATCCGCACCTTCGACACCTTGAACTCCGGGACCACTCCCGTGCCGGCGCCGCCACCGGCCTGCTGGATCGCGACCGCGGCCTGGGACGGAGTCTGCGCCACGCCTCGCGCGCCACCGGACGGTGGAGGCCACAGGCCCCCTTTCATCACGAGTCCACCCTTGTCGGCGGAGCCGCCGCCGACGAGCTCCACGCGCTGGCCCGCGAACTTCCGAAGCCCCTTGCCGGTGAGCCGGTACTCGCGGATGCCATCGGTTTCAGCGAAGGTGTATTGCCCCGACGGGGCGGGTTTGGCGCTGACGCAGCCGGTCATCGTCACCGGAGGCGGCGGGGGTGGCTTCGGCGCATCAGCCTCCTGCGCACGAAGCGTGGCGCCCAGGAACGCGGTGGCGACGAGTGCGGCAATCAGGGTGCTGGGCATCGGGTTTCCTCCGCGACCGGTTGCAACGTCTTTGTACACCGAATCGGCGCCCTGCGACCGTCAGTTCTTCGAATACGTGTCGATGACGCGCTCGAGGGCCCGCCGGCAGACTTCGCAGAAGAAGTCGGCGCGGGTGAACATGATGCAATCGGCCGCTGGCCGGTAGTAGCCCGTCGCCTCGTACCGCGCGCCCTCGAAAGCGCCGACGACGCCTCGGAACGTCGCGAACATCTCGGCGTCGTCCCGTTTGTTCCGGGCGAAGAGCGCTTCCATCTCCGTCTCGGGACGGTTGTCGGCGCGCAGCTTGGCGCGCACCTCCTGATAGGCGCGCGACCGCTTTTCGTACGCCTCCTTCGGCCACGACGTGGGCAGCGGCGTCCCCGGCGTGACCAGGTCCTTCCACTTCAAAGCGGCGGGATCGAGGAGGGCCGTGACGTTCGGCTCCCACGGCTCTTCCCGTTTCGTCGAGGGCAGGTAGGCCACGGGAGACGTGTAGTACTCGTCGGCGAGCGCCGCGAAGTGATGGCCGAACTCGTGCACGAAGATGTACGGCGC
This sequence comes from uncultured Acidobacteriota bacterium, assembly GCA_963731785.1. Lineage (GTDB taxonomy): Bacteria > Acidobacteriota > Vicinamibacteria > Vicinamibacterales > UBA2999 > DASYRM01. The sequence goes on from CAVSWX010000005.1 coordinate 16,552, forward strand.
CTCGGCGCTGTCGGCCGCCACCGTGCTGTAGAGACCGTAGATCCCGCCGCCGCCGTAGGTCCGCGCGTTGACGACGATCTCGACCACGTCGTACGGCGCATACGACGCGTGGCGGCGGAACGCCTTGTTGTCGAACGCCAGGACGTAGCGCTCCGAGCCGAACGCGTCGTAGGTGCTGCTCACCGGATTGCTGCGGTGGATGCCGGTGGACGGACGCGAGATGCCGGATTCACGGGCCGCGGGCACGAGCCCCCACACGTTGAAGTCGCGCCGGCGCTCCTTGAACGGCGACGTGGCGAAGAGCACGGCGAGCAGTCGCCGCGAATCGGCTTCGAACTTCCGGCGCTCGGCCGCCGTGTAGCCGTCGCCGAGCAGCAGCAGGTCCACCTTCGTCGCCGGATCGCCGTTGCGCTCGAACTCGATCACCGCGCCGGGCGACGGGTCCGGGCGCGCCGTGTTCACGAACATGTTCTCGGGTCGACCGTGGTCGTCCAGAGGTCGCGCCAGGTGGTGCCGCTGCCCATGCGCTTGCGGATGGTCACGGTGACGGGCGCGCTCGGCACCGGGAAGCGCACCGACTCGTGGAACGTCCGCGTCACCTTGGTGGCCTCGTCGGTCGTGGACCACTCGTCGAAGATCGAGCCGAAGCCGCGCGAGTAGAGCAGCGCGCTTCGACGCCGCGTCGCGCACGTCGAAGCCGTAGGCGCCGTATTGCAGCTGGTCCTGGCCGTGCGCGGCCGGCGGCCCGGACCACGCGGCCGGTTCCATCACCGCCTCGTCGAACGAGAAGATCTCCTGCTTGGCGTCACCGGTGTGGAAGTAGTCCACCCGCATGGTGCGCAGCCCGGGCGTCGTGGGCGCCTGGGCTGCCACGGCGGTGACGGCCAGCAGCGGAATCAGCAGCGCGCGCATCGGACCTCCTCGAAAAGGGTATGGGCAACGAAATCTTAGCAACGCGCGCCGGAACTGGCCTCGTATAACCCTCGGAAGGTGTTGACGGGTGTTCCGCCGTCCGGGACAATTGCGCCTGCATGAGGGCTATCTGCATCGCGGTCTTGTTGGCGTTGTCGGCCACGTTCGGCCGGCGCCCAATGGTTGAACCACCCGACGGCCGGGCTGCCGCGCAAGGCAGACGGCAAAGTCGATTTGGCGGCGCCGGCGCCGCGCACCGCCGACGGCAAGCCGGACCTCACCGGCATCTGGGCGTCGGCCGGCGGCCAGGAGAACCTTGGCGGTCTCTCGACGCTCCGCGTCGATCCCGCCGACATGAAGCCGTGGGCCCGGGACCTTCAGCGCGAGCGCGGACACGACTACTTCAAGGGCCGCCCCGAGTTCATGTGCCGTCCCAGCGGCGTCGAGGCGGAACACCTCGAGCGCGAGAAGCGCATCCTGCAGACGCCTGCCATGATTGCGGTGCTCAACGCCAACCAGACGTATCGCCAGATCCATCTCGACGGCCGGACGCTCGAGAAGGACCCGGCGCCGATGTGGCAGGGCTACTCCGTCGGCCGCTGGGAGGGCGACACGCTGGTGGTCGAGAGCAACGGGTTCAACGACAAGACGTGGCTGAACAACGTCGGCCTGCCGCACACCGAGAAGCTCCGCGTCACGGAGCGCTACACGCGCCCGAGCCTCGGCCGCCTGAACGTCGACGTGACCTACGACGATCCCGACGCCTACAACAAGCCGCTGAAGGTGTCACTGAGGATGCGACTGGTCACGGACACCGAAATGCTCGAAGAGGTGTGCGAGGCCAAACAGGAGTTCTGGACCGGCAGCGTCTCGGACCTCGAGAAGACCCGGGTGCAGGTCTCGGAAGAGACGATGAGCAAGTACGTCGGCTACTACGAAGGGTACTGGCGGGCCAACCTTCGCAAGGTGACGATGTCGCTCAAGGACGGCGCGCTGCACGCCACGGGCCTGCTGGTTCCGGAAGCGGTGCCGCTTGATCCCTGAATCCGACGCGATCTTCACCAGCGAGGAAGGCGTGTCGTACAAGTTCGTGATGGATGCCAGCGGAGCGGTGACCCACGTCGAGGAGATTCACCGCGGCGGCAACTACATCCTCAATCGCAAGGGCGAGGCTGCGCCTCGCTAGCAGTGTCTAATTGCCCGCCCTCCGGGCGGGCGTAGGAGTCATTCATGACACGTCGTTTCAGTGCGGTCGTCGCGGCCGCCGTCCTCGTCGGAGCCACGCTCTACGCGCAGGGCCCGCCACCGGCCACGCCCTCTCGCGCGCAGGCGCCCGAACCGTGGCGGCGCACCGGCGTGCGGCCGTGCGTGCGGCCCGGCAGCGGGTTCGCGCAGTGCCCCGCGCCCGCCAGCGTCACGGCCGTGCGCGCCGGCCGCCTGTTCGACAGCGTGGCCGGCCGCATGCTGACCAACCAGGTGGTGGTCATCACCGGCGAGAAGATCACCGCCGTCGGCCCTGAGTCGTCGGTCAGGATTCCGGCCGGCGCGCGCGTCATCGATCTGAGCCGCGCCACCGTGGTGCCCGGGCTCATCGACATGCACACGCACATGTTCAACGACCCGGTCAAGGGCTGGTCGCCCGAGCAGATGACGCTGATGGCGGTCTCGAACCTGCAGGCCGACCTGTATAGCGGCGTCACCTCGGCGCGCGACATGGGCTCGCACAGCAACGGCTACGCCGACGTGGACGTCCGCGACATGATCAACGAGGGCGAGATCGACGGCCCCCGGTTCCAGGTGGCGGGCCGCGGCATCGTCTGGGGCGCCCAGCCGCCGCAGCCCGGCACCACGCCCAACCCGCGCTCGGCCATCGTGGTCCGCTCGGCCGAAGAGGGGCGCGCCGCGGTCCGCGAGCACATCGAGCAGAAGCGTGGATCACATCAAGCTGTATCCCGGCGGCGGCGTACTCCTTCAGCCCGACGGGCGAGGATCAGTACCAGACGCAGTATCCGCTGGACGTGCTGACAGGCGATCATCGACGAGACCCACAAGAGCGGCCGCAAGGCCGGCTGCCACGTGTACGGCGGCGAGGGGCTGCAGAACGCCATCACCGCCGGCTGCGACACCATCGAGCACGGCTACGGATTGCGGCAGCCCCAGCTCGATGAGATGGCCGCGAAGGGGATCGGCTACGACGTGACGTTCGCGCGCTACAGCTCGCCGTACATGGACGACAACGACGCCAAGAACACGGGCGGCAAGTACCGGATCGTCCCGATCTACGAGCGCGCCATGAAGATGGCCATCGCCACGCCCAAGCTCGCCGTGCTGTTCGGCACCGGCGTGGACGGCACCTTCTTCCCGCACGGCACGAACACCGTCGAGCTCGAGAAGCTGGTCAAGCAGGGCGGCATGACGACGGCGCGCGCCATCCAGACGGCCACGATCACCAACGCCACCGCGATGGGATGGCAGAACGAGGTCGGCTCGATCGCCGTCGGCAAGTTCGCGGACCTCGCCGCCGTGTCCGGCGATCCGCTCGCGGACATCACCGAGCTGCAGCGCGTGCGCTTCGTGATGAAGGGTGGCAAGGTGATCCGTCAGGATCTCGCCGCCGGGGCCGGCGAGCGGCACCCGCTGACGGCCATCCTCGTCCTCGATCGGGCTCCATCCCCGGCGCCGCCGGCGGATGGAGCCGGTTCTTCATGCCCAGTCAGTTCTCGACCATCGGCTTCAGCATCACCTCGGGTGAAGATCTCGCCGCGCTCGCCAGCCACGTGGCGGACAAGGCCGACCGCATCTCCACGCCGCCCGGCGAATACCTGAAGTGGGCGCCGCCGTCGGGCGAGCAGCTCTGGCTGCAGATCAGCCCCGAAGGCGACGCGATGGGGATGAGCGCGCACTTCGCCGGCAAGTCATCGGTGCGGGTGGCGCTGGAGGCGCGAGTGGTCAGGCCGACGCACACGCCGCTCGACGGCACCTTCCTCGCCTGGGCCAATCCGCCGGCGGGCGCCGCTGCCGGCGGCGAGTATCCGTTCGCGTTCGATTGCCCGGACGCGGCCACGCATCTGGACCTGGCGCTGCCCGCCATCGTCACGGCGCAGGTCGCGGCGTTCGCGCAGCAGGTGTCGCTCTACGACTCGCCGGCGGCCTTCGCATCGTCGCAGGCCGCGCAAGGGGCCAGCACTCCGTCGCGGTCGTTCATTCCCTCAGGCCTGGTCGTCGCCGACTGGCGAGCCGGTCAGCCCGCCCGAGCCGCATGCGCTCATCGCCGGCCACGTGATCGAGGCTGACACCCGCGGTGAACGCCGTCAGCGGCACGCCGTACCTGGTGGGCGCTCGTCGACAGCCTGGGCGGCACGTTCGACGTGGTCATCGATCCCGAGTTGCTGGCGGAACCGCCGCGCCCCGGGCAGGTGCTCTCGGGTTGGTTCTGGCTCTCGGGGCGGCTGCTCGCGGACGAACGGCGAACGGCCGGCGCCGGCTGGTTTCAGCGGCTGGTCGGACGTTGATCGCGTGTCAGGCGGTCAGCTCTGGACCCAGCGCTGGGGCTTGCCGGTGCCGTCGTCGGTCCCCTTGATGTACCAGTTCTTGCCCAGGGGATCGTGGTCCATCGTGGTCATGAAATCGAACGGCGCCTGGAACTCGATGTAGTCGAACCCGGAATCGGACGCGACGAGCTGATGCCACTCGCCCGCCGGGATCAGGACCAGGTCGCCAGGGCCCACGGGACGGCTGCCGGTATCGTCCTTCACCTCGCCGGTGCCCTTCTCGATGAAATAAAAATGCTCGGGCGTCACCGGGCTCGTCTTCGACGGGTGGTGCACGTGCCGCGGCGAATGGGCATGCGGCGCATAGGTCATGCGTCCAATCTGCAGGTCCCAGGACTGCGACAGGCCCGTTTCCTTGTTCACCCAGAAGGTCCGCTCGCGGAACGCCTTCTCGTCGATGAGCGAGCGGAGCTGCGCCTCGACGAACACGTAGCCGCGCGGCGATGCCGAGTCGGTCGGGCGCGCGGTGTGTTTGGGCACCGACACCAGGAGGAGCACGAGCGGCGTGCGGCCCGCCGTCACCGCCGCCGCCTCGCCGGGCTCGAGATACACGCCGGCGCGGCGCGGCAGGGCGTGCGCTTCGCTGCGTCCACCCGCCGTGTAGGTGAGACGGGCGCCCTCGCCGTCCAACACGTACAGGAGCTGCGTGCGATCGCTTGCGGCCACGTCAGAGGTCGTCCCGGCCTCGACGTCCAGAATCGCCACGCGGACGCGTGTGCCCTCCTCGGACGGGCCCAGGACGCTGCGGAGCTGTCCTCCGGCCACCGGCGTTCTCGCTGTGCTCGTGGTGCTGATCACTTTGATCATGTCGTGCTCCCCGCGCGCCCTACTGCCAGATCTTCACGCGCTGTTCCGGCGCCAGATACAGACGGTCGCCGGGCTGGACGTTGAACGCGGTGTACCAGGCATCGACGTTGCGCACGGCGCCGTTGACCCGCATCAGCGGCGGCGCGTGCGGGTTGGACAGCACGAGCGAGCGCAGCTCCTCGTCGCGATACTTCGTGCGCCACGCCTGGGCGTAGGCCAGGAAGAAGCGCTGATCGCCGCTGAGGCCGTCGATCACCGGCGCCGCCTTGCCGCCCAGCGACCGCCGATAGGCCTGATACGCCACGCCCAGGCCGCCCAGGTCGCCGATGTTCTCGCCGAGCGTGAGCTGCCCGTTCACCTTGAGCCCGGGCAGCACCTCGAAGGCGCTGTACTGCGCGACCAGCCCCTTCGACCGCGCGTCGTGAACGCGTCGCCGTCGGCCTTGGTCCACCAGTCCTTGAGCGTGCCGGTGGCATCGTAGAGCCGCCCCTGGTCGTCGAAGCCGTGGCCGATCTCGTGGCCGATCACGCTGCCGATGCCGCCGTAGTTCACCGCGTCGTCGGCGTTGGGATCGAAGAAGGGCGCCTGCAGGATGGCGGCCGGGAAGGTGATCTCGTTGGTGCCCGGGAAGTAGTAGGCGTTGACCGTCTGCGGCGTGATCAGCCACTCGTCCTTGTCCACGGGCTTGCCCAGCTTGGCGACGTCGAAGCGCCACGCCCACAGGTCCGCGGCACGCGCATTGGCCAGCAGGTTGCCTGGGACGATCGACATCGTCGAGTAGTCCTTCCACTTGCTCGGATAGCCGATCTTCACGCGCAACGTTCCGAGCTTTTCCAGCGCCTTGGCGCGCGTGTCAGGCCCCATCCACGCGAGCGTCTCGATGTTCGCCTTGTAGGCTGCGATCATGTTCGCGACCAGCGCATCGATCTTGGCCTTCGACTCGGGTGGGAAGTGCTGCTTGACGTAGACCTGGCCGATGGCCTCGCCGAGCCCGCGATTGACCAGGTCCACGCCGCGCTCCCACCGCTCGCGCTGCTTCTCCCGGCCCGCCAGGGTCTTGCCGTAGAAGGCGAAGTTCTCGTCGTCGATCGCCTTCGGCAGGTACGGCGCGTGGTTGTGGACGTGGTGATACGTCAGGTACGCCTTCCAGTCGTCGAGCGGCTGCGACGCCACGAGCCCCGCGATCCCTGTGAGCGCGGTCGGCGTGTTGGCGTTGAAGCGATCCCAGCCACCCGTCTCCATCGCGTCGAACATCGCCTGCCAGTCGAGCCCGGGCGCAAACGCCTTCACCTCGGCGCGGCTCTTCGGGTTGTAGTTGGCGATCGCGTCGCGCCTCCGCTCGGCCGGCCAGTGCGCCTGAGCGATCCGGGTTTCGAGGGCCATGATGCGCGCTGCCTTGGCGTCGGCATCGCTGATGCCGGCGAGGGCCATCATTCGACCGATATGCGCCAGATAGGCGGCTCGCGTCTCTTTCAGCTTGGGGTCGTCCTTGAGGTAGTAGTCGCGGTCGGGCATCCCCAGGCCGGACTGCACCAGGTTGACGAAGTACGCGTCGGGATCCTTGTCGTCCGGCCCGATGTAGACGCCGACGGGCGATTGAAAGCCCGGCGCGCCGAAGAGTCCCGACAGCTCGGCCACGGTCTTCGTGGCGGCAATGCGATCGAGATCGGCCTTGATTGCGGCGATGCCCGCGGCCTCGAGCCTGGCCGTGTCCATGAACGAGGCGAAGTAGTCGCCGATCTTCTGCTCGACCGATCCCGCGGACGGTTTCGAGGACGCGGCGCCTTCGATGATCTTCCGCACGTTGGCGCGCGCGGCGTCGTCGAGGATGTAGGCCACGCCGTAGGCGCTCTTGTCCGCGGGGATCATGAACGTGTCGAGCCACGTCGCCGTTGACGTGCGCGAAGAAGTCGTCGCCCGGCTTCACCGCCGCCTTCCGCGCCGTCAGATCCACGCCGAACGCGCCGTACACCGGCTTGGTGACCGCCGCGGCCGTGGTCGCGGATCCGTTGGCCGGCGGCTCGGCGTTTCCACCGCCACAGCCAGCCGACACGGCGGCAACCAACGCCAGCATCGCCGCCCAGCGGCCCATCGCACCGCCGGCACTCTCCTCGCTCGTCTCATGGGTTCCTCTCCTGCGCAGTCCGCCGTCAGGAGGCAATGGTAGTGCAGGCGGCGTTCCCGGTCAGGACGCCGGGCCGTCAGTGCGCGAGGGCGGTGGGCCAGGCGTACGCGAAGGACTTTCAGCGGATACGGGCTGGCGTCCGCCTTGCGGGTCGTCGCGTGAACCTCGAACGATGTCGGCTTGCCGCCCATCTGGCACAGCACGTACACGATACTCCGATGATCGTTCTTGCCCGATGAAGGGACGGGTGTGAAGGTTGGCTCGCAGTCCACGGCACGGCGCTCCATGTCCTCAGCCTTCCGCGCCGCGGCCGCGTCCGACCATGTCGATCCAATTGCGCCCGAGCTGCGGATCCGCATCGCGACGGCGCCCGTCGCGGTGTCGTGTTCTTCGCAGATCACGAAGGCGTAGGTGTGCTCGATCAGATCGTCTCGCGCCTCGAGACGCCCGCGTTCCTGGACGCGGCGAAATCCTGCGGATTCCGGGCAACGGGGACCGCGTGCCCGAGTGGGCCGGCGACTGTCGCGGCGGCCGGTGCAGCGTTCGCCTTCGATGCTGCCGTGCGCTCCCCCGCACTGGCGCCTGCGGGATCGGTCGCGGGGCTCGGGGGAGCTGTCGCCGTGGCGCCTGAGGGAGACGGCACATTTGCGGTTGGTGGGGCCGCCCGTCCTCGGGGTGCATCACCTGCGGGACGCATCAACCCGCCGCGGACGGATCCGTAGAGCGCGAGAAGGACGAGCGCCAGCGCGATCGCACCGGCCGCTGCCCACGTCCGAGTGGGCCGTCGCGGCGTCTCTGCGGGCACTCGCGCGGACGCGGCTCCGCGTCCCTCGCGCTCAGCGGACAAGAGCCCGAGGCCCTCGATGATCTGGGGCAGGATCGCCGCCACTCCGCCTGGCGGGACGGCGATCGACCCGGCCGCGCCGACGGCCATGTTCCACTCGGGCTTGCGCCGTTGGAACTGCTCGTGCGAGATCCCCGTGCGCACGGGCACGAAGGACTTACCGGTCTCGTGGGCGCGAACGACCTCGGCGGTGATCTGGTTGGAGCCGAGCGCTGCGTGAGGAGATGACGAGAACAACGAATTGACACGCCTCGATGGCGCGGTGGACCTGAAGTAGGTACGACAGGCCGGGGCTACTGTCTCGCTCGTAGTACCACGTGGAGTAACCCGCCTGCTCGAGGCCCCTGGCGATGTCCAGGGCGAGCGCCTGGTCCTCCTCCGCGTGGCTGATGAAGACCGTGGCCATGCACCAACCCGTACGGTCTCACTCTATACCGATTCGCAGCGAGAGAGCCCGCCCGGCGATCCCGTCACCGTCGCGGCAGAGCTATTCCGCCGGCCGTAGCCGGGCTCGGCATCGCACGCCCCGTCAGCGCGCCAGTGACGAACGGATCAGCGGAATCCCCGTCCATCAACGCCGGCCACGCTGAGCACATTTCGCGGGCGGGTTCCTGACGTCGGCGAGACGCGCAGCCGGGGAACAGAAGTCCAGGCACGGGGCACGAGAACGTGACGCGCCCGGCACGAAGATCACGTGCTGTATCATCCCTTGACGAAAGCGTCTCCTCGATCGTGATCTCCGTCAGCCGGCGGATTGCGCGGTCGTCGTCGCCTGCGACCGCCAGCGCAGTGGCAGTCGCGCGACTGGTCCGAGCACCGCGACACGGACGTCGTCGACGTCGCCCGCGTCGCTCGGCAAGGTAGCCGAAACTCCAGATCCGGTCGCGAAGACGCGGTCGCGGTCGAGGCGCTGCATCTGGCGATGACTGCCGTGGCGACACCAGCGCCGCCCAGGCCGATCGCCGGCATTCGCGATCATCCTCGAACAGCACCTGCGTGCGATCCGCCGCTCGAACGCGGGATCGAAGTCGCCGCGAGGTTGGTGGCGAAGATCACGACGCCGCAAACGTCTCCAGTTCCTTCAGCATGACGTTCACCACCGCGTTCGACTCGCGCGTCGAGCCCGGCCGGCACGGTGGAGCGGCGCGGTATGCTGTCGCCTCGTCAGAAGAGCGAGCACCGCGTTCTCCTCGCCGGCGGCGCGAAGAGCTCGGCTGACTGCTTCTTCGGCGTCTTCCCATCCACATCGACTCGACCTCGGCGTACCGGACCTCAGGAGGCGGCGGCCCAGGGCGTGCGCGATGGCTTCGGCGCATCGTCTTGCCGGTCCCCGACGGGCCGGCGAAGTTGAACACCGCGCCTGGCGGTGGCGTAGCGCTCGCCCAGCCCCCACTGGCGGAAGATGAGGTCGTGCCGCCGCACCTGCGTCATCGCGTGCTCGAGCGCGCGCCGGGTACGCCTCGGGCAGGACGACGTCGTCGAGCGTCAGCCGCGGGATCGATGGATTGCGCCAGCGGTCGCGAACGGTGAGGCCAATGCTGTCGGAGATCGCCGCAGGAACGGATGGGCGGGCACGAAGTCACCATGCAGGCGCGGCCCGCGAAGACTACTGAGCCGAAGCGGCTCGATCGCGTCGAGCACGCCGCCGATGGCGGTCGACACGACCTCCGGCACCTCGATCGGCATCGATGGCCGCTGCCCGGCACGTTCGTGTCTGCGCCTCGGCGCGCGAGCCACCATCGCTTTCCAGGCGTCGTGCACGCGCCGCACCTGCTTCAGGTTGGGACCGGTGACGCCACCGGCCGTCGAGGACGTGAACGGGAATGGGCGGCAGTCGGGACAATCGCGGCACCAGCGCCGCCAGGAGACGGCGGATGCCGGCGCCTTCGGACTGGGCGTCGGCGCAGATCATCTTTCCGCTGCTCCCGATTGCGCCGGCGACGCTGCACCATGAGCGCCTGGCCGGCGGGTAGCGCGCGCCCGGCCGCCCACTGGCGGAAATGGCCGCGCCGCCGCACCGCGCGTCATCGCCTGGGAGCGCGCGCCGGGCGTCGCCTCGGGAGTCGACCACTTCGTGCGTGGCGTCCACGACGCGAGGCCGATGACATCGCGCCGGAGAGGCGCGATCGGTCGAGGCCAATGGCCGTCGGCAGATGCGCGAGGAGCGGATGGCCAGCGCCGAGCAGCGCCCAGCAGGGCGGCCCGCCGATGTCGTGACCCGTCCGCGCGCCCAGCCGGTCGCCGGCGTGCGGGTCCGCCGCCGGTCGTAACGCAGCCGTCCGGCCGCGCTCGGCCAGGGCCGGGGCCACGGCGTCCCACGACTCGAGGGCGGTGCGCCAGGCCGTTCATCGAATCACGACCGTCGCCGGCCCGGCGCCCTCGACCACCGCGTCGAGCCGGGCGCCGCCGATGTCGATGCTCCGGCGTGACATCGGGCCGCTCCTGGACGTGTTGAATGCCGGAGTCTCGAGCGAGGCGGAGCCGCATCCTCCTCGGTGCCGACAGCAGCCTCGATCGGCTTTGGACACCGGCCGGCCGGATTCGGATTCTCCGGCCCGGGCGCCCGGCGGTCCGGGCCGGTATAATCGCTCTCAGATGCGCCGCCGCTTCCTGGCGTTCGCCGGCGGACTGCTCGTCCTCGCGGGCTGGGTCTCCGTCCCGCGCGCGCAAGCCCCATCCGCCGCACCCTGCAACGTCACCACGACCGAGCGCGTCGTCGCCATCGGCGACGTGCACGGCGCCTACGATCAGTTCGTCGCGATTCTGCGGGCCGCCGGCCTGGTCAACACGCGCGATCGCTGGAGCGGCGGCCGCGCCGTCCTGGTGCAGACCGGCGACATCCTCGACCGCGGCAAGGACTCCCGCAAGGTGATCGAGCTGTTGCGGCGGCTCGAGCGCGAGGCCCGCGGCGCCGGCGGCCAGGTCATCGCGCTCGACCGGCAACCACGAGTTCATGCGGCTGGCCGGCGACTGGCGTTACGTCAGCGCCGGGGAGTACGACGCGTTCCGCGACGGCAGCTCGAACGAGCTGCGCGAGGCCGTCTTCGCGCGGGTGTCCGCCGCCGCGGCCGAGGAGCGCGCGCGCGCCGAAAAGCGCCCGTTCGACGCCGCGGCCTATCAAGGAGCAGTTCCTCCGCGAGGTTCCGCTGGGCCTGATCGAGATGCGCCAGGCGTTCGCGGCCGGCGCCACCTACGGCGACTGGATGCGCGCGCGGCCGGCGGTGGCCAAGGTCAACGGCATCGTGTTCCTGCACGGCGGCATCAGCGACGAGGTGGCCTCGCTCGGCTGCGAGGCGATCAACGACGCGGTGGCCAAGCGACATGAAGGCGCTGCCAGGCGACCCGGCTCAGATCGCGACGCTGTTCTCGTCGCGCGAAACCGGTCCGCTCTGGTATCGCGGGCTGGCGCAGGAGCCGGAGGCCGCGTTTGCGCCCACCCTCGACTCGATCCTCAAGCGGATGGGCGCGCGCGCGATCGTCGTCGGCCACACGCCGTCGGTGGGGCGCATCACGCCGCGCTTCGGCGGGCGCGTCGTGCAGATCGACTCGGGCATGCTCGACGGCACCTTCTTTCCCGGCGGTGCCCCGTCGGCGCTGGTGATCGAGGGCGGCACGATGACCGCCGTCTATCTCGACCGGCGCGAGCCGCTCGGCAGCGCTCCCTACATCGTAAAGAGCACGATGGCTTCGCCGAGGCAGGGCGATGCGGTCCTCGAAATGCTTGACGAGGAGGTCGCGCCGCACCAGCACGGCCTTCATCTCGTCTTTCCGTCATCACGTCGCCCATCGCCTTGTCCATCGCCTCGAACGTGAGCGTGCGCAGCGCCGCGAGCAGCGCGCGATCGCAGCGCGTCAGCTGCTCCGGCTTCAGCAGGTCCTTGCCGAGACGGAACGCGCGCGTGTGGTCGATCAGCCAGAGCGTCCAGTCCTTGGTCCAGAGCAGGTTGCCCTGGTTGCGGTCGCGGTTCTGAATCAGCTCGTCGAAGACCAGACGGCTGGCAATCTGTTTCGACCGTCCGCTCCGGGTTGGGCCCGTGCCGCGATGCTCTGCTTCAGCCGGCCCTGCCTCGTCGAACTGCACGTCGTCGATCCACCAGGTGACGGCCGCGTCCTTGCCGTCGATGACCGCGCTTCACCGACATCGGCACGTTGTTCATGCCGAGCAGACGCGCCAGCCGGTAGCCGCCGACGTTGTAGCGCTAGGTGTCCTTGAAGTTGGTCTCCGAGGCCTTGCCGGCCGTCGAACACCGTCTTTTCGATGTCGACCGTCTGAATCTGCGCATCGTGGGTGATGCGTCCGTCCGAGAGCGTCGCCCGGATGGTGTCGGTGACGCCTTTGTTGAGCGTCGCTTTCTTCGTGATCTTCGGCCGTGCGGAGGAACACGTCCATCTCCTCCGGCGAGAGGGTGACGGGCGTGGCGAGCGGAGGCAGCGGCTGCTGGCCCTGCAGAGCAGGGGCCACGCCGAGAAGGACGAGAGCGACGACGAACGCGCGGCGGGTGCGATGACATGGGGAGCCCCTCCTGCGAAAAGAACGTCTGACGGCTAAAGAGCGATAGAAGTCTACGGCAACTCAGCCATTTGCGCGACGCGCGATCGCAGGACGCCGCTGAACAGGCCCTGCATCAGCTCAACGTCGTCGCCGAGCACATCGAACAGCGGCTCGCGATCCAGGCGCAGGGCGCGCCCCGGCTTGGTGACGGTGGCGCCGGCCCCGGCGCCGAGGCCCGCGAGCGTCTCGGCGACGCCGAGCGCCGTGCCGGGCCGGACGGTGACCGGCGGCCCGCCCGGGCGCTTCGAGCGCGACCTCCCCGCTCATCACCACGTAGACGGCCGGCATGTCGCCGGCGCGGAAGAGCGAGGCGCCCTCGGCCAGCGGCACCTCCACCGTCGCCGACGTCAGCGCCAGCAGCTGCGGCGCCGAGGCCCGCTCGAAGAGCGGGTGCTGCGCCAGCACCATGCGCGGCGTCCGCGACCGGCCCGTCGCGGTCGATATCGGCCGGCCGCAGCGGAGCCCGGCGGTTGCCGGCGGGCGCGAGCAGCATCCGGAACAGCCCCTGCGCCAGCTGCACGTTGTCCGACAGCACCGTGAGCAGGTCGGCGGCGGCGATGCGCAGGCAGACGAGCGGCCCGGACGCCCGGATGGTCGACGCCGCGCGGCGCGCCCTCGAGCACCTCGTGGAGGCCGAGGACGGCCGGCGCCGGCGGTGACGGCGGTCGTCGTCGGCGACCGCGCCCTCGAGCAGGAACTCGACGTACGACGCCGGCGCGCCGGCGCGAAACAGTTCGCGGCCCGCGCGGGTGCCGGACCTCTTCGCCGACGGCCGCGATCCGGAACAGCTCGTCCACCGACACGAACTCGAAGAGCGGGATGGCGCGCACGCGGTCCACCAGCTCCACGGCCGGGAGCGCCTCCCCGGCGTCGCCGGCCGGATCGGACTGCGGCCGCTGCCGCAGCGCCCAGTCCGCGGCTTCGACGACGGCGGCGTCGCAGCGTCTGCGATGGGCGACGACGTACTCGAGGTCGTCCGCCAGCGCCCACCGGCCGCGCCCGGGCGACGAAGTGGATCGCCGAGGCCGCCACGACGGCGTCGTCGTCGTGAACGAGCTGGGCCAGCGTGTCGTCGAGCTCGCGCGGGCGGCTCTTGAGCAGCGCGTTGGCGTGGCGCACCTTGTCGGCCAGCGGCGTGTCGTCGAGCAGCGGCAGCACGCGGCGCCTGACGTGGCCGCCGAGCAGGTTGTCGAGGTACTCGATCGCCCGGGCGCGCCGCCGCGCGTCGCCGTGCTCGATGGCGGAGCGCGCCGCCGCGACGTCGTCGATCTGGTAGAGCAGACCGAGCAAGCGGTAGATGCGGTCGAGGGCCCGCGCCATCTTGTCGGTGAGGGCGCGGCCCAGCAGCGACTCCCGGGCGCCGGGGTCGTGCCGCCGCAGGTTGTCGTGCAGGGTCAGGCTGTTGCAGTAGCGCGAGGTCTCGTCCAGCGAGCAGCTTCTCGACGGCGGCGCGCGGAAACGCGATCCCGGATGGTCCCGCACCAGCCGCTCGATCGCGGCAATCGCCTTGTAGCGCAGGAAGCCGTCGGGCTCGCCGAGCGCGGCGACGAGCGCGTCCATCGACGCCTGCGTCGGGATCAGCGCCAGCGTCTTGGGAATGTGGCGGCGCAGCCAGATGTGCTCGCGGCGGTCCCGCAGCGCGTGATCGAGCGCGCTGACGATCGGTCTCGCCGTAGCCGACCAGCGTGTCGCGGGCGTCGGCCTTCAGCGCCCGGTGGCCCAGCAGCGACATCAGGCCGGGCAGAAACAGGCCGTCGGCCGCGCCCATCACGCGGGCGCTGCGGATCGCCTCCGCACCACGCGCGGTGTCGTGCTCGTAGAGCAGCGGGACGAGCAGCGAGCGGAACTGCGGGTTGTGGATGTGCGCGAGCGCGGCGGCGCACTCCACGCGGCCCGCCACCGCGGCGTCCCGGACGATCGCCGATCAGCCGCCGCAGCGCCGCCTCCGCCGCCTCGGCGTCGGCCGGATCGCCGCTGTTGGCCAGCGCGGTGGCGGCCGCGACGGCCACGCGCGGCTCGGGGTCGTCGAGATGGCGGCGCATCAGCGCCGACGCGTCCTCGTGCGCGAGCACGGCCAGCGCCCGCAGCGCCGCCGCGCGCACGTCGACGTCGGCGTCCTGCGTCATCCGCTCGATGGCCGGCGTCCATTTCCGGGCGATGCGGGACCGCGTCGAGGCGAGCGCCATCAGCGCCCGCTGCCGCACCTGCGGCGACTCGTGCTGCAGCAGCAGCGGCGTGATCAGGTTGCGCTTGTCGAGCGCCTCGAGCATCGTGATCGCGTAGAGCACCGCCGGCTCGTCGGGGTTGGACAGCTCCTCGACGAGCGTCTCGATGGTGGCGGCGTCGGCGACGTCGGCGCGGATGGCGTCGGGCGCAAGCATCCGGGCGCCGATGCTGCGGCGGAACGACGACAGGTACTCGCGCCGCGCCACCAGCGTGCCGCCGACCCAGATCGCCGGTCAGGGCCAGGCTCGCGTAACTGAGCTCGCGCCAGTCCAGATCGAGGCCCCAGGGCTGCACCAGGACCAGGAGCACGATCGCCACGAGCGCCTTCGCGAACCGATCCATCGTCACGTCGATGAACGGCTTGGCCCGGTACTTGATGTCGGCCGGCAGCGGCAGGAACAGGATTTCCCGCGTGGTCTTGTCCACGGTATAGCGGAGCGTCGAATCGAGCACGCGGGCGATCTGCGGCGCCCACACCGCCCCGGTCAGCAGCACGATCGCCGCCGAGGATCCCAGCGTCAGCGGCAGGAGCAGCAGCGCGAACGCGAGGCCAAGCGAACGGTGGATGCGGCTGGTGAGCCCGATCTGCACCACGAAGCCGGCCAGCGACAGGTACATCGTGATGTTGGCCAGGAACGCCGTGATGCCGTCCTCGCTGGCGCCGGTGGCCTCGGCCACCATGTTCACCTGCTGCTCGACGATGGCGGCGCCGCCGGCGGCCAGCCCGATCACGAGCGCGATCACCCGCAGGTGGGGCGAGCGCGCCAGCATCCGCAGCGCCTCGGCGCCGCCGACACCGCGCTCCTCCTCGAGCAGCGACTGGGCGCTGACCTCGTGGCGCCGCAGAATCAGGACGACGATGCCGGTGCAGCAGCGTCAGCGTCGCGGCGCTGACCAGCAGCAGGTTGACGCTGCCGATTCTCTCGACCAGCAGCGCCGTGAGGCCGGCGCCGAGCGCGCCGCCCAGGCTGGCGCCGCCGCCGATGAAGCCGAACACACGTTTGGCCTGGCGTGCGTCGTAGACGTCGTTGGCGAGCGTCCAGAACTGGCTGATGAGCAGGATGCCGAGGATCTGGCCGAACAGGTACAGGCCCGCGGAGGCCGCTTCCGATCCGGTCTGCAGCAGCGCCCAGAAGGCCAGCTGCAGGACGACGATGCCGGCCAGCGTCACCGGCACCACGGCGCGGCGCGGCAGCCTGCCGGATCGCGTGCGCGTACTGGTGCATCAGCACGCCGATCAGCAGCCCCGCCGCCAGCATGACCCACGGCAGGTTGTGGGCGCCGAAGCTGGTGATGAACCTGGATCGCGTGATCGGCTTGAGGATGTTGTAGGAGGTCATGGCCAGGAAGGAGTAGGCGAACATCAGCGCCACGCTCCGGCTTTCGCCTTCCCGCAGGACGATCAACTGGTCGAGCGCCCGCCGCGCGAAATGGGCCATGAGCACCGGACGCTACCGCGTTCTGCTCAGTTGGCGCAACACCTCAGTGGAGTCGGTTCCTGCTATCCTTCCCGGCGGTACCGCACTCCCTCTCCGAACGAGGCACCCATGAAGCGACTCGGACTCCTGCTCGCCCTCTGCGGCGTCGTAGCCCTCATCGAGCGGCCGTCGGCGATGATTCCCGAACAAGTTCGCATCGACACCGGCCTCCTGGCCGGCGTCGCCGGCTCCACGCAGCCGACCGTCCGCGTCTTCAAGGGGATTCCGTTTGCCGCGCCGCCGCTCGGCGAGAACCGCTGGAAGGCGCCGCAGCCGGCGGCCAAGTGGGACGGCGTGCGCAAGGCCGACGCCTTTGGCGCGCCGTGCGCCGCCGGGGCTCCGCTTGGCGGGCGTGGCGGCGGCGCGTGGCGCCGCCCCGGGCGCCGCCGCGGCTCCCGCGCCAGGCACCCGCGGCACCGGCCGCGCCGCCCCGCGAGCCGGCCCGCGCCGAAGATTGCCTCTACGCCAACGTCTGGACGAGCGCGACCTCGGCGAACGACAAGCGGCCCGTGATGGTGTGGATCTACGGCGGCGGCTTCACCGGCGGGTCGGGCGGCCTGACCTGGTATGACGGCGAGAACCTCGCCGCCAAGGGTCCGGTGATCGTCACCTTCAACTACCGCCTCGGGTCGCTCGGCTTCTTCGCGCATCCCGGATCTGGCCAAGGAGGCCGGCCACCCCGGCTCGGGCAACTACGGGATGATGGACGCCATCGCGATGCTGCAGTGGGTGAAGCGCAACATCGCGGCGTTCGGCGGCGACCCGAACAAGGTGACCATCGCCGGCGAGTCGGCCGGCGCCATCATGGTGGGCGCGCTCGTCGGCTCGCCGCAGGCCAAGGGCCTCTTCGTCCGCGCCATCGCGCAGAGCGGCGGCTGGATGGGCCTGCAGATGGGCCGCATGCGCCCGGCGAGCGCCGCCGAGGCCGACGGCGTGAACGCGATGAAGACGCTCGGCGTCTCGACCATCGCCGAGCTGCGCGCGAAGCCGCTCAACGAGCTCGCCATCCAGGGCCAGTCGGGGCTCGTCATCGACGGCTACCTGATTCCCGAGGATACGTCGCTCACCTTCCAGGCCGGCAAGCAGAACGTCGTGGACGTGCTGACGGGATCGAATGCCGACGAAGCGAACTTCGGCATCTGCCCCGGCGCCGGGCTGAACGGCCGCGGCGGCGGGCCCGCCGACGACGGTCACGGCGTTCAAGGAAGCGGCGCAGCGCCGGTTCGGCGAGCTAGCGGAGCAGTATCTGAAGCTGTACCGCGTCACCACCGACGCCGAGGCCCGGCAGGCGCCGCACAGGGCGTGTGCCGACGAGATCAACTGGAACATGCGGCAGTGGGCGGTGGCGCAGGCCGCCAAGGGCAAGAAGGCGTACACCTACTTCTTCACGCACATCCAGAACGTGAACGGCCAGCCGTCGCCGCAGGGCGCCACGCACACGGCCGACATCTCGTTCGCGTGGAACAACCCGAAGGGGCAGGCGACCCAGACCTGGACCGACGTGGACCTGAAGCTCGCCGACCAGATGTCGTCGTACTGGGTCAACTTCATCACCAAGGGCGACCCGAACGGCAGCGGGCTGCCGCCGTGGCCCGAGTACAAGAACCTGACCAGCGGCAAGGTGATGGTGTTCGGCGACACGCCGCAGGTCGGAGCTGGCGACGCCGGCGGCGAAGCTCACGTTCTATTCGGCGGCGTACCAGCGGCTGCTGCGGAGCTCGACGAACTAGTGGTCTGAGCGCCCAGGCTCAGCGCGCCCCCGGCCCCGCGGCGGCGGCGCGCTCCTCCACCCGCGCGGCGCGGAGGATGTTCTCGAGCCCGCGATTGCCTTCGTGGCACGCGTACTGGTACATCGGGCCCTGCGGCTCCAGATCGAGCACGGCCGTCCACGGCCGCTCGAAGGTGTGCGGGTCGTCGATCGTCACCTCGTAGCGCAGCGCGTCCGGCGCCGTCCGCGTGTAGCGCTCGATCAGGCGCAGCGTCTCTCCAGAGCCACGGTAGTTCGTCTTGGGGTGGAAATTGGTGACCTCGATGACGAGCGTGGCACCCTCCCAACGCGCGCGTGAGTCGCCCATGTACTGGCGAATGGCCGGCGACAGCCGCGGCCGGCCGTCCAGGGGGATGACGCGCGTGTCGTGCATCATCTCGTGCGTGATCGTGACGTAGCCCGGCGCCTGGAGGATCTGCACGTTGTTGTTGTAGCCGGTCGGAAACATCACGCTCGGCAGTCCGACGGTGATGCAGCGGTCCCACAGGCTGCGGTCCTCCCAGGAGTCCGACGGACCGCGGCCCCGGCGCGCGTCCGCCGCCGCCGCCGCACGGCGGCGCGCGTCCGCCGTCAGCGCCGGCAGCCGGCCATCCGGCGGGTCGATGATGAGCGAGCTGCGGCGCGACCGCGCCGTCAGGTTCTCGTACCAGTGCGACGGGCCGGCCCCGACCACACCGCCGTCGGCCACCGCCGCGATCGTCTTCGCGCGGGTACGCAGCGCGTTCTCGAGATCGGCGC
This sequence comes from uncultured Acidobacteriota bacterium, assembly GCA_963731785.1. GTDB lineage: Bacteria > Acidobacteriota > Vicinamibacteria > Vicinamibacterales > UBA2999 > DASYRM01. Next base: position 35,553 of record CAVSWX010000005.1, read on the forward strand.
CCTCCAGCAGTTCCTTGTCTTTGACGTCGGCCGGACGCTCGAGCGGGACCGAGAAGTTGTTGTCGCTCGTCCAGACGCCTTCGAGATCGGGGTCGCCCCAGGGCATGCGCGGCTGGGCCGGTGGGCGGGCGGCCGGCTCGCGCGCCGCGCGCTGTTGCGCGATGCCAGCCGCCCCGGCGGCGAGCGCGAAGCCGAACGCAAGCAGCACGACGCGCGTCGCGACCGCTCTCATCGTCCGCGTGTCCTCATCGACCTCGAATGGTACGGGGACTCGCAATCGAGCGAAATGCCCCGAACGGGTAGGCTCTCTCGAGGTCGCACGAGCTCGGCCAGCCGGCGGGTGGCGCCTGGCGAACCACCGCGGGCGGGGCTATCATCTCCAGCCAACAGGCTTAGCCATGAAGCGGGCTCTCTGCATCGGCGTCGCCACCCTCGGCCTGACGGCCGTCGCTCTCGCGCAGGGCGGGCAGCAGAGCCCCGCCACGCCGCCGGGAAACCGCGGCTCCGAGCAGGCGCGCCAGACGCTCGACACCTACTGCGTCGGCTGCCACAACGCGCGCGCCAAGGCCGGCGGCGTCGCCTTCGACACGATCGCGGTCGACGCCGTCCACGAGCAGCCCGAGGTGTGGGAGGCCTCGATCCGGAAACTTCGCGGCCGGCTGATGCCGCCGCCCGGCAGCAAGCAGCCCGAGCAGCGCGAGATCGACGCCTTCGTCGGCTGGATGGAAACACAGCTCGACACGGCGGCCGCGCGCGGGCCGGTCGCCGGCCACGTGCCCCTGCAGCGCCTGACCCGCACCGAGTACGCCACCGCGGTCAACGACCTGCTCGGTCTCGAGCTCGAGGCCACCGAACTGCTGCCCGCCGAGATCGAGGTCAACGGCTTCGAGAACATCGCGACGGCGCTCAGCGTCTCCCCCGCGTTCCTCGATCAGTACGTGGCCGCGGCGCGCCGCGCCGCCAAGCTGGCCGTGGGCGAAGCGGTGCCCAAGGTGTCGAGCGCGCACTACGTCAAGCCGAAGGGCGACGATCAGGCCGCGCACATCGACGGGCTGCCGCTCGGCACGCGCGGCGGCATGATCTTCCGCCACACCTTCCCCGCCGACGGCGAGTACCGCTTCACGATGCCGGACCTCGGCGTGGACCTCTACACGCGAGTCGTCGAGACGCGCCACACGCTGGTCGCTCCTGATCGACGGCCGCGAAGTGTTCCGCGAGTCGCTGGGCGGGCCCGAGGACATGCGCACGGTCGATCGCGGCGGCGCGCCGGGCCGGGCCAAGGTGATGGAGCGTTTCGCCAACATCCCGGTGCAGGTGAAGGCCGGCACCTACGACGTGGCGGTCACCTTCATCGAGCGCGCGCGGATCGAGTCGGACGAGTTCGTCGGCTTCCTGCCGGGCGACGAGTTCAGCCGCGGCGACCGCATGCCGCGCCTGGTGGACGGCGTCACGGTGATGGGGCCGTTCAACTCACCGGGTGTCTCGGACACGCCGAGCCGGCGGCGCGTGTTCATCTGCCGCCCGCAGGGCAACGACGAGCGCGCGTGCGCGCGGCGCATCGCCGAGACGCTGGCCCGCCGCGCGTTCCGCCGTCCGGTCACGGCCGCCGAGGTCGAGTCGCTCCTGCCCTACTTCGATGACGGGCGGAAGGGGCGCGGCGGATTCGACGCGGGCGTCGAGCACCTGATCGCCGCGGTGCTGGTGAGCCCCGAGTTCCTGTATCGCGGGATGTCAGGCGGGTCTAAAGACCGCGCAGGCCAGCGCACGGTTGCACTGAGCGACCTGGAACTGGCCTCGCGGCTCTCGTTCTTCCTCTGGAGCCAGGGGCCGGACGATCGCGCTGCTCACGGTGGCGGCGGCGCGGCGGCTCAGCGACGCCGAGCGTGCTGCGGACCGAGGCGCTGCGCATGCTGAAGGACCCGCGCGCCGAGGCGCTGGTGCGCAACTTCGCGCTCAAGGCGCTCGACCTCGACAAGCTGAGCGAGGTGCAGCCGGATCCGAATCTGTTCCCCACCTTCACCGAAGCGCTGCGGCACGACATGGCCAGCGAGGCCGAGTCGTTCGTGGCGAGCATCCTGCTCGAGGATCGCAACGTCGGCGATCTGCTCACCGCGAACCACACGTTCCTCAACGAGCGGCTGGCACGCCACTACGGCGTCACGTCGGTGTTCGGACCGCAGTTCCGCCGCGTCACGCTCGACGACGCGCGGCGCTGGGGCCTGCTCGGCAAGGGCGCGATGCTGCTGCGGACGTCGTACGGCAACCGCACGTCGCCGGTGCTGCGTGGCGCCTGGGTGATGGGCAAGCTGATGGGCACGCCGCCCACGCCGCCGCCGCCCGACGTGGACACGGATCTGTCGCAACCCGAAGGGCGCGCCGCCCAAGACGCTGCGCGCGCTCCTCGAGAGTCATCGTTCGAAGGCCGGATGCCGGCAGTGCCACGGCGTGATCGACCCGATCGGGCTCGCGCTCGAGAACTTCGATGCCATCGGCCGCTGGCGCGACATGGATACCGAAGCCAAGGCGCCGATCGACGCCAGCACGGTACTGCCGACCGGGCAGGCGGTGAATGGCCCGCCGAGCTCCGCCACGCCATCTTCGGCGGCCGCGACCTCTTCGTGCGGGCGTTCACCGAGAAGCTGATGATGTACGCGCTGGGGCGCGAGCTGCGGTATTACGATATGCCGCAGGTGCGGGCGGTGGTGCGCCGGGCCGCCGCGCAGGACTACCAGTTGTCGGCTATCGTGTCCGGCATCGTCGCGAGCGATGCCTTCCGGATGCAGGCGAGGAATTGACCATGTTCCTGACCAGGCGACATCTCTCCCGCCGCACGGTGCTGAAGGGCGCCGGCGTCACGCTGGCGCTGCCGCTGCTCGACGCGATGATTCCCGCCGCCACCGCGCTGGCGCAGACGGCGGCGAAGCCGAAGCTGCGCATGGGGTTCTTCTACCTTCCCCACGGCGCCATCATGGGCAACACGTCGTTCGGCCCCGAGATGGACAAGTGGACGCCGAGCGGGGCGGGCGCCGGCTACAAGCTCAGTCCAATCCTGAAGTCGCTCGAGCCGCACAAGCGCTACGTCACCTCGTTCGGCAACCTGCAGAACCAGGCGATGGTGGGCGGCGTCCACAGCCTCGCGCCCGCCACGTGGCTGAGCGGGATGAAGCCGGAGCGGGGCTCGGCAGGCGAGCATGTCCACCACGCTCGATCAGGTGGTGGCGCAGCACATCGGCCAGGACACCACGCTCCCGTCGCTGGAGCTGGCCTCGGAGACGACGCAGCAGGCGGCAGCCTGCAGCAGCTCGGCCTGCTACTACAACACCACGCTGTCGTTCCGCGACGCGCACTCGCCGCTGCCGGTGGAATACAACCCGCGCAAGGTGTTCGCCGCGCTCTTCGGCGAAGGCGACACGCCCGAGGAGCGGGCGGCGATCGCGAACCAGACGAAGAGCCTGCTGGATCGCATCACCGGCCGCACGCGCGCGCTGCAGCGCGACCTCGGCGCCGCCGACCGGGTGGTGCTCGACAACTATCTGGAGACGGTGCGCGAGATCGAGCGCCGCGTGCAGCTGGCGTCGAGCCGCGACCTGTCGGCGATCGAGGTGCCGAAGGCGCCGATCGGCGAGCTCGACGCCTTCGGCGAGCAGGTCGATCTGCTGTTCGAGCTGATCGCGCTGGCCTATCGCGCGGACCTCACCCGCGTGGCCTCGTACATCATGGTGGCCGAGGGCACCAACCGCACCTACAACCACATCGGCGTGTCGGACTCGTTCCACCCGGTGTCGCACCACGCCAACGACATGGGCCGCCTCGAAAAGCTGGTCAAGATCCAGACCTGGCACGTGGAGCGGTTCGCCGCGTTCGTGAGCAAGCTCGCCGCCGTGCCCGACGGCGACGGCACGCTGCTCGACCACTCGATGTTCCTCTACGGCTCGAACATGTCGAACAGCGACACGCCACAACGGCCACCCGCTGCCGACGATCCTGGTGGGCGGCGGCAACGGCGCGCTCAAGGGCAGCCAGCACGTCGAGCTGCCGTCGCCGACCCCGCTCGCCAACCTGCACATGACGATCCTCGAGAAGGCGGGCACGCCGCAGAAGTCGTTCGGCGACAGCACCGGATCATCGCCGGCGTGTGAGCGACGTGGGCGGCTGCACTGAGGTTTCTTGAAGGCGCCGCGGGCACCTGGGCCGCTGGCGCACAGCCGATGATGGACCGAGATCCTGTCAGCCTCGCGCTGGAATTGACCCAGCTGTCGCCCGCTGAGCGCGAGGCGCACTACGAGCGCTTGCAAATCTCGCCGTCCCTGCGCGCGAACGTCGAAACGCTGCTGGCCGCCGAAGCGAAGCGCGACGGGGCGTAGACGCGTCCACCTCACGACTCCGCGCGGCTCGAGCGGCCGACGCCAACCGGAGCCTCGACGCTCAAGGGCCATCGGCCGGCACAGAGATCGTCCGCCTACTGGGCCGCGGCGGCAACGGCGGAGGTCTACCTCACCTACGACCCGGTGCTCGATCGCGACGTGGCCGTCAAGCTGATCCGGGCGGTGCGTTCGACGACGCCGCCGCGCAAGCTCGACTGGAGCTGGAAGCGCGGGCCGCGGGACGGCTGCGGCACCCCAACATCGTCACCATCTTCGATGCCGGCGAGCACGAGGGCGCGCCGTACATCGCGATGGAGTACGTGCCGGGCGAAACGCTCAGGAGCGTCATCCGGCGTCGAAGGCCGAGCTGCCGTTGCGCGCGCCGGCTCTCGAGCTCGTCGAGGGCGCGTGCGCCGGGCTCGCCCATGCGCACCGGGCCGGCGTGGTGCACCTCGACGTCAAACCCGACAACCTGATGCGTCGACGAGAGCGGCATCGTCAAGGTGCTGGATTTCGGCATCGCGCGCGTCCTGCAGAAGCGAGGTGCCGGTCACGAACCATCACGTGGGCACGTTGCGCTACATGTCGCCCGAGCAGGTCTCCGGCGCACTGCTCGATCGGCGCAGCGACGTGTTCTCGCTCGGCTGTTCGCTGCTTCGAGCTCGTGGCCTACGCCCCCGCCTATGCCGGGAGCACGCACGAGATGATCGCCCGGATCGCCGAGGGGCCGGTGCCACGCCTCCTCGACGTCGTTCCGGAGGTGGACCCTCGGCTCGACGCCATCGTCAGCCGCGCGATGGCCCTGGATCCGGCGGATCGCTTCGAGGACCTGGACGAGCTCCGCGCGGAGCTGGCGCTCCTGCGGCGCGACATGGATCCCGAGACCGGCGTGCACCTCCGCTCGCACCGTGGTGGTGCCCGAACGCGTCGGGCACGAGCAGCAGCAGGTCCAGATCGAAGAGCCGCGTGGCGCCGTCGGCGTCCCGGCACGATGGCCTGGCTCGGCAGCCGGGTCGGTGCGTGGTGATTGGGCTCGGCGCGCTCTGGGCTGCCGGGATCTCGACCGGCGTCGACGCCCGACGTCGCGAATCGCGCCGGCGCCGCGCCGCACGCGGTGGTCCAGCCCGCCGCGCCTTCTCAGGCCCGACGCCTCGAACGGCGCCGACGATGTCTGGCGCCGCCTGGCGATCGGCGACCGCCCCGCGGTGCTGCGGCTGCTGCGCGCGGGGGCGACAAACGACGGAACGGCAGCGCGACCCTCGACTGGCCATCGGCGGTGATCGACGCGGTGCGCGTGACGGTGCGTCAGGCGCGCGACATGGCCGGCGCGACACCGGCCATGCGAGCCTCGGAGGCGTATCGCCTGGCCGAAGGCCAGCTCGCGCGCGCGAATCGTCTCCAGGCGGAGCGGGCAGCATCTCGACGCGCTCGGGGCGCTGTGGCAGGCCGCGGATCTCTACGCCCGCGTGACGACGCCCCGACCAGCGCCGCCGAGCACAAGCGGCTACGCCTGCGACACGACACCGGCGCCGGCATGGAACCGCCGCCGACGGTGCGCCGGCGCGTGGTCGCGCACTGATCCGCCGGTGGTCCGGTCGATCCACCGGCCAGCGGCGGCGACGCCACCGGCGGCGGAGGCCGCCAGTCCCGCCAGCGCCGCGCCAGCGTCGAGCGCCAGCGCGTCGTGCCGGCCGTGCCGTCAGACGCCGAGGCCGTCATCAGCGCGCTTCGCCGCTATCACGACGCGTACAAGGCGCTCGACATCGGCGGTGTGCTCCAGGTGTATCCGACGCTCGCGCCCAACCAGGTCGAGCAGCTCCGGCGCACGTTCGCGGGACATGACGGCGTACGAGATCGAGGCTCGCGCAGCCGCGGGTGAACGTGGCCAGCGATGATGGCGACGGTTCGCGCCGTGGTCTCCAGGCGGATGGTGCCGCGTGTCGGCCGGCCGGTCGAGAACGAAGTCGAAACCGAGTTCCATCTCCGCCGCGCCACCAGCGGATGGCGTGATCACGGACGTGCGCGCCGTCGCGCTCAATGACCGGCGACGCGGTCGGCTTGTCTTGCGCGGTTAGAAGACGTAGTCCACGCCGATCACGGGAGTCACCCGATCGCGCAGTCCAGCGTGGGTGAGCGGAAAGAGCAGGTTCGCCGACACCAGCACGGTCCGCCACGGGCTGAAGCGAACGCCGGCCGCGCCCAGATAGAGATGCAGGTCGCCAGGGCTGAACTGCAGCTCGGTTCGGGTCGTCGTCTGGGTTTGCACCACTGGCGGCTGCGGCGTGCCGCCACCACCCACCACCGCCACCGCCGCCAGGCCCGCCTCCGCCGGCGCCGGCGGTCGCATACTCGAACGTCTTGTCGGCCAGACGCATGCGCCCGGCGTCGAGCAGCGTCCGTCCGAGCACGTCGAACGACGACGGTCAGGCGTGGCGACAGCGCGGCATCGAGGCCGACGGTCGCGCCGATCTCGTCCCGCACGATCGCGCCTGGCAAGGCGCCATCGCTCGAGAACGTGTAGCCGACGTTCACGTGCGGCGACACCGGCCCGCGGTGGAACGAGGCGATGGCGAAGATCTTCGTCTGGACGCCGCCGGTCCCCAGCAGGTTGGATTCGTCCCGGTCGGAAGCCTGGCCTCGACGGCCGCGGCAAGCCCGACCGGGTTCGCCTCGGTGAAGGCGTACTTCCCGCGCACCACGATGTCGCCGAGGCCGGAGGCGGCACCCGACAGCCGCGTAGAGCTGTTCGTCTGGATTCGGCGCCTTCGAAGGCGTGCACGGTCGGGTCGAGCGAGGTGGCCAGCCGCTCGACTTGCGCCAGGACGCTCGCATCGAGCTTGACGCGCACGAAGGGCACGGCCACGCCGATGTCGAGGCGATCCGACACGCCGTAGGTGGCGAAGGCGACGGACGTGTCGGTGACGAGATCGAGAACGAGAGCGGCCTTGATCAGGTCGCCTTCGAACGGGGGCGTGAGGTTCGAGCCGTCGGGCTGGGCCTGTTGGGCGGAGCCTCGGCTGCAGCAGTCGGTGTGCGCGCACGTAGAACGTCACGCCGATCGGCTGGTGCCGTCGTCCGTCTCGCCCCGCTGTCTGAGATTGAGGCCCTCGAAGGTGTCGTAGGCGGCGTGCTGGTAGCCGAAGCCAAAGCTCGACTTGCCGCGCCCCGGTCGTGAGCGCCCGTTCGGCGAAGGACGGGCCGAAGCTGTTGCTGCTCCGCGTGAGCGTGCCGAGCGCGGGGTCGAAGGTATACGTGAACCCGCCGGACGGGGACCCCAACGGATACGTGGACAGCAGCGTCACGAGCGCCTGGTTCACCTGGGCCGGGACCTGAAGCTGGTCGGGTCCTGGCTGGAAGTGGGCGATGTGGTTCGGCTGGTCCGGCAGGTTCGACGGGAGCAGCGTGATGGTGTTGCCGAGCAGCTCCGGCAGGATGGAGGCGAGCGGCGTCGTCTTGCCCCGAGACCATGCGCAGGGTAGCGCGAGAAGGAGGAGCGCGAACCCGGTCGACGTCGGGCGCTGCGCGACGGGGTACGAGCTGAGTGGCGTTGCGAGCGGCATGCGGAATGATACCTTCGCCGCAGGCTCGCGTGCGAAGGCGTACTACTTCCCGCGCGATCGGATCATCCGCTCGTACGACTGCTCGCCCTCGAGGCAGAACTCGTCCACCAGTTCGGTATCGAGCTCGATCACCTGCGTGAGCTTCACGGTGAACGGCTTGGAGTAGTGCTTCGGATCGTCGATCGTGAGGTCGATATCGAGCGTGCCGTAGTTCGGCCGCGTGATCCGCTCGGTCATCTTGGCGGCGGAACCGAGAGGGCTGCCGTTCATGTCGGCCCACAGCCCATCGCGGAAGCCCTCGGTCTGCACGACGAGCGTGTCGCCCTCCCAACGCGAGGTCGAATAGCCCATCCAGCTCGGGTTCATGTCCGCGGGCAGCGGCCGTCCGTCGATGTGGATCTGCCGGTACTGGGCATTCACTTCGTAGAGCACGCGCGAGCAGCTTCGGCGTGTGAATGAGCCGGCTGAGGTGAGGCAGGTTCCAATGCCGCGGCGGGTTGTCGGGCAGGCAGCGCACGTGCGGGTCGTCGCGGCCGTCGTCCGCCTTGCGGTGCTCCCAGAGTTGCCTCGCGGCCGGCAGGTACGGCAGGCCGCCCGGCGTATCGGCGCCAAGGTCGCGCGACAGCCTGGACGCGCCGATCTCGCTGTCGCAGGCGATGAACTCGCCCGTGCCGGGCACACACGGGCGCCGGTTCGCGGCGTGCCAGATGCCCGAGAAGTCGGGCTTCCCATCTGGGAGTCGCGGCGTGGGCGCCTTCAGATTGGGCGTGCCGTCCGGGTTTCGCGGCACGCCTTGGGTGGGCAGCTTCAGCCACTGGCCAAAGCCCACCGCTGGCGCACTGACCACGGCGATGAGGACACACCCGAGCATGGCACCCCGCATACCCCGCATACTTCCTCCCCTTCCTGATCTGCCGCGTCTGGGCGGCGGCTCACACGAGCTGGAAACCCACGCATACTACGGCCTCCCGGGGAGCTGTGAACACCCGCCTGATTTAGGGATGCCCTCTGCGGTGCGCCGCCAAGCTCATCGCCGCTACTACGTAAGCGGCGTTCTCGACTCGTCGCATTCGACGGCAACGAGTCGCAGGAAATCGTTCAAACAGTGAACGTCGGCGTGGTACGGCGGTTGCTGCCTCGATGGTGGCCCCCCGAGGAGTTACCGTGTCGAACAATCTCGGGCACAATCGAACTGCTCTCGCGCCGTGAGTTCACGCTCGAGTCCGCGCTCGCGATGCTGGCCGGCGTCGTCATCACGGTCAGCGGATGCGGCGTCGGACAGTCCCACCTCGCCAACGCCGAGCGGGGGCGGCGGCGGGGGCACGGCACCGACGTCAACGGTGCACGTCAGCGCCAATCATGGGCACGTCGCCACGATCACCGGCGGCGCGAGATCACCGCCGCCGGCGCGCTGAGCCTCAACATCATGGGGAACGCCACGCACCCGCACACGGTCAGCCTCAGCGCGAGCCAGGTGCAGCAGATCGGCGCGAGGCAGCGGGTCATGGTCACCTCGACGACCAACGACGGCCACGATCACACCGTCACGTTCAACTGAAACGGACTGACGCGCCTGGCGCTCGACTGTCGCCGGGGTCGGATCGCCTGGAGGCGGCCCTCACACTGGCCTCCGCCCTCTATTTCCCGCGGGACCGGATCATCCGCTCGTAGGACTGCTCGCCCTCGGCGCAGATCTCGTCCACCAGCTCGGTGTCGAGCTCGATGAGCTGCGTCAGCTTCACGGTGAACGGCTTCGTGTAGACCTTCGGGATCGTCGATGGTGAGATCGATCTCGAGCGTGCCGTAGTCCGGCCGCCGGATCCGCTCGGTCATCTTCGCGGCGCTGGTCATGGCGCTGCCGGCCGTGTCGAGCCAGAGATCGTCGCGGAACCCCTCGGTCTGCACCACGAGCGTGTCGCCTTCCCAGCGCGCGGTCGAATAGCCCATCCAGGACGGGTTCATGTCGGCGGGCAGCGGCCGGCCGTCGATGTGGATCTGCCGGTACATCGCGTTCACTTCGTAGAGCAGGGCCAGCAGTTTCGGCGTGTGGATGGCCCTGGTGAGGTGCGGCAGCGTCCAGTGCCGCGGCGGGTTGTCGGGCAGGCAGCGCACGTGCGGATCGTCGCGGCTGTCGTCCGCCGTGCCGTTTCTTCGCGAGCTCGGCCGCCCACGGCTGATACGGCAGGCCGCCCGGCAGATCCCGTGCCCAGGTTGCCGGCGAGCCGCGATCCGCCGATCTCGGTGCCGCACTCGATGAACTGCCCGGTGCCCGGCACGCACGGGTTGCGGTTTCCGGCGTGCCAGATGCCGGAGAAGTCGGGCTTGCCATCGGGCAGGCGCGGCGCGGGCGCTTTGAGGTTCGGCGTGCCGTCGGCGTTTCTGCGGCACACCTTCGGTTGGATGTTTCAGCCACTGCCCGCAGCCGACGGCCGGCAGGCAGCACAGGCTCACGAGAACCAGCACGAGACCCCGCATTGCCCCTCCTATTGGTCTAGCCGAACCCGTCGAGGTCGGCCCACCCTGGCGACTACGACGATCTACGACGGGCGCCGCTCATGCGTGCACAGATGGCGACGCCCCGACGTATCTAATGCAGGTCGGCGCCGCGGGCAAGCAGGGGTCGGCCTGCCAGCACCGCCCGCCTCGGCCCACCAGGCGGCGACGATCGAGCACAGGCTCAGCACCGCGAAGCCCACCGGCAAGCGGCAAGACGGTGCCGTTGTAGATCTGGCCGATGCCGGTGCCGAGCGTCAGCGAGATCAGCATCGACATGCCGCCCACCACGGCCGACCCGGTGCCGGCAATCGCGCCGAGCGGCTGCATCGCCAGCGCGCTCAGGTTGCCGAACAGCAGGCCGATGCCGAAGAACGACACCATCAGGTACGACCATCAGCATCCAGAGCGGCGGGTGCCCGCCGGCCGCCGCGGCAACGCCGGTGAAGACGATCGACACCGCGAAGATGCCCCACAGCGACCACTGCGACAGCGCCCGCATGCCGTAGCGCATCACGAGGCGGGCGTTGGCCAGCGACGCGCCGCCGATCGCCACGGCGAGCATGCCGAAGTAGAGCGGGAACCGCGCGCCGAGCGCGTACTGCTCCTGGAGGATCTGCTGCGCCGACGTGAGGTAGCCGAGAAAGGCGCCGAACACCAACCCCGCGGCGACCGTGTAGCTCACCGCCACGCGATTGGTCAGCACCTCGCGCGCCGCCGCGCCAGACGCGCCAGCGAGAACGGCATCCGGCGGCCGGCCGGCAGCGTTTCCTCCTGGCGCAGGCCGAACCACACCGACGTGATCAGCCCCATCGCCAGGTAGACGACGAAGATCGCCCGCCATCCGAAGGCGCCGAGCACCACCTGGCCGAGCGCCGGCGCCACGATCGGCACCAGGATGAACACGGCGGTGACGAGCGACATCACCCGCGCCATCTCGCGCCCCTCGAACCGGTCGCGCACCAGCGCGATGGTGATCGTGCGCGGCCCGGCCACGCCGATCCCCTGCAGCAGCCGGCCGGCGAGCATCATCGGACAACGTCTGCGCCAGCAGCGCCAGCGAGGCAGCCGGCGCGTGAAGATCGCCAGCCCGAGGAAGGCGGCCGGCTTGCGCCCCGCCGTGTCCGAGAACGGACCGTAGAACAGCTGGCCGATGCCGAAGCCGAGGAACAGCAGCGACACCACGAGCTGGTTCTCGTTGGCGCGCCGCACGCCCAGCGACGCGCCGATGGCCGGCAGCGCCGGCAGCACCATGTCGATCGAGAGCGCCACGAGCGCCGTGAGCGTCGCCATGAGCGCGACGAACTCGGCGATCCCGGTCGCGAGCCGTGTGTGCGAGGTCATGCCTCCGGTCACGCCTGATCGACCAGGTCGAGGAAGAGCCACTTCTTGCCGCCGGCCAGCCCGGCGAGCTCCCGCCCGGCATTGCGGATGACCGGCGGCGCGGACGTGATGTGCTGCGTGCCGGCATGCATGTCGCGGAACAGGCGCTGGATGGTGCCCGCCCGCAGCGCCACCGTGCCCGCCGCGGTGTAGGCGAACTCGGTCACCTCGTGGCACGACCAGGTGATGTTGGCCAGTGCGAGCCGGATCAACGTGTGCTGACGCACGGTCAGCGGCGTGCCGGCGTCGAGCGACGCGCTGACGTCGCTCCACGCCTCGCGCACGAGCGCCCGGGCCGCGCGGTACTTGCCTTCGGCCTTGGCGTACTGCTCGTGAAAGGCCTCGCTGGCCGCCAGCGTGCCGCTGCGGCCGACGCCGCGCCCGCACTTTGCTGGCGAGCTCGTCGAGCACGCGGCGGCCGATGCCGGCCGCCCACGCCGGAGTGGCACAGGATGGCGAAGCCGATGACGCCGAGCGAGTACAGGCTGCCGCCGCGCCGCGGCGACTCGGTGGTCGCGAGGTGCGTGAACGCCTCGGGCACGAACACGTCGTCGACGCGGTAGTCGATGCTGCCGGTCGCGCGCAGCCCCAGCACGTCCCAGTTGTCGATCAGCGTGGCCTGCGTCACCGGGCAGCACGAAGATGCGCGCTTCGCCCGTGTCCGGCACCACGCCCAGCGTGTGGATGTGGCTCGCGTGCTTGATTCCCGACGCGAAGCTCCAGGATCCCGTGAGGCGGAACCCCCCGGCCACCGGCGTCGCCGTGCCCGGCCGCGTGCCCTGACCCGCGATCACCGGCAGCCGCTCGTGCCCGAACAGCTGCGCCACGGCCTCGTCACCCAGATACGCCCCGCCGGTCCCGGTGGCGAGCGACGCGGCCATCAGCACCCAGCCGGCCGACGGGTCGCCGTACGACACCTCCTCGAGGATCTGCAACGACGGCAACGGCGCCAGCTCGGCGCCGCCGCGCAGCGTGCGGGGCACCCACATCCCCAGCAGACCCTTCGCGGTGGAACGCCTCCACCACCGGCGCCGCCAACCGCCCTTCCCGGTCGCCGGCCTCCGCGCACTCGCTGGCGATGGCCGCCACCGCCTCGGCCCGTTTCAGCATGCCGTCCAGTATCTCCGAAACCTGAACCGGGGCCCGACGCGGCCGGCACACGGGCCCGGGAAATGGCGCATACTAGCGCCGCCCGGTCATGCTGGATCGAAGACAGCTCCTCACGGGAGTCGTCGGCGGTGTGCTCGGCGGCCTCGCCCTGCCGCGTCGCGCTGCCGCGCGGCAGGCACCTGCCGCCCAGCCGGACGGCGTCGTGGCGCTGACCACCCGCGTGTCGCTCGTGACGAGCGCCCGCACCAACGTGCTGGCGCTCACGACTCCGGACGGCGTGGTCATCGTGGACAGCGGTGCACCCGAGCTGAGCGAACGCCTGATGGCCTCGCTCGCAGCGCTCGGAGGCGGCCGCGTCAGCACCGCTCTTCAACACCCACTGGCACAGCGAGCATACCGGCGCCAACGAGGCCCTGCGCGGAGCCGGCGCCACGATCGTCGCCCACGAGAACACGCGGCTGTGGATGGCCACGCCCACCTGGCTGCCGGCCGAGGATCGCTATCGGCCGCCGCGCCCCAAGGCCGCGCATCCCGACGAAGACGTTCTACGCGGACGGGTCGATGACGGCCGGCGGCGAACGCATCGACTACGGCTACCTGATCGAAGCGCACACGAGCAGCGACATCTACGTGTTCTTCCGCGACTCGAACGTGCTGGCGGTGGGCGACGTGGCCTCGCCCGCGCGCGATCCGGAGCTCGACTACCTCACCGGCGCGTGGATCGGCGGCCGTGCGGACGCGCTGGCGCAGCTCGTGGACCTGAGCAACGACGCCACGCGGATCGTCGCCTGGCGTCGGTCCGGTCATGACGCGCGCGCAGCTCCAGGCCGAGCGCGACATGATGAAGACGATCTACGACCGCACGGTCGATCGCGTGCGCGAGGGCGACAGCGCCGAGCGACATGCTCGACGCCGGCGTGCTGAAGGGGCTGCCCCGGACGCTGAGCGACCCGCGCCGGTTCCTGTACGACCTGCATAAGGGCCTCTGGGCCCATCACAACAAGCTGTCACCCAATGTCGTCTAGAGCAGTCGCTGTCGGCGTCGTCGGCGATCTCTGCGCTCGCTGTCTGCGCTCATGCGCAGCCTGCCCGCCGAAGCGCTGGCGAAGGCGGGGCCGCGCTCGCCGACCGGATCCAGGCCGGCGACCGCAAGGCCGCGCTGGCACTGATTGCCGGCGGCGCCAACGTGAACCAGACGCAGCCGGACGGCTCGACGCCGCTGCACTGGGCCGTCTACAAGGTCGATCGGGAGCTCGTGGCCGCGCTGCTGCGGCGGGGTGCCCGTGCCGACGCCGTCAACAAATACGGCGCGAGCCCGTTGTCGGAAGCCGCGCGTGTGGCCAACCTGGAGCTCGCCGGCATGCTGGTCGAAGCCGGCGCCAACGCCAACGTCGCCAACGAGGACGGACAGACGCCGCTGATGCTGGCGGCGCGCACCGGCAACGTCGCCGTGGCGAAGCTCCTGGTCCAGCATGGCGCCGACGTGAACCGGCGCGAGCGCTATCGCGATCAGTCCGCGGTGATGTGGGCCGCGGCCGAGGGCCACGGCGAGATGGTGGAGTTCCTCGTCGCGCAGAAGGCCGACCTCACGGTGCGCGCCAGGGCCAACGACTGGGAGACGCAGATCAGCAGCGAGCCGCGCGTGCAGTACCGCCCCACCGGCGGTCTCACGCCGCTGCTCTACGCCGCACGCGCCGGCTGCCTGCGCTGCGTCGCGGCGATCGTGGGCGCGGGCGCCGACGTGGACCGGCCGAACCCCGACGGCATGACGCCGATGATCATGGCGCTCGACAACGGCGCTCCCGGCGGTGGCGCAGTACCTGCTCGACCACGGCGCCAACCCGCACACGTGGGACTGGTGGGGCCGCACGCCGCTGTACGTCGCGGTGACGATGCGCGGCGGCCCCGACAGCCGCTCCGGTCCGCGGCCTCCGGAGTCGCTGGCGTTCATCAAGGCAGCTGCTCGCCGCCGGCGTGAACCCCAACCCGCAGCTCGCCTTCAAGGAACCCAGCCGCGGCGGCCGCGACAACCGTTTCCGCGACGACCTGCTGACCACGGGCGCGACGCCCCTGCTCCGCGCCGCGCAGACCTTCGACAACGACGTGGTGCGCGAGCTCCTCGCGCACGGCGCGCTCATCGACCTGCCGAACGCCTCCGGCGTGACGCCGTTCATGGCCGCGGCCGGCGTCGGCTCACGCCTCGGGTCCAGCGTGCTCGGCCCCGGCGCGCCCGACAACGTCGTGACGCTCGGACTCGAGACGATGGAGATGCTGCGCAAGGCCGGCGCCGACATCAACGCCCGCGATCACCGACGTCACCAGCCTCACGGCCCGCATCGCGCGCACCAACACCCTCACCAACCGCCAGGGCCAGACGACGCTGTTCTGGGCCGCCGAACAGGGGCGCGCCAGCGTGGTGAAGTACCTGCTCGAGCACGGTGCGAAGGTGGACGTGACCGACGAGGCCGGCAAGACGCCGATCGATGCGGCCAAGAGCGGCGGCAACGGCTCCGGCCATCCGGAGATCGTGACCCTGCTTACGAGCAGAATGGTTGCACGCTGAATAACGGCCAGGCGGGAGCCGGGGACGCGATCCTCGACCTGCTTCCATTGTACGGCGGGCCGTCCCGGAAAAACAGACTATCGCGAGCCTTCCCGCTCCTCTAGAGTGGGCGTCCCGCTATGCCGACATCCATTCGTCGCCCGCGTTCGCGGCGCGTGAGCACCGCCGTGCCTTCGAAGCCGCAGGACTCGCGTTCGCTCGTCCAGCGGATCCTGGACGTGCCGCATCTGGCGCAGGTGGTCCCGAGGCTGGCCCCCGAACTGCTGCATCAGGTGATCGGACGCTGCGGGCTGGACGCCTGTGGCGAGTTGCTGGCGCTGGCGACACCCGCGCAGCTCGCGAGCGTCGCCGACCTCGACTTGTGGCGCCCCATGCGACCGGGCCTCGACGACACCTTCGACGCCAGCCGCTTCGGGGCATGGCTCGAAGCGCTGCTCGAATGCGACGCGCCGGTCGCGGCACGGACCGTAACCAGGCTCGAGGCCGATCTCGTGACAGCGGGGCTGGCCCACCACGTGCGCGTGTTCGACGCCGCCACCGTCGCGCCCTACATCACAACCGACGGAACGCTCGTGACCGGCACGCGCGACCTCGGGACGGAGGGTGCGATCGAACTGTGCGGATACGAGATCGTCGCGCGGGGCGCGGATCCTTTGTGGGACGCGATCGTCGACGTGCTGCGGGCCCTCGCCGACGAGCACGGCGAGTACTTCCATCGCGTCATGCGCGGCTGCAGGGCGCTGTCGAACGCCGGGCGCGAACCCGACGGACTGGACGATCTGCTGGCCGACGGAGACCAGGCCCTGCTCGAACTCGCGTCCGCCCGTGAACAACGCAGGGACCAGCGAGGGTTCCTGCCACCCGCGGATGCTCGCGCGTTCCTCCAGGCGGCCCGTCAGGTTCGCCTCGATCTCGACTCGGCTCCGCCACTCGACCCGATTGCGCACGCCTTTTTCCGATCCGCGGGCGAGACGCCGGCGATCGCCGATACAGGGCATGACGCTCTTGCGCCGTCGGCCGCCGACGATGCCGCAGCGGAGGGCGAGGCTGTGGCCGCGGTGGCAGCCGTCACCGCCGTGCTCGTCGAGTCGGGTGTGTTGGCGGGGCCGCCGCGAGCCTTGCTCGCCTCGCCGCCAGCCGGCGCGCCACGGCCGCACCGGATACACGAGCACTTGCAGCACGTGCTGGAGCACGATCCCCTCGCTCATTCCCTTCGGAGTGAAGAGCTCGGCTACCTCGCCAACGCGCTGCTGGCCGGGTGCTCGATCCAGTCGCGGCCGTTCACGCCGCCCGAAGCGTGGGATGCGGCAATCGCAGTCTGCAATCTCGGCCTGGAGAACTGGCCGGCGCGGTGGCGCTCTCCGGACGCACGCGGCGGATGCGCGGTCGAGCAGAATCTCGTCGCGGTGTTTCAAGTGGGATGGACCGTCCTGCACGACGAGGTCTGCCTGCCGAGCGCCGGACAGCTCATCGAAGCCTTGAAGGGTGTTCGAGTCGTCGATCGAGACACGCAGAGGGCGCTCGACGCGCTGCGACGCGAGCTGACCCGGCAATGGCGGGCCGGGACGCCGTGGAAGGCACGGGACGCGCTCGACGTCATTGCCACGCTGGACATGACGGCGTGGGCGGCGCTGCTCGGCCTGATCGACGAATACCCGGTCATTCCGGCAGCCCTCGTGGCGTCGCTCGCCCGCAGCCCGCACGCTGTCAGTCCCAGCGCATTCGAGTTCATCTCCGACAACGTCCAGATCGCCTCCGTGCACGCGTTCCTTCAGTCGCTGCCGGCAGCGCTCGGTCCGTAACCGCTCAGCGCACGTCACACTTCAGCTGGCGAGGCGGCGCTGTGTCGCGCTCTCGTCACACGCGCACTGCGGGGTTTTCCCGGGTATGGCGCGTTAGTTCTCGAGGCCCCCGCACGCGGTCTCGGGAGGATGACGTGACGACCCTGGCCCTTGAAGACCCCCGCGGCGTTCCCATGACCGCCAGCGAGCCGAGCCTCGCGCTGTTCGAAACCGCCCTCCGGCAGCTGCAGTCCTACCGCGGCGACCCGATCGCCACGATCGACGCCGCGTTTGCGGCCGAGCCGGACTTCGTCATGGGTCACATCCTGAGGGCCGAAGTCTGCATCACGATGTGGGAGCGCGGGTTCCTGCCCGAGGTGCGGCGCGGCCTGGAGCAACTGGAGCGGCTGGCGCCGTTGGCGACCGATCGCGAGCGCATGCACATTGCCGCGATTCGCGACTGGGCCGCCGGCGACTGGGAGGGGATGCGGGCGCGGCTGGACCGGCTGCTGGACGACTATCCGACCGACGTGCTGGCCCTGCAGGTGGGCCACCTGGCGGACTTCTACCACGGCGACCGCGACAACCTGCGCGGCCGCGTGGCCCGGGTGCTGCCGGCGTGGAGCCGCGATATGCCCGGGTATGGCTTCCTGCTCGGCATGCTCGCCTTCGGGCAGGAGGAGTGCGGCGACTACGGCCGCGCCGAAGAGACGGGCCGCCACGCCATCGCGCTGGAACCCGACGACTGCTGGGCGCAGCACGCCGTCACGCACGTCATGGAAATGCAGTCGCGTCAGGCCGAAGGCATCGCGTGGATGGACTCGCGCCGCGCCCACTGGGCGCAGGACGACAACGGGTTCGCGTTCCACAACTGGTGGCACACGGCGCTCTATCACCTCGACCAGGGGCGCCTCGATCGCGTGCTCGACATCTACGACGGCTCCATCCGGCCCGCGCCCACCAAGGTGCAGCTGCAGATGCTCGATGCGGCGGCGCTGCTGTGGCGGCTGCACCTGCAGCGCGCCGACGTCGGAAGCCGTTGGACCGAGCTGGCCGACAACTACGAACAGAGCGCCGAGGAGGGCTTTTACGCCTTCAACGACATGCACGCGATGATGGCGTTCGCGGCCACGGGACGGCACTGCCGCGGCGGGGCGGCTCCTGGCGGCGATGGAGTCGTCTGCCGTCGCCCACGGATCGAACGCGGAGATGACGCGGCGCGTGGGCCTGTCGATCGCCCGGGGCATCGACGCTTTCGGGCGCGAGCGCTACGGCGACGCGGTCGCGCTGCTGCTGCCCGTCCGGTATCAGGCGCACGCGTTCGGCGGCAGTCACGCGCAGCGCGACGTGGTGCACCGCACGCTGCTCGAGGCGGCGTTCCGCTCCGGACAGCGCACGCTGGCACGCGCCCTCGCGACCGAGCGCACCGACCTGAAGCCGCACTGTCCATTCAGTTGGAGCCTCCGCCGGAAGGCGGAAGCCGCCGTCGTCGTCTGAACATCGCCAGCTCGCGCGTGGAGAAGTCATGAAAGCCAGCATCAGCACGCCCGCCGACCCGGTGATGAGCCAGGTCACGTCGCCACACGGCATCCGGGTGTCGTTCCAGAAGTCCGGCAGCGGCCCCGCGCTCGTGCTGGTGCACGGCGGGTTCAGCGATCACCACACCAACTGGGAGTTCGTCGAGCCGATGCTGCGGGACCGCTTCACCGTGTATGCCATCGCCCGGCGGAACCGCGGCGGCACCGATGCCACGAGCGGCCACAGTCTGCTGGACGAGGCGCAGGACGTGGTCGCGCTCATCCGGCACATCGGCGAGCCGGTGTTCCTGCTCGGGCATTCGTACGGCGCGCAGTGCGCGCTCAACGCTGCGCGCATGGTGCCCGCAGCCGTGCGCAAGCTCGTGCTCTACGAGGCGCCGCGCCCCGCGCTCATGCCACGCGAGGCGCTTGCCACGCTGGAGGCGCTCGGAGCGGCGGGCGACTGGGACGAATTCTCGTTCACGTTCTTCCGCGACGTGATTCGCGTGCCCGTGGCCGAGCTCGAGGCGCTCCGCGCCACCGACCTCTGGTCTCCCATCGTGGCGGACGCGCCCGCCTCCCTGGGCGATCTGCGGGCGCTGAACGCGTATCGGTTCGACGCCGGTTCGTATCGCGGCCTGCCGATGCCGGTGTGCCTGCAGGTCGGGTCCGAGAGTTACCACGATCTCTACGTGACCGACGCGCTGGCGGCAGTCCTTCCCCACGCCCGGCTGCAGGAACTGAAGGGGCAGGCGCACGAAGGCATGACGACCGCGCCGGAGATGTACGTGGAGGCCGTCACCGAATTCCTGCTCGGGTGAGACAGGACCACACAGCACTACTGGGAGTTTCGCCATGAAGACTCGACGCCGGCTCGCGTTCATCAGCCATCCGTTGGGCTCGTTCGGTCTGCTGCTGGTCGGCCTGGTGGGCAGGCTGGCGGACCACGCCTCTCCATCGAACCGCGCGGACGACCGCGGGGCCAAGGCGTTCCTCGCGCGCCGCGCCATCGACGCCATTGCCATCGTCGGCTGGACGGTGGATCGCCTCGGCGATTGGATGTCACCAGCCGGGAGTTCCGAGCGGCGCGGCGTGACGCACTGGCGGTTGCGCCGGGCCGGAGACGAAAGCCCGCCTGACGACACGCCGAATCGGTCGGCGCTCGCCTGCCTGCTCACCGCGGTCCTGCCTCGCCGGTGCCGTGAAACAGGCCTCCACTCGTGAGCAGCGCCCGCCGGCGGCACTGTTTTCCGCTTCCGGCAGGGATCACACCACTTCCCGCGCGATCTCGGCGCACGACGGGCAACTGGGCTACATTTGAGCAAATTCACCCACAGTTACCCGGATTGCCAATTCGCGGGAGTGACGTATGACCCTTGAACGCATCGCCGCTATCGGTTTCTGCCTCGTCATGACATCGGAAGCTGCCACGGGCCAGTCGGCGCGCGACACCGCCGCCCAGGGGCAGACGGCGCCAGCCAGCACAGTCGTGGAACGGACCTACGCCGGCGGCGATCTCGGGTCCTGGCGCCGCGTGCAAACGCGAAGCGAATCCGGGAACCGGGAAGTCGTCGTCGAGACCTTCGAAGCGCCGGACATCGAAGGCAGGTTGGCGCCAGCCGAAGAGATCGTCGTGGAGACGAACCGGACGGCGCCCAATACCACGCAGACCAGACGTGACGTGTTTCGGTTCGCCGAGGACGGCCGTCGCACGCTGTCAGAGGCGACCGACTCGCTGCGGGAGACCCTGGCAAACGGAAACTCCAGAGTCACCCACGACACCTCGGCTCCGGACCTCAACGGCCGCGTCAGCTTGACCGCCCGGCAGATCGAACAGACACGATCGGCGCCACTCGACGCGCATGAAACCGACATCACTCTTCTGCGGCCGGACCTCGACGACACGCTCCGAGCCACCGAACGCACCGAGTACAGCGAGCGCCCGATCGATCCGGGAACGGTGCGGCACGACCGCACGGTGCTGGTTCGCGACATCAACGGGCGATGGCAACCAGTCGAAGTACGGGGCGGCCACACTCGGATCGCCGGTTCGGAACGCACGGAGGAAGAGACGGTTCAACGTCGGGACGTGAACGGCACCCTGGCGGTCGAGGAGAAGTACGTCAGCCGCCGCTCCACTGCGAACGGACAGGAGCAGGTCGTGATCGAGACGCACGCCCCGTACGCGGATGGATCCTCTCGCTTGGCGCTGAGCCAGCGAGTGCACCGGACGACGACGGCGACCGCCGATGGCGGCCGCTACACGGTGGAAGAGATCGAAAGCCGGAATCCCGCGGCCCCCGGCGATCCCATGCGCCTGACCAGCCGCACCGTGACCACCGTCCGCCAGACCGGTTCCGGCCGATGGGTCACAGAGCGGCAGGTGTTCGAGCGGGATGTCAACGGCCGACTGCAGCTCGTCGTCAATGAGACTGAGGACAGGGCCGGGGGGTAGATTGGGTGCGCCGGGCCGGGCCCGGCCGCCCACGCACTTTTCGTGCGGCCCGGTGTAACGCTGGCCGGGGTCGTGACGCTTCCTCCATGTGACGCCAACAGGCGCCTGGAGGAGACGACATGAGTGCACAGATCACGGCCATCGCATCCGACCCGCCTCGAACCGCAGGAGGCCGCGCAACACCCGAACACGTCCTCGCCTCGATCGTCGACGGCATCAACACCGGCAATCTGGACGCCCTCCTGACCCTGTATGAGTCCGACGCCGCCTTTGCCACGCAACCGGGGAGTCTGGCTCACGGGCTCTCCGGCATCCGTGCACGGGCTCGCGGGATTCATCGCCATGAAGGGGACGCTCGATCTCACCGTGACGCGCGTCCTCGAGGCCGGTGGTCTGGCCCTCGTCACCGGGGTGTGGTCATTCGCCGGAACCGGACCAGACGGACAGCCGGTGAGGCTGACGGGACACAACGCCGACGTTCTGCGTCGTCAATCAGACGGCTCCTGGCGTTTCGTGATCGACAACCCCTGGGGGACGAACTGACATGACTGCGCGAATCGATGAAATCGCCACCGACCTGTACCGAATCTGTCTCTACGTGCCGGACTTCGACCTTCAGTTCAATCACTTCCTCGTCAGGGACGACCAGCCGCTGCTGTTTCACACCGGCATGCGCGGGATGTTTCCCGCGGTGCGCGCGGCGGTGGCGAGGCTGATCGATCCCGCGGACCTGCGCTGGATCAGTTGGAGCCACTTCGAGGTGGACGAATGCGGCGCGCTCAACGAGTGGCTGGCCGTGGCCCCACACGCCACGCCCGTGTGCGGAGAAACGGGCGCGATGATCAACATCGCCGATTTCTCGAACCGGCCGCCGCGCGGGCTGAAGCCGGACGAGGTGCTCGAGACCGGACGGCACCGGTTCCGCTTCGTTCCCACGCCGCATCTGCCGCACGGGTGGGACGCGGGCGTGCTGTTCGAAGAGACCGAACGGGTGCTGCTGTGCTCGGACCTGATGCATCAGCTCGGCGACGTCGCCCCGGTGACGACCGACGACGTCGTGGGCCGGTATCGGCAGGCCTTCGCAACCTACCAGCAGTCGCCGGTGCTGATGGACTACGTGCCGTACACGGAGAACACGAAACGGCAGCTGGCGAATCTCGCGGCACTGCAGCCCCGCATGCTGGCGGCCATGCACGGCTCGACGTTCGTCGGCGACGGCGCGGCGGCACTCATCGCGAGCGGAGACGTCATCCGGCGAGGTGTCCGGTGTCGCGGCGACGACGGTCTGACGTCAATGGGCCCGCGGCCCGATTGACCGCCGCGCAGGCCGATAGTACCGTCGGCGTCGCATGCAGGCCATGGTCGACGCGAGCGACGGCGACCTCGCGCGCGCGGTCGCGGCGCGGGGCCCCGGGCTGGCCGAGGCGGCCGAGGCCGAACTGTATCGGCGCTTCGCCCCACGCGTGCGGCTGTACGGACTACGCCATCTCCGCGACGAGGACGAGGCGCGCGACCTCGTTCAGCAGGTGATGCTGCTCGCGATCGAGAAGCTGAGAGGCGGAGCGATTCGCGACGCCGATCAGATCGCGTCGTTTGTCCTTGGCGTGAGCCGAACGATGGCGAAGGACTGGAAGCGGCGGGAGTGGCGGCGCGAGAAGCTGCGCGACGCCTTCCTGCCCGCGTCCATGGTCGCAGCCCCCGCCCGGGACGCGTCCCTCGACATCGATCATCTCGAGACCTGCCTCGCGAGGCTCGCCGATCGCGAGCGCATGGTCGTCCTCCTGACGTTCTACGCGGAGAAGACCGGAAGCGACGTCGGCAAGGAGCTTCGGCTCACGGAAGGCAACGTGCGGGTGATCAGGCACCGCGCCATCGATCGTCTGCGGACGTGCATGACGTCCCGCGAAGGGGGCGAATGATGCTTCCCTGCCCGGCTCCGGTTCCCGACGCCACACTGCTCGATTACTGGGCGCGCGATCTCCTCGATGGCGATGAGATGAACCGCGTCGAGGAGCATCTGTTCGCGTGCGGGGACTGCTCGGCACGCCTGGACCAGATGGCGGCACTCGGAGCCGGGCTGGCAACGCTCGTGCGTCAGGGCCGGGTGTCGGGGATTCGTGTCGCGCGCCATTCTCAATCGGCTCCAGCGTGACGGCGTCCGTGTGCGCATGTTCTGGCTCGCGCCCGGCGAGACGGTGCCGTGCGCCGTGTTTCCCGGCGACGATGTCATCGTCACCGCGCTGCGGGCGGACTTTTCCGGCGTGGAGACCGTGACGCTGTCGGTGACGGGACCGGACGATTCGCCGTTCGGCCGGTACGACGACGTCCCGGTGTCGGGAGCGCGTGGCGAAGTGCTCTGGGCGACTCCCGCTGCGCTCGTGCAGCAACTGCCCTCGATGCGGTTGGAGCTCACGCTGACGTCCACGGGCGCCGCCCCCACCGAACTGGGCCGCTACGTGCTCGATCACGCTGCGTCGCCGCCACCCGCGTAACGACCGTCGCCGCGTCCCCGGCTGGCGTCTTCTTCCCTTCGGCCTCCCCTGAACGCTGTGGAAAGAGTCGCCTTAGCTTGCGGCCCGTTCCGTCGGCTTGGGGAGAGCCTTACTCTGGGGCGCCGACCTCGCGCGCGCAGCGCGTGCCAGAGGTCCCATTTGGCCTGCAGCGTCAGCCAGACCTGCGCGTCCCAGCGGGTCAAACCCTCCAAGAGCAGCGCGGTGTCGGCGCTGACCGCGCGACGCCCCTTGACGATGGGGGCGCGGAACGGGATATTCATCCGGCGGGCGGCTCGACCTGGACACTTCGAGCGGCTGAGGAACTCTGAGCAGCATCGCGTTGGGTAGGTGGACGATGAGTCGGCAGCATCGCAGTCGTCCTCAGTGGTAGTCGGCGAAGCGCGCGTCGAAGGCGTGTTCTTTCTTGAAGCGGACGATGTCCGATACTGATCGTTCCACACGAATCGCGTGAACCACGCAGTCCCACACACCAATTAGGCAACTAGCGGCATCGGTGGCCGGCGATCGCTGCGACGGGGATGCCCACAGGTGTGGCGCGCCCGGAAGGACTCGGTGCCGCTCGCGGCGAGCCAAGCGAGCCGCGGCAAACCGGAGGACAGCGGGGCGCAGTCAGCCGCGAAGCGGCTGGCGCGCCCGGAAGGACTCGAACCTTCGACCCCCGGCTTAGAAGGCCGGTGCTCTATCCAACTGAGCTACGGGCGCGTGGATCGTTATCTTACCGGCGCGACGTGAGTTAGTGCACGTCGCCACCGTGTGGCTGCGGTGACGCCGTCTCAGGGCTCCGCGATTGTGCGGCGCAGTTGCCAGGCGGCTCCCAGACAGGCGGCCGCCGCGACGCCACCGACGAGGACGAGCCATCCCGTCGTCACGCCTCCCTTGTGCAGGAAGACGAACCAGCGATCGAATCCCCGGCCGATCGGTGCCGGCTTCGCGTCCGTCGCGTACTTCAGGAGCAGACCGAGCTGGCCCTCGAGCGGGTTGTAGTCGAGGCGATAGTTGAACTGCTGGTCGTAGTAGCGCCCACCGGCCATGTCTTCGAGCGGCGACGTCGCCAACCCGATGGCGTTCACGAGCGCGCCGGCGAGCACGAGCGCGCCGGCCACGGTCCGCAGCTTCGCCGACCCGTACTCGAGTGCGAAGCCGAGCGTCAGGCCCAGCAACCAGATGCCGGGAATCAGATAGCGGGGCCCGAAGCTGTACCCGCCATCGAACTGCGTGTACTTCGCGTAGAAGACCAGCAGCACCAGGAGCGGCGCGACCATGAGGACGGCCAGCGCCCGCGAGCGCCGCCACACGTGCGGCAGGGCGAACGGGGCGAGCAGGAGCACGGGAGCGAAGAGCAGGATGGACTTGCCGGGTGAGAGCAGGAACGCAAACAGGCCTACCGCCAATGGCGTGTCGAACGACACCATGCGCCGTCCGCCTTCGACCAGCTCGGGATATCCCTGCTCGAAGGCGTTGCCGTAGAGCGCGTAGTTTCTCGCCAGCAGCGCGAGACCCGCGCAGCCCACGAGCGCGGCGACGACTGCGACGCCGGGAACCTTTCGGCGCAGATCGCCTCGACCGGCCAGCATCGCCGCCATGACGACGGGGACGGTGAGAATGTGTGCCGGCCGGATCCAGAGGAGAAAGCCAAGGGCCAGGCCAGCGACGACCGCTCCACGAAGCGGAAACGCATCCCCCTCGCGGGGAAAGACGGCCACGACGGCAATCATGAGGACTGCCACGGCGAGCGGTTCGGAGAAGTACCAGGCCGAGTAGGCGAAGAGCGGCGTCCCGAACACGAGCCCGAGCGCCGCGAGCAGCGCGTTCCGGCGGGCGAGGCCGAGACGGATGAAGAGCAGATACGTCAGCGCCGCCGCGGCGGCCGTGAACGCCGCGCTGCTGGTCACGATAGCGAAGTCGGTCACCAGCGTGCTGGCCTGCCGCGGCACACCGGGCAGGTTCACGAGCACGTGTTTGCCGACGAGATACCACGGGACGGCCACGGCTGCCGGCCCCGGCGGATACGGCGCCTGGGGATTGCCGGCGAGATCCCGTTTGCCGAAGAAGAAGTCTGGGAGACGGCCTGAGGCACGGCAGTGGAGCCCCGCTCCACGAGGCTCTCCGTCTGGTACACCGGGAGAACTTCGTCGATCACCCGCACCCGGCCCGACGAGGTCAGGACGAAGAGACACGTCAGGAACAGAAACAGCCAGACGGCCGTGCGCCTCGGGTGCTCCATCGAGGCGCCATTACACCAGATGAGGTCGCGATCGCCAATGCGCGGTCTAGCGAGAAGCGACGTTCCGTAACGAACGTGCTGAAAGTGCGGGATCCGGGGTTTAGTAACGGACGACGGTGAGAGCGTCCGCGCAGTTCGGCAGGAATGACGGCCGTTACAGTGTCGATTGTTACGAATCCCGTCGCGGCTGAGCTGAGTTTAGTGTCTGGATCCGATGCACGAACGAGCGCACGTCACGAGGCCGCTCGACCCGCGCTATCAAATCTGTTCGCCGCACGTGACATTCGTTCTGTTTCGATACAGATACGGTTCGGCTCTGCTTGAAAACAGGCGTGCAATTCCCGCACACTACCCGGCACATCGTTTGAAGTGGAGGGTTGCAAGGACGAGTATTTCACCAATGGTGAACCGGGTGCCCAACACGAAATCCCATAAAGCCGACCCCCTCCCGGCCACCGTGCCTCCCGAAACCCTCAGCGACCTCCGTCACTGGATTCGAGAGCAGCTTCCTCTGCCGCAGCCACATCAGGACGCGCTGATCCGAGCCGTAGACATAGTGTTTGCGCGCCACGAGACCATGTGGCAGGCGTCCAAGCAGGAAGCTCTGCAGGCGATGTCGACCGGCTTCTCGGATCGCATGCGCCGCATGCGCGAGGAACTGGCGGCGCGGGAAACCACGGTCAGCAGCATCACCAAGTACTTCGAGCAACTGGTCGCCGACCTCACGGATCGCGCCCACCGCGACCCCAAGACACGGTTGATGAACTTCCGCCGCTTCATCGAGCGGCTCGAGTCGTTCCTGGAGATCGAGCAGCGCGGGCACTGGTGCGCCGTCGGCCTCGTCGACATCCGTTCGTTCAAGCGCTTCAACGACACCTACGGGCACGCCCTCGGGGACCGCATCATCGAGCGCGTCGCGCGGCTGCTCTGCGAGCAGATCCGCGCCAACGACATCGTGGCGCAGGATGGCTCGAGCGACGAGAGCCACGAGCTGCACGCGCGGTTCGGCGGCGACGAGTTCTGCTTCCTGATTCCCGATCTCACGGCCGCGCACGACGGCTGGATCATCGCCGAGCGCTTCCGCACCGCCGTCGAGCGCTACGACTGGACGCAGGAAGACGAGCGCCTCACGTGGCGGCGTGCTGGTGGACGTGGGCGTGGTCAGCCTGCAGCTCGGGCCGGTGGACCAGCGGCGGCTGGTGGCGCGTCAGCTCGCGCACGATCTGCTCGCCCGCGCCGACCGCGCGATGTACATGGCGAAGATGGAACAGGCCCGGCACGTCGAGCCCGTCCGCGTGCGCGTCGACGATGGTGTGCTCGCCGAAGTGGCCCCGGACAGCGTGGCCGAACAGGCCCGCGCCTAGTCGTCGCGCTCGGGGCGAGTCGGAAGCCCCCAGACATAACGTTCCCACCGGCCGTGTTAGCATAAGAAGTTCTGACCGGCACGGTGGGTGTAGCTCAGGGGTAGAGCGCCGGATTGTGGATCCGGATGTCGCGGGTTCGAGACCCGTCACCCACCCCACTTCTTCCCAGTCACATCAGCCCGGTCCCAGCACGCGCGTCCGCGGCGCCTGTGCGCTTGTGTGAACGTGTGCACCGCGGTTTCCGTCTTAAGGAGGCGGAGGATCCAATGAATCTCCTGCTCGTCGTCGTCGTGGCCGTCCTCGCCCAGGTCGCATTCGTTCTCACCGTCCGCAAGCTGCACGACCGCTCGATCCATCAGGCGCTCTCGCGCGCGTTCGCCCGCTTCGGCTGGTAACACCCTCAGCGGCGCCCTAATTGCCCAAGCCCTGCAAGGGCGCGGGTATCCGGCCGCCGCGGGCTATGAACCCGGCGCTCGACCATCGGTGCACCGCCATCACCGGCGCGCGTGCCGAGCAATCCGCCGAACTCGACCGACCTCCCCGACCGTCCTGCCCGGGCGCCGGGATGATGCGCACGGCGGTCGTCTTGCGCGTTGATCATGCCGATGGCGACCTCGTCGGCGATGATCGCGGCCATGGTGGCCGGCGGCGTGTCGCCGGGCACCGCGATCATGTCGAGGCCGACCGAGCACACGCAGGTCATCGCCTCGAGCTTGTCGAGCTGATGCGCGCCCATCTGCGCCGCCTCGATCATGCCGGCGTCCTCGGACACCGGGATGAAGGCGCCCGACAGCCCGCCGACGTAGCTCGACGCCATCGCGCCGCCCTTCTTCACCGCGTCGTTGAGCAGCGCCAGCGCCGCGGTCGAGCCGTGCGTGCCGACGCGCTCGAGGCCCATCGCCTCGAGGATGCGCGCCACGCTGTCGCCCTGCGCCGGCGTCGGCGCCAGCGACAGATCGACGATGCCGAACGGCACGCCGAGCCGCGCGAGGCGGCGCGCCCGACCAGCTCGCCCATCCGGGTGACCTTGAACGCGGTGCGCTTGATGATCTGGCGAGCGCGCCGAAATCGGCGTCCGGCTCCTTCCTCGACCGCCGTGCAGCACCACGCCCGGCCCGCTCACGCCGACGTTGACCACGCACTCGGGCTCGCCGATGCCGTGGAACGCGCCGGCCATGAACGGGTTGTCGTCGACGGCGTTGCAGAACACCACCAGCTTGGCGCAGCCGATGCCGTGGCGATCGGCGGTGCGCGCCGCCGTGTCGCACGACGATGTCGCCGAGGCGCGCGACCGCGTCCATGTTGATGCCGGCGCGCGTGGTGCCGACGTTGACCGAGGCGCACACGCGCTCGGTGGTCGCGAGCGCCTCGGGGATCGAGGCGAGCAGCGCGCGGTCGCCCGGCGGTCGTGCCCTTGTGCACCAGCGCCGAGAAGCCGCCGATGAAGTTGACGCCGACCTCGCGCGGCGGCGCGATCCAGCGCCTCGCGCGACCGGCACGTAGTCGTCGGCGCCGGCTGCTCTCGGCGACCAGCGCGATCGGCGTGACCGAGATGCGCTTGTTGATGATCGGGATGCCGTAGTCGCGCTCGATCTCGTCGCCGACCGGCACGAGCCGGCTGGCCAGCGCGGCAGATCTTGTCGTAGACGCGCGCGGCCACCGCTGTCAGGTCGGAGTGGGCGCAGTCGCGCAGGCTGATGCCCATCGTGATGGTGCGGATGTCGAGGTTCTCCATCTGCACCATGCGGATGGTCTCGATGATTTCCTGCGCCGGAGAACTGCATCGGCATGGCGCTGCCCCTAGACCCGGTGCATGTAGTTGAAGACGGCCTCGTGCTGCGCGTCGATGCGCAGCCCCATGGCCTCGCCCTTGTCGTTGAGGCGCTGCTTGATCTCGGCGAACGGCAGGCTGGCGTGCTCGAGGTCCGCCATCATGATCATGGCGAAGAACTCCTGGAGCGTCGTCTGCGAGATGTCCACGATATTGGCCTGGGCCTCGGCGAGGACGGCCGAGACCGCGGCGATGATGCCCACCTGGTCGCGGCCGATGACGGTGACGATGATGCGGTTGGTTCCGGACGGCATTCCCGCAATGCTAGCAGCCGTCACCGCGGATTGGCCGTCGTGGGGCTCGTGGACCGGCCCACTCCGGCCGGAATAGGTCCGAAGTCGATTTGCAACAGCCGAACCGAACTTAGGTCGCAGTTTCGGCACCTTCACGTCCGGGAACCGGGCCGAAAAGGCTGCTCGATCAGGCAGAACATCTGAATTCCGGCGCGATTCTGCGGCGCGCGCGGCGGTTTCCGCACCCGACCGAGCCGCGGGTCGCGTGGCATTTCTTGTGAATAGTCGTTCTGCGGATGAACCCGCCATGGACGCCGTAGACCAGTACCCGCTGACAATCGCTCCCACCGACGCCGCACTCGGCACCGACGCCGACACCTGGTTCATGGCGCTCGACGGCCGGGGGGTCCGCGTCGGCGGCGAGATCGGCGTGCTTCGTGTGGAGGGAATCCACCGCTGCGGGTCCACGGCTGTGGATTCAGGTCGCGCTGTTCGACGAATCGACCCCTGGAGTGGTCTCGAGGTCGATGCCGGCCACAGCCAGCACGACGTCTTCGAAACCCTGAGGGGTTACGAGCTGACGGGCGTGCCGCTCGGAGATCATCAAGGTCGACGGTTCCAGGCGGTCTAGACCGCCCGCAAGGGCCGCAGACCGCCCGCTGCGTCGCTAAAACGCGAACCGCACTTCGCCCACCATCTGGCGGCGGAGCACGTCGCCGAAGATGTGCTGCTGCACCTCGGAGTTGCCGATGTTGGTGATCTTGAGGCTGGTCACCACCTTGTCGCCCGCCCACCGCACGCCGAACGCGCCGTTCACGAGGGTGTAGGCGTCGGTCGTCCCGGCATAGCGCAGGTCGAGCACGTCCTGCCAGTAGGCCGACCCGCTGTAGCTCACGTCCATGTTGCCGAGGAACCAGCCGTGGCTGACGTTGAAGCCGGCATTGAAGCGGTTGTTGGCCGGAGCGTTGGCCTCGCGGGGGTCGAAGCCCTCGATGTCCGGATCGGCCTGAAACGAGTAGTTCGCGAAGACGTTCACGTCGCGGCTCACCAGCGCCTCGACTCCAAGCTCGAATCCCTTGTCCTTCACCGTGCCCAGGTTGCGGTAGGTGTACCGCGCGGCAGCGGCGTCGGCAGCAGGCCGAGCACGAAGGGCGGAATGATCGCCGGCCAGGTCGGGGGGGGAACGACGGCCCGTAGAAGGCGACCGGCGTGAAGAAGATCGCGTCCTCGGTCGTGTTCCAGTAGACCGAGGCGGTAACGGTCGCACGCTGGTCAACACGCCGGTATAGCCGATCTCGTACGCGGTCAGCGACTCCTGCTCGAGCTCGGGGTTGCCCACCGCGCCGACCGGAAAGATGAACCGCGCCAGGAGCCGGCGAGATCGGGCTCAGGTTCACCTCGTTGAGCACGCTCGTGAGCAGGTGGTTGTTGATGAACGACGGCGCGCGGAACGCCTGGTTGAACGAAAACCGCAGGCTGTTGTTGGCATCGGGCTTCAGCAGCAGCGTCGTGCGCGGCGAGAACACGGCGCCGTCGATCGAGGAGAACTTGTCGATGCGGCCGCCCACCACCCAGCGCACGTGATTGCCGAAGAAGATCTCGTCCTGCACGAAAGCGCCACCCTCGTTGCGGTCGTCGCCGTTGGGCGCCAGCGAGACGTCGAACGTGTTGCGGCGGAAGTTGCCGCCAAAGGTCAGCGCGTTGCGCGTGCCGATGGCTCTCGAGTCGCCGGCCTCGACGTCGAACGTCTTGGTGTCGAAGGCGAGCGGCAGGAACGCTCCGGTCGGTTCCGCGTGAGAGCAGGTTGGTCGAATCGGCGGTCAGGATGTTGGTGAAGAACGCGACGCGGCGCGCGCCCTTCTGGTAGCGCGCCGAGAAGTACGAGAGGTGGGAGCCCTGCTCGATGTCGAAGGGGCCGATGCCGGTGTGGATGATGCCCTCGGTCCCCGACACACCGCCGTTGAAGGTGAGCGTGGCGCTGTTGTCGAGCGCGTAGTCCACGCGCGCGTCGAACTTCGGCTGGCTGGTGCCCTCGTTGGTGTAGGCGGGATACGGGCGTGGCGAACGGGTTGGTGATGGTCCCGGTCGGGCCGCGGCAAGGCGTCCTGGGTGAAGTAGCCGGCGGAAATCTTGTAGGCCAGCTTGTCGTTCGCGGCCTGGGCGTGCGAGCCGTTGACGTAGAACAGGCTTCCGGCGTCGCGGTCCACACCCTGCGCGCTGCGCGGGAATCCGCCGACGCCGATCGTCAGAAACGACCCGCCCTCGGCGGCCAGTTCGCGCGGCGTCTTGGTGATGACGTTGACCACGCCGCTCATCGCGTTGGCGCCCCACACCGCCGACGCCGGCCCGCGGATGACTTCGATGCGCTTGATTTCGCGGGGATTGCTCGGCACGAAGTCCCACATCACCATGCCGTAGAAATCGAGGTAGATCGAACGGCCGTCCACCAGCGCGAGCTGCGAGGTGGCGAGCGTGGAGGTCGCGCCCCGGGTGTTGATGTTGATGTCGCGCGCCGAGACCTGGGTGACGTTGACGCCGGGCACGGCCCGCAGCAGGTCGCCGATGTTGGTGGCGGGCGAGTTCTGGATGGTGTTGCTGTTGATGATGCTGACGGCGGCCGGGGCGTTGACCAGCTGTTCTTCCACGCGGGACGCGGTGACCACGACCTGTTCCTCGAACGCCGGCGGGGCCTCGGGCTGGGAGGGTTGCTGCTGAGCCTGCCCCTGCTGGCCGCCCTGGCCGGCCATGGCTTCTCCGGCCGTCATTCCGATCGTCATGCTGGCCGCAAACGCGACCGCAAGCACCCGCTGCGTCATGACAGTCTCCTTGGTGGCGACGCCCGAGCGGGCCCGCCCGCGCGGGTATTCTCGGCGCCAACTCCCAGTAACGCAAGGTGATATGATGCCTTTTCGTGCGCCCGTAGCTCAGTTGGATAGAGCGCCGGACTTCGAATCCGTAGGTCGCAGGTTCGAGTCCTGCCGGGCGCGCCAGCTGCTTGCAGCCGGCCGCGCCGGGGAGAAATCGACGCCCGCCGCGACGATGCACGACGAGTTCTTCACGCGCCCGTAGCTCAGCTGGATAGAGCGTTGGTCTCCGAAGCCAAAGGTCGCAAGTTCGACTCTTGCCGGGCGCGCCATCACAATCACACCGCGTGTGCGTGCGCGTGATTCGCACAGACACCGAGCAGGTCTGGGGGCAACGCCGACATGGTAGCCTCCGGCCATGCGTGTCTCGGTCCTGACCTTGAGTCTGCTGGTCGCCAGCTACGCCTCCGCCCAGGAGCTGCGGCCCTTCACCCCGCCGAACGCGGCGCCGACGGGGAACGTGTTCACTGGCCAACTCCTCTGGGGCCGTCCGGATGCGTGGCCAGGCGCTCCTGACTTCTTCTGCCGGCAGTCCGAATCGCATTCCGACGTGGCACACCCGCTCGCGGACGGGACGCCAAAGTGCTACGCCAAGGGGATGGTGCTCGGAGACATCGGGGACGCGCCCGATCTGGTCCTGCGACGGGCGGGACCGGATGGGGGCACCTATACCGCGTTGCCGCAACCGGTGCCTGGAGGGACGTCCTTGGGCAGGCCTGTACTGGCAGGCTTGGGGCGCCCGCTGTGAGCCCGGACAGTATGGCTTCTGGGCCGGATGCGGCGGCAACGGACGCACGGCGCAAATCTACTCGCGCACCGTGGGGATGCAGACGGGCGCCTCGCGCGCGGGAAGCCTGCATCTGGCGACCACTCCCGAAGGGAACAACGGAAGCCCGGTGGATCGGCTCGTGATCACCGAGGATGGGCGGATCATCCTCAACACCCTGATCGGACTGCGGGCTGTGGAGCTCGGGGACGCCGATTCCTGCGGGACGGGCTACCGCTGCCTCAGGGTGGCCAACTGATTCCGTCGCACGGTCAAACCGGCTGCGTCTTGATGTTGGCGGTACTGAGGGCGCTGGGCATCGTCTCGATCAGCGATTTCCAGC
This sequence comes from uncultured Acidobacteriota bacterium, assembly GCA_963731785.1. Lineage (GTDB taxonomy): Bacteria > Acidobacteriota > Vicinamibacteria > Vicinamibacterales > UBA2999 > DASYRM01. The sequence continues at coordinate 68,917 of CAVSWX010000005.1, forward strand.
CTTGTATCGCAGTCGAGCGGTTTGGCAGCAGCGATCCGCCGTACCAGAGCGTGGGCGCCGGGCCCGTCGATGCCCGTGCCCACACGCGGCGGACGTTGACCCCTACGCCCATGAGCGGGACGCGCACGGTGAAATAGGGCGGCAGGGCAACGCGGCGTTCCCGGGCCATCTCGATGCGCACGCCCTCGATGCTGACGTCGAGGATGCGCGCCGGCACGCCGTTGACGACGGCCTCGAACGGATTCACCAGCTTGCGTTCGGAACGGCGCTGCGGGTTGCCTTCGAGGACGGCCATCACCACGTAGCAGCTGAGGACCGCGCGTTCCAGCGGGCGCGCCAGATACATCGGCTGGCTCGTCACGGTCTCGCCGCGGACCGGCGGTGCATTTCCAATCAGGATGGCCGGAGTGAGCGGACGGCGGGCCCGGCCTTCGGGCCGGAGCGGCAGCAGGCCGTCGACGGCCGCGTCGGCGATGAGCAGGTCGAACGGCCGCGCGCGCATTTCTTCCACCGCGCTTGACCGCGTGGGACGCCGCACCGGCTCGAAGCCGTCCTCGTCGAGCCACTGGGCCACGACGGCGGACTCGGAACGATTGGACAAGGCGACGATGACTCGGGGTCGTTCGGCCACGGGTTCGCGAGAGTGCAGCCGGCATGCCAGCGGACTTTCCGAGTGAATCTCGATGGCGCGCCATCGGAGCGCCAAGAATCCGCCGCGCCCAGCGAAAAAACCGTAATGAGGCCAGCTGAACCTTTGGGTGCGTTCATGCAGAACCGGTGACCGGAACGCGTGCGCGAGAATCATGCCGCGGGTGCGGACGACCCGGAGATTGCCCGGGGATTCGCGGGCACGGACCACGGCGGTGCCGTTGAGAAAGGCGACGAGCCGTCACCGGATCGGGACTCACCGGATCACTCCCCGGCGCACCGCGTACAGGACGATCTCGGCGGCGCTGTGCAGATCGAGCTTCTCCATGATCCGCGCGCGGTGCGTTTCGACGGTGCTGAGGCTGATGAAGAGCAGCGCCGCGATCTCCTTGTTGGCCTTGCCTTCGGCGATGAGCTGGAAGATTTCGCGCTCGCGATCCGACAGCGACTCGTAGCGATCGTCATCGGTGCCGCGCTGCCGTGCGTAGTCGTCGAGCATGAGCCGCGCCACGGCGGGGCTGAAGTACGACTTGCCCTGCTGCCACCGATTGCACCGCCTCCAGCAGATCAACGCCGGCCGAGTCCTTGAGCAGATAGCCGGTGGCCCCCGCTTTCATCATCTGGGTGACATACGCCTCGTCGGAATACATGCTCAGGACGAGTATCCGCGTTTGCGGCACCCGCTTCGCGATGCGGCGCGTGGCCTCGATGCCGTTGAGCAGCGGCATCGCCACGTCGAGCACGGCCACGTTCGGCTTGTGGAGCTCGGCGAGCCGCACGGCCTCGTGGCCGTCGCCCGCCTCGGCGACCACCTGCCACTCGGGGCGCTCCTCGAGCACCTTGCGCAGGCCCTGACGCACCATGATGTGGTCGTCGGCGAGCAGGATTCGCAGCGGAGCCATCACACCGCCCGCCGCTCCGGCTCGTCGACAGCCTCGGGTACGGTCTGCAGCGGCAGGCCCACCGAGATGCGGGTGCCGCCACCGGGCGCGCTCTCCACCGCGAACGTGCCGCCCAGCGCCTGCGCCCGTTCACGCATGCCGATCAGCCCGAGCCCGGGACGCGCATCGGGTGGCTGTGGCGTGGGACCGAACCCGCGGCCGTTGTCGTCGATGGTCAGCCACAGCGTGCCGGACGCGGCGCGCAGCGTGACCGTGCAGGCGGTCGCGCCGCTGTGCTGCACGATGTTGTTGAACGCCTCCTGCACGATGCGGTAGGCGCAGACCTCGATCGCCGGCAGCAGCCGGGCCTCGATCGACTCGGCGAGCTGGGCGCGGATGCCGGTGCGATGCGAGAAGTTGCGCAGGTAGGTGCGCAGCGTCGTCGGCAGGCCGAAATCGTCGAGCATCGACGGATGCAGCAGCTGCGACAGGTCGCGCACGCCGCGCAGCGCCGTCTCGGTGATCTCGCTCGCCTCTTCGAGCGCGTCGGTGGCCCGCGCACGATTCTCGGCCCGCAGCGCGATGCCGATGTCCATCTTCACCGCGGTCAGCGCCTGCCCGACTTCGTCGTGCAGCTCGCGGGCGAGCCGCCGCCGTTCGTCCTCCTGCGCGTCGACCAGCCGCGCGGACAGCCGCTCGAGGTCCTGCCGGTTCTGCTGCTCCGCCGCGCGCTGACGCTCGATCTCGCGCTGCAACCGGTTGACGTGGCGCGACGCCATCACCGCCACGATCAGCGCCATCAGCAACGTCGCGCCGCCCATCGACATGAGGCGGAGGCGGACCTGCCGATAGAGCGCGTTGGCTTCCGCCTGGCGCCGGCGGTTGGCCTCGGCCTGCAGCGCCGCCAGCTGGTCGAGCACCTGGAGGATGGTCTCGCGCCGCGGCACGACGCGCGTGCGCAGCAGTGCCGCCGCCTGCGCTGGAGAGCGGGTATCGGTGTCCGCGAACGCGAGATTGCGCGACTCCCAGAACTCGCTCAGCTCGGCCTGCAACAACGCCCAGTGCTGTCGTTCGACCACCGAAGTGACCTCCGGCACGTAGGTGGTGAGCGACGCCTCCACCTCGGCGCGCAGGCGCGACAGTTCGGCGCGGTAGTAGTCGCGACGGGGCGACCCGTTGTCGATCAGGGCATCACGCAAGTAGATGGACCCGAGCAGGACATTGGTGCGGACCTTCGACAGCGTCTGTTCGCCGCGCACGTATTCCTCGTGCACGGTCGCGACGCTGCGCTCGATCTCCTGCAGGCTTCGCCCGAGCTGATAGCCCCACAGGAGCCAGAGCCCGAAAACGATGGCGAAACCGGTGGCGAGCGCGACGCGCGTGCTGAAGGCGGGGCGTCGAACGCCGCCCCCGCCGTGCGCGGTGTGAGGGCGATCCATCCTGACGAGTATCTCTTGGGATATTGGGCCGGCGGCCGGAAGCCCGACTATCGGGCGGGCACTGTATTTTGGCCGCGCTCATCGCACGGCCGAGCTGGTGGGCGTCTGTGCCTAGCTGGCACTCTCCAGCGCCCGGCCCTCCACGCAGCGGTAGGCCTTGCCCGCCGCGACGTTCGTGAACTCGTCCGCCCGGCCGCTCGGCCAGGTGATGACCAGACGGTCGACGCGGTCGCGGCGTTCCACGCCGAAGGTCACCGGCAGCTCCGACTGCGACAGGTAGCTCGATCCGCTGCGCACCATCCGGCTCTGGGACGTGCCGCCGTGGAAGACGCGCACCACGGCGCCGATCGCGTCGCGGTTCGACTTCGTGCCTTGCAGCGTCAGACGCACGCTGCGGTGGCCGGCCGGGGCGTCGGTGCGGAAGAGCGCCGCGGGACCGTTGTTGGCGGTCATCAGCAGATCGACGTCGCCATCGCGATCGAAATCGCCGTAGGCCAATCCGCGGCCCACGCGCGGCTGCGCGAAGGCCGCGCCCGACCAGTGCCGACGCATCGCGGAACGTGCCGTTCCCCTGGTTGAGAAACAGCTGCGGCGCCTGCGCGTAGCCGACGTTGCCCTTGATGCTGCGGACGGTCTCGTCGATGTGGCCGTTGGCCACGACGAGGTCGAGCGCGCCGTCGAGATCGAGATCCGCGAAGAGGCACCCGAATCCGAGGCGGTTGAGCGACGCCACGCCCACGCCCGCCCGCCGCGCGGTGTCCTGGAAGGTGCCGGTGGCCTGCGCGCGGTAGAGCGCCAGCATCTCGTTGTCGAAATTCGTGATGGCGAGCCCCATGCGGCCGGAGTTGTCGAAGTCGGCGGCGTCGACGCCCATGCCCGCCCGCGCCTTGCCGTCGTCGCTGAGCGCGACGCCGGCTTCGAGGGCCACGTCGCGGAAACGGCCGTTCCGGAGGTTGCGATACAGCTTGTTGGGCTGCGTATCGTTGGCGACGAAAAGGTCCGGCCACCCGTCGCCGTCATAGTCGAGCATCGCCACGCCGAGCGACTTCGAGCTCGAGTCGAAGATGCCGGAGGTGGCGGTGACGTCCTCGAAGGTGCCGTCGCCGCGATTGCGGAACAGCCAGCAGGTATCGCCGCGGTAGGCCTCGGGCGTGCAATACGACTTCTGCTTGCCGTTGAGGCTGCAGAAGACGTCGGTGGCCTCGGACCATTTGACGTAGTTGCAGACGAAGAGATCCAGCCGGCCGTCGCGATCGAAGTCCACCCACAGCGCCGAGGTACTGAACGCGGTGCGGCGATCCAGACCGCTCGCCCGGGTGACGTCGACGAAGGTGCCTTTGCCGGTATTGCGGAACAACCGGCTCTGGCCGACGCAGGTGATGTAGAGATCGGGAAAGCCGTCGTTGTCGAAGTCGCCGACCGCCACGCCCATGCCATAGAGCTCGACGTCGAGCCCGGCAGCGCGGGTGGCGTCGGTGAACGTGCCGTTGCGGTTGTTGCGGTAGAGGCGCAGCGTCGATCGCTGACGTTTGGACCCGGGCCAGTCCATGCTGTTGACAAACAGGATGTCGGGCCAGCCGTCGCCGTCATAGTCGAGGAACGCACAGCCCGAGCCGAGCGTCTCGGGCAGGAGCTTGCCGCCGTACGCGCCGCTGTTGTGGCGAAACGCGAGGCCGGACGCGGCGGTGACGTCGGTCGAGGCGGAGCTCTGATTCTGCAGGGGCCGGCTTTAGCCGGCCCTGGGCCGCCTGAAGCGCGCGCGCCTGGCTGCGTGGGGGCGGCCACGCCGTCTGCCACGACGCGGCCGCGGCGCCCGCCCCGCAGCGCCACAGGAAGTCGCGACGGTTCATAGCGGGCTGACGAGGCCGTTCTGCAGCGCGTAGACCACGAGCTCGGCCGTCTTGTGCACGCCGAGCGTGTTCATGATGTTGGCCCGGTGCACGGCAACGGTGTTGGCGCTGACGTCGAGCTTGACCGCGATTTCCTTGTTCGACAGCCCGTTGCAAATGAGCTGCAGCACTTCCAGCTCGCGCGGCGTGAGGCGCCGCGCCCGCTCGCCGGGCAGCGGCGCCGGCCGGGCCACCGCGGGATCGAGCACCTTCTCGCCGGCCGCCACCTTCTTCACCGCCGCGGCCAAATCGAGGTCCAGCGCGTTCTTCAGCACATAGCCGCAAGCGCCGGCCGCCATCGCCTGCCGCACCAGCGTCTCTTCGGAGTGCATGCTCAGCATGAGGATGCGCGCGGTCGGACGCCGCTCGAGGATGACGCGGATGGCGGCCAGCCCGCTCGTGCCCGGCATGGCGGCGTCCATCACGATGACGTGCGGCGCGAGGCTGGCGGCGAGGGTGATGGCTTCCTCGCCGTTGCTGGCCTCACCCACCACGACCAGATCCGGATCGTCCTCGAGCAGCCGCCGGAACCCCCGCCGGACGAGCGCGTGGTCGTCGGCGAGCAGCACGGTGATCCGGCCGGCTGCCGGGCTTCCTGTGGCGGGTTCTGTCACAGCGGCACCACGAGCGACACCAGGGTTCCTCCCGCGGCCGGCCTGCGAATCGTGACGCGCCCGCCCACGAGCTCCGCGCGCTCGCGCATCGCCACCAGGCCCAGCCCGCGCGGGCCCGCGCCGGCCGGCAGGCCCGACCCGTGATCTTCGACCTCGAGGTGCAGCACGCCGTCCCTGAATGCTAACCGAACGATGGCGTCGGTGGTCCCCGAGTGGCGCGCCACGTTGCTCAGCGCCTCCTGCAGCACCCGGTAGACGTGGATGGCGACGCCGGGATCGACCGGCATGGGCGCCTGCCGGCTTCTCGTAGGTGACCCGCAGCCCGAGCTGGCGCTCGACCGTCGTGAGATACCAGTCCACGGTGCTGGCCAGGCCCAGTTCTTCGAGGATCGACGGGATGCAGCGTCTGCGACAGGCCGCGAACGCTGTCGAGCGCCGTCTGCGCCACCTCGCCCACCTCGCGCAGATCCGCGCGCAGCGGCGACCCCTCATCGGTGTGCCGCGCGGCGCGCTTGAGCATCGAGCCGATGGCGGTGAGCACCTGGCCGAACTCGTCGTGCAGCTCGCGCGAGATCTCGCGCAGCGTGTCCTCGCGCGTGGTGATGAGCGCCTGCGCCAGCCCGCGCCGCTCGTCCGACAGCGCGGCGAGCCGGGCAAAGAGCTGGCGGTTGGCGTGAATGAGGTAGAGCGACGTGGCGCCAATCGCCGCAAGCGCCGCGGCCAGGAACCAGTACACCTGCCGCTGCACCTGCGCGTAGATCTCCTGCACCTGCGCCGCGGTCTGCGCCTCGTTCTCGTTGTTCTGCACCAGCTGCCGCGCCACCGTGGAGCTGAGCGCCGCCTGCCGCGCCTGCAGCGACACCTGGACCTGCGTGCGCGCTTCGTCGTCGTGACCGGCATCGGGCCAGCGCGAACATGCGATCGGAGGCGTCCCAGAACTGCCGGAACGCGATGCGTCAGCACCTCGCGCTGCTCGGGCGTCCGGCGCGTCACGCTGATCTCCTCCTGCCGCCGCAGCGCGTCGTCGAGATCGGTGCGGATGCGCTCGAACTGCGCCGACCAGGCGTTGAGCGGGTAGCTCGCCTCGCGGTCGAGCATGTCGCGCATCGCCAGCCCCAGCTGATTGAGATCGTTCTGGATGCGCAGCAGCTGCAGCGAGTCGCGGCGGTTGCGGTCGGCCAGATCGCGCTGCAGATCGCTCAGGCGCGTGATCTGCCGCGAGAGATACCAGGAAGATGCCGCCACCGTGGCCAGCGTGATGATGAGCCCAAGCAGGAGGGCCGGCGTCGGGGAGCGGCCGTGGGCGCGGGCGGTGGTCACGGAGGGGTGGCGGGTGCCGGTCAATTATCACCCAGTGGCGCGCAGCCAATCCCGCACGCCGCGGCCTGGGGAACCCCGGTCCGCTCCCGGACGTCCACTAGCACGTGCTGGCGGTCCGCAACCTCCGCAAGTCCTACGGACGCGCCGTCCTCGCGGTCGACGACGTATCGTTTTCGGTCGAACCGGGGCAGATGGTGGGGCTGCTCGGCCCCAACGGCGCCGGCAAGAGCACGACCGTGGCGATGATTGCCGGCCTGGTCACCCCCGACGGCGGCGAGGTGACGGTGGCCGGAGCGCCGCTCGCCGGCGACACCGACGCCAAGAAGCGGCTCATCGGACTGGTCCCCCAGGACCTCGCGCTCTACGACGAGCTGCCCGCCGCCGCCAACCTCCGCTTGTTCGGAGCGCTCTACGGGCTGGCCGGCCGCGCGCTCGAGGACGCCATCGGCTCGGCGCTGCTGCTCGTCGGTCTCACCGAACGGGCCAATGACCGCGTGAAAACGTTCAGCGGCGGGATGAAACGCCGCCTGAACCTGGCCGCGGGCCTCCTGCACGATCCGGTCATCCTGCTGCTCGACGAGCCCACCGTGGGCGTCGATCCGCAGAGCCGCCACGCCATCTTCGAGAACCTCGAGCACCTCAAGCGGCGTGGCAAGGCGCTGCTCTACACCACGCACTACATGGAGGAGGCCGAGCGGATGGCCGACCGCATCGTGGTGATGGACCGCGGACGGGTGCTGGCCGATGACACGCTGGCCGGATTCCGCGAGCGGGCGGGGCACGACGCCGGCCCCGGCGCCTCGCTCGAGACGTTGTTCCTGTCGCTCACCGGCCGGACGCTCAGGGACTGATGCCGATGGGACCCGTCGCGGCGCTGGTTCGCAAGGATCTGCAGATCTTCTTCGGCGACGTCCGGGCGGTGCTGCTGACGCTGGCGGTGCCGATCGCGATCGCCTCGTTCTTCGGCTACGTGTTCTCGGGGCCGCGCGCCGGCGCCGAGCCGGCCCGGATCCGCGATTGCCGTCGTCGATCGGGACGGCAGCACCATCTCCAAGGCCATCGTCGATCGCATGGCGTCGGATCGCGCGCTCGACGTGACGCGCCCGGCGCTCGACGCGGCGCGTGCGGACGTGCGCGCCGGACGGCTCGCGCTTGGCGTGGTGATCCCGCCGGCTTCGGCGCCGCGGCCGGCGCGGCGTTCCTGGCGCAGACGGCACCGTCCTCAGCTCGAGCTGCTCATCGACCCGTCGAAGTCGGCCGAAGTGTCGATGGTCCGCGGCATCCTCACCGGGCACGTGATGGAGGCGGTGTCGCAGGAGATGTTCACCGGTGCGCAAGGCCGGCAGTTCACCGACGACAGCCTGCGGGCACTCGACTCGAGCGGCATGCCCGCCGAGCAGCGCGAGCTGCTGCGCCGGCTGCTGGAGTCCGGCCAGGGTCTGAACCGGGCGCAGGACGCGGCAGGTGCGGCGGCTCCGCGGCCGGCCTGAGCATGCCGTTCGCGGTGCGCGAGGAGGCCGCCGCGGGCGACACGCGCCGGCCCTATGACGGCTACGGTCACGCGTTTGCCGGCATGAGCGTGCAGTTCGCGCTCTTCGCCGCCATCGAGCTGGCGGTGGGCATCCTGCTCGAGCGCCAGCGCGGGCTGTGGAAGCGGCTGCGCAGCGCGCCGCTGTCGCGCACGACGCTGCTGCTGGCCAAGGCGATCAGCGGCACCATCCTCACGCTGATGACGCTGCTCGCGTCCTTCCTCTTCGCGCGCATCGTGTTCGGCGTGCAGATCGCGAGCCTGCCCGGCTTCTTCGCGGTGGCGATCGCGAGCGCGATCATGGCGTCCACGTTCGGGCTGCTGCTCGCCGCCATCGGCCGCACGCCCGAAGCCACGCGGCGCGTGGCCATCTTCGTGGTCCTCGTCTCGGTGATGCTCGGCGGCGCATGGGTGCCGTCGTTTCTCTTCCCCGCCTGGCTGCAGACCGTGACGCAGGCGGTGCCGGTGCGCTGGGCGGTGGACGGATTGGACGCGATGACGTGGCGCGGCCTCGGTCCCTCGGAGATCGCCGTGCCCGTGGCGCTCATCCTCGGGTTCGCCACCGCGTGCGGCGCCGCTGCCGTGTGGCGGTTCCGGTGGGAGGAGAGCTGAGCCGCAACGTAGCGGTCGGTCTTCAGCCAACGTAGCGGTCGGTCTTTAGACCGACCGGCAGGATGGGCGAAGTCGGCGGTTAGGGAAACATTCATCACCTTGCCACGCGGGGTGTGGCTGCCCCACCCCGCCCACGCCGCTTTCTCCTTCGTCTCCTCTCTCTCCACGGCTTGGACCGCTTCTTGCCCCCAGCGAGGCGTCCCCCGCGAGAGAAAAACGATGACGCCAACGTCAGCCGTTCGAACTCTTCAGTTAACAGTGCTGGCCGTGCTGGCCGGCGTGGCGATGACCGGGTGCGGCTCTTCGATGTCGGCCACCGGACCCAGCAGCCGTCCGTCGGGAAGCGGCGGCGCCGTGATTTCCGGGCGCGTCAATTTGACCGGCAGCGCGGCCGCAAGCGTGGCGGCCACCTCAGCCACACCGGAGCGGGCCGCAGACACGGCCAGCGCCTTCGCCAACGGCCCCTCGGGCGGGCTCACCGTGACGGTGGTCGGCACCGGCGTCTCGACCACGATCGACAGCGGCGGCACCTTCACGCTGAACAACGTGCCGGCGGGCACCGTGCAACTGCATTTTCAGGGTCGCGGCGCCGATGCCATGCTGACCATCAGCGGCATCGCCGCGGACGACCGCCTGCAGATCGCCGTGACGCTCAACGGCCGCGACGCCCGTCTCGACTCGAGCAGCGGATGTCCGGCGGCAACGGCGTTGACGTCAACGGCCGCATCGACTCGATCAACGCCGCTGCGCGCACGCTGCAGGTGGAGGGCAGCACGGTGGTCGTGCAGCCGTCCACGATCATCCGACACGGCTCACGCACGTTCTCGTTCGCCGATCTGCGGGTTGGCGATCATGTCATCGTGAAGGGCTCTCGCAGCGGCGTGAACGTCACCGCCACGGAGATCAAAGTGAACCGTGGTGGGGGCGAGGACGACGACGATGACGACGGGGACGATGACAACGAATCGGAGGTCCGCGGCACGGTCTCGCTCCTGATCGGCACGTGTCCCGGGCTGACGTTCACCGTCGCCGGCACGCGGGTCGTGACCAACGCGGCCACCCGGTTCGAGGGAGGCACCTGCAGCACGCTGCGGAACGACATGCTCGTCGAGGTGGAGGGCATACGCCGAAGCGACGGCTCCCTGCTCGCCACCGAGGTGAACCGTCTCGGTGACGGGAGCGACGACAACGAGACGGAGGTCCGCGGCCGTCTCGCTCCTTGCGCGGCCTGCGCGCCGGGCTCACTACATTCACCGTCGCCGCCCGGGTCGTGCCTCAAAGCGGCCACCCGGCTCGCGCGGCGCGCCTGCAGCACGATGGCGGAGCAGCAGACTCTTAATGTGCGGGTTGAGGGTACGATTCCCTCCCTGCTCGCCACCGAAGTCGAGCGCGAACTCTGAGGGTTTACCGTGAGCGGCGGCGCCATGCCGCCGCTCACTTGCGCGGGGGCGCGCGGGCCCACTACAATCAACGCTTGTCGCTGTTCGGGGGCGCCTCACAGAGGGCCCCCGGCACGCGCGGCGGGCCGGTAGCTCAATTGGCAGAGCAGCAGACTCTTAATCTGCGGGTTGGGGGTTCGATTCCCCCCCGGCTCACCAGGTTTTCCAACGATTTGGTGATTCCCGCCCCCCCCCCGAAGCCTCAGCAGTGAACCCTAAGTGAAACCCTCGCCGGTCGAATCGGGCGCGGATGGCCTCGAAACCGTTCATCGACATCATGCGCACCGTATTCCCGATGCTGTCTCTCCATCCGCAGCAAGCGGGTCAGATGGCTCGGGCCGACTTCTTCGGCATGCATTCGCCGTAGCACCTGGTGTCTTCATCACGGCTGCGCACGTGGTCATGGAAGCCACGCAGCACGGTCATGAGCGACCGAGTGTCACGATGAGATCCCGTGCCCAGCCATCGCGCCACTGGTCAGACTGGCAGAAGATACCGGTGAGCTAAAAGCGAACTCGGGCCTTCCGAGAGGGATGACATCAAGCTGCCCGGGAACACGGAATCGAGCGACGTCCGGCGCTCGACTCGTCGTCCCTTGTCAAAAGCGCGTCGTCAATGCGACCTTAACGGCTCGCGGCGAACCAGGTGTGATGTTGGTGTTGCTGTGCGCGTTGGGATAGTAGTTTTCGTCGAACAGGTTCTCGATGTTGATCTGCGCTCGCAGCATCGAAGTCAGGTTGTAGAAGAGGGCGGCGTCGATGCGGGTCCAGTTGGGCAGCACCACAAGGTTGTCCGTCGAGGTAAACACCTCGCCACGGTAGATGACACCCAGCCCTGCGGCGAACCGCGGCGTGAAGTCATACTTGTTCCAGAGCGAGACGGAGTGCTTGGGTAACTGCGCCAGGACGGCTCCAGCCTGCGCGTTGGCCGAGATCGACCGCGTGATTTCCCCGTCCTGATAGGCATAGCCGCCGGCCACACTCCATGCAGGAGTGATACGGCCATCGACGCCGATCTCCAGCCCTTTCGTCTGCTGGGCATCGACCAGAATCGAGACCGTCGGATCATTCGGGTCAGGCACGACGACGTTGCCACGGTCAAGGCGGTACAACGCTGCTGTGAACGAGAACGAGGGCACCACGTCCCACTTGGCGCCGACCTCGTAGTTCCGGAACTCCTCCGGGTCGAGCGCCTGATTCGTCAACGACAACGACGACAGTTGTTCGCCCGCGCGCGGCAGGTAGGTGAGGCTGTAGCTGCCATAGAGCGACAGCGGCCGAATCGGCTTGTAGATCAACCCGAGACGAGGTGACAGGAGGCCGTCGTCGCTGCGGAAATCGGTCGCCGTCCGATTGTTGGTGCTTTCCGCTTTGAAGCTGTCGAATCGGACGCCGACCAGCGCCTCGACATGTTCCGAGAGCGCGACCTGGTCTTGCGCGTAGGCCGCGGCGATCGTCGTCACGCCCTGATTGTCGGCATCCGTGGCGTTCTGACGAAACGCCAGCGGCAATGAGATTGTCGGCGCGGCGAGCGGCGCGTTGAACGTGGTGACGTTGACACCCAGGCTGGAGAAGAAGCCGGTTTCCCTGAAGTTGCTGGTCTCCTGACGGCCGAACTCCGTTCCGAGCAACAGGGTGTGGCGGAAGCGGCCGCTCTGGGCAGACACGATGAGGTCTGTCTGGTTGAAGAGGTTCTGACGGGCCGTGAGGTTGTTGTAGGCGGAGATCGCGACCGTGGTTCCGGTAGCGTCGACAGCGCCAGGGAACACGTTCTGATAGAACTTGTCGTAGTCCCCGTAGCTCAGATGATTCCGGAGGGTCATGCGCGAGTTGAAGCGGTGCTCGAGCAGTCCGGACACCAGGTTGACCGTGGCATGGGTCGGGCTCCGCGTCGGGTCCCCAAAGAAGGTGCCCGGATCGGTATCGACTGGCCGTCCGCTGAACGAGGAGATGCCTCGATCGGCGACCCGCTCGTCATGAAAGGACTCGTAGCTGCCCCGCAGGGTCGTGTTTGGGCTGAGCCGAAACGCCACCGTCGGGTTGAAGCCATAACGCTCGACGTTGAATCCGTTGCGGTAAGAGTCGGAGTGCTCGTAGAGGCCCGTCGCTCGTACGGCGACAGCCTCGTTCAGGCCGCGTCCGACGTCGCCCGTCAAGCGCTTGTTGTTCCACGACCCGAACTGCAGCGACGCTTCACGCGCCTGTCCCCAGTCGGCCTGACGGCTCACACGATTGATAACCCCGCCAACGCCACCACGTCCGAAGATCATGGCGTTGGGCCCCTTGAGCGCCTCGACGCGGTCGACGTTGTAGACGTCGCGAAAGTACTGGACGTCGTCGCGGACGCCATCGACGAAGAAGTCGGACGTCGAGCTGTTGCCGCGAAGGATCGGCGTGTCGCGATTCCCTTCGCCCTGGGCGAAGCCGACGCCAGGCATGTATCGGGTCACGTCGGCCATGCTGGCCATCCGCTGATCAGCGATCAGCGCGCTTGTCACGACGCTGACGGCCTGCGGGACATCGCGGAGCGGCGTCGTGGTCTTGGTCGCGGACGATACCGCCGGCACGGCATAGCCGATGACCGCGCCGACGCTGACCGATTCTTGAATCCCGCGATCTCGAGGGCAAAATCGGCGGTCGTCGGCGAGTCTGCAAAGAGCGTCACGCGGCGTGAGCTGTCGACGAAACCGCTGGCGGAGATCCGAACGACGTAGCTGCCTGGGAGTATCGTGAGCTCGAACTCGCCCTGCTGATTCGTTACAGTGGCTGTCGGAGTATTCGGCCGCTCGGACGTGACCGTGGCCTGCGCGCCCACGATCGCACCACGAGTCGGGTCGACGACGCGCCCTCGAACGACGGCCTGGGACGCACCCTGTTCAGGACTCTCAACAGGACCCGGGAGTGCCGCATCGGCGACCCCGACGAGAACGAGACGGGCACGAAGCGACGAAACTCCGTGCTCGAGGGAGGGGCCGTCAATCGCGCGGGCCCGCGCTTACTGCAACGTCACGTACCGCTCGAGGCGCGCGACCTCTTTCTCATCGACGTACTTCCCAATTTCCTTCCGGAACTGCTGCATGCTCTTGTAGGGCCGATACTCTTCGAACTCGTGGGCGATGCGGGGACCGACCCCCGGAATCAACAGGATCTCCTCACGGCTGGCCGAGTTGAGGTTGAGCGGCAAAAACAGCCGGCCGTACAGCTGCGTGAGCTGGTCCTTGCTCAGCGCTGGACTCAGCTGCGCGTTCAACTCGAGCATCGTCTTGTAGGGCCGCTTCGCCACGACACTTCGCGCGAGGGTCGCGTTCAGGTGTGGGACTGCCAGCAGCTCCTGCTCGGTCGCCAGATTGGGATTCAGGAGCGGGACTGACGGCACGGTTTGCGCGGTCGCCTGGGCCGTAAACGTCAAGGCGAACAACAGCATCGACAGCGCACTGCGAAGTCTCATAACTCGTCTCCGTTAAAGGGCGCCCCGGCTGCGGACGCCGATGAGGGATGTCGAAAGGTCGAAGCCAGTCCCAACAGCCCGAGATGGATCAGTGTCGCAGGCGCCAGAGTCGGTGGCGATGCACCCTTGATCGCGGCCCAGAAGATGTCGAATCCAACGCGATCGGGCGCGAGTTCCCGCTCGAACTCGATGTTGGCGCGATAGTGCAGCCACAGGCCCAACGCGCCGCTGACGACGAACGCCCCCATGACGGCCTGAAACATCTGCACCACCAGGCGGCGCGACGTCACGGCGAGCCATGCCGCCACGCCGAGCCCAACTGCGAGCAACACCAGCGGAACCTGCTGGGCCCACCCTTCAACGTGACCGATGAGCAGGAGGTCGCCGCCGGCGCCGGTCGCGCCGAGTGCGAACAGCGACAGAAGCAGTCGGCGCAGCAGAACGCCGTCTCCGGCGCGTCTCATTCCGGCAGGCCGCCGGCGCAAACGAGACCGAGTCTCATCTTTGGCTTTGCCCGAGTGTAGTGCCGACTAAATTGGCCGGTCAATAACCGAATCCGTGTCATCGGGGTGTCATCTTGGCTACGACACACTGCATGGATGACGGCCACCAGAAGAGCTCACAGGAATCGCCACGTGACCCGTTCGCCGCTCTCCAGTGCGCATACATTCGGAGTTCTGATCTGTTTCGTCCTGGCTGCGGACCGGCTCCTGCGCAAGACCAGGCTGCTGGTCAGAGTAGCGCAACGGAGCCCGCAGTGTTGCTCACACAGCCGAACTCCGCGACAACCGGGCTCTTCGACGGCGGCTCTCGGTTCGCGACACAATCTGCCCAGCAGCCCCCCGAGCCCCGTCAGACTGGATTGAAGGCACTCGCGTTTGAAACTTTGAGTGACTTCAAGGCGTTCCCTCGCCGCCGCTCAACGTGGGTGATTCTCGGAATCGGGGCGGGAGCCGCTGCCGCCGCCTACCCTGCGGACGACGAGGTCAACGCACACCTAATGGGTTCGGACGCCGCCGATCGCTTCTTCGCGCCGGGGCCAGTGGATCGGAAGCGCCTATGTGCAGGCAGGGACCGCCGTCGGCCGTGGCTCGCCGTCAGCGTGTGGAAGAGTGTACCGGCCAATGACGTAGGTCGCGCGGCACCGCGATGGCGAATCCGAACTCGTGCGCTCGTTTCTAAACGTCGTGCAGCAGGTCGCCATGCGGCATCAATCGAGCGCAACAGAGCCTTCTGACGAGACTCGCCTGAAACCCTCCGTCTCATTATGGAAGAGTCAATAGATAGGCTGAACCTCATCCGGGCCCAGACACTACTCTTGGCTGGCAGACACTGCGCTTCAGTCGGCGCAGTTCTCACCGTCGAGTTAGGCCTCGCGAGGCTTGAGTCCAGCGCCCCTTCCCCGTTCGCGCTCGAGCGAGAAGCGTTTGAAGTGGCCGCACCGCCTCCGTTGCGGTAGATTCTGTTTGGCCCTCGCGGTTCACGGGCGCGGAAGGGGGAGTTTGTGCAGAGCACCTTCAGTCGACGAGCATTCGTAACCGGGTTGGGGATGTTGATCGTCCCGCTGATCGCCTTCGCGCAGGAGAAAAAGGAAGACGCCGAGAAGAAGAAGGAAGAGGCGAAGAAAGACGCCGAGAAGAAGAAGGAAGAGGCGAAGGACAAGGCTGAGGATGCGGTCGACGGCAACGTCGTCGATGGCCCCGGGACCGACAACAGCCAGGACCGGCGGCAGGATCGACGGCGCGACGCAGCCAAATAACGAATCGTTCTGCGGCTCGCTCTCCTGACACGACGAGCTGATCCGGTTGGTGCGTTCACCAACCGGCGAATCCCCGCGACCCCTGGCGATTGCGTTCGACGTGTGCCCTTCGCGCCCACGGTCGCGACAATGTCATCGCGAGCTCTTGTCAATCATCTGCTGAACGCCCCGAAGCCGCCATTCTGCGACGTCGATGCACATATCCGCCGAGTGGAGCACTTGCGGTTTCTCGTCGACGTTCGGCTGATCGAGGAGGCGCTCCGCATCGTTCAGGTCTTCGAGGGCGTGCCCCACTATCGAGAGTGCGGGGCGGCCAGGTTCAAGGCGAACGAGGACATGCGCTCGCTGCCTCGTTAGGGCGAGTCTGGAGCGCAGACGCTCCAACGACGGCAACGGTGGCAACTCCATGTGCCACGGTAGGCACACCGCAGCCGCCAAGTCGGTCCGAATCCCACACACGCTGCGAGCTGTGGTCGGTCTCATCCCCGCGATTCCAGTAGGACGATCAGCGCCTTTGCTGCTGCACCCGGAGCATCGCGTCGAAGCCCGGCGTGGCGGGAACGACGGTCGAGCCTCGAACCACCTCAGCCGGGACGCGATGACGTGCCCGCGCGGCGCGGAACATGCAGTTCGCTCGCGCGGGAAACATCCGCGGAGGTGAGTCGTGAGCTTGAAGGGCAGATACGCATGGGCGCAAAAGGTGGCCGAAGGCAAGTTCCACGGGACGATCGAGGAGCGCGACGGCAAGTTCCGCATGAAGGGGACGGTCGCGACTGAAGCCGAGAAGAACGAAATCTGGGCCGCGATCAAGACGATCCCGACCTGGCAGGAGGAGGTCGCGGCCGATATCCGCGTCACCGGCGGCCCGGCGCCGGCGCCGGCCCCGCCCGCGGCCAAGCCGGCGGCCGCGTCACCGCCGAGCAAGACCTACACGGTCAAGGCTGGTGATACCCTGAGCCGCATCGCAAAGGAGCACCTTGGCGACGCGGGCGACTACATGAAGATCTTCAACATCAACAAGGACCAGCTGACCGATCCCGACCTCATCAAACCGGGGCAGGTGCTGCGGCTTCCCTGAGCGGGATCTGAGCGGCCGAGGAGGCAAACATGTTCGGCATACTGGGCTGGATCGTGTACGGGTTGATCGTGGGCGTCGTGGCGAAGCTCTTGATGCCGGGGCGCGATCCCGGCGGCTTCATCATCACCGCGCTGCTCGGCATCGCCGGCGCCGTGGTGGGCGGGTTCATTGGTCAGGCGCTGGGGCTCTACGGGCCCGGCGAGGCGGCCGGATTCCTGATGTCGACGATCGGCGCGGTCGTGCTGCTGTTCCTGTACCACAAGCTACGTCGGCCCACTTCGGTTCGCCAGGTCTAGCCTCTGCCGTGCCCGTGCCGGGGCGGAGCCCCCGCGAGCAGTCGCTCGCCGGGACCCGCTCCGGCGCGGGGCGGCACGCCGATCCCGGCTTACCGCATGCAGCGTCGGGATTTGCAGGGACGGAAACCCCTGCCGCGGTAGGTATACTAGTCGCCCGGGCGCGTCCGCCCAGGGGTTTCACGTCCCTCAGCGGCGCCCCAACAGACCAGTAACGCCGTGCCCCCCAGTCACATCGGCAAGTACGAGGTGCAGCGCCGTCTCGGCGCCGGCGGCATGGGGTCGCTCTACCTGGCTCGGGACCCTGGTCTCGAGCGTCTCGTCGCCATCAAGGTGCTCAAGGACGAGTACCACGACGACCAGGAGCTCCGCGAGCGGTTCATCCGCGAGGCCCGGTCCGTCGCCCGCCTCCGCCACGAGAACATCATCATCGTCTTCGACATCGGCGAGGCCGACGGCCTGCCCTTCATGGCGATGGAGTACATCGCCGGCGAGACGCTCGCGCAGATCCTGCGCCGCACTCCGACGCTGCCGCTCCCCAAGCGGCTCGTGATGGTCGAGGAGCTCTGCGCGGGGCTGGCACACGCGCACGGCGCCGGCATCATCCACCGCGACATCAAGCCCGCCAACCTGATGATCAACGCCGAAGGCGTGCTGAAGATCCTCGATTTCGGCATCGCGCGCCTGGCCGATTCGGGGATGACGCAGGGCGGCATGATGCTCGGGACGGCCAACTACATGAGCCCGGAGCAGGTGGCCGGTCCCGTCGTCGACCACCGCAGCGACATCTTCGCCACCGGCGCCGTGCTGTACAGCTCATCACGCTGGAGCAGGCGTTTCCCGGCCGGATCGACTCCGGCGTCCTGAACCGCATCCTCAACGAGGGGCCGACGCCGATCGAGCAGCGGGTCCCCGGCATCGACCGCGACCTCGCGGCGATCGTGCACCGCGCCCTGCAGCGCGACCCCGACGATCGCTACCGGAACGCCTTCGAGATGGGCCGCGACGTGGCGCGGGTGCGGCGCCGGCTCGCCGAGATACAACCCGCCCCGGATCCGTCGCTCACGCAGAACATCACCACCGTGGCCGAACGGCCGCGTCCGTCGTCGGCGCCGAAGAAGAGCGACAGCGCCCGGCAGCAGAACGTGCTGAGCCCCGAGCGCTTCGCCCAGCTCCAGCGCCAGCAGGTCGAGGAGTACCTGCGCTCCGGCGAAGAAGCCTTCGCCAAGCACGAACACGACGCGGCCCTGCACTACGGCGAGCGCGCGGCGATGGTCGATCCCGACAGCCGGAGCGCGATCGATCTGATCCACCGCGCCCGGCTGGCCATCGAATCCAAAGCCGTCAAGGCGCTGCTCGCCGAGGCGCAGCGGCACCTCTCGGAGGGGCGCATCGACGAGGCCGCGGCGCTGGCCGACGAGGCCGACGTGGCGCTGCCCAACCTCGAGGGCGATGCCGAACTGCGGGCCGAAGTCCGTCAACTCGCGGAACAGGTGGCTGCGGCACGCGACCGCGAGCGCCGCATCAGCACCTCCCTCGACCGGGCACGCGCGTCCATCGAGCAGGGCGGCTACGAAACCGCACTGCGGGCGGTGTACGAGATCCTCGCGCTCGACCCCGACCGGACCGAGGCCCGCGAGCTCGAGCAGACGGCGATCGCCCGCCTGCAGGCGCAGCGGGAGCACGAGCGCGCACGCCGGCAGGCCCACGACCGGCTGTCGTCGGCTCGCGCGCTGGCCCACGAGGGCCGATACGACGACGCGCTCGCCGCCATCAACGGTGTCGATGGCCCCTCGGACACGGTGCGCATCGCCGCCGCACGAGCGGCCGACGAGGTCCGCCTGCTGCAGCGGCGGGCGCAGGTGGCCGGCGTCGTGGCTGATGCGCGACGCGCCTGCGAACGCGGCGAGTTCGAGCAGGTGCTGACGGCGATCGACGCCATTCCCGGCGACGACCTCACGCCCGACGCGCGCGCGTTGCGCGCGGACGCCGAGCGCGGACTCCAGGCGCGCATCGAGCTCGAGCGAAAGCGCGAGGCGGTCGAGGACGGGCTGCGCGCGGTGGCCGCGCTGATCGAGCAGAACGATCTCACCGGCGCCGCGGCCAAACTCAAGGAGGTCGAGGGCATCGGACTCGCCGACCCGCGAATCCCCGAGCAGCGGGACCGGGTCAGCGGACTCGTGGCCGCCGCCCAGGAACGGCGGCGCCAGGAGGCGCGCGATCGCTTCGCGGGAAAGCTCGTCGAAGCGGCCCGGCAGATGCTCGAGAACGGGGACGGTGACGCGGCGATCGCCTTCCTCGAGCGCGATGGCTCGAGCCACCCGATCGTAAGCAAGGCGCTTGCGGGGATCCGCGCGACGGTCGCCGAGCAGGAAGAGCGCGCCCGGCAGGACGCCGAACGGCGCCGCCAGGAGGAGGAATCGCGCCAGCGCGCCGAGCTGGAAACGGCGCGCAAGCTCGAAGAGGCGCGCCAGGCCGAAGAGCAGCACAAGCGCGACGAAGCGCGGCGCGCCCGCGAAGCCGAGATCGCGCGGCGCCGCGAGGAGTTCGCCACCCTGGTGAACGCCGCCGAAAACGCGCTTGGGGCCTCCGACCCCGAGCAGGCCACCCTGCTGTTGAAGCGAGCGGACCTCGTGGGCCGCGTCGAGGACTCGGGGCTGGCCAAACGGGCCGAGGCGGTGCGGGCGGAGGCCGAACGGCTGGAGCGCGAGCGGCAGGCACGCGAAGCGGCCGAGCAGCGGGCGCGCGAGGAGGCGCGCCGGCGCGAAGACGAGGAGCGGCGGCGGACGGAAGAGGCACGCCAGCGTGCCGAGGAGGCGCGGCGCCAGGAGGAGCTCGAAGCCAAGCGCGCCGAAGCGGCGCGGCAGGCCGAGCAGGCGCGCCGCGAGGAAGAGGAGGCGCGGAACCGCGAGGCCGCGGTGACGACGATCCTGTCACGCGAGCGGAACGAAGCGCCCGAGGCGGCGCTGACGCTGCTCAAGGACGCGCTCACGCTCGCACCGGGCGATCGCCGGGTCGAGGCGCGAATCAAGCAGCGCAACGCCGATCTGGAGCGGCAGCGGCTCGAGGCCGAGCTGCAGCGACAAGTGGCAGAGGCCGTATCGGCCATCACCGCCGCCCTCGATCGCCAGGATCTCGACGAGGCGGAACGTCTGATTCGGGACGGCGAGCGCCAGTTTGCGGTTCCCCCGTTCCACGACGTGCGCCGGACTTACGAGTCGCTGCGGCGCACCGAAGCCCGCGCGCGGCGGGAGGCTGCCGAGGCCGAGCAACTCGAGCGTGATCGGCAGGCACGAGAAGCCGCCGAGCAGCGGGCGCGTGAGGAGGCCGAGCGGGCGCGCCTCGAGCGGGAAGAACAGGCACGCCAGGCGCGCGAGGCCAAGGAAGCCAAGGAACGCGACGCCCGCGAGCGCAAAGAGCACGCGAGACAGGAGAAGGAGGAAGCGGGCGAGTCCGGCGAGAAACCCGCCTGGTCGCGGTACGGCGCAGCCGCCGCCGTCGCCGCGCTGTTGATTGGTGGCGCGTCCTGGGTCCTGTGGCCAGACGCGGGCAGCGAACCCGAACCCCCGGCGCCAATCGCCGGTGGCGGCTCGCCGGTCAACCCGAGCCCGCTCCCGAATCCAGGTGGCGCTCCGCCGGTGCCGCTGCCGGCGCCCTCCCCTCCCACGCCGACGAGCCCTCCGGACCGCGGCAACGCGCCGGGCCCACGAGGCGGCGACCCCGCGGCCGCAGGCCGGGGCCGGTCAGGGAACGCGGCCGGAGACGCCGCCGCCGGCCGGCGAGACCCCGGCGGAGCGCGCCGCACGCGAGCAAGCCGAGCGGGAGCAACAGGCCAAGGAGCAGCTCGCCAAGGACCAGCTCGCGAAGGAGCAACTGGCCAAGGCAGCTCGCGAAGGAGCAACTCGCCAAGGAGCAGGCGGCCAAGGAACAACTCGCCAAGGAGCTGGCCGCCAAGGAACAGGCGGCGAAGGAGCAGGAGGCGCGGGACCAGGCGGCCCGGGATCAGGCGGCACGCGATCAGGCGGCGCGGACGGCGGAGGCGCGCGAGCGCACCGCCATCCAGCAGCTGCTCGATCAGTACGTCGCCGCCTACAACGCGCTGGACGAACGCCGGCTGCGCCAGCTCGTCGCGGGGTTCACCGGCATTCCAGGACGGCCGCTCATCAAATCGGTGCAACTGCGGCTGTCGAACCAGCGGATCGACGTGTCGGCGGACTTGCTGACGGCCACCGTCAGCGCAACGCAGAACTTCGAATACGTCTGGAACCGGGCCGGCGCGGACCGCACCGGCTCTGGTCAGTTGAATTGGAGGTTGCGGAAGAACGGCGGCATCTGGACCGTGGTGCCCCAGTGACCCGCCAGGCCGGCGTGGCGCGGCAGGCGACGATCACCGCGAAGGTGTCGTGCCCTGCCGCCGCACCGGATCAGAACACGTAGTCGAAGCCGACCACAGGCGTGAGGTTCGGCTTCAGCCCGGCGTCGTTCATCGGAACCAGCAGCGTCAGGTTCAGCAGGAACGTTCCCCCGAGGTTGATCTTCCCGCCGATGACGCCCAGCAACTGGTTCAAGTTGCCACGGCTCGGATCCACGAACTCGTCCGGCACCGAGACCGAAGCGGTCGGCAGCGTGAGGCCGGGAGCGCGGTTGGGATAGGTCGTGGTGTCGAGCACGAACCGCGGCATGTCGCGAATGGTGCGCCCGCGGATGTCGAAGCCCAGAGTGAGCTTCGGGTGCGCAGCGACGGCGATACCGAAGGTGTAATTCCACTCGTCGGGGAAACTGAGATCGACCGGATTCTGCTCCACGGTGGCCGCCGGAGCACCAAACTGCCCCGCTGGATCATCGACGTCCGCGGCATCGGCGCTGGCCTCGCCGCTCGAGAACGTGTACCCGAAGTTCACGTGCGGGCTGACCCGCCCGTACTCACCGGACATGATGAAGAACAGCTGCGTCTGCGTCGCCCCGGTGCCCAGCAGTTGATCCTCGTCGCCGGTCGGGAGCCGCAAGTCGAGCGCTCCGGCCACCGCGGTGGTTGCCGAGCGGAAGAAGTTGTACTTCGCGCGCACGAGCATGTCGCCCAGGCCGGTCGCCGAGTCCCGGCTCGAGACCGTGTTGATCGTTTGTCCGAGGCCGTCGAAGCTGTGCACGGTGGGCGTTGCCGCCGTGGCCGTGCGCAGGATTTCGCCGGTCACGCTCGCGTCGATGTCGACGTGGACGATCGGCACGGCGAGACCGATGTCGAAGCGCTGGCCGACGCCGTAGTTGGCGAAGAACGCGTTGGTCTGTGTCGTGATCTCGGCGGTCAGCGAGCTCAGGAGCAGATCGCGCTCGAACTCCGGAAAGAAGTCGGTCGTCTGCATCGGCACGCCGGCGCCGGCCGGGCAGCAGTTGTTGTGCTCACTGACGAATCGCAGATCGCCGCTGTCGAGGCTCACGCCCTCGAACGAGTCGAACGACGTGCCCTGGAAGGTGTAGCCGAAGTTGAACTTGCCCTTGCCGATCGTCACGGCGCGCTCGGCGAAGAGCGGCCCGAACGTCGTGCTGGTCGGCACCACTTCTCCGGTGGCGTTGAGCCCGAACGTGAAGCCCCCGGACGAGGACGGCAGCGGAAACGTCGTCACCTGCTGCGCCAGCGAGACGTTGAGGAGCCGCACCGCGCGGGTCAGGTTCTCGCCGCCGAGGAAGAAGTGCGACTGATGATTCACGGTGCCCGACGGGGCATTGATCGTCACCGAGTCGAAGAGGCGCTTGACCATGCCCGCCAGTTCCTGCGCGCCGGCGTTGGCTGGCACCAACGCAAGCGCCACGAGCGCGGCAAGAGAAATCACTCTGGAACTCCGCATTTCCGCTCCTTGTCGCCTTCGGTGAGCATCCAGTGTTGCCCTTGAGACGCCCGATCGTGCCGCCGGTGGTGTCGAACACCTTGCGGCGCGCGAGCCCCAGCTCGTCGCCCTCGGGGCCCACCACTTCGAGTGTCAGGACCATCGTTGCCGCCGCCCGCAGCGTTTGAATGCGGGCGCGATTGTAGCATCGCGCCTGCACGGTGCCCGGGCTGTACTGGAGAGAACGGCTGGAAGCCACACAAGCGAACAGACCATCGCGGCGCCCGCATGCGCCGCAGTCGCCGCGGGTACGACGGAGGTATCGTTGGGATAACGCGAGGGGCCAGACGCGCGAAACGCCCGGACGAACCGTCAGGCTCGTCGCGGGCGTTTCAGTGCGTGTCGTTCACGCCTCCTGGCAAGAGCCAGGATCATCTTCTTGCCTTGTCCAACTTCGCGCGCCGTCAACCGATGGCACTGGCTGGCGACGCGCCATGCGAGCCCGGCGGGACCTCCATGGCTTACCCCCTCGTGTTACGAGTGGCGATACCTTAGGGATACGCCTCCGTTGCACGCGTGTCAAGCGCAACCGATCGAATCGCTCAGTTGTCGGTGGACCGATCGAACCGCTCAGTTGTCGCTCGGCCGCTCGACGCGATCGATCACGAGCACGTCCACGACGCGGCGCCGCGCATCGAGTCCAATCCGAGGTCTTCCTGCATGGCCGTGAAAAGCGACGGACGGTCGGCGGACGGAGCCAGCGCGCCAGGAGGCGGCGCCGGCGCCGCGACACTCGCCGCCGGGAGACCGCCGGCGGTGGCCTGATCCGGGGTGAAGGTCACGTCAAGGTCGAACTCACCGTCGAGGGCCGTCTCGTTCACCACGGGGCGGCGCACGAGCCCCGTGAGGGCCTGGACGAAGTGCGCCATGGTAATGCGCCGCCCGGAGATCCAGCCGGGAAACGAGACGTACCCGCACGTCGGCCCGAGCGGATCGTGCGGCAGCACCGCGAAGAACTCGCCTGACGGTCCCGGGGGCGGCGGGGGCGGCGCCGGTATGCCCGGCGGCGGCGTGACCGGCGCGCACTCGGGTCCGGACCGCCGGAGCCGCTCACCCAGTCGCCCGTCGCTTCTGGCCAGACCAGTGCGTAGGCCGGCAACTCGCGCTGCTCGGTGTGCACCATCAGCTGAAACCGCTCCTGGAGCAGCGCGCGCAGCATCAAGCGCACGCTCGCCCGCGTCGCGCCGTCGCCCGCGCGTGCGTCGATCGCGTAGAGGTCGCTGGCAATCCAGGACGGGCCGCCGAGCAGCTGCAGATCGTCGAGGCCGTAGGCGGTAAGGATCAGCTGGCGCACACTGGATCCGGGTGACACGGCACGGCCTCCCGGCTGCAGCATCAGCCCGGGAAACCCGAACGCGGTCGCCGTGTTCCGCCGCACCGATGCCACCTCGAAGGCGGGCGCCGGCGCTTGTTGGCCGGCGTTCATCTCCGCCGCGGCATACGCGATCATCACCGCGGCCGCCACGGCGGACCGACGGCGCATCAGCGTGGCAACCACGTCTCATGAGACACCGCCGGCCCGGGCCGGTTCCATATTCCGCAGGCTTGCAGCGCGTGCGGTTCGTGATGAAAGGGGCAAGGTGCACTCACCCCATCACGCCCGGGTACGCCGTGGTCGTGAATCCCGGGAACAGCGGATCGCGCGGCACGCCGAGGTGCCGCACCGCCACTTCGGCAAACAGGCTCCGGAAGTCCGTCGTCACGGCCAGATCGCGACCCTCGTGCAGCTGCTCGCGCGCCAGGCCCGGCCAGCGCCCGTGCACCGTGCCGCCCTTCGCCGCGCCGCCCAGCACCAGCATCGCCGTCGCCGTGACCGTGGTCGGTCCCGCGGTTGCCGTTCTCGCGCACCGTCCGGCCGAACTCCGACATCGTCAGCACCACGACGTCGCGCATGCGCTCGCCGAGGTCGCGATCGAGCGCGGCCAGACCGTCGCCGAACTCCTTGAGCCGCAGCGCCAGCTGTCCGCGTTCGTTGCCCTGCGCGGCGTGCGTGTCCCAGCCGCCGACATCCGCGAAGGCGACCTCGAGGCCCACGTCGGCGCGAATCAGCTGCGCAATCTGCCGCAGGCTCTCGCCGAACCGGCCGCGCGGATACACGGCCCCGTTGGCCGGCGGGAGGCGCTGCGGCGCCGCGGCCTTCAGCATTTTCACGGCGTCGAAGGTCTCGCGCCCGGTGCCGTAGAGCAAGTCGCGCACGCCCTGCTCGTAGAGCGACTCGAACCCGCGTTTCGCGTCGAGCCCACCCCCGAGCATGGCCGCGTCGCGGATGTCGAACTCCGCCAGTCGCGTCATCGCCACCGCGCCCGCGTCGCCGCGCAGCACGCGCGGCAGCGCGGGGCCGAGCGCCACCGCCCGGAACGGTGAGGCAGCCGTCGCGGGCATGGCGGCCAGCCCACGCGCCAGCCATCCGTCTTCGGTGCTCTTCACGCCCGGCGTGCCGGACTCCATGTAGTCCTGCGCGTCGAAGTGCGACCGCGTCGCATCCGGCGACCCGCAGGCATGGATCGCCGCGAGCCGCCGCTCGTCCCAGAGCGGCTTGAGCGCCGAGAGCGACGGGTGCAGGCCGAAGAAGCCGTCGAGGTCGATGGCCCCCTCGCCGCTCGACGGGCGCGCAATCGCGATGCTGCCGCGCGCGCCGTAGTACTCCGGATCGCCGTGCGGCACGAGCATGCTCAAGCCGTCCACCGCCCCGCGCTGGAAGATCACGACCAGGACCTTGGACCGCGCCGCGCGCGACTGGGCCAGCGCGCTCCGGACCACGAACCCCGGCACCGCCCCCATCGCCACCAGGGCCAGCGCCCCCTGCTTCATGAACGACCGCCGCGTGCAGGCGTGCATCGCTATCTCCTCTGGAACTCGGGCGAGCCGAGCACGAGCGCCGCGAGCTTGGCCACGTCGGTGTCCTTGGCCACGCGGTCGTCCGCCGTCGTGCGCGTGATCTCGGGGCTCTCGAGCTGTGCCGCCAGTACCGTGCGCGTCTGCGGCGTCGCAGCGCCATGCAGCACCACGGTGAGCAGCCGGTCGAGAACCTGCGCCGGCTCGCCGCGATCGGCAGGTCCGACCAGCGCGTCGAGCGGCACCCGCGCACCGCGAAACCGGTTGTGCGCCAGCGAGAGCGCGAAGTTCATGCGGCCGAGCAGCGCCCCCGTGTTCACCCACGACTCCGCCCGATCCGGATAGCCGGTCGGCGGCTGCGCCTCGTAGAGCGGCTGTCCGAGCCGTCCCACCTCGCGGGCCAGTTCCAATCCCCCGCCCGCGGCGCCGCGGCCGGGTGCCGCCAGACGTCCGTCGAGCGCCCGCACCGCGCTCGCCACGACGTCGAAGGGCGTCTTGATCTTCGCGCGGTAGGCGTCGCGCGACCAGAACTCGGGCGAGGTGACGAGCGTCGTCATCACCGCGCGAATGTCGCCGCCGGTCGTGCTGGAAGGTCGCGGCCATGCGCTCGACCAGCGCGCGCAGGCGGGTCGTCCTGCACGAAGTGACGCGCCAGCTTGGTGGAGATGAACCTCGCCGTGGACGGATGGCGCACCAGGATGTCGATCACGCGCTCGCCGTCGCGCTCGCCGCCGCCGGCCGGAATGGTGTGACCGAGGACCCGCTTGGTGCCGGCATCGTGGGCGCGTGGCCGGAAGACGTAGACGCCGTCTTCACGCGGCCGGTCGATCGTCCATCCGGTGAAGCAGCGCGCCACTTCGGTGACATCCTGCTGCGTGTAGCCGCCGTCCACGCCGAGCGTGTGGAGCTCCATCAGCTCGCGCGCGTAGTTCTCGTTCAATCCCATCGCGCGTCCGGCGAGCCGAGGCCGCGCCGAGGCCGGCGCATTCAGGCCGCGCGGCATCACGAGGTCCGCGCGCGTGCTCATCCAGTTGTCGAGATAGAAGAGCATCGCGGGATGCCGCGCCGTCGCCAGCACGAGATCCCGGAAGCTGCCGAGCACGTGCGGACGGATCGCCTCGCGCTCGTACGCGGGCACCATCCAGCGCACCGCGCCTTTCTGGCTGAACACGTTGAAGTGGTTGAACCAGAACTGTGCGAGGCGTTCTTCGAGCTGCGCATCGCTCAGCACCGCGCGCGTAACGAGCGCGGCCTGCATCTGGGCGACGATGGTGGCGGGGCGGCGATCCGCCGGGAACATCTCCCGGAGCTCGCGGCGCGTGACCTCACCACTCGCCACGCGACGCTGCACGTCGGCCGCCGGGCGTGGATAGTCTCGGAGAAGCTGTGCCGTCGTGGCCCCGAGCACCGGGTAATTCGCCAGGGCCTCGCTCATCGCCGGCGACGGCGCCGGTTCCGGGTGCAGCTGGCCCTCGACGTAGGTGGCGAGACCCATCGCTTTCACGCGGGCCGGGTCCGCCGGCCGGGGCCCGTACCCGAGGCGGTTGAGCGCGTGCAGAATCCGCTCGTCCTCGGAGAGCGGCGACGCCGGAAGCGTCGAGCCGCGGCGCCGGCCCGCCGCCTGCACCGGCCTGCCGGCCGGCCCGACCAGAGAACCCGGCCAGAACGACCAGACCGGCAACCAGCCCTGCCCGCCACTGCATCGTGGAGAATCTCCTCACGTCACATCAGACGGCCGGGCTCTGCAGAACGTTGTCCGTCCCTACCTGCCCACCCGCCCTACCTGCCCGACCCGCCGTGCCTGCCTAATTGGTCCGGAAGCGAAGCCAGCGGACCGCGTAGAGTCCCGTGGCCACCGTAATGGCCACAGCCATCGCCACCACCTCGGCCATGGACACCGTTGCGACGATCACGGCGCCAATCGCGGCGCAGGCGAGCAGCGGCACGAGCGGACCGCCCCACAGGTTGAAGGGCGCGCCCTCGAGCCGAACGCCGGTGGCGCGCAGCCGCCACGCGGCGAGGGCCACGACGACGTAGACGAGCAGGCTGGCGAGATTGACGAGGATCGCAAGCTGCTCGAAGGTACCGCTGAGCCCGAAGGCCAGCGCCACGGTCACATAGACCACGACGGCAATGTGCGGTGTGCGCCGCGACGGGTGCACCGCGGCCAGGACGCCCGGCAGGAAGCGGTCGCGGCCCAGCGCGAACAGGCCGCGCGGACCGGCCAGAATCGAACCGCACAAATTCCCGAACATCGAGGCGACCGCGGCCGCCAGCATCATCGTGCGCGCCGGCGGACCGTAGGCCGAGCCGGCCGCGGTCGCCAGCGGCGTGACACTCTCATCCGCGAGGGCAGGACCAAGCACCCCTTGCGCCACGATCTGCACGGCCACATACAGCAGCACGGCCGCCGCCGTCGCGGTGAGCGCAGCTCGCGGCACGGTCCGCTCCGGCGAGCGCACTTCGCCACTCGGCTGCAGTGCGCTCTCGATCCCGAGAAAGGCCAGGATGATGAGGCCGGCCGTGGCAAACACGTCCGACACCTGCGGCATTTCGGGCCAGGCGAGATACGGAGCGCGCACGGCGAAGGCGCCCAGGATGACGAACGCCACGAGCGGCACCAGCTTGATCACCGTCGCGGCCTCGACCAGGCGTGCCCCGCCTTTCAGGCCGCGGATGTTGATCGTGGCCGCCACGGCCACCACCGCGACCATGACCATCGGCCGCGCGAACGGAGCGGTGACGCCGGTCAACGCCAGCAGCGACGCGGCGAAGAGGCCGGACACGGCGCCGGTCGCCAGCACTGCCGACAGCAGGTTGAGGGCGCCGACGAGAAATGCCGACATATGAACCGAAGGCGGCTTCCGCGTAGGCATAGGGACCGCCGGTGGTCGCGACCCGGCTGCCGGCCTCGGCGAAGCACAGCACCATCAGCCCGGCAATCACCGCGCACACCAGATACGCGAGCACCGCGGCCGGCCCCAGATGGCTGGCGGCGAGGGCAGGCAGGACGAAGATGCCCGCGCCGACGATGTAGTTGAAGATGACGGCGGAGAGCTGCCGCACGCCCAGCTCGCGCGCAAGCTGCGCGTCGGCGGGTGGAGGTCCGGAGGGGGAGTCCGGACGTGGCGGCACGAACTAGGTGAGGAGCGATTTCACGGCAAGGAGCGAGGCAACGAGCGCAATGGCCATCACCGTGCCGCGCTCGCTGAAGGCGACGTCGCGCCACGGATGCCTGGTCGGCAGCGGGCTCAGATCATTGGGCCGGCCGGGTAGCCAGCGCGACACGCCCCGGGCGTAGCGATCGTACTGGCGCCCGAACATCGATCGCAGGCGCGTCTCCTCCCAGATCACCATCGTGCCGTACTGCAGGGCGAACACCGCCCACGCGATCGGCAGCATCCACACCAGCCCCGAGCAAATGACCAGTCCCGACCAGATCATCCAATTGCCGAGGTAGAGCGGATTGCGCACGATGCGGAACGGACCCGAGGTGATCAGAGGCCCCTGGCGGGTGGACGTGCGGGTGCGGGAGATCGTGCCGATGTGGCGGACGGCCCACAAACGCATCAGCTCACCCACGATGATGGTGGCGATCCCGATGATCACCGGCCACGGGCCCTCCACCTTTCCAGTCCTCAGTGCGATCACCGCGAGACCGAGAGGGACCGGAAGCCACGATCGCTGACGAAACGCCCACGCGCCGATGCGGACCAAGAGTGGGGCTGCCTGTGTGGGAGTGTACAGCGCAGCCGGGGCGGCGACGGGCTGCGGGGCCGACGATGACATTGCCCTACATAGTAGCCAATCTGGAGCGCGTTCGGGCGCTGGCCGTGCCGAACTTGCTCAGAACTTGACGCGCACACCCAGTTGCAGCGACCGCGACTCCCCCACGCTGGTCACCTGGTTGAACGACGGCAGCGGGTTCGTCGGGTACGGCCCGGCCCCGAAAGTGGCGTTGCGGCTCAGCACGTTGCGCCGGTTGGTCAGGTTGAAGACCTCGGCCAACGGCTCGATGCGAACCCGGCCCACGGCAAATGGCCGCGCCACGCGCGCGCCGACGCTGAGAAAGTCGCTGCCGGTCCCGGCGTTGCGCGCGATGAAGCGTCCGTCGACCACCGGCCGTCCGGCGGTGCCTTGTACGGTGGTCACGCCTGAGGTGATGTTCAGCGGCAGCGACGAATAGTACCTGAAGGACGCCGCCGAGCTCGAAGCCCTCGGCCACCCGCGTCCAGTCCGCGCGGCCACCGGGTACCCGCCACGATCCGTCGACCACGAGGCGGTGGCGCTGATCGTCGTCCGAGCGGCCCCAATCCTTCGACAGGTCGTGCGGATCGATCGGGGAGCTGAAGAACGCTTCGCCGACGTTGTTCAACGACTTCGACAGCGTGTAACTCACTCGCACGCGTCCGCCGGCCCCGGGCCGGGTGACGAGCGAGGCCAGCAGACCGTGGAACGACGATTCGCCCGCCGAGGAATACCGGTTGTCGTTGGCGTAGGCAGACTGGGGGCGGCATCCGTTGTTGGCCCCGCTCGGCGCGCAGGACGGCACGTTCTGGTTGATCTGCATCAGCAGGTGGACGCCGCGGACGTACTGGTAGCCCACGCTGGCAGTGGTCCGGGTGCCGAGTTGCTGCTCGAACTCCACGCTGGCCTGCCGTGAGTAGGCGTGCTGCAGCGCGCGGTCGATGGTCGTGAAGTTCACCAGCGTGGCGGACGGCACCGCGGCGGCGAGCACTGCCGGAAAGACCGGCGCACCGCCTTGCGCCGGCGACAGGCTGACGCTCGTTTGCCGCAGCTGCGCCAGGTCGGAGGTGTTCCCGGCCGAGAGCAGCGCGTTGGCGACCGCGCGCAGCGGCACCCGATCAAAGTAGAGGCCGGCGCCGCCGCGGACGACGCTGCGGCGCGACGCGGTAGGCGTCCACGCGACGCCAATCCGCGGCGCCAGGTTGTCCGCATCGAGCCGGACGGTGTCGAGCCACTGCAGGTCGTAGCGCAGTCCGAGGTTCAACGTCACCGCTGGACCGACCTTCCATTCGTCCTGCGCGTAGACGCCGAGCGCCGGACTCGACTGCTCTACGCTCGTCGCGCCGAAGGTCTGCGTGAAGCCCGAGGTGTTGTAGGTGCCGGCGAGGAAGTTCGCCAGCGACGCAAATGTGTAGGCGCCGCGCACCGCGCGCGGAAAGGTGATGGTGTCGTCGTTGACCACGAGATCCACGCCCGCCCGCAGCGCATGCGCACCGCGCTGATGCGAGACCGTGTCCACGAGCTGTACCAGACGATTGACCCGGCCGGTGGGATTCGACGAGAGCGTCCCGAAGGTGGCGACGCCGGCAATGGACACCGCCGGACCCACCGCATCCTCGGGCGGTGCCTGCAGGTCGCCCCAGGCCACCTGCGCCCGGGTCTCGTTGACCGTGCGATTCGAGACCGTCATCGTGTGGCCGGCGGCCACGGCGAGATCGCGGTTGTCGAGGGCCGCCGATGCCGTCGGCGCGTTCAGCGCGCCGGCGTTCCTGGCCCTGGCCGCCTGGACGTCGTAGCGCGAGAGGCGCACGCTCGTCTGCTGGCGGCCGCTGACCAGATGGTCGCCCTTCACCAGCAGCTGCGACGGTCTCGACCGAGTTGTCGTAGAGCCCGGTCGCCACCGGCGAGCCGGGATACGCCACCGCCCTGAGCCGGGCGTTGATCAGGGCGGCATTGGCGTCGGCGATCGTCGTGAGGCCGGCCTGATCGAGATCCCGGCGCTCGGCGTTCACGAAGAAGAACGACCGATCGCGGCGGATGGGTCCGCCGAGGGTGCCGCCGGCTTGTGTCTGTGTCATCGGCAGCCGTGTCCCCGTCAACGCGTTGGGCGCGTTGAGCGCGCGGTCGCGGAAGAACCCGTAGACGTCGCCGTGGAACGCGTTGGTGCCGCTGCGCGTGACCACGTTGACGAAGCCGCCGAGGGCCCGGCCCAGTTCGGCCTGGCCCCCGGAGGTCACGACCTGTAACTGCTCCACCGCGTCCACGCCCACCGGGATGCCGCTCAAGCCGGCCGCATCGTCGTTGGCCGACAGGCCATCCACGATGAAGTTGTTCGAGAAGTTGCGCTGGCTCGACACCGACAGGCCCACGCCCGGGACGGCCGAGGTCTCGGCGAAGAGCTGATTTCCGCCCAGGTTCGGCGGCGCCACGCCTGGCACGAGCAGGGCGAGATCGAGGAAATTCCGGCCGTTGAGCGGCACGCTCTCGATCTCGGACCGAAGCACGGTGCCCGCAATCTGGCTGCGGGCGGCCTCGATGACGGGCACCGCGGCCGCCACCTGCACGGTCGTATCGAAGCCGGCAACCTGCAGCGTCACCGGCAGCTCGAACGCCGACGCCACCGTCACCGTGAGCATCCGCACCGCGTCGGCAAAGCCGGCGCGACTGATCAGGATTTCGTACGCGCCGACTCTGAGGTACGGAAACCGGAAGCGGCCCGTGTCATCGGACTCGCGTTCGGCAGACTGGTTGGTGTCGAGGTGGCGCGCCACCACGCGCGCCGCCGGCACGACCGCTCCCTGCGCGTCCACGACGCGGCCGCTCACGCTGCCGAAGTTGACCGTTTCCTGCGCCGCGGCAGGCGTCACCGCGCACGCCGCGCACACCGCCACGCAGGCGGCCGCACGGATCCATCTCGAAATCTCCATGACCACGTCGCTCCCAGGACACGCCGGTTCGTGGCCACGGGTCCGCCGCCAGAGCGTGGCGATGACACTGTCCCGCCGTCTCGCGAGGCGCACACGCCGGCTGGCCGGACCGATGACCGGAACGCGTCAGGCGCGCGGAGGAGGACTGTCAGGCGGGTGGGCAGGACGCACGGGGCGCTCGGCCGTCGCGGCGAGCGTCAGCGTGGTACTCGAAGGGGCGAGCGACTGCAGGACGGGTTCGGGAACCGTGAGCGCACCGAGCACGGGCATCAGCGCGAAGATCGAGTCGTCGCCGGCGCCGCACCAGCGCGGCGTGCCGGCCGGCACCGGCCGGGGCGCGGTCCGCCGGTGCATCGGACACATCACCGCCGTCGAGTGTTCGCAGGAGCAGTCGTCCTCGGCCACGACGGCCGAGCCCGGGCGGGCGGCCGTCAGCATGACGGCGCCGGCGGAGACCGCCAGGCTCAGCTGACACGCCGCCACGAGCAGCGCATAGCGCGCGGCGCGCGCACGAAGGTGCCTGCCCAGGGCCGTCACCCCGCCATCATACAGCTCTGTTGGGACTGGGTGGAGGACTGGTGGGACAGGTAGGACTGGTGGGCTACAGACGCTGGCCTCGGCCGCGATGCGACGTTGCCGGGCGGGCCGGGGCCCGGTTGCTGGCCGGAGTCCTAGCGGGCCGCCTCATAGACGGCACGGAGGTGCGCCATCAGATCGGCCATGGCGAAAGGCTTTTGCAGAATCGTGCTGGTGATGTCGAGATGTGCAGCGTCGGCCAGGGCCTGGTCGTAGCAGGCGGACATGAACACGATCGGGAGGTGCGGTGACCGCCGGCGGATCTGGCTGGCCACTTCGAACCCGTTCTGCTTCGGCAGCATCACATCGCTGAGGAGTAGATCCACGTGGCAGGTGGCTTCCAGACCCAGCGCCTCCTCGCCCGATGCCGCGGTGATCACCTCGAAGCCGTTGGCGCCCAGCGCCCGGGCGATGAGCTCGCGGACCGCGTCGTCGTCCTCGATGAGGAGCACGACCGGCAAGGCGGGCGGCGTCCCGGTGCGCATTGGGGCGGCGGCCTTGCGAAGCTCGATCACGCTGGAAACGCGCGACACGATCTCGGGCGAGATGTCTTCGGGGCTCGCCATCCGGGCGAGCACGTCCACGCGCAGCTCCTCGGGCAGGAGCGTCACCAGTAGCGCCGCGTTGGCCGGCTGCAGGTGCGCGAGAATCAGGGCGATCGTCTGCGGGTGCTCGCCGAGGGTCAACTTCGAAAGCTGCGGCGAGTCGGCGCGCTCGAGCGGGGCGGAGCCGGCGTTGGACCGGAACGCCCGCATCACGCGATCGATCATGCGGCGCGCGGTGTCGGGCCCGAAGCTCTTGACGAGAACGCGCGTGGCGAACTCGATGTCGCCGCGGGCGACATGCTCGGCGGCCACCGCGGTGTGGTGAAACTCCTCGAGGATCGGCTCGCCAATCTGCGACGAGACGCAGCCGCGCGCCGCCATCTCGCTGAGCAGGATTTCGACCTCCTCCTCGGACAGGTGCTTGAACATGCTGGCGGGGGCGTCTTCGCCGATCATCAGCAGGACGATCGCGGCCTTCCGCAGCCCCGACATCGTGGTCTCGACGTTCACGTCACCTCACCTCTTCTTCACCAACTGCGCGGACCTTGGCGACGTGCTCGGGCTCCTTGAGGTGGTGTCCGCCACGCGCCGCCCTGGTCAGCACGGGCGCAGCTGCAATCCCGGCGTGCCAGTCCATCGCAAGCGGAGTGCCCGCGCAGACGCGCGCACTCAGGGAAGACCGGGGTCGGACTCCGTTTCCGCGGACGGTGGACCGACAGCCGGGCGGCTGGCCCGTCCGACGGGTGGCAGCGGTGCGTATTACGGCGCCACGCTGGGCACGCCCATTGCTCACCAGGTGACGGCGATTCGACGCCCCCGGTCGCCGGTCCGGCACTAAAGCCAAGACCTTCAGGAACATGAGCCGCGGACCGTGCCGGATTTCCGACCTGCCCGGACCTGCCGGGCGACGGGTTTCCGACACTTCGGACCGTCGCAAGAGTCAAAACCATGACGCAGCCCACTCCCACTGTGCTGGTCGTCGAAGATGACCTCGCCCTCCGCGCCACCATCGTCGAATCGCTCGAAGCCAGCGGGTTCGCTGCGGCGCAGGCATCCGATGCCGCCGACGCGATCGACCGCTTGCAGGGATTCGCCTACGACGGGCTCGTGGTCGATCTGAAGCTGCCGGATGCCGACGGGATGACGGTGCTCGACG
Organism: uncultured Acidobacteriota bacterium; assembly: GCA_963731785.1. Taxonomy (GTDB): domain Bacteria; phylum Acidobacteriota; class Vicinamibacteria; order Vicinamibacterales; family UBA2999; genus DASYRM01. The sequence continues at coordinate 103,532 of CAVSWX010000005.1, forward strand.
AGGCGCTGGGGCGCTACCCGCTGATCCGCGCGGTGGTGATCACGGGCTTCGGCGGCGTCGAAGAGGCGGTGACCGCGATCCGCCGCGGCGCGGTGGATTTCCTGATCAAGCCGTTCCAGCTGTCGCAGCTCTCACGCGTGCTGCGGACCGGACTCGAGCAGCTGCGGCTGCGGGAGGAGAACGCGTCGCTCAAGGCGCAGCTCCACGAACGCTTCCGGTTCGACAACGTGATCGGCCGCCACCAGAGCGTGCAGACGCTGTTCTCCACGCTCGAACTCGTGGCGCCGATGAACAGCACGGTGTTGATCCAGGGCGAGACCGGCACCGGCAAGGAGCTCGTGGCGCGCACCATTCACCACAACAGCCCGCGCGCCGAACAGCGTTTCGTGGCGTTCAACGCCGCGGCCATTCCCGAGCCGCTCGCCGAGGCCGAGCTGTTCGGCCACGTCAAGGGTGCCTTTACCGGCGCCATCGCCAACCGGCCGGGCCGCTTCGAGCTGGCGCACCGCGGCACGCTCTTCATCGACGAGGTGGCGTCGATGTCGCTGTCGCTCCAGACCAAGCTGCTGCGCGCGCTGCAGGAGCGCGAGGTGGAGCGCCTCGGCGACCCGAAACCGCTCAAGGTGGACATCCGGGTCATCGCGGCCACCAACATGGATCTGAAAACGCTCGTGAAGGCCGGCACCTTCCGCGAGGACCTCTACTACCGGCTCAACGTCATTCCGGTGAACCTGCCGGCGCTGCGCGAGCGCCGCGAGGACATTCCGCTCCTGGCCCAGCACTTCATCAAGAAGTCGTGCACGGAGAACAACCTGCCGGCCAAGACCGTGAGCCAGGACGCGATGCGCCTGCTGATGGCCTACGACTGGCCGGGCAACGTGCGGCAGTTCGAGAACGCGATGGAGTTCGGGGCCACGATGAGCGGGCTCGAGCGCGAGATCCGTCCCGAGGCGCTGCCGATCGACATCCGCCAGGTCAGCATCGCGGCGGTCGTGCCGCCGGTGGCGATCCCCGACGAGGGGATCCACTTCACGTCGGTCGTCTCGCAGCTCGAGCGCGACCTGATCCTGCGGTGCCTCGAGAAGACCGGCGGCAACAAGCGGCAGGCCGCGCGGCTGCTCAACTTGAGCCGCACGACTTTCATCGACAAGCTGCAGCGGCTGAACGTCGAAGCAGGAGCGGCCTGACGGCCGCTCCGGCTTCGGCGTTTGGCCTTCAGCCTTTGGCCTTTAGCCTTTAGCCAGACAAGAGCAGTACCCAGAGGCCAGAGGCTAGAGGCTAGAGGCTAGGGGCTGGAGGCTAGAGGCTTTGGCGGCGCTTTGGGAATGCGGAGGCAGAACGCCGCGCCCTGCGCGACGGGTTCGAGGTCGAGCGAGCCGCGATGCGCCGCGGCGATCTCTCGCGCGACGGGCAGCCCCAACCCCGTGGACTCGGGACGCGGCTGCGAGGTGACGAACGGCTGGAAAATGCGTTCGGCGTCGGCGGCGGGCACGCCGGGACCGTCGTCAGTGACGCGCAGCGTGACGTGATCGCCGTCCTCGGCCACCTCCACGCGAATCACGCCGGCGCGCCGCGGCGCCAGCGCCTGTTCGGCGTTCTGAATCAGATTGAGCGCCGCCTGCAGCAGGTGCAGCCGGTGACCGTGCACGAGCTGAGGCGTGGGCGTCACGTGCAGCTGGATCGCCAGGTCGGCGCGCCCGATCGAATACTGGCGCAGTTCGACCGCCCGCGACGCCACATCGCGCAGATCGATCTGATAGGTCCCGTCGGGCTGCGCCCGCGACAGCGCGACCACGCCGGTCATGGCCGAGGCCGCGCGGGCGGCCTGGGCGCGGATGCTCGTCAACGTTTTCTGCACCGTCTCGGGCAGGTCGGTCCGGTTCTGGAGGAGTTCCGCCGACCCGCCGATGACCTGCAGGGCGTTGTTGACCTCGTGGGCCGCGCCGGCCACCAGCCGCGCAATCGTCGCCAGACGGTTGAGCGTGAGATGGTGCTCCGGGGGCGTGGGCACGGACATCACTGAACCTCTCGAGGCCACCGTCGATGAACGTTGTGTACGGCGCAGACGGCGCGCCGCTCAGGATACCAGCACGTATCGGGCAGTCTGGAGCCGGGAGCCGGAAGCCTTCAAGACGCCGCACTCTCTTCAGGGCCGCTCGTGGAACTCCCCTTCCCAGCGCGCGATCACCACGGTCGCCAGACAGTTGCCGAGCACGTTCACCGACGTGCGCAGCATGTCGAGCAGCGCGTCGATGCCGAGGATCATGAAGACCGGCTCGGCGGGCAGCCCGAACGACGCGACGGTTCCCATCAGGATGACGAGCGCACCGCGCGGCACGCCCGCGACGCCCTTGCTCGTCAGCATCAACGTGAGGAGCAGCAGGAGCTGCTGCCCGGCGGTGAGCTCGACGCCCGCCGCCTGGGCGACGAAGAGCGCGGTCAACGACAAGTAGAGCGTGCTGCCATCGAGGTTGAAGCTGTAACCGGTCGGCATCACGAACGCGACGATCTGCCGCGGCACGCCCAGCCGCTCCATCGCCTCCATCGCCCGCGGCAGCGCCGCTTCGGAGCTGGTGGTGGCAAACGCGATCGAGACCGGCTCGGCCACCGCGCGGGCAAACCGCTTGAGCGGCACGCGCACGGCCCACGCGATCGGGAGCAGCACCGCCAGGACGAACACCGCGACCGCGACGTAGAAGGTGGCGACGAGTTTCGCCAGGTTGACCAGCACGCCCACGCCCAGGTGGCCGACGGTGTAGGCGATGGCCGATCCGACGCCGAGCGGCGCCAGCAGCATGACGATGCCGGTGAACTTGAACATCGTCTCGGCCAGGCTCTCGGCGAAGGCGAGCATCGGCCGGCGGCGCGCCTCGCCAACCATCGCCAGCGCCGAACCGAAGATGACGCTGAACACCACGACCTGCAGAATTTCGCCGTCCACCACCGCCTTGGCGATGTTCTCGGGAAAGATGTGGAGCACGATTTCCTGCCACGTGCGCGAGGTGGCGGCCGGGAGTTGGCTGGCGTCCACGCTGGCCGGCAGCGTGATGCCGTCCCCGGCACGCGTGATTGAGATCGCGGCCCACCCGATCAGCAGCGCCAGCGTGGTGACGACCTCGAAGTAGACGAGCGACTTCACGCCCATGCGCCCCACCTGGCGCAGGTTGGAGTGCCCGGCGATGCCGACGACGAGCGTCGCGAAGAGCAGCGGGGCGACGATGGTCCGGATCAGCCGCAGGAAGACCTGGCCGACGAACCGGAGCGACACCGCGAGGTCGGGAAAGAAGTGGCCGACGGCGGCGCCGACCACGATGGCGACCAGAATCCAGAAGGTGAGCGACCGGGGGATGCGCACGGGCGGTATCTCATCACAGCCGACGGTGAGGTGGGTGGTTTCCAGGCAAGTACCCAGTGTCAGGCCGCCATGGGAGGCGCCGGAGGGCTGGGGTATACTGGGACGTTCGCTGCCCGGTTGTCCTCTCACCACTGCGGAAGTGGCGGAATTGGCAGACGCGCTAGCCTCAGGAGCTAGTTCCCGCAAGGGAGTGAAGGTTCGAGTCCTTTCTTCCGCACCATTTAGACCGGTTGCTCCATCTCGCTACAACGCCGTTTGCGTTTGCGGCGCCGCCCCACACATTTGTCAAGAACGTGACGGCCGCGGCGAACGTCGCGCGCAGCGGTTCCACGAGACCGCGGCGTCGACGCCGGCACGCCACCCCAGAGGTTCGTTGCTGTCGCCTCGGTCTCGAGCGATACGACAGGCCTGTCGGTGAATCGCGCCTGGGCTACAAAAAAGTCCGTCCGCTCGAAGTCCGGCGCGCGCCGAGGAGCCGCTGATTCTCTAGGAAAACCCGCGTCCTGACGCTCCGCCCGCGCCGGCCGCGCTGGCGTTTCTTTTGCTCACTTTCGCGACGGTGAACGAAAACCGGGTCGACCAGCGACCCGGGAGCAGGCCGGTGGCCCAGAATCCCGACTCACGCAAGGTGACTACGGTTGCCTCCTCCACCGAGGACGGCCATGCGCTGCGCGCGGCCTCGCTCGTCGCCGACGCCAGCCGCGCGCTGTGGGTCGAAGACGCCTCCGTCGCCCTTCCCTACATCGCCGAACTGCTCGTCAGCGAAGGACTGGCCATCCGTGCGGTCGTGGACATCGACGACGGCGGCGGCGGGGTCCACGCGGAAGCACCGGGCGGCGCCACGCCAGGGTCCGCCAGCGGCGTGGTGTCGATCCCCATCGTCGCGAGCCAGCGCACCATCGGGTCGATCTCGGTGGACCTGCCGGCGGACACGCGCGTCACGCCCGCCCACGTCACCGCCGTCTTGAAGCACCTGGCGCAGTTCATCGGGCCGGCCGTCGCGGCCGCAGCGCGCCCGCGTCAGCGAGCGCGCCCGGCTCGTGGACGAGAACAGCCGCCTGCGCGGCCGGCTGCATGGCCGGCACGATCTCACCAGCATCATCGGCAACAGCGAGGCGATGCGGCAGGTGTGCGAGCTCGTGTCACGCGCCGCGACGACCGGCACGCCGGTGCTGCTCGAGGGCGAGGCGGGCACCGGCAAGGAATTCCTGGCGCGCACGCTGCACCACAGCTCGCCCTGGGCGCGCAAGCCGTTCGTCGAGTACAGCTGCAGCCGGATCAGCGGCGCGAGTCTCGAAACCGACCTGCTGGAACAGCTGCGCGGCCGCGATGCGGCGAAGAAGCGCCCGCCGCTCGCCGACGGCGGCACGCTGTTCCTCGACGACGTGCACGAGCTCACCACCGCCGCCCAGGGTCAGCTGATGCGCGTCCTGCAGCAGCGCGAGTTCGCCACCGGGCAGGCCGCGTCGCCGCAGCACCCGCAGGTTCGGATCGTGGCCACGTCCGAGAGCAGCCTCGACGCGGCGGTCAGCGACGGCCGCTTCCGCGCCGACGTCTTCCATCGCCTCAGCGGCTTCTCGATCGCGGTGCCGCGCCTGCGCGATCGCGCCGCCGACATCCAGCTGCTCGCCGAGTTCTTCGTGGCCCGGTTCGCCTGCGATCACGGGAAGCCCGCCGGCCCGGATTTCGCCGCGCGCGCTCGACATGCTGACGCGCTACGCATGGCCGGGCAACGTGCGCGAGCTGGCCAACGTCATCGAACGGGCGGTGCTGCTCTGCGACGACGAGGTGGTGCACGGCCATCACCTCTCGCCCGCGATCCACGCCGCCGACGCCGCCGGGCTGGCCGTCGCCGTTCAGCCTGTCCGAGTCGCTCGACGCCTACGAGAAGGATCTGCTGCTCGACGCCTTGCGCGCGGCCCGCGGGGTTCGCAGCCGCGCCGCCCGGCTGCTGCAGACCACCGACCGCATCTTCAACTACAAGGTCCGCAAGCACGCCATCGACTGCCGCCGCTTCAAGAGCTAGCGAGGCTGCGCGGGCGCCTTGACCCCCCCTGCCTCGGGACTAGGATTCCTTCGCCAGACGAAGCTGGCGAGACCGCCTGGATCGCCTAAGTGGCTCCGCCTCGCCAGCGCAGCGTCTAATTGCCCACCCTCGGGCGGGCTGGGAGGTTTCGGAATGCGCCAGAGATTGCTGGGCGTGCTGCTGGCCGTGGTCGCCATGATCGGCATGGCGCCCCTGCTCTCGGCCCATCACTCGGTCGCGGGACAGTTCGACCTGTCGAAATCGGTCACGCTCAAGGGCGTGATCTCGAAGGTGGACTGGGTGAACCCGCACATCTACCTGCACCTGGACGTCAAGGGCGACGACGGGCAGATGACCACGTGGGCGCTCGGCACGGTGCCCACGGCGATGGCTCGCCGGGGCGGTCTCACCCGCGAGTCGATCGCCGGACAGCCGGGCGAGATCCTCACCATCGAGTGCAACCCCGCGCGCGACGGGACGAAGCACCTCGGATGGGTCAAGACCATCACCTACGCGGACGGCCGCAAGTACGAGCTATCCGGACGCTAGCCGGGCGATCACCGCATTGCAGAGGAAGGACGTATGACGCATCGCCTCATTCGTCGATGGTTGCCGGCCGCCGCGTTCGCGGCGGTGATGGCGGCGCCCGCCGCGCTGACGGCCCAGGCGCCGCCCGCGGCTCCGCGGAACTCATCACGCAGCTCTCCGCCAAGCCGACACCGCATCTGAACGGAAAGCCGGACTTCAACGGCACCTGGGATCACCTCGGCGGCATCGAGTTCATCCGGCCGCAGAAGCTGCCCGACGGCTCGCTGTGCCTGCGGGGCTGCAAGCCTGCCGCAGGCGCCGCGCGATCGGCTCCAGCCCCGGCTCCGGCTGCTGCCCCGCGCCCGGCACCGGCCCCGCCGGAAGCGCTCTTTCCGAAGTACAAGCCTGAGTTTCAGGCCAAGGTGAAGGACCTCAGCGCGCGCCAGGTGGAAACCGACAGCGGGCTGAAGTGCATGGCGCCGGGCGTGCCGCGCATCGGCCCGCCGCACAAGATCGTCCAGAACGCCAAGGAAGTCGTGTTCCTCTACGACGACGTGAACGGCGGCTTCTTCCGCATCATCCCGGTGGATGGGCGCACGACCTTCCGCAAGGACCTGCCGGCCAGCTACCTCGGCGACTCGATCGGCCGCTTCGAGGGCGACACGCTCGTGGTCGAGACCACGAACTTCAACGAGGACACCTGGCTCACCGACAACGGCGCGTTCCACACGACCGGGCTGAAGGTGGTGGAGCGGCTGCGCCGCGTCGGCGACACGATCGAGTACACCGCCACCGCGCACGACCCGGCAGTGCTCGTCGAGCCGTGGAACGCGAAGTCCTACACGATGTGGGTCACGGCGATGGAGCTCGAAGAGCCGGCGCGGTGCGAGGATCGCGACCTCGATCACGTCGTCGACGGGACACACCACGACAATCCGCGGTAAGGCCGCTCGCTTCGCTCGCGGTGGGGCGGGTGGGGCGGGTAGGGCGGGTAGGGATGAGGGCGGACCTCACGGTCCGCCCTTCGTGCTGTACCGGAGGTGGCCGCGGGTCTTCAGACCCGCCTGTCTACGGCACCGGGAGGATGCGCGATTCGGTGAGGAAGCGCCGGTAGTTCCGATACTGCTGCGTCATCCGCAGCCGCGAATGCCGTTCGACGCGGATCACCCAGACGTTGTCGATCGTCGTCGGCAGCATCAGCGTCTCGTCGGGGTCGTGAGAAGCCTGACGGCCGTGTAGCGCATCGTGCTGTCGGATCGATCAGCGTAATGAAGCGGCTGAACGCCAGTTCGACTGCCTTGCGCGGGCACCGGCACGTCCGTCGGGCCGACGAGCGTTTCGTCGATGCGGAGCATGGCGTGGGTGTCCGGGTCGACCCAAATCCGCCCGCGGAAGCGCCTCGGCAGATCGAGCAGCACGCACTCCTTGTCGTCGGTGCCCTTCGGATCGACTGTCGCCGTGGGCTTCCCGGAGGAACGCGGCTTGTAGTCGAGCATCAGCGGCCGCGCGCCCATCGAACTGCGTCGGTCCCGGCGTGGATGAACTTGAAGTCGCCGCGGTGCGTCGGGCAGCAGGAACTCCAGGGGCTCGGGCGTGACCGGCATCGGGTCGAGGCACTTGGGCTCGTCGCCCGGCCGCGCCGGCCGGTTGTCGACGCGCAGCAGTTGCCGCACGACCATCGACGCGCGGCTTCTCGGTGCGCCGAGTCTGGCGTCCACTCCAAGCGCAGCTCGTAGAACAGGCGGCGGGCAAAGCCGTCGGGCGAGAGGTCCGCGCGGCACGGTGCTGCACCGTCACGGTCTCTTCGACCATCAGGCTCTGCGCCCGCGCTGTAGTACGCCTGCGACGTAGCGCGAGACCCGATCGAGGAGGTCGCCAAGCGAGCCGGGATTCGCCGCCTGGGCGGCCGCGGCCGAGCGGCCCGCGGGCATGACGGCCACCGCGACGAGAAGTGCGGCAGCGGTGAGTGCGCGCGCGTCCGGCCGTAAACGGAGCGACATGAGCCCCCGTATCCCTGTGTTACCTTACCTCGGCTCATCGAGCAGTCGTATTGAAAACCTGCGGGCCGGAACGGCTCGGCGGGGTCGGGGGACATCCAAGGAGGGAGTTCAATGCGCAAGGTGCAACACGTCTTCGCGGCGGTCGGCCTCGCCGCGCTCGCATCTCTGGTCGCGTTCGCCCAGGCGCCAGCGCCGGCGGGACAGGCGCTGCCGCCCCAACCAGGCCGCGGCCCGGCGGGCCCGGCGGGACCGGCGTCGTTCTTCATCACGAGCGTGGGCAAGGGCGACGGCGCCAACTACGGCGGCCTTGCCGGCGCCGACGCCTACTGTGCGCAGATGGCCCAGGCGGGCGCTATCCCGACACCGCCCGGCCGCACGTGGCGCGCGTATCTGAGCGCGACGGCGGCCAACGGCCAGCCGGCCGTGAACGCGCGCGATCGCATCGGCGCGGGCCCCTGGTACAACAAGAACGGCCAGCTCATCGCCAACAACGTGGCGGACCTGCACGGCGACGTGGAGCGCGATCGCAACTCGATCAACCGCAACTTCGCGCTCAACGAGAAGGGTGAACCGGTCAACGGCGTCGCGCCGCCTGGAACACCGCCCGGAACCGCGCCGCCGAACCAGCACGACATCCTGACCGGCTCGGACTCGCACGGCCGCGCGCGCGCCGGGACGGACGACACCACGTGCAGCAACTACACGAGCAACGCCTCGCCGCCTGCCGGCGCGCCGCGCGGGCCAGGGTCCGGGCGTGTGGCTCGGCCATCACGATCGCATCGGCGGCGGCAACTCGTCGTGGAACGCGACGCACAAGTCGGCCGGCTGCAGCCAGGCGAACCTCGTCGCCACCGGCGGCGCGGGCCTGCTCTACTGCTTCGCCGCCAACTGAGGCGGCCGGTTCGGTTTGTAGGGGAAGGGCGGCTGGCTCCCGGCCTTGCGCCGGGGGCCGGTCGTCCAGCCCCGCGCGGTCGCGCGGAGGCTGGAAATCGGGCGGAATTCAGCCTTCGGTGTTGTCTTCGACTTGCCAGTCGGCCAAGGGCTGCGGGCCCAGCTTGATGTCGGCGATATCGGGGTCGATGCCGTCGGCCTTGGGGCCGGCGGTCGCCTTCCGCTCCTTCGCGTCGCGGCGGCGGGCCTCCTTTTCCTTGCGGCGTTCCGCGAGCGACTTTTCGCGTTCTCGCTTCGCGGCAGTGGGTCGGGCGTTCGGGGCCATAGCTCAGTTCCTTGGAGCATGCCCGGGATCGGGCGTAGGCTCAGAATACACGATCCCGCGGTTGAGCCAGTGCGCAAAATCGAGCACCTTGTGCCTGCCCGCTCCACCTGTACCGCGGCCGGCCGATTTCACAGCCGAACCCGACCATTGAACGAGGAGTACGCGTGCGCGAGTTGCCCAACCGCATCCATCGCCTGAACGAACTGGCAAGGCGATCTCTGGTGGAGCTGGAATCGAACCGCACGCAACGTCTTCCGGCGTCTCGACTATCCGCTGTGGCGGACCACCGCGCACAACCCGGTCAAGATGCTGGCGCTGATCTCGAACGACGCGCTGGCGCGCGCGGTGGCGAGTCCCGAGTGGCTGCATCTGTACGACCTCGCGATCGCCGGGCTCGATGACGCCCGCGCCGCGCGCAACACCTGGTGCGCGCGCGAGCATCCGCTGCTCGCCGCGGCGTCGATCGCCTACTTCTCCGCCGAGTTCGCGCTGCACCAGTCGCTGCCGATCTACGCGGGCGGCCTCGGGGTGCTGGCCGGCGACCACTGCAAGGAAGCCAGCGACCTCGGCGTGCCGCTCGTGGGCGTCGGGTTCATGTATCCGCAGGGCTACTTCCACCAGGTCATCACGCCCGACGGCTGGCAGGAAGAGCGCTACGAGCGCCTCGATCTGGGAAGATGCGCCGATCGAGCCGGCGCTCACGTCCGACGGCAAGCCGTGCGTCACGGCGGTGCCGCTCGGTGACCGCACCGTGCTGGCGGCGGTGTGGCGCGTGCGCGCCGGCCGCGTCTCGTTGTTCCTGCTGGACACCGATCTGCCCGAGAACGCGCCGCGCGATCGCGAGCTCTCGGCACGGTTGTACGGCGGCGATCGCGAAACCCGGCTGCAGCAGGAGATCGTGCTCGGCATCGGCGGCGTGCGGGCGCTGCGCGCGCTCGGCTTCGCGCCCGCGCTCTATCACCTCAACGAGGGGCACGCGGCCTTCGTGGTGCTGCAGCGCATTCGCGACCTCTGCGATCAGGGGCAGACCTTCGAGGCGGCGCTGGCCGACGTCCGCCGCACCACGGTGTTCACCACGCACACGCCGGTGCCCGCGGGCCACGACGCCTTCTCGTTCGGCATGGTCGAAACGCACCTGGCCGGGCTGTGGGGCGACCTCGGCGAGAACCGCGCGCGGTTCCTCGATCTCGGCTCGCACGACAACGGCGCCGGCCCGATGTTCAACATGACGGCGCTCGCGATGCGCACGGCCGCCTCGGTCAACGGCGTCAGCCAGCTGCACGGCGAAGTCACCAGGCAGATGTGGCAGTCGTTGTGGCCGGACACGCCCGTAAGCCGCGTGCCGGTGAAGTCGCTGACCAACGGCGTCCACGTGCCGACGTGGATGTCGGCGGAGATCGCGCGGCTGCTCGACCGCTACCTCGGGCCCGGACTGGCTCGAGAACCACGACGACCCGGCGCTGTGCGACCGCGTGCTCGAGATTCCGGACGACGAACTGTGGGCAGCCCGCGTGGCGCTGCGCACGTTCCTCTTCCAGTTCGTGCGCGAGCGGGCGCGGCTGCGGTGGACCACCGAGGGCGGCGCCGCGGCGCGGGTCGTGGCGGCGGGCACGATGTTCGACCAGAACGCGCTGACCATCGGCTACGCCCGTCGCTTCACCGGCTACAAGCGCCCCGAGCTGCTCTTCACCGATCCGCAGCGCCTCGCCGGCATCCTCAACAAGTGGGGCCGGCCGGTGCAGTTCGTCTTCGCCGGCAAGGCGCATCCCGCCGACGACATCGGCAAGCACCATCTGCAGCACATCTACCACCGCGCGCTCGACCCGATGTTCGGCGGCCGCATCGCCGTCGTGGACGACTACGACCTGCACGTGGCGCACTTCCTGGTCCAGGGCTGCGACGTGTGGCTGAACAACCCGCGCAAGCCGCTCGAGGCCAGCGGCACCAGCGGCATGAAGGCCGCCATCAACGGCACGCCGCACCTGTCGATCGGCGACGGCTGGTGGGCCGAGGGCTTCACCGGCGAGAACGGCTGGCTCATCGAGGGCACCGCCAACCCCGACGATCACGGCGCGCAGGACTGGGCCGATGCGCAGGCGCTCTACACGCTGCTCGAGCAGCAGTTGGTGCCGGCGTTCTACGATCGCGACGGCTCGGGCCTGCCGCACCGCTGGCTGCAGACCGTCAAGCAGTCGATCCGCACCGTGCTGCCCCGCTTCAGCGCGCGGCGCATGGTGAAGGAATACGTGCGCGAGACGTCTACGTGCCGGCCGTCACGGAACCGCGCAAGGTCTGAAGGCGCCGGCGCAGCCCAGGCGTAACGCCGGCGTGGTGCGTCTGCCTACCCGCCTCACCCGCCTACCCCACCGCGTCCGCAGGACGCAGCCCCGGTATACTGGGTCGATGGGCCGGAAATCAAGCGTCGAGAAGACGAAGTGCGCGCTGTGCGGCGCCAAGGACGTCTCGGAACCCCGCGGCGAGGAACGCTACTGCCGCGACTGCTGGGAAAAGAAGATCGCGGTCGAGGAGGTCGTCGCCCGCGAGTTCGCGCTGAAGCGCTACATCCGCGCCCACAGCGCCGAGAAGTATCTGGTGTACCACTCGACGATCAAGCGGCCCACCGGGCAGATCATCGTCGTGGACGACGGCTACGACCTGTTTCTCACGATGGTGCTCTATCCCAACTTCGGCTGGGACGAGCCCGCCTACCATCTCGAGGGCGACCCGGAAGGGCGCACGTTCGCCGAGATCCTGGTGGACGTCGTGGCCACCGAGGTCATCGAGCCGTGGGGCGGCGGCAAGTGGCACCTCGAAGTGTTCCGCTCCGCCAACCCGGAACCGGAAGACTGGAACGGTGAGATGTAAGGGCCGATCAGGAACCTATTCCTGATCGGGCCCCGACTGCCTATAATTCGTCGCGGCGGGCGCATCGGGGCGTCCGTGACCGAGGCAACCGGGCATCGTGCCGGCCGCGTGAACACGCGGCAGGACAAGTCGCGCGACGGAAAGGATCAGGTTATGACTCGTTCATCTCTGCACCGTCCTGGCGCTCACCGGCGGTCTCCTGCTCGCCGGCGGCGCGGCTTCCGCGCAGGCACCGGCTGCACCGGCACCGGCTGCACCGGCTCCGGCGACCAAGCTCATCTCTCCGGTTCGCGGCGAAGCCGAACTGGGCTATCTGAAGCCGGTCACCAAGCGCGAAGGCAACATGATCGTCACGACGATCAAGGTGAAGAACCTGGCCGCGGGCCCGATTGCCGGGCTCAAGGTCGACGAGTTCTGGTACGACAAGGCCGGGCGAGCCGGTCACCGGCGCCCAGCCGTTCCGCTATCGCAAGGCGCTGATGCCGGGCGAGGTGATCGACGTGGTCCTGCGGGTCCCGACCAACCCCAAGATGGATCGGAACCAGTACAAGTTCGAGCACTCGAACGGCGCGATCAAGACCAAGCTGCTGCCGAAGATGTAGGGCGGCACGCCTCGACACCAGAAGGGCCGGCGTCACCGCCGGCCCTTTTGCATGTACGGGCTGGCGGGTGAGGCAAACGGGGCGCAGCGAGCGGCCCTCAGACGCCCCAGTAGTTCAGGATGCCGGTGATGAGGAGCGCGTTGACGAAGTCGATGCCGAACGCGCCGACGAGGGGCACCACCAGATAGGCCTTCGGCGCCGGGCCGTAGCGCTCGACGAGCGCGCCCATGTTGGCCACGGCGTTGGCGGTGGTGCCGAGCATGAACCCGCAGAAGCCGCTCGACATCACCACCGCGTCGTAGTCGCGTCCCATCACCCGCGGCACGAGGAACACGCACAGCACCGCCACGAGCGCCACCTGCGCGGCCAGGATGACGAGCAGCGGCAGGACCGCGCCGGCCAGCTGCCACAGCCGCAGCGTCATCAGCGCCATGACGAGGAAGAGCGACAGCGCGACGGTGCCGAGGTCGTCGATGGTCCGCTGCGAGATGCGGATCGCTCCGACCGCGTCGTCCACGTTGCGGATGACGGCCGCGACGATCATCGCGCCGATATAGGCCGGCAGCCTCCAGCCCACGGACTTCGAGGCCGGCGCTCACCCACACCCCGGCGCCAACCGCGACCAGCAGCACCACGAGGTGCTTGAGCAGGCTGTAGGCCTCCACGTCCTCGCCGGCCGGCGTCGCGGGGATCGGATCGGCCATCTGCCGCTCCGCCAGCGACTCGAGGGTGCCGCTGGCCCGTGTCGGCATGACGGTGGGATGGCGTCCGAGCAGGAACGTCGCAATCGGCCCGCCCATCAGCCCGCCCGCCACGATGCCGCCCATCGCCGCCGACACGGCGAGCGTTTCCGCGCCGGCGATCCCCGCCTGTTCGAAGAGCGGCGAAAACGCAATCCCGGTCGCCGGCCCGCCGGTGAGCGTCACCGACCCGGCCAGCACGCCGAGCAGCGGATGCTCGCCGAGCAGCCACGCGACGATGCCCCCCACCAGGTTCTGCAGCCCCGCTGCGAGCGACGCGATGATCATCATCACGAGCACCAGCGGACCGCCGCGCGCCAGCACCCGCAGGCTGGCGCCGAACCCGACCGAGGCGAAGAACGCGTTCTGCAGCGGCACCTGCAGGGCGGTGTCGAAGGCGATGAGCGGCGGCGTGCCGCGATTGACGAAGGCGAAGAGCGCGGCAATCGGCAGGCCGCCGACCACCGGCGCCGGGATGTTGTAGCGGGCGAGCACCGGCAGCAGGCGCTTGAGGAAGTAGCCGAGAAAGAGCGCCGCCCCCGCGAACGCGACGGTCTGAATAAGGTCTAGGGACACGCAGGCTTCGGGCTTCGGGCTCGGCTTCGAGAGCGGCTGAGCCACTGAGCCAGAGGCTACTTGATCCGCACCTGGATATCGCGGCTCGCGCACCGCGTTCTCGCCCTGCGCGCGAGCGGCCCTCGACGTGCAGCACGTAGAGGCCGGGCTCGAGATCGGTGAGCGGCAGCCGCCCGGCGAAGCCGTAGCCGCCGCCGCCCCGCACCTCGGTCGACGAGCGCTGCTCGGTGGCCTCGCGCACCACGCGTCCGCCCTCGGCGCGGAGTTCCGCCTTCAGATCGACCATGTGCGGCGATGTTCGCGCCGTTCTCGTAGAACTCGGCGAAGAACATCAGCGTGTCGCCGGCCTCGAACTCGCGCGTGGCGATCGGCGGGCCGGGCAGGAAGTCGCCGAGCGGATCCTTGGCCTTCACCGTCGGCGTCAGGCCGGCCGACGCCGCCGTGAGCGCCACGCCGCTCATCGACGAACGGCTCCTTGTAGAACTCCGGCACCTCGAGGTCGTAGAGCACGCTCCCCGCCTTGCCGTTCTTGTTGCCCGCCGCCAGCCGCAGCTGGTAGCGGCCGGGCGGCAGGTTCACCTGCGTCACCACCCGGAAGCCGCGCTCCTTGGCCCGCGCGTAGGTGTCGGGCTTCAGCGTCAGGTTGGCGGTGTGGCGCTCGCCCGGGAACACCTTGCCTTTCGAGTCGGTGGCGGCGCTGGCGATCTCGAGCGCCTCGTTGAAGGTGCCGTTGGCCTCGACGAAATCCAGCTTCGACGCGTCGAGCTCGAGCACCACGGCCACGGCGGCGTTCGGCGCCTCGCCTTTGTAGGCGCCGGCAAACACCTTGAGCGGCAGGCCCGCCACGGGCAAGCGGGCTGGCCAGCGCGCCGCCGGCGAGCGCCGGATTGGCCGGCCGGGCTTCGGGTCGGCCGGGCGGCGGCCGCGCGGCTCGTAGTAGCCGTTGCGCGCCCGGACCACGCGCAGCCCGGGGCGCTTCACCCGCATCTGGATCTTGCGGTAGCGGCCGTCGCGGCGCGAGTTGTTCGAGTAGTAGCCGAGCAGGTAGTAGCTGGCTGTTCTCCTGCACGATGCGGTCGAAGGCGCTGTTGAAGTCGTTCCGGTTGACGGCGGCGAAGCCGCCGGTGTTGGCCGCGAGCACGCGCAGGCTGTCCTGCGACAGCCGCAGCTCGTTCTGCAGCGAATTGAGCCCGGCGCCCTGCTCGGGCATCGTCGAGCTCACGCGTGATCGAGCTCCTCGTCGCCGGTCGTCAGGCCGCGCGGGTCGATGGCGTAGATGCTGACGTTGCCGCGCGTCGCCGAGGCAATCGCGTCGTGCGTGTCGAGCAGCACCGCCGACGCCGTGGAGCCGGCCAGGCCCACGGCCTCGTGGATGTCGTAGTCGACGCCTTCGCCGACGAGCATCAGCGCCTTGCGGCGGCCGCGCACGTTGGCCATGAACTCCGCCAGCTTGCGGATCGATGCCCATGGCGTTGCGGGCGTTGAAGCTGCGCTCCATCATCTGGCTGTCGTCGCCCGGCTGCAGTCCGCCGGTGGCCGGGTTGGTGCGCACGTTCTGCAGCCGCTCGATCGTCGCCGACGGCAGCTTCCGGCCGACGAACTTGTCGACGGCCGACATGAGCAGGCGCGGATTGTTGGTGAAGTCCTGCGAGCCGTTGCTGCGGCCGGTGAAGACGACGGCCGCCAGGTCGTTGGTGCCGAAGCTGCGCTCGAAGAAGCGGCGCATCGCCGCCTTCACCCGCGGCGTGCGGGTGAACTCGGTGTGCAGGTCGTCGAGGACGATCAGGTAGATGCGGCCCTCGAGGTGCTCGTTGGTCTGGACGTCGGCCTCGACCGGCTGGGTGGCGAACAGCGGCCGCTCGGCGCGCTCGATCGGGATGTTCACCAGCGAGAACGACGTGACCTTCTGCGGCTTGCCGTCCTCGATCACCTCGAAGTCGTCGGCCGTGAGGTCGTTCACCGGGTTGTTCTGCGCGTCGACGACGTAGGCGTCGGCCTCGACGTAGTCGACTTCGACCCGGAAGACGACCGGCGGCGTCTCGCCCTGGGGCGCGGCCGGCGCGGGCGCCGGCGCCTGCTGCGCCCAGAGCACGCCGGTACCGAGGGCGGCGGCGGCGACGGAGAGGACGAGGCGTCTATTCATAAAGTGCTCTTGCGGGTCTGACGGGCTGGCACCGCGATTATAGGCTGGAGGGGTGACGAGGAGCGGGCAGCCCCTATACTGAAGGGCGCCCATGGCGCTCGACGTTCCCGCCATCCAGCGCGCGCTGCGCGACAGCCGTCTCGACGGATGGCTGCTCTACGACTTCCACGGCTCGAATCCCATCGCCACCCGCCTGCCGGGCGTCGATCGCGGCGCCCATCTGACCACGCGGCGCTGGTACTACCTGATTCCGCGCGAAGGCGAGCCCCGGGCGCTGGTGCACGCGATCGAGCGGCACAACCTCGATGCCCTGCCGGGCCAGAAAATGGTCTACGGCCGCCGCGAGCAGCTCGAATCGGGCCTCACGGACCTGCTGCGCGGGGTCAAGACGCGTGGCGATGGAGTACTCGCCCGGCTGCGCCATCCCCTATGTCTCGCGGGTCGACGCCGGCACGGCGGAAGCGATCCGCGCCCGCGGCGTGGACATCGTGTCGTCGGGCGATCTCGTCCAGGCGTTCGAGGCGGTGTGGACGCCGGCCCAGCTCGAGACGCACAGGACGGCGGCGGAGGCGCTGTATCGGATCAAGGATCGGGCATTCGCGGCCGCCGCGGCCGCCGTCCGCGAGCGGGCGCGCCGCTCGACGAATACGGACTGCAGCAGCAGATGGTGGGCTGGTTCGACGAGGAAGGGCTGGTCTCGGACTCGGCGCCGGTGGTCGCCGTCGGGCCGCACGCCGGCAACCCGCACTACCTCCCCACTGCCGCGAGCGCGTCGCCCATCGTCGCCGACCAGCTGCTGCTGCTCGATCTCTGGGGCAAGCTGTCACAGCCGGCCGCCGTTTTTGCCGACATTACGTGGGTCGGCTATCACCGGCCGCACCGTGCCCGCGAAAATGGCCGAGGTGTTCGCCGCCGCCGCCGCGCGCGAGAGATGCCGCGGTCGACGCTGGTGCAGGCGGCGGCCAGGGACGGGCGCGAACTGCGGGGGTGGGAAGTCGATCGCGCGGCCCGGACGGTGCTGGTCGACGCGGGGTTCGAGGCCCAGGTTTTGCACCGCACCGGCCACAGCCTGGGCGAAGACGTCCATGGCAACGGTGCGCATCTCGACGATTTCGAGACCCGCGACGAGCGCAGGCTGCTGCCAGGGACCGGCTTCACGGTCGAGCCTGGCGTCTATCTGGACGAATTCGGCGTGCGCACGGAAATCAACGTCTTCCTGCGGGGACCGCGAGGCGGAAGTGACCGGTCCGCGTCAGGGCGCCATCGTGCCGCTGTTATCATGAATCAGCCAAGGGCTTGCGCCGCGACATCCCGCGGACCCCTTGGCTGATTCATTCCGCCGCTTCGGCCGCGCTTCGCGCGGCGGGGGCGTGGAGGCCGTAATGTTGAACCGGAAGATCACGCTGCTCTATTCGCTGCCGATCGTGCTGATGTCGGTGCTCGTCGGAATGATCGTCGCGTCGAGGCTCGATCTGTCGCCCGCCACCAGCGCGCAGACGGTGGCGGCCCCGCCGATGAACAGCGCGCCGCTCACCGGCGCGCTGACGGCCTCGACCTTCCGCGACATCGCCAAGCTGGCGTCGCCGGCCGTGGTCAACATCCGCACCGAGTCGCGGCAGCGCACGCAGGACCTGTCGGACTTCTTCGGCGGGGGCGGCGGCGACCTCTTCGAACGCTTCTTCGGCCAGCCGAACCCCCGCGGGCAGGGGCCGGGCGGCGGCCAGGGGCAGCAGCAGCGGCCGCGCGAGCGTGAGCAGCTGGTGCAGGCGGCCGGCACCGGCTTCATCATCGACAAGGCCGGGTTCATCCTCACCAACAGCCACGTCGTGGACGGCGCCACCAAGATCGCCGTGTCGCTCTACGGCGAGGACGAGGATCAGGAGTACGAGGCCCGGGTCGTCGGCCGCGACCCGCTCACCGACAGCGCGCTCCTCGAGCTCACCGAAAAGCCCAACCACACGCTGCCGGAGATCAAGTTCGGCGATTCCACGCAGATGCAGCCGGGCGACTGGGTGATGGCCATCGGCAATCCCTTCGGCTACGCGCACACCGTGAGCGTGGGCGTCATCAGCGGCCTCGACCGGCCGTTCCAGGTGGCCAACCGCCGCCAGGCGCAGGTGATCCAGACCGACGCCGCCATCAATCCGGGCAACTCCGGCGGCCCGCTGCTCAACATCCGCGGCGAGGTCATCGGCATGAACACCGCCATCATCACCGACGGCCAGCGCCAGGGGAACATCGGCATCGGTTTCGCGATTCCGATCAACACCGTGCGCGACCTGCTGCCCCAGCTGCGCGGCGGCAAGATCACGCGCGGCCGCATCGGCGTGGAAATCCGTCCGATTCCGCGCGAGGCGGTCGACGAGTTCGGGCTGAAGAACCGCGAGGGCGCGCTCGTCGGCGCCGTGTCTCCGGCGGCGCGGCCGACAAGGCGGGCATCGAGCCCGGCGACGTCATCGTCGGCTACAACGGCAAGCCGTGAAGAACAGCAACGAGCTCGTGTCGATGGTGACGGCCACGCGGCCGGGCACGCACCGTGCCGGTGCGCGTCATGCGCGACGGCAAGCGAGCAGACGATCAACGTCACGGTGGACGAGCTCGACCTCGAGGCCGAAAGGGCGCCAACCAGCACGCCCGCGCTGGGCGCGGCGGCCGCGGCGGCCCGAGCCCGAGACGACGGCCGGCTTCGGGCTGACGCTCAACAACATCACGCCCGACATCGCCCGCCAGCTGCGTCTCGAGAACTCGCGCGGCGCGGTGGTGGTGGACGTCGACCCCAACAGCCCCGCCGCCCGCGCCGGCCTCACCGAGGGCGACGTGATTCTGCGCGTCGGCCAGCACGCCGGTGGCCAACGCCGCCGACGCCCAGCGCGAGCTGGCGCGCGTGCCGTCGGGCGGCACCGCGTTCCTGCGCGTCCTGCGCGACGGGCAGGAGACGTTCGTGCCCGTGACGAAGGAGTAAGTGCAGGGACGACCGCGGAGATTCGCCATGCTCGAGCGCGAGGTCAAGATCCGGTTTCGCGATCCTGACCTCGCTCGGGCCGCACTTGCCAGAATCGGGGCCGTGCCACTGCGGCCCCGCCGCCTCCAGGACGACACCCTCTACGACACCCCGACAGCCGCGCTGCGGGCGCGGCGCGCCGTCGTGCGCCTGCGCCGCGAGCCCGATCGCGCCTATCGTCACCTACAAGGGACCCGTGCAGCCGGGCCCGATGAAGATGCGCGAGGAGCAGGAAACGGAGGTCGCCGACGCCGAGGTCGTGCGGCGCGTGCTGCAGGAGCTCGGCCTGCAGGCGTGGTTCCGCTATCAGAAGTTCCGCGAGGAGTTCGAGGCGCCGGGCGTGGTCATCGCGCTCGACGAGACGCCGGTCGGCACCTACCTCGAAATCGAAGGGTCGGAGGAAGGCATCCTGACGGTCACCGATGCCCTGGGCTGCTCGCCCGCCGACTTCATCCTCGACTCGTACCGCGGGCTCTTCCTGCGTTCGCGCAGGCGCACAACCTGACCGTCGCGCGACATGCTGTTCGACGCGGGAGACGGCGACCGGCGCATGATTCCGGCGCTCGTCCTGACCGCGGGACTGGCCACCCGGCTCCGGCCGCTCTCGCTCGTGCGCGCCAAGGCGGCGCTGCCGGTGGCCGGCCAACCGCTCGTCGGTCCGCATCCTCGCGCTGGCTGCGGGACGGCGGCGTGCCGACGTGGTGCTCAACCTGCATCACATGCCGGAGACACTCACGCGCATCGTCGGCGACGGCCAGGACTTCGGCGTGCGCGTGCGCTACTCGTGGGAGACGCCCGTGCTCGGGTCGGCGGGCGGGCCGCGGCGCGCCGCGCCGATCCTCGGGCGTCCGCGATTCCTGATCGTCAACGGCGACACGCTGACGACCCTGGACCTCGCGCCCGTGCTCGAGCACCACGACCGCACGAAGGCGCCTCGTCACGCATGGCCGGGCGTGCCGAACACCGAGCGGCACAAGTACAGCGGCCTGCTGGCCGGCCCCGACGGCGTGTTGGCGGGCGTGGCACCACGCGGGTCGCGAGCAGCCGTCGTACCACTACTTCGGCGTGCAGGTGGCCGACGCCGCGGCATTCGACACCGTGCCGGCCGACACGCCCTACGAGTCGGTGGCGGCGCTCTATCCGGAGCTGAACGCGGCGCGGCCCGGCGCGCGTGCGGGTGCTGGCGACCCAGCGCGACCTACCACGACATCGGCACGCCGCTCGACTACTTCGAGACGTCGATGGCGTTTGCCGACCGTGAAGGCACCGCAGCGCCTACGGGGCCGGGTGCCGGGTCGCGCCCGGCGCCTCGGTGCGGCGATCGATCCTCTGGGACGACGTCGAGATCGGCGACGGCGCGACGCTCGAACGTTGCATCGTGACCGACGGCGTGACCATTCCGCCCGCGCACGACGTGGACGCGGCAGATCATCCGTCGGCTCGATGGCGACCTGGCGCCGGGCGAGACCGCCATCGGCGACCTGGCGGTCTCAGCTCTGTCGTAGGGGCAGCTCTTCAGACCTGCCCGCATGACCTGCGAGGCCGTGACCGACGACCATGGCCGACGTGAGGGCCCGAATCGATCAGTTCCTCGCCGACTGCGGCCTCGCGCAGCGCGGCGCGTCGGTGGTGGCGCTCACCGGGGATGCGTCGGACCGGCGCTACTTCCGTGTGCTGGTGCCGCACGACGCCACCCAGGTGCTGGCCGTGCACCCGGGCCCGATCGATTTCGAGCAGCTGCCGTTCGTGAACGTCGCGAGCCTGCTGGCCGCGATGCCGGTGCCGGTGCCGCGCATCCTCGCCCACTCGAACGAGCTCGGCATCATCGCCCTGCAGGATCTCGGCGACGTCACGCTGCAGGCGCACCTCGGCGCCGCCACCCAGGCCGAGCACGCCGCGCTCTACCGCCAAGCCGTGGGCCTCATCGAAACGCTGCAACGGCGCGGCGCCGCCCTCGCGGCGCCCGGCTACGTGCCCTACGGCATCGCGTTCGACGTCGAGAAGCTCACGTGGGAGCTCAACTTCTTCGTGAAGCACTACCTCGAGGCGTACCGCGGTGCCGCCTTCGACGCGGCCGCGCGGGCGGCGCTGGCCGGTGAGTTCGCGGCGATCGTCGAGGAACTTGCCGCCGAGCCCCGCGTGCTGTGCCATCGCGATTACCACAGCCGTAACCTGATGCTGCACGAGAGCCAGCTCTACATCATCGACTTCCAGGACGCCCGGATGGGGCCCGACACCTACGACCTGGTGTCGCTGCTGCGCGATTCCGTACGTGGACCTCACTCGAGAGCCAGGTGGACGAGCTGATCGCCTTCTTCCTCGCGCTCCGCGGCCAGGGCCTGGGGACCGGCGGCGGCGACGGCCCGCGCTTCCGCGAGCGGTTCGACCTGATGGCGCTGCAGCGCAACCTGAAGGCCCTCGGCACCTTCGGCTTCCAGGCGGCCACCCGCGTCAACCCGGTTTACATCCAGTACATGCCGCGCACGCTCACCTACGTGCGCGCCAACCTCGAGCGGCACCCACGGTTCGCCCGGCTCGCGCGAGCTGCTCGCCGCCGTGCTGCCCGAGCTGCGCTGACGCGCCCGCGGTCCTGGGCCGTTGGCGCGGTAAGATGACCTCACCGTGGGCGAGCGGCGCTTCGGTCTTTCCACGCATCTCTTTCACGACCATCGGCTGACGCGCGACCACCTCGCGCTCGTGGCACGCCACGGGTTCGATGCCGTGGAAGTGTTCGCCACCCGCACCCATTTCGACTATCGGGACGACGACGCGGTCGACGCAGCTCGCGGCCTGGCTGCAGGAGACGCGCCTCGAGCTGCACTCGGTGCATGCGCCCATCGCCGAAGCCGTGCGCCGCGGCGAGATGGTGCTGCCCTACTCCACGGCGTCGGGCGACGAGGCCCGTCGCGCCGCCGCGGTGGCCGAAGTCAGGGCCGCGCTGGGCGTCGCCACGCGGATTCCGTTCCGCTACCTGGTGCTGCACCTCGGCGTGCCCACGTCGCACGCGCCCGCCGGCCAACGACAACCAGCCCGCCGCCGCGCGCCGCAGCCTCGACGAGATTGCCGGGCCGCGGCCGAGCCGTCGGCGTGCAGGTGGCGGTGGAGGTCATCCCGAACGCGCTCTCGACGCCCGGCGCGCTCGTGCGGCTGATCGAAGACGAGGCGAGGGCACTCGAGGCGCCGGCATCTGCCTCGATTACGGCCACGCGCACCTGATGGGCGACGTGGGCGAAGCCATCGAGGAAGTGTCGGGGCACCTGCTGACCACCCACGTGCACGACAACCGGCGCCGGGCCGACGATCACCTGCCGCCGTTCGGCGGCTAGCATCGACTGGGACGTGGCGATGATGGAAACGCAGAAGATCGGCTACGACGGCGTGCTGATGTTCGAGGTGGCCGACACCGGCGACCCGTGGCGGCGCTGCAGCGCTGCGCCGACGCGCGCGAGCGGCTCGAGAGCACCTTCGTCACCTTCCCCGTCGAATAGAGCGCTTCATTCGTCCGTGGGGGCCGGCTTCAGCCGGCCCGTCCGGCCGAGCATCAGCGAAGGCCACTCGACCCGTGCGGCCTTCCCCGGAGGCCGCGCGCGAGGAGTTTTTCCGCGGCGTCTGACGGAGCTCGACAGAACTGCACTGCTCGAACGCGGCGAATGGGCCGGCTGAAGCCGGCCCCCACGACGGAGTGCCTAGAACGCCGCGTGGCCGGGTGTGCGCGGGAACGGGATGACGTCCCGGATATTGGCCATCCCCGTCGCGTAGATGATGGTTCGCTCGAGACCAAGACCGAACCCGGCATGCGGCACGGTGCCGTATCGGCGGAGGTCGCGATACCACCAGTAGGCTTTCGGGTCGAGGTGCAGCTCCTCGAGACGGCGATCGAGACGATCCAGCCGCTCCTCGCGCTGCGAGCCGCCGATGATCTCGCCGATGCCCGGCGCCAGCACGTCCATCGCCGCCACCGTCTTCCCGTCGTCGTTCATGCGCATGTAGAACGCTTTGATCTCCTTGGGATAGTTCATGACGACGACCGGGGCTTTCACGTGCTCTTCGGTGAGCCAGCGTTCGTGCTCCGACTGGAGATCCATGCCCCAGTGCACCGGGAACTCGAACGTCTTCCCGCTCCTTTCGAGGGCGGCGATCGCGTCGGTATACGTCATGCGCTCGAACGGTGAGATCTCACGAACGCTTCGACGCGCGCGACACAGCCCTTGTCGACGCGGTCGGCGAAGAACTTCAGGTCGTCGCCCCGCTCGTTGAGGAGCGCCGTCAGGATGTATTTGAGAAACGACTCGGCCAGTTCGGCGTCGGCGTGCAGATCGGCGAACGCGATCTCGGGCTCGACCATCCAGAACTCGGCGAGGTGGCGGCTCGTGTTGCTGTTCTCGGCGCGGAACGTCGGGCCGAAGGTGTAGACCTTCGACAGGGCGAGACAGTAGGTCTCGACGTTGAGCTGTCCGCTGACGGTGAGGAACGCTTCGCGGCCGAAGAAGTCCTGCGTGAAGTCGGTTCGTCCTTCCGGTGTGCGACGGGATCGCCGACCGATTGGCCAGATCGAGCGTGCTGACGCGAAACATCTCGCCGGCGCCTTCGGCATCGCTCGCCGTGATGATCGGCGTGTGCACCCAGAAGAACCCCCGCTCGCTGAAGTAGCGATGGATGGCCATGCTGAGGCAGTGGCGCACGCGGGCGACGGCGCCGAGCGTGTTCGTGCGCGGCCGGAGGTGAGCCACTTCGCGGAGATACTCGAAGGACGCACGCTTCGGCTGAATCGGATAGCCCTCGGGGTCGTCGACCCACCCGACGACTTCGACGGCATCGGCTTGCACCTCGACGGACTGGCCCTGCCCCTGACTCTGCACCAGGACACCGCTCGCAATCACCGCGCATCCCGACGTCAGTCTCTTGACCTCACTCTCGTAGTTCGGCAGCTGCGCCGGGGCGACGACCTGGATCGGGTCGAAGCACGAGCCGTCGTGGACGTGGACGAACGACAGGCCCGCCTTGGAATCGCGGCGCGTGCGCACCCAGCCGCGGACGGACACGCGGCTCCCAACCGGCAGCTGTCCCTTGAGAAGCGCAGCGATATCAGGGTGATCGGCGGTGGACATGGCGTGCTACACGCTCCGCAGGTATTGGTGCACTGAGAAGATCGCCGCCGAGCCTTCGCCGACCGCGGCCGCGATGCGGCGGTTGGCGTTGGCGCGCACGTCGCCGGCGGCGAAGATGCCGGGCACGTTGGTCTCGAACATCAGCGGGTCGCGATCGAGCTCCCAGCGCTGGCCTGCCGCGCGCACGTCGGCGCCGGTGAGGATGAAGCCCTTGTCGTCGGTCGCGACCACGGGCGCAAACGCCTCGGTCCGCGGCGCGACGCCGATGAAGATGAACAGCGCGTTCCCCGCGAGGCTGCGTCGTCTGGCCGGTCTCGGCGTTGCGGACGTCCAGCCGCTCGAGGTGGCCGTTGCCGTGCACGGCGTCGATCTCCGTGTCGCCGAGCACGGTGATGTTCTCGGTGCTCTTGATCCGGTCGACGAGGTAGTGCGACATCGCCGGGTGCAGCGTCGGCTTGCGGACGATCAGCGTGACCTGCGCCGCGTAGCGCGCGAAGAACAGCGCGCCCTGCCCCGCCGAATTGGCGCCGCCCAGCACGAAGACGTGCTGGCCCCGGTAGATCGCCGCCTCGGACAGCGCCGCGCCGTAGTAGACGCCGGCGCCGATGCAGCGGCGCCAGCCCGGGCACATCGAGCTCGCGCACCGCCATGCCCGTGGACAGCAGCAGCGCGTGGCACACGACTTCCTCGCCGTTCGACAGCTGCACCACCTTGTACGGATCGTCGCGCCGGATGCCGACGGCCGAGTGGCCGACCAGCACCTCGGTGCCGAAGCGCTTGGCCTGCGTCGCCGCGCGCCGCGCCAGGTCGGCGCCGGTGACGCCGTTGGGAAACCCGAGGTAGTTCTCGATCATCGAGCTCGTGCCCGCCTGGCCGCCGGGCGCGTTCTGCTCGATGAGCAGCACCTTCAATCCTTCGGACGCGCCGTAGACCGCGCACGCCAGGCCGGCGGGGCCGGCGCCGATCGACGACCAGGTCGTAGAAGGGACGCGTGGGCACGGTCTGCAGGCCGCACCTTCGCCGCCAGCTCCGCGTGCGACGGCATCGCCAGCGCCGTGCCGTCGGGCAGCAGGACGAGCGGCAGCCGCGCCAGGTCGTCGCCGATGGTGGCGACGGCGAGCTCGCGCATCGACGCGTCCGACTCGACGTCGATCCACTGATACGGGATCTGGTTGCGCGACAGGAAGTCGCGCGTCTCGTAGCTCCGCGGCGACCACCGCGAGCCGACGATGCGGACGCCCTCGAAGGGAATGCGGGCGCGCGCCGACCAGTCGGCCAGCAGGTCGTCGAGCACCGGGATACAGGTGCTGTTCGGGCGGATCCCACGGCTTCATCAGGTAGTGGTCGAGCCCCACCTCGTTGATCGCCGCAATGGCCGCTTCCGAATCGGCGTAGGCGGTCAGCAGCACGCGCTTGGCGTCGGGGAGCAGCTTGCGCATCTCGCGCAGGAACTCGGTGCCGGTCATGTCCGGCATGCGCTGATCGACCAGAAAGAGCGCGACGGGCGTGCCGCGCCGCTTCAGCTCCTCGCGCCGTCTCGATCGCCTGCCGCGCCGAACGCGCCGGCAGCACCCGGTAGTCCGCCGGTAGCGCTGCTTGAGATCGCGCTCGACCGCGCCGAGCACTTCGGGATCGTCGTCCACTGCCAGGATGACCGGTTTGCGCCACGCGTCAGACTCCAGGCGGACTGCGACCATCGCCGGCAGCGTGACGCGGAACTCGGTTCCGCGCTCGCTCGTGCTCATGTCGATGGCGCCGTGATGCCGTTGGACGATGCGGCGGGCGATGTCGAGGCCGAGGCCGGTCCCTTCGCCGATGTCCTTGGTCGTGAAGAACGGGTCGAAGATGCGGCCGGCGACGTCGGCGGGAATGCCCGGCCCGTCGTCGATGACGCGCACGACGACGTTGCCGCCGGCGCTCTCGGCGTCGACACGCACGTGGCCGCCCGGCGTGGCGTCGATGGCGTTGTCGACCAGGTTCGCCCACACCTGGTTCAGCTCGCCGCCGTAGCCCTCGACGGCGGGCAGACGCTCGGCGACGCTGCAGCTCGACGTCCACCGACTTCGTCCTCGCCTTCGATCGCAGCACGGTAATCGTGTCGGACAGCCCTTGCCCGATCGCGATCGGCATCAGCGTCGCCTGCTGGTTCACGTAGGTGAAGCCCTTCACCGCCGCGACCAGCGAGTGGATGCGCGAGGCCGCGGTGTCGATCTCCGTCGCGAGCTGCCGGACGGCACGCTGCGCCGACTCGTGCGCGAGCACGACGCCGACGCGCTCCACGCCGACCGCCGCCGCCAGGGCGTCGAGGTCGGCCGGCACGAGCCCGGACCGGGCGAGCGGCTCGGCGTCCACGCCGTCGACATCGTGCGCGTCGAGCCAGTCGTCGAGGGCATCCTGCCGGTCCGCGAGCTCGATCGGCGCTGCGCGCGTGCGCGGGCAGGTCGTCGCGCAGCGCGGCGACGGCATCTGCCTGTGCGTCCGGTGAGGTTGAGGGCGCTGAACCGCGCGGTGGCATCGTCGAGCGCCTCGAGCCCGGACACGAGGGTCTTGGCGCTGCGGGCCACCGCCGATGCCGGGTTGTTCAACTCGTGCGCGAGGCCGGCGGCCAGGCGGCCGAGCGACGCCATCTTCTCGTCGAGCAGCTCGCTCGACTTGAACACGCGGGCGCGGTCGAGCATCACGTGCACGAGCACCGCCGTGAGCTCGTGGCACTCCTGGATCATCCGCGGCAGTTCGCCGGGGCGACCGCGAGGATGTCGCTCCGCTCCTCGGCGACCACGTTGGCGGGGGGGCCTTTGATGCGCGAGTACGGCAGCAGGCCGGTGACGTCGCCGCCGTGCCACTCCATCACGATGCGGGGGCCGGCGCCGCGATCGACGCGGATCGAGAGGTGACCGCTCAGGATGACGTAGAGGCCTTTGACCGGCCCGCCACCGGGGGTGAGGATCTCGCCGGCGTCGAGCGTACGCTGCTCACCCACGGCCGCCAGCCATTCGAGCTGCGGACGCGGGACGGCCGCCAGCGTCCGGTGCGAACCGAGACGATCGAGAAGCGAGTCGGGCATGAGATCAGCCGGCGTGTAAGCCGGCTGATCTTACAGCCCTGCGCGTGCGCCCGCCTCAGACGACGGTGCGCCTGCCGCTGATGATGCCGACGAGGAACAGCACGATGGCCATCACCAGGAGCACGTGCACGAACGCGCCGACCGTGTAGGTGCCGACGATACCGAGCAGCCACGCGACCAGCAGGATGAACGCCAGAACCATCAACATCGCAGCCTCCCGGGCTTGAAGCCCATCGAATGGCCATGGCGGCCATTCACATGCCCGAGAGAGCAAGACTGCCGCCAGTTCGCGTGGCATCGCGCTTGCTAATTCTCGCTGGCACGACCGCTCGCGCCTCTCCTACGAGGCGCGACCACCGACCCACCTTCTGGTCGGGAGGCTCTGCCTCCCGACTGCCTCTCCAAGTTGTCGAGATTACGGGCGTTCCAGTTCAGCGCTTGGACCCGTACCGCGGGGCAGCACGCTCGCACGGACGCACTCACGGCCCCGCTGCTTGGGCGATTCCGGCAGAACCGCCGGTAAAACCTTCCATGCACGCAACCCGGGCGTGGTCCAGGTGACGGGGCGGGTGCCGTTCCGGTACTCTGATCCGAGATGAAGATTGGGATGGTGTCGCTCGGGCTGCCCGAAGAACCTCGTCGATTCCGAGGTGATGCTGGGGTTGGCCCAGCAGGCGGGCCACGAGCTGACACGCGACCCGGCCGGCGCCGAGGTCCTGGTCGTCAACACCTGCGCGTTCATCGACAAGGCCAAGCAGGAGTCGGTGGATGCCATCCTCGAGATGGCCGAGTTCAAGAAGACCGGCGCCTGCAAGACGCTCGTCGTGGCCGGGTGCCTGGCCGAACGCTACCGCGACGAGCTCAAGGCTCAGATTCCGGAAATCGACGCCATCCTCGGCACCGGCGACGTGCCCGCCATCGTGGAGGCCCTGGGCGGCCCGGCCGCCCCCGCCCGCGCGCGCGCGGCAGGTGGAGTCATCCAGATCCTTCGCAAGAGTGGTGAGGCTGTCGCCGCGAAACCGCGGGAGCGTTCTCCCTGCTCCGCCGAGCGTCTGCCCACGCTGCCTACCCCGCCTCCGGGTCGCGCACGGCTCTGCCGACCTACCTCTACGACGCCGAGACGCCGCGGCTCCTCGCGACGCCGCGGCATTACGCCTACATCAAGATCGCCGAGGGCTGCGACTACAAGTGCGGCTTCTGCATCATCCCGAAGCTGCGCGGCCATTACCGCAGCCGCCCCCACGACTCGATCGTGCGCGAAGCCGAGGCTCTCGCGGCGCGCGGCGTGAAGGAGCTGCTGCTCATCTCGCAGGACACCACCTTCTACGGCATCGATCGGGGCGAGCGCGGGGCGCTGGCCCGGCTGCTCGGCGCCCTGCAGCAGGTGGACGGCATCGAGTGGATCCGGCTGCTCTACCTCTACCCGACGACCATCGGCGACGACGTCCTCGACGCGATGGCCACGCACGACAAGGTGTGCCGCTACGTCGACCTGCCGCTGCAGCACGCCTCGGATGCCGTCTTGAAGCGGATGAAACGGCCGGGCACGCGGGCCGGCTACGAGAAGCTGCTCGACCGCATCCGGACGCGGGTGCCGGACGTCACGCTGCGTACCGACGGTCATCGTCGGCTACCCCGGCGAGACGGCCGACGATTTCGCCGAGCTGCAGGCCTTCGTCAAGGCGGTCGAGTTCGACCACCTGGGCGTCTTCACCTACTCCCACGAAGAGGGCACGATCGGCCCACGACCTGGCCGACGACGTCCCGGCCTCGACCAAGGAGCGCCGCCGCGGCGTCGCTGATGTCGCTGCAGGAGCCGCATCGTCGCCCGGACCCACCGGGCGCGCGTGGGCCGGCAGGTCCGGCTGCTCGTGGACGGCCCGTCGGCCGAGCACGAGCTCGTCCTGCGGGCCCGCACGGCCGGCCAGGCCCCCGACATCGACCCGCTGGTCTACCTCACCGACTGCGACCCCTCGGCGGTGGCGCCGGGGCAGTTCCTCGACGCCGAAATCGTCGCCAGCCAGGGTTACGACTTGCTCGCCCGCCCGCTGGCTGTTGCCGAACCTGCGTGATACACTAGGCGGTCACCTAGGCTGGGAAAGATTCCTAGTGGGCTCGTGCCCACTTTTTGTATTTCTGGGCCAGTTTTTTGCGCGCAGCGCGTCAACAGGTACCGGCAGGGAACGGCATCGCGGACGGGGCGGACCGAGTGCAGCCGCTGGACACCGTTCGGGCTATTGCCGAGCGCGTGGCGCGCGCCCGGGGGCTCGAAGTGTGGGACATCCAGAGCCGGCGCGAATCCGCCGGCCACGTCGTTCGGATTTTCATCGACCGGCCAGGGCCCGCGGCCACTCCGGAGGAGAGCGTCAGCGTTGAGGATTGCGAGCAGGTCAACCGCGAGGTGAGCACGATTCTCGACGTGGAGGACCCGCTGCCCTTTACCTACGTGCTCGAGGTGTCGTCGCCGGGACTGGATCGCCCGCTGCGCGGCGCCGGCGATTACGCACGGTTCGCCGGCCGGCTCGCCAAGGTGGTGGTGAGCGAGGCGGTGGACAACCAGAAGGCGTTCGAAGGCCGGTTGCGCGGCGTCGAAGACGACGCCGTCGTACTGGAGGCCGCGAACGGCCGCAAGCACAGGCTGCCGCTGCGGCTGATCACGCGCGGCCGGCTCGAGGTCGAGTTCTAAAAGCTATGGCAAACCCGCTGCTCCAGACAATCGAAGCGCTCGCCAAGGAAAAGGGCATCGAGGCCGATCAGATCATCGCGGCCATCGAGGACGCGGTGCTGACGGCGTCCCGCAAGTACTACAAGACGAACGAGAACCTGAAGACCCGGTTCAACACCGAGACCGGCCAGGTGGATCTGTTCGCCATCAAGCACATCGTCACCGACGTGACCAACGACGCCACCGAGATCTCGCTGACGGACGCCCAGAACCTCTACGGCGACGAAGCCGAAGTGGACATGGAGATCGAGTTCCCGAAGCGCACCGACGTGCTGGGGCGCATCGCCGCGCAGACCGCCAAGCAGGTGATCTTCCAGAAGGTGCGCGAGGCCGAGCGCGAGCACATCTACGCCGAATACAACGACCGCGTCGGCGAGGTGATCAACAGCATGGTGAAGCGGTTCGAGAGCGGCGACCTGATCGTCGAGATCGGCCGCATCGAGGCCGTGCTGCCGCGCAAGGAACAGTCGCGCGCCGAGAGCTACACGCCCGGGCGAGCGCATCCGGACCGTGATCAAGGGTGTCAACCGCGGCGCCAAGGGGCCGCAGGTCGTGCTGTCGCGCACCGACCCGGCGCTGCTCATCAAGCTGTTCGAGCAGGAAGTCCCGGAAATCTACGACGGCACGGTGGTCATCCGCGGCGCCGTGCGCGAGGCGGGCGACCGCGCCAAGGTGGCGGTCTACTCGCGCGAGCGCGACGTGGATCCGGTGGGCGCCTGCGTCGGCATGAAGGGCACGCGCGTGCAGGCCATCATCCGCGAGCTGCGCGGCGAGAAGATCGACATCGTCGAGTGGTCGGAGGATGCGATCCAGTTCGTCATGAACGCGCTGAGCCCGGCCAAGGTGCAGCACGTGTCGATCGTCGACGACGCGGACCGGGTGATGGAAGTGGTGGTCGAGGACAGCCAGCTGTCGCTCGCCATCGGCAAGAAGGGGCAGAACGTGCGCCTGGCCGCGAAGCTGACCGGTTGGCGCATCGACATCAAGAGCGAGGAAGAGAAGCGGAAGGAAGTCGAGGCGCAGTTCGGGGCGCTCGAGGCGGGTGACGCCGCCGCGGGCGAGGCGTCCACCGAGGAGGCGTCCACCGAGGAGGCGTCCATCGACGCGTCCGCCGACGCTTCCACCGATGCGGCTGCCGGCGAGGAGCCGGAGGCCGGCACGACCGACGACGCCCCGCAGGACGCGGGCGACGAGCAGCAGTAACGCGAAGTCACGAAGTCACGCTTTAAGACGAAGGAATCGGATTGTCCACGGTTCGCATTTACAAAGTCGCTGAGCTGCTCGATACCACCAGCCAGGAAGTGCTGGCGCTCCTGAAAAAGGAGCACGGCATCGAGCTCAAGAGCGCGTCGAGCACGGTCGAAGAGGTCGTCGCGCGATCGTTCGTCGAGCGCGTGGCCCGGCAGCGCAACATCACGCTGCCCGGCGGCGACATGTTCGCCGAGCATGGACCGCGCCGGCAAAACCCGGCGCGAAGAAGGGGCCGGCGCTCAAGAAGCCGGTCGAGCCGCCCAAGCCCGCGGCGCCCGTGCTGGGTCCGCCGCGACTCGTGAAGACGATCAGGCCGCGTCGTGCCGCCGCCGCTCGAAGACGGGACTCACGCGCCGGCGCTCGCTGTGGCGCCGGCCCCCGAGCCGGTCGGACGAGCCGGTGGCGGACGTCCCCGAGCCGGTATTCGCCGAAGAGCCGCCGCCGTCGAGACGCCAGCGGAGATCGCGGCGGCGCCGGCACCAGCCGCGCAGGTCGAGGAGGCCGCCGGTCCCGGTCGAGGAACCCGCGGTCGAAGCCCGCCCCGAACTGGCGGCGAGCGAGCGCCGAGCGCGCCGCCCCAGCGCACAGCGCGGCCTCCGGCCGCTTCGTGCCGCCGACGCTGCGCCTGCGCATCGAAGAGCCCGGCAGGACGCCGCAGCCCGCGCGGCCGATGACGCCGGCCAAGCGGCCGGCGGTCACGCAGCCGCGCATCGTGCAGCCGCCGCCGGCCACGCCGCCCGCGGGCGTTCGCCCGGCGGGTGCGCCGGGCGCGGCGCGTCCGGGTGTCACCGCACGGCCCGGCGCGATGCCGGGCCGTCCAGGCTATCCGCCGCCCGGCCGTCCGACCACGCCCGGCATGCTCGGCGGCCCACGGCCGCTGCCCGTCACAGCCCATCCGCCCCGGTCAGCCGGGCATGGGCGCCCGTCCCGGCATGCCGGGACGTCCCGGCGGCGCCGGACCTCGCCCGCCGTTCCAGCCGGCGCGTCCGGTGGGCTCGCGCCCCGTGGCACCGCGGCGCGAACGCCCGTCGGCCCCGGCTCCGGCCGCGCCGTCGGCCCCGGTCGCCATCACGCGCACCATCACGCTCGCCGAGGGCATGACGGTGAAGGACCTCGCGGACAAGCTCGACGTCCGCGTGAAGGACGTCCTCGCCAAGCTGCTGATGCGGCGCATGATGATGAACATCAACAGCACCATGGACATGGACACCGCGCGCGATCTCGCGCGCGAGTTCGGCGCCGACATCGAGATGCGCAGCTTCGAACAGGAGCTGGTCTCGGCCGAGGGCGACGAGAGCAAGCCCGAAGACATGACGGTGCGCGCGCCGGTCGTCACGGTCATGGGTCACGTCGACCACGGCAAGACCTCGCTCCTCGACGCCATCCGCGAGACCAAGGTGGCCGAGCGCGAGGCCGGCGGCATCACGCAGCACATCGGCGCCTACCACGTGGACGTCGGCGGCCGCAGCGTGGTGTTCCTCGACACGCCCGGTCACGAAGCGTTCACGCTGATGCGCGCCCGCGGCGCCAAGGTCACCGACGTCGTGGTGCTGGTGGTCGCGGCCGACGACGGCGTCATGCCGCAGACGCGCGAGGCGGCCGACCACGCCAAGGCGGCCAACGTGCCGATCGTGGTGGCGATCAACAAGATCGACAAGCCGGGCGCCAACCCCGACAACGTCAAGCGCGAGCTGGCGGAGATCGGCCTCGTGCCGGAAGACTGGGGCGGCACCGTGGTCACGGTGCCGGTCTCGGCCAAGAAGCGGCAGAACCTCGATCAGCTGCTCGAGATGATCCTGCTCTCGGCCGACATCCTCGAGCTCAAGGCCAACCCGAATCGCAGCGCATCGGGCACCGTGCTCGAGGCCAAGCTGGATCGCGGACGCGGTCCGGTGGCCACCGTGCTGGTGCAGGACGGCACGCTGAAAGTCGGCGACAACTTCATCGCCGGCGCTGTGGTCGGCAAGGTGCGCGCGCTCATCGACGACCGCGGCCGCCCGGTGAAGTCGGCCGACGCCGGCCACGCCGGTCGAAGTGCTCGGTCTCACCAGCCTGCCCTCGCCCGGCGACTCGTTCCAGACCGTGGCCGACGCGGCCAAGGCGCGGCAGATCGCGACGTTCCGCCAGGCGCAGGCCAAGGATCGCGCGCTCGGCGCCCGCGGCTCGCGGCTCACGCTCGAGTCGCTGCAGGAGAAGATCGCCGAAGGCGGCATGAAAGAGATGCCGATCATCGTCAAGTCGGACGTGCAGGGCTCGGCCGAAGTGCTGGCCGACACGCTCACCAAGCTGTCGGACGACAAGGTCAAGATCCGCATCATCCGCTCGGGCGTCGGCGCCATCAACGAGTCGGACGTGCTGCTGGCGTCGGCGTCGAACGCCATCATCATCGGCTTCAACGTGCGGCCCGACCGCAACGCCGCCGACGTGGCCGAGCGCGAGGAAGTGGACGTCCGCCTGCACTCGGTCATCTACGCGGTGACCGACGAGATCAAGAAGGCGATGGAAGGCATGCTCGAGCCCACCTTCAAGGAGGTGCGGCTCGGCAGCGCCGAGGTGCGCGAGGTGTTCAAGGTGCCGAAGATCGGCGCGATCGCCGGCTGCATGGTCACCGACGGCACCATCACCCGCAAGGGCGACGCGCGCGCGCGGGTGCTGCGCGACAACGTGGTCGTGCACGAGGGCAGGATTGCCGGCCTGCGGCGCTTCAAGGACGACGTCAGCGAGGTGAAGTCGGGCTTCGAGTGCGGCATCAGCCTCGACAAGTTCAACGACATCAAGGTGGGCGACGTGATCGAGGTCGTCAGCCAGGAGCAGATTCCCGCGGCGACCGCCTAGTCGGTAGGCCGGTGCAGGTAGCGGCAGGGAGCGGTGGCTAGACCGGAGCCAACCGATCCTACGACTACCGACCACCGACTAGCCATGCGAGTGGCCGTGCTGCACGTCGAGCTCTTCATCCCGCACGCGCTGTCGCTCAAGGACAAGCGGATGGTGCTGCGGCGCGTCAAGGATCGACTCGGCAAGTTCAACGTCGCGGTGGCCGAAATCGAGCACCAGGACCTGTGGCAGCGCGCGGCGCTCGGCATCGTCGCCATCTCGACGTCGGCCGAGCACGTCGAGCAGCAGCTGGCGTCGGCGGCCAACGAAATCGATCGCATCGAACCCGGGCTCGTCACCCGCACCGAAGTGGAGTTTCTGGCGTAGCGCCACCCCAACATGGCCCAGGGCTACAGACCGCACCGCGTCGGCGACCAGATCCGCGAGGAGCTGAGCGCCATGCTCGCCCGCGGCGAGGTGCACGATCCGAAGATCGGGTTCATCACGCTGACCCGCGTCCAGGTCTCGCCCGACCTGCAGGTGGCGCGGGTGTACTACACGTCGCTGGGCGATCCGGCCGCGCGCAAGGACACGCAGAAGGCGCTCGACCGGGCCACGCCGTTCCTGCGGCGGCAGATCGGCAGCCGGGTGCAGCTGCGCCGCGTGCCCGAGATCGAGTTCCGCTTCGACGAGTCGATCGCGAACCAGGACCGCATCGAGCAGATCCTCAGGGACCTGCATCAGGAAGAGGCGGCGCGCGGCGGCGCCGCCGGCGCGGCCGCCCCGGATGCCGCCCGCCCGCCCGCCGCTCCCACCGATGACCACGACCTCGACTGACACGACCCTGGCCCAGGTGGCCGACGCCATCCGCGCGCGGCGGCGCTTCGTCGTCGTCTCGCACGCCCGTCCCGACGGCGACGCCATCGGCTCGCAGGTGGCGATGGCGCTGGCGCTGCGCGCGCTCGGCAAGGACGTGCGGATGGTGGCGCACGATCCGGCGCCGCAGCAGATGCAGGACTTCCCGGGCGTGGCGGACATCCAGCTCGTCGATCACCTCGACGACGTGGGCGACGCCGTGATCTTCATGGAGTGCGGCGACGTGCGGCGGCCCGGCGTGGCCGGGCTCGACAAGGGCTTCGTCATCAACATCGACCACCACCCCGGCAACGCGATGTACGGGGCGATGAACTGCATCGACCTCACCGCGGCCGCCTGCGGCGAGATCGTGTTCGACCTGATCGCCGAGCTCGGCGTGCCGCTGAGCGTCGAGATGGCGATGCACGTCTATCTCGCCATCCTCACCGACACCGGCGGCTTCCACTACTCGCACATCTCGCCCCGCACCTTCGACATCTGCCGCCGCTGCGTCGAGGCCGGGCTCGACCCCACCGCGGTGTCGCGCGCCATCTACGACAACAACAACCTCGGGCGGGTGCGCATCTGGGGTGCGGTGCTCAACGACATGCAGCTCTCCCCCGACGGCCGCGTCGCGACGCTGCGGATGGACCAGGCGCTGGCCGCGCGCTGCGGCGCCACCTACGACGACACCGAAGGGCTGATCAACTTTCCGCTCACGGTGAAGGACATCGAGGCGGTGGCCTTCTTCAAGGAGAGCGGGCCCGGACGACTGGCGCATCAGCATGCGGTCGAAGGGCGACGTGAACGTCAACACGATCGCGCGCGAGTTCGGCGGCGGCGGCCACACCAACGCCTCTGGCTGCGGCGCCACCGGCGACCTCGTCGCACCTGGTGCCGCTCTTCGAACAGAAGCTCGTCGATGCGACGCGTGCGAGAGGCGATCGCCCCGGCGGTCCGGAAGCCGTGAACGAGGAAGCGTCCTCGTCGTCGACAAGCCGTCCGGGCATCACCTCGCACGACGTCGTGGCGGTGGCGCGGCGGGCGCTCGGCGAGCGCGGCATCGGCCACACCGGCACGCTCGATCCGATGGCTACCGGGGTGCTGCCGCTGGCCATCGGCAAGGCGACGCGCCTGGTCCGGTTCCTCACGGCGTCGGACAAGGACTACGACGCGGTCATCCGCTTCGGGCGCACCACCGACACCTACGACGCCACCGGCACGACCACGGCGGAAAGCCCGATGCGGCCGACGCGGACCGCCGTCGAGTTCGGGCTGCTGGCGCTTGAGCGGCATCGTACGACCAGATGCCGCCGTCCTACTCCGCCAAGAAGGTGGATGGCCGCCGCGCCTACGCGCATGGCGCGCCGGGATCAGCCGGTGGAGCTGAAAGCGGTGCCGGTGACCGTGTCGCGCGCCGTCTTGACGGCGTTCGACGACGACACGGCGAGCGTGTCGATCACCTCCTCGGCGGGCTTCTACGTCCGCTCGTTCGCGCACGAACTGGGCCGCATGCTCGGGTGCGGGGCGTGTCTCGAGGCGCTGCGCCGGACCCGCAGCGGCGAGTTCACGCTGGCCGCCGCGGCACCCTTCGAACTCATCGCCGGCGGCCAGGGGCTCGACGCCGGTGCGCGGATGAGCCGGATCGCCGAGGCGATGGTGCCTCCCGGCGCGCTCCTCCAGAGTCTGCCCGCCGTTCGCGTGACGGCCGAAGGGCTGGACTGGGTGGCCCACGGACGCGATCTCGGGCCCCCGCAGGGCTCCGGGCCGCGGTCGTCCGGGATGCTTCGTGGCTGGACAGAAGGACCGGAATCGTGGGTGCGGCTGCTCGACGAGGCGGGACATCTCGTGGCGCTCGCGACACGGCGTCCGGCGAGCCCGCTTTTGCATCCTTCCGTCGTCCTGATTTAAGATAGTAAGTCTTTAGGACAAGGCAATTTAGCTACGCTATCAGCAGACACGCAGCGCGGGCTAGGAATACGGCGGTCTGGCGCGTCCCTTCGGGGGACGAGAGTCTGGGCCGTGCGTGGAGGAACACCAGTGGCGTTTACGAAGGACCGCAAGACCGAGATCATCGGCACGTACAAGACTCACGACAGCGATACAGGCTCCCCGGAAGTCCAGGTCGCGCTCCTCAGCGATCGCATCAGCTACCTCACCGAGCATTTCAAGACCCACGCGAAGGACCATCACTCGCGTCGCGGCCTGTTGAAGCTCGTCGGCCAGCGCCGGCGCCTGCTCGACTATCTCAAAAGCAAAGACTCAGCGCGCTACGCGGACCTGATCAAGCGCCTTGGGATTCGCAAGTAAGCGTTGGATTCCACTCCAACCCAAGGTATCGATATGCACAATGTGAATCTGCAACGGCGCGACATCCGCGTCGGCTCCCGCACCATCTCGATTGAAACCGGCAAGCTCGCCAAGCAGGCGCACGGCTCGGTCGTCGTGCGCTCGGGCGACACGATGGTGCTCGTGGCGGCGTCCCGCGCCGCCAACCCGCGCGACGTCGACTTTCTTCCGCTGACCGTCGACTACCGCGAATACGCCTACGCCGCAGGACGCATCCCCGGCGGCTTCTTCAAGCGCGAGGGCAAGCCGCCCGAAAAGGAAGTGCTCACCAGCCGGCTGATCGACCGCCCGATCCGGCCGCTCTTCGCCTCGGGCTGGCGGTTACGAGACGCAGATCATCGCGATGGTCATGTCGGCCGACACCGAGAACGACGCCGACGTGCTCGCCATCACCGGCGCCTCGGCCGCGCTCGCCATCTCGGAGATTCCGCTCGAGAAGACGGTCGCCGGCGTGCGCGTCGGCCTGGTCAACAACCAGTTCGTCATCAACCCGACCTACACCGAGCGCAAGGAGAGCCTGCTCGACCTGATCGTCGCCGGCACCAAGGACGGCATCGTGATGGTGGAAGCCGGCGCCAAGCAGGTGCCGGAAGCCCAGGTCGTGGGCGCGCTCGAAGCGGCGCACACCGCGATCAAGCAGATCGTCGCCGCCATCGACGAGCTCAAGGCCGCGATCGGCAAGCCCAAGCTGGCCGTCAAGGCCCACGAGATCCCGGCGGACTTCCGCGCCGCGATCGAAGGCAAGGTCACCGGCCCGCTCGCCGACGCCATGCGCATCAAGGCGAAGCTCGAGAGCTACGCGCAGGTCGACAAGGTGAAGGCCGACATGATGGCCTCGCTGGGCGAGAACCCCGACGCGCAGGCGAAGAAGGACGCCGACCACATCTTCCACGAGCTCCAGGAGCACGTGATGAAGGTGGAAGCGCTCGAAAAGGGCGTCCGGCTCGACGGCCGCAAGTTCGACGAGATCCGCCCGATCTGGACCGAGACCGGCGTGCTGCCCCGCGTCCACGGCTCGGTCGTGTTCACGCGCGGCGAAACCCAGGCGCTGGTCACCTGCACGCTCGGCACCGCCGACGACGAACAGAAGGTCGAGCACGTCACCGGCGAGTTCTACAAGCGCTTCATGCTGCACTACAACTTCCCGCCGTTCTCGGTCGGGGAGACGGGGCGCTTCACCGGGCCCGGACGCCGCGAGGTCGGCCACGGCGCGCTCGCCGAGCGCGCGCTGGCGCCGCTCGATGCCGGCGGAAGACAAGTTCGCCTACACCATCCGCATCGTCTCCGACATCCTCGAGTCGAACGGCTCGTCGTCGATGGCGTCGGTGTGCGGCGGCTCGATGGCGATGATGGACGCCGGCGTGCCGCTGGCGTCGCCGGTCGCGGGCATCGCGATGGGCCTCATCATGGACGAGAAGACCGGCAAGTACGCGGTCCTCTCCGACATCGCCGGCGCCGAGGACCACTACGGCGACATGGACTTCAAGGTCACCGGCACGGCCGACGGGCATCACCGCCCTGCAGATGGACATCAAGGTCACCGGGATCAACTCGGAGATCATGGCCAAGGCGCTGGAACAGGCGCGCGCCGGCCGGATGCACATCCTCGGCGAGATGGCCAAGACGCTCGGCGCCACGCGCGGCAGCATGTCGGACTACGCGCCGCGCATCATCACGATCAAGATTCCGGTGGACAAGATCCGCGACGTCATCGGCCCCGGCGGCAAGATGATCCGCAGCATCATCGAGCGCACCGGCGTGAAGATCGACGTCGAGGACAGCGGCATGGTGAACGTGGCGTCGGCCGACGGCGAGTCGGCGGCCAAGGCCATCTCCATCATCCAGGAGCTGACCGCGACGCCCGAACTGAACAAGACCTACAAGGGCAAGGTGCAGCGCATCACCGATTTCGGCGCCTTCGTCGAGATCATGGCGGGCACCGACGGCCTGCTCCACGTCTCGGAGATCGCGAACGCACCGGGTGAAGGACGTGCGCGACGAGCTCAAGGAAGGCCAGGAGATCATGGTGAAGGTCATCAACATCGACCCCACCGGCAAGATTCGCCTGAGCCGCAAGGCGCTGCTGCAGGAAGCAGGCGCCGGCGCGCCGGCTCCCGAGAAGGCGCCGAGCTAACTCCTCAGGTCGATTCCCCCCTGTCACTCGAGGCTCCCGAGCGGATCTCGGAAGCCTCGAGTCTTCTCACTCCCTCAGCGCAACACGCGGGCCCGATTCATCGCACGCGACGGGGACGACCCGAACCACCTGCTGCCCCTGGCGTCCGCCGTTCAGCACGAAGATGGTCTGCTCGCCTGCGACGTCACGCAGCCGCGTGCCAGACGTGAGCCGCGCGCGCAATTATTGGCACATTCAAATGGCGGAGCTTGAAAAGGAGGGGCGGCGAAACGTGCTAGGCTGGTTTCAACGGCTGGGATGGAACCGCTGAACCCCATGGGGTCCGTTCGACGGCGCGCCTTACGCCTTGCCCTGGGGGTGGGGATGGGCGCGGTCTTGGCGGCCGTCGTCAGCGCAGCGCGGGCGAGCGCGCAGGATCAGGCGCCCGAGCGGCGCGAGGTGACCATCACCGCCCGGGACTATCGTTTCTCTCCCGCCCGCGTCGAGGTGGGGCGCGACGACCTGGTGCGCCTCACCGTCAAGAGTGAGGACGTGGCGTACGGGTTCACCATCGACGAATACCGGGTGTCCAAACGCGTGCCCGCGGCGGCAGCGTCGTCCTCGAGCTGCGCGCCGACCGCGAGGGCAGTTTCCCCTTCTACTCCAACATGACCAGCGACAGCCGCCACGCGTCGATGAAGGGCGAGCTGGTCGTCCGCCGCCGCTAGGTCAGGCCGCCTGAAGAATAGGCGGGCGGCCCGCCACCGTCAGTATCCGCAGAGGCCCCTGGTGTAAAGGGTGACGCTCTGGTTATTGCTGGTGCTGCTGTTCCCGCTTCGATCCTCGACGATCAGCCTGACGCTCAACCCGATGGCGCCGTTGCCGTCCGCGGTGCCGCCGGCCAGGTGCTGAACAGTCGGTGGGCGGGACATAGAGGCTGTCACCGGTCGAGAACGACGTATTCGCGCGAGCCCACGGTCAGAACCCAGATGTAGCGCGCCACGAAGCCACCAGTCGCGCTGGCATCCAGCCGGCAATCCACCGCGCCGCTGGCGTTGACAATCTCGCAGGCGTTGTTGCCTCTCGAGGCCGAGATCACGGTGAACCGGGCGGCACCGAGCGCCGGGGCGCGGACCGTCAGCACGAAGGTCTTGGTGACGCCCAGATACGACGCCTGGATGGTCACCTGCGCGTGCGTCGGCACCGTGGACGTGTCGACGGTGAACGTCGCGGTCGTCGATCCGGCCGGCACGGTGACACTGGCCGGCACCTTCGCAGCGTCGGTGTTGCCGCTTCGAGCGCGACCGCCGCCCCGCCGGCGGGGGCCGCCGCGGTGAGCGTGACCGTCGCCGGTCGGCTGGAACTGTCCCTCGACACTGGCCGGCGCGATGACCAGCGAATCGAGCGCCGCCGGTGTCGGCGGAGTGGGCGTCGGTGTGCGGCGCAGGGGTCGGCGCGGGGGTGGGCGTGGGCGCGGGGTCGGGGACGTCGGGTTGTCGTCACCACAACCGGCAACCATCACGAGACTCAAACACAGCGCCGCCAGGAGCCGCCATCCTCTCATCACTCGCCCTCGCCTTCTCTGAATCATGCCGGGCCGGCTCCCGGGGACCGTGGGCAAAATTGTATAACGGGCCGCTGTCGAATACGTGGAGGTTTCAGCGACTATCCGGTGAAGAACGGCATCGACGCCGGGACGATGAGGAGACACGACCATGCGCTATCTGTGCCTGATTTACGATGAGGAGAAGAAGCTCGCCGCCATGTCCAAGGGCGAATCCGACGCGTTCATGGGCGAGTACTTCGCCTTCACCGAGGACATCAAGAAATCCGGGCACTACGTCGGCGGCAACGCCCTCCAGCCGGTCAATACCGCCACGTCCGTCCGGGTCCGCAGCGGGAAGATGTCTACGACCGACGGTCCCTTCGCCGAAACCAAGGAACAGCTCGGCGGCTACTACCTGATCGAAGCCAAGGACCTCAACGACGCGCTGCAGGTGGCGTCGCGCATCCCGTCGGCCAAGCTCGGCACGGTCGAGGTGCGGCCGATTCAGGAGTTCGAGTAGGGCCCCGGTGAGCGGGATCGGGAGCGGCGGGGACACGGCCTCCGACATCCGGGGCGTCATCGACGCGGTCTACCGGAGCGAATCGCGCCGGGTGCTCGCCACCCTGATCCGCCTGCTTGGCGACTTCGACCGCGCCGAGGAGGCGCTCCACGACGCCTTCTCGGCGGCCGTCGAACAGTGGCCGCGCGACGGCGTGCCGGCCAGCCCGCGGGCGTGGCTGGTGTCGACCGGACGGTTCAGGGCCATCGACACGCTGCGGCGGCGGGCGCGCTTCGACGCGTCGCTCGCGGCGCTGGCCGCCAGGCTGGAAGGCCAGACGGCCGCCCCGGTCGAATGGATCGGCGAGGAGACGCTCGAGGACGACCGGCTCCGGCTGATCTTCACCTGCTGCCACCCGGCGCTGCAGCCCGACGCCCAGGTGGCCCTGACGCTGCGTGAAGTCTGCGGCCTGACCACCGAGGAAATCGCGCGCGCGTTCCTGACCGCGGCGCCGCACGGTGGCGCAGCGGATCGTGCGGGCCAAAGCCAAGATCCGCGATGCCCGCATCCCCTACCAGGTGCCGGAGCGCGCCGAGCTGCCGGATCGGCTCGATGCCGTGCTGCGGGTGGTCTATCTGGTCTTCAACGAGGGCTATTCGGCGTCGTCGGGCGCCTCGCTCACGCGCCACGATCTCTCCGGGCGAAGCGATCCGGCTCGGGACGGCTGCTGGTGGAGTTGCTGGCCGAGCGCGAGGCCGTGGGCCTGCTCGCGCTGATGCTGCTCCAGGAGTCGCGGCGCGGCGCGCGGACATCGCCCTCGGGCGAAGTCGATGCTGCTCGACGCCCAGGATCGCTCGCCGCTGGGATCGCGCGCTCATCGTCGAGGGCGTGGCGCTCGTCGAGCGCGCGCTCGGCGGCGGGCCGCCGGGCCCTTACGCCCTGCAGGCGGCCATCGCCGCCGTGCACGCCGACGCCAGCCGAGCGCCGCCGACACGGATTGGGCGCAGATCGTCGGCTTGTACGACGTGCTGCTGCGGGCGGACCCGTCGCCCGTCGTCGCGCTCAATCGCGCGGCTGCCGTGGCCATGCGTGACGGGCCGGCGGCCGGACTCGCGCTCGTCGACGCGATCCTGGCGCGCGGCGAGCTCGGCGACTACCAATTCGCCCACTCGGCCCGGGCCGACTGCTGCCGCCGGCTCGGCCGCGTGGCCGAGGCCCGCGCGTCGTACACAGCGGGCGCTGGCGCTGGCGCGTCAGGAGCCCGAGCGCCGGTTCCTGGAGCGCCGCCTGCGCGAGCTGTCGTAGGCGGCCGGCTTTCGGCCGGCCCGACCTGGGCCGCCTGAAGGCGGCCCCTACAGCCCAGCCTTCAGCTTCGCGTCATCGATCTTGCCGCTCCACCGCGCGATGGCGAGCGCCGCCACGCCGTTGCCGATCGTGTTGGTCACGGCCATGCCTTCGCCCATGAAGCGATGGATGCCGAGCACGATGGCCACGCCCGCCACGGGGATCTGACTGGTCGCCGCGAGCGTGCCGGCCAGCACGACGAGCGCGGCGCCGGCCACGCCGGCCGCGCCCTTCGACGTCAGCATCAGGATGGCGAGCAGCGTCACCTGATCCACGAGCGAGAGCGGCGTGTTCGTCGCCTGCGCGATGAAGAGCGTCGCCATCGAGAGGTAGATGGCCGTGCCGTCCAGGTTGAACGAATACCCGGCGGGCACGACCAGCCCCACCGTGCTGCGTTCCACGCCCGCTGCCTCGAGTCGCGCCATCAGCCGGGGCAGCACGGTCTCGGACGACGAGGTGCCGAAGGCGACGAACAGCTCCTCGCGGATGTACCTGGACGAAGCGCCAGATGCTGAAGCCGCTCAGCCGCGCCACCAGGCCCAGCACGATCGCGACGAACAGCACGCACGTCAGCCAGAAGCACGCGATGAGCGCGCCGAGCTGTGCCAGCGTCCGCACGCCGAACGAGCCGACCGTGAACGCCATGGCCCCGAAGGCGCCAATCGGCGCCACGTGCATGATCAGGCCGACGATCCGGAACAGCACCTGCGCAGCCGGTCGATGCCCTCGGCCACGGGCCGGCCCTTGTCGCCGAGCGCGCTGAGCGCCACGCCGAAGAGCACCGAGAAGAAGAGCACCTGGAGGATGTCGGTGCGCGCGAACGCGTCCACCGGGCTCGACGGGATGATCGCCAGCAGGAAGTCGGCCAGGCTCTGCGGCCGCCCCGCCGAGACGTATTGCGACACGGCGCCGGCGTCGAGCGAGGCGGGGTCGACATTCATGCCCGCGCCCGGCGCGATCACGTTCACGACCACCAGGCCGATCACGAGCGCCAGCGTGCTGACGACCTCGAAGTAGATCAGGGTGGCCAGGCCGATCCGGCCGATGCCCTTCAGGCTGCCGGCGCCGGCGATGCCGCCGACCACGGTGCAGAAGATGATCGGCCCGACGATCATGCGTACCAGCTTGATGAAGCCGTCGCCGAGCGGCTTCATCGCCGTCCCGGCTTCGGGAAACGCCTGGCCCACGGCGACGCCGATAATCGTGGCGACGAGGACCTG
This sequence comes from uncultured Acidobacteriota bacterium, assembly GCA_963731785.1. Classification (GTDB taxonomy): domain Bacteria; phylum Acidobacteriota; class Vicinamibacteria; order Vicinamibacterales; family UBA2999; genus DASYRM01. The sequence continues at coordinate 147,472 of CAVSWX010000005.1, forward strand.
ACCGTAGATCGACGAGAAGAACGCCCGCACGCGCATCGGGCGATGCTACCTCATGGGCTGCGCGTCGCCCGGACTCGGGACGCGTCCGCGTGCACGCGACACGCGCCGCAAGAAAAGGTCAAAATTCGTGCGCGCCGGGTGCAGGCCGGCGCGCGGGGTCTACGATAGCGCCCTCGAAGGAGAGTCATGCGACCCGATGCCCACTGGGAGTGCCGTCGACCGGCGGACGTTTCTCGCCGCCCTGCCCGCCCTGGCGCTGGCGCCGGCGTGCTGAGAGCGCAGGCCCCCGCCGCACCGCTCAAGGTGCGGGGCCTCAGTCAACTCACGCTCACCGTCTCCGACCTGCCGCGATCGCTGCGCTTCTACCAGGAACTGTTCGGCATGCCGATCCAGGCGCGCCAGGGGCCGACGCTGTTCCTGAGAATCGGCGCCGGCCCGCAGTTTCTCGCCCTCAGGCCTGCGGCGGCCGGCGAGCGTCCGGGCATCAGCGGGTTCGGTATGGCCGTCGACGACTTCTCGATCGAGCGCGTCGTGAGCGTGCTCGGCGCGCACGGCGTCACGCGCGCCCCGAGGCCGCGGACGGCGCCGCGCCGGCGCCGATGACCGTCCGTGTGGTGCCGCGGCCGGGTGCGTTCGTCGCCAGCGGCCCTCGGCCGGCCGACGTCTACGTGGCCGACCCGAGCGGCATCGTCTTCCAGCTCCACGACGCGGCCTACTGCGGCGGCGCCGGGCCCGCCGGCGCCGACTGCCGGGCCGTCGAGGCCGCACCGCCGAAAGGCCTCCTCGCGGTGCACGAGATGAGCCACTTCACGATCGGCGTCGCCGATCAAGCCAGGACCGTCGCCTTCTACCAGTCGCTGTTCGAGGCGCCCATCCAGGTCCGGCAGGGCGCCGCGCCAGCCTACGGCATCGGCCCCGGCGTGCACTTCCTGATGTTCATCGGCGGCGGACCCGGACGCGGCGGCGCGGCCCCGGCGGCCCCGCGCATCGATCACGCATGCATGGCGATGAAAGGCTTCGACCCGGCCGCGGTCACGAAGACGCTCACGAGCTACGGCCTCAAGCCGCTGCCCAACGCGTCGCGCGAACCGCTCGTCACCTACATCTCGCTGCGTATGCCCAACCGCGGCGGCGCCGAGGGCGGCACGCCGGAGCTGTACTTCACCGATCCGGACGGGCTCGCGATTCAACTGCAGGACGTCACGTATTGCGGCGGCGCCGGCTTCCTCGGCGACGTCTGTCCGCCAGCTTTGACCCGCGACATACGCAGAGGATCAGATCCATGCGCTCCCGCTCCCTCGCGCTGCTCCTCGCCGGCGTTTCCGCGACCGTGCTGTCGGGCCAAGCGCGGCTGCCGCCCGACATCCACGAGAAGTCGCTGTCGCGCCTGCCGCCGGTCGAGCGCGCCTCGCTCGACGAAGACGGCAAGCGGATCTGGGACTGCCGTGGCGGGCACGCGCGGCATGCCGGCCACGGGGCCGGCGCCGCTGACGATGTACAGCCCCAAAGCCGCTGCGCCGATCCACGAGCTCAATCAGTACCTGCGGACCACGGTGGTGGGCCCGCGCTACTTCGAGCTGTCGGCGCTGATCGCGGCACGCGAATTCGATCAGCAGTACCGAATGGTCGGGACACGAGCCGGCCGGGCGGCGCGCCGGACTGGAACAGGCGGTGATCGACGTGGTGAAGTTCAATCGCGACGTCGCCGGCCTGCCGGAGAAGGACGCCACCGTGATCGGCCTCGGCCGCGCGCTCTTCCGCGATCACAAGGTGAGTCCGGCGCTGTGGGCACGCACGGTGGAGCTGTTCGGGCGTCAGGGCGCGGTGGAGATCACCGCCATCATGGGCGACTACGCCATGGCCGCGGTGATGCTGACCGCCGTCGATCAGCAACTGCCGCCCGGCCGCGAGGCCCTGCTTCCTGTCGGCCGGTAACCGATGGGCGGTCTGAAGACCGCCCGCTACCTGACTGCTACCTGCCCCACCGCCCTACCCGCCTGACCGCGCCGGAAGGCGCGGCCCTAGGAGCGCGCGCCGCTGCTCCGCGGGCAAAACCGCTCAAATCTCCCGTTGACGAACGCTTGACCGTGAGCGCAAAAGACGGCAGATTCTTGTGACCTCGCGATCCTGACGATGCCAGAGATCACCATCGGCCCGTTCACCCTCGACACCCACAGCGGTCGCATGCTGCGCGACGGCGCCGAGATCCGGCTGCGCCCGCAGGCGCTGCAGGCGCTCGAGGTGCTGCTGCGGAACACCGGGCGTCCGGTGTCGTACGAGCAGATGATTGCCGAGGCGTGGAAGGGCACGCACGTGTCCAAGCACACCGTGGACGTGACGGTCGGCGAGGTGAAGAAGACGCTCGGCGAGTACGGCCGCTGGATCACGCATCGCCCGAAGGCCGGCTACCGGCTCGAGGTGCCGACGTCGGAAGAGCTCGTGCGCAAGGGCTGGCACTTCTTGAATCGCCGCACGCGCGAAGCGCGCCGAGCGCGCCATCGAGTGCTTCGAGCACGCCGCCGCCGAATGCCCCGGCGACGTCCGCGCGTTCGAGGGGCTCTCGACCTGCTACCTGATGCTGGCCACCTTCGGGATGCAGGCACCCGGCGACGTGTATCCCGAAGTTCCTCGAAACCCACGAACAGGCGGTGGCGCTGGGCGGCCTGCGTCCCGAGCTCCGCTGCAATCGCGGGCATGGCCTGCACCTCTTCGAACAGCAGCTCGAGCGGGCGGAGGCGGAGTTCCTCGCCGCGCTCGCCGAGAAGCCGTCCCACGGCGCCGCCTACGTGCGCGCGGCCCTGCTCTACGTCACCATGAACCGCCTCGATGCCGCGGCGGCGATGCTCGAGCAGTGCGAGCTCAAGGATCCGCTGGTGCCGACGCTGCCGGCGACGGCGCTGCTGCTGCGCTTCTGGCGCCGCGACTTCGACGCCGCGATCGCCTACGGCAAGCAGGCGATCGAGCTCCATCCCTATCTGCAGATCGTCCGCGTGAACTACGCGCAGGCGCTCGCAGTTCTCGGACCGCCTTTCGGACGCCCTGGCGCAGTACAAGCTGGCCTCCGTCATGTCACCGGACCTGCCGTGGCTGCGCGCGCTCGAGGGCACGTGTCTGGCGAAGATGGGCCGGACCGCCGAGGCGCGGGAGATCCTCGACGAGCTCGAGCACCTGCGGCGGTCGGAGTACGTCGACGCGTTCTACTTGAGCGTGCTCCGGGAGGCACTCGGCCACCGCGCCGAGGCGATGAGCGAGCTCGAACGGGCCGACGACGAGAACTCGGCGTTCCTGTATTCGATGAACGTCGACCCGAAGATGGATGCGCTCCGCGGCGACTCGCGGTATCAGCGGCTCGAAGCCGCGCGATCGTCGAGAATCGCCCGCGCCTGAGCGTTGCTGGCCCTCCACCGTGTAGGTGAAGAACCCGATCATCATCTCTTCCCAGGTCTGATCGCCCCAGCGGACCGTGGCGGTGGGATCGGGGTTCGCCTTGTTGGCCGCCGAGTTGTCGAAGTGCGCGGCGACGTGGAGCTTCGAGCCCTTCGGCAGCGCCAGCGGCTGCGCCAGCCAGTAGTCGGTCTGCCAGCCGAAGTCGAACCGCGGCACCCGCAGCACGATTTCCTGCCGGCCGTCGGGATAGGTGGCGGTGTAGGTCATGTCCTTGCCGCGCAGGTGCATGTGCGGGTGCATGGTCCACACCTTCACGTCCTCGCTGAACGTGGCTTCGGCCTCCACCTGGTGGTGGCTGGCGCCGCCGGGAATCGCGAACAGCGGGTTGGCGATCGCGGCGGTGCGGATCTCCTGCGCCGGCGGCTCCTTCGCGAAGATGAGACCGAGGCGCGACCGATCGCGGCCCGCGGTGCCGTTGGTCGTGTAGTGCACCTGGAAGATCAGCGTCGAGCCGGCCGGGATCTTCTTCGCCATGCCGGGCAGGTAGACCGGCGCGTCCTCGCCCACCGCCCAGTTCACGAGCATGTTGTCGGTGGTGCGTGACGCGGCCGCGGCGGCCGCACCGGCGCGGGACCGGGACGTGGCGCCGGCGCGGCGCGGACGCGGCGGCGCGGCGCCGGCGCGGCTCGCCCGGCGCGAGAATCGGCCGGACGCTCACCACCGCCGGCCGCGGCCGCGGCTGCGGCTCGCGCACGTAGACGATGATGTGGTGCACGTGCGCGCGATCGCCGGCCCGCACTTCCCCGGCCTGCATCCAGCGGTCCTCGGTGAAGTTGGTGGGCACCTCGAAGTACTGGTAGTCGATCGTGCCTCGCGCCGGCACCTCGAAGTCGGCGGCCATCTCGAACACCTGGTCCGGCTTGCCGATCTGCCAGCCCTCGGCGAACGTCGGCAGCGCCGGCACGTCCTTCGGGTTGCCCTCGCGCGCGCCCGCCGTCCACCCAGCGCGACGATGGTGTCGATCTCCGCCTGGCTGAGGCTCGGGTTGTTGCGGAACGTGCCGTAGCGTGCGGTCGGCGTGCCACGGCGGCATCACCCGCGTCGCCACCTTCTCGCGAATCGCCCCGGCCCACGGCCGCACGTCCTTGAACGACAGCAGCGACATGGGCGCCACTTCGCCCGGCCGGTGGCAGCCGGCGCACTTCGCGAAGACGATCGGCGCGACGTCGCGGCTGAAGGTCAGCGGATCCGCGGCGGCGCCGTTCTGCGGCGCGCCGCCTGCCACGAGGGCCGTGCCTGCCCAGGCCAGGGTCATCGCGACGGCCGCGCCGCGAATCGTGCCGAGGGAGATGTGCGTCATGGCTGCTCCGCGCTGGGGACCGCTCCAATTGGAGGGCCTGCGGCGCAGTGTAAACCCGCCGCTCAGGCGCCGCCTCCGGCAGCGCCAACCGTGGATTTGACCCCTTTTTGCCCGGCCGCGGCGTTCGGCGACTCGAGCCCACCTCCGTCGAGCGACGCGGCCCCCACGGAGCGCCGGCAGGGATACTGCGCCGGCGATGCGAGGCTCAAGAGGACGGCGCAGCATCGCCGGGTGTAGACTCCCTCGGGTTCGGGAGGTTCTCGGATGAAATCAGTCCGGTGGGCGGCAGCCGTGATGCTGGCGCTTGGATGGCTGGCGTCCGGGCAACCGGGCACGGCCCAGAGCGGCGACAAGTTCACGGCGCGGCTGGCCTGGGTGCCGACGGCGGGGGCCGAACGGGTGAGCGGCAAAGGGTCGGCGGCGGCCACCCTGTCGGGCCGCGCGCTGACGATCACCGGCTCGTTCGAAGGGCTGGGCGGGCCCGCCACCGTGGCGCGGCTGCACGAGGGCATCGCCAAGGGCGCGCGCGGCCGGGCGGTGACCGACCTCACGATCACCAAGGCGACGAGCGGCACCCTCTCCGGGTCGGCGACGCTGACGCCCGAGCAGGTCGAGTCGCTCCGGCAAGGCAAGCTCTACATCCAGATTCACGGCGACAAGGGCCTCGCGCCCGACGGCGCGAACCTCTGGGGGTGGCTGCTGCGATGACACGACTCACACTGCTGCTGAGCGCGCTGCTGGTTGCGAGCCTGGCGCTCGTCACCGCCGGGCAGGCGCCGACCGCCGCGCCGTTCACGGCCGATCAGGCCGCCGCCGGACGCGCCGCCTACGAGACCACGTGCGCGGGCTGCCATGGCGCGAACCTGGCCGGTCCGCCCGCCGCTCGCCGGCACCTCCTTCCGGGTGCGGCTGGGGCAGCCGCACGACGCGTGATCTGCTGACGGCGATCCAGGCGATGCCGCCGGAGCAGCCCGGCGGCCTGCCGGAAGCCACCTATCTCGCCATCGCCGCCTACATCCTGCAGTTCAACGGCGCGGCGCCGGGCCCGCAGGCGCTCACCGACGAACACGGCGGTGCCGATCGGCGCGTTCCTCGACCGCGGCCCGGCCGCGGCGGCCGGCGCAGGCTGCGGCCAGGCTCCTGCGGGACGTGGCGCGGGCCCGGCGGCGCAGGCCGCGGGCGGCCAGGCCGCCGGGCGCGCGGACGGGGCCAGCCCGCGGCGCCCGTCCTCGGTCTCACCGTCGCCGGCGAGATCGCGAACTACGCGCGCGTCACCGACGAGATGCTGCGCAACCCGCCGGCCGGCGACTGGCCGATGCTGCGCCGGGATCAGGCCGCGAGCGATTTCAGCCCGCTGCACGCAGATCACGCGCGACAACGTCGGCCAACTGCAGCTCGCGTGGGTGGCGCCGATGAGCGAGGGCGGCACCAACCAGCCGTCGCCGCTCGCGCACGACGGCGTCGTCTTCCTCAACAACAGCAACGGCATCATCCAGGCGCTCGACGGCAAGACCGGCGATCTGATCTGGGAGCAGCGCCTCGGCGTCAACCCGGCGATGCGCGGCATGTCGCTCTACGACGACAAGCTGTATCTCGCGCTCAGCAACGGGCACCTCGTGGCGCTCGAGGCGAAGACCGGCAAGGTGGCGTGGGACGTGGCGATGCCCGACGGCCGCGGCAGCTCCAGCGGCCCGATCATCGCCAAGGGCAAGGTGATCCAGGGGATGGGCGGCTGCTCCGCCTACGTCGAGCAGAAGTGCTTCATCAGCGGCTACGACGCCGCCACCGGCAAGCAGTTCTGGAAGTTCCACACCGTGGCCATCGAAGGTCAGCCGGGCGGCGACACCTGGGGCGCGCTCTCGAGCCTGTATCGCGCCGGCGGCGAGACGTGGATCACCGGCAGCTACGACCCCGACCTGAACCTCACCTACTGGGGCACGGCACAGGCCAAGCCGTGGATGCCCGTGAGCCGCGGCATGTATGGCCTCGACAAGGCGCTCTACACCAGCGCCACCGTCGCGCTCGACGCCGACACCGGCAAGCTGGCGTGGCACTTCCAGCACGCGCCCGGCGAGGCGCTCGACCTCGACGTCGTGTTCGAGCGCGTGCTCGTCGACAGCGCCGGCCAGAACCTGGTCTTCACGGTCGGCAAGGACGGCATCCTCTGGAAGCTCGATCGCAAGACGGGCAAGTACCTGGGCCACAAGGAGACGGTCTTCCAGAACGTGTGGGAATCGATCGACGTCAAGACCGGGGCGCCGCGCTACCGCCAGGACATCATCGACGCCGAGGTCGGCCAGTGGATCGACGGCTGCCCGAGCACCGAGGGCGGCCACAACTGGCAGGCGATGAGCCACCACCGCACCACGCAACACGCTCGTCATCCCGATCAGCCAGAGCTGCATCGCGATTCGCGCGCAGCGCATCGAGCAGAAGGCGGGCGGCGGCAGCGCCGGCGGCGCCGATCGGCGCTTCTACGAGATGCCGGGCACCGACGGCAACATCGGCCGGCTCGGCCGCCTTCGACGTGAACACGCTCGCCGAGAAGTGGGCGATCCAGCAGCGCGCGCCGTTCCTGACCGCGGTGCTGACCACGGCGGGCAACGTGGCCTTCGTCGGCGATCTCGATCGCAGCTTCAAGGCGATCGACATGACCAACGGCAAGGTGCTGTGGCAGACGCGGCTGGCGACGTCGGTGCAGGGCTTCCCCATCACGTTCACCGCCGACGGCCGCCAGTACGTCGCGGTGACGACCGGCCTCGGCGGCGGCAGCCCGCGCCTCGTGCCCTCGACGATCGCTCCGGAGATTCGCGTGCCCACCACCGGGCAGGCGTTGTACGTGTTCGCGTTGCCCGAGAAGAGGTAGCCATGCAGCTTCGAGCCACGGGCACTCTTGCACCCTCGATTGCGGCAGTGTGGGCGGCGAGCGCCGTTCCCGCTGCCGCGGCCACGTGCGAAAGCCTGGCGACGCTGGCGCTGCCGCAAGCGACGATCACGGCGGCCGAGGCCGTCGCGGCCGGCGCGTTCACGCAGCCGGGCGGCCGCGGCGGCAACCCGTTCGCCGACCTACCGGCGTTCTGCCGCGTGGCGGCGACGCTGAAGCCCACCGCCGAATCCGACATCAAGATGGAAGTGTGGCTCCCGGCGCCGCGCGCCGAAGGTGCGCCTGGCAACACTGCATGGAATGGCAAGTTCCTCGCTGGTCGGCAACGGCGGCTGGAACGGCAACATCGACCGCAACGCGCTGGCCGGCGGCGCTGCGTGCGCGGCTACGCGGCCGCCAGCACGGATACCGGCCACGAAGGCGGCGGCGGGCCGTGGATGGCCAATCCGGAGAAGCTGATCGACTTCGGCTACCGCGCGGTGCACGAGATGACCGCCAAGGCCAAGGCGATCGTCAACGCCTACTACGGCAACGCGCCGCGCTTCTCCTACTTCCAGGGCTGCTCCGCCGGCGGACGTCAGGGCCTCAAGGCGGCGCAGAAGTTCCCCGAGGACTTCGACGGCATCGTCGCCGGCGCGCCCGCACTCAACACCACCGGACGCGCGATCTTCGCCGTCTACGCGGCGCAGGCGCTGCGCAAGGAAGAGGGCAGCTACATTCCCGTCGACCAAGTACCCGGCCATTCACCGCGCGGTGCTCGAGGCGTGCGACGCGAAGGACGGCGTGAAGGACGACGTGCTCGAGAACCCGCGCGCCTGCACGTGGGACCCGAAGACAATCGAGTGCAAGGCCGGCACCGACGACGCCTCGTGCCTCACCCCGGCGCAGGTCGTCGCGGCCCGCGCGCTCTATCAGCCGGTGAAGAACGCGCGCACCGGCAAACTGATCTTCTCGGGTCTCGAACTCGGGAGCGAGATGGGCTGGAGCACGTTCGGCGGACAGCAGGCGTTCCCAATCGCCACGCAGATGTTCCAGCAGATGATCTTCAAGAACCCCGCGTGGGACTACAAGACGCTGAACTTCGACGCCGACATGGCGCTGGTGGACAGCATCGAGAAGGGCAACATCAACGCGATGGATGCCAACCTCCAGCCGTTCCTCTCGCGCGGCGGGAAGCTGATCCAGTACCACGGCTGGGCCGACCAGCAGATCCCGCCGGGCACCAGCCCCGAGTACTACCAGGCCGTGGTCGAGCGGGCCGGCGGCGCGGACAAGGTGAAGAGCGGCTACCGCCTGTTCATGGTGCCCGGCATGGGCCACTGCGGCGGCGGCGACGGGACCGCCACCTTCGACATGCTGGCGGCGCTCGAACGCTGGGTGGAAAAAAGCCAGGCGCCGGACTCGATTCCGGCCTCGCGGGTGGTGGACGGACGCGCGGATCGGACGCGGCCGCTGTGCAGCTACCCGCAGGTGGCCTCCTACAAGGGCTCGGGCAGCACGGACGAGGCGTCCAACTTCGTCTGCCGGTAGGTTCGGCGTTAAGCTAGGTGGCTCGGGTTGAGCTCAGGCCCGGCCCCGGGGAGCCGCACAAGGAGCACAGGTCATGAGGACGCTACTCGTCGCCGTCGTCGGCACGCTGCTCGGCGCGACCGCCGCAATCGCCGAAGAGACGCCGACCTTCTATCGCGACGTCCTGCCCATCCTGCAGACTAACTGCCAGACCTGCCATCGCCAAGGCGAGGTGGCGCCGATGTCGCTCGTCACCTACGAGCAGGCGCGGCCCTGGGCGCTCGCGATCAAGAAGGCGACGCAGTCGAGAGCCATGCCGCCCTGGTTCGCCGAGCCGGGCATCACGCGCTACGCAAACGAGCACGAAAAGGTGCTGTCGGCGAAGGCGCTCGACACGCTGGCGCGCTGGGCCGATGGCGGCGCCCCTGCCGGCGATCCCGCGACGGCGCCCCCGGCGCGCGTCTTCCCCAGCGGCTGGAACATCACGCCCGACGTCGTCGTGGAGATGCCGAAGCCGTTCGAGATGCCGGCGCGCGGCACCATCAACTACAAGTACGTGCTGGTGAAGACCGACTTCAAGGAAGACATGTGGGTGGTGGCCGCCGAAATGCGGCCGGGCAATTCCCAGGTGCTGCACCACGGCAAGGTGTGGGTGCGGCCGCCCGGATCGAAGTGGATGGAGAACGCGGTGCCGGGCGAGGCGTACGAGACCGAGACGCAGCGCGACATCCTCGGCCGCAACGCGGTCGAGGAAGGCAACGACATCCTCGGCAAGTTCAATCCCGGCCTCGGGCCGCAGCGGTTCGACCGTCAGGGCGCGGCGAAGTTCATCCCGAAGGGCTCCGACCTCGTGTTCGAGCTGCACTACACGACCACGGGCACGCCCACGTCCGATGCATCCAAGGTCGGCTTCGTGCTGGCGAAGAACCCGCCCGACACGCGCTACTTCTTCCACGCCGGGCCCGACGGCGCTGAATCTCGCCATTCCCGCCGGCGACGGCTCGGCGGAAGTGGTGAGCGAGGTGACGCTCGGTGAGGACGCACGGCTCGTCTACGCGCAGCCGCACATGCACCTGCGCGGCAAGGATTTCGAGCTGCGGGTCGTGTCGCCGGCCGGCCAGAGCACGACCGTGCTCAAGGGCAAGTGGAACTTCGAGTGGCAGATGGGCTACGAGCTCGCCGAACCCGTGGCGATTCCCAAGGGCTCGAAGCTGCAGTTCATCACCCACTTCGACAACTCGACGGCGAACCGGTTCAACCCGGATCCGGCCGCGAAGGTCCTGTGGGGTCCCCAGAACTGGGACGAGATGAGCAACTGCTTCATCGGCGTCCTCTTCGATCGCAGCACGGCGCCCGAGAAGGTCTTCCTGAAATCGGGCCCGAGCCTGCTGCCGCGCGCCGAATTCGGCCCGACACTCGAAGCGTTCAACCAGGTGCCCAAGGACGCCGTCGCGCCGGCGTCGAACGCCAGCACGGGCGGCCGCGACGGCCAGTAGCGCGCACATGGCGGGCACGCTCCCCCGACTGGCCGCAGGGGTCGTGCTCGCCGCGTCGCTCGGCGCGCTGCCGCTCCTCGCCCAGCAGAACCCGCCGCGCGCGTCGGGGCCCGACGCCGCGGCGGCGGCCATCCTCCGCTCCTACCAGCCGGTCACCGCGGCCAGGCTCCTCCAGCCCGAGGACGCCAACTGGCTGATGATCCGCCGCACCTACGACGGCTGGGGCTACAGCCCGCTCGATCAGATCTCCACCAGCAACGTCGCACAGCTCAAGCCGGTGTGGAGCCTCCCGACCGGCGTGGATCGCGTGCACGAGGCGGCACCGATCGTGAACGGCGGCGTGATGTTCGTGTCCACGCCGGCCAATCAGGTGCTGGCGCTCGAGGCGGCCACCGGCAAACTGCTCTGGCGCTACGTGCGGCCCCGCCCGAAGGACGTCTTCGTCCTGCACGACACCAACCGCGGCGTGGCGCTCCTCGGGGACAAGGTCTACTACGCCGCCGCCGAGGCCGTGCTCGTGGCGCTCGACGCGAAGACCGGCAAGGAGGTGTGGACCGCCACCGTCGCCGACAACCAGTCCGCCTACTACATCACGCTCGCGCCGCTCGTGGCGCAGGGCAAGGTGCTCGTGGGCGCGTCGGGCGGCGAGTTCGGCGTGCGCGGGTTCGTCGCGGCGTTCGACGCGCAGACCGGCAAGGAGGCCTGGCGCACCTACACCGTGCCCGCGCCGGGCGAGCCCGGCAGCGAGACGTGGCCCAAGGGCGATCAGTGGAAGACCGGCGGTGCGCCGGTGTGGGTGACCGGTAACTACGATCCCGAGACCAATCTCGCCTTCTTCGGCACCGGCAACGGCGGGCCGTGGATGGGCGACCAGCGTCCCGGCGACAACCTCTACGTGGCGTCCACCGTGGCGTTCGACGTCGCGACCGGGCGCATCAAGGGCCACTTCCAGTACAACCCCAACGAGTCGTGGGACTGGGACGAGGTGTCGCCCCCGATCCTCGTGGACTACCAGCGCGGCGGCCGCACGGTGAAGGGGCTCATCAACGTGGCGCGGAACGGGTACCTGTGGTTCCTCGAGCGGAGTGCCGGCGCGATCCGCTTCGTCGAGGGCACGCCGTTCGTCACCAACAACGTCTACACGCGGCTCGATCCCAAGACCGGGAGACCCGAGGTCGATCCGGCGCGCAAGCCGGGCACCGGCCGCACCGCCGAGTTCTGCCCGTCGGCGCACGGCGGCAAGAACTGGCCGCCCATCGCCTTCAGCCCCAAGACCCGGATGATCTACATCCCGGCCAACAACAACATCTGCGGCACGCTCACCGGCGTGCCGGTGCGCTACGAGAAGCGGCGCTCCTTCTCGGGCTCGATGTCGGGCCGGCCATTCGCGGCGCCCGGCGGCGGCCACGTCGGCGGCGAGGTGCAGGCCTGGAACGTGGACACCGGCAAGCGGGTCTGGGTGCACGAATACCAGAAGACGCCGAACTGGGGCTCGATGCTCGCCACCGGCGGCGGCCTCGTGTTCACCGGCGGCACCAACGACCGGAAGATTCACGCCTTCGACGCCGCCTCGGGAAAGCTGCTCTGGGAAGCGCAGACCGGCTCGGGGATCGTGGCGCCGCCGACGACCTTCACGGTCGGCGGCCGGCAGTACCTGGCCGTGCACGCCGGCTGGGGCGGCGACCCGCGCGGCATGCAGAACACGATGAACCGGATATTCCCAGGAGAGTTCCCGCCCGTTCCTGAGGGCGGTTCGATAACGGTGTACGCCCTCGACGGGCGGTAACTCTCCGCGATAGGCTCCGGGCTCCCGGCTTCGGGCTTCCGGCCTGGACACAAACTGGAGTTCACATGCGACGCATCCTTCTCTCCTCGCTCTTCGCTGCCGTGGCCGCTGCTCACCGCCGGCGTGTCGTTCGCGCAGCAGCCGGCGGCGCCGGGCGCGGCGGCGCCGAGGGGCGCGCGGGCGGGCCGGGGCGCGCGCGGCCGCCGCTCTTCTTCAAGGAGGAGTGGAAGCAGAACGAGAAGGGCGGCGAGCACGCGGTGGGACCCGACGCGGTCGGCAATCCCAATCTCGAGGTGAAGATGTACGGCCCGGCCGCCAAGGAGTTCCTCATGAGCGGCAGCGCCGGCGACGAGAGCAATCCGATCCACCTGTGGACGGGCATGTGCACGTCGCCCTGCGGCGCGACGCTGCGGCACAAGACCAGCATGGTGGACCTGTCCGGGCTGGCCCGCATCAAGCTGGAACACCAAGATGTCGGGCTTCCACCAGGTGCGGCCGCTCATCAAGCTGGCCGACGGCACCTAGCTGGTGGGCGACAGGGCCGACGGCTCCCCCACCGACTGGCTGTGGAGCGAGATCTCGCTCGCCGACGTGAAGCTGGCTGCAGCTCGACATCGCGACCGGCGTGACCAAGGGCACTTTCGTGGCCAGCCCGGACCTCACGAAGGTGGACGAGGTCGGTTTCATCGATCTGATGCCGAGCAGCGGTCATGGGCCCGGCGGCTGGTCGGACGTCGGCGCAGATCGAGGTGTACGGCCGGGCGGTGCCCGCGGTAGCGCGGCACGCCCATGGCGCGCGGGCTGACGTTCGCGGACGTGCGGAAGATCGGCCTGGCGCTCGACGGCGTCGAGGAGGACACGGCCTACGGCACGCCGCTGCCTGCGGCTGAACAAGACGATGATCGCCTGCATCGCGATCAACAAGCAAGCCGAACCGAACACCCTCATGATCCGGCTGCCGTTCGAGCAGCGCGACGAGCTGATTGCGGAGCAGCCAGACGTCTACTATCTGAAGCCGCACTACGAGCCGTACCCGTGCGTGCTCGTGCGGCTGTCGCAGCGTGCATCGCGACGCGCTGAAGGACCTGCTGCAGACGGCGTGGCGGCTCGCCGCCGCCCGTACGGCGAAGCGCCCGGCGCGCCGCCCCTTCTCACGCACGCGCCGGCCGTCGCCGCGCTGATCAGGATTCCTGGCGCGCGTAGCGCAGGCCGACGACGCCGGTCGGATACGGCGTGGCCGATGTCAGGCGAAAATTCCGTCGCACGCCCTCCGGCAGGATGCGTTTGCCGCCGCCGAGCGAGACCGGATACAGCGTCAGATAGAGTTCGTCGACCAGGTCGTGCGCGAGCAGCGTCTGTACCAGTTGGCTGCTGCCGTCGGTCAGGATGTCCTTCCCCGGCTGGGCCTTGAGCGACCGGACGGCCGCCACCACGTCGTCGCGGATGATGGTCGTGTCGCGCCAGATCGGCGCCGTGAGCGTGCGCGACACGACGTACTTCTTCGGCGTGTTCATGAGATCCCCGAAGGGATCGCCGGCTGGCATCGGCTCGAACGCGTTCGCATGGATCTCGTAGGTGCGGCGGCCCAGGAGAAACGCGTCGGCGTTCTGCATCACCTGAAAGAAGCCGGCGCCGATGTCGTCGTGCCAGTACGGCACCGTCCAGCCTCCATGGGCGAAGCCCCCGTCGCGATCTTCGTCCTGGCCCCCGGGGGCCTGCACCACGCCATCGAGGCTCATGAACTCGTGCACGATCAGCTTCCGCATACCGGCTCCGCTCGGGTTCGGGGGCGGAGCCCTGTCGCGTGATGCGACAGCCGGCCTCCCGCCCTTCTATGCAGACGTCGAACGGCGCCCCGCGGCATCGACAAGCTCGGCCAGCCAGGCCGCAGGGCAACCTGGAACTCCCGGGCCCCGAATCGCGCCGGCCGGTGTCTGAGTTTCCAGCAGCTCACCGCAGCCATGCGCCCACGACTGCTCTCCGCGCCGAGCGACGCGCTCCCCTCGAACCGGCCGGCCGGCGCCGCGGCCGCCGCGGCCTTGCACGCCGCCGGTGTGACGTTGCTCCTGCTCGTGACGGCCGGTCCGCGCCTCGCGCCGGCCGCAGGGGACAGCACGAAGCCGGACCGGCTGGTCGTGGTCATGGTGCCGCCGCCAGCCTCCCTGCCGCCGCCGGTGCTCGTCGTCAGCGGACCGAGGCTCGAGGCGGTGGAGACAATGCCGCCATCAGCCGCGTTCACGACGGCCGACGGGTTCAGCTACGACACGTCCCGGATCCGTCTGCGGCGCGACGTCCTGTTTCCGTTTCTCACCGGCCGCCTGCCGTTCCTCGACGAGCTGCGTGCGGCGACGGCGGCGGACCGGCAGCGGCTGCACAATCCGCTCGGAACCGGTCGCCGTCGGCGCGCTGCCGGGCGGCCGCTACTGGAGATCAGCGCCACCGCGCGCGACGCGCTCGTGGACGGGTCGTGGTCGCGCCGCGACCGCTGGCAGAGCCTCTCCACGATCGCGGAATTGACCGGCCGCTACGATCCCGACGACGGTCAGCTGCCCGCTGTGGTGCGCGGGCACGTGGAGCGAAATCTGCTGCAGCCTTATCTCGAGTCGTCCGTACCCGATCCACGGTTCTGGGTGATGCTCGGGCTCGCGGCCGACCACCTCGACGTGATCCAGTTCGTCGGACGATACGCGCAGCAGCACCCGTCGAGCCGGACCACGACCGAGCTGCTGTTCCTGCTCGACGAGCTGGCCGAGGCCAACCGCGGCGCATTCGAGCTGCTGATGCGCACGAACATCGCCGAGCTCAGGGCGACGGCCGCATCGAGCCCGGAGGACGTGCAGTTCGCCTGGCAGCTGCAGCGCGGCTACGAAAGCTGGACGCGCGAACGAGGCCTCGACCAGGCGAAGGCGCTCGACGCGCATTACGACGGCGTGCGCCTGGCGATTCTCTCGACCATCGTCGAAACCAGCCCGAACGGCTACGGCGCGGCCGATGCGCGGTTCCTGGCCGGGCGGCTGCTCTGGGACCGCTCGGACATCGCCGGCGCCGTGGAACTGTGGCGCGGCATGGGTACCGACGAGCGCACGACCTATGCCACGGTGCGGGCCGAGATTCGCCGCGCCCTCCGTCCCGACGGCAGCGTGGACGTGGTGAGCATCGTGCGCGCTCTCGGCGCCGAGCGCGGCCGGTGGCTGCGTCAGTCTGCAGACCGGCTCGCCCGCTTCGGCTACACGCCGCAGACGTTCTGAAAGGGCGGTCTGAAGACCGCCCTCTACATTCCTCTACCCACCGCCTTCCGCCTTACCCGCCTCACCGGCGCTGAAGGCGCCGGCGCTAGTTCGACGGCGCGTGCGGCGTCTGCAGCCAGACGCGCGAGGCGGCTTCGTCCTTGAGCGGCGTCACGCGGTCCGGATCGAAGCGCACCATCAGGTAGGTGATGTGGTCGTCGATCTTCGTGAACCAGTGGCCGGTACCCGCGGGAATCACCATCACGTCGCCCGGCTTGAGCTGGTGCGTCACCCCGTTGCTGATCGACGCCGCGCCGTTGCCAGGCCCATTGAACAGGCGCACGGTCTCGAGCGTGGCCGGCCGTCGCGTCTTGCCGACGAGTTCGGGACCGGTGACGAAGGTCGCCGGTGCCCTCGATGATGTGGTAGACCTCGCTCACCAGGTCGTGCTCCGCCACCGAGTTCGGCCCCGGTTTGTCGAGCTTGCCGCGATAGACCACGCCGACGCCGACGTGGGCCTTGCCGATCTCGACGTCGCGGATCTGCTGGTCCACGAGGCGCTCCTTCATCGCCTTGGCGACGTATTCCTGGATCTCGCGGTTGTCGAGGTAATACGCCGGGCACATCGTGCACTGCGGCGCCGGTCCGCTGTCCTGCGCCACCAGGGCCGCCGCCAGGCACGCCATCACCGCCGCCCCACCGATTGCGCCCATCAACGACGACTTGACCACGGTCATTTGGCGTGTCCTTTCAGGGCGTCTGAAGCCGCCCTCTCCATCCCACCTGTCCTACCAGTGTCATTGTCCGCGGCCACGGGAGATCGGGCCGCCGCGATTCTACGGCATCATTAGGCCGATGCCGCTCTCGTTGGATCAGCTGCCGTGGCTCGCGCCGCTCCTGCGCGCGATCGCCACCGTCGCCGGCGCGTACCTTCTTGGCCGGCTCTTCAACCGTTTCATCGCCGGACACCTCGCGCGCCTGGCCAGCGGGTCGCGCGGCCCATGGGACAACATCGTCATCAGCGAGCTGCGCACCTACGTGCCGCTGTGGAGCGTGCTCGATCGGGCTCCGCATCTCGCTCGCCTACTGGCCGATTCCGGAGCGCTGGCTGCACCTGGCGGCGACGGCGATTTCGGTGGTGGGGTTTGCCTCGGTCACCTTCGCCCTCGCCGGCATCGCCACCGGTCTCGTCGGCACGTATGGGCCGCGGGCCGCACCGGGCGTGCCGATTTCCGGCCTCACCCGCGCCATCGTCCGGCTCATCGTCGTCGCCGGCGGCCTGCTGGTGGTCCTGAACGAGATCGGCATCGAGATCCGGCCGATGCTGGCCGCTCTCGGCGTCGGCGGTCTGGCGGTCGCGTTAGCCCTGCAGGAGCCGCTCGCCAACCTGTTTGCCGGGCTGTTCGTGTCGCTGGCCGGGCAGGTGCGCATCGGCGACCACGTCAGGCTCGACTCCGGGCGTCGAGGGCAAGATCGTCGATTTCAACTGGCGGTCCACCTGGCTCGAGGTGCCTGGCGGCAGCGTCGCGGTGGTGCCGAACTCGAAGCTGTCGCAGTCGATCGTCACCAACTTCAACCTGCCCAACCCCGAGCTGGCGATCCCGATCGACTTCACCATCCGCTTCGAAGAGGATCCGGCACGTGCCGAGCGGGCGGCGCTGGCCGTGGCGGCCGCGGTGATGCGCGACACGCCGGGGGCGGCGCCGAAGTTCGAGCCCGTCGTCCGCTTTCACACCTTCACGGACCTGGGCCTCAAGGGCACGGTGACGCTGCGCGCCGCCACCTGGGGCGACCAGGGGCTGATTCGCCACCGCCTGCTGATCGCGCTCCACGACCGGTTCCGGGCCGATCGCATCGAGCTCGTCTCGACGGCGCCGCCCAAAGCCAGCGCGTCGTCGCCGAAACCTGACGAGGCGACGCCGCGCTAGGCGCAGTGTCTCATTGCCCCGCCTTTGGCGGGGCGGGCGTGACCCGCGCGACACGTCCTGCTGGTTCGCCGCCAGCACGTGCGTGCGCGTCTTGAAGCGCCAGCCCTGCGGCGTCTTCACGTAGACGTCGTCGTAGCGGCCCTGCGCCTCCACCTTGCCCGGCTCGCCATCGAGCCCGACCGCGATCAGGTACACCTTGCCCGTGGCGCCACCCGGCGCCGGCTCGATCACGTGGTTCACCAGCATGTGCACGATGCCGGCCCACGGCACGTCCTTGCAGTCGGGCATGCCGCCGCGCGCCGCTTCGGCCAGCCGCTCGCGCCCCTCGAAACGGTCCAGGATCTTTCCCCCGCGCGACGTGTAGAACGCGCCGTCCGCCGTGTAGAGGTCGGCGTAGTCGTAGCCACGGTTGGTGCACTCGTCGATCGCGTAGGCGTACTTCGACACGAGCTGCTGGATCGCGATGTAGTCCTGCGGCGTGAGCGATCGCCGGGGCCTGTGCCAGCGCCGGCTGCGCGCACAGCAGCCCGGCGACCGCGGCGGCAGCGCCGCCAGCGCCGCTCGCACCGCCCGCGCGCTCATCGCCCCAGCTCCGCCATCAGCGCGTCGAGCTGCTGATACTGCAGGCAGCCACCTGTCGGCGGGCTCGGCGGACACCCGGTCGAGCGCCAGCCGTAGTCGTCCTCGAGAATCTTCGCCATCTCGGCCTTCGTGCGTCCGCCCTTGATCAGCCCGATCAGGCGCGTTCGCATCGCCTCGAGGTTGGTCTTGAACTGCACGAGGTCGGCCTTGGTCGCGAGCGGACCGTGGCCGGGAATGATCGTGTCGAAGTCGAGCTTCAACGCGCCGTCGAGCGTCTTCGACCACTCCATGAAGCTGCCGCCCTGCACGTAGTCCACGTAGATCGGAACCCCAGGCGGACGCGGCGTCTTGTCGGGGCGGGTACCGGGCCGGAAATTCAGGAACAGGTCGCCGGTGTGGATGGTTCGCAGCTCGGGGAAGTAGACGATGGCGTCGCCGCTCGTGTGCCCGCGGCCGAAGTAGCGCGCCTGCACTTCCTTCTCGCCCAGCGTGACGGCGAGCTCGTCGGTGAAGGTGACGCGCGGCAGCCCGATCGGCGTGCCCGGCGTGTCCTCGTAGTAGGGCCGCTTCAGGTCCTTGAGGTTGGCGCGGACGTTCTTGTGCGCGATGACCTCGGCGAGCGGCAGCATCTTGAAATCGCCGCCGGCGTGGTCGTCGTGCTGGTGCGTGTTGATGACGTACTTGAGCGGCCTGTCGGTGACGCTCTTGATCTGCGCGAGGATGCCGGCGTGGTTGCGGTCGAACATGTTGTCCACGATCACCACGCCCTCGGACGTCACGTAGAGCGGCGACGTTGCCGCCCTCGCCCGAGATCATGTGGAGGTCGCCCTTGACCCGCTCGGTCTTGAGCGGGCCGGGCGGCTTGGGCGTCTGCGTCAGAACCCACGCCGTCTGCGCCACGAAGAGGCCGGTCACGGCGAGCACGAGGTGTGTGCGCGTCATGCCGCGGACTATAGCATCGCAGGCGGGCCCGCCGGCCCACGCGGGTCCGCCGGTAAGATTGCTGGCACCGCATGAGCAAACGCGCCCGCAATCGTCCGTCCCCCGCCCGCGCCGTGGCTCGCGCCGCTGCCGTGCCGCCGCTCTACCACGTCGGCGTCCGGCTGTTCGCGACCTTCACGCTGGCGATGATCCTGGCGTTCTGGCCGAGCTATTTCTCGCGGCTGGCCGACCAGCCGTCGCCGCACCACCACGCCCACGGGCTGGCCATGACCGCTGTGGCTCGGCCTGCTGGTCGCGCAGGCGGCGCTGATGCGGTCGGGCCGCAGGGCCCTGCACCGGCGGCTGGGCCTGGTGTCGTACGCGCTCGTGCCGGTGATCGTGATCGTCACCGCGCGCTTCGCCCACTACACGCTGCAGGAGGTGCCGGCGCTCGGCAGCTACGGGCTGTTCTTCCTTGCCCTGGTGCTGTTGACGCTGGTGGCGTTCGTCACGCTCTTCGCGCTGGCGATGGCTCTACCGCGGACAGCCGGCGGTGCACGCGCGGTTCATGATCGCGACCCTGTTTCCGCTGTTCACGCCGGTCACCGATCGACTGATCGGCCGCTTCGCGCCGTCCGTGTTCGGGATGGTGCCTACGCTCGACGGGTCGCCGCTGGTCCAGTGCAGCGGCTTCCTGCTGGCCGACGCCATCCTGGCCGGGCTGGCCGTGTGGGACTGGCGCCGCAACCAGCGCCGGGTGTTCTTCGTGGCGCTCGCCATCATCGTGGTCTATCAGGCGTCGGTGCTCACCTTCCACCGCTTCGGCTTCTGGCAGGCCTTCGGCCCGTGGTTCCTGGGGCTTCCGTTGACTTAGGCTGCCTCCGTCGTAGGGGCCGGCTTCAGCCGGCCCGCCCGGGCCGCCTGAAGGCGGCCCCTACTTTCGGCGAGGAGCTTCTTGAGCAGGTCGGCCGTGGCCGTGTGGATGGGCGGCGGACCGCCGGCGCGGCCGCGGCCGCCGACGCCGAGCGCCACGTCGACCGGCGTGCGGTTCTGCTTGTCCTTGGCGTCGAGCGTGGCGCCGGCCTTCGCCAGCTCCGCGACGACCGAGGTGAGTCCACCCTGCGCGGCATAGTGCAGCGCGGTGAGCCCGTTGTTGTTGGCGGCGTTCACGTTGACCTTCTGCGCGAGCACCGTCTTCACGCCCTCGAGCAGATCCGCCTCGGTGCCGTAGTCCTTCGCGAACACGCCGAGCCCGCGCCCGACGCCCGAGGCCAGCATCAGCACCGTGGTGCCGTTCGGCTGCGCCAGCGACGCGTCGGCGCCGGCGGCAATGAGCACCCGCATGGCCTCGTAGTCGCCGTTCCGGGCGGCGCGCATGAGCGGCGTCGTCCCGGCCCCCAGCAGCGGCTCACCCGGCGTGTGGTTGCGCTGCAGCGCCGGCGACTTCAGCTTCGCGTCCACCTTGCCGCCCTTGGCAATCACCAGCTTGATGATGTCGAGCGCCGTGGCCCGGTCCTTCACCTTGCGCGGCGGCGACCCGTACACCTCACCGAGCGAGCTCATGTCCACGGCCGCGTAGAGCGCCGCCATGTCGGCGGTATCGGTCAGGTTGGGGTCGGCACCGCGTTCGAGCAGTACCTTCGCGGTGTCGTAGTGCGAGTTCCAGATCGCGCGCACCAGCGGCGTCGTCCCATCGGGGTCGGTGGCGTTGATCTCGGCTCCCGCGTCGAGCAGCGCCGCGGCGGCTTCGGGGGCGCCGTCGCGCGCCGCGTACATCAGCGCCGTCCAGTTGCCACGCGGCAGGATCGTGAGCACGCCTTCGAGGCCGAACCGGTCCTTTGGGAAGGTAATCGAGTTCGACCGCAGGTTCACGTCGGCCCCGCGCCCGGCCAGCAGCTTCACCACGGCCGCGTGGTTCTCGGACGCCGCCCACATCAGGGCGGTTTCGCCGAGCTGCGACTCCTGCGCGTTGATGATGGCGCCGCGGTCGAGGAGCGCCGCCACCACGTCCGGGTTGCCGGTCCGCGCGGCCGTCATCAGCACGGTCTGACCGCGCGAGACGCTCTG
This sequence comes from uncultured Acidobacteriota bacterium, assembly GCA_963731785.1. Classification (GTDB taxonomy): domain Bacteria; phylum Acidobacteriota; class Vicinamibacteria; order Vicinamibacterales; family UBA2999; genus DASYRM01. The sequence continues at coordinate 168,619 of CAVSWX010000005.1, forward strand.
GCTGGCGTCGGCGCCGTTCGCGAGCAGAAGCCTCACCACACGCGGGTTGCCGTTGAGCGCGGCCAGCGACAGCGGGCTCACGCCGTAGCGGTTGGCCACTCGCACCTTGGCGCCGGCGTGGATCAGCCGTGTCACCAGGTCGACGTCGTCGGCGCGCACCGCCCAGTGCAGCGGCGTGGTGCCATCGGGATCCGCGGCGTTCACTTCCGCCGGCTGCTTCAGCAGGCGGAGGACCGCCTGCCGATCGCCCGCCTGAATCGCCTCCGAGAGGCGCGCGGCGCCGCCGGCACCCGACACCGATACGGTGGCGAGCGCCAGCACGAGCGCGGCACGAGTGACCGCTGCCCAGGCCGGCGCGGCCTCGCTACGCAAAGAAGTCCTCGATGCGCCCATCGCTGTCGCCGAAGCTCTCCAGCCGGCTGCCGTACTGGTTGGCGATCGCCAGCCACAGGTTGCCGACCGGCGTCTGCTTGCGCACCTGAATGTGCCGGTGCCCCTTGCCGGCGCCACCGCCCACGGCCACGACCGGCAGCGGGTCGCTGGCGTGGCCGTTGGGGTTGCCCATCCCGCCGCCGTAGACGATGAGCGAGTGATCGAGCACCGACCCGTCGCCATCGGGCAGCGACCGCAGCTTCTCGAGGAAGCGCGCGAACAGGGTCATGTGGTAGGTGTTCACCTTGACGTTCTGCGCGATCTTCTGCGCGTCGTTGCCGTGGTGCGACACCGTGTGGTGCTGCTCGGTGACGCCGATGTTCGGATAGGTGCGCTGACTCAGCTCGCGCGACAGCATGAACGTGAACACCCGCGTGACGTCGGCCTGGTAGGCCACCGCCAGCAGGTCGTACATCAGGTTGACGTGCTCCTCGAACGAGTCGGGCACGCCCACCGGCGTCTCGAGCGTGACGTTGGTGGCGTTGCGCGACTCGGCGCGCTGAATCCGGCGCTCGATCTCGCGCAGGTTGTCGAGATACTCGGTCACGCGCTGACGGTCGCGGACGCCCAGGCCGCGCTGCAGCTGCCGCGCCTCGGCCGAGACCGAATCGAGCATGCTGCGCTCGTCGCGGATGCGCGCCGCGCGCTGCGCCGGGCTCCCCGCCTGCCCGAACATCCGCTCGAACACCACGCGCGGGTTGATGTCCATCGGCAGCGGCGTGGAGGGCGTACTCCACGACACGGTGTTGAGATAGGCGCAGTTGAAGCCGGGCGAGCAGGCGCCGACGTAGCCGGTGAAATCCTCGGTGGCCACTTCGATCGAGGGAAACGGCGTGTCCTGGCCGATCTGCTGCGCCACGACCTGGTCGACCGTCGTGTTCGCCAGCACGTCCTCGGCCTCGGTCCGCTTGGGCCACACGCCGGTGAGGAAGCCGGCGGCGCTCACGGCGTGGTCGCCCACCTGGCTGCCCGGATGCGACCGGGTCAGGTTCGACACCACCACCACCTGGTCCTTGAACACCTCGATCGGCTTGAGGATCGGCTTGAAGTCGAACCCGGCGCCGACGCGCTCGGGGATCCACTGCTCCATGATGGCGCCGTTGGGCACGTAGATCGCGCCGAACCGCGTCCGCGGCCGCGCCTGCGCCCGCGCCAGCGCGGTGAAGGCCGGCAGCATGGCGTCGAGCAGCGGCAGCGACACCGCCACTCCCATGCCCTGAAGGAACGTGCGCCGTGGCAGGAACTTCTTGGTGACGAACATATCGCTCCTCGGTACTGGGCCGCCTGAAGGCGGCCCCTACGTCCGTGCCGTGACCGCCTGGGCGGTTTGCGCGGTGTCGCGCTCGACGTCCGGCGTCATCCGCATCCGGAACGGAACGCTGCGCACGATGCCGAGCACGATCGACGAGAACCGGTAGTCATCCTTGGCGGCCGCGCGCAGGACGCCGCGCACGGCCGGCATGTCGCGCGCGTCCACGCCGCGCCCGAGCGCATAGGTGAGCAGCTTCTCGGTCATCGTCGCGACGAACAGCTCGGGCTTGTCGAGGATCGCGTTGCGCAGCGTCACGACGCCGTTGACCGGCGTGCCGTCGGCGAGCTGCCCCGACGCGTCGATCGGCCCTCCGGGCTCGCGCGTGCGCCACGCCCCGATCGCGTCGAAATTCTCGAGCGCGAACCCCACCGGATCCATCACCTTGTGGCAGCTCGCGCACACCGGATCGGCGCGGTGCAGGGCCAGCTGTTCACGGACCGTCGTCGGCTTCTCGCCTTCGGCGTTGCCCTTGAGCGACGGCACGTCGGGCGGCGGCGGCGGCACCGGCAGCCCGAGCAGGTTCTCGAGCACCCACTTGCCGCGCAGCACGGGCGACGTGCGCTCGGCGTGCGACGTGACCGCCAGCATGCTGCCCTGCCCGAGGATGCCGCGGCGCGCGTCGTCGGTCACGGGCACGCGGCGGAAGCGGCTGCCATAGACGTTGGGGATGCCGTAGTGGCGGGCCAGACGCTCGTTCACGAACGTGTAGTCGGCGCGCAGCAGGTCGAGCACGTTGCGGTCCTCTTTCACGATGCTCGCAAACAGCAGCTCGGTTTCCCGGCGGAAACCCTGGCGCAGGTTGTCGTCGAAGTCGGGAAACTCGTCGGAGTTGGGCTGCACGCTGCGGACGTTGCGCAGGTGCAGCCACTGGCCGGCGAAGTTGGTGACCAGCGCCTCGGACCGCGGATCGGCCAGCATGCGGCGCACCTGGCGCTCGAGCACCGCCGGCTGCGTGAGCGTGCCGTCGCGCCGCCGCGCGCAGCAGCGGCTCGTCGGGGATGCTGCTCCACAGGAAGAACGACAGCCGCGACGCCAGCTCGACGCCGCTCACCGGGTGGACGCTCCCCGGCGCCGCGCCGGCCGGATCGCGCTCGACGCGGAACGCGAAGCGCGGGCTGGCCAGGATGCGCTGCAGGCCGCGCTGGATGCCCGACTCGAAGCTGCCGCGCGCGCGCCCCGCGTCGTAGAACTCGAGAATCGGCGCCAGCTCCGCGGCGCCGACCGGCTGGCGGTAGGCGCGGCGCGCGAGCCGGCCGAGAATCTGCGCCGCGCAGGCGCGCTCGGCCGGCACGCGTGGCGGGCCGGCAGGTGAAGATCGCGCGCCGGCTCGGCGTGTCGCCCGGGCCCGTCGGGTCGAACGGTCCGGTGACGGCCAGCGTCTGAATGTGCGGCCGGCCAGCCCACTCGAAGTTGTCGGCGGAGCTGCGCAGGAACGGCTGCACGCGCACCGTGTCCTTCACCGCGAGGTTGATCGACGAACGCCACGGTCACCTCGTGCGGCCCGGCCGGCACCTTCACGCGCACCCGCATCCGCGCTTCCACCGCGTCGCCCGTATCGGTGGGCTTCTCGAACAGTTGCGCCAGGTCCTGCGGTGCCGCCAATGGTCACGTGGTGGACGGGCTTGCCGTCGATCGCCACTTCGAACTCGCTCGGGTACTGCGAGGCCGCGGACGATGTTCAGGTTGGTGCGATAGAGCTTGGTCTGGAAGTCGTACTCGCCGTCGAGCGGAAACAGGTGGCGCACGCGCAGGCCGCCGACGGTGCCGAGCGGCAGCCCCTCGACGTGCTGGTTCTGCGACAGATCCTGCGGCACGCGGTAGGTGTCGCTGCCGGGGCGCAGCGACGGGATCGCCCACGGCGAGCGGCGCTGATGCGGGCGGCCGCCGCGAGGTAGCGCTCCTGCAGCGACGGCGACACGCCGAGCACGTCGGAGATGTTGTCGAAGCCGAAGGCGGAATCGTCGGGCGGCAGCAGCGAGGCCACGTCCACGTCGAGCGCCAGCAGGTCGCGGATGGCGTTGCGGTACTCGGCGCGGTTGAGGCGGTGCAGCATCGGCCGGCCCGGGTCGGGATGCGCGCCGGCGTCGCGATCGAGCCCGTCCTCGACGTAGGCGACGAACGCCTGCAACGCCTGCGGGTCGGGGCGCCGGACGCCTTGCGGCGGCATGACGCCGGCGCGGATCTTCCGCACCACCTTCTCCCAGACCTCGGCGTGCTCGGGCAGGCGCGCGAGGTCCAGACCGTCGAGGGCCAGGCCGCCGGTCTTCAGCGCGTGCGTTGTGGCAGGTGACGCAGTACTCGATCGACGAGGGTCCGGTGCGCTGCGGCGCAGGCGCCGCCGCCGGGGCCGCGACCGCTGCTGGAGCGGGGCCCGCGGCGCGAGCGGGCGCGCCGCCCCCGGCCTGGGCGGCGGACAACGCGGCGGCGGCGCCCCAGAGCGCGACGGTCAGGGCAAGCGCGGCTTTTCGCATGGGAGCGCTGGGCATCGATCCCACTAAATATGCCAGATTCCGCGACGTCTGGCCCTACCCCAATCAGGATATGCGCGGGCCGTATTACTCTGCGTCCCGGTGATTTCGCCACTCTGCTTCTCGAGCGCGCGCACGCTGGCCGCCATGGTCGCGCGCCGGGAGGTGTCCGCGCGCGAGGTGATGGCCGCTCACCTGGCGCAGATCGCCCGGGTCAACCCGGCGGTCAACGCCATCGTGGCCAAGCTGCCGGACGAGGCGTGCCTGGCCCTCGCCGACGAGGCCGATGCGCCGCCAGGCGTCGGGCGCACCCCTCGGCCCGCTCCACGGCCTGCCGATCGCCTTCAAGGACCTGCAGGATGCCAAGGGCCTGGTCTGCAGCCGCGGCTCGCGTATCTACGCGCGGCCACGTCTCGACCGACCGACGCCGTGCTGGTCGAACGCCTGCGGCACGCCGGAGCGCTCGGCATCGGCAAGACCAACGTGCCGGAGTTCGGACTCGGCTCGCACACCTACAACGAGGTCTACGGCACCACGCGGAACCCCTACGACCTCACCAAGAGCGCCGGCGGATCGAGCGGCGGCGCCGGCGCGGCGCTGGCCGCGCGGCATGCTGCCCATCGCCGACGGGAGCGACCTCGGCGGCTCGCTGCGCAACCCCGCCAACTTCAACAACGTCGTCGCGCTGCGGCCGTCGGTCGGCCTCGTGCCGACCGCCCCCGATCCGTTTCCGCGGCTCGGCTTCGGCGTGAACGGGCCGATGGCCCGCTCGGTGGCCGACGTCGCCTTCCTGCTCGGCGTGATGGCGGGTCCCGATCCGCGCGACCCCGGCTGCGAACGGTCCGATCCCGCGCTCCTGCGCGGCGACCTCGCGCGCGACCTGCGCGGACTGCGCGTGGCCTGGGCGCCCGATCTCGGTGGGCTGCCGCTCGACGCGCGGGTGCGGGCCGTGCTCGACGCGCAGCGAGCCACCTTCGAGGCCCTGGGCTGCATCGTCGAAGACACCTGCCCGGACCTGACCGCCGCCGACGACATCTTCCTCACGATCCGCCGGTGGCGGACCGCGGCCGTGTACGGACCGCTGCTCTCGCACCAGCGCGCGCTGATGAAGCCCGAGCTCGTCGAGGAGATCGAGGCGGGCGCCGCGCTGCGCGGCGCGGACGTGGCCGCGGCGATGCTGCGGCACGGCCAGCTGATGGAGCGCGTGCGGCGCTTCTTCGACCACCACGCGGTGCTGCTCTGCGCAGTGAACCAGGTGCCGCCGTTCGACGCCGATCTCGTCCTGGCCGTCGTCGGTCGAGGGCGTGCCGATGGAGCACTACGTCGCGTGGATGCGCTCGGCGTACTGGATCAGCGCCACGTTCGGGCCGGCGCTCTCGGTGCCGGCGGGGTTCACGCCCGAAGGGCTGCCGGTCGGGCTGCAGATCGTCGGCCGCTTCCGCGACGACTGGACCGTGCTGCAGGTCGGCCACGCCTTCGAGCAGGCCACGCGGCGTCGGCGAACGACGTCCCAGCATATCGACGTAGGGGCCGGGCCTTCAGGCCGGCCTGCGCGGCGCGCCTGAAGCCGCGCCCTACGTCGCGCGCTCGACCCAGCGCCTGCGCGGCGCTCGAGGCGGCGTGCCGTGGACGGGTGCGAGTGGAAGATCGCCTCGACCCACGCCGGCGGCCGTCTCCTCGGCGAGGTTCTGCGCCGACAGGCGGCGGATGGCGCTCATGAAGGCGGCCGCGTTCCGCGTCAGATCGATGGCGAAGCGATCGGCGCGCCGCTCGTGCGCGCGCGAGAGCGCGTTGGCGAGCGGCGTGACGGCGAGCGTCACCGCGCCGGCGGCGAGCGCGATCACCGGCAGGCCCGGCCACGTCGGCGGGGCCTCGCAGGCCCAGCGGACCGGCCAGCGCGTCGAGCGCGCGGTCGGCCGCATACAGGCCGGCCGTGACGATGCACGCCTGCAGCGCGATCCCGACCCAGAGATCGCCGTGCACGTGGTGCGCCAGCTCGTGCGCGAGGATGACCTCGATCTCGTCATCCGAGTGCGTCTCGAGCAGCGTGTCCGACAGCAGGATGCGGCGGGTGCGCCCAATCCCGACGAGCGCCGCGTTGGCCTTGCGCGTCCGGTCGCCGAGCCGCCATTCGAACACGCCGCTCACCGACGCGCCGGCCTCGCCGCGCCAGCGCGACGAGGCGCGCCGTCAGCGCCGGCCGGTCGAGGGGCGCGGAAGTCGTAGAAGATCGGAAACAGCCACACCGGCGCGGCCCACACCATCGCCACCAGCAGCGCCGCAAAGAGCGCCGCCGCCACCAGCCACCAACTGCGCAGGACTCCACGACAGCAGCGCCGACACGACGAGGGCCGCCACCATCGTCAGCACGCCGCCGACCAGCACGGCCTTGGCGTGCGTCAGCCACCAGTGCGTGCGACTCTCGAATGACAGGCCGTAGCGCCGCTCGAGGGTCACGCCGCGGTAGTAGGTGAGTGGGCAGCACCAGCAGTTCGTGGGCGGCGATGAGCGCGGCAACGAACAGCCGCCGTGACGGCCAGACGTGAGGGACCCGAGCGGCCGACTCGATCGCGCTCCAGCAGGGCCCGGCCGCACCGGTGCCGACGAGGAGAACGAGAAAGAGCGACTCCGGCGGTCGTGGAGGCGAGAGAGGCGCGGCGTTGCAGCCGGTGGTAGTGGGTCGCCTTGTCTTCGTTCGCCAACGTCCGTCAGAACTCGTTCGGCGGGCGCTCGCGCCGGCCGCGGCGGCCGCGCTCGCCGCGCTCGTCGTCGTCGCCGCCGCTGCCCCGCGGCGCCACGCGCACGCCGCCGTTGGTGGTCTGCAGCGACACGTGCGCGCCCGCCCCCTTGTTGAGGCGGCCGCTGATGTTCGTGGTGGGGCCGAAGCCGCTGCGATTGCCGGAGACGTTGGCCAGACCGAGCCGATCGTCCACCGACACGCCGCCGTTGACGGTGAGGGCATCGAGGTCGGCATCGACGGTCGTGGGCAGCTCGAGGCGGATCGAGCCGTTGACCGTGTTGAGCCGGACGTCGCCGCTGACGTCCGCCAGGTCCATCTGCACGCTGCCGTTGACGGTGGAGGCCTGCACCGCCCCCGACACGCCGCGGCCGGTCACGGTGCCGTTGGTCGTCGCCCGCCGTGATGCGGCCGTCGACGTCGGTGACGCGGACGGCGCCGTTCTGGGTCTTGAACGCGACGGTCAGGCCGGCGGGCACCTCCACCTCGTAGCGGATGGTGACGCCGCGGTTGAAGCCGAAGGACCCGGCTCGCCGGTTTCGGCCCGCACCTGGACGCGGTCCGGCGCCACGTCCTCGCGCATCTGCAGCTTGCTCAGGCGCGCGCGCGCCTCGTCGTCGCTGCGGTCGGACACCTCGCGGTAGGCCTTCACCTTGACCTGCGGCCCGGTGGTCCCGCGCACCTCGATGGCCCCGTTCTCGTTGGCGACCTCGAACCGCCCGCCCTTGGCGACCGTGTAGGTCCGCGTCCACTCGTCGCTGGCCCGCCCGCGGGACACCCCCAGGGACACCGCGCCGCCTTCGTTGACCCGGATGTCGCAGCGCCGCAGCACGAGCGGCGCCAGGGCGACGATGGCGAACAAAAGGCGGAACGGGCGGCTGGGCCATTACGGTCCTCCTGACACTGGACAGACGAACGCGGCCCCTCCCAGGTTCAGGGCCGCGGCCTGTCAGTGCAGCTGGACGGAGATGAGCTTGGACACCCCCGGCTCCTCCATCGTCACGCCGTACAGCCGGTTGGCGATTTCCATCGTCCGGCGGTTGTGCGTGATCAGGATGAACTGCGTGCGATCGAGCATGCTGCGCAGCATCTCGACGAAGCGGCCGACGTTGGCGTCGTCGAGCGGCGCGTCGATCTCGTCGAGCAGGCAGAACGGGCTCGGCTTGTACTTGAAGATCGCGAACATCAGCGCGATGGCGGTGAGCGCCTTCTCGCCGCCCGAGAGCAGCTGCACGCTCTGCAGCCGCTTGCCCGGCGGCGAGGCGACGATGTCGATGCCGCTCTCGAGCGGATCGTTCTCGTCGAGCAGCGTCAGCCCGGCGCGGCCGCCGCCGAAGAGCGTGCCGAACGTCCCTGGAAGTTCTGCTGGATGGCGGTGAAGGCCTCGGTGAAGCGGGCCGACGTGGTCTCGTCGATGCGCGCGATCGCCTCCGAGGTCAGGGCGATCGATTCCACCAGATCCTTGCGCTGCGTCGTGAGGAACACGTGCCGCGTCTCGAGCTCGTCGAACTGCTCGATCGCCATCATGTTGACGGGGCCGAGCCGATCGATCTTCTCGCGCAGCCGGGTGATGGCTTCCTCGGCGGTCATCGACGCCGGCGGCGCCGCCACGGCCGGTGCCGGCTCGACCTGGGCGGCCACCATGCCGGCCGCGGGTTCGCCGGGCTCGGACGTCGTCGGCCTCCGGGTCGGGCTCCTCGGCCGCGATCGCCGCCGCGTCGGGCACCGCCTGCCCGGCCTGCTCCAGCGCCTCGACGTCGACGAGCACGTCGTCGAGCGTGGCCTGCACCGTGTCGACGCACATCTGCGCCAGGTGCGTCAGGTCGCTTTCCGCCGTTGCGCGGGCCACGTCGAGCTCGCCGGCCTCGGCGCGGACGGCCTCGAGCACCTGCCGTGCGCCGCGAATCTCGCCGTCCTTGGCGTCCACGCTGCTGCGCCGCGCGGTGGCGGCGTCGTCGGCCCGCACCACGTCGTCGCGCAGCGCGGCCAGGGTCTGAATGTCGGCGTCGAGGGCCCGGGCGCCTTCCGCGATGGCCGTCGAGCAGCGCCTCGCGGCGGGCGCGCGTGCCCGTGAGGTCGACGCGGCGCGTGTCGACGCGCTGCTCGAGCTCGCGGGCGCTCTCTTCGAGCCGCTCCACCTCCGCGCCAAGCGCGGCCGCGCGCTCCACGAGCGCGGCGTTCACCGCGCTGGCCTCGGCCAGGCCCGCGGCCAGCACCGACACGGCCTCGCGCGCGTCGGCGAGACGCCGCTGCGCCTCCGCCAGCCGCTCCTCCGCTTCCTGCTGGATCTGCTGGCAGACGGACCGTGTTCTCTTCGGCCTCGGTGCGCCGCTGCGTCCGCCGCCTCGCGCTCTTCCTCGGCTCGCCGCCGCTCGAGCGCGATGACGTCGGCCTTGCGCGCCTGCCGCGCCGCCTCGTCGGCCGTGCGCGCGAGCTGCGCCTCGACGCCGACGAGCGCCTTCTCGTGCTCGTGCTGCTCGCCCTGCAGCCCGGCCAGCAGGCCGGCCGCCGCCGCAATCGACCGCCTCGAGCCGCGCGACCTCGTCCGCGGCGCGCGCCAGCAGCTCGCGCTCGGTCTGGGTGCGCTCGCCGAGCTCCTTGATCTCGCGCCGGGTGGCGAGAATGCCGCGCGCCTCGACGCGCGCGCCGCCCGACACCAGGTGGGCGCCGCGCAGCACGTCGCCCTCGAGCGTGGCCACCGGCGCGTCGCTGACGCGCGCGAAGGCAACCGCCTGCTCGAAGGTTTCGGCGACGTAGGACTCGGCCAGCACCGCGCGGAGCGCGGCCGCGTAGGGACCCGAGATCCGGACCGCGTCGGTGACCGCGATGACGCCCGGCACGTGCGACCAGACCGGCGCGCGCGGCATCGGCCACCGCGCCCGCCGGCGACGACGAACCCGCAGCGGCCCGCGGCGCCCGCGCGCACCAGCGACAGCCCCGCCGCCGCCTGCTCGTGGCCGTCCACCAGGATGTACTGCAGCAGGTCGCCGAGGCACGCTTCGACCGCGCGCTCGTAGCGGCGATCGACGTCGAGATAGTCGGCCACCGCCCCGCGCGGGCTGACGCTGGCGTCGGCCTGCGCCAGCACGGCCCGCGCCGCGTCGCCGAAGTCCGCGTGGTTGGACGCGAGCTCCTGCAGCGACGCCAGCCGCGCTTCGGCCGCCGCCGCCTCCTGCTCGCGGGCGCGGATGTCGCGCACGCGGCCGTCGTGCTCGGCGCGCAGCGTGGCCAACTCGAGCTCGAGCGCGCGCCGGGCGTCGGCCACGCGCGCCAGCGCCTCGCGCGTCTGCGCCGCCTGCCGCCGCCGCCTGCGCCCGCTCGGCTTCGAGCGTCTCGCTCTCGCGCCGCAGGTCGTCGCGCTCGACGTCGAGCTTCGACAGCGTGATCCCGACGCGGTCGATCTGGTCGGCCGCGTGCTGGATGGCGTGGCGCAGCGCCGTGGCGGTGTTGACGTGCGCGTAGACGTCGCTGCGCGCGGCATCCACGTCGAAGTCGAGCACCTCGATGCCGCGCTGCGCCTCGGCGTGCTGCTGCGTGGCCGCGGCGAGCCGCGCCGCGGCCTCGTCGCGATCGCGTTCGGCGCGCGCGCCGCGGCCGCGCGGCGCGATTCGAGCGCGAGGCGCGCCGGCTCGCGCCGCGCCTCGAGGTCGCGAATCTCGTCCTCGATCTCGGTGGCGCGCGCCGCGAGGCCCTCGGCCTGCTGCCGGCTGAACTCCTGCTGGTGCTGGCGGGCGGTGACGTCGAGCTCGCGGGCGTGGGCGTCCTCGCGCAGGCTCGACGCGCGCTGGTCGGCTTCGGCCAGCTCGATGCGCAGGCGCGCGAGATCCGACTCGAGCTCGGCGAGGTGCGCGGCCGAGGCGGCCTCGCGCTCGCGCGCGTCGGCGAGCCGGGCCCGCGCGCCTTCGATCGACGCGGCGAGCTCGCGATACCGGCGCGCGAAGAGCACCTTCTCCCACCGCCGCAGCTCGTCGCGCAGCCGCTTGTAGCGGCGGGCCTTGGCGGCCTGGCGCTTCAGCGTGCCGCGCTGCTTCTCCACCTCGAAGACGATGTCGTCGATGCGCGTGAGGTTCTGCTGCGCGGCCTCGAGCTTGAGCTCGGCGGCGCGGCGGCGCGACTTGTACTTGGTGATGCCCGCGGCTTCTTCGATCAGCTGGCGCCGATCGGCGGGCCGCGTGCTGAGGATCATGCCGATCTTGCCCTGCTCGATGATCGAGTACGCCTTGGCGCCGAGGCCGGTGTCCATGAGCAGCTCGTGGACGTCGCGCAGCCGGACACACTTCGCCGTCGATCAGGTATTCGCTGTCGCCCGAGCGGTACAGCCGCCGCGTCACCTCGACGTCGCGCGTGAAGATGCGCGCGAAGTCCTCGAGCGCCTCGACGCCCAGCGTCGGGCTGGCGAGCACCGGCCGCGTCGCGGCGTGCGCCGCTGCCGGCTCGATGCGTCGCCGTGGCCGTTGGCGTGGCCGTTGCCGTGGCCGTTGCGCGTGGCCGTTGCCCGTCGTGCCCCGGCACCGACTCGGGCGCGTCGAGGCGGAAGGGCTCGGTGGCCGCCGCGTGCGCCGGTGTGTCCGGCACCGGCTTGGGCGGCAGCGGCAGGCCGCTCAGGCGGAGCCGGACTTCGGCCGCGCCGCCGGGCTTGCGGGCGTCGCTGCCCGAGAAGATGACGTCCTCCATCTTGTCGCCGCGCAGGCTCTTGGCGCTCTGCTCGCCCAGCACCCAGGTGATGGCGTCGGCGACATTGCTCTTGCCGCAGCCGTTGGGGCCGACGATGGCGGTCACACCTTCGTCGAAGGCCAGTTCGGCGCGGTCTGAGAAGGACTTAAACCCTGAAATTTCAAGACGTTCGAGGCGCATGCGGTTGGATCCTGCGGTCCGGTTGGAAACGGCGCGCCAGTGTAACAACGCCTAGCCCTTGGGGCAAGGGCTAAGTAACACCACACATTTTGGGGTGTCCGACCGGGGGAATTCCTGAGACGGTCTGGGCGAACCGCAGCGGGTCAGGCCTGCGCAGCGCGGGCCGCCTATGAAGGCGCGGGCCTCCAGACCCGCCTCATCGAACGGCTTCTAGCGAGCCGCCGCGCGCGTGGACTGGGTCCGGCGGCCGAGCTGGAGCAGCTGCTCCGCCTCGCTGAAGAGGCCCAGCGCGAACTGGAGCTGCGGATCGACCTTGGCCAGGTTCTCCGACGCCACGGCGACGCCGAAGAGATCGCTGTCGATCTCGAAGCGCACCATCGCCTTGATGAACGCCAGGTCCTGCTGCCACCCGGCCTCGTCGAACTTGAGGCCGGTCTTCATCACGTGCTCCTTGAACTCGGCCAGCATCGCGTCGGTCACGACGAAGTCGGCCGCGAGCTCGCGCGCGTCCGGCAGCGCCGGCGCCAATGCGCGTGTCGCCCTTGCGCGAGAAGCGCTGCGCGAAGCTGTCGAAGATGTTGCGCGCGTAGAGCGCGCGGCCGAACTTGGTCGGGTTGAAGCCCTGGACCGGCCCGTCGAACCGCCGGTCGGGCTCGATGCCGCCGCCGCTGTACACCTTGCGGCCGCCGTCGGTGTACTTCAGGTCCTCGGTCTTGTGCGCCTTGTTGGTGTCCTGCTCGCGCAGCGTGTAGGTGAGGTACTCGTCGAAGGTGCCGTCCCACGGCCGCTGAATCAGGCGGCCGCTCGGCGTGTAGTAGCGCGCGGTGGTGATGGCCGCGCCCGGCGCTCTGGTTCACGCGGTAGACCGACTGCACGAGCGCCTTGCCGAAGGTGGTCTCGCCGACGATCAGCGAGCGATCGTGATCCTGCAGCGCGCCCGACACGATTTCCGAGGCGCTGGCGCTGCTGCGGTTGACCAGCGTAATCATCGGAATCCGCAGGTAATCGCTCTGTTCCGTGGCGCGGTAGTCCTGATCCGAATTCTGCACGCGGCCGCGCGTGTAGACGACCATGTCGCCGCGCGGCAGGAAGCGGTTGGACACCTTGATGGCCTGATCGAGCGCGCCGCCCGGGTTGGTGCGCAGGTCGAGGACCAGCCGCTTCATGCCGCGCTTGGTGAGCGCGGCGAGCGCGGCGCCCGAGCTCCTGGTCGGTGTTCTCGCCGAAGTCGGTGATGCGCACGTAGCCGGTGGTGGCGTCGACCATGAACACCGCCGGCACGGTGGGCATGTGGATCTCGTCGCGCGTGCACCTTGAGGTCGATCAGCTTGTCGTAGCCGGCGCGGCGCAGCGAGATGGCCACCGCCGTGCCGCGCGGCCCGCGCAGCCGGCCCACCGCCTGGTCGCTCGTCCAGCCCTTGGTGTCGTCGTTCTCGATCTTCGCGATCACGTCGCCGCGGCGCATGCCGCGCTGGTAGGCCGGCGAGCCCTCGAACACGTTGACGACGGTGACGTCGCCGCCGACCACCTGAATGGAAATCCCGAGGCCGTAGTAGCGCCCTTCCTGGCGCTCGCGCATCTGCGCGTAGCTCTTCGGGTCCATGAAGCTCGAATGCGGGTCGAGCGTCTGGAGCATCCCGGAAATGGCCCCGTACACCAGCCGGTCGGACTGGACCTCGCCGACGTAGACCGACTCGACGGCGCTGAGCGCCGCGGTGAAGACCTTGTACTGTTCGGCCACCTGGTCCTGCGCCACCACGGAGCTGCGCCCCAGCACGCCGCCCAGCACCGCGCACACGACCACCACACCCGCGAGCGTCGACAGAGACCGGTAACGGACCATAACATTCAATGTACACGCTTACCTTGACCCCGTCCAGACCGGATTTCTATAATCCGATGAAGCACTTGCAAGGAATTTCCCGGTCGGCGAAGCCCAGGCGGATCGGGGGCCCGGCCGAGGTCAGGAGCTCAGTGGTATGTGGAACATCGGAATGCCCGAACTGGTCATCATCCTGGTGATCGCGCTGATCATCTTCGGGCCACGGAAGCTGCCTGAACTCGGACGGTCGCTCGGCAAGAGCATCGGCGAGTTCAAGAAGGCATCGAACGAGTTGCGCCACACCCTCGACGAAGAGATTCGGGTCGAGGAGCAGAAGGAACAGCGGGCGAAGACCGAAGCCGAGCAGCAGAGCGCGCTGGACGCCGCCAACAGCATGCGCGACGCGATCACGCCCGAGCCCGCTCCGGGCGCCGCCGTCGGCGACGCCCACAGCGAGACCGTCAGCCGCACGCCCACCGGCACCTCCGCGTAGCCGGGGGCTCGCCATGGCGTTGGTGCCGTTCCCGAGCAAGGGGGCCAAGTCGGTCTCCGAGCGCGATCCCGACGACGATTGGGACGACGACGATGCCGCCGAAGAATCCGGCGGCAAGATGTCGTTCCTCGATCACCTCGACGAGCTGCGCCGCCGCCTGTTCTGGGCGCTCGGCATGCGTGGTGATCGGCTTCCTCGTCGCCGTCGCGTTCTATCAGCAGCTCTTCGACTTCGTCATGGACCCGATGCAGGCGATGCTGCCCGCGGGCCAGAAGATGATCTACACCGAGCCCACCGAGGCCTTGATGCTCTACGTCAAGATCGCGGTGATTGCGGGGCTGCTCGTCGCCTCGCCCGGCGTGATGGCGCAGGTGTGGCTGTTCGTCGCGCCCGGGCTGTACTCGCACGAGAAGAAGCTCGCGGTGCCGTTCGTGGTGCTGTCGTCGGCGTTCTTCATCGGCGGCGCCGCGTTCGCCCACTACGTGGTCTTTCCCCTCACGTTCCGGTTCTTCGCCAGCTTCTCGAGCGACGAGATCACCTTCATGCCGCGCATCGAGCCCGCCTTCGCGCTCTACATGAAGCTGGTGCTCATCTTCGGGCTGGTGTTCCAGATGCCCACCGTGGTGCTGCTGCTGGCGCGCCTGGGCCTCATCACCGCCGGCTTCCTCTGGCGCAACTTCAAGTACGCGGTGCTCATCATCTTCATCATCGGCGCCGCGCTGTCGCCGGGCACCGACCCGGTGGGCCAGGTCGTGATGGCCGGGCCGATGATCCTGCTCTACTTCCTCAGCATCGCGTTCGCGTGGCTGTTCGGCAAGAAGCGCCAGCCGGCCGAGGACTAGCGAGGCTGCGCCTCGCCCTATCGGAACCTGACGCAACGGCATGGGCTCCGGACCTACACGACGTCTAGCCGCGCGGCCGGGCAAGGCCGGCGAGCTCGACCGGCTGCTCGCCGCGCTGTCGGCGGCGGACGCCACGCAGCGCGAAGCCGCGGTGGCCCGCTTGCGGGTGACCGGCGCACGCGCGCTTCCCCATCTGGCCCCGCTGATCGCCTCCACCGCGCCGGCACCGGCACGCGCGGCCGCGCTGTCGGCGCTCGAAGGCCTGGACGACACCCGCACGATCGGCCTGGCCCGCACCGCGCTGGCGGACGCCGACACCGGCGTGGCGCTGGCCGCCGTCGCGGTGCTGCGCGGCTGGCTGACGCGCGAAGACGGCACGCAGGCGCTCGAGGCGATTACCGCGACGGCGCTCGACAAGCGTCGTGACGCGGCCGTGCGGCTGGCCGCGCTCGACGCCCTCTCGGAGCTGCCGCCCGAACTCGTCGCGCCAATTCGCGAGCGGGCGCCGATCGACACCGGCGCGCAGCCGGCGCTCGACGATCCCGCGGCCCTCCGTGCCTGGATTGCCGAGCACGCCGACTCGGCCCCCTGTCGGCCCTGCACGCCGCGGTGACCGGCGCGCGCGCACGCGAGCAGGGCGAGCCGGCCGGCCGGCGGCGCGACGAATGGACCCGCGTGCGCGGCGCGGCGCACGTGGCCCTCGCGCATCGCGGCAGCCGCGTGGCCGTCTACGACCTGCGGGAGTCGTTCGACCGCGCGGGCGAGCCGCTGCCGGGCGACTTTCTGCGCGGCCGTCGCGCGCGTGGGCGACGACTCGTGCCTGGAGCCGATGGCCCGCGCCTGGGCCGGATCGCGCAACGAGCCCTGGTGGCGCAGCCGGCTGATGGAAGCCGCGTCCGACATCGTGTCCAGGCTGAAACTCACCGGACGCCATGCGACGATGCGGCGCATCCGGACCAAATGGCCAGGGTTCGTCTAGCCGCGCTCGTCGTGGCCGCCGCGGTGTGGGCCGCTGGCACGGCCCTGCGGGTGGGCGCCGCGCCCGGTCAGGTCGACACCTCGTTCTTCGACGGCGCCACGCACCCATCAATCGCCTACCACGTCCGCCCGTCCGACGATCCCGTGGCACGGCTTGGGCGCGCAGCTGGAGGCGGGCACGGCCACGCTCGAGTACGAGCTCGGCTCGGGCTACCTGCGCGCGCTGCTGCGCGCCCTGGACATCGGCGTCGACACCCAGCTCGCCGTGTTCTCGAAGACCAGCCTGCAGGCGCCGGTCATCAGCCCGCGCAATCCGCGCACGATCTTCTTCAACGACTCGGTGGCGGTGGCGTGGCCACGCGGCGGGTTCGTGGAGATCGCGGCGCAGGATCCGGTGCAGGGCGTCGCCTTCTACATGCTCGACCAGCGCGAGGGGGCCGCTCCCCGCGTCACCCGCCAGCTCAGTTGCCTCACCTGCCACGTGTCGTACGCCACGCTCAACGTGCCCGGGCTGCTGGTGCGCAGCGTCGCCACGGCGCCGGACGGCCGCTCGCTCACCTTCCTGGCCAACGCCACGCCCGATCACCGCACGCCGTTCGAGGAGCGATGGGCCGGCTGGTTCGTGACCGGCAGCGCGGGACGGCTGCGCCACCTCGGCAACGCGACGGTTGCCAATGCCGCACCTGCCGACCGCGGCCGCGACCCCGGCATCCTCGCCGCTCGCGACGATGCGAGGGGCGCTTCGACGCGACCGGCTATCTGTCGCCGCACAGCGACGTGGCCGCCCACCTGGTGTTCGCCCACCAGATGCACATGATGAACCTGCTGACGCGTGTGGGCTGGCAGACGCGCGTGGCGCGCGCCGATCAGGGGCCCGAGGCCGCGCGCACGACGGCGGCGGCGCTGGCCGTGGACTTCGTGGACTATCTGCTGTTCGTAGACGAGCCGCGGCTGCCGGCACCGGTGAAAGGCGCCTCGGGTTTCGCCGAACGGTTCAGCGCGCTCGGCCCGCGCGACCGGAAGGGCCGTTCGCTGCGCGAGCTGGATCTGCAGACGCGCGTGCTGAAGTATCCGTGCAGCTTCCTGATCTACTCGCCCGCCTTCGACGCCCTGCCCGCCGAAGCCCGCGACGCGATCTACGCGCGCCTCTCGACCGTGCTGGCCGGCGCGGATCCCGCTCCGCGCTATCGGCGCCTGTCGCCCGCCGATCGCACCGCGATCGTCGAGATCCTGCGCGATACGAAATCCGATCTTCCGCCATCGTTCGGCGATGTAGCGGGCGCCGGTCCCGGACGACGCGGGGCGATCAGGCCGCCCGGCTGGGCGCAGCGATTCGATTTGAGAAATAATCGCAGCACCCTAACCCGAGCAGGACGGCGGTCAGCCCCGCCATTCCAGGAGACCCCATGCGACGACTGACCCTCGCCCTCGTGATTGGTGTGCTGATGCTTGGCGCGGCGCTCTGGCAGGACCACCGCGGTGCGATTGCGCAATCGAGCACGCCGGCCGGCACCACCCATCAGGGCGACGCCTTCCGCTTCAACAAAGTGGCCGAGGGCGTGTATCACGCCGTGGGCACGGGTGCGCTGGCCGTGATCGGCAACGGCGCCGTCATCGTCAACGACGACGACGTGGTGATCGTGGACGACCACGTCTCGCCCGCCGCCGCCTGGGTGCTGCTCGAGGAGGTGAAGCGCCTCACGCCCAAGCCGGTGCGCTACGTCATCAACACCCACTTCCACTTCGACCACGCGCACGGCAACCAGATCTTCGGCGCCGGCGTAGACATCATCGGCCACGAGTTCACGCGCGAGATGCTCACTGGCGGCAAGTCGCTGCAGATGCCGCTCTACAAGAGCTACATCGACCCCATGCCGGGCCAGGTCGAGACGCTCCGCGGCCGAGTGGCGGCCGAGAAGGATCCGGCGGCGCGCGCCAAGCTGCAGACGCAGCTCTCCGTGGCCGAGAACAACCTCGCCTCGCAGAAGGAGCTGCGCACCGTGCCGCCCAACGTCACGTTGCGCACGGAGATGACGCTCTTCCGCGGCAGCCGCGAGATTCAGATCAAGTTCCTGGGCCGCGGCCACACCGCCGGCGACGTGGTCGTGTTCCTGCCGCGCGAGAAGGTCGTCATCACCGGCGACTTCCTCACTGCGGCGCTCTCGAACCTGAGCGACTCGTATCCCGACGAGTGGGTGGCGTCGCTCGACGCGCTGAAGAAGCTCGATTTCACGACCGTGCTGCCCGGTCACGGCGAGGCGTTCACCGACCGCGCCAAGATCGACTATTACCAGGCGTATCTGCGCGACGCGTGGACCGAAGTGTCGCGACTGAAGCAGCAGGGCGTGCCGGCCGAGGAGGCGGTCAAGCGGATCGACCTCTCGCGCCACAAGGAGCACTTCCCGACCACGAACAACCTCGGCGTGCCGATCATCGGCGTGCAGCGGATCTACGAGCTGCTCGACGCGCGCCGCTGAACGCTGGGTGCGTGAACCAGCGAACGAGCAGGTCCAGCTCGCGCACATCCAGACCGGCTTCGCGACAGGTACTTCCGAGTCGGTCAGGCGCCTTCAGCCGCAACTCCGCCGTCGTCGCTCGATACGATCTGGTACTTGATGCCGTCCGGATCCTTGAAGTAGAGGGCGTAGTAGCCGGCCGGCGTGTATTCGGGTACTCCCGCGGCGGGCTGACTATCGTGGCCCCTATGGCTTTCAGTTCCAGATGCAGCCTGTCGACGTCAGCCCTCGACCTGGCCCTGAACGCGAGATGATGAAGCGCCCCCGGCTTCCGACGATTGATGGTCTCGTCCGCGAAAGCGCTTCGTGGCGAGGTGATCGCAAACCCCAGGCGTGGATGTTCATACGACACGACGTGCTTCTCGTGGCGCTCGATGACGGCATTACTTCGCTTCCTCAGGTCAAAGCCCAGGAGCGGAAGCAACCGGTCGTAGAAGGGCACCGCGGTCCCCATGTCTCTGACGGTGATTTCGATGTGGTCTATGAACGGTTCCATTCCGCGTCGCCCTTGAACGAGTCGAAGTCGAACGTGTTTTTTTGGGGCTCACGCGCCTTGAGCGCGTCCATGTAACCGGCTGGTTCCTTGCCCGGAACGTAGACGGATATTGCTTGTAGATTTGGCGAAGAACCGGAATCCGGTAGTAGAAGTCTGACGACACGTGCGTCGGCGAGTGCGATGGGAGCACGGCGATCCCGAGCACAGCCGGTCCGCGCAACAGAGTCCGATTCATCCTCACCTCAGTCAACAGAGTTCGTTGTTAGCCAGTTGGCTGTCACGACGTGGCGGGCTAACGCCCGCAATTGTGCTGCGGCGCAAAGCGAGCGCGGAGCGCGGCCTGATCGTCCGGCTTGAGCGCCGATGGCGTGTAGAACTCGTAGCCCGCATGGAAATAGTTGCCAACGAGCTCCTTCAATGACTGGTACTGCAACGCCGTCAGCTGTTCGACCGAAAAGGCTCCGGGATCGGAGGCCAGAAAGCCGTGCATGAGAAAGTGGTCCCAGTTCTCAATGCTGGTGGTCGCGGCTGGAGGAAGGCCAGTGGCGCCGAGCACGCGAGCGTTCGCGCTTACGAACTGCTGCCAATCGCGAGCGGCGGCGATGCGACCCGGAGACCGGTGGAAACCCACGGCAACCCCCTGATGCGTGTTCGTCGAGCTGACTACTATCAAGCTGCGAGCGAGGCTTTACGGGCAGGGCTGGTTCAGGGCGTGGAGCGAGGTCAGGTTGATGACGTTCTCGCCTTCCGAACGGTAGATCAGCCCGCGCGCTTCGACCTTCTGGCCAACGCGCGACGCGGCCTGATAGGCGCCGACCACGCTCGCCAGGTCGAACTGCTGCGTCCCGAGCGGCATGGCCTCGGCCGTGGGCGCCGGCGCGGCCGGCGACTCCTCCTTCGTCACCACCGGCGTGCTGGCTTTGGTCAGCGTCCAGCCCTGATTGTTGGCCCCGCGCGCGAGGCAGCCGACCACCTGCACCAGGCTGAAGTTCGACACGCCGCCGGTGGTGCCGCCGCGGCGCACGATGGTGATGGCTTCGAGCTTGCTGCTGTCGAGGGTGAGCTCCTCTTTCCCCGGCGCGGCGTCGTTCTTCGACAGCACGTAGGCGAGGATGTCGAGCTTGCCGCCGTCGGTGACGCTCTCGATGCCGCCGGACGGCATGGTGTCCCGGATCTTGGTGAACAGCCGGTCGAGCGAATCGTTCTCCCAGTGTGCCCAGAAGCCGTCGCCCTTCAGCGCCGGCGCCCGCTCGGATCCGGCGAGCTCGTTGTTGTGGCAGCGGCCGCAGCTCGTCTCGTACGCGGGCTTGCCGCGCGCCGCCTGCGCTTCGGTGTAGACGCCGTCCCAGATCTTGCGCCCGCCGTCCTGGGCGCGTAGCACGCCGCTGGGTGCGCTCGCCAGCGCAAGCGCCCAGAGTGCGGTGCCGCCGATGAGCACCCGCCGCACGATCGTGGACTGCCCCTGGCTCATGATGAACCTCTCACGGCGACGGCGACCCCGAGGGTTTCTGATCGATGACGATGCCCGCCAGCGCCTCGCGCTCCGACGGCAGCGGCGTCTCCCCCGCCGGCGCGCCGTTGATGCGCAGCAGGTAGGCCACCATGTCGGCCGTAGCTCGCGGCGTCATGCTGCCGCGATCGTCGGCCGGCATCGACCGTATCAGCGTGTCGAAAAGCGCCTGCACGGTTCGGCCGCGCCAGTGCCGCATGAACGGATCCGACACCAGTGCGGGAATCTCGCGGGCCCCGTCGCCCTCGAGTGACAGCCCGTGACAGTGTGCACACGTCCGGCCGTACTCGCGCTCGCCGCGGTCTGCCTGCAGGTTCGTGAACACGCCATCCCAGGCGACGCGCGCGGCCGGCGCTGCCGCCTGCCTCGCCGCGGCCGGTGCGGCCCACAACGCGCTGCCGATGACAGCCATCCCACACCCGGCGGCCAGCCCCAGCGCCGGCCGCACCCACGAGCGGCGCCCTGCGCGCCGCGGAAACCCCTGTGTCATGCCTGCATTCTAAAGGGCCGCCTGCGGTCCGCGAATCCCCATCAGTTGCCGCAACAGCGCGGCCGTGCTCTCGCGGGCACCACCGCCGCCCCGGACGCCGGCGCCCGCGCCCACGCCGAGCGCCACGTCGAGCGCGGTGCGGCCCTGCTTGTCGGTCCGATGCAGCTTCGCGCCCTTCTCGGCGAGAAACTTCACCACCTCGTCGAGGCCGCGGCCCGCCGCGATGTGCAGCGCGGTCTGTCCGGTGGTGTTGAAGGCGTTGATGTCCACGCCGTGCTCCAGGCACAGCGTCAACGCGTCGATCGTGGTCTGCCGCGTCACCGCCGGGCCAGCGGCCGGCCCGAGCCCGAACACCTGACCGGCGGCCACCAGCATCGCCGCGTTGGTTCGATCCTTCTTGGTCAGCGTGGGATCGGCGCCCAGCGCGAGCAGCGTCCGCATCATCGACAGGTCCACGGCCTTGGCCGCGCGCAGGAACGGGGTCGTGCCTTCGCCCAGGCTCGCGTCGCCGGACCCGTGATACCGCCCGAGCATGGGCCGCTGCAGGCGCACGTTGGGATTGGCGCCCTTCGCCACCAGCTGCTCGAGGAGCCCTTCGGCATCGAGCGCGTCCACGAGCTTCGGCGCGGGCCGCCCCTGCATGGGCGCCAGCGTGTGCATGTCCACGAGGGCGTAGAGCGCCGTCGTGCCGGTGGTGTCCGCGATGTTCGGATCGGCGCCCTTCTCGAGAATCGCCGCCGCGACGTCGAAGTGCGCGTTGATGATGGCGACGACCAGCGCCGTCGTGCCGTCGGGATCGGTGACGTTCAGGTCGATTCCGGGCGCGGCGACCAGCGCCTTCGTGGCCGCCAGCGATCCCTGACGCGCCGCGTGCATCAGCGGCGTCCAGCCGCCGCGCGGCAGCGCCGTACTCACCATCCCCGACGTCGTCCACTTGAACTCGGGGAACTGCAGCACCTTGGAGCGATGCGTTGACGTCGGCGCCGAGCTCGACGAGCGCGCTCACCGCGTCTCGCATGGTTCTCGGCCGCAGCCCACATCAGCGCCGACTCGCCCATCCATCCTTCGCGGACGTTGACGTCGGCGCCGTGCGCCGCCAGCACCTTGATGGCGTCGGCACGCCCGGTGCGCGCCGCCGTCATCAGCACTGTCTCGCCCTGCGGCATCGTCGCGTTGCCGTCGGCGCCGGCCTTGAGCAGCAGGTCGAGCATGGATGCGCTGCCGTTCTGGGCGGCCAGCGTCAGCGGCGTCACGCCGAAGCGCGTGGACGCCTTGGCGTTGGCGCCGGCGCGCACCAGCGCGCGCGCGGCCGCGACGTCGTTGTTGCGCGCCGCCCAGTGCAGCGCCGTCATGCCGTCGGCCTCGGCGGCGTTGACGTCGGCGCGCTTCTGCAGCGCCGCGCGCACCGCCGCCGCATCGCCGGCCTTCACCGCGTCGATGAGCGGCGTCGCCGCCGCGGCGGGCGCCGCCACCGCGAGCACGAGCGCCAGCAGGCCGGCAGAGCTTCCGCATCGCCGTTCTCCCCTGGTCCGCCTGGGCTACACCTCGAAGCGCGCCGTGCTGATGCCGAAGCGTCGTCTCCGTCGACCCGAACTTGTTGGCCAGGTCGAGCAGGAAGTTCGCCATCGGCGTTTCCTTCGGCGCCGCCACGTGGCGGTTGCCCTTCAGCAGCCCGGCGCCCTTCCCCACCAGCAGCGTCGGGATGTTGATGCGGCTGTGGGTATCGCTCTCGCTCATGCCGCTGCCGTAGAGGATCACGGTGTGGTCGAGCAGCGAGCCGTCGCCGTCGGGCGTCGACGGCGAGCTTCTCGACGAACTTCGCGAACAGCGCCACGTGGTGGGTGTTCACCTTCACCAGGTTGGCGAGCTTCTCGGGGTTGTTCCCGTGGTGCGACATCGCGTGGTGCGGCTCGGTGACGCCGATCTTCGGGTAGACGCGCTGGCTGGCGTCGCGCGACTTCATGTAGGTGACGACCCGCGTGAGGTCGGCCTCGTAGGCCAGCGCCATCAGGTCGTACATCAGCGCCGCGTGGTCCTCGAACTCCTCGGGGATGCCCACCGGCGCGTCGGGGACCTCGACGTTGCCCGCCGACTGCTGCTCGGCCTTCTGGATGCGCTGCTCGATCTCGCGGACGTTCTCGAGGTAGTCGTTGAGGCGGTTGGCGTCCTTGCCGCCCAGGCCGCGCTTCAGTCCGCCCAGTTCCTCGAGCAGCGAGTCGAGCACGCTGCGGTCGGTGGCCATCCGCGCCTTCCGCTGCGCCGCCGTGCCCGGCCGGCCGAACATGCGCTCGAACACGCTGCGCGGGTTGATCTCCATCGGCATCGGCGTGGTGGCGTTCTTCCACGAGATGGTGTTCATGTAGGCGCAGCTGTACGACGGGTCGCAGCCGCCGATCCAGCCGGTGAAGTCCTCGGTGGCGAGCTCGAGCGACCGCATCGGCGTGTCCTGCCCGATCTGATCGGCAATCACCTGATCGACCGTGACGCCGGCGTGCACGTTCTCGGCGAGCGTGCGCTTGGGGATGGCGCCGCTCAGCCAGGCCGCCACCGTCGTGGCGTGGCCGTCGAGCGGGTCGCACAGCTGCGACACCACCGTCATGTGGCTCCGGAACTTCTCGAGCGGCTTCATGATCGGCGACAGCTCGAAGTTGGCACCCGACCTGCGCCGGCTCCCAGAAGCCCGGGCGCTCACCGAGCGGCACGAACACCGCCCCGAACCGGCGGGTCGGCGTGGCCGCGACGACGGCCCTGGCGCCGAACGCCGGCACCATCGCCTCGAGCACCGGCAGCGCCAGCGTGGCCCCCACGCCCCGGAGGATCGTGCGCCGCGAGAGCGCCTTATTCGTGATGAACATGACGCTGCTCCTTCACTCACTGGTCTTCGCCGGCCGATGCGCGCCGCATCAGGAACGCCGGGCTGCTGACGATGCCATCGACGAGCGAGACGAACCGGTACTGCTGCCGCGACGTGTCGCGCACGATCGCGCGCACGGTCGGCATGTCGTCGGCGCCGACGCCGCGGCCGAGCGCCGTAGGTCATCAGCTTCTCGACCACGGTGCCGACGAAGATCTCGGGGTCGCGCAGCAGCGCCTGCCGCAGCGACACCACGCCGTCCACCTTCGTGCCGTCGAGCAGCACGCCCGAGGCGTCGATCGGCGGTGCCGTGCGTGCCGCCTTCGACGCTGCGCCACGCGCCCACGGCGTCGAAGTTCTCGAGCGCCAGCCCGATCGGGTCCATGATCTTGTGGCAGTTGGCGCACACCGGGTTGCGGCGGTGCGCCTCCATGCGCTCCCGCATGGTCAGCACGCGCCCGGCCTGCTGCGCGCTCTCGTCGAGCGGCGGCACGTTGGCCGGCATCGGCGGCGGCGGTGCGCCGAGCAGCTGGTCGAGCACCCACTTGCCCCGCACCACCGGCGAGGTGCGGTCGGTGTGCGACGTCACCATCAGCACCGCGCCCTTGCCCAGGATGCCGCGCCGCGCGTCGTCGGCCAGCGTCACGCGGCGGAAGTGGCTGCCGTAGACCTCCGGGATGCCGTAGTGCTTCGCCAGCCGCTCGTTGACGAAGGTGTAGTCGGCGGTCATCAGGTCGAGCACGCTGCGGTTCTCGCGCATCACGCTGGCGAAGAACAGCTCGGCCTCGCGGGCGAACGCGCGCCGCAGGTTGTCGTCGAAGTCCACGAACTCGGTGGACAGCGGCACCATGTTCTTCAGGTTGCGCAGGTAGAGCCACTGGCCGGCGAAGTTCGTCGACCATCGCCTCGGACTTCGGGTCGGCGAGCATGCGGCGCACCTGCTGGCGCAGCACCGCGGGCGTCCTGAGCCGGCCCTGCTCGGCCACGCGCAGCAGCTCGTCGTCCGGAATGCTGCTCCAGAGGAAGAACGAGAGCCGCGAGGCCACGTCGAGGTCGGTGAGCGGATACACCGCGCCGGGCGCCGCGCCCGCCGGATCGCGCTCGATCCGCAGCGCGAACTTGGCGCTGGCGAGCATCCGCTGCAGCGCCAGCTGGATGCCGCGCTCGAAATCGCCGCCGCGCCGGCCTTCGGCATAGAACGCCATCAGGCGGGTGATGTCGTCGGGCGCGACCTGACCGCGGTAGGCCAGCCGCGCCAGGCGGGTCACGATGCTGCGGGCGCAGGCCTCTTCGTCGGCCGCCGTGGCCGGCCGGCAGGAGAAGATGCGCCGGCGGCTCGGCGTGTCGCCCGGTCCCGTCGGGTTGTAGGGCCCGGTCACGGAGAAGACGTCGAGGTGCGGGTAGCCCGTCGGGTCGAACGTGTCGTGCGAACTGCGCACGAACGGCTGCAGCCGCCAGCTGTTCTGCGACGCCGGCTTCTCGATGAACGCGACGCCGATGGTGTGCGGCCCGGCGGTGAGCTTCACCCGCGCGCGCAGCCGCCCATCCACGTCGTCGCCGGCCAGCGTCGGGTTGCGAAGCGACGCCTTGAAGTCGTCGTCGCCACCGAAGCGGGCCAGATGCACCCGCGCGCCGTCCACCGAGATTTCGAGCTGGTGCTCGTACTCGAGCCCGCGCATCGCCCCGAGATTGGTGCGGAAGAGGCGCGGCTGGATGACGTATTCGCCGTCGAGCGGCACGGTCGTGCGCGCCAGCATGCCGCCCACGGTGCCAATCGGCAGCCCCTCGACGTGCCGATCCTGCGACGCGTCCTGGCGTACGCGGAAGGTTTCGCTGGCTTCGCCGATCTCCGGATCGCCGACGGCCACCGCACTCACCCGGCCGGCGGCCGAGATGTAGCGCTCGAGCAGCAGCGGCGACACGCCGAGCACGTCGGCCACGTTGTCGAAGCCGTAGGCGGAGTCGTCCGCGGGCAGCAGCGCGGCCGCGTCGATGTCGAGCGCCAGCAGGTCGTGAATGGCGTTGCCGTATTCGGTGCGGTTCAGGCGGTGCACGAGCGCCCGCCCGGGGTTGGGATGCGCGACGGCGTGGGCGTCGAGCGCCGTCGTGAGCGAGGCGACCAGCGAGGCGCGCACCGCGGGCTCCGGTGCCGGCACCCCCTGCGGCGGCATCATGCCCACGCGCACCTTGCGGACCACCTTCTCCCAGAGGTCGGGGGCGGCGCCCACGTTGGCGAGATCGGCGGTCTCGAGCGACAGACCCGCGGTCTTCGCGTTGTCGTTGTGACAGGTCACGCAGTAGCGATCGATCGTCGCGCGATGCGTCGCGGGGCTGGCCACGGTGGCGACTGCGGCGCGCGGCGCCTGCGACGGGCGGGCCGGGGCCGCCGCGCGCGGCGGCACGGGTGCCGGCGAGGCGGACTGCTCGCGTGCACCGGCCAGGCCGTCGAGAGCCGACCAGCAGGCGATGGCTGCGCACGTGGCAACCGTCAGGCGACAGAGCCTGCCCGCTCGAGTCACGCGAGGTAACTCCTTCAGGAAGCGGCAGTTTTCCCCTGGCGAAGGGAATTGGCGCCGCTCCGTGAGTGAGGATGGAGGCGCCGTCGTCATTTGTCAATTGCCGGAAACGGGGCCGCCGCCGCGGGTATAGATGGCGCTCCAGCAGGCCCCCGTCGCGGATCGCCACGATCTGGCCGGCGATTATTGCGGCTCTCGTTGACACCGTCCGGGCGGCACGGCTAGAACCCATCTCATAAATGGGGGCGTAGCACCGAGGGCGGCGAGGCGCCCGGGTGGCAAGGCGCGACGACGGAGAATACCGGGAGTATTTGACGGAGGAGCAACGCAGCCAACCGGGTGCATCGCCGGCCGAATGCCGGCCCCATTTATGAGATGGGTCTAATGTCGGCCTCGGTTCATGCGCGGGCGTGCACTTCAGATTTGCGCGGCGACGGGTGCAGCGATTCCAAAGGGGGGCAGATGACGGGACTTCGTCTGGTGGGAGCGGCCGTGCTCGTCGCGGCAGGTGGGCTGGTGACGATCGGCGCGCAGTCGGCACCGGTGCAATCGGCGGCGCCAGTCCAGTCGGCGGCGCCGGCGCGATCTCAGCCGGCCAAGCCGTTCGTGCCCGTCACCGACGAGATGCTGTGGAAGCCGAGCCCGTCGAACTGGCTGTCGTGGCGCCGCACGCTCGACGGCTGGGGCTACAGCCCGCTCGACCAGATCGATCGCAGCAACGTGAGCCGCCTCAAGATGGTGTGGGCGCGCGGCATGGGGACCGGCACCATCGAGGCGACGCCGCTCGTCTACGACGGCGTGATGTACCTGCCCGGCCCCGGCGACGTGATCCAGGCGATCGACGCGAAGACCGGCGACCTCACGTGGGAATACCGGCGCAAGCTGCCCGAAGGCGTGAACGGCGGCACCAACCGCAACATCGCGATGTGGGGCACCACCCTCATCGACGGCAGCGCCGACAACCAGATCTACGCCGTGGACGTGCACACCGGCAACCTGGTGTGGGAAACGGCGGTGATGGACGCGAAGAAGCGCGCGCGGGCGAGCGCGGGCCCGATCATCGCCAACGGCAAGGTGATTACCGGCCGCCAGTGCCAGCCCGACGCCGGCAACGACGCCTGCATCGTCACCGCGCACGACGCGAAGACGGGCAAGGAAGTGTGGCGGACGCGGACGATTCCGCTGCCGGGCGAGCCCGGCTACGAGACCTGGGGCGACGTGCCGATGGCCGAGCGCTGGCACGTCGGCACCTGGATGGTGCCGAGCTACGACCCGGAGACGAACCTGATTTTCGTGGGAACGTCGGTGACGATTCCGGCGCCGAAGTTCATTCTCGCCGGCAACGACAAGACCTACCTGTACCACAACTCCACGCTGGCGCTGAACGCCGACACCGGCAAGATCGTGTGGCACTACCAGCACGTCGTCGATCACTGGGATCACGACCATCCCTACGAGCGGCTGCTGGTGGAAACCGCGGTGTCGCCGGATCCCAAGGAAGTCGCGTGGATCAATCCGCGGCTCAAGCCGGGCGAGCGGCGCAAGGTGGTCACGGGCATTCCCGGCAAGACCGGCCTCGTCTACACGCTCGACCGCCGCACCGGCGAGTTCCTGTGGGCGCGGCCGACGATCATGCAGAACGTGATCAAGGGCATCGACGGCGCCACCGGCGCCGTGACGGTCAATCCGGATGCGCTGTTCACCAAGCTCGGCGAGACCAAGCTGATCTGCCCGAGCGCGCAGGGCGGCAAGAACTGGCCGGCCGGCGCCTACGACCCGCGCACGAACGTGATGTTCATGCCGATGCAGAACATGTGCGGCAACTACACCACGACGACCGACAAGCGCGATCCGTCGAAGGTGTACGGGCTCGACTTCCCCACCATCATCGCGCCGGGCGCGACCAACGTCGGCAGCGTGTGGGCGATTTCGGCCGAGACCGGGCGCACGATGTGGAAGTACGAGCAGCGCGCGGGCGTGCTGTCGCTGGTGGCGACCGCCGGCGGGCTGGTGCTGGGCGGCGACGCCAACGGCCGCTTCCGCGCGCTCGACTCGCGCACCGGCAAAGTGCTGTGGGAGACCAACCTCGGGTCGCCGGTGAGCGGCTACCCGATCACGTTTGCGGTGGACGGCAAGCAGTACGTCGCCGTGGCGACCGGTCCGTCGGGCGAGCCACGTCCACGCTGCGCCTCACGCCGGAGCTGAAGCCGAGCGCGACGACGCAGGTCGTCGTGTTCGCGCTGCCGTACTCGAAGGACGGACCTGATAGACTGCCCTACTGCTCGCGACGAGACGCGGATCAATCGGTCGACTTGAGCGACGACCTCGTCTGGTTTCTGCAGGATCGCCGCTATCAGGGCGCGCTGAAACACTCGGGAGTCATCGTCCCGGTCGCCCATCGAGAGACCGTCTTCGACCTCACCGAGTCCGAAGTGACGGCGACCTTCCGGCTGCTGCGAAGGGTCAAGGCGTGGATGGATGCGGAGTTCTCACCCGACGGCTACAACGTGGGTGGAACTGCGGGAGCGTGGCGGGCAGGAGGTCTTCCACGCCCACCTGCACGTCATTCCGAGATTCCGGCAAGAACCGCTCGCAGGCCACGGATCGATCGCATCTGAAGTCCGAAGCCAATCGCTGGTAGTCAGTACGACTTGGCGAACCAGGCGTGCACGTGGCGGGCTTGCCGCACTTGATGCACACCTTGCCCGTGGCGGGCGCGGCCGTGAACGGGATGTTGCGAATCGTCGCCTGCGTCTCGTTCTTGATCGCGGTCTCGCAGTCGGCGGACGCCGCACCACGGCGACACGACAAAGCCGGGGCGGCCGTCCATCGTCGCCTTGAACTCGTCGTACGAGTCGGTCTCGCTCGTGTGCTCGGTGCGGAACGCGAGAGCGCGGTCCAGGAGCGCCTGCTGAATGGTGGCCAGCAGCCCCTCGACGTGTGCCGCCAGGCCGTCCATCGGCACGAACGACTTCTCGCGCGTGTCGCGGCGCGCCAGCACCACGGTGGACTTCTCGAGATCCTTCGGCCCGATCTCCATGCG
The DNA here is from genome assembly GCA_963731785.1 of uncultured Acidobacteriota bacterium. Taxonomy (GTDB): domain Bacteria; phylum Acidobacteriota; class Vicinamibacteria; order Vicinamibacterales; family UBA2999; genus DASYRM01. The sequence goes on from CAVSWX010000005.1 coordinate 197,982, forward strand.
CAGCGGCACGCCGCGCATCTCCCACTCGTTGAACTTCCAGCCGGGCGTCTGCCCCTCGCGGGCGTCGAGGAAGCACGCGCACGCCGCGCGCCACCAGCTCCTTACGGATGCGCCTCGGCCTTCGGCAGCACCGTCTCCTTCCAGTTGCCGCGCGGAATCGGCACGATCACCACCTGGTAGGGCGCCACCCGCGGCGGCAGGATCAGGCCGCCGTCGTCGCCGTGCGCCATGATCACGGCGCCGATCATGCGCGTGGAGACGCCCCACGACGTCGTCCACGCGTACTGCACCGACTTGTCGCGCGCCTGGAACTTGATCTCGTAGCTCTTCGAGAAGTTCTGCCCCAGGTTGTGCGACGTGCCGGCCTGCAGCGCGCGGCCGTCGCGCATCAGCGCCTCGATCGAATAGGTGCGGTCGGCGCCGGCGAACTTCTCGCTCTCGGTCTTCTGGCCGTCCATCACCGGCATCGCCAGCTCGCTCTCGGCGAAGTCCTTGTAGACCGCCGAGCATCTTCCGCGTTTCCTCTTCCGCCTCCTCGGCGGTCTCGTGCGCGGTGTGCCCTTCCTGCCAGAGGAACTCGGTGGTGCGCAGGAAGAGGCGCGTCACCTTCTCCCAGCGCACGACGTTGGCCCACTGGTTGATGAGGATGGGCAGGTCGCGCCACGACTGCACCCACTTGGCGTACATCGTGCCGATGATCGTCTCGGAGGTGGGGCGGACGACCAGCCGCTCCTCGAGCACTTCGTTGCCGCCCTGCGTCACCCACGCCACCTGCGGCGCGAAGCCCTCGACGTGCTCGGCCTCGCGCATCAGCAGGCTCTCGGGGATGAAGAGCGGGAAGTAGGCGTTGACGTGCCCGGTCTCCTTGAAGCGGCGGTCGAGCGCCTGCTGCATCAGCTCCCAGATGGCGTAGCCGTAGGGGCGGATCACCATGCAGCCCTTCACCGGCGAGTAGTCGGCGAGCTCCGCCTTGCGGACGACGTCGATGTACCACCGCCCGAAGTCCTGCGACTGGGGCGTGATCTCGGTGGGCAGATCTGGAATGTCGGTCTCGTTGTCTTTGGCCATGATGTGGGGGCCGGCTTCAGCCGGCCCTGGGCCGCCTGAAGGCGGCCCCTACGATGTGTGATTTGGTTATGCCGGCAACCCGGGAACGGGGATCGCGTGCGCCGGACCCGTGTAGCGCACGTCGGACACGCGGCGAATCCAGTGTAGATCGTCGCGGCGCGGGAAATCCTCCCGAAAGTGGCCGCCGCGGCTCTCCTCGCGGCGCAGCGCCGCGACGGCGATGAGCCAGCCCACCGTCGTGAGGCTGGCCAGGCGGCGGATGCCGCGGTCGTGGGGACGGTCCTCGCGCGCCGCCGCGACGCCGCGCGTCCAGGCGGCGAGCTGGCGCGCGGCGCGGTCGAGCCCGCCGCGCGAACGCAGCAGGCCCGCGTCGTGCCACATCAGCTCGCGCACCTCGTCGGCGCGTGCCCGACGCCGGCTTGACGTCGGCGAGCGTCGAGCGGCGCGCACGCCCTCGGCGGTGAGCGCGGCCGCGCGCGTCCGCTCCTGCATGGCCGCCGCGGCACGGGCGCCGAACACCAGCCCCTCGAGCAGCGAGTTGCTGGCCAGGCGATTGGCGCCGTGCACGCCGGTGCAGGCCACCTCGCCGGCCGCGAACAGGTTGTCTACCGACGTCCGGCCGTCGAGATCGGTCTCGACGCCGCCCATCACGTAGTGGGCGGCCGGGCTGACCGGAATCGGATCGATGGCCAGGTCGAGACCGACGCCGCGGCACGCCTGGGCGATCGTCGGGAAGCGCTTGCGCACGTAGTCGGGATCGGCGTGGGCCATCGAGAGGTAGACCGGCGACCCGGTGGCGATCTGCTCGCGGACGATGGCGCGGGCGACGATGTCGCGGGGCGCCAGATCGCCCGCCGGGTCGTAGCGCTCGACGAAACGCTCGCCCGAGGCGTTGAGGAGGCGGCCGCCTTCGCCGCGCAACGCCTCGGACAACAGGAACCGCGGCGCGCCGGCCACGCTCAGCACGGTGGGGTGAAACTGCACGAACTCGAGGTCGGCGACCCGCGCCCCGGCTTCGAACGCCATCGCCATGCCGTCGCCGGTCGCCACCGCCGGATTCGTCGTTTCGCGGAACACCTGGCCGGCGCCGCCGGTGGCGAGCAGCGTGCGCGACGCGACGACGTCGTGCACTTCGCCGGAGCGATCGATGAAGGTGGCCCCGCTACACACGCCGTCGTCCACGCGCAGGCCCAGCACCATGGCCACGTCGAGCACGCGCACGCGCGGCGACTTCGAGGCGCGCGTCCACAGCACGCGTCCGATCTCGCGGCCGGTGGCATCGCGGGCGTGCAGCACCCGGCGCACGCTGTGGGCGGCCTCCCGTCCCAGCGCCGGGACACCCGCCTCGTCGCGGTCGAACGCAGCGCCCCAGTCGAGCAGCTCGCGGACGTAGCGCGGGCCGTCCTGCACGAGCACGTCGACCGCGTCGCGCCGGCAGAGGCCGTCGCCCGCCTCCATCGTGTCGCGGGCATGGAGCTCCGGCGAGTCGTCGGACCCGACCGCGGCGGCCACGCCACCCTGCGCGTAGCCGGTGTTGCTCTCGCCCGGATCCGCCTTGGTGAGCACCAGCACGTCGCCCACCTCGGCGAGCGCAATCGCGGCACGAAGGCCCGCGACGCCGCTGCCGACGATGAGGAAGTCGGTGGTCACTCTCACGGTGCTATCCTATCAATGCCGCCTGCAGCGGGCGGCCGGTCCCATCGCGCCATGCCGGACGGCCCGACACACCAGTGACCGACGATCGCCCGAGAACGCCACCCGCATCGAGGTCGCCACCGCGAACCAGCACTCCACGATTCTTGTCGGTGAAGGCCTCGGCGACGGGCTCGCCGCCCTGCTCGATCGAGCACGGCGTCGGACGCAAGCGCTTCGTCGTGTCGAGCCCGGTCATCTGGCGCCATCAGGGCGCGCGCATCCAGGCGGCGGTTCCGGGCGAGCCGATCCTCATCCCCGACGGCGAGCGTTCAAGACGCTGGCCTCGGTGTCGCGCATCTACGACGCGCTCATCAAGGGCGGCGCCGACCGCGGCAGCGCCCTCATCGCCGTCGGCGGCGGCGTCATCGGCGACACCGCCGGCTTTGCCGCGGCCAGCTTCCTGCGCGGCATCACCCTGGTGCACGTGCCGACGACGCTGCTCGCGCAGGTGGACAGCTCGATCGGCGGCAAGGTCGGCGTCAACCACGCGCTCGGCAAGAATCTGATCGGCGCCTTCCACCAGCCGGTGCTGGTCGTGGCCGATCCGCTGACGCTGGCCACGCTGCCGCGGCGCGAGTTCCGCTCGGGACTCTACGAGGTGGTGAAGTACGGAATGATCGCGAGCCGCAGCCTGTTCGACCTGCTGACGCGCGAGACCAAGGCGGTGCTGGCGCGGAAGCCGGCCGTGCTCGTGCCGGCGATCGTCGAATCGTGCCGCATCAAGGCCGATGTGGTGACCAAGGACGAGCGCGAGAGCGGGCTGCGCCGCATCCTCAACTTCGGGCACACCATCGGGCACGCGCTCGAGGCCATCACCAACTACCGCCGCTTCCGCCACGGCGAAGCGATCGCGCACGGCATGCTCGGCGCCGCGGACCTCGCGGCCGGCGCGCGGCGCGCTGTCACGCGACGATCAGGCGGCGCTCGCCGGCCTCATCGCCAAGCTCGGTCCGCTGCCGGTCGTCAACGACTTGAGCATCGACGAGGCGATGGCGGCGGTCAGAGCGCGACAAGAAGGTCGTGCACGGCACGCTGCACTACGTGCTCGCGACCGGCATCGGCACCACGGAGACGGTGAGCGACGTCACCGAAGACGAGCTCCGCGGGGGACGCTGAGCCGGCTGGGGCTGCGGACGTAGCGGGCGGTCTGCGACACGCCACGACTCTGGCAGGCGCTAGTCCGGCGTGGGCCGCTCGATGCGGTCGACGACCAGCACGTCGGCCGGCCCGCGCGTCGCGTCGAGCCTCAACCCAAGCTGTTCCTGGAGCGCCGTAAAGAGCGATGGCGCGTTGAGATCGGGCGAAACGGCTACGGCCACGTCGGGTGGCGCAAACGTCAGCTCGAAGTCCCAGGCTCCTGCCAATCTGTCCGATCGATCACGACTCGTTGGTCTGCCCGGTCAGAAGCCGCTGGAACTCGGCCATGGGATAGCCGCGGGCGACACCGTGTCTCCCTGCGTCTGCAGACCGCACAGAATGCGGCCGTCGGCGGAGCGCGCGGCCAGGGCGCTCCGACTCGGCGGCCGCCGCGAACGTGGCGCAATCGGTTCCACTCCGCCAGAGGCGATGGTCCCAACGGACCGATCCTGCCGCACTCGCCGAGCGCGACCACAGGACGACGTTTCGTCGGCGCTCGCCTCGGACGCGCGAACCGGAGTCCCGCCACAGTGTCAGGGCACACGAGGCGAACCAGATCGCAGCCGGGCGATCGCAGGACCGTGAGCGACAGGCGCATGGACAGGCCTCCGTCCGGCCTCTCGATGCAATGTCGCATGGAGGACCGGATCGGCGGCGATCTCGCCGGCCGAGGGGTCCGCGCCCGCGGACGCCGTCCGGAAGATGAGCCCCGAGACGAACGCCGACGCTCGATCAGGCAGGCTGCAGTGGCGCTGCCAGACGGACGTGCGGGTCAAAGAACCCGTCGGCCGCACCGCCCGCCTCAGACCCGCGCTACTAGACGGGGACGACTTCGAGGATGTCGCCGGGAAGGGTCTCGCGCGCGGCGAGGGTGCCCGAGCGCATCTCGATCACGGCAAAGGCGCGCAGCGCCCCGCTCATCCGCCACGGCTTGACGCTGGCGCGCGTCTTCACCACCCGGCCGTCGCGCCGGACGAACAGCAGGTCGAGGTCGAACTTCATGAACCAGGTGTGGACGGCGTTCGAGGGCGCGATGATCATCGCTTCGCCGTCGTCGAGCCCGCTGTGCTTCAACAGCCCGGTCTTGCGCGACGCCGAGTCGAGCGCGGGCAGCAGCCGGTCGGCCAGGACCTCGCCGGTGCGCTGATTGCGCAGGCGAAAGCCGGCGGCGGGCGCGGTGAGCAGCGGGCGGAGGAAATGCGGGGCGCGCGCCATGACTGCTAGCGCTCGGGAATGCCGAGCTGGCGCATGCGCGTGCCGAGCGCCTTGAAGCCGACCTGCAGCGCGTCGGCCGCGGCCATCCGGTTGCCGTGGGCCTCGCGCAGCGCCTGTTCGATCTTGCGGCGCTCCACCTCCGTGGTCACGCGACGCAGCACGTCGGCCATGGTGCCGGTCAGATCGATCTGATCCCACGGGCCGGCCGGCGTGGACGTCCCCGTCGCCGTGAGCGCGGTCGTCCGAAGCCGCCGTCGGCGCGGACGATGACGGCTGGCGGAACGACAGGCTCAGGTGCCGAGGCTGAATCGTGTCGCCTTCGGTCAGGATCACCGCGCGCTCGATGCAGTTCTGCAGCTCGCGCACGTTGCCGGGCCAGCTGTAGCGCGCGCAGCTCGTCGACGGCGGCATCGGAGAGCATCATCGTGCGCTTGTTGACGTCGCGGCAGATTTTTTCCACGAAGTGGTGCGCGAGCGTCAGGATGTCGTCGGTGCGTTCCCGCAGCGGCGGAATCTGCACCGGGAACACCGACAGCCGGAAGTAGAGGTCTTCGCGGAACTGGCGATCGGCGACACGGGCCTTGAGGTTGCGGTTGGTCGCCGCCACCACGCGGACGTCCACGTGCAGCGACTGGGTGCCGCCGACGCGTTCGAACTGTTTCTCCTCGAGCGCGCGCAGGATCTTGGCCTGCAGCGTCAGCGGCAGGTCGCCGATCTCGTCGAGGAACAGCGTCCCGCGGTGCGCCATCTCGAAGCGGCCCGGCTTGCGCGCCGACGGCGCCGGTGAAGGCGCCCTTTTCGTGGCCGAAGAGCTCGGTTTCGAGCAGCGTCTCGGGAATCGCCGCGCAGTTGATGGCGATGAACGGACCGTCCTGCCGCGGGCTGAATGCGTGCAGCGACCGCGCGAAGAGCTCCTTGCCGGTGCCACTCTCCCCTTCGAGCAGCACGGTGGCGTCGGTGGCCGCCGCGCGGTGGAGCTGTTGCAGCACCGCGCGCAGCGTCGGGTCTTCGCCGATGATCCGCGGGGCGCCGCGCCGCTCGGCCAGCTCCTCCCGCAGCACCATGTTCTCGGTGAGCACGCGGCGGTGCGCCAGCGCGCGCGCCACCATCAGCGACAGGTGATCGGGGTCCACTGGCTTGGCCAGGAACTCCATCGCCCCTTCCTTCATCGCCGACACCGCGTCCTGGATGCTGCCGTAGGCGGTCATCACCACGACCTGCAGGTCGGGGTCGAGCTCCTTGGCCGCGCGCAGCACGCCGAAGCCGTCGCCGTTCGGCAGCTTCAGATCGGTGAGCACCACGGCAGGACGCGCCTGCCGCATCTCCTGGATCGCTTCGTGTTCGTCGCGCGCCTCCACCACGGCATGGCCCTGCGCTTCGAGCGCATGGCGCAGCATGGTGCGCAGCGAGTCCTTGTCCTCGACGAGGAGTACCGGGAGCGACGGCATGGGAGCGCGAGGCGCGGCGGCTAGCGGAGCCATCCGGGAGGGACACCGGCCCTGCGGGCTTCTTCCTGCAGGTCGGCGAGCGCCTTGGTGTGCTGCTGGATTTCCTTCTTCACGCGGTCGAGCTCGGTGAGGGCTTTCTGCCGATCGGCCCCGACCTTGGCCCGCTGTGCCGGGTCGTCCCGCGCGGCGAAATCCGCCGTGAGGCCATTGATCTGGCTCTGGAGCGCCACGGCGAACGCCTGCGCGCGCATCGAGCGAGTCCTGAATCGACTGGCGACGCTTGCGCCACGATGGCCTGGTCGCCCTTCGGATCCGGCGCGGGCGCGGCGGCCTTGGGGTCGACCGCAGCGCCGGCCTTGGCGTCGGCACCGGCGGCTGGCTTGGCATCGGTTTTCGTGCTGGGCGGCGGCGCCGGCAACGGCTTGGCGTCGGCGCCGCCGGTGGCGGGCGCGGCATCGGGAGCCGCGCTCGCGCCCGGCGTCGGCGCCGGCGTCGTGGCCGCGGCGGGTGCGCCGCGCAGATCGTCGTTGGTGTAGGTCTTGCCGTTGGCCGTGGCCTTGCGGCGCGCTTCCTCCCGCCGCGCCACGTCGCCCAGCGACTGTGCCGGCGCGCCGGAGGTGAGGATCGCGGCAAGCGCCACGACGACGACCAGGGCCTGAGTGACGAGGCGGCGAATCATCGTAATCGTCATGGATGGCTACCTGTCTTTTCGGCCGATCAGTGGCGCGTCCGCAGCGGGGCCGTATTCCGCGGACTGATTTCACGTGATTTCCCGCCATGTCCGGACACGGAGGCTCTGGGGCGGCAGCCTCGGGTCCCGCTCCACCACCACCTCCAGCGTACGCCGGGCTCCGGACGGGCCGTACGCCCGCGCGAGCAGCCACAAGGCCCCCTGGCCGGGATTGACCGGATTGGCCGCGTTCACCACCAGCGGCGGTTGCCCGTCGCGCAGCGGCTGCGCGTCGTTCTCCGACGGGTCGTCGGCTACCCACACGACCACGTACGCCCGGGTGACCGGCGCCGCCTCGCCCAGCAGCCGGGCGAGGCGGCCGGAGGCGTAGACCGTCCACCGGGGGTTGTTGCGGCCCCAGGGACGGTCCGCGGTCGACTGGTCCATGTCGGCGTCGCCGCAGGCGCCAGCTACTCCGCAGCGCAGCAACCCGGTTTCGCCGGGCACATCGAGCCTCGAGCCGTCGGGCAGCACGATGCCACCGTCAGCGTCGCGGAACCAGGAGGTGATGACGCCGCCGAGCACCGCATCCCAGTCTCCCACCGCGCCGAGCTCCGCGATCGCGAACTCCAGCGCCGCGTCCGCGGCGTGCAGCGTCTGGACGGCGTCGCGATGGTTGGCGGCGATGCCCACTTCCACCGTGGTGGTCATCGCGAGGCTCACGCCGAGCGCGAGCAGCAGCGTCGATACTGTCATCACGGCCACGAGGGCCATGCCCTGCTCGTTGGCGAGGCGGCCGCGCCTCACGGCGCGCCTCCCAGATTGCGGGGCGTGAGGTCGAGCACGATCTGCGTGATCCGGCGCAAAGAGCTCGGCCGACGTGGCCGTGCCGCCGCGGGCGAAGAGACGCCCGGCCGGACCGCGCATGGCCGCCACCGCCACCTGCACGCGGAGCCGGACCCGCACGCGGCGGATGCGCAGCAGGTCGGCGTCGAAGCGCGCCGGATGCAGGCCGTCGGGGCACCAGGGGCCGTCTCTGAACTGCGCCGGGTCGAGCGGCACCGGCGAGGCCCCGGCGCCGAGCGCGCCCAGGCGAGGCACCGGCCCGCCGGCATCGGCGAACACACAGTTCTCGCCCGGTCCCCAGAGGTCGCGCGGATCGTCGACTTCCGGCGGCGGCGGCGCCGGCCCGTACGACGTGAGCGGGCGCATCGGATCGTCCGGGGCGGCCGGGGGCAGGACGCGGGGCGGCCGCGGATCGCCGAAATACTCCACGTCCATGGCGACGACATTGTCGGCCACCGGACGCTCGGTACGGAAGCCGTCGTAACGGACCAGCTGCGACGCGCCCGTGGCGGGATCGGGACGGAGGAAATAGGTGACAGCGACGGCTTCGGCCATCACCGCGCCGCCGTTGTACTGCGACGACAGCGCCCCGCCGTGCAGCACCTGCACCTGGTCGCCGACCACGCCGCCCACGGTGCCGACATCGAACCGGCCGTGGGAGTCGAAGAGCACGACGCGCATGCCCACCAGGAAGCCGCACACGCGCTCGTGCACGAGCGCGCCGCAGTTCGGCGCGGCGTCCACGAGCAGCTCGCGGCCGGTGTCGACGGCGCGGACGATGTCGGCCGCGGCGCGCGTGTCCGGCACGTAGACCACGCTGACCGTGTTCGCACGGTAGAAGACGCCGGCCCGCGCGTCGTCGAGCTGGCCACGCTTGTACGGCGCCACCGGCGGCATCCGCAGCACCAGCGGACCGGCCAGCGCCGTGGACGCAGGACCGGCGCCGGCCATCAGGACGTCGCGGCCGAATGCCTGCACCGCCACGCGCAGGCGCTGTTGCATGTCGGCGACCTCGGGCTGCGCGCGGAACGTGAGCTGCGCCCGCGCGAGCACCGAGCCCGCCGCCGCGGTGAGCGCCAGCAGGATGCCCGACGCGACGAGCAGCTCGGCGAGGCTCATGGCCGCCGCCGGGCGCGCATCGCCACCACGCGCGCCGCGTCCACGTCGCGGCCCATGGGCAGCACGCGGACGCGCAGGACGAGCAGATCCGCGCCGCCCACCGGCGCGATCGCCCAGCGCCGCCGGTAGCGGGTGCCAAGGGGCGGCGGGGTCCCGCCGCCCAGCGGTTCGCCGCGGGCGTCGAGATAGTCCACGTAGCCGGGAACGTCGCGGTCCAGCGCGTCGTCCGGCGAAACGCTCAGGCCGGTGCCGCCGAACGCACGCTCGGGATGCGCCGCCGTGTCGGTGGTGGTGTCGGTGATGGGCCCACCTGCATCGTCGTTCGTGAAGGCCAGCGACCGGAGCTGCTCCACCTTCTGCCAGGCGAGCACCGTGCCCTCGCTCACGCTGCGGGCATCGGCGGTAGACGCCGTGGCCGCGGCAAAGAGCTGCGCCACCGAGAGCACGGCTCCGGCCAGCACCGCGGCCGCCACCATCACTTCGAGAAGCGAGAACCCGCGGGCGCTCGAGAAGGATCGCATCGCCACCACCCGCTGGAAGACTGCAAGCGGTGGGCCGGCGAACCGGCAGACGGGAGTGCGGATTTCCGCGGGAACGTCGTGACGCGCGCGCGAGCCGCGCGCAGGATCAGCCGACTTCGACCGCTTCGGCCGTCAGCGTTTCTGCGTCGCCCGCGCGCAGCGGGAACGTGAGCTGGAACGACGCGCCTCCGAGCGGAGACGTGCCGACCGTCACGCGGCCGTTGTGGGTGACGACCAGCTTCTGCACGATGGCCAGGCCCAGGCCGGTGCCGCGCGAGCGCGTGGTGAAGAACGGCTGGAAGATCTTCGCCCGTGCCTGCGCCGGCACGCCGGGGCCGTTGTCGTCCACGCGAGATCCGGCACGACCGCGCGTCCATCTGCCCGAGGACGTCGATCCGCGGCGCGACGCCCGCCGTCTGACACGCCTCGGCGGCGTTGCGAATGAGGTTGCCGAACACCTGCCGCAGCAGCACCTCGTCGCCGTCCACGATGCCGAAGGCGCCGCGCACCTCGATCGAGGTGTCGGCCGGCAACTCGTGCGCGAGCTCGTCGGCCGCGCGCCGGATGAGGGGCTCGAGCTCGACGGCCGCGGACACCACCTGCTCCGGCCGCGCGAACTTCAGGAAGTTGGTGACGATGTGCCCGAGCGCCTCGGTCTCCTGGCGGATCCCGTCCACGTAAGGCCGGTAGACCGGCGGGAGCTCGTCGGGCCGGATCAGGCGGCTGTAGCCGTGAATCGTGGCGAGGCCGTTGCGGAACTCGTGCGCGATGCCGGCGGTGAGCTCGCCCACGCGGGCGAGCGCTTCCTTCAGTCGCAGCTGCTCCTCGAGCTCGTAGACGGGCGTGAGGTCGGAGAACAGGCAGATGGCGCCTTCGCCAGCCCTCGCCGGCGGCGAGCGGCGACACCGTGACCGAGAGATGGGTCACACCGCCGCGATCGATCTGGAATGCGCCGGTTGGCCACTGCCGCCGCCGTCTCGAGACACCGCGCGATGAGCGCCTGCAGTTCGGGCGCTTCGTCGAGGAACTCGCGGTAGTCGCGGCCGATCACGTCGCCGGGCGCGCCGAGCAACCGGTGGCCGGCGGGGTTCAGGATCTCGACGCGGCCGGCGCGGTCCACGACCAGCAGGCCGGCGGCGAGGCTCTCGACGAATCTGGCCGTTCAGCTGCTCCGACGCGATGGCGCGGATGCTCATGGCGTGCTCCTGGGCCTTGAGCTTCGACACCGCGTCCTGCAGCGCCATCGACAGGAACGCCGTCTCCGAGCCGCTCTCACGCAGGCGGCTGGCGCGCGCCCTTGGCCGCCGACGACAGGCGCAGCACCGCGAAGATCAGCATCATCGCGACGATCACGGCCGCGGCCGTGAACCCGAGCGTGAGCGACGCTGTACTGGGTCATCGATAGAACGAGAGGTACCAGGTGAAGATCTGGTCGCCGGCCACCGCCGCCACGCCGGCGCCGACGGCCAGGAACGTGCCGAACGGCAGCGCCGCCTTCATGCCGCCGCGGCCGGTGGCGAGCACCGCCGCCCCGGCCAGGGCGCCGCTGAACGACGCGAAGATGAGCGTGACCAGCGTGAGCCGCCAGCCGAGAAAGGCGCCGATCATCGCCAGCATCTTCACGTCGCCCATGCCGAGCCCGTCGATGCCCCGCAGCCGGTAGTACGCCTCGCCGATCGCCCAGAGCACGCCGCCGCCCAGCACCAGGCCGAGGAGCGACTCGCGCCAGCCCGGCGGGAGGAACAGGCTCAAGGCAAAGCCGATCGGAATGCCGGTCACCGTGATCACGTTGGGCAGGATGCGATGCTGGAGGTCGATGACGAAGAGCACGATCATCGCGCAGCCGAACGCGATGCGGACGAACGCGAGCGGCGTCACGCCGTACAGCAGGTAGGCGCCGGCGAAGAGCGCGCCCGTGACCAGCTCCACGACGGGATACATGGCGCTGATGCGCGCCTTGCAGGTGCGGCACTTGCCGCCGAGCGCCAGCCAGGCCACCACCGGCACGTTCTCGTACCACGCCAGCTCGCGCTGGCATGTCGCGCAGCGCGACGCCGGCCAGACGATCGACTGCTTCAGCGGCAGCCGGTAGATGCACACGTTGAGGAAACTGCCGATGACGAGGCCGAACGCCGCGAAGACCACGGCGACGAGCGTCGGCGGCAGCTCGCTCACGGACGCGCCTCGGCTTCCTTCGGCAGCGGCAGCAGCCGCGAGTCCGGGTCGAGCGAGACCACGCCGCCCTCCAGCCGGTAGGGCACGCCGGTGGGGTCGGCGACGGTGCCACGGATATAGCCGGCGCGCGTCAGTTCGGCCCAGTCCGCCGGCGGCCGGCCCTGACGCGCCTGAAACGTCGCGACGACCCGCCTGAGCGTGTCCATCTGATCCATCGCGTCGAGCTGCTTCAACCGGCGCTCGGCCTCGTTGCGGAACCAGTCGTCGGTGGCGGTGCGCAGGATCTGCTGCCACATCAGCCGCGACGCCGTGCGGTTGCCACCCTCGGCCAGCGTCACGGCGGCCAGCGGTTCCATCCAGGTCGGCGCGCCCGGCAGGCGCGAGGCCCGCTTGAACCAGTCGGCCGCCGCGGCATAGTCCTGATACGACCAGTAGTGGACGAAGCCAATCGCCTGGTAGAGACTGCCAGTCGTCCGGCTGGGCGCGCACGCCCTTCTCGAGCAAGGCGATCGCCTGATCCGGCCGGCCCGGGCCGCCGGGGGGCGCCTCGGCGAGGAAGAGCGCGCCGAACTGGTAGGCCACGTCGAAATACGGATCGAGCGACGTGGTCAGATCGAGCAGCGGGTAGAGCAGGCCGTAGCTGCGATCCGGCATGCGTCCCAGCTTGGTCCCGCCGTACACCTGCACGGCCCGAATCCAGTACACGTCGGCCAGCAGCGAGTGATACGACAGCGACATCCGGCGCAGCGCCTCGGGCGAGCGCACATAGAGCACCTCGCCCTTGCCAGCGGGCAGCTCGCCGCCGCGCTCGCGCATCGCCTGCAGGCCGACGGCCGACGCGAGCAGCAGCACGAGCAGGAGCGGCGTCAGCACCCGTCGCATGGCTACTTGAAATCGCGGCGCGAGAAGACCGCCACGGACGCCACCAGGAGCAGCGCGATGTAGACCGCGCCGTAGAGCGCCGTCGACGCGAGATAGCCCGCCGGCACCGGCTGCGCGTACACCACCTGCTGCTTGATGTCGAACGCCGAGAAGTTCGGCAGCACGTAGTAGAGGCCCTGGGCCAGCCAGGCGGCGGCGCGGCGAGTCGACGACCGCTTCGAAGTTCTTGAGGTCGGCGTTGAAATGGCCGATGACCCAGAGCCCGAGCGTGAGGCCGGCCGACAGGAACGGGCTGGAGAAGGTGGAGAAGAAGAGCGCGATCGCCGTGACCAGCATCAGCTCCACGAGGATGAGGCCGACGGCCCGCAGCATGCCCGGATCGGCGGCCGGCGCCGCCCACGATGCGCGCACCTCCGGTGACACGCTGGTGCGCCATGTAGGCCAGCACCGCGTACCAGGCCACGACCATCACCACCACGTTCACGACCAGCGTCAAGCCCAGGCCGCAGTACTTGCCGAGGATGAATTCGGTGCGGCTGAGCGGCTTGGTGAGCAGGCTGTAGATGCTGCGCCGCTCCACTTCCTTCCACACCAGCCCGATGCCGATGAACACCGCGATCATCAGCCCGAAGGTGGCAATGGCCGCCAGCCCCAGGTCCTTGATGATCTTGATGTCCTGCCCCGCGGTGAGCTGGCCCATCAGATACGACGCCGCCATGAGCAGCACGGCGAACGCCACCAGGTTGTAGAGCACCTTGTCGCGGACCGACTCGCGGAAGACGCTGACGGCCACGGTGGCGATGGTCCTGGGCGCGCTCATCCCAGCCCCCGATCGTTCTTGGCCGCGGCCACCTGGCGGACGAAGAAGTCCTCGAGCGTCTCGCGCAGCGGCGTCAGCGACACGAGCTGCGCGCCGGCGGCCGTGAGCTCGCCGAGCAGCTCGCTCGGGCGTCACCGACAGCGGCAGGTCGAGCGCGTAGCGGTCTTCGCCGAGCGGCACGCGCCTTCTCGACGCGTCCGGACTTGCGCGCGCATTCGAGCGCCGCCGGCGTGAGATGGCTCACCACCAGCTCCCAGCCATGCACCTTGAAGGCGAGAATCTCCGACAGCGCGCCCGACGCCACCAGCCTGCCGCGCGCGACGATCGCCACCCGGCTGCAGAGCGCCTCGGCGTCGGCCAGCACGTGCGAGCTGAAGAACACGGTGCAGCCGCGCTCGCGCAGCCGCAGAATCAGCTGGCGGATTTCACGCCGGCCGAGCGGGTCGAGACCCGACATCGGCTCGTCGAAGAACACCACCTCGGGGTCGTTGACCAGCGCCTGCGCGATGCCGACCCGCTGCAGCATGCCCTTCGAGAACTTGCGCAGCTGCAGCCGCCGCTCGGCGCCGATGCCGACCTCGTCGAGCAGCCGCGAGGCGCGCGTGCGCCGCTCGGCGCCGGCGTAGCCGAACAGGCTGGCGAAGTACTCGAGCAGCTCCTCGGCCGTGAGGTGATCGTAGAAGTAGGGATTCTCCGGCAGGTAGCCGATGCGGCGCTTCACCGCGGCCGAGCCGACCGGCAGGCCGAGGATTTCGGCGGTGCCCGAGGTCGGGTAGATCAGCTGCATCAGCAGCTTGAGCGTGGTGGTCTTGCCGGCGCCGTTGGGGCCGAGGAACCCGAACACCTCGCCCTGCGCCACCGAGAGGGTCAGCCCTTCGAGGGCCAGGTACGGCCGGGGGCGCCAGAACCCGACCTGGTAGTGTTTGGTGAGAGCGTCAGTCCGAATGGCGTCCATACGCACGCGAGGCCGGAGCCGCCTCGCGCTCGGCTCTGCTGCTCCGTCCTTAAGTTTTGTTGAGCAGGTATGCGATCGCGGCGTCGAGGTACGCCGGACGCAGGCTGCCCACCCGAATCCCGTTGACGAAGAACGTGGGCGTGCCGGTCACGCCCGAGCTGCTGCCCCAGACGTCACGTCCGCACGGACTGCTTCCAGGGTTTTCGGATAATCGGCGTCGAAACTGTTCACCTGTGCAATTTCGGCAAGGCCCTGCTTGGCCACGTCGCGCGACATGCTCTCCTGGCGCTGGAACAGCCAGTCCTCCAGCTGCTGCCCCTGCACCGGGTCCTTGGCCTTGGCCAGGCGCACCGCCACCGCCGCTTCGCAGGCCGACGCGTGGATGCCGCCCGAGGCCGCACTCGCTCTCGAGCGGGAAGTCGCGCGTCTCGTAGCGGAAGGCCTCCGGGTTCGACGCCTCGTACTTGGCGATGATGTCCTTGTAGGCCATGTAGGTCATGCGGCAGGCCGGGCACTGGTAGTCGTTGAACTTCAGCACCAGCACCTTCACGCCGGCCGGCGGCACGGCCTCGGGCACGCGCGGCTGGGCATCGATCCACTTGTGCCATTCCTCGAGCTGCGCCTGATCGAGCGTCTCGATCGGCGCGACCGGCCGCGGCGGTCGCCGGGCTCGCGAATCGCCTCGCGCGGGAACAGCGCCACCAGGGCAATCGAGCCGAGCAGCCACGCGGCGGCCAGCCCCATCGCGCTGGGGCTCGACATCAGCCCGCTGATGTCGCGGCCGGCGCCCGACAGGAGCGACCCGAGCTTCGCGGGCGCGATCGCGCTCGACACGATGAAGATGCCGACCACCGACGCGTAGACCGCGATGCACAGCGGGCAGGCCTTCTGCAGCACGAAGAACGACGCGTAGGCGAAATAGAAGACGCTCGCCAGCCCGACCACCGACAGCAGGAACACGTAGCCGGCGGCGCGGCCCGCGGCCTCGCTGCGCGGTGCCCGCATGCCGTAGCGCGGCGAGCACGAGCACGAGCGCCGCCCAGACGACGCCTCCCGCCGCCACCGGCACGCCGAAGGCGGTGCCGTACGAGCTCTTGTAGACCGCCTCGCAGCTGACCGTTTCGCTGACGTCGCAGAAGCTGACGTAGGTCGGATCAGCGATGAGCTGGTAGTGGACGTAGAGGGAGGCGATGGAGGCGGCCAGGGCCACGAGGGCCAGCACGAGGAGCAGCGGGGCGACCGTACTTCGTCATAAGCAGTCGAATCGTACGGAAGGCCCTGGGGGCTGTCAACCGCACAGTGCTCGAAGGCCCGCACTCCGTGCGGGCGAGGGGCCGTGTTGGCTACTGCAGCCTGTAGCCGCTGGCAACGTCGGCCATCGGCGCGGTGTTCTGCCGGATCAGATTCGCCTCGTCCACGGCAAAGAAGCGGGTGCCGGTGGTCCCCGGGGCTCCGGGCTCGGCGCGTGGCGAAGAACCCCGACTTGGGATCGGCCGCGGCGGCGTTGCAGGTGCGGGCCTTGTCGGCCACCTTCGTGGTGCCGGGCTTGTCGGCAATCGTGAAGACGTAGCCGTCCTTGGTGCTGTCGGGGCTGACGGCCTCGGCCAGGTCGGGCGAAATGAACGACTGTCCGCCGACCACCGGCGGTTTGGCCAGGTCGGCCATCGACACCGCGTAGCCGCCGCCGCCGCAGGCCGACGCATAGGCCGCTTCGGCATCGGCAATCACCTTCATCGACGCGATCGCCGACGTCTCGTTGGTGCTCATCACGTAGCGGCGGTATCCGGGAACGGCCAGCGCCGCGAGGATGCTCAGGATGGTGACGACGATGAGCAGCTCGATGAGCGTGAAACCGTCCTGGGTGCGTGGCGTCATTCGCAGGCTCCTCCCCCGGTCAAGGGGATAGACGCCCATTCTGTCACAGTGGCCTTGCTGGGCGGGTGGGCAGGCTGGCGAGGTGAGGCAGGTGGGGCGGGTAGGAGATATGCGGAAGGCTCTTACCTGCCTCACCCGCCCTACCCGCCCCACCCGGCCGACCTGGCCCTCCAGTACAAGAAAAAGGGGAGGAGCAGAAGCTCCTCCCCTCGATTCACCCCCGGTGCCGAAGCTACTGGAGGGGAATGCCGTCCGTGATGGTCGGCGATGGCGTCGGTGCCCTGACGAATCATGCCGCTGTGGTCGGTCGCGAAGTAGCGAACGCCCGTGGTGCCGGGCGACGCCGGGCTCGGTCGCGCGAAGAACTCCGTGCTCGAGTGCCGCGCACGCGCCGTTGCAGGTGTCGGCGCCGACCAGACCATCGACGCCGCGTCGGGCCGTCCGCGATCGAGAAGAAGTAGCCGCTCTTCAGGGCCGTCGCGCCGATCGCCGTCCGCCAGGTCGGTCGGAATGAACGCCGGGCCACACCGCGTCGGCGCCTTGCCGAGGTCGGCCAGCGTCACCGCGTAGCCGCCACCGCCGCACGCCGACGCGTAGGTCGCCTCGGCGCTCGCGATGGTGCGAATCGAACCGATCGCCGACGCCTCGTTGCCCGACATGCGGGCGCGGAGCAGGCCGGGCACCGCGATGGCCGCGATGATGCCGATGATCGCAACCACGATCAGCAGCTCGATCAGCGTAAAGCCTTCGTTCTTCTGCATCTTCTTCACGTGTCAGTCTCCTTGGATGAGCGCCCGGGTCATGGCCCGTGCGGGTAGCCTTTGCCTCGTCATCGGCGCCGCGACTCGTGCGCCTCCCGATGGCTCCTGAAAGAGCAACTGGGGTGCCAACGCAACAGGAGGCTCACGGTGGGTAGCAACGCGCTGAAGGAGAGCGACGCGCCGTGCGGGTGCGTGCAGAACGGCGGCGCTGACGGGTGACGCGGCGTGCCGGAGAGTTGACACTAACTGTCAGGGGTCGGTGCCACGAAGTGGCAGTCATTGCGCGTGCCCTCGGAACTCCCTGGGCACACGATTGCCTCTAGCCTTTAGCCTCTAGCCTTTGGCCTTTGGCAAGAGCTTCCCTGCAGCCGAGAGTCGTACCTAGAGGCTAAAGGCGAGAGGCTAAAGGCTACGGGCGAAGGCGCCGCTATTCGTCGCCTTCGCGAAGCTTGTACTTCTTCGCGTAGTAGCGGAACGAGCGGAAGCTCATGCCGAGCATCTCGGCGGCCTTCACCTGCACGCCGCCGGCGCGCTCGAGCGCCAGCGCGAGGTAGTGGCGGTAGAACGCCTCGCCGCGCGCCTCGAGGTCGAAGCCCTCGCCGAGATCCGGCAGACCGGCCTCGTCGCCGGCGCCGTCCGGCCGATCGGCCGGGCCTGCACGCAGGTGCGCAGGCAGCGATTCCGGCAGGACCACCGGCGACGGCTCGAGCGCCACCGCGCGCTCGATCACGTTCTGCAGCTCGCGGACGTTGCCGGGCCAGTCGTAGGCCTCGAGCAGCGCGTGCGCCTCCTGAGAAATGGAGGTGATCGGCTTCCCCATCTGCTCGGCGAACTTCGGCAGGAAGTGGTCGGCCAGCAGCGGGATGTCCTCGCGCCGCTCGCGCAGCGGCGGGAGATGGATCTCGATGACGTTGATGCGGTAGTAGAGGTCTTCGCGGAACTTCCCCTCGCTCACGAGCCTGGTGAGGTCCTGGTTGGTCGCGGCGACGATGCGGATGTCGGCCTGCACTTCCTCGGTGCCGCCGAGGCGGCGGAAGCGGCGGTCCTGCAGCACGCGCAGCAGCTTCACCTGCATGGTCGCGTTCATCTCGCCAATCTCGTCGAGGAAGATCGTGCCGCGCTCGGCGACCTCGACCAGCCCCTTCTTCATCGTGTCGGCGCCGGTGAACGCGCCTTTCATGTGGCCGAAGAGCTCGGACTCGAGCAGCGTCTCGGGCACCGCGCCGCAGTTGAGCGCCACGAAGGGGTGTTCGCGCCGCAGCGAGTTCTCGTGAATGGCGCGGGCCACCATCTCCTTGCCGGTGCCCGACTCGCCGGTGACGAGCACGGTGCTGCTGGTCTTGGCGACCGTGCCGACCATCTGGAAGAGCGCCACCATCGCCGGGCTGCGGCCGATGACGTTCGAGAGGCCGTGCTGCGCGTGGAGCGCGCGCTTCAGCAGCACGTTCTCGTCCTTGAGCCGCCGCGCCTCGAGCTGCTGCCGCACCTTCAGCCGCAGCTCGTCGACGTTGAACGGCTTGGTCAGGTAGTCCACGGCGCCGAGCCGCATCGCCTCGACGGCGGTGTCGGTCGACGCGAAGGCGGTCATCATGAAGACGACGATGTCGCGGTTGACGTCCTTGGCCACGCGCAGCACGTCCACGCCGGTGGCGTCGGGCATCTGGATGTCCGAGAGGAGCAGGTCGAAGCTCTCGCGGCGCAGCAGCTCGATCGCGCGCTTGCCGTTCTCGGCCACCTGCACGTCGTAGCCGTCGCGCTTGAGGACGATCTCGCAGCATGTCGCGCATCGACTGCTCGTCGTCCACGACCAGGAGGCGGGCTTCCACCCGCTTGGCCGGGCGCCGGGCGGGCCGCCTCGCGCGCCTGCGCCAGGCCGGACGCCACCGGGGTCACGACGCCGCCTCCACGAGCTCGGACTCGGCGGCGGTGCCGCCGGTCTCGCCCGGCCAGGCCGGCAGCACCACGCGCATCGTCGTGCCCTCGCCCACGCGCGAGCGTCACGTGGATCGAGCCGTTGGCGTCGGTGACGATGCGATGCACCGTGGCCAGGCCCAGCCCGGTGCCCTTGCTCGAAGGAGCTGCGGAACGGCTGGAAGATGCGATCGATGTCGGCCGGCGCGATGCCGCAGCCTTCGTCCTCGACGCGCAGGCCCACGGTCTGCCCGTCGGACGGCCTCGACCGCCAGCCGCAGGCGGCCGCCGTCGGCCATGGCGCGCAGGCCGTTGGTCGCCAGGTTCCACACCACCTGGCGCATCTGGTTGTCGTCGAACTCGAGCCACACCGGCTCCGTCGGCACGTCCAGTCCACGGTGTGGTGGTCGCGCACGTCGGCGCCGTTGCGCAGCAGCCGCGCCGTGTCGCTGACGACCTGCGCCAGATCGAACCGGGTGACGTTGGCGCGCTGCGGCCGCGCGTAGGCCAGGAACGACCGGATCGTCTCGTTGAGCCGATCCGACTCGCGCAGCACGATGTCCATGAGCTGCTCCTGGTCGTCGCTGAGCGGCAGCTCGGCGCGCAGCACCTGCAGCGAGCCCGACATCGACGCGAGCGGGTTGCGGATTTCGTGGGCGATGCCGGCGGCCATCTCCCCCACCGCCGACAGGCGCTGCCGCATCCCGGCCTCGCGCTCGAGCCGCTTGACGTCGGTGACGTCCTGGAAGGTGAAGAGATACCCGGTGCGGCCGTCCGGGAAACGACAGGCGCGCGGCCGTGACGCCGAGCTCGATGTCGCGGCCGTCCTCGGTGCGGACGGCGAAGTCGCCGCGCTGGCTGCGGGTGCGCCCGAGCGTGGTCAGGCGGTTGACGAAGTGCGACGGCAGGCCCAGCACCGAGCGCGGCGTGGCGGCCGATGGCGTGGCCCATGTGCACGCCGGTAATCGCGGACGCGGCGCGGTTGAAGGTGAGGATCCGGCAGTCGGCGTCGGCGGTGACGAGGCCGCTGACCAGGCTGTTGATCACGTGCTCGTTGAACGCCCGCAGGTCCTCGATGGTCTCCGACGCCGTCGCCAGCCGCGTGCCGGTGGATCGCAGCCGCTCGGCCAGCGCCCCGGCGAGCGACCCGAGCGCGAGGAAGCCGAACAGGTTGGTGGCGAGCACGTACTGCGCGAACCGCGGCGCCGGCAGGCCCGACTCGGGCGTCCACCGCCCAGTGTGGAAACGTCTCGAGCGTCGTGTACTGGCTGAGGACGATGCTCAGGTAGATCACCGCGCTCACGCCGGCCACCTGCAGCGCCCCGCGCCGGTGGCGGAGCGTGCTCGCGGCCAGGATCGGCAGCAGGTAGAGCGACGAGAAGTCGCTCATGATGCCGCCGGTCACGTAGATGAAGGCCGACACGATGGCGGCGTCCACCGTGAGCTGCAGGTCGACCAGCCACGGGTTGGCGTCGACGTAGCGGAGCGTCGCCAGGTAGACGACGCTCAGGAGGTAGGTGAGGCCGATCAGGAAGAAGAACGGGTTGACCGGGAACGCGCCGGGCGTCGCCAGCTGGACCAGCGTGGCGGTGCCGAGGATGATCGTGGAGATCACCACGCGTCCCGCCACGAACGGCGTGCACGCGCGACCGCAGGGTCACGCGCCGCGCGCCGCCGTCGTTCACGTCCTGCGCCAGGTTCACTGGTCTTACGCGCCCGTCAGCTTGCTGATCAGGCTGAAGATCGGCATGTACATCGCGATGACGATGCCGCCGACCACGCCGCCGAGCACGGCGATCATGATCGGCTCGAGCAGCGTCAGCAGCCCGGCCACCGCCACGTCCACTTCTTCCTCGTAGAAGTCGGCGATCTTGCCCAGCATGGTGTCGAGCGCGCCGGTGGTTTCGCCGACGCTGATCATCTGCACCACCATCGGCGGGAACACGGTGGTTTCCTTGAGCGGCGCGGCGATGGTCTCGCCGCCCTCGATGCTCTTGCGCGTGGCGTAGAGCGCCTGCTCGACGACGGCGTTGCCGGCGGTCTTGGCGGTGATGTCGAGCGCCTCGAGAATCGACACGCCGGAGGCGAGCAGCGTCGCCAGCGTGCGGCAGAACCGCGCCACCGCGATCTTGCGCATCAGGTTGCCGATCACCGGCAACTTGAGCAGCAGCCGGTCCATCGCCATGCGGCCGTTCGGCGTGTTGTAGTACGCCCGCATGCCGAAGACGAACGCGCCGATGCCGACGAGGACGAACGGCATGAAGCGCACCAGGCCGTTGCTGAGCCCGATGACGACGCGGGTCGGCAGCGGCAGCTCGGCGCCGAGGCCCGCAAACAGGGTGGCGAAGGTCGGAATGACCTTCCAGAGGATGACGCCGACGACGACGGCGGCGATGACGACGATCGCCACGGGATAGATCATCGCCGACTGCACCTGGTTCTTCAGCTTGACGGCCTTCTCGATGTAGATCGCCAGGCGCTTGAGAATGGTGTCGAGAATACCGCCGGCCTCGCCCGCCGCGATCATGTTGGTGAAGAGCGGGTCGAAGACCTTGGGGTTCTTCTTCATCGCGTCGGCGAGCGACGCGCCGCCTTCGACTTCGGCCCGGGTCTCGAGGATCACCAGGCCGAAGTTCTTGTCCTCTTCCTGCGTGCCGAGGATCTCGAGGCACTGCACGAGCGGCAGGCCGGCGTCGATCATCACCGAGAACTGCCGCGTGAACACCGCCAGGCTCTTGGCCGAGACGCCCTTCTTGCGCTTGATCGCCGTCGGCTTGGCGGCCGCGGGCTCGGCCTTCTCTTTCACCGGGTTGATCTTGGTGACCATCACCTGCTCACGGCGCAGCGCCGCGACGGCGGCTTCCATCGACTCCGCGATGCGCTCGCCCGTGACGTTCTGTCCCGCCCGCGTCCGTCCGCTGTATGCAAATGTGGCCATATCGCTACCGCTCCGGCAGGTCTAAGACCTGCCTCTACGAAACCTCCACTACCGCCCTACCCGCCTCACCGCGCCAGCGCCGGCCTTACCGCGTCGGCGCACCCACCGGGCGGGGCCGGTGCAAGCCGGCGCCAGCGACCACGCCGACGCCGCGTTGATCAGGTCCTGCAGCTCGTCGCGGTTCGACGACTTCTCCAGCGCGGACTCGAGCGTGACCTGCTTGCGCTGGTAGAGCGTCGCCAGACACTGGTTCATCGTCTGCATGCCGACCTTTTCCTGCCCGGTCTGCATCGCCGAGTAGATCTGGTGGATCTTGTCCTCGCGAATCAGGTTCCGGATGGCCGGCGTCGGGATCATGATTTCGAGCGCCACCACGCGGCCGCCGCCGATCTTCGGCAGCAGCGTCTGGCAGACGATGCCTTCGAGCACGAGCGAGAGCTGCGTGCGGATCTGGCCTTGCTGCCCGGCCGGGAAGATGTCGATGATGCGGTTGATCGTCTGCATCGCCGAGTTGGTGTGCAGCGTCCCGAACGTCAAGTGGCCGGTCTCGGCGATCTTCAGCGCCGATTCCACCGTCTCGAGGTCGCGCATCTCGCCGATCAGCACCACGTCGGGGTCTTCGCGCAGCGCCGCGCGCAGCGCCATCGAGAAGCTGCTGGTGTCGCTGTGCACCTCGCGCTGGTTGACCAGGCAGTTCTTGTGCTTGTGCACGAACTCGATCGGGTCTTCGATGGTGAGGATGTGCTCGTACCGCTCGCGGTTGACCTTGTCGAGCATCGCGGCGAGGGTGGTGGACTTGCCCGACCCGGTCGGGCCGGTGACGAGCACCAGGCCACGCGGCCGATCGGCGAGCGTGGCCAGCACCGCCGGCAGCGCCAGCTCCTGGAAGCTCTTGATCTCTTCGGGAATCAACCGGTAGACGGCGCCCACCGAGCCGCGCTGGTTGAACATGTTGCAGCGGAACCGGGCCAGCCCCTTGAGACCGAACGAGAAGTCGAGCTCGAGCGTCTCCTCGAAGCGCTTCTTCTGCGCGTCGGTGAGGACGCTGTAGGCCAGCTGCTTGGTCTCCGCGGGACCGAGCACCGGCTGATCGAGCCGCGTCAGCTTGCCGTGCACGCGCACGGTCGGCGGCGTGTTCGTGGTGACGTGCAGGTCCGATCCCTGCATCGACACCATCTGCTGAAGCAGTTCGGGCAGCGTCGCCATTTACTTGACCGTCTCCCTGACGACTTCCTCGATCGGTCGTCACACCCTGTTTGACTTTGAGCAGGCCGCTGCCGCGCAGCGTGATCATGCCTTCCTCGACCGCCTTGCGGCGGAGCTCGAGGCCAGACGCGCCGACCAGGATCAGCTCGCGGAGCTCCTCGGTGATTTCCATCACCTCGTACAACCCGACGCGGCCCTTGTAGCCGGTGTTGTTGCACTTCTCGCAGCCCTTGCCCTTGTTGGGGACGACCGTACCCGCATCTTCGGCGCTGAAACCGGCCTGCATCAACGCTTCGGGCGGCGCCGGGTGCGGTTCCGAGCAGTTCTTGCAGATCCTGCGCACGAGGCGCTGGGCGCACACCAGGTTGAGCGAGCTCGCCACCAGGAAGGGCTCGATGCCCATGTTCATCAGGCGGTTCACCGTGCTCGGCGCGTCGTTGGTGTGGAGCGTCGAGAGCACGAGGTGGCCGGTGAGCGCGGCCTTCACCGCGATTTCGGCGGTTTCGAAGTCGCGGATTTCGCCGACGAGAATCGTGTTGGGGTCCTGACGGAGGAAGCTGCGGAGCGCGGCGGCGAAGTTGAGGCCGATGTTCTCGCGCACCTGCACCTGGTTGACGCCCATCAGGTTGAACTCGACCGGGTCCTCCGCGGTCATGATGTTCGTCTCGGTGGTGTTGATGCGCGAGATCGACGAATACAGCGTGTTGGTCTTGCCCGACCCGGTCGGGCCGGTGACGAGCACCATGCCCCACGGCTTGGAGATGGCGGTCTCGAACTTGGCGAGCGACTCGACCTCGAAGCCGAGCTTCGTCATGTCGAGCATCAGCTTCTCCTTGTCGAGGAGACGCATGACGATCTTCTCGCCGAAGAGCGTCGGCAGACACGACACACGGAAGTCGATGTCGCGGTTGACGCCCTGGTCCTGGAACCGGATCTTGATGCGGCCGTCCTGCGGCAGGCGCTTTTCCGCGATGTCCAGCTTGGACATGATCTTGATGCGCGAGGTGATCGCATCGCGGAACTTCATCGGCGGCTGCATGATGTTGTAGAGCAGGCCGTCGATGCGGTAGCGGACCCGCAGTTCCTTCTCGTAGGGCTCGACGTGGATGTCGCTGGCGCCCTTCTGGATCGCCGACATCAGGATCACGTTCACCAGCTTGATGACCGGCGCTTCCTCGCCCTGCTTGGCGAGCGTCTCGGCGCTGATCTCCTCGAACTCGCTGAGGACCTCGACGTCGCCGGGATCGTCGAGCCCCGGCATGTTCTCGAGCGCCTGGCTGGCCATCTCGAGCGCGCTCGGACCCGCGTTGGCCGCCGCGTCAGCCGCCGATGCGGCGGCCACCGCGGCCTTGCCGTAGTAGCGCTGCAGCGCGTCATCGACCTCGGTCTCCGAGGCCACGACCGGCTCGACGTTGTAGCCCGTCATGAACTTGATGTCGTCCATGGCGAACACGTTGGTCGGGTCGGTCATCGCGATCGTCAGCGTGGCGCCGGATCGCGAGAGCGGGATGATCTGGTATTTCTGCGCGGTCTCGGCCGGCACGAGCTTGATGACGCTCGGGTCGATCTGGAACTGGCCGATGGCGATCGAGGGAACGCCGAACTGCTTGCTGAGGAGCGCGGTGATCTCGGCTTCCTTGGTGAACCCGAGCGAGACGAGGGCGAACCCGAGCTTGCCGCCCTTCTGACGCTGGTAGTTCAGCGCCTCCTGGAGCTGCTCCGGGGTGATGCGCTTCTCCTTGAGAAGCAGATCGCCAAGTCGGACGGCCATCTAGCCCGCCGTCCCTGCGGCGTGGGGCCGCACGGCCTGCCCGCCCGAAGGGCGGGAAGGAGCCTCGCTAGAAGGACATGCGGACGGCCACGCCCCAGCCGCGCTCGTCGTCGGAGCCGCCGGCGACCGCGTGGGCTTCGACCAGGATGCCCGGGCGGATCGCAGCACTGACGCCGGCCGTGGCGCTTCGCTCGTTGTGGCCCACCTGGTTGAATCTGCCGCCGCCACGTATCCCCAGTCGCTTTCCGAACAGCCACCGTTCCGCACCGGCAGCAATCACGCGCCGATCCCCCGTGCCCGTCGTGTAGCGCACGACGTCCACGTCGGCCGACACCACCCATGGGCTCGCCTTGGTGCGGCGCAGCGCGCCGTCATAGGCCACCCCGACCCGCGCCTGCCGCGGCAGCCGCATCGCGACGAGGTCCGCGCCGGACCCGTCGTCGAACTCGGCCGCGCGAAGGTTCCTGACGACGGCGCCCACGCGGATGGGCCCCGTCACGGCCAGCACGCCGACGTCCGCATCGAACTGCCACTGCGACCGCCGCCCCGGTGGCGTCGTCGCCGAAATCCAGCAGCGCCTGCGGCGTCAACTGGGCCCCGCCTGTCGTGTGTTCGACGCGCCCGTGCAGAACCTTGAGCGTGGTCCCGACGTGAACCCCCGTGAAGACGGAGGTCAGAAGGGTCCCGCCCATGTCGTGCAGCCGCAGCGACCGTACCGACTCCGGCCCGTCCATCTTCTCGGCCCGCCGCAGTCGTTTCGATAGACCCGGCTGGCTGTATGTCCGTGATAGAGAAGCGGTAATAGCTCACGCCAAGTGGCGGTGTAGAAAGGGATACGGCCGTCACGCGGCCGCGCGCCACCGGCGCGCCGCCGTGGCGCACGTCGGTGCGCGCCCACCCGAGGCTGAGGTCGAGAAACGGCCCGGTGGCCAGCGCGGCCGGGTTCCACCAGGTCGCGCTGCTGTCGTCGGCCACGGCGACGAACGCGCCGCCCATGCCGAGCGCCCGCTCCCCGACCGTCTCGATGATCTGGGCTGAGGCCAGAGTCGGCCGACAGGCACAGCAGAACACTGACGCATGGAGGAGAGTCGTCTCATTGTCTCGGTGGGTGGCGGCGTAAAGATCCTGAAGTGTACCGCGGTAATATTCTCGGGTTAGGCCCTGCCTTCAGTCCGCGCTGGCGTCTCGTACCGGAACCGGGCTGCCCAGCTACCCGTATTGGGAGTGCAAGTGAGCGTGAGCGCTCGAGTTGTCGGCATCATCCGCCATCCCCGTCAGACACTGCAGGAGGTCGCTTCCCACCCCACGTGGGTGTCGCTGCTGGTCGGGCTGACGGTGGCCACGGCGGCTGCGGGCGCCCTGGTGTCGGGCACCGAGGTCGGGCGGCTCGCTCTGGTGGATCAATGGGAGCGCACCGTGCTGGCGCTCGGGCGGGCCCGTCGACGACGCCCGCTATGCCGAGCTGCAGGCGTGGAGTCGGAGGGGCCCGGCCGTGGCGGCCGCGAGCGCGGCGGTGGCCGGCCCGGGTGTCGCGGTGGCGGTCTCGCTGCTGGCCTTCGGGTGGCTGCGCCACAAGACGGCCCCGGTGTCGTATTCACAGGTGCTGGCCGTCGTGGTCCATGCCGGCGTCATTCTCGCGCTCGGGCGCATCGTCGCGGCGCCCTTGGTGTACGCCCGCGAGACCACGGCCAGCGCCACCACCCTGGGCTCGTGGTTTTCGGGATTCGACGAAACGTCGGCCGGTGGCCCGTTTCCTTGGGGCAATCGACCTGTTCACGGTCTGGTGGGCCGTCGTGCTGGGAATCGGTCTCGCCATCCTGTCGGGACGGCGGGCCCGGACGTGCGTGGCGTGGCTGGTGAGTCTGTACATAGGGGTGGCCCTGATTGCCGCGGCGGCGATGGCCGCCGTGGCGTAACAAATAGCGAACCGGCGTCAAGCCGGTTTGCCAGATAGTGCGCGCGGTCCGCGTTCTGAGCGGACCGCGCCTGGAGGAGGCAGATGGCTGAAGCCGCAGTCGCCGCACCGGTTGCGACCCCCAACGGGCCGAACGTGATTGCTCGCCTGCTCGGCGTCGTCTTCTCACCGCGGGCGACCTATGCGGCCATCGTCGCGCGACCGCGGGCGCTCGGAGCGTTCGTCATCACGATCGGGATCATCGGGGCAACCCAGGGGCTGTTCTTTGCCACGCCGGTCATGCAGGAGGTCCTGCTGGACCAGCAGGTCCGCATGATCGAATCGTTCGGCGTGGAGATCAGCGACCAGATGTACGCCGGCATCGAGCAGGGCGTCGCGCGCGCGCCCTACCAGACGCCGATTTCGGTCGCCATCCTCATCCCCATCGTTTCCGCGATCCTCGCCGCGATCATCCTCGGTGTCTGGGGCATGCTGCTGGGCGGCGCCGCCACCTTCAAGCAGGTGTACGCCATCCTCGGCCACTCCGGGATCATCTTCGCGATCCAGACCCTGCTCACGATGCCGCTCAGCTACGCCACTGGGCGCATCTCCAGCGCCACGCTGGACGTGTTCGTGCCGATGGTGGAGGAAACGTCGTTCATCGCGCGGTTCCTGGGCGCCATCGACCTGTTCTGGATCTGGTGGTGCGTCAGCGTCGCCATCGGCGTGGGCGTGTTGTTCAAGCGGAAGACCGGCGGCATCGCGATGACGTTCCTCGGGATTTACGTGTGTGTGGCCCTGGTGCTCGGCATCGTGCGGTCGGGGAGCTGACGACGGCTCACTGATACACGCGAGCCGCGGTCGGCTCAAGGCTCAAGCAAGAGGCAGAGGGGTTCAAGGGAGCGGGGATGACAACTGGGAAGAAGATTCTTATCGCGATGGCGATTCTCATCGTGGGCGGCGCCGTCGTGGCGGCCAACATCTATTACCGTCGCGACCGCGGCGTGCAGGTCGCCACCGAGGCGATCCGCGCGAGGGACCTCGAGGAGATCGTCTCGGCGTCGGGCAAGGTGCAGCCCAAGCGGCAGGTGAACATCTCGGCCAACACCATGGGCAAGGTGACGCGCCTGGCGGTCGAGGAAGGCCAGCGGGTCAAGGCCGGCCAGTTCCTGCTCGAGATCGACCCGCGATCGCTCGCGGGCAGCTCGAGCGCGGCGAGGCCAGCGTGGCCGCCGCGCGAGTCGTCTCGCTGCAGGGCGTCGCGGACGGCGGTCGAGTGCAGGCCAAGGCCAACCTCGACCTCGCGCAGCAGAACCTGAAGCGGCAGCAGGACCTGTGGAAGGACGGCCTGACGACGAAGGAGAACCTCGATCGGGCGCAGAACGAGGTGGCGGTTCGCGAAGCGGACCTGAAGCTCGCGCGAGCAGGAATCCAGACGCGCGAGCAGCAGATCAAGCAGGAGGTGGCCGGCCTCGCCACCACCAAGTACAACCTGAACCAGGTGATCATCTCGTCGCCGATGGACGGCCTGGTCACGCGCCGCAACATCGAGGAGGGCGAGACGGCCGTGGTCGGCACGATGAACAACGCCGGCACCGTGCTGCTGACGATTGCCGACATGTCGGTGCTCGAAGCCGAGGTCGAGGTGGACGAGACCGACATCCCGAACGTCGCGCTCGGCCAGGTCGCCAAGGTGACGATCGACGCGGTGCCGAACCGTGAGTTCAAGGGCCACGTCACCGAGATCGCCAACAGCCCGATCCAGACGTCCACCAACACCACGGGGCAGCGCCAGGCCACGACGTTCAAGGTGGTCGTGACGATCGACGAGGAAGTGCCGGACGTGCGCCCCGGGTTCACCTGCACCGCCGAAGATCACCACGGCCACGCGCAAGAACGTCGTGGCGGTGCCGATCCAGGCGCTCACCGTGCGCGACCTGCTCTACACCGACGCGGGCCAGCTGGTGCGCGAGCCGCCGCCGCGCCGCAAGCGGTCGGCCGACGACGAGACGGCCACGCGGATCGAGACGCCCGAGGGGCACACGCGGAAGGAGACCGAAGGCGTGTTCCTGCTTCCAGGACGGCAAGGCCGTCGTTCACGCCGCTCAAGACCGGCATCGCCGGCGAGCAGTATTTCGAGGTGACCGAGGGGCTGAAGCCGGGCGACCAGGTGATCACCGGGCCGTTTGCCTCGGTGCGCGAGCTGGCCGACGGCGAGAGCGTCCGGCTGCAGCAGAACAACGACTCGCGGGCGTCGCGCGCCTCCCGGGCGACACAGTAGGGCGGGGCTTCAGCCCCGCCGGAACCGCATGAACCAGATCCTCGAGTCGGTCTTCATCGCGCTCGGCGCCATCTGGGCGAACAAGCTCCGTTCGTTCATGACGGTGCTCGGGAACATCGTCGCCGTGACGTCCATCGTCACCGTGGTGACGCTGATCCAGGGCATGAACGCCATGGTCTCGACGGCGATCATCAGCGACGTGGGCGCCGACTCGTTCACGATCCAGCGCCAGCCGCCGATCCGCAGCGAAGAGGACGAGGAGCGGACGCGCAACAACCCGATCCTGACGATGGACGAGGCCGACGCCATCCGCGCGTTCAGCCCGCTCGTCACGTCGGTGATGGGCCAGACCGGCCGCGGCGGCACGGTGTCGTATCGCGACACCGAGCTCAGTCAGGTCACCGATCCAGGCCGTGACCGAGCGAGTACATCGAACTTCTCGAACTTCAACGCCGAGCGCGGCCGGATGATGAGCCCCACCGAAGTCGAGCGCGGCGCGCCGGTGGCTGTCATCGGCTGGGACATGGCCGACCGGCTGTTCGGGCAGAACGATCCGCTCGAAAAGGTGATCCGCGTCGAGGGCATGCCGTTCCGCGTGGTCGGCGTGAGCAAGAAGCAGGGGTCGTTCTTCGGCAACTCGCAGGACACGCTTCGTCATCATGTCGCTCGTCAACTTCCAGAAGATCTACGGCACGCGCCAGTCGCTGCAGCTCGTGGTGAAGCCGCGCTCAGCCGACGAGGTCGAAAGAGGCGATGGACGACGCCACCGTGGCGCTGCGCGTGGCGCGGCGGCTCAAGCCGGCCGAGCGCGACAACTTCGGCATCTTCACCTCCGACACCTTCCTCAACCTCTACAAGCAGGCCACCAGCGGCATCTTCGCCGTGCTGGTCGGCGTGGTGGCGCTGTCGCTCGTCGTCGGCGGCATCGTCATCATGAACATCATGCTGATGGTGGTCAGCGAGCGCACGCGCGAGATCGGCCTGCGCAAGGCGCTCGGCGCCCGGCGCGCCGACATCCTGTCGCAGGTGCTCACCGAGTCGGTCACGCTGTCGATCTTCGGCGGCATGGTCGGCATCGCCCTCGGGTTCCTCGCCGCCCTCGGCATCGCCGCGGTCACGCCGCTGCCGGCGCAGCTCGAGCCGTGGTCGGTCGTCCTCGGCATCGGCATCACGGCCGCCGTCGGGCTGTTCTTCGGGATGTACCCGCGTCGCGCGCCGCGGCGCTCGATCCGATCGAGGCACTCCGCCGTGAATAGAGGGCTGGCCGGCGAAGTCGTGCGCATGGCGCTCGACACGCTGCGCAGCAACAAGCTGCGCTCGGCGCTGACCGATCCTCGGCGTCGTCATCGGCATCACCGCCATCGTCGGGCATGACGTCGCTCATCCGCGGCTTCGATCAGTCGCTGCGCGACAGCGTCAAGGCGCTCGGGCCCAGCACCATCATCCTGACCAAGCTGAGCATCGTCAGCATCAGCAGCGGCGCCGAGTTCTCGGATCTGCTGCGCCGGCCCAACCTCACGGTCGGACGACGCCAAGGCGATCGAGAAGCTGGCGCCGACGATCGAGATCGTCGACATCATGCTCGGCACCGGCCTCTCGCAGACGACCGAGCGCATGTACTACCGCGGCGAGCGCACCAAGCAGCTGACCGATCATCGGCGCCACCGAGCAGTTCGCCGAGGCGCGGTTCGCCAAGGTGACGCTGGGACGCTTCTTCACCGAGCCGGAGGTGCTGCACCGCCGCCGGGTGGTGGTGCTCGGCGAAACCGCCTACCAGGGGCTCTTCGGCCGAAGCGGGCTCGACCCGATCAACAAGAAGGTGCGGATCGGCGCCGTCGAGTACACGGTCATCGGCGTGCTGGAGAAGGCGCCGTCGGTCGGCGGCTTCGGCAACGACCAGGACGACATGGTGGTGATCCCGCAGACGACCCACCAGGTCGCTGTTCAGCACCAACGCCACGCGGCGCCAGCTGCCGGGCCAGAACAGCGCCACCATCATGATCGTGCCGTACGCGATGGGCGACGCGCGAGGAGGCGCTGGCCGACGTCGAGGAGATCATGCGGATCCGCCACGGGCTCAAGCTCGACGAGCCCAACGACTTCGACCTGGCGACGCAGGACGCGATTCTGCGGGTGTGGGATCAGATCAGCCGCGCGACGTTCCTGGCGCTGGTCGTCATCTCCTCGATCGCCCTGATGGTCGGCGGCATCGGCGTGATGGCGATCATGATGATTTCGGTGACCGAGCGCACGCGGGAGATCGGCGTGCGCAAGGCGCTCGGCGCCCGGCGTCAGGAGATCCTGTTTCAGTTCCTGTCCGAGGCGGCGGTGCTGACCTCGATCGGCGGAATCCTCGGCATCCTCTGCGGCAGCGGCATCGGCCTGTCGGTGACGCTGGCCACCGGCTTCCCGATCTCGCTGCCCTGGTGGTCGTTCGCGATCGGCCTCGGCTTCTCCGCCGGCGTCGGCATCTTCTTCGGCATGGTGCCGGCGGTGCGCGCCTCGCGCCTCGATCCCATCGAAGCGCTGCGGCACGAGTAAGCCCGGCGGGCGCGTGGCCCGTCCGGGCCAACGCCGCGCCCCACCCTGCTACTGCGACCCCGGCCGCGCGCAGGCGGCCGAAGACCTGCGGCCGGCCGCGCGAAGCGCGGCCAAGGACTACGGCTCGCCCGCGCGCCTACGCCTCCCGCTCGCCCGTGCGGATGCGGTAGCTCTCGAGCACCGGCAGCACGAACACGCGGCCGTCGCCAATCTCACCGGTGCGCGCCGCGGTGACGATCGCCTTCACCACGTCGTCGGCCACCGCGTCGGCCACCACCACCTCGATCTCCATCTTCGGCAGCAGGCTGACGTTGTATTCCTTGCCGCGGTAGATCGCCGTGTGGCCCTTCTGCTTTCCGTGCCCCCGCACCTCGGTCACCGTCATGCCCGCGATGTTCAGCTTCGCCAGCGCGTCCTTGACCTCGTCCACCTTGTTCGGGCCGCACAATGCTCTTGATCAGTTTCATCGAATCTCCTCCAGCGTACGTTGCAGGTCGGACGTCAGCGCCAGCTGCTCCGCCTCGGTGAGTTTCGCTCCACCTTGGGTGAGGTGGAAGACGTCGATGGCCTTCCCGCCTTCGGTCGCAATCAGCACGAGGTCGACGTCACAGCCGTGCTCGGCGATGACGCGGCTGATGCGGTACAGCAGGCCCAGCGCGTTCGGCGCGACGATGTCGAGAATCGTGTAGCGGCTCGACGTCTCGTTGCCGGCCCGGACCACCGGCGGAAAGCGGATCGACGACTTCGACTGCAGCACGCCGCGCTCGCGGCCGCGCAGCCGCACCGCCACGTCCTCGCGGCCGGCGACGACGTCGGCGAGCACGTCGGCGATGCGCGACGGGCGCATCGGCGTTCATCTCGAGGAAGCTGCTCGTCGTCGGTGAAATGGAAGACGTCGAGCACCAGGCCGTTGGGATTGGTCAGCGCGTTGCCGCGGAGGATGTTCATCCCGAACGACGAGAGCACGCCGCAGATGTTGGAGAAGAGCTTCGGCTTGTCGAGCGTGACGACGGCGAGCGACCACACCGACCCGTCCACGCGATCGAGCGAGACGTGCACCTCGTCGGGCCGGATGTTGCGGGCCAGCCGCACGTGCTGGTAGATGGCGGCCGGCGCGAAAGAGCTGCAGATAGCGCTGCGGCAGCCCCTCGACGAAGCGTTCGAGCTCCGGCTTGGTGACGTCGGCGGGCAGCTGCGCCGTCAGCCGGTCGAGGCCGGCCTGATTGCGGCCGATGCGCTCGTCACCGTAGCGCTGCGTGAGGTGGTTGTAGGTGTCCACGTAGAGCCGCCACAGCAGCTCTTCCTTCCACGGCGTGAGCGTGTCCGGGCTCACCGCGCCGACGTCGGCCAGCGTGATGAGGCACAGCATCTTCAGCCGGTCCTCGGTGCCGACGAAGTCGGCGAACTCCTTGACGACGTCCGGGTCCTCGGTGTCGCGGCGGAAGGCGACCAGCGACATCCGGATGTGGTGGCGGATGAGGAACAGCACCGTGTCGCGCGCCTCGCCGGTGATCTGCAGCCGGGTCAAGCGCGCCCTCGGCCATGCGCTCGCTCTCGACCGCATGGTCGTCGTCGCGCCACTTGCCGACGTCGTGCAGCAGCAGCGACAGCACCAGCAGCTCGGGGTGCAGCAGTCCGGCCAGCACGTTCGCGAAGCGCTGGCGGCCGGGCTCGACGTCGCCGGTGAGCCGTTCGAGGTTGCGGATCGTGAGCAGCGTGTGCTCGTCCACCGTGTACTTGTGGTAGAAGTCGCGCACCACCCGCCACGAGATCGCCTGGAACTCGGGGAACACGCGCCCGAGCAGGCCGCAGTCGTGCATCTCGCTGAGGCGGTCGTAGAGCCCGCGCGTCGGCTTGAGGAACTGCGACCAGCGCGGCGCGATCGCTCGGCCTCGGGGAAGAAGTCGTCGGCGCGGTAGCGATCGACGTGCTGCTGGATGCACGACAGCGCTTCCTCCGACACGCTGGTGTGGTGCTCCACCGCCGCTTCGAACGCGCCCATCCACGAGGCGGGATTGCGCGCGGCCTGGATCGGATCCATGAACCGGATGCCGTCGCGCGACAGCCCGAGATTGGGCCCCACCGGCAGCGGCGCCGTGCGGCGCGCCCAGCCGAGCGAGCGGCTGACGATGCGCGCGTGGCGGAAGTAGTCGCTCATCAGCCGCTCGACGCGCTGGTGCGCGTCGGCGCCCGGATAGCCCATGAGCTCGGCGGTGCGCTCCTGCAGCTCGTGCCCGAGCACGTTCTGGTTGCGCCCCGCTTCGAGGTGCAGGATCGAGCGCACGCGCAGCAGGAAGTCTTCGGCGTCGTCGAACCGCGCCGGCTCGGTCGG
The DNA here is from genome assembly GCA_963731785.1 of uncultured Acidobacteriota bacterium. Classification (GTDB taxonomy): domain Bacteria; phylum Acidobacteriota; class Vicinamibacteria; order Vicinamibacterales; family UBA2999; genus DASYRM01. The sequence continues at coordinate 232,043 of CAVSWX010000005.1, forward strand.
CCCCTTGCGCAGCAGCAGCGGATCGGTGAGCAGCGCAATGGTGCGCGTGGCCGACAGGTCGCGCAGCGCCCCTGGCGCCTCCTTCACGTCGGGCTCGAGCTGATACAGCGTGTCGTTGAACCCGGCGTGGCGCGACGTCGATGAGGCCGAGCAGCGAGCGCAGGATGAACGCGTGCGTGCTCGCAGTGTGGAAGACGGACGAGAAGCGATCGAAGAGCGGCCGCGCGCCGGCCAGCGGCCGCGCGTCGATGAGCGCCAGCAGGAACTCGGGATTGTCGGTCTCGAGCTGCTCGAACTCGCTCAGCTCGCGCACCTGGTGTCCGACGACCACGCCGACGTCCCACAACGGGTGCAGGAACGCGCGGAGGAAGGCCTCTTCGGACGCGCCGATGGCGCCGCCGAAGAGAATCAGCAGATCGATGTCGGAGTGCAGACAGAGGTGCCGCCGGCCATAGCCGCCGAGCGCGAGCACGGCCACCGGAGCCTTGGGGGCTGGCGCTTCGGCGAACAGCTGCCGCAGCAGCACGTCGGCGCGATCGGAATACCGCTCGAGCACGGTACGGCCGCCCGCCCCTCGGGCGATGTCGGCCCGCAGTTCGTCGCGCGCGGCGGCGATCGACGCCGCGAGGTTCCGGCCAGCGGCGCCGGGCTGGGTTACGAGACGGTTCACGCATGCGCTTCGGCTCGCCGGCGCGCGATCTCAGTCAGTAGCTGAAGCCAACGCCTGCCGAAATGATGACCTTGGTATTGTCTCCCAGCCGGAGCGCATTCGAGTCGCCCAGCCGCACAAAGTCCGCTCCTCCGTGCGCGTTCCAGCGGCCGAACCGACTCTGCTCGCTGGTCAGCGGCACGGTGATGTTGCCGCCGACGCTGAAGAACCCGAACTGCTCGTCGCCCTCCAGGCCTTCGTAGTAGCCCTCGAGACTCAGGCCCAGCTTCACCGGGAACGCGACGACAGCCGCCGGCCATCGTCAGACTGGGCGCGGCCCCGAGCTCCAGGTACCGCCCCTCGACCACGCCGCCGTCGGCCTGCCCCTCCAGCTCGAACGCCACGAGCGCATACGGCCACACGCCACGCACTCGGAGCACCCACCTTCATCGAGAGCTCCTTCACGGTCGCGAACGCGCCGTTCGGGCTCGTGTAGGCGGTGTAGGCCGTCGACAAACGTCACGCCGCCGCCGAACCCGAGCCCGGCCGATGCGGAGAAGTCGGACTCGTACCACAGCTTGCCGCTCGGACCGTCCGTTCCCGTGACGCCGGTGTGAAGGCTGTTCCACGTTCCGACACCCACCGTGATGCTTCGAAAGGTCCCGCCGCCCGACCTGAGCGCCACGCTCAAGTCGGCGGCGGGCCAGAGAATTAGCCCGGTGTCGTCTTGTGGAATGCCTCGAAACAGATAGGCGTTCGAGGCATCCATCGTGGTTGTGAGAGTCATCGCGCCGGGGTTCGGGTCGCCCCCGCTCTGCGCGCCGGCGGTCCCGACCATGAGACCGCCGACCACGCAGGCTGCGGCGGCCAGCCGCCGCGCCCGGCCCCCCGATCCTCCCATCCACGCCTCCAGGGCGGCTCAGTAGGAGAATCCGAAGCCCACCGAACCGATGAATTGATTGTGCTGCGGGTCGCCGTCGTCGTCCGAGTTGAAGAACGCCGTCGTGTCACCCAGCTTCTGGTACTCGGCGCCGAAGTGCAGGTTCCACCCGCCGAACTTGGTGGTGCCGCCGAGCGGCACGGTGACGATACCGCCGATGCTGAAATACCCAAACTTGTTGTCCTCGCCGTCGAGCTCGTAGTAGTCGCCCATCGACATGCCAAGCTTGATCGGGAAGGCGATGGCCGCCCTCGAATACCCGGTATAACCGGGCGCGATGCCCAACTCGAGGTACTTGCCCGCGTTCTCTCCGCCGTCAGCCTGGCCCGTCGCGATGTCGGTGTCGAACTCGAACGCGAAGATCGCATAGGGCTTCATCGAGAACTTACCGAGCTGGGCGCTGTCGTCCACCCCGAGCTTGAACATGATTTCCTTCACGGTCGAGAAGCTGTTGTTCGGGCTCGTATACGCCGTGTAGGTGGTCCCAATCGAGAAGCCGCCGCCGAAGCCCAAACCGAGCGTCGCGTAGAAATCGGACTCGTACCACAGCTTGCCGCTCGGCCCGTCCTGCCCGGTGTCGCCCGTGTGCAGGCTGTTCCACGTGCCGATGTTGATGGTGGCGCTCTTGAAACCGCCTTCGCCCGAGTAGGTCGCGATGCCCAGATCGAACGACGGCCAGATGGCCATCCCGGTGGAGTGCTGCCGGATGCCGCGGAACATGTACTGGTTCAGGAAGTCGATATTGCCGGTGATGGTGAGCGCACCCGGATTCGGATCCGGCGGCTCCGCGGCCGCCTGCGCCCACGCGCGGCTGCCCGAAAGCCCTAACATCAGGGTCGCCGCAGCAACCACCGTCGTCGCACGCCTTACTCCACGAATCGAAAACATCAGTCCCCTCCTGTCGCCTCCGAGCTCCCGCTCGTGTCAACACGTCCTGGCTGCCGCCTCGATGACCGTCCACCGACCGGAGGCCCGCAGCTCAGTTGTCCTATGAGCAAGACGGTGGCCAGATTCCGTGGCGACGCCGGGGCGGTCGGCGTCGGAAATTGCTAGGAAAACCGCCAACGGACGTGATCTGGCGCGCAGGGAAGAGACAACAACTATGTAGCCTGGACTGTGTATCAGTACGTCTTCGTCGCTTTCGTGGAGAGCGATCCGCCACCGCCGTCGGTCGCGGCGCACCGGGTTCGCGTTCCGGCGCGAGGGTCCGGCAGCCACCCGATCGCGGTTCCGGACCGATCCGGCGGCGATGCCCGCGAGCAGAGCTGCCGCAGCCCTCTACAGTTTCGTCAAAGCTCCCGCGACGGCATACATAATTGTCCACATTCGAGGCGTTCTCCGGGCCGCCCAGCCCAGCCGGAAGCTGCCGCTTGCACCCCCGTCGGGCCGGGGCCTATGATCCGCACCTCTCGCCGGGTCCCAGGTCGGACCTCGTCAGGCGGTCCTATCTGTCGTTCCCCACGGGGGTTCGCCTCGCTGCGGTTCGCGGGGCAGGAGGGATACCGCTATGAAGGTGTACGAGGCCGCCGCTATCCGCAACGTGGCAGTCGTGGGCCACGGCGGATGCGGCAAGACACAACTCGTCTCGGCGGCGCTGCTGGCCGCCGGGGCGGTCAACCGGCTCGGACTGGTTGACGACGGTTCCACCGTCACCGATTTCGACGACGAAGAAATCTCCCGCAAGCACTCCCTTTCCTCGAGCCTCGCCTTCGGCGAGTGGCAGAAAACCAAGATCAACTTCATCGACACGCCGGGGTTCGCCAACTTCTTCAGCGACGCGCGCGCCGCGCTGCGCGTGGCCGAGGCCGCCCTGGTCGTCGTCGACGCGGTGCACGGCGTCGAGGTCCAGACCGAGGCCGCCTGGGCCGAAGCCGCGGCGCTCGGCCTGCCCCGCATCGTCGCCCTCAGCCGGCTGGATCGCGAACGCGCCAGCCTCGATCGGGCGCTCGAGACCCTGCACCGCGACTGCGCGCGCGAGATCGTGCCCGATCCAGCTCCCCATCGGCGAGGAGAAGGGCTTCAGCGGCGTCGTCGACCTGGTGTCGATGAAAGCCTTCACGTTCAGCGGCGACGGCAAGATGACCGAAGGCGAGATTCCCGCGGCGATGGCCGAGCGGGCCACCCAGGCGAGCACCGCGCCTGATCGAGATGGTCGCCGAGGCCGACGAACAGCTGATGGACGCGTTCTTCGCCAACGGCACGCTGTCGCAGGACGAGCTCACGGCGGGCCTGCGCGCGGCGACGGCCGCCGGCAAGCTCTTTCCGCTCGTGTGCACCTCCGGGCTGCGGGCGATTGGCGCGCAGCCGCTCCTCGACGCCCTCGTGACGCTCGTCCCCTCGCCAGCCGAGCGCGGGTTCGCCACCGCTCGACGCCGACGGCAACACCGTTCCGCTGCCCGCCAGCGAGGCCGGGCCCTACGCGGCGTTCGTCTGGAAGACCATCGCCGATCCCGTTCGCGGGCCGCATCACCATGCTGCGGATCGTCGGCGGCACGCTCAAGTCCGACCACGGCCGTCCACAATCAGACCCGCGACTCCAGCGAACGCCTCGGCCACCTGCTCGTGCTGCAGGGCAAGAACGCAGACGCACGTGCCCGAGCTCCGCGCGGGCGACCTGGGCGCGGTGGCCAAGCTGAAAGACACCCATACGAACGACCTGCTCGCCGAGGCGTCGACGAAGGTCCGCGTGCCGCCGCTCTCGTTTCCCGAGCCGGTGCTCTCGTACGCCATCGAGCCGAAGAGCCGCGGCGACGAGGACAAGATCAGCACGTCGATGCACCGGCTCCAGGAAGAGGATCCGTCGATCGGCTACTCGCGCGACCCGCAGACTCATGAACTGCTGCTCTCGGGGCAAGGACAGCTGCACATCGAGGTGACCGTCGCCAAGCTGAAACGCCGCTTCGGCGTCGAGGTGCTGCTGAAGCCGCCGCGGATTCCCTACCGCGAGACGATCACCGCGGCCACCGAAGCCCACGGCCGCCACAAGAAGCAGACCGGCGGCCACGGGCAGTTCGGCGACTGCAAGATCCGCGTCGAACCGCTGCCGCGCGGCAGCGACTTCGCGTTCGAGAACGACATCTTCGGCGGCAGCATCCCGCGCCAGTACGTGCCGGCGATTGAAAAGGGCATCCAGGACGCGCGCATGCGCGGCTTCCTCGCCGGCTACCCGATGGTGGATTTCAAGGCCACGGTCTTCGACGGCTCGTTCCACGCCGTGGACTCGAACGAGCTGTCGTTCAAGATGGCGGGATCGCTGGCGTTCAAGGACGCCATGACCCGCGCCCGTCCGACCATCCTCGAGCCGGTGATGAAGGTCGAGGTCTACACGCCGAGCGACTTCGCCGGCGACCTGATGGGCGACCTGAACGGCCGGCGCGGCCGCATCGCCGGCATGGACACGCGCGGCACGATGACCGTCATCCGGGCGCAGGTGCCGATGGCCGAGATGCTCACCTACGAGCAGCACCTCACGTCGGCCACCGGCGGCCGCGGCTCGTACCACATGGAGTACTCGCACTACGAGGAAGTGCCGCACTCGGCGCAGGCGAAAATCATCGCCGCGGCGAAGGCGGCGCGCGGCGGACACGACGCGCTCGAAGAGGCGAGCTGAGCGTTCGCGCGAGCGGTGTTTGCTCGTAGGGCGGGTCTTCAGACCCGCCCGGCTCGTCTTCGTGGGGCCGGGTCTGTCAGACCCGGCCGCTTTCTTGCGAAGCGTGATCCGCCGCGACACCGCCAGCAGGTCGCGCAGCGCCCCCTCGTCGAGCTTCGACAATCGCGCCAGCACCAGCGGATAGCGTTCGTAGTACTCGGTCAGATAGTAGGTGTCTGGCGCGTCTTCGAGCAGCCAGCGCCGCTCCTCGACCTCCGAACGCACCACCAGCGTCTCCGGCTCGGCCGACGGATGCGTGGCGAGGCCGGCCATGAACGCCCCGCCCACCTTCAACACCGGCGACCCGTCGTACCGGATGGCGGCCTCCACGCCAGGCAGCGCCAATCCGGCCGCCTTCACCGCAGCTGAACGGATCCCGCAGCGGCCGCGCGGCGCGACGAGTCATCGCACCAGATTAGAACCGATCTCATAAAGAATGCCGGCCCCATTTATGAGATGGGTTCCAGGGACGGGGCGGCCGAGACAACCCGCTGCCACCGCCACCGCGCTGAAATTGTTCTCATGCCTTCGCACTCTCGGGCACTTCGGACGTCTGGAGGGACGCGGGTCGTTGCCGTCAGCGGCTCGAGTCGAGCTCCACGCCGGAACGGCGCTGCGAGACCGCCCGCCCCACGATTCTGGCGATTTCCCCGATGGCGGCTTCGGGCGGCTTGCCCCGCTGGTGGATGCCGCACACGGCGGTGGTCGCCGAGTGCGGCAGGTCGCGGCTCCAGCGCGGGGCGCCGGCGGCGTCGCGGCCGTAGGTGACATAGGCGGAGAGCGTGTTCAGCCCCGTCCCCGGCCGCTCGCCGATGAAATGCACGACGACATCGGCGCCGGCGCGGCCACCGACGTCGTAGCCGGCCCTGACGCGCCCGTTGCGCACGACCACGTCGCGCTCTCCGACATGATGGCCGGCCGCGGCCAGGGCGTGGCGCACGCCCGGGAGCATGCCGCGCAGCTGCTCGTTGAGCGCGTTGGCGTTCAGGCCGTCCGATACGACGATCTGCACCTGTGGACGCCGCAGCGGGTAGAGCCTGTCCACCGCGCGCGCGTCCTCGTCCCGCAGGCGCTCTCCCGAGGGCGGCGCGGCCAGGTACTCGTCGCGGCTGGCGGCTTCCGTACGCACGACGAGCGGCTGCACCGTCGCGTCGCGGATCACCGCCTCGTCGATCGTGGCGTAGAGCGCTTCGCGCGCGTGCCGGTAGAGAGCGTCAATGCGGGCGTGAGCCGTGCCCGCGTCGGTCACGCCGAGGTCCCATCCCCGCTCCTGAAGGTCCCTCAGCGCCCGCCGCGCCTCGTCCTCGAGCGCGGCGAGCGGCCGCCGGTCACCGCCGGCGCGGGCGTAGGCGGCGCTCAACCGCGCGACGGTGTCGGCTCCGGGCCGTGGATGCCCGTCGGCGATTGCGCCGAGCGTCTCGAGCCGCTGCGCGCATGGCGGGCGTCATGTCCCGTCCCGGCGCGGCGCCGCAGCGGCGCGTGCTCGCGGAACGACGTCGTCAGATAGCCCAGCATCGGATCGGCATTGCCGGCCACGCGCCATCAGATAGGCCGGCGCCGCCCGCTCGGCGATGCGGCCGGTCAGCGCCCGCAGCGTCGCCGGGCGCGATGCCCATGTGAAACGTCGCGCACACGTCCAGCCCCATCGTCAGGCCGTGCAGCCGGGCCATCACGACGTCCTCGAGGCACACGCGTTCGAGCTGATCGCGCGGTCGCGAACACTTCCGGGCCGATGAAGCCGGCGACGTCGTTGACGATCGTCCACACCGGCGCCGTCTGCCGGATGCGCCGCGCCACGCCGTAGGTGCGCGCTTCCAGCGTGCCCATGTCGACGCCGCTCGGCGGCGCCGTTGGTGACCTCCGAGCCCTGTCCGGTCTCGAAGTACAGCCCGCCGAACGCCCGCGCGAGGTCGGCGAGGCCGTCGACGTCGAGCCCCACCATCCCGGTGAGCGCCCTGCGACGTGCCCGCCAGGCTCTGGAACCCGACGTCCACGCGGGTGTGGCGCTGCGCCGCGTGCTGCTTGACCAGATCCGAGAGCACGCAGAAGCGGGTCGGCAGTTCGAGGCGGCGGACCACCTGCTCGAGCAGCTGCTCGAGCCGCACGATCGTGTCGAGATCGTCGGCAGCCGGGTTGAGGCCGATGATGACGTCGCCGCATCCGTGCGCGAGCCCCTCGAAGATCGAGAAGAGAATCTCGCGCTCGTCGTCGCCGGGGCTGTTGGGCTGAATGCGCGAGCCGAAGTGCCCGGCGCCGCCAATCGCGGCGCGGACCCGCGCCAGCCGGCACCACGATCGCGCGCGCCACGGACGACAGCTCGTCGAGCGTCATGACCTTGGCGACGGCGGCAATCGCCTCGCTGCTCAGGGCGTCGGCGTAGGTCCGCGCCCAGGCCGCACCTCCTGGACCGAGCAGCGCGTCGCGCACGCGGGCGACCGGCCAGGCGGCGATCTCGGCGTCGAACCGGCGATCGCGGGATCGGGCCAGCTCCTCGCTTACCCGGTCGTCGATGAGGATGGTGCGGTGGATGTCGCCGAGGCTGGTCGCCAGGAGTGCCGCCTGGGCCTCGCGCTCTGCTTCGCTCGTCATCGACGCCCCCGACGGCGCGATCGCCGTCCTTGAAGGCGCTGGCGAGGGTCAGCGTGCGGCGCAGGGCTTCGCGGTCCATCGCAGCGCGGTCGACGAACCCGATCGTACAGGAAGACGCGACGGCTCAGGCGGCGGACCGCGGATGCGGCTGCATCAGCACGTAAAGGGAGCCGTGCGGATCCCTGACGCTGGTCGTCACGCCCGCCGACGGCACGTCGAGCGGGCCGAACTCGACGCGTCCGCCGGCATCCACGACCTGCTGCGTGGACCGGGCGAGATCGTCCACGTGGAACAGCAGTTGCCACCGCGGCGACGTGCCCCAGCCCCGACCGATCGGGAGAATCCCTCCAGCCTCGGTTCCGCCCCGCCGGCCGACGAGATAGGAGGCGTGCGGCGGCAGCGGCTTCTCGGTGAACTGCCACTGCAGCAGCCGCCGTAGAAGTCGCGCGCCCTCGCGGGCGTGTGGCTGAGCACCTCCATCCACCACACCGACCCGGGCTCGTCGATGAGCTCCACGGCCGCGGCGTCGTCGAGGCCGCAGAGGCCGAGCACGGCGCCGCCGGGATCTCTCACCAGCCGCCGCCGAATCCCTGGCGACGCATCGGCCCTGCCCTCGAGGACCGTGGCGCCGCTGCGCGCGGCCCGCGCCGCGCCGTCGTCGACATCCTCGACGCCGACGTACGGCACCCACCCGTCGACGCCTGCCACCACGGCACAGGCCGCCGCGACGCGCTGCCCGCCGAGCGTGAACGACGTGCCTGCCGCGTCCGGCACGGCGGTCCATCCGAACACGCTCTGGTAATGACGGGCGGACGCCGCGACGTCACGGGTGTGCAGAAGCGCCGCGCAGAGCACGCCGGCGGGCGTCTTGGCCGCCATGGCTCACCGCGCCGCCTTGAGCGCCGCGACGGTCGCGGCAATCGCCTCGTCCATCGTGCGGCGGCCGTCGAGGTACGGGCCCCAGGCATCGGTGATCGGCTGGCGGTACTGCGGCCAGGCGCGCTCGAACATGCCGGCGCTCGCGGGCGTGAACACGACGTTGCGGCGCGCGAGCGCCGCACGGACCACCTCGCCGGTCAGGTAGAACTGTATCGCGTGCCAGAGGACGGGATGCTGCTTCAAGTCCTCGCCGAGCGCGGTCTCGAGCCGCTTCTGGAGATCGAGGATGAGGATGTGCGAGTACCCGTGAAAGACGGTTTCGGCCGCCAGCCACTGGTCCTGCATGCCGGGATGCGTGCTGGACATCGTGGCATGCGGAGGACCATCGGTCGCGTAGGCGCCCGCCCAGTTGCCGACCCAGACGACGTCGGCCCGCTCCGGCGTCGCGAACCAGCGCGTGCCGTATAGCGACTCGAGGCGCGGGATCACGTCGGGCGCCAGCGCGGCCATCCGCTCGGAGACCACCGCGATCCACGCCCGGTTCACGCGGTCGTGTTCAGGCCAGAAACGCGAGCGGTAAACCGGGAGCGCGGCGCGCAGCACGGCGCGCAGCCCCGGTGCGATGGCCGGATCGTCGAGGCCGGTGTGCACGAGCGCGTACTTGATGAAGATCATCCCGTCGCCGAACAGCAAGTCCTTCGAGGCGAGCTCGCGGTCGTAGTAGCGCACGGCGTCGTCCCAGGCCGCGCGCTCCTCGGGCGTGAACGGCGCCGTGGGTGCCTGCGCCAGCCGCTGTGAGAGCGGCCGCCCTGGGCGCGGCCGCGCCATGCCGCCGCATACAGGGTGTGATGCAGGTTCATCAGCTCGTCGCTGTAGAACCGCACGTTGGCGGCCTCGGCCACCGGCCGCGCCGCGCTTTGCGCCGCGGCTGACGACGTGCCGAGAAGGGCGAGCGCCGCGACCCACGCCGTGGTGTTCATGGGGACTCCCCCGTCAGCGATTGGTCTTCTCGATCCAGGCCCGCAGGGGCCCCACCCATTCCGGCAGCGGCTGGTAGAACGCGCCGTGCTTCTTGCCCGTCGAGATGGCGACTTCCTCGAACGAGGCGAGGCGGCTCCGCCCGGCCAGCGTCGCGCACGACCCCATGACGTCCGTGGTCTCGTACATGGAGAGCAGATGGCCGCCCAAGACGATCGGTGGCACCTGGACGAGGTCGCCCTTCGAGCACGCCGCCAGGATCGCGGTGTTGATGCCGGCGGAGGCCAGGCGGCTCGACGCCAAGGCGGTGATCTGGCCGCCCCGCGAGAACCCGACCAGCGTGATGCGGCCCGGCGCGACTTTCGCCGCCAGCAGACGGCGGACCCACCCGTCCAGCATCTCCGCGTAGGCCTCGGGGACCGTGTTCTTCGGCCGGTGGTGCGCGATCAGATGGAAGCCGCCACCCGCGGCGAGGGCGCGTACCGACCGCCGGGAAATCGTAGACGCCGAACTCCGGCGAGACCGGCCGCGGGTCGTCGCCTTCGACGATCAGGCCATGCGAGTAGATGACATAGCGTCCGGCCGGATCGATGACATCGGGAAAGCGGTCGTAGACCTCGCCGCCGGCCACGACGCGAGCGGACCCGAGCATGAGCAGGCACAGCAGAACGGGCAGCGTGCGCAGCATGTCCGGACAGAATAGCGCGGACGATGCGCGTCCGGTAACGCCGTTCCCTGAGGCGGGTCTGAAGACCCGCGGCCTGGTGGAAGCCGTTCCCTGAGGCGGGTCTCAAGACCCGCGGCCACGTACAAGACAGAGGGCAGGTCCGGAGACCTGCCCTCGATACGTCGCCTGGAGCGGTCCGCTGCGCGGACCCGAATCAGAAGTCCACGGTCGCGTTGAACCGGACGAAGCGCGGGTTCAGGATGGCCGTCGGCCTGAGCCACGTCGCGCCGTTGTTCAGCGGATCGTAGGTCTGCTGGAAGGTCGTCCCGGTGTTGGCGTTGAACAGATTGTAGAGATCGAGACCGACCGTGGATCGGGTGCGGCCGAAGCGCAGGATCTTCGCGAAGCGCATGTCCACGCTGTTGATGCGCGGGCCGTACAGCTCCCCGGGCAGGGTCAGGTCCACTGTCGTATTCGCCGCATTGCCCGCCAGCGGCCGGCCGAGCGCGGCGATGACCTGCGCGTTGGTGATGGCGTAGTTGGCCGACAGGCTCGCTCCGTTCGACGCCACCCCCGCGCCGGGCGACGTATTGGCCTGCGAGCGCAAAATCGCACTCACCTGCACGTCGATCTTGGGCACGACGTAGTTGGCCAGCCCGCGCCAGTTCCACAGCCAAATCTCGTCGACCTTGCAGGAGTCGACCTGCTGCGACACGTTCGCCACCAGCAGCAATTCGGGCAATGCCGACGTCACCTCGCAGATGTCGCGCACGCCGCCGCCGGTGGAGAAGCCGCCCTGCAGCGTCAACCCGCTTCGCATGCGCGCGTTGACGGTGAGGTCCACGCCGTGCCAGTAGTTGGTGACGTCGCCGTAGTCGCTCGCGAACGTGTAGTAGTTGTCCACACGCCCGAACGCCGCCTCTTTCAGCAGCTTGTAGGACACGGGCTGACCGCTGGTGGCGAGGTCGGGATGGGTGGGCGCCGCAAACGTGAGCGTGTCGTAATCCTGCGGTCCCACGGCGCGGTTGTCGGTGTAGAAGAAGTTGCCCCAGCTGCGGCGGTTGTAGGCCAGCTCGGCCGAGAGCCGCGGCAGGATCTCCTGCTGCAGCGAGACACCGAACTGCCAGTCGAACGGGCGCACGCCCCACCCCTGCGAGCACCTCGGGGTTGAGCACGGTCGCGCTCACGATCGAGCCGAAGTTCTGGTTGTCCCACGCCCCGCACAGATCTCCGCCCGCCGCGGTGTTGTCCTGCCGGGCCCGGTCGGCCAGGTTGCAGTCGGGAACGAAGTTCCGGTTCCCATCCGTCCAGGCTCTGGTCGTCGTTTGCGCGAAGGTGGCCGCGCGATTGGCCGTCGTGTAGTTGCCCTCGTTGTTGGCCGACTGCCAGTACTTGCTGAGACTGACCTTGATGGCGGTCTTGCCGGTCCCGAACACGTCGTAGGCCATGCCCATGCGCGGCGCGATATCGTGGTAGCCCGTCACCCCCTTCGCTTCCGGGAGCGTATACGCGCTCCCACCGAACACGCTGTCGGCCAGAAGCCCGCTCTTGCCCTCGGGGAAGAAGCTCCACGCGTGTTCATAGCGCATCGCGCCTTGGAGCGTCACCCGGCCCGCGGTCCACTGATCCTGCAGGTAGAAGCCGTCGTAGCGCGTGCGGTTCCCCTGCTGCCAGGGTGTGATGCGCTGCGTGATCTGGTTGGGCACGCCGTTGTTGAAGCGGTACTGCAGGCCGTGCAGCGGGAAGTTGCCGAAGGAGTCGGTGACCTCGTAGGCCGCCTGATAGCCCACCTTCAGGCTGTGCGCGCCGGTGACGTACGCCGCCGACGCCCGCCACACGTTGTGCGACTGGTAGTTGTTCCCCAGGCCGGCAAAGCCGTGGTAGTTGAAGTTGTTCAGCGGCACGCCGGCGAGCGTGCTCTGCTCGACGACGGGGACGAACGGCAGCGTGTCCAGGGCGCCCGACGGCGTCTGGCCGCCCCAGTTGCTGAGGAACTGCGAGTAGCCGGCCTCGAGCAGCAGCTTGTTCGTCGCGGGCGACGACCAGTTCGCCTGCGTGATCTTCTCGCGGTCGTCCCACACGTGCGACGCCTCGGGCGACCACGAGCCGAACGCGCCCACCGCGGCCCAGTCGTCGCCCCTGCCGCGGCACTGGTCGCCGTCCTCCCGGAATGCGCCGCCCTGACACGCCTTCTGATAGTCGAAGTACACGCTGACCTTGTTGCGCTGCGTGACCTGAGCGGTCACGCGGACGCCGGCGATTTTCTTGTCCTCGGCGTTGCGCACTTTCACGGACCGGTCGGCCACGTAGTTCCACAGGGCGGGATTGGCGGCGTTGGCGTTGGCGTAGACGCCGGCGATGTCCTGGTGATTGCCGAACGTCCGCAGCACGCCGAAGAACCACGCGCGATCCCGCTTGATGGGTCCGCCGATGGCGATGCTGGTGTCCCAGTTCTTGATGATTTCCGGCAGTTCACTGATGCCGAACGCCCGCAGCCCGTCGTCGAGGTTGTCGCCCTGCGACCACCCTCCGGCGGTGCTGCCGAAGAACGTCCCGCTGAAGTTGTTGCCACCCGTCTTCGGCACGAGGTTGAACTGCGGTCCGCCGCGGTCGGTTTCGCCGAGTCCGCCGGCCACCGTGATCTGCACTTCCTGTGAGTTGGCGGTGTCGTAGCCGTAGCTCGACACGCCGCCGCCGTTGAACGCCGACCCGACGTTCATCCCGTCGATCTGCACCGTGCCTTCGTTGCTGCGCCCCCCTCGCGAGGTGAAAAAGTTCATCACCGGGTTCGCGCCCGAGTTGGCGGCGCCAGTCGCTTGGATGCCGGCCACGGTCTGCAGCAGGTTGCCGTACCCGCGAGACGCCGGAAGGGCCGCCACGACCGCGTCGTCGATGACCCGCTGGACACGAGTGGAGCTCTGCACGTCCACGACCGGCGTTTCGCCCGTAACCGTGATCGTCTCCTGCACGCCGCCAACCCGCAGCTCGGCGTTGACGGTCACGATGACGCCGCTCTGGAGCTCGACTCCCTCGCGTTGCACGGTTGCGAAGCCGGGCAGGGTGTAGGTGACGGTGTAGACGCCAGGTGGCAGGGCCTCGAGACGGAACTGGCCGGTGCCATCGGTGACGGACGTACGAGTCTTCTCGATGAGCGCCGGGCTCGACGCCTCGATTGTCACACCGGGCAATATCGCACCCGATGCGTCCCGCACTGTTCCGGCGATGGACTGCGCGTGGGCGGCGAGGGGGAAGAGGAGGATGACCCCGAGAAGCAGAGCCTTCGTGAAGCAACGCATACGCGGTTACCTCCGCGGCCACCACGGGCCGGCGTCAACCAGGACCTTGCCGAAAGGCGGACCAATTAGAATCAATTGGATATCGCGGGTCAAGCCCACGATCCCACCCCGACGGGGATGCTCATCTGCGAAAGACAAACGAGAGGGACACGTCAGGGGCCGGCTGGCTCGGAGCAGTCCTTGAACGCGGACTCGCGGCACGCGGCTGCAATGCGGTCGGCAGCGGCACGTGCCTTCGCCGGTAACCGTCCTGCCACACGGTCGAGCGCCGCGCGGTCGATGGTGCCTCCGCTCGTGGCAGCGGCCAGCGACAGCCACAGATAGGCGCGGCCATCGTCGCGCCGCACCCCCTCGCCGTTCGCGTACATCAGGCCAAGGTTGTGCTGGGCACTCGGGTTGCCGGCTGCGGCCGCCCGCCGATACCACCGCACGGCTTCCGCGTCGTTCTCGGCCACGCCCTGGCCCTCGTCGTAGATGACGGCGAGGTCGTTCTGCGCCTCCGCATGGCCTTGTGTCGCGGCCTGGAGATACCACCGAATGGCCTCTGCTCCGTCTTTCGCCACGCCGTCGCCGGTGGCGTACCGGAGACCAAGCGCATACTGCGCCCCGGCATGGCCGGCGTCTGCGGCCTTTCGGTACCAGCGTGCTGCCGCTTCGACGTCTTTGCCCACGCCCTCGCCGGTCTGGTAGGCCACGCCGAGGTTGTACTGCGCCGCGGCCACCCCCTGTTCGGCGGCCAGAGTGAACCAGCGCACGGCGGCGGCCGTGTCTTGCGCCAGCCCGCCGCCGCCCTCCAGATACATGAGGCCGAGGTTGTACTGCGCCAGAGCCATCCCCTGGTCGGCCGCGCGCCCGTACCATCGCACCGCCTCGGCAGCGTCCCGCGTCACCCCTTTGCCGGAGTCGTACAGCGTGGCCAGCTGAAACTGCGCGTCACGATGCCCCTGTTCAGCCGCGCGGCGGTACCATTCCGCGGCCGCCGCGTCGTCCTCGGGCACCCCCTCCCCACCGTCGTAGGCCTCCGCAAGGCGGAACTGCGCGCGGGGGTCTCCGGCCTTGGCTCGTTCCAGACACCCGGCGTAGGTACGGTCTTCCTCGCAGCCGCCCGTCACCGCGGAGGTCGCGGCCGGAGCCGTGCCGCCGCCGCGGGTGAGCACGAAACCCGCGACCACGGCGGCGATGACACACACCGCCGCCACCACGGCCAGGACGCGCCGAGGATTCCGGGAGGGTGCCGAATCAGGGTTCCTGGAGCGCAAGCGTCCCATTGACCGACACCGGACTTGGGGCGGTCTGCCGCCGGCCCGACGGCCACACCACCTCGACACGGTCGACACGCTCGGCGTCGCCAAGGCCGAAGTAGAGGGGCATGAGGCTCTGCGACAGGTAGCCCGACTTCCCGTCGTGCACCTGCGTGTGCGTCACCCCGGCAGCCGTAACCGTGACCACCGCGCCAAGCCCGCTGCGATTCGATCGCGCGCCCCGCAGCACCACCTGCAGGAAGCGGACGCGACGCCGCTCCGACAGGTTGCTCAGCAGCACCATCGGTTCGGCATTGAACTCGTTGGTCACGATGTCGAGGTCGCCGTCGCCGTCCACGTCGAAGATGGCGGACGACCGCGAGCCCCGCGCCCCCCAGATCGACACGCGGCCGTCGGCGCCGGCGCCCTCGCGGTGGCCTTTGTCGGCGCCGGCCATGTCCAATTCGAACCACGGGGTGGCCACCTGACCGTTTCGGCGCGGCTCCACGCCCAGCACGAACTCGGCGTCGAGGAAGCCCTTCCCGCGATCGTTCAGCTTCAGCGAGTTGGTGGCGTAGCGATAGGGATAGTTCATGCCGGCGGTGATGAAGACGTCCTCGAAGCCATCCGCGTTCAGGTCGCCGGTGCTGAGGCCCCACGGCCAGTACATCTCGGCGTTCACCGCGTCGGACACCTCGCGAAAGCGGCCGCCCCCCTCGTTGTGAAACACCGAGTTGCCCCAGATGCTGGTGGTGCCGTCGCCGCGGACCTCTTCCGACCACACCATGTGCGACTTCTCACGCTCGTGCTCCGGGCCGACCTCCTGGCTCATGTCCGAGTGCATGTCGGTGATGTAGATGTCCATCCGGCCGTCGTTGTCGAAGTCGAACACCTTGATGCCCATGGCGCCCCACGACGTGCGCGGAAACACCTCGCGGCTGCGACGGACGAACCGGGTCCCGCCGGCGTTCTCGTAGTACTCGTTGTTCCCCTGCATGTTGAGGACGTAGAGATCGGGCCAGCCGTCGCCGTTGCCGTCAATCGGGCTGGCGTCGCCGGACCAGGAGAGGTCCTGCAGCCCCATCGCCGCCGACACGTCGACGAACCGGTTGCCGCCCTCGTTGCGAAAGAGCCGGCTCGCTCGGCCCGCTCGGGCTTGAGGTGCCCGGAGAACGCGTCGTCGACGGCCGTGTAGAAGCGGTAGCCCTCGCCGGCGACGGTGTCCGTGGTGTAGCGGCCGACGTTCACCAGGAAGAGGTCGAGGCGTCCATCCCGGTTGTAGTCGAAGAACACCGTCGCGGACGAATGGCCGGAATAGGCGAGGCCGGCGGCGTCGGTGATGTCGCGGAACCGGCCGCGTCCGTCGTTCTCGAAGAACGCGTTGCCGTGCCGGACGGTGGTGACGTAGAGGTCGGGGTCGCCGTCGTTGTCGGTGTCGGCGAACGAGGCGCTCACCCCGACGCGATCGGCGAGCGCCACACCGGCGGCGCCGGTGATGTCCTCGAAGCGGCCGCCGCCCAGGTTGCGCCACAGCGCGTTGCCGCCGACCTGCGAGACGAAGTAGATGTCCAGCCGCCCGTCGCCGTCGACGTCGGCCACGGCCATCCCGGTGCCGTGGTCGTAGTGCGCGGACTTATAGGTTTTGGCCGCGTCGCTCACCACCCGGTTGCGGTAGGTGATGCCGCTCTCGGGCAGGCGGTCGGTGAAGCGGAAGTCGTGGAACACGGCAAAGCGGCTGGCCGACTTGCGCTGCTCGGCGCCGAGCGTCGTGAGCCGTGCCGTGTCGGCCAACTGCGGCGGCGACAGGCGCACACGGGCGCCGACGTTTCCCGGTCGGCGCGGCAGGCGAGCGTCGTCGCCGCGAGCACGGTGGCGCCGAACAGGGCCAGCAGGATCGGCCGCGTCTGCAGCATGCCCGGACAGAATAGCGTGGGCGCCGTTCCATGAGGCGGGTCGAAAGACCCGCGGCCACTGTACAAGAAAAAGGGCAGGTCCGACGACCTGCCCTTTTTTGCCTTTAGCCTCTGGCCTTTAGCCTTGAGCCCTAAGCCTGCTTACGATCCGCCGACCTTGCGCGGAGTCGTCGTCTTGCGGCCGCCACGCGTCTGGCCGCTGGCCGCCGCCTTCGAGCCGCCGTCCTTGCCGCCGCCGCGCAGGTTGCGCGCGGTCTGGCGCAGCCGCTCGCCGAGGCCCTTGCTCTTCTTCGGCGCCTCGGCGTCCTCGCCTTCCTTCGGCTGCCTCGGCCGGGCGTCCACTCGCTGCCCACGAGCTCGATCTGCGCCGTCTCGGCGCCGTCGCCGCGGCGGAAACCGATCCGCAGGATGCGGGTGTAGCCGCCGGGACGATCGGCGAACCGCGGCGCCAGCTCGCTGAACAGCTTGCTCACGACTTCGGTGTCGGGCAATCTCCGCCAGCACCATCCGGCGCGCGTTGAGCGTCCTGGCGTTGGCGTCGCCCGCCGCCAGGCCGCGCTTGGCGATCGTGATCAGCCGCTCCACGAAGGGCCGCAGTTCCTTGGCCTTCGGGATCGTGGTCTCGATCCGCTCGTGCCGGAGCAGCGAGATGGCCTGGTTCCGCAGCATCGCCAGGCGATGCTCGGTGACGCGGCCCAGTTTCCGGTGCGCTACGTTGTGTCTCATGACTGGTGCTGCTTGTTACTCCTGCGCCACTCCTGCTCGTGACGCTACTCCTGGACAGCGGCGTCGAGCCGCATGCCGAGGCTCAGCCCCATCGTGTGCAGGATTTCCTTGATCTCGTTCAGCGACTTGCGGCCGAAGTTCTTGGTCTTCAGCATGTCGGCTTCGGTCTTCTGCACGAGCTCGCGGATGGTCCGGATGTTCGCGTTCTTGAGGCAGTTGTAGGAGCGGACCGACAGCTCCAGCTCCTCGACGCTCTTGTCGAGGTTCTCGTTGGCGGCGCCCGACCGCGGCTCGGCCGCCGTGGCGTCGGCGGCCTGCTCGCCGAGATCCTCGAGGTTGATGAAGATGTTCAGGTGATCGCGCACCAGCTTGGCGGCCAGCGACACCGCGTCGCGCGCCGTCACCGAGCCGTTGGTCCAGACGTCGATGGTGAGCTTGTCGTAGTCGGTCGCCTGGCCGACGCGCGCGGCCTCGACGAGGTAGTTCACCTTCTTCACCGGCGAGTGCACCGAGTCGACCGGAATCCAGCCGATGCCGAGGTCCTCGTCGAAGTTCTTGTCGGCCGAGACGTAGCCGCGGCCGCGCTTCATGCGCAGCTCCATGTGGAGCTTGCCGCCCTCGGACACGGTGGCGATGTGCGCCTCGGGCTCGAGGATCTCGATGGTCTGGTCCACCTCGATGTCCTTGGCGCGCACCACGCCCGGCTTCTCCACGCGCAGGTACAGCGTGCGGCCCTGCTCCGAGTGCATCTTGAACGGGATCTGCTTGAGGTTGAGGATGATGTCGGTCGCATCCTCCACCACGCCCGGGATCGGCGAGAACTCGTGCAGCACGCCGTCGATCTTCACGGCGGTGATCGCCGCGCCCTCGATCGACGACAGCAGCACGCGGCGCAGCGAGTTGCCGATGGTCGTCCCGAAGCCGCGCTCGAACGGCTGCGCGTAGAACCGGCCGAACCGGTCGGTCAGGGTCTCGCGCTCGAACTCGAGCCGCTTGGGTCGCTGAAATCCTCTCCAGAGCATTGATTCGTATCCTTTCGCGTGGGCCGGCAGCTCCGGCCTCCAGACCTGCATGTGTGTCTCCACCGGCCTCCCACCGCAGGTCTGAAAGGCTGCGGGCCGGTGGATGCGAACGTGGGCCGCCTGAAGGCGGCCCCTACGTCTACTTCGAATACAACTCGACGATCAGCTGTTCCTGCACGGGCAGGTTGATCTGCTCGCGGGTCGGGATCGAGCTGATCTTGGCCGAGAAGGCGTTCGGGTCGAACGAGAGCCATTCCGGCACCCCGCGGCCCTTGACCTCTTCCAGCGCGTGCACGACGGCCGGCACCTTGTGGCTGCTCGGCGCGCAGCGCCACCACGTCGCCCGGCTTCACCGAGAACGACGGGATGTCGACCTTGCGGCCGTTGACCGTCAGGTGGCCGTGGCGCACCAGCTGCCGCGCCTGCGGCGCGCGAGGTCGCGAGACCGAGGCGGTAGGCGACGTTGTCGAGCCGGCGCTCGAGCAGCTGCAGCAGCGTCTCGCCGGTGATGCCGCGCATCCGCTCCGCCTGCTCGAAGTAGCGGCGGAACTGATCCTCGAGCACCCCGTAGATGCGCTTCACCTTCTGCTTCTCGCGCAGCTGCATGCCGTAGCCGGCCAGCTTGGCCTTGCGCGTCTTGCCGTGCTGCCCGGGGGCGAAGTTGCGCTTCTCGATGGCGCACTTCTCGGTGTAGCAGCGCTCGCCCTTGAGGAAGAGCTTCATGCCCTCGCGGCGGCACAGGCGGCAGACCGGACCAGTGTAACGAGCCATTCAGTCAATCCTTCTCGAACGAATCCCGGCCGGCTCTGAAGACCCGGCCCCACGAAAGCTTCTCAGACGCGGCGGCGCTTGGTCGGGCGGCAGCCGTTGTGCGGAATCGGCGTGACGTCGCGGATCGACTTCACCTCGATGCCCACCGTCTGCAGCGCGCGGATGGCCGACTCGCGGCCCGACCCCGGGCCCTTGACCTTCACGTCCACCGAGCGCAGCCCGTGCGTCTTGGCGGCGTTGCCGGCGTTCATGGCCGCCTGCGTCGCCGCGAACGGCGTGCCCTTGCGCGAGCCCTTGAAGCCGATGCCGCCGGCGCTCGACCAGGCAATCACGTTCCCCTCGGTGTCGGTGATCGTGATGTGCGTGTTGTTGAACGAGGCGTGGATGTGCACGTAGCCGTGGTGCACCACGCGCTTCTCGCCGCGCTTCTTGAAGGTCTTGCGGGGCGACTTCTTGCCGCCCTCGGCCTTCTTCTCGGTTCCCGCCGCTTCGGTTTTTGCCATCAGTGTCTACCTACTAAACCGTCTTCTTCTTGGCCACGGCGCCCTTGCGCGGGCCCTTCCGCGTGCGCGCGTTGGTGCGCGTGCGCTGGCCGCGGGCCGGCAGGTTGCGCCGGTGGCGCAGGCCGCGGTAGCAGCCGATCTCCATCAGGCGCTTGATGTTCATGCGAGATCTCCTTGCGGAGGTCGCCTTCGACGCCGCCGACTTCTTCGAGCACCCGGCTGATCTTCCGGACGTCGTCCTCGGAGAGGTCCTTGACGCGGATGTCGGGGCTCACGCCCGCCGCGCTGAGGACGTCGTTCGACCGCTTGCGGCCGATGCCGTAGATGTAAGTGAGACCGATCTCGACGCGCTTGGTGCGCGGGAGGTCGACGCCTGCGATACGTGCCATGCGGCTATCCCTGCCTCTGCTTGTGCTTGGCGTTGCTGCAGATCACGCGGACGACGCCCTTCCGCCGCACGACCTTGCACTTGTCACAAATTTTCCGAACCGACGCCCGTACCTTCATAGGTTGCTTCTCTCGTCTTCCCGACGCCTTCCGCCGGTTACGCCCGTCTCACGATGCGTCCCCGCGTCGTATCGCGCGGCGTGAGCTCGACCACTACTCGATCCCCGACCAGCACCCGCACGAAATTGCGCTCGGCCCCGCCCGCCGATGTGCGCCGTGATCCGGTGCGGCCCCTCGATCTCCACCTGGTAGAGGCCGCTCGGCAACTGCGCCGTGACCACGCCCTCGACCCGCTGCTCACCCACGCCCGGCCACGCCTAGCGCTCCGCAGCGCCTCTAGGTGCTTCGCCAGCGCCTCGACCTCAGGCGCTCCGTACCGGAGCGCCCAGCAGCTGCTTGGCGCGCGCGGCGTCGGCGGCCAGCAGCGTCAGGATTTCGCACCCGCTGCGCGTCACCACCACCGTGTGCTCGAAGTGCGCCGACAGCCGGCCGTCGCGCGTCACCGCCGTCCAGCCGTCCGAGAGCACCTTCACGTCGGCCTTGCCCGCGTTCACCATCGGCTCGATGGCGAACACCATGCCTTCCGACAGCCGCGGACCGTGCCCGGCCGGCCCGTAGTTGGCGATCTGCGGCTCTTCGTGCAGCGCCGTTCCGATGCCGTGCCCGACGAACTCCCGCACCACCGAAAACCCCGCCGCCTCGACGTGCTGCTGCACCGCCGCGCCGATATCCGACACCCGCGCGCCCGGCTTCACCGCGTCGATGCCGCGGAAGCAGCGATTCCTCGGTGACCCGCAGCAGCTCGGCCGTCTCGGCCGCGATCGTCGCCCACCGGCACCGTCACCGCGCAGTCGCCGTAGTAGCCGTCGAGCACCGCGCCCATGTCGATCGACACGATGTCGCCGGTCACGAGCGGCCGCGTCGACGGAATGCCGTGCACCACCTGCTCGTTGATCGACGCGCACACCGTCGCCGGGTAGCCGTGATACCCCTTGAACGCCGGCTTCGCCCCGGCCTCGCGCACCCGCGCTTCGGCCACCCGATCGATGTCCTGCGTCGTCACGCCCGGCGCCACCATCGCCCGCAGCTCGGCCAGCACGTCGGCGACCAGCTGGTTCGCGCGCCGCAGCTTGTCGATCTCGGCCTGCGAGCGGCAGACGATGCTCATGCCCAACTCCTACTCCGCCACCCGGGCGCTCGTCCGGCGCTCGCCCGCCGACCTGCGCCCGGCAGCGCCACTCGAGGCCGCGTCGTCGATCATCGAGTCCACGTCGTGCGCCACCTGCTCCGGCGCCTGCGCCCCGTTGACCATCCGGAACGTCGGCCGCGCCCGGTAGTAGTCGAGCACCGGCCGCGTCGCCCGCTCGTACACCTTGAGCCGCTCCAGCACCACCTGCCCGTCGTCGTCGGCCCGCACCACCAGCTCGCCGCCGCACTTCGTGCACGCGGTCTTGCCCGGGCTCGGCGTTGGTGCCGCACTTCGAACAGATCCGGCGGCTCGCCCAGCCGCCGCACCAGCTCCTGCTCCGGCACCACGACGTCGATCACCACGAGCGGGCCCCGGCCGCGCTCTTCCATGATCGCGTCGAGCGCCCGGCCTGCCCCACCGTGCGGGGAAACCCGTCGAGCACGAACCCGGGCCGCGTGTCCGGCTTGCTCAGCCGATCGCGCACGATCGCGATGATCGTGGCGTCGTCCACCAGCTCGCCGCGGTCCATCAGCGCCTGGGCCTCGAGCGCGACCGGGTTCTTCTCCTTGATCGCCTCGCGCAGCATGTCGCCGGTCGAAATCTTCGGCAGCCCCCGCTCCCGCGCGAACCGACCCGCCTGGGTGCCCTTCCCCGCACCCGGGGCCCCCATCATGATGACGTTCAGGCCCATCGCCGTTTAGCCGCGGCGGCCGCGAATGCGTGTCTTCTTCATGAAGCCGTCGTAGTGCCGCATGATGAGCTGCGACTCGACCTGCTGCACGGTGTCCATCGCCACGCCGACGACGATGAGCAGCGACGTGCCGCCGAACGCGAAGGTGATGCCCAGGCCCTGCGTGAACCACTGCGGCAGGTTCGCGTCGAGCGTCTCGCCGACGAACGGGATCGGCGCCACCCGGAAGCCGCTGACCATGAACTCGGGCAGCAGCGCCACACCCGCCAGATAGACCGCGCCGACCAGCGTGATGCGGGCCAGGATGGTGTCGATGTACTCCGCCGTGCGCTTGCCGGGCCGGATACCGGGGATGAAGCCGCCGTACTTGCGCATGTTCTCCGCCACGTCATCCGGGTTGAAGATGATCGCGGTGTAGAAGTAGGCGAAGAAGATGATGCCGGCCACGTAGAGCAGGTTGTAGAGCGGCATCCCGTAGGCCACCTGGTCGAGAAACGCGCGCGCCCAGGTGCCGGTCGGGAACACGGTGGCCAGCGTGCCGGGGAACGCCAGCAGCGACGAGGCGAAGATCACCGGGATGACGCCGCCGGTGTTGACCTTGAGCGGGATGTGCGTGCTCGAGCCGCCGTACTGGCGCCGGCCCGACCACGCGCTTGGCGTACTGCACCGGGATGCGCCGGTGTCCGCGCTCGACGAAGATGATCGCGGCCACGACGAAGGCCATCACCGCGCAGCAGCAGCACGATGCGCAGCAGCGAGATCTGCCCGGTCTGCATCTGGTCGAACGTGGTGAGCACCGCCACCGGCAGGTTGACCACGATGCCGGCGAAGATGAGCAGCGACATGCCGTTGCCGATCCCGCGCTCGGTGATCTGCTCGCCCAGCCACATGATGAACATGGTGCCGGTCATCAGCGTGATCACGCAGACGAAGCGGAAGCCCCAGCCCGGGTCGTAGATGAGCGGCAGGCCGGCGACGTCGGCCGACCGTTCGAGCCAGATCGCGATCCCGAGCGCCTGCACGAACGCCAGCACCAGCGTCAGGTAGCGGGTGTACTGGGTGATCTTGCGCCGCCCCAGCTCGCCTTCCTTGGAGATGCGCTCCAGGTACGGCCACACCACGGTGAGCAGCTGCAGGATGATCGACGAGCTGATGTAGGGCATCACGCCGAGGGCGAAGATCGTCACCTGCGACAGGTTGCCGCCCGTGAACATGTCGTACAGGCCGAACATCGTGTTCCGCGCCTGCTCGGCCATCACGTTGAGCGCCTCGGTGTTCACACCGGGCGTCGGGATGTGGCTGCCGATGCGATACACGCCCAGCATGGCCAGCGTGAACAGCACGCGGTTGCGCAGGTCGGCGATCGCAAAGAGGTTCTTCAGCGGGTTGTCCATCACGTCATCCCCGTCGGAGCCGGTAGCCTCGTAGCTCTCTAGCCTTTGGCCTCCAGCACCTCGGCCGCACCGCCCGCGGCGGCGAGCTTTTCGGCCGCCTTGCCGCTGAACTTGTGCGCCTTCACGGTGAGCGCCTTGCTCACGTCGCCCCGGGCGAGCACCTTGATCTGCAGGCGCTTGCCGCGCACGAGGCCCTTCTCCCGCATCAGCTCCGGCGTCACCACCGTGCCGGCGTCGAACCGCTCCGCCAGCGCGTCGAGGTTCACCACCGCGTACTCGGTGCGGAACGGGTTGTGGAACCCGCGCTTCGGCACGCGCCGGTGCAGCGGCATCTGGCCGCCTTCGAACCCGCGCTTGAAGCTGTAGCCGGACCGCGACTGCGCGCCCTTGTGCCCGCGGCCCGCCTGCGTGCCCTGCCCGCTGCCGTGCCCGCGGCCGATGCGCTTCTTCGAATGCGTCGACCCGGGGGCCGGCTTGAGATTTTCGAGACCCATCGCTGCTACCTGCGCCTATTCCTGGACCGTCACGAGGTGACGGACGCTATTCAACTACCGTCACCAGGTGACGGACCTTGAGGATCATGCCGCGGGTTTCCGGCGTGTCCGGCAGCTCGATCGAGTGCCGGATGCGCCGCAGACCCATGCCCTGCACGGTCGCCTTCTGCGACTTGTTGCAGCAGATCACGCTCTTCTCCAGCGTGATCTTCAGCATCCTGCCGGCTGTCTGCTTCGCCATCGCTCTTACGCCCCCACCAGCTCGGAGAGTTCCTTGCCGCGCATCCGCGCCACGAAGGCCGGGTTCTTCAGATCCATCAGGCCCGCGAAGGTGGCGCGAACCACGTTGTGCGGGTTGGCCGAGCCCAGCGACTTGGTCAGCACGTTGTGGATGCCGCAGCTCTCGACCACCGCGCGCACCGCGCCGCCGGCGATGAGGCCGGTGCCCTCGGGCGCCGGCTTCAGCAGCACGCTGCCCGAGCCGAACTTGCCCACCACCTGGTGCGGAATGGTCGTCCCGGCCAGCGGGCACCTTGATCAGGTTCTTCTTGGCGGCCTCGATGCCCTTCTTGATCGCCGAGGGCACTTCCTTGGCCTTGCCGACGCCGAAGCCGACGATGCCGTGCCCGTCGCCGACGACGACCAGCGCGCTGAAGCTCAGGTTCTTGCCGCCCTTGACCACCTTGGTCACGCGGTTGATGGACACCACCGTGTCCTTGAACTCCGTCTGGCCCGCGTCGATCTTCTCGCGAAAGCGATTCATGGTTGCCACGTCAGAACTCCAGACCGGCTTCGCGCGCCGCGTCAGCCACCGCTTTGATGCGGCCGTGATAGAGGAACCCGTTCCGGTCGAACACCACGCGCTTCACGCCCTTCTCGAGCAGCCGCTCGGCGATGGTCTTGCCGATCGCCTTGGCGCCGGCCGACGTTGCCGCCCTTGGCGGCCTTGTCGAGCGTGCCCTTCACCGCCGGCTCGAGCGACGAGGCGGAGGCGATGGTCGTCCCGTCGGCGTCGTTCACCACCTGCACGTAGATGTGGGTGACGCTGCGGAACACGGTGAGCCGCGGGCGCTCGGTGGTGCCTCGCACGCGCTTGCGAATCCGGAGCTTGATCCGGTCGCGGCGGTCTTCCTTGGTCTTGATACGCATCGCTACTTCGCTCCGGTCTTGCCGACCTTCTTCTTGAGCACTTCGCCGGTGTAGCGCACGCCCTTCTGCTTGTAGGGATCGGGCTTGCGCAGCCGCCGCATGTTCGCCGCCACCTGGCCGACCAGCTGCCGGTCGGCGCCCGTCACCACGATGTGCGTGTTCTTGTCCACGGCCACGTCGATGCCAGTGGGGATCGGGAACACCACCGGGTGCGAGTAGCCGAGGGCGAAGTGCACTTCCTTGCCCCTGAGCTCGGCACGGTAGCCGACGCCCACGATGTCGAGCTCCTTCTTGAACCCGTCGGTGACGCCGGTGACCGCGTTGGCGACCAGGCTCCGCGCCAGCCCGTGGAACTTCTTCAGCGACGCGTCGTCGGCGCGCTCGAGCTTCGCCACCAGCGCCTCGCCGTCCTTGGCGAAGAGGATGCCGGGGGGCACCGCCTGCCGCAGCTTGCCCTTGGGTCCCTGCACTTCGACGGCACCGGTGTCGATCTTCACGGTGACGCCCTTCGGCAGCGTGATGGGTTTCTTACCGATTCGAGACATGGTTCAGACCTTTACCAAACAGTGCAGAGCACTTCGCCGCCGACGCCGGCCTTCTTGGCGGCGCGGCCGGTCATGACGCCGCGCGACGTGGTCAGAATGCTGGTGCCGAGCCCGCCGAGCACCGTCGGGACCTCCTCGACGCCGAAGTAGACCCGGCGCCCGGGACGGCTGATGCGCTGCAGGCCGGTGATGACCTTCTCGCCCTGCGGGCCGTAGCGCAGGAACAGGCGAATCAGCTGGCCGCCCGGCTTGCCGCTCTTGCCCGCCGGCGCGTCCACCAGACGGAAGCCCTGGATGTAGCCCTCGTCCTGCAGGATCCGCGCGATTTCCGCCTTGAGCTTGCTGGCGGGCATGTCCACACGCGCGTGCTTGGCCGACACCCCGTTGCGGATGCGCGTGAGCATGTCTGAGATCGGATCGGTCATGTTCGCTCTCTCAAATAACTGACTGGCTGGCGAGCCGCGGCCCTACCAGGAACTCTTCGTGACGCCGGTCACGTCGCCTTCGAGCGCCAGCTTGCGGAAGCAGAGGCGGCACATGTCGAACTTCCGCATGTAGGCGCGCGGGCGCCCGCACAGGTGGCAGCGGTTGCGGTGACGGACCTTGAACTTGAGCGTCTTCGCTTCTTTGGCGACTTTTGCGGTCGTGGCCATTTCTTTTGCCTTTAGCCTCTAGCCTTCAGCCTCTAGGACTGGCTGGTGCGGAACGGCATGCCCATCAACTGCAGCAGCTTCCGCGCTTCTTCGTCGGTCCTGGCCGTGGTCACGACCGACACGTTCATGCCCCGGGCCTTGTCGACCTTCATGTAGTCGATCTCCGGGAACAGCAGCTGGTCCTTCAGCCCCATCGTGAAGTTGCCGCGGCCGTCGAAACCCTTGGGCGACACGCCGCGGAAGTCGCGGACGCGCGGCAGCGCGATGCTGATCAGGCGGTCGAGGAACTCGTACATCCGCTCGCCGCGCAGCGTCACCATGGCGCCCACCGGCATGCCCTGGCGCAGCTTGAACTGCGCGATCGACTTGGTGGCGCGGCGCACCACGGCCTTCTGGCCGGTGATGCGGCCGATCTCGTCGGCGCCGACGTCGGCGAGCTTGGCGTTCGACGTCGCCTCGCCCAGGCCCATGTTGACGACCACCTTCTCGATGCGGGGGATCGCCATCACGTTGCCGTAGCCGAACTCCTTCTTGAGCGCCGGCGCGACTTCCTTCTGGTAGCGTTCCTTGAGGCGGCTCATTTGTCGACCACTCCCTCGCACTTGCGGCAGATGCGGACCTTGCGGTCGCCGTCGACGCGGTGGCCGATGCGGGTCATCTTGCCGCACTCGGGGCACACCAGCTGGACGTTGCTGGCGTGGACCGCGCCCTCGCGCTCGACGATGCCGCCCTTGATGTTGCGCTGCGGGTTCGGCTTCGTGTGGCGCTTGATGATGTTGACGCCCTCGACGATGACGCGGTTCTTCGTCCGGGAGCACCTTGAGCACCCGGCCGCGCTTGCCGCTGTCGCGGCCCGTCGTGACGACGACGTTGTCGTTCTTCCGAATCGATGGCTGCATGGCATTACAGAACCTCCGGCGCCAGCGAGATGATCTTCATGAAGCGCCGCTCGCGCAGTTCGCGGGCCACCGGGCCGAACACGCGGGTGCCGATCGGCTCGTTCTGGTCGTTGATGAGCACCGCGGCGTTGCGGTCGAAGCGGATGTAGCTGCCGTCGCGGCGGCGCTGCTCCTTGCGGCGTGCGGACGATCACGGCCTTCACGACCTGGCCCTTCTTCACCGTGCCGTCCGGCGTCGCTTCCTTCACCGACGCGGTGACGATGTCGCCGAGGCGCGCGTAGCGGCCGGTCGAGCCGCCGATCGGGTTGATCACGGAGATCTTCCGCGCGCCGGAGTTGTCGGCGACGTCGAGGATCGAGCGCATCTGGATCATGGTGGGTCTCCTGTCTCCAGTTGTGTTCGACTAGACGGGCGCCTTCGTCACGACCTTCGTGACGACCCAGCGCTTGCGGCGGCTGAGCGGACGCGTCTCGGCGATGCTCACCGTGTCGCCCGCCTTGGCCTCGTTGCCCTCGTTGTGGGCGACGAACTTCGAGGTCCGGCGCTGGATCTTGCCGTAGACGCCGTGGCGCACCTGGCGCTCGATCGCCACCACCACCGTCTTTTCCATCTTGTCGCTGACCACCGTGCCGGTCAGCTGTGCCTTGACGCTCATGTCTGCTACCTACTTCCGCCGCTCGCGGAGAATCGTCTTGATGCGCGCCAGGTCGCGGCGCAGCGTGCGCAGCTTGGTCGGCGCCTCGAGCTGGCCCATCGACTTCTGGATGCGGAGCCGGAACAGCTGATCGTCGAGGTCCTTCTCGCGCGCGCGCAGGTCCTCGACGCCCAGTTCGCGAATCTCACCAATCTTCATGACGCCGACTCCTGACCGAACCGCGCCGCGAACTTGGTCTTGATCGGCAGCTTGGCCGCGGCCAGCTGCATCGCCCGCTTGGCGTCGGTCTCGCTCACGCCCTCCATCTCGAAGAGGATGCGGCCGGGACGCACGACGCACACCCATTCCTCGGGCGCGCCCTTGCCCTTGCCCATGCGGGTTTCCTGCGGCTTCTTCGTGATCGGCTTGTCCGGGAACACGCGCACCCAGATCTTGCCGCCGCGCTTGATGAAGCGCGTCATCGCCACGCGGGCCGCCTCGATCTGACGGGCGGTCATCCAGCACGGCTCCATCGCCTTCAGCCCGTAGTCGCCGAACGAGACGTCCGAGCCCCGCCAGGCCTTGCCGGCCATGCGTCCGCGCTGCTGCTTGCGGAACTTGACCTTCTTCGGCATCAACATCGTCGTGTTCCCCTACGTCTCTTCCTTACGCTCTGGGTCCGCCGGGACGGCGCGGCGCCCGGTCGCGGTACTCTTCCTCGCGGCCGACGCGCGGCACCAGCCGCTCGCCCTTGTAGAGCCACACCTTCACGCCGATCTGCCCGTAGGTCGTGCTGGCCTCGGCAAACCCGTAGTCGATGTCCGCGCGCAGCGTCTGCAGCGGCAGCTGGCCGTGCAGATACCACTCGGACCGCGCGATCTCGGCGCCGTTCAGGCGGCCCGACACGCGCACCTTGATGCCGCGGGCGCCGAAGCGCAGCGCCGACTCCACCGCCTTGCGCATGGCGCGGCGGAACGCGACGCGCTTCTCGAGCTGCACCGCCACCGACTCGGAAATCAGCTGCGCCTCGAGCTCCGGCTTCTGGATCTCCTGGATGTTGATGAAGACCACCCGGCTGGTGCGCTTCTGGATCTCCTGCTTCAGCTTCTCGACCTCGGTGCCCTTGCGGCCGATGATGATGCCCGGGCGCGAGGTGTAGATGTCGATCTTCAGGTTGTTGGCCGCGCGCTCGGTCTCGATGCGCGAGACGCCGGCGTGCGAGAAGCGCTTCTTGAGGTCCTGGCGCAGGGCCAGATCCTCGTGCAGCAGCTTCTGGTAGTCGCGGCCGGAGAACCAGCGCGAGCGCCAGGTCTTGTTGAAGCCGAGCCGGAATCCGTAGGGGTGAACTTTCTGACCCACGCTGTCTCCTCTTATGCCTTCGCCGCCGCGGCCTTGCCGGACGTCTTCTTCGCGCGCGCTGGCTTGGCCGCCGCAGCTCTTCTCTCGACGGCCTTGCCATCGGCCCCGGTGGCCACGATCTTCAGCGGCCGCTCCGACACCTTCACCGTGAGGTGGGCGGTGCGCTTCACCACGCGGTAGGCCCGGCCCATCGGGGCGGGGCGCACGCGCTTCGTCGACTGGCCCTGGTTGGCGTAGCACGCCGACACGTAGAGCCGCTCGACGTCGCCGCCGAACCCGTCGGCCTGCTGGATGTTGGCCACCGCCGAGCGCAGCACCTTGGCCAGCTCGCGCGCGATCGTCTTCGGCGTGAACTGCAGCGTGGCGAGCGCCTGGTTGACGTTCTTGCCGCGGATCAGCGTGCACACCAGGCCCGCCTTCTGGGCCGAGGTGCGGACGCCGCGCGCGATTGCGTGTGCTTCGACCGCCATGGCTTAAGCCTTCGCCGCCGGCGCCGGCGCCGCGGCCGCCTTCTCGGTCTTGGTGGTGTGCCCCTTGAACGTGCGCGTCGGGGAGAACTCGCCCAGCTTGTGGCCGACCATGTTCTCGGTCACGTACACCGGGATGAACTTCTTCCCGTTGTGCACCGCCATCGTGTGGCCCACCATCTCGGGCACCACGGTCGAGCGGCGCGACCAGGTCTTGATGACCCGCTTCTCGTTGACCCGGTTCATCCCCTCGAGCTTTCTCGAGGAGGAACGTGTCGACGAACGGGCCCTTCTTCAGTGATCTGCTCATAACGCGGTTCTCGACGTCTAACTCTGTCGCCCTGCCTACTTCTTGCGGCGTTGCACGATGAAGCGGTCCGTGTCCTTGCGCCGGCGGGTCTTGAAGCCCTTGGTCGGCTGGCCCCACGGCGTCACCGGGTGACGGCCGCCCGAGGTCTTGCCCTCGCCGCCGCCGAGCGGGTGATCCACCGGGTTCATCGCCACGCCGCGCACGTGCGGGCGCTTGCCGAGCCAGCGGCTGCGGCCCGCCTTGCCGATCGACACGTTCTCGTGATCGAGGTTGCCCACCTGGCCGATCGTCGCCACGCACTCGACGTTGACCTTGCGGATTTCGCCCGAGGGCAGCTTCACCGACGCGTACTCGCCCTCGCGGGCGACGAGCTGCACGGTCGCCCCGGCGCTGCGCGCCATCTGGCCGCCCTTGCCCGGCCGCAGCTCCACGTTGTGGATCATGGTGCCGAGCGGGATGTTCTTCAGCGGCAGGCAGTTGCCCGGCAGGATGTCCACGGCGTCGCCGGCCACGATGGTGTCGCCGACCTTCAGCCCCACCGGGTGCAGGATGTAGCGCTTCTCGCCGTCGGCGTAGGTGAGCAGCGCAATCCGCGCCGAGCGGTTCGGGTCGTACTCGACCGTGGCCACCTTGGCCGGGATGTCCTTCTTGTCGCGCTTGAAGTCGATCACCCGGTAGAGGCGCTTGTGACCGCCGCCGCGCCACCACGAGGTCAGCTCGCCCTGGTTGTTGCGGCCGCCCGAGCGGTGCAGCGACTCGGTCAGCGGGGCGTACGGCTCGTTGGTCGTGATCTCCTCGAAGGTCAGCGACGTCTTGCCGCGGACGCCAGGCGAGGTCGGGTTGTATTTGCGAATAGGCATTCTCTTGCCCCTCTCCTACGCGCCCTGCAGGATTTCGGGGAGCTTTTCCCCGTCCCGCAGCTTCACGTAGGCCTTCTTCCAGTCCGAGCGCCGGCCGACGAACTTGCCCTGGCGCTTCATCTTGCCGTGCGCCAGCGAGGTGCGGACGCTCGCGACCTTCGAGCCGAACAGCAGCTCGACGGCGCGCTTGATGTCGATCTTGTTGGCGCCCATCGCCACCTGGAACACCAGCGTGCGGCCGTCCTCGCGGAGGACGGTCGTCTTCTCGGTGATCAGCGGCTTGCGGATGACGTCGGTGGTCTTCATCATGCGTTATCCCAGCACTTCCTGCAGCTTCTCGAGCGCCGCGCGCGTGAGCACGAGGCGGCGGGTGCCGGCCACGTCGCGCGCCACGATGCGGTTGCTGGCGAGCAGGCGCACGCCCTCGATGTTGCGCACCGACAGCGCCAGCTTGTCCTCGGGCTTCACGTCGACGATGAGCGCTTTGCCCTTGCGGCCGCCCTCGATGCCGAGCCGGCGCAGCATCTCGAGCGCCGCCTTGGTCTTGACCTCGGCCACCGACAGCGCGTCCACGACGGTCACCTCGCCCGCCTGCAGCTTCTGGGCGAGCGCGGCGCGCAGCGCGCCCTTCTCGACCTTCTTCGGGCAGCTGGTAGTCGTAGCTGCGCGGCTGCGGCCCGAACACCGTGCCGCCCCCGCGCCACAGCGGGTTGCGGATCTCGCCGACGCGCGCGCGGCCGGTGCCCTTCTGCCGCCACGGCTTCTTGCCCGAGCCGCTGACCAGGGCGCGGTTCTTGGTGGCGTGCGTGCCGCGGCGGTCCGCCGCGTTCGACCGCACCACCGAGGCGTGGATCAGGTCGGTCTTGACGCGACCGCCGAACACCTCGTCGCGGAGGTCGACCGAGCCGACCTTCTCGTTCTGCTGGTTGACGACGTCGACGGTCATGGCTACTTCCGACCCTTCTTCTTCACCGGCTCGACCTGCGGCGCCTTCACGACCTTGGCCGCCACGGCCTTGCGAATCACGACCACGGCGTTGGGACCGCCCGGCACCGCGCCCTCGAGGAGGAGCAGGTTGTTGTCGGCGTCCACCTTCAACACCTTCAGGTTGCGGACCGTGACGCGGTCGGCGCCCATGTGGCCCGCCATCCGCATGCCCTTCACGACGCGCGACGGGAACGACGAGGCGCCAATCGAGCCCGGCGCGCGGTGGAACATCGAGCCGTGCGTGGCGCGGCCGCCGGCGAAGTGGTGCCGCTTCACGACGCCCTGGAAGCCCTTGCCGCGGCTGGTGCCGATGACGTCGACGCGCTCGCCGTCGGCGAAGATGCCGACGTTGATCTGGTCGCCCAGCTTCGGCGCCTCGCCGCCCGCCTTGACGCGCACTTCACGCCGCACGCGCGTGGGCGCCGACGCCGGCCTTCTTGAAGTGGCCGGTGGTGGGCTTGTTCTCCTTCGTCGCCTTCGCGTCGACGAGGCCCAGCTGCACGGCTTCGTAGCCGTCCGTGTCCACCGTCTTCACCTGCGACACGACGCAGGGGCCGGCCTTGAGCACCGTCGCCGGCTGGACGGTTCCGTCCGCCGTGAACAGCTGCGTCATGCCGACTTTCTTGCCGATCAGTCCAGTAACCATCACGATCCTTGTTGCCTTGCTAGGCCTGCTGGCGCTCTGAGCCTCTAAGGCCGGCTAGCAACGGCCAGCTACTTCCCGTGTTCCTTGCCGAACGCCTTGATCTCGACGTCCACGCCGGCCGGCAGATCGAGCTTCATCAGCGCGTCCACGGTCTGCGGCGTCGGCTCGAAGATGTCGATCAGCCGCTTGTGCGTGCGGATCTCGAACTGCTCGCGCGACTTCTTGTCCACGTGCGGCGAGCGCAGCACGGTCCACTTGTTCTTGGACGTCGGCAGCGGAATCGGTCCCGCCAGCCGCGCGCCCGTCCGCTTGGCCGTGTCCACGATCTCGCCGGTGCGACTGGTCGAGAATGCGCGAGTCGTACGCCTTCAGGCGGATCCGGATCTTGTCTGAGAACATTGCCATGGTGATCCTTGTCGGCTCTGGCTCAGGGCTCTAGGCTCAGGCTTGAAGCGCTCAGTGCCTAAGCCTGAGCCTGAGCCGAGCTTACTCGATGATTTCGGTGATCGTGCCCGAGCCGACGGTGCGGCCGCCCTCGCGGATGGCGAACCGGCCGCCCTTCTCGATCGCCACCGGCGTGATCAGCTCGCCCGTGATCGACGTGTTGTCGCCCGGCATCACCATCTCGACGCCCTCGGGCAGCTTCAGGATCCCGGTCACGTCCGTCGTCCGGATGTAGAACTGCGGCCGATACCCGCTGAAGAACGGCGTGTGCCGCCCGCCCTCTTCCTTCGACAGGATGTAGACCTCGCCCTTGAACTTCGTGTGGCCCTTCATCGTCCCCGGCTTCGCCAGCACCTGCCCGCGCTCCACGTCCGTCTTTTCCACGCCGCGCAGCAGCACGCCCACGTTGTCGCCCGCCACGCCCGAGTCGAGCAGCTTCCGGAACATCTCGACGCCCGTCACCACCTTCTTCTCCGTCGGCTTGAACCCACGATCTCGACTTCCTCGCCCACCTTCACCGTGCCGCGCTCGATGCGCCCCGTCACCACCGTGCCGCGCCCCGAGATCGAGAACACGTCCTCGATCGGCATCATGAACGGCTTGTCGACTTCGCGCTCCGGCAGCGGAATGTAGCTGTCCAGCGCGTCCATCAGCTTGATCAGCGACGCCACGCCCTCCGGCGTCGCCCTGCAGCGCCTTCAGCGCGCTCACCCGCACCACCGGCACCTCGTCGCCCTTGAACCCGTAGCTCGACAGCAGCTCCCGCACCTCGAGCTCCACCAGGTCCAGCAGCTCCGGGTCGTCCACCGCGTCCACCTTGTTCAGCGCCACCACCAGGTGCGGCACGTTCACCTGCCGCGCCAGCAGCACGTGCTCCCGCGTCTGCGGCATCGGCCCGTCCGTCGCGCTCACCACCAGGATCGCGCCGTCCATCTGCGCCGCGCCCGTGATCATGTTCTTGATGTAGTCCGCGTGCCCCGGGCAGTCCACGTGCGCGTAGTGCCGGTTCGCCGTCGAATACTCCACGTGGCTCGACGCAATCGTCAGAATCTTCGTGTCGTCGCGACGCCCCTGCGACTCCGACGCCTTGGCCACCTCGTCATACGGCACGAACTTCGCCCACCCCTTGTCCGCCGCCACCTTCGTCAGCGACGCCGTCAGGGTCGTCTTGCCGTGGTCGATGTGGCCGATCGTCCCCACGTTCACGTGCGGTTTCGAACGATCAAATTTTTCCTTCGCCATCGAAGTTCGTCTCCGTCAGATTTGCCTTACTGTGCGGGCTGAAGCCGCTCTACTTCGTGCCCGTAATCTTCGCCACGACCTCGTCGCTCACGTTCTGCGGGCGCCTGCTCGTACCGCTCGAAGTGCATCGAGTAGGTGGCGCGGCCCTGCGTGCGTGAACGAAGGTCGGTCGCGTAGCCGAACATCTCCGAGAGCGGCACGCGCGCGTTGATGATCTGCGTGCCGCCGCGGTCTTCCTGCGCCTGGATCCGGCCGCGCCGGCTGGCCAGGTCGCCCATCACGTCGCCCATGTAGTCCTTGGGCACGACGACCTCGACCTTCATCACGGGCTCGAGCAGCACCGGCTTCGCCTTCTTCGCGGCGTCCTGGAACGCCATCGAGCCGGCGATCTTGAACGCCATTTCCGACGAGTCGACGTCGTGGTACGAGCCGTCGTAGAGCACGATGCGCACGTCGTCGATCGGGTAGCCGGCGAGCACGCCGCGGGTGAGCGCTTCCTTGATGCCCTCGTCGATCGGCTTGATGAACTCCTTCGGAATCGAGCCCTGCGTGACCTCGTTCTCGAAGATGTAGCCGGTGCCCGGCTCGCCGGGGAAGAGATGAATCTTGGCGTGGCCGTACTGGCCGCGGCCGCCGGTCTGCTTGGCGTACTTCATCTCGCCGTCGGCGGCGCGCGTCAGCGTTTCCTTGTAGGCCACCTGCGGCTTGCCGACGCTGGCCTCGACGCCGAACTCGCGCTTCAGGCGGTCGACGATGATCTCGAGGTGCAGCTCGCCCATGCCGGCGATCACGACCTGGCCGGTCTGCTCGTCGGTCTTCACCCGGAACGTCGGGTCTTCGGCCATCAGCTTGGCGAGGCCGACGCCGAGCTTTTCCTGGTCGCTCTTGGTCTTCGGCTCGATCGCCAGCGAGATGACCGGCTCCGGGAAGTCCATCGACTCGAGCACGACCGGCTTCTTCTCGTCGCACAGCGTGTCGCCGGTGCTCACCTGCTTGAGGCCCACGGCCGCGGCGATGTCGCCGGCGTAGACCTCCTTGATCTCCTCACGCTTGTTGGCGTGCATCTTCAGGAGACGGCCGACGCGCTCGGTCTTGCCCTTGGTGGCGTTGTAGACCGACGAACCCGAGGTGAGCACGCCCGAGTAGACGCGGATGAACGTGAGCTGGCCGACGAACGGGTCGGTCATCAGCTTGAACGCCAGCGACGAGAACGGCGCGTCGTCGGCGGCCGGGCGCTCGATGGTCGTCTCTTCCTTCGCGTTCGGATCGAGCCCCTGAATCGACGGGCACGTCGAGCGGCGACGGCAGGTAGTCGACCACGGCGTCGAGCAGCGGCTGCACGCCCTTGTTCTTGAACGCGGTGCCGCAGATGACGACGACGAACGCCGTCTCTTCCTCGCGCACCGACTTGATCACGCGGCTGCGCAGCGCCGCCTTGATCTCGTCCTCGGTGATCTCTTCGCCGCCGAGGTACTTCTCGAGCAGCTTGTCGTCGTGCTCGCTGACCTTCTCGACGAGCTTCTCGCGGTATTCCTTGGCCTCGGCCAGCAGGTGCGCCGGGAATGTCGGAGACGACGTAGTCGGCGCCCATCGTCTCGTCCTTGTAGGTGATCGCCTTCATCTTCACGAGGTCGATCACGCCGGTGAACTTGTCCTCGGCGCCGATCGGCAGCTGAATCGCCACCGGATTCGCCCCGAGCTTGGTCTCGATCTGCGACAGCGTCGCCTTGAAGTCCGCGCCGATGCGGTCCATCTTGTTGACGAAGCAGATCCGGGGCACGCGGTACTTGTCCGCCTGCCGCCACACCGTCTCGGACTGCGGCTCGACACCCGACACGGCGTCGAACACCGCGCACGCGCCGTCGAGCACGCGCAGCGAGCGCTCCACTTCGGCCGTGAAGTCCACGTGGCCGGGCGTGTCGATGATGTTGATGCGGATGTCCCGCCAGAAGCAGGTGGTCGCGGCCGACGTGATCGTGATGCCGCGCTCCTGCTCCTGCTCCATCCAGTCCATCACCGCGGTGCCTTCGTGCACCTCGCCGATCTTGTAGGTGATGCCCGTGTAGAACAGGATGCGCTCGGTCGTAGTGGTCTTGCCGGCATCGATGTGCGCCATGATGCCGATGTTCCGGGTCCGATTGAGTGGTGTCTGCCGTGGCATTGCTGCGTGATTCTTGTTGGCTTAAGGCTTCAGGCTTCGGGACTACCAGCGGTAATGGGCGTAGGCCTTGTTGGCCTCGGCCATCCGGTGCGTGTCCTCGCGCTTCTTCACCGCGCCGCCGCGCAGGTTCGACGCGTCGAGCAGCTCGTTGGCGAGCTTCTCCTGCATGGTCTTGCCGTCGCCGCGCGTGTCGGCATAGCCGACCAGCCAGCGGATGCTGAGCGACAGGCGGCGGTTCGGGTGCACTTCGATCGGCACCTGGTAGTTCGAGCCGCCGACGCGCCGCGACTTCACCTCGAGGCTCGGCTTCACGTTGTCGAGCGCCTTCTTGAACACCTTCAGCGGGTCGTCGCCGGTGCGCTCCTTGATGATGTCGAAGCTCTTGTAGAGGATGCGCTCCGCCGTGCTGCGCTTGCCGTCGCTCATGATGGCGTTGATGAACTTGCTGACCAGCGTGCTGTTGTAGAGCGGGTCGGCCGTCGAGTTCGCGCTTGGGGATTTCTCGTCTGCGTGGCATGTCTCTGTATCCTCGAGCCGCTTACTGCTTCGGGCGCTTGGCGCCGTACTTCGACCGTCCCTGCTTGCGGCCCTGGACGCCGACGGCGTCGAGCGTGCCGCGCACCACGTGGTAGCGGACGCCCGGCAGGTCCTTCACACGGCCGCCGCGAATGAGCACCAGCGAGTGCTCCTGCAGGTTGTGGCCGACGCCGGGGATGTAGGTCGTGACCTCGATGCCGTTGGTCAGGCGCACGCGCGCCACCTTGCGAAGCGCCGAGTTCGGCTTCTTCGGCGTCTGCGTGAACACGCGGACGCACACACCGCGCTTCTGCGGGCTGACTTGGAGCGCCGGGCTCTTCGTCTTGGTGACGATCTTCTCGCGCCCTTGGCGAACCAGCTGGCTGATAGTCGGCATATCCGGTCTCTACCCGTTCCAGTGCGGCCTCCGGCCGCGCCTAACGCGGCCACGGCCGCGCAATACCGAAGACAGCGGCAGCACGCCGGGACAGCTGCGCCCGGTCGGCCCGTGCCGTCGAGAAAACTCACGCGTCAGGCGACAGCGTTCTTCCGCTGATGCCTCTGCGGCGCGTTGTCCAAGGCCTTGAGGCACTTCTGGTTCGTGGACCTTCCCACGTCGCCAACTGCCTGGCACCCTGGACGGGTAACCCTATCTAGTTGATTCGCTAAGGCTTACGCCGCCATCAAGGACGGCGCACGCCTGGGGGAAGAGGCCTCGTACCGCCTCTTCCGTGCGGCTGTCGGCTAGATAGGGTGTCCTAGCCGTCAGGAGAACCTAGGAAATATACAACAAGCCCTAGTCGGCGTGCAAATCCGTCCGCGATGCTGAGGGTTGAACGGTCCGCCGTCTCGCACTACAGTCGCCGCTCGTCGCGCTCGCGCTTGCCCGGCCAGTCCGTTCGCGTTCGTGGGGGTCCGATGCGCACTGTCCTCGCTGCCACTCTCGCCGCCATCCTGCTCACCCCAACTCCAGCGCCGCGGCCCCTCTCTCGTTCAAAGTGTCAGGCGGAGAACTGGGAGTCACCTTCGGCCTCGACACGTTCACGGTGTCGGACCAGCTTGCGAGAGGACGATGGCGTCACCGAAATCGGGACGGCCGACCTGGTCAGCGGCCCGCTCCTCAATATCCAGGTGGACGACGTCAACGGGTCGACGACCTACAGCTACGGGGCCGGCACGTTGGCCCTCACGCTGACGGTGGAGACGGGCGTTGAACGCCGTCAGGCACGTTCTCAGGCTCCACTCTGCCCTTCTCCTTCGTCGTCTGCGAGGGATGCGATTCGCTGTTCGGCGGTGGGCTGTCGGACGACTTCGAAATCATGCTGGGAGAGGGCCTGTTCGACGCGGCCGTCGCAAAGGCGCTGGGCGTCGCATCCGCCAGACGAGGGAGGATTCATCGACTTCGGCCTCGAAGCCATCGACGGCGATCCCGACTCGGAGAGCCGCAGAGGCTTCGATCACCGGGGGTTCGCCAATCTCCAGATCGACGCAGTGGAGGCGCCAGAGCCCGGCACGCTGGTTCTGGGCCTCATCGCCGCCGCCGGGTTGGCCGCACGACGCCGCCGGGCCAGGTAGGACGCGTCCCGCGCTACTTCCGCGCGGCCAGGTACTTCGACCAGCGCCGCCATCTGCTCTTCCGTCAGGAACGAACCGAACCCGGGCATGTTGGCGCCGGCGTCGATCTCGTCGGGCGCCGAGATCCAGTCGTGCAGCCACTTGGCGTCGCGGGTCGCGGCCGACGTGCGTCAGGTCGGGCGCGCCGGCGCTGCCCTCGCCGTCGATCATGTGGCACGACGCGCAGTAGCGTCCGATGATGCAGCGAGGCCGTGCGCGTGTCGGCGTCCATGCGGCGGCGGCAGCGGCTTGCCGGCCCGCACGCGGCGCGTGTAGCTCAGCACCGACTGCGCCTGGCCGATGCTCATCCCGCCCGACGGCGGCTCGCGCAGCCCGGGCGCGATGATCTGCGGGTCGCGCACGTGCGACAGCAGCCAGTCCGGATCCTTCAGCATGGCCAGCCCGATGATCTCGCTCGCGGCGCCGCCGGCGCGATGACAGGTCGTGCACCGCGCGTCCTTGACGAACTCGCTGCCGGCGACGGCCAGCGGGCTCCAGCCTTCCGAGGCCGAGTGGCCGGGCGTGTCGCGCAGCCCCATCACCGTGAGGCCGGTGACGCCGAGCCCGATGAGCAGGAACATGCCGGCCACCACGGGCGGTCGCGCAGCCGGCGGCTGCCGCGTCTTCCCGAGAAACGGCAGCAGGAACAGGAACAGCCACCACGAGGCCCGGGCACGCCCTGCGTGGCCACCGGCTCGAGCGGGCCGGGGAAGTATTTCAGCAGCTGAAACAGGCTGAGGAAGTACCACTCGGGACGCGGCACGTAGGTGGCGTCGGTCGGATCGGCCACCGCGTCGAGCGGCGCCCGGAACGTCACCGCCATGGCGACGAGCGCGGCGAACACCAGCGCGACGGCGCAGCGTGTCCTTGAGCGCGTGATACGGGATAGAACGGCTCGCGCCGGCCCGGCCACGGGGTCGATCGGGCCCGAGATGCCGTGCCGCCGCATCAGGTAGACGTGGGCGACGATGAACGCGATCAGGCACGCCGGCAGCAGGAACACGTGCGCCGAGTACCAGCGCAGCAGCGTGAGCGGGCCGAGGCCGCTGCCGCCGCGCAGCAGGCCCGGCGACGTACTCGCCCATCGGGCCGCTGCGCGCGACGTTGATGGTGACGGTCGTCGCCCAGTACGCCTTCTGGTCCCACGGCAGCAGGTAGCCGCTCAGCGCGAAGCCGAGGATGAGCAGCAGCAGCACCACGCCGGTGATCCAGGTCATCTCGCGCGGCTTGCTGGTAGGAGCCGAGCGCGACGACGCGCAGCATGTGGACGAGCGCCGCGACCACGATGAAGCTGGCGCCGAAGAAGTGCAGGCCGCGCAGCACGCTGCCGAACGGCAGCTGGTCCATGATGAAGCGCACGCTGTCGTAGGCGTGGTCCGGCGCCGGCACGTAGTACATCGTCAGCACGACGCCGGTGACGAACTGCACGCCGATCAGGAACAGCACCACGCTGCCGGTGACGAACCACCAGCCGGTGCCGGCTGGCAGCGGTTCGTCGAGCAGGTGCTTGCGCGCGGCGCGGAAGCCGGTACGGGAATCGAACCAGTCGGCGACGGCTCGCAGCATCAGAGCTGCACCATCACCCGGCCGTCCTCGTCCACGCGGGTGGCAAAGCGCGCGAGCGGCTCCGGCGGCGGGCCCGACGTCACGGCGCCGGTGCGGTCGTAGGTGCCGCCGTGACACGGGCAGCGCAGCTCCTGCGTCTCCGAGCTCCAGCTGACGCGGCAGCCGAGGTGCGTGCAGGTGGAATCGAGCGCCGTCACGCCCTCGCCGGTCCGCACGAGGAACACGGCGCGCCGATCGATGACGCGCTGATAGCCGTCCTGCCGCTCGAGCCGCAGCATCACCGGCGTCGGCTGATTGATCGGGAGATCGGTGAGCCGGCCGGCCGGCAGCCACGACGACTCGCGGCGGGCCAGGCCCGGCGACAGCACGGCGCCGCCCACGACGACGCCCAGCGTGCCGCCGATGGCCGCCTGAACGGCGGCGATGATGCCGCGCGAAGAAACCGGCGCCGGCTGCTGGGGCCGCTCGCAGGGGTATCCGCCTCGGACTCGTTCATGTTTCCCAACGACGTGCGGACTTTCCGCTTTCGTTCATTACGCCGTCCTGTACGGGCCCGTTTATGAACACACGTGTCCGCGCATCTCAAAAAGTCGAGCAAAGTTGTCGCCGTTTTGCTGCGGCGCGGCCCGCCCCCGCCTTGGCCGCAGAAGCGGCTGCAAGGCGCGGGCCGTGGGGCGCGGCTACAGCACGGCGCGATGCGGCTGCACCGCGCGACCCCTATTCAGGTGTAACCGTGGGGACATACTCGGGGAAGACGTAGGCGTAGAGCAGCGAGATGATGCCCATCACCATCATCAGCAGCACGCTGTGCTTGATGGTGAAGCGGAACAGCCTGCTCTCGTCGTCGCGCGACATGCCGGTGGCGGCCACGGCCACGGCGATGCTCTGCACCGAGATCATCTTGCCCATCACGCCGGCGGCCGAGTTCACCGACGCGGTCAGAATCGGGTTCAGGCCCAGCGCGTTGGCGGTCACCACCTGCAGGTTCCCGAACAGCGCGTTCGCCGAGGTGTCGCTGCCGGTCAGGAAGACACCGAGCCACCCGACCACCGCGCTGAAGAACGGGAACGCGCCGCCGGTCCCGGCCAGCGCCAG
The DNA here is from genome assembly GCA_963731785.1 of uncultured Acidobacteriota bacterium. Classification (GTDB taxonomy): domain Bacteria; phylum Acidobacteriota; class Vicinamibacteria; order Vicinamibacterales; family UBA2999; genus DASYRM01. Next base: position 273,229 of record CAVSWX010000005.1, read on the forward strand.
ACCGAGCGTCGACGTCATGCCCGAGTAGTTCATCAGGTACGCCAGACCGAGCATGCACGCGATGGTCAGGAGCGCGAGCTTCAGCTGCTTGAACGTGTCGACGTAGACCTTCGCGACGCGCCCCGGCCGGACCCGCAGGACGATGGCGGTGGCGAAAATCGCCAGAAGGCACGCCGTTCCGGAGGCGCTCAGCCAGTTCAGCTCGTAGAACGCGTTGTACGGCGACGGTTTCGCCACCACCGGCGGCACGCGCTCGATCAGGTTGTGCAGGCCGGGCACCATCAGGCGTTCGGCGAGGAGTCCGGTCGACGGCACGATCGGGAGCGAGTCGGGCACCAGGTAGTCGCCGACCATGTTGATGTACGGCTTGATCTCGCGCTCGCCCCACACCAGCACGAACACCACGAGCAGCAGGTACGGCGACCACGCCATGAAGAGCTCACCGCCGCTGTGGCGGTTCATCGTCGAGGGACACCGGCTTGTCGCCTTCGAGCCGCATGATGGTCTTCGGCTTCCACAGCTTCAGGACGACGACCATCACGATGATGCAGGTGAGCGAGCTCAGGATGTCGGTGAGCTCGGGGCCGATGTAGTTCGAGACGTAGAACTGCACGCCCGCGAACGACACGCCGCACGCCACGATCGCCGGCAACACCTCCAGCGCGCGCCGCCCGCCGGCCATGACCACGATCAGGTAGCCCGGGATGATGATCGAGATCATCGCGCACAGCTTGCCGACCATGCCGCTCAGCGGGAGCACCGGCAGGCCGGTGACGTTGGCCAGCGTGATGACCGGAATGCCGATCGAGCCGAACGCGACCGGCGCCGTGTTGGCGAGCAGGCAGATGCCGGCGGCGTAGAACGGATTGAACCCGAGGCCGGCGAGCATCGCGCCCGACACGGCGACCGGCGCGCCGAAGCCCGCGGCGCCCTCGATGAACGCGCCGAACGAGAAGGCGATGAACATCGCCTGCAGACGGCGGTCGTCGGTGAGGCTGCCGACCGAGTCCTTGATGATCTCGAACTTGCCGGTATCGACCGCCAGGCGATACAGCATGATCGAGGCGAACACGATCCAGGCGATCGGGAAGATCCCGTAGGCGGCGCCGTACAGCGTCGAGATCACCGCGAGCTGGACCGGCATTCCGTAGGCGACGAGCGCCACGAGCAGCGCGGACCCCAGCGCCGCCGCGGCCGACATCCAGGCCGGCTTTCGCAGCCAGCCCAGCATGGCGAACAGCACGAAGATCGGAATCGCGGCCACGAGCGCCGACACGCCCAGACTGCCGGCTATCGGCTCATAGTTGTGCTGCCACATAAGTCCTCCGGCACACCGTGGCCGTGGGCCCGGGTCTTCAGACCCGGGCGGTCAGCGGGCGCCCGCGCGGATCGACGCCTCGAATCGACGCGTCGATCAGTTCGACTGGATGAAAAACCGGCCAATTATGCCCGAGACGCCGCCCGGCCGCGGCGATCTGCAGCGTGCAGCCGGGATTGGCGGTGGCGATCATGTCCGGCGACAGGGCGGCGAGGTGCCGGGCTTTGCGCGCGCCGAGCTCCGCCGCCGGCTCGGGCTGCACCAGGTTGTAGATGCCGGCGCTGCCGCAGCAGATCTCGGATTCGGCCGGCGACACCAGCTCGACGCCGGGAATCGCCTGCAGCAGCGCGCGCGGCTGGGCGCGGACGCCCTGCCCGTGCGCCAGGTGGCAGGCGTCGTGATAGGCCACGCGGGCGGCAATCGGATGCCGGGGCGCGCGCGGCGGCCCGAGCTCGGCCAGGACTCGGACACGTCGCGCACCCGGGCGCTGAAGGCGTGCGCGCGCGTCGCCCAGGCGGGGTCGTCGGCGAACAGCTCCCCGTAGTCCTTCATCGCCGACCCGCAGCCGGCGGCGTTGACGACGATGCGATCGACGCCCGGCCTGCTCGAACACCTCGATGTTGCGCCTGCGCCAGGGCCCGCGCCTGCTCGATGTGGCCCGCGTGCAGCGGCAGCGCGCCGCAGCAGCCCTGCGCGGCCGGCGCCGTCACGCTGCACCCTTCGGCCGCGAGCACGCGCACGGTGGCCTCGTTGACGTGGCCGAACGCCAGCCGCTGCACGCAGCCGGTCAGCATCGCCACCTTCATGCGCTCGGGCCCCTGCGCCGGCGTCGTGCTCTGGCAGGCTCGCGAACAGCCCGCCCAGCGACACCGGCGGCGCAACGGCCAGCGACGATCGCAGCCGCGCCAGCAGTCCCTGCCGGGGACCGTCGCGGCGGTCGGCACCGAGCACGGCGCGCACCACGCCGCCCATGAGCGCCAGCGGCAGCAGCGCCAGCCGCATGCGCCAGGGATACGGCATCACCGCCATCAGCGCGCGGCGGAACCAGCGATCGCCCGGCGGCCGCGGGTACTTCCGCTCGATCTGCGCGCGCGTCTGCTCGATGAGCGGACCGTACTGGACGCCCGACGGGCACGCCGTCACGCACGCCAGGCAGCCGAGGCAGTTGTCGAAGTGCTGCACGAACGACGGCGTCAGGTCCGCCCGGCCTTCGACGCCGGCCTTCATCAGGTAGATGCGGCCGCGCGGCGAGTCCATCTCCTCGCCCCACAGCAGGTAGGTCGGGCACGTCGGCAGGCAGAACCCGCAGTGCACGCAGGTGTCGATGAGCGCGGTCGACGGCGCATCCGGTCCGCTCAACACGCCCGCGGTCGTAGCCGCGGGTCTTCAGACCCGCTCCCGGGAACGGGTTCGTGCGTCGCACTCATCAGATCGGTCCTCGTCCGGCGTTCAGGATGCCCGCCGGATCGAACGCGCGCTTGAGCGCAAGCGCCGGGGCCGACGGCGCGGCGCCCCACACGTCCACCTGCGCGCTCAGGGCGCGGCTGCCGCGCAGCAGCACGACGTGGCCGACCGGCGACGACGCCTCACGGGCCCGCCCGATGGCCGCCGCAATCGCCGGCGTCCGGTCCGGTCAGCCGCACCAGGCCCGCGCCGGTGCACGACCCGCCCGGCCAGCGCGACCTCGCAGCCGCTCGCCGCAGTCGTGCCCAGGAGCGCGAGCACCTCGGCCAGCCGCGACGGCAGCCAGCTGCAGCGCATCACCGCACCCGTCGCCGTCCCACGGCAGCGCCACCTGCTCGGCCCAGGCGCGCGGCCTCCATGCCGTCGCGCAGCGCGGTCGTGTCGCCGCGCAGCAGCGCCCGCGCCGCGTCGAGCTGCGTCGTCACCGCCGCGGGGCTCGACGCAAAGCGGACGAACAGCGACCAGCGCGGCCCGCTCGGGCGTGCCGGCGGCCCGGACGTCGAACGCGAGCGGCTCGAGCTGCCCGCCGCGAGCGCGACGGCATCGGCGGCCAGCGCGGCCGGATCGTCGTACACGGCGCGCAGCGTCGCCGACGCATGCGGCAGCGGCAGCAGCTTGAACGTCGCGTCGACGATGGCGGCAAGCGCGCCGTACGAGCCGCTGACCAGCTTGCCGAGGTCGTAGCCGGCGACGTTCTTCACCACCGTGCCGCCCGCCTTCACGAGGCGCCCGTCGGTCAGCGCCAGCGTGATGCCGATCAGCAGGTCGCGCGGCGTGCCGTACCGGTGCCGCAGCGGGCCGCTGTCGTTGGTCGCGAGCATGCCGCCGATGGTGGTGGCGGCGAACGCCGTGTCGACCGGCAGCCACTGCCCGTGCGCCGCCAGCGTGGTGTTGAGGCGCGACAGCGGCATCCCCGCCCGCACGGTGGCCGTCAGATCGCCGTGGCGATGCACGAGCAGATCGCCCAGCCCGGTCGTCGACACGACCAGGTCCACGGCGTCCACCGGCCGGCCCCAGCCCATCTTGGTGCCGCCGCCGCGGATCACGGTGGCGCTGTCGGGCGACGGCCGCGGCCGCGAGCACCGCGGCGCAGGCCGCGCCGGTGGCGGGCTCGGCGACGAAGCGGGGCGTGACGCCGTCGACCGCGTCGGCAGGCGTACCGGGTCTCGACTTGTTCGGCGACGGTCATCAGAAGCGTTCGGCCAGGCCGGCCGCTCGACCGGATGCTGCGCGGTAGGGGCCGGGCACCTCGCCGCACAGCCGCGGCGTCGGCAGCACCTTGCCGGGATTGCAGAGGCGCTGCGGATCGAAGGCGTCGCGCACCTGCTGCATCACGTCGAGGTCGTCGTCGGTGAACATCCGCGGCATGTAGTCCTTCTTGTCCGCGCCGACGCCGTGCTCGCCGGTGATCGAGCCGCCGGCCTCGACGCAGTAGGTGAGGATCTCGCCCGCCACCTCCTCGGCGAGCTCGGCCTGCCCCGGGATCGACTCGTCGTAGCAGATCAGCGGATGCAGGTTGCCGTCGCCGGCGTGGAAGACGTTGCCGATGCCGAGGCCGCTGCGCTCCGACAGCGCGCGGATCCGGCCGAGCACTTCGGGCAGCTTCGTGCGCGGCACCACGCCGTCCTGCACGTAGTAGTTCGGCGACACGCGGCCCATCGCCGCAAACGCCGCCTTGCGCCCCCTCCAGATGCGCAGCGCGGTGCTCCTCGTCTGCGCCACTTCCACCGTCGTGGCGCCGGTCCGGCGGCAGATGCTCTCGACCATCGCGAACAGCTCGCGCACTTCGGCGGCCGGGCCATCGAGCTCGACGATCAGCACGGTGTCGGCCGGCGGGAAAGTTCGGATGCACGGCCGCTTCGGCCGCCTTGATCGCCAGCGCGTCCATCATCTCGACCGCCGCCGGCACGATGCCGGCGGCGATGATCTCCGACACCGCCGTCGCCGCCGGCGCTGATGGTGTCGTAGGCCGCGAGCAGCGTCTGCACGCGTCTCGGGCCTGCGCAGGATCCGCACGACGACTTTCGTCACGACGGCCAGCGTGCCCTCGCTGCCGACCAGCAGGCCCAGCAGGTCGGGGCCGGGCGCGTCGGCGAGCCGGCTGCCGATGCGCACGAGCTCGCCGTCGGGCAGCACGGCCTCCACTTCGAGCACGTGGTGCACCGTGAAGCCGTACTTCAGGCAGTGCGCGCCGCCGGAGTTCTCGGCGACGTTGCCGCCGATCGAGCACACCTGCTGGCTCGACGGATCGGGCGCGTAGTAGTAGCCGAACGGCGCGACCTGCCGGGTGATCTCGAGGTTGGTGACGCCCGGCTCGACGGTCACGCGCCGGTTCGGGATGTCGATCTCGAGCACGCGGTTGAGCCGCGCGAGGCTGATGACGACGCCGCCGGGGACCGGCAGCGCGCCGCCGGACAGGCCGGTGCCGTGGCCGCGCGCGACGAACGGCAGGCCTTCGCGGGCGCACACGCGCACCACCGCCTGCACCTCCTCCGCCGAGGCGGGCAGCACGACGAGCGCCGGCGTCTGGCGCAGGTGCGGCAGCGCGTCGCATTCGTAGGTGAGGAGCTGCACGGGCTCGTCCAGCACCGCGCTCGCCCCGCAGATTGCCCGCAATTCCCGTGTGACCCGTTCGTCCATCTCGCCGTCGGCCCGCCTGTCCGCCCGATGGTACACTCTCGGGCGGTGCGAGTGCGTCTGGATTACGGCACCGACGGCCTCGAGGTCGATCTCCCGCAGAACGGGCCGATCACCGTCATCGAGCCGGTCTTCCGCCCGGCGGATCCCGACGCCCACGCCGCGCTGCTGGCGGCGATGCGGGCGCCGATCGACAGTCCGCCGCTCCGATCCCTGGTCACCCCGGGGCAGAAGGTCGCCATCTCGGTGTGCGACATCACGCGGGCGCAGCCGCGCCGCGAGATGCTGCGGGCGCTCTTCGAGGAGATGCCCGGACATCCCGGAGCGCGACATCACCATCCTCATCGCCACCGGCACCCACCGCACCAACACCGAGGCCGAGCTGGAGCGCATGCTCGGGCGCGACATGCTCGACCGCTGCCGCGTGGTCAACCACGACAGCCGCGACGACTCGGCGCTGGAGCGGATCGGCACGACCTCGACCGGCGTCGCCGTGCACCTGAATCGCGAGTGGCTGGCCGCCGACGTGCGCATCACGACCGGGTTCGTCGAGCCGCACTTCTTTGCCGGCTTCAGCGGCGGGCCGAAGATGGTGGCGCCGGGGCTGGCCGGCCTCGAGACGGTGATGACGCTGCACGACGCCGCCCGTATCGGCCATCCCAACGCCACCTGGGGCATCACCGAGGGCAACCCGATGCACGACGACGTGCGCGCGATCGCCGCCATGGCGCCGCCGAACTTCGCGATCGACGTGACGCTCAACCGCGAGCAGCAGATCACGGCCGCCTTCGCCGGCGACCTCTTCGCCGAGCACAAGCGGGCCTGCGCGCACGTGAAGGCCACGGCCATGCGCGCGGTGCCGGCGCCGTTCGACGTCGTGCTGACCACGAATTCCGGCTATCCGCTCGATCAGAACCTGTATCAGGCCGTGAAGGGCATGTCGGCCGCCGCGAAGATCGTCAAGCCCGGCGGCACGATCGTCTGCGCCGCCGAGTGCCGCGACGGCCTGCCGTCGCACGGCTCGTACGGCGAGGTCCTGCGCTCGCAGCCGACCCCGCGGGCGCTGCTGGCGATGATCAGCGCCCGCGGCTACTCGCGCCCCGATCAGTGGCAGGTGCAGGTGCAGGCGCAGATTCAGCTCAAGGCCCAGGTGCTGGTGAAGACCAGCGGCCTCGGGCCGGACGACGTGCGGGCCGCGCACTTCACGCCCGTCGACGACGTGAGCGGCGCGGTGCGCGAGGCGCTCGCGGCGCGGGCGCGGCGGCCACGCTGTGCGTGCTGCCGCAGGGCCCCCAGACCATCCCCTACATCGCCAGCTGATGCCCAATCCGAAAATCCTGCTGCTCGCGCTGCTCCTGGCCTTGACCGTGGCCTTCGTGCTGTTCTGGATGCGGCAGGAGCGCGCGCGGGCGCACGGCCGGCGCGCTCCTGAGCGGCGCCGCACACGGCCGTCGGCTTCTTCACCAACTTCTTCGACACCCTCGGCATCGGCTCGTTCGCCACCACGACGACCATCTACCGCCTCTGGCGCCTGGTGCCGGATCAGCACGTCCCGGGCACGCTCAACGTCGGCCACGCGCTGCCGACGGTGGCGCAGGCGCTGATCTACATCACCATCGTGGCGGTCGGGTTCGAAACGCTGGCGCTGCTCATCCTGTCGGCCGTCGGCGGCTCGTGGATCGGCGCCTCGATCGTCTCCGGACTTCCCAAGCGCAGCATCCAGCGCGGGATGGGCATCGCGCTCGCGCGTGGCCGCCGTGCTGATGACGCTCACGGCGTTGAACAGACTCCCCGGCGGCGGCGAAGCGCTGGCGCTGACCGGCGCGAAGCTGGCGCTCGCCTGCGGCATCACCTTCGTGCTGGGGGCGCTCATGACCCTCGGCATCGGCGCTTACGCTCCCATCATGATCATGGTGAGCCTGCTCGGGATGAACCCCACCGCGGCGTTTCCGATCATGATGGGCTCGTGCGCCTTTCTGATGCCGACCGCCAGCGCGCAGTTCATCCGCAAGGGGAAGTACAGCCTGCGCGCCGCGCTGGGCCTGGCGATCGGCGGCGTGCCCGGCGTGCTGATCGCGGCCTACATCGTGAAGACACTGCCGCTGGTCGCGGTGCGCTGGCTGGTGGTCGTCGTGGTGGTCTACACCGCGGTGATGCTGCTCCGCGCATCGGCCACCGAGCCCGCCGACGACAAGGTGCCCGCGCCGGCTGCGTCGTAGGGCGGGTCTTCAAACCCGCCGAGCCCCTCCGATGTAGAGGGCGGTCTTCAAGACCGTCCCGGCTCTCGACGAGGCGGTCTTCAGACCGCCCTGCAATCGTTCATTCGCACCGGCCGTCACGAGGGCTCCTCCCGCGAACGCGGCTCACCGCGCCGGCGCGCACGCGATGGCGTGCGACCGCTGGCCGCGAGAATCGCGCGACTCTCGTCGCGCTCAAACCTCGCTGGCCCCCTCAGCCTTCTCGTGCGCACGTGTGGCGACGCCGGCACGGCTCGAGCCGCGTTCCGCGGAAGGAGCCCTCGTGACGGCCGGGGCCGAGTGGAAACGCTTGGCCAGGGCGGTCTGAAGACGCGCCCGAATCACCGCGAGACTGGCCGGGAGCCGACAAGCGTCAGAACGTGATCGACCAGCCTTGCCGCGCGACCTGCGCCTTGGTGTAGGCCACGCCGTGCACCTTCAGCCCCGACGCGTCGAGCAGCGTGATCAGCCCGCCGTCGTTCGACATCGGCACGTCCACGGGGAGATCGAACACCGCCGTCGCGCCCGCCTTGATCACACCGCCAAGCGGTGCCTTGGCCTTGTTCCGGTTGGCAATCGCCCAGCCGGCCAGCGACTGGTCGGCGTCGGTGACGTTCAGCAGCGTCACCGTCTCGGCGCCCTGATCGGCGCCGCGCGGATTGACGAGCGCCGCGACGATGCGAATGCGCAGATCCGGCTCGCCCGGCGTCACCGGCGACGGTTCCGGTCCCGGCGGCACGTCGGGCACCGGCACCGGCGCGGGAGTGGCGATGGTGTGCCCGGTGACGTCGTCGGTGTGCCAGCTCTGCGACTGGAACTTGAGGAAGATCGCCGTCCAGCGATCGACCGAGGGGAAGTGGACGAACAGGCCGCCGTCCTGCCACACGCCGTCGTCGCCCACGAACCGCCCACTGTTGCCCTGGTTCATGTGGATGTCGTGGATGCCGTTGCCCGGCAGGAACCCGAAGATCTTGTCCCGCATCCCGTCTTCCGGCCCCCAGCGCTGCCCGAACGCGTAGACCATCGCGTCCTCGTCGGCGATCGCGGCCTGCACGACGCGATCGACCTGGTCGTTGAGGTCGTCGTCGGGGCCGGGCAGGTTGAACGGGAGCGGCCGCATGCGCGTGCGGTCGAGCAGGTTGCCGCGGATGTAGTCGAGCCCGCCGTCGGCTGGCGTGTGCCCGAGCAGGAAGAACCCGGGCTCGCGCGCGCGCAGCGAGGCGGTGATGGGGTGCTGGAAGTCGCCGTCCACGAGGTACTCCACCTCGGACGGGGCGAGCTGCGACTTCACGTTGACCGCGATCCGGTACTCCGTGGTGCGGTCCACGACGTGAATCTGATAGTGCGCGTTGGTGCCGCGGCCCGGGACGCCGTGCAGCGGCCGTCCGACGAGCACTCCGTAGCGCGCGATGGGCATGACGGGTGGCCTCGCAGACACAAACGCCCGCGGGCCGTCGACCGAACAGCCAGCGCGCCAGGCCGGGCGCGGCGCTCGGCTCGCGACCCGCCCTTAATGCGTCATCGCGTGAACCAGGACGTTCACGCCGAGGGCGTAGCCATCAGGGGAGAACTGGTGGAAGTAGTCGGGATCCTCGCCCTCGCGCTCCCAGGAGTCCGCGATGTCGGTGTTGTGCGTCATCAGCACCATCACGTTGCGCTTCTGGTCGCGAATCACGCGCAGGTGCACGACGTCGCTGTCGGGGCCGCGCTCGGAGGTGCGGCCGCCCGACCGGCGCCAGAACTGGAAGTTCGAGATCTGGGGAATGTGGTTGAGCGAGTACACCGAGTGCAGCATCGGATCGTCGAGCGCGATCTCCTCGATCGGGTACTCCGAGGGCGGCAGCGCCTTGGCGATCTGCGACTCGAACTGGTTCCAGGCGGCGCTGCCCCAGTAGTCGTCCACCCAGAAGAACCCGCCCTTGAGCAGGTAGTCGCGCAGCCGTTCGGCTTCCGTATCGCTGAAGCCGATCGTGCCGGCGTCCGATGCCATCAGGAACGGGCAGTTGAACAGGGTGTCGTCGGTGAGACGCACGACGTAGTGGCGCGGGCTCTGGTTGTCGTCGCGCCCGATGCGCGTCTTGGTGAGCTCCGACAGCCGCGTCATCAGGTTGATTTCGGCGTAGGGATAGTCGGTCTGCCAGCCGATGCCCGACTGCTCGAAGCGCACACTGCGATACGCCAGGCGGCAGAACGTGAACGAGGCTTCGGGCATGCTGGCCGGCGCCCACAGCGTGGGAAACGTCCCTTCGCGGAAGCTGCCGAACCCGCCGAAACGCTGCGCCGACACGCCGCCGGCGGTGAGCAGGACGGCAAGCAGCCCGGCTGTCCGGAGCGCGCGCCGGCGTGTCGGGCTCATGCCCGGAGACTACCCTTATTCGAAGAGCCGGGCAACCTGGGGTTTCACCACCTTGCCCATGGCGTTGCGCGGCAGCGCGTCGACCGGGGCCAGCGCCCGGGGCACCTTGTACGGCGCCAGGATGGTCTTCGCCCACCGCTGCAGGTCGTCGAGCGACAGCGAGGCGCCCGGCCGCAGCTCGACTGCCGCCGAGACCCGCTCGCCCCACTCCGCATCGAGGACGCCGACCACGGCGCATTCGGCGACCGCCGGGTGGGTGCGCAGCACCTCTTCGATTTCGAGCGCCGACACCTTGAAGCCGCCGGTCTTGATGATGTCCACGCTCGTGCGGCCGAGCAGCCGGTACGACCCGTTCTCGAGCACGGCCATGTCGCCGGTCCGGAACCAGCCGTTCGCGGAATGCGGCGGCGGTCTCATCCGGCGCGCTGCCAATACTCGTGGAAGACGGCCGGTCCGCGCACCTCGAGCTCCCCGGGCGTTCCCGCGGGCACCTCGATGCCGTCCTCGTCCACGAGGTGCACGTCCACGTTCGGCAGCGGCTGCCCGACGCATCCGGGCCGCCGCTCGCCGTGCAGCGGGTTCGACAGCGCCATCCCGATCTCGGTCATCCCGTAGCGCTCGAGCAGCGTGTGGCCGCTGATCTCGCGCCAGCGCTCGAGGACGTGCACCGGCAGCGCCGCGGACCCCGACATCATCAGCCGCAGCCGGCGCACGCCCGCCGAACGGGCCGCCTGCAGCGCCGGCGCCGCGTCCCAGGCGGCGATGAGCCGGCTGTAGATCGTCGGCACGGCCGTGAACACGGTGATCTCGCCCGACGACAGCCGCGACCACACCGTATCGGCGTCGAAGGCCGGGAGGATTTCGCAGGTCGCGCGCACGGCCAGCGCCGACCCGAGGCCGTTGATGATGCCGTGCACGTGGTGCAGCGGCAGCACCAGCAGCAGGCGATCCGACGGCCGCCACTCCCAGGCCTCGACCAGCGCGGCCACCTGCGAGCCGACGTTCTCGTGCGTCGTCACCGCGCCCTTCGGCTTCCCCGTCGTCCCGCTCGTGTAGATGATGAGCGCCCGGCGCGACGACGAGAGGTGCGGCAGCGTCTCGGCCGGTTCGGCCTTGAGCGCGTCGGCGGCGAGCACGAACCGGGCGCGCGCCGCCTTGGCCAGCGGCGCCAGCACGGATTCGAACCCGGCACCGGCCACGACCACCGAGGCCGCCGCGTCCTTGATCACGTACTCGAGCTCGGCGGGGGGATGCGACACGGCGAGCGGCACCGCCACGCCGCCGGCGCGCCAGATGCCGCGCTGCACGGCGGCATAGGCAAAGCTCGGGGACACCAGGAAGGCGACGCGGGTCTGGCGCAGGTCGTCGTTGTCGCCGAGCAGCGCCGCGGCGACGCGGCGCGACGCGTCATCGAGGTCGTCGTAGCTGTAGGTGCCATCGGCCGCCACGATGGCCGTCCTGGGCATCTCGGAGGGCTCGGGGAGCCTCGCTGGACTGTCATGCGGTCGTACATAATGACACGCATGTCGCTCATCGAACCTGGCAAGAAGGCGCCCGCCTTCACGCTCACCGACCAGCATGGCGAGACGCACCGGCTGTCGTCGTATCTCGGACGCCGGTCGTCCTCTACTTCTATCCCAAGGACGACACCCCGGGCTGCACCCAGGAAACCTGCGAGTTCGAGGCGAGGCTGCCGGCGCTCCGGAAGTCGAAGGCCGCCGTGCTCGGCGTCAGCATCCTCGACGAGAAGAGCAAGGCGAAGTTCGCGAAGAAGCACGGCATCACCTTCCCGCTGCTCGCCGACGCGGACCACGCGGTCGCCGAGAAATACGGGGTGTGGCAGGAGAAGGCGCGCTACGGCCGCAAGTACATGGGCATCGTCCGCACCACATATCTCATCGACGCCGACGGCAAGGTGGCCAAGCGGTGGGACAAGGTGAAAGTGGACGGCCACGCCGAGGAAGTGGCGGCCGCGGCCGCGAGCGCCTGACGTCTCCAGCCCGGTGGCTGGCCGCCGGCGCTTTCGCATAGCGTAGAATGCCCGGCGTGAATCGCAGACTCGCCTTCGCGGCGTCGTGTCTCGCCGCGCTCGTGGCGGCCCCCGCGTCCGCCCAGGTGGACTTCACCGGGCAATGGGCGCCGCTCTATCAGGAAGACACGATCGAGCGCGTCCCCGGTCCCGAGCTCGGCGACTACACCGGGCTCCCGCTCAACGAGGCCGCGCGGCTGCGTGCCGACAGCTGGGACGCCGACCGCATCTCGGTGGTCGAGGAATACCAGTGCCGGCCGCACTCGGCCGACTACTCGCTGCGCGGGCTGGCGCCGCTGCGCATCTCCGCCGACTACGACGCGCAGACGCAGCGCATCGTGGCGTTCCACACCTACATCGGGGCCTACGAGAACCGGCGCACGATCTTTCTCGACGGCCGCCCGCACCCGCCCGACTACGCCGCCCACACCTTCCAGGGCTTCTCCACCGGCGTGTGGAACGGCAACCGGCTCACGATCACCACCACGCATCTGAAACCCGGCTACCTGCGGCGCAACGGCGTCCCGCGCAGCGCCAAGGCCCGGCTCACCGAGCACTGGACCGTGCACGGCTCGTATCTCACCATCGTCAGCGTGCTCGAGGATCCGGCCATCCTCACCGAGCCGCTGGTGCGCAGCCAGTCGTGGTTCCTGGATCCGGGGCAGCGCGCCGGCCTCTTTCCCTGCGAGTACGTGCCGGAAGTGCCAGCCGAGCCGGGCACCGTCCCGCACCACCTGCCGGGGGCGAACCCCAATCTGCAGGAGTTCCTGGACTGGTACGCGGTGCCGGCCGAAGGCGCCCGCGGCGGCGCCGAAACGCTCTACCCCGAGTTCCGGTCGAAGCTGCGCTCGTACAAGCCGAAGGATCGCTGCGAGCGCTTCTGCAACTGCGTCGGCTTTGCCGGCTGCCTCTCGCCGACCGGTCCATGACGACGCGCGTCGCTCTCGTCCTCGGACTGGCCGCCTGCGCCGGGCTCGCGCCGCGCGCGCAGCAGTCGCCGGCGGCCGCGCCGGCCGGTCCCGGCGTCGCGTCGCTGCGGGTGCAGCGCGCCGTGTCGATGCTGGTGACACCCGGCGGCAACGTGGCGGTGCAGGTCGGCGACGACGGCCCGCTGCTGGTGGACGCGCCACTCGCGCCGCAGGCGGCCGCGGTGGTCGCGGCCCTCCGGGCGCTGTCGCCGAAGCCGATTCACACGCTCGATCACGACGAATCTGCACAACGCGGCCGGCAACGCCGCGCTGCTGCAGGCGCGTGCCGTGCCGGGCGCCCCGGCGATCCGCGTCATCGCGCACGAGAACGTCCTCGATCGGCTGGTCGCCGCGGGCCCGCCGCGGGCGCCGCCTCCGCCGGCCTGCGCCTCAACGCGGTGATCGAGCTTCCGATCAACAACACCTACTTCATGCCGCGGCGCGACTTCTATCTGAACGGTGAAGCCGTCGTCGTCTACCACGCGCCGGCCGCCAACACCGACGGCGACAGCATCGTCCACTTCCGCGGCTCGGACGTCGTGGCCGTCGGCGACCTGTTCAACCCCGACGTGTACCCCGTCATCGACGTGCGAACGCGGCGGCAGCGTGAACGGTCTGGTGGCCGCGCTCAACCACATCCTCGAGATCACGGTGCCGGCGAAGTTCCAGGAGGGCGGCACCTACGTGATTCCCCGGCACGGCCGGTTGAGCGACGAGGCCGAGGTGGTGGAGTTCCGCGACATGGTGACGATCGTCCGCGACCGGGTGCGGGACCTGATCGCGAAGGGACGGACGCTCGCGCAGGTGCAGGCCGCGCGGCCCACGCTGGATTACGACCCCGAGTACGGCGGCACCGGCGCGTCGTCGCCCGAGCGGTTCGTCGAATCGGTTTTCAGGAGCCTGTCGAAATGAGCGCCACGTCTCGCGGCGTCGCCCTGGCCGTGGCTCTCGCCGCTCGCGGCGTCGCTCGCGATCGAGGCGCAGGGCCCGCCGCCGGGCGGTCGTGGCGGCGGCCCTCCCGGAGGACGCGGCGGTCCGCCGCGCTCGCCCCGCGAGGGCGCGCCGGCCGACCTCACCGGCTACTGGGTATCGGTCGTCACCGAGGACTGGCGCTGGCGCATGGTCACGCCGGCGCGCGGCGACTTTGCCGGCGTGCCGCTCACGCCGGCCGCGCGGAAGCTCGGACAGGCGTGGGATCCGGCGAAGGACGAGGCCGCGGGCGAGCAGTGCCGCGGCTACGGCGCCCCGGCGATCATGCGCGTGCCCGGACGGCTGCGGATCACCTGGCAGGACGACACCACGCTGAAGGTGGAAAGCGACGCCGGCACGCAGACGCGGCTCTTCCACTTCGGCGGCAAGCCGGCGCCCGGGCTTCAGCCGTCGTGGCAGGGCTACTCCACCGCGGCCTGGGAAGGGATCACGCGCGGTCCAGGCGAGCCCGACTTCCTGCCGATTGCGCTCAACCCGCGCGAGGGCATGCGCGGGCAGTCGCTCGAGGTGACCACCACGCATCTGCGGCCCGGGTACCTGCGGAAGAACGGCGTGCCCTACAGCGCCCGCACCACGCTCAAGGAATATTTCGACGTCCGGACCGAGCGCAATGGCGACACCTGGTTCGTGGTGACGACCATCGTCGAGGACCCGGAGTACCTGACCACGCCGTTCGTCACGACGACCGATTTCAAGAAGCAGCCCGACGCCACCGGCTGGAATCCCACGCGCGTGCTCGGCTCGCTAGCGCTCGCCGAGCCTTACAACTTCTCCACCACCACCGGATACCCGAGCAACTGGCTGACCACGCGGGTGGCCTGCGCGACGTCGCCCGTGGTCCAGTAGCGTTCCGACGACACGGCGTCACCGGCGGCGAGCACACCCGCCAGCGAGAGGCGGCGCCGCAGCTCGCGGGCCACGGCCGGCGCCGGGTCGATGACGGTCACGCCCGGGCCCGCCACCTCGCGGATCACGGGTTCGAGGAACGCATAGTGGGTGCAGCCAAGCACGATCGTGTCGGCGCCCGCCGATACGATCGGCCGCACGTACCCCTCGACGAGCGCCCGCGTTGCCGGCGAGTCGAGGTCGCCGCGTTCCACCTGCTCGACCAGGCCCGGGCAGGCCTGCATCCTGGTGCCGCCCGGCGCGGGATACTGGCCGACCAGCCGCAGCAGGTTCGTGCTCGCCAGCGTGACGCTCGTCGCCATCACGCCGACGACGCCCGAACGTGTAGCGGCAGCCGCCGGTTTCACGGCCGGCTCGATCGCGACGATGGGCAGGGAGAAGGTCTGGCGCAGCGTCTCCACGGCGGCGCCGGTGGCGGTGTTGCAGGCGACGACGATCGCTTTCGCGCCCAGGCCGATGAGCGCGGCGGTCACGGCGGTCGCGCGTGCCTGGATGAACTCGCCCGGGCGATCGCCGTAGGGCGCATGGCCCGAGTCGGCGACGTAGAGCAGCGACTCGTGCGGCAGCTCGCGGCGGATCTCGCGCAGCACCGACAGCCCGCCCACCCCTGAGTCGAAGACCCCGATCGGGCTCGAGCTCACGCCAGCAGCCCGTGGTGAACTCCCCGCGATGCACCGAGCCGGGCTGGTCGGTCCGCAAAAGCGGACCGACAAAGCAGCGCTGGCCCGTCGGGTCGCTCGCGACCCGACACGGATGACAAGGCGCGACGACCGAGAATATCGGGCAATATTTGAGGGAGGAGCAACGCAGTCAGCCGGGATGCATCGCCCGGCGAATGCAGCGGGGGGTTCACCACGGACTGCTGAAACGTCAATCGCTGGCCGGCCGGTCGCCGCTCGCCAGCCGCTGGCGCGCCTTGTCCACGTCGCGGTGGAAGACGAACAACCGGTCGGCGTTGCCGTCGGGATCGGTGAAGTTGTACTGCTTGCCGCGACGCACCTTCACCTTGAGGTTCTTCTCCTGGTAGTCCACCTGGAACTGCTCGAGGTCCGCCAGGGCCACGGTGAACCGATCGTCCTTGTCGTCGGTCGTGTACTGCAGCCCCTGTGCCGTGGCCACCAACTCGCCGCGGCACGAGCCGACGCGGTGTTTGTGCACCACCGCCACGCGCGCGTCGAGCCGCACCTCCTTGAAACGGATCATCAGATCGCGCGCGCCCGGCTCGACCTCGATCGATCGGGCGACGCCCTCGAACCCCTCGGCCGAGACGTTCAGCTGATGCGTGCCCGGCTTCACGTTGGCGGCCGTGACCGGCGTCGTGCCGATGAACTGGCGATCGATGAAGACCTGCGCACCGGGGACGTCCGAGTCGATACGGAGCGTGCCCGCATCCGGCACGGCTTCGACCGCCGGTGCCGCTTCGGCCGGCGCCGGCGCGGCGTCCGGTCGGGCGGCGCGGGGACGCGGCGCCGCGGCCGCCGATGGGGCGGCTTCCGGTGCGGCCGGCTCCGGAGACGGCGCCGGTGCCGCCGGTGCGGCATCGGCGACCGGCGCGTCGGCGGGGGCCGGCGCGCCGCGTGACAGGAAGAGGAAGGCCGCGCCGATGACCACGACGGCGCACACGGCCGCAATCGCAAGGACGCGGGAGTTCACGAGGTGATTCTACCGCCGCACCGGCTTCCAGCGGACTCGACGGCCGGCGGCTAGCTGCTAGGCCTTTGGCTCGGCGAACGTGATGACGTAGCCATCGGGATCGGTGAACGCAAACTCGGTGACGCCGTACCATTTCTCCTCGAGCGGCATCACCACGTTCACCTTCGACGCAAGCGCCTCATACACCGCGCGGATGCCGGTGACGCGGATGAACAGCGTCAGGGTGCCGCCAATCGGCCGGTCCTTGAAGGCCGGGTACTCCTCGACCGCGGGGCCAGGGGCGTTGAGATACACCTCGACCGGGCCCGATCGCAGGATCGCAAACACCAGCGGCGGCACATCGGGAACGGTCTGTTCGGCGGTGAACCCGAGCACGTCGCGGTAGAAGGCCAGACTGCGATCGACGTCGGCGACGATGAGGTTGGGAACGAGCGAGGTGAGCTGGTAAGGCATCGCACACACCTTTCGTGTGCTCGCTGATGCCTACGTCCACGGGCGCGGCGAGAACGGGCGCGTGGGTAGGGGCACTACTGACGGAACCGGCATCGCCGGTTTGCCAGACGCTGCGCGCGGCCGCGTTCTTGCGGATCGCGCCGCACCCCGCAGGTACGGTCCAGATTAGCACGCGCGTGCCGAGGCGGCCGAACGGGGTAGACTGGGCCCCATGTGGTTCGTCCGGCGGCGGCCCCTCGTCAGTCTGGTGATTCTCGCGGCACTCGATTGCCGCTGCCACAACCGTCGAAGCCCAGTTCCGCCGCGGCTTCGGCCGCGGGTTCGGTAGCGTGCGGCTGTCGACACCCGCCGACGTGGACGGCTCGTTCCAGTTCTGCCGCATCATCTTCAACGGCGACTTCCGCGGCGACGGCCAGGGCGGGTCGTGGAACGTGGACTGGCCGCGCGCCGACATCAACCTGTCGATCCGCCTGTCCGAGCTGACCAAGACCACCGTGGGCATGGTCGCGCGACGGCGAGCCCAACCATCTGCTGCTGCGCCTCACCGACGAGGTGCTGTACCAGTGCCCGTTCATCATGATGACCGAGGTGGGGTCGGCCTCAATCAGCGAAGCCGAGGGCGCCAAGCTGCGCGACTACCTGCTGAAGGGCGGCTTCCTGTGGGCCGACGACTTCTGGGGCAACTACGCGTGGCAGTGGTGGGAAGCGCAGCTGCGCCGCGTGCTGCCGGCGGACCAGTACCCGATCGTCGAGCTGCCCAGGGATCACCCGCTGTTCCATTCGCAAGTTCCAGGTGCAGCGCACGCCGCAGATCGCGTCGATCAACTTCTGGGCCGGGCAGCGGCGGCAACACCTCGGAGCGCGGCGCCGACAGCGCCGAAGTGCACACGCGCGCGATTCTCGACGACAAGGGCCGCATCATGGTGCTGAGCACGCACAACACCGACCTCGGCGACTCGTTCGAGCGCGAGGGCGACGATCCCGAGTACTTCCGCACCATGTCGGTGCCGGGCTACTCGTTCGGGATCAACGTGCTCGTCTACGCGATGACGCACTAGTGATTCTTGTAGCACTTTAGCCTTTAGCCTTTAGCAAGGGCGCTCCCGACACAGGAGCGTATGCACCGAGAGGCCTAAGGCAAGAGGCCAGAGGCTTCACTTCACGAACTTCCCCTCGAACGCGAACTCCTCCACCTTCTTCCGCGGGCTCGGGGTTTCGCGCGGGCGGAACGATTCGGGCAGGTTCTCGATCGGCCCGGGGCGGCCGATCGCGCACATCGCGTTGACGTGGAAGTCCGCCGGCACGCCCAGCTCGGAGCGGGCCCGGTCGTAGTCGAAGCCGGCCATGCCGTGGACGACGTAGCCGCTGATCCAGCCCTGATACGCCAGGCTCATCCACGCCGAGCCGGTGTCGTACGAGTGCGTCACCAGCGGACGGTCGGTGCCGTCGCGGATGGTCTGCGACACGAAGACCACCAGCACCGCGGCGTTCACGCACCACGCCTGGTTGCCCGGCGCCAGCAGGCCGAAGAACGTGGGCCACTGGGCGCTGTCGCGATGGGCGTAGAGCATGCGCCACGGCTGGCTGTTGCCCGACGACGGGGCCCAGCGCGCCGCCTCGAACAACTGGAACAGCTCGTCGTGCGTGATCGGCTCGCCCGACATCGCACGCGGCGACCAGCGATCGACGAACAGCGGATCGATGGGACGGTCCGGGGTGCGGACGTCACTTCCCTTGACGCGAGGCACCGGTCAGTATCCGAGCTTGAGCACGCCAGTCTTGGCGCCGTTCACCGTGCCCTTGTCGAGCCACTCGAGTGAGGCGTTGAAGAGCAGCGTGTGCGCGGCCTTTTCCCACATCGCGTTGTGCGAGGCGCACCCGAGATCGACCAGCACCTTCTCCGGCGCGCCAAGGTCCGCGTAGAGGTCCTGGGCGCGCTCCGGAAGCACCTGCTTGTCGTGGATGCCCTGCACGATCAGCGTCGGCGTCATCTGCTTCGCCACCGTGGCGGTATCCCAGCCCCAGGTCGTGGTCTGCGGCGCGCGGCGCACGCCCGGTCCCCACGACGCGCCCACCGGATCGGAGGCGAGCATCTCGCTCCACACCGAGTCGCGGGCCGCCGGGTCGTACCTGCGCCGGGCAGCCGACCTGGCGCTCCCAGTTGGCGTCGAACTCCGCGCGCGACTGCGTGTTGAACACCACGCCCTCGACCGGCAGCTTCGCCGGCGCGGCGGCCGGCATCTGACGGTTGTAGCCGGGGGCCAGCAGGACGAGCCGGTTCACCTTCTGCGGGTTGCGCGCCGCGTAGCCGCCGGCGCGCGGGCCGCCGAGCGACCACGCCACCAGGCTCACCCGGTCCACCCGGCGCAGCGCGCGGATGTAGTCCACGGCGGCGCCCACGTCATCCCAGTCGGACGCAATCGTCGTCAGGTTGCCTGGATAGCTGGCCTTGCAGGGCGCGGTGAAGCCGGCCTGGCGATCGGGCGCCAGGTTGCACGGGTCGTTCATCGGAAACGGCCGCGTGGAGCGCCCGTAGCCGGTCATGTCCACCGAGAAGACGTCGAAGCCGGCGCGCGCGAGATGTCCCATCCAGCTGTAGTCCTGATACGGCACGTCGAAAGACACCTCGGCCGGCGTGCCCGCACCGTGCACGAACAGCACCACGCGGTTCTCGAACGACCGGCCCCGGAGCGCGGTGCCCGCGAGCACCCGCTCGCGCACGTAGAGCTGCGCGGGCTGCCCGGCAATTGCCGGCACCGTGGACGTGACACGGACGAAATGATCGACGCCGAGCAGCCGCTGGGCGTCGTCGCCCGACACTACGGCCGCGCTCATCGACACCGCCAGGGCTGCGGCCAGCCCCCACGCTCGCATCATCTGTGCTCCTTGGTCCATGCCGTGTATGCATCCGCGGCGGGTCTGAAGACCCGCGGCCACGACCGCACGGCGCGGCGGATGGTACCACGCCTTTCCGCGTGTCAATCCCGTTCAGCTGGATGGTTTTGCGGCCGCGATCGCACGCCCGCGTGTGATACAAGCTTGCGGGCGCGGCCGATGCCGCCCTCCGGAGGACCGCCACCATGCTGAGAGAGTTCAAGGAATTCGCCATGCGAGGCAACGTGCTCGACATGGCGGTCGGCATCATCATCGGCGCCGCGTTCGGCACGATCGTCAACTCGCTCGTCAACGACGTCATCATGCCGCCGGTCGGGACTGGCGCTCGGCGGGGTCGACTTCTCGAACAGTTCATCGTGCTCGCCGAAGGCGCCAAGGCCGCCGGTCCCTATGCGTCGCCGGCCGAAGCCAAGGCCGCCGGTGCGGTGACCCTGAACTACGGCGTGTTCATCAACTCGATCGTCAGCTTCCTCATCGTCGCGTTCGCGATCTTCATGATCGTGAAGGCCGCCAACTCGCTCAAGCAGCAGCAGGCCGAGGCCCCGGCCGCCCCGCCCGCGCCCACCAAGGACAGGTCCTTCTGAGGGAGATAAGAGACCTGCTGAAGAGCCGGTGAGCTGGGCCGGGCTCGAGCTGACGCGGTAAGGCAGGCGCGAAGCGAGCGGCCCTCCACACGCTGCCTCATGACTCAGGGCAAGGCGTACACGTACAGCGCGTTGTAGCCCCGATTCGGCTTGATGCCGGCCTGGTCCATCACCCCCCCGGTCACGAGGCCGCTGCCGGTCATCACCGCCACGTACTGCTTGCCGTTGACGGCGTAGGTGACCGTGCTGTTCTGAATCGGGCCGTTCAGGGCCTGCTCCCACAGCACGCGGCCGCTCACCGCGTCGAAGGCCCGGAACTTGTGGTCGAGGTCGCCCCAGAAGATCAGGTCGCCGCCGGTCGCGAGCACGGCGCCGTTGCCAGGGGCACGGCCCCGGTAGATCGGCGTCATCTGTCCGGTCGAGGCGTTGATCTTCATCAGCCCCGCCCACGTGGCGGGATCGCTGCCGTCGCGGGGGATGCCCACCCGCCGCTCCCGCGGGTTGTTGTTGGGACCGGCCGTGGTCATGTCGAGGCAGTTCTCCACGTAGGGCACGAACAGCGCATTGGTGCCAGGGTGATACGCCGTCGGCCAGTAGCTGCGCGTGTTCCAGTAGCAGATCACCTTCCGGTCCTGCGGGCCGGTGAAGGTGACGTCTTTGTTGATCGTCACGCGGCCGGTCTTGCCGTCCACGTTCGAGATCAGGAAGTTGGGCGTGTCGAACGGGAACGGGCTGGCCCACAGGAACTGCCCGGTGCCGCGGTCGAGCGCGAAGATGCCGCCGCCCTCGCCCACCATCATCGCGACGTCGCGCGGCTCGCCCTGCTTCACGTCCGGATTGATCCACTTCACGTATTTCGGATCCGGGCTGACGGCGGTGCGCAGCAGCGTCCGCTCGTGCGGGTAGTCCTCGTCCCAGTCGTCGCCGGGCAGGTGCTGGTAGTACCAGGCGAGCTTGCCGGTATCCGGGTTGAGCGCGATGGTGGAGTTGCTGTAGAGGTCGATCGGCGCCGTGAAGCCGATTGTCGTGTCGTAGCGTCCGCCGTGACGGTTGGCGCGGGTGTTGGGCGTGGGATTGGCGACGCCCCAATAGATGAGCCGCTTCACCGGGTCGTAGCCGCCGGGCAGTCCCCAGGTGGACGCCGAGCGGGTGGCATCGGGGGCGCCCGCCCAGGTCTCGCCGCCGGGCTCGTTCGAGCCCGCCGCCGTATAGAAGCGCCACAGTTCCGCGCCGGTCTTCGCGTCGTGCGCCGCCACGTAGCAGTTGTCGCGCGACGGGCTGCAGGAGCGCCCGGAAATGACCTTGCCCTCGACCACGATGACGCCGGCCACCATGCCGCCGGTCGACTTGGTCTCCCACCGCACCTCGCCGGTGCGCGCGTCGAGGGCGACGATGAAGCCGTCGGGCGACGTGTAATAGACCATGTCCTCGTAGATGGCGATGGTCTTGGCCCGCGAGGCGCCGCTCGGCCGCCGGTGTTCCCAGACGAGCGCGCCGGTGGAGGCGTCGACCGCCTGGATCACCGCGCCGGGCAGCAGCATGTACATGACGCCGCGATAGACGATCGGAATGCTCTCGTGCGGGCCGTTCCCGAGCTCCTTCTTGAAAACCTCTTTCAGCTGCCCCACGTTCTGACGGTTGATCTGCTTCAGCGGGCTGAAGCGCTGGGCGTCGTAGGTGCGGCTATACATCAGCCAGTCGTCCGGACTCGGCTTGAGGAGCATTTCCTGGCCGACGGGAACGAACGGCGGGCGCTGCGCGACGACACCGGTGACGGCTGAGGTGGCGGCCACCGTCGCCGCGGCGATGAAACGGAACAGGGGACGGGTCATGACGTGGGCTCCGTGGGACGCGGCGGCGGCTCCTCGCACCGGGTTCGACTGGCCGGAAAGAGGCTAACTGGGCGGGCGGATCGTACCACGGCCGTCTGGAGCCGGCGTCCAGAACGGCCCGCGGCTGCGCGTGCCTGCACCGACGGTATGGGTCGCGGTCGCACGCAAGTGCACGAAATCGCACGTCCACCCAGGGATTTCCCTCTGGCGTTCGGCGATCGATTCAACGATAAAGGGATCATCCCAGGTTCGCAGGTGTCCGTGTCGTCGGGAGCACGCATGATGTCTCGGTTTGGACGGTTCGCCGTCGCGTCTCTGCTGGTGTCGCTGGTGGGTCCGGCCTGGGCACAGGACCCGCCGCCGACGGTGTTCCGCTCGAGCGTCGATCTGGTGTCGATGGCGGCCGTCGTCCGCGACAAGCGCGGCAAGATCGTGCCGTCGCTCCGCCGCGAGGACTTCGAGGTGCTCGACTCGGGCAAGATCCGGCCGATCCTCGACCTGCGGACCGAGTCGGCCGCGCCGGCCAGCGTCGCCCTGCTCATGGACGGCTCCGGCAGCATGAAGATCGGCGCCGCCAACGAGCTGTCGCAGCGCATCTCCGGCGCGATCCTGTCGAGCCTCAATCCGTCGCGCGATGATGCCGCGCTCTATTCGTTCGACACCCGGCTCCTCTCGGTCCAGGAATTCACCCACGACCTCCCCTCCGTCACGTCGCGCCTGAGCGTGGTGGACGCCTGGGGTTCCACGTCGCTCTACGACGCGATCGGCGGCACCGCCGCCATCGTCGCCAAGCGCACCGCGAACCGCCGTGCACTCGTCGTGCTCACCGACGGCGCCGACACGGCCAGCGCCTACACGCCCGAACAGGTGTCGGCCATCGCCAGCGCCGTGGACGTGCCGGTGTATGTCTTCATGATGGCAACCGGCACCCGCGAGTCCGAGAAGGTGCCGTTCGAGGCCGAGCGCCGCTCGCTGCTGGCCAACCTCGCGCGCGCCACCGGCGGCGACTTCTTCGTCGCCTACGACACGGCCACCACCACCGCGGCCATCAACCAGCTCGTCGAGGAGCTGCGTCACCAGTACGTGCTGGCCTTCGAGGCGTCATCCGAACAGGGCTGGCGCAACGTCGAGGTCCGCACCCGCAAGAAGGGGCTCTCCGTGCGCACGCGCGGCTGGTATCTGGCCGGCGCCGCCGAATAGCCACCCGCGTCGGTCGGTACGTAGGGGCCGGCTTTAGCCGGCCCTGGGCCGCCTGAAGGCGGCCCTACGAAGAGTCAGCGCGCGCGTTCGAGCGACGCGAACGGACCGGCGCCGTAGACGACCCGGCCGCCCACCATCGTCAGCACCGACTCGATGTCGCCGACCTCGGGCACCGGCACGGTGAGGTAGTCCTTCGACAGCACCGCGAGGTCCGCCAGCTTGCCCACTTCGAGCGAGCCGCGCTCGTCGTCGTCGTGCGAGAACCAGGCGCTGCCCCTGGTGTAGAAGCGGAGCGCCTGCTGGCGCGTGGGCGTTTCCTCCGGCCCGCGCATCGCCAGGCCGCTCACGGTCTTGCCGTCGAGGAACCACTGCAGCGACGTGAACGGGTTGTACGACGCGACCCGGTGGGCATCGGTCCCGCCGCCGATGCATCACACCGAGCCGGTCCGCGGTGACGACCGGCGGCACGCGGCGCGCGGCCTCCGGACCCGCCTGCTTCACGAACCCCTCGCCGCCGAAATACATCGCGTCCTGCACCGTCCAGCCGACGCCGAGCGCCTTCATGCGCGCGAGCGTCTTCGGCGACGCGTCGTTCAGGTGCGCGATCGACCAGCGCAGCGGCGCGATCGGAATCTCCTTGTTCACGCGCTCGAAGATCGTCAGCAGGTGATCGACCGTCGCGTCGGGGCCCCAGTGCATGCGTGAGCCCGTAGCCGCGCTGCGCCGCCCAGCGGGCAATCTCGAAGTAGCTTCTCCTTGTCGGCGTCGGCCGGCCGCGGGTTGTTGTTCATCGCGTCCGTCAGCCGCTCGCCGAGGCCCGACGAAGCGCAGCATGCCGTCGCCGAGCCCATCGGCACCAGCGCCAGCAGCGTCTTGTAGTCGTCGAACTCGCGGCCGGAGGTCTGGCCGTTGAGCGAGTAGGCCACGCGCACGGTCATCTCGCCGCGCCGCCACACCTCCTGCACGGCCGCGTAGTCGGCGGGCGTGAGGTTGTTGCCGCCGGGGTCCATCACGCCGGTGAGGCCCAGCCGGTTCAGCTCGCGGAAGAACGCGCGCGTGCCCTCCACCTGCTGCGCGTAGGTCGGCCGCGGCAGCCGATCGAAGAGCGCGATGATGGCCGCCTGCGGTCCGGACACCGCGCCGGTGAGCCGCCCGCTCGCGTCGCGCTCGAGGCGCCCGCCGTTCGGGATGTCGGCGTCGCCCGCGATCTTCAGCGCGCGCAGCCCGTCGTCGGTCAGCATCGCCCAGCCGTAGCCGAGCTGCACGTAGACCGGGATTGTCGGGCGCCGCCGCCTCGAGCTCGGCCTGCGTCGGCCGGCGCTTCTCCGCGAACTGCTGCTCGTTCCAGCCGCCGGCGACGATCAGCCAGCGCCGCGCGGCATCGTCTGCGCCGCCTTGCGGATGCGCCCGAGCGCCTCTTCCATCGAGCGCGCGCCGATCCAGTTCACCTCGGTGGAAAAGCTCAGCGCCGCGCGAATCGCGTGGAGGTGCGAGTCGATCAGGCCCGGGATGACCGTGCGGCCCTGCACGTCGATCGTCCGCGTGCCCGGCGCCCGCCAGCTTGCGGATCGCCGCCGTCGTCCCCGTCGCCACGATACGTCCGTCGCGAATGGCCAGCGCCTCGACGACCGACTCGCGCTCGTCAACGGTGACGACCTTCCCGTTGACGAGAATCGTGTCGGCGGTCTGAGCCGATGCCTGGCCAGTGAAGAGTCGCCGCGACGAGCGCAGCGAGCAGCAGCGTTCTTGACAAGTCCTGAAGCCGAAGCTGAAGCCCGAGCCTTCTGCTTCAGTGGGTGCCGGTCGTCGCGCGGCACCCATCACCGAGAAGGCGACAGCGTTTTCGAAGTCGTCCCCGAATCTCCTGATTCGGCGTCTGCGTCATCAGGATGCCGATCACCTTCTCCTTCGGGTCGATCCAGAAGTGCGTGCCGTAGGCGCCGCTCCATCCGAAGCTGCCCTGCGACAGGAACGTGTTGCGCGCCGCCGGGTTGTTCACGACCCGCACGCTGAGGCCATACGCCTCGCCGGCCGGGCGCCCCGGCAGCGTGTCGGGCGCGATCACCGACGCCATCATCTCGACGCCGCGCGGCGACAGCAGCCGCTTGCCGTTGAGCTGGCCGCCGTTGAGCAGCATCTGCGCGAACTGGAAATAGTCCTCGGCGGTGCTCGCCAGCCCGCCGCCGCCGGAGAAGTAGCGGCCGCCGTTCAGGAAGTTCGGCGTGCTCGTGTTGCGGCGCAGCGTGCCGTCCGGCTGGCGATCGTAGCGGCCGGCCAGGCGCGGGTTCTCCACCGGGTAGAAGAACGTGTCCTTCATGCCGAGCGGATCGAAGATGCGCTGCTTGAGGAACACGTCGGCCGGCTGGCCCGACGCGATCTCGACGATGTGCAGCAGCACGTCGAACCCGGCCTGCGGCGCTGTAGGCCCAGCGCGTGCCCGGGCTGGAACTCGAGCGGCGTCTGCGCCAGCCGCGGCAGGTACTCGGAGAGCGACTCGCCGCCCTTCAGGCTCACCTTGCGGTTGGCGCTGTTGCTGTTCGTGCCGCTGACGAGGCCCGACGTGTGCGTGAGCAGCTCGCGCACGGTGATCTCGTGATCGGCCGGCACGGTGTAGTAGCGCGGCTCGGCGGGCGTGCCGGCGGCCGGCGGCGGCCCCTGCGCCGGCTGCGACACCGCCACCTGCAGCCCCTTCAGCGCCGGGATGAACTTCGACACCGGATCGTTCAGGCGCACCTTGCCCTCCTCCATCATCATCAGGATCGGCGACGCCGACCACCGGCTTGGTCATCGACATGATGCGGAACATCGAGTCGGTCTTCATCGGCTGCTTCGACTCGAGATCCGCCATCGCCCTGCGCCTGGAGGTGGCGATGCGGCCGTTGCGCGCGACGAGGGTCACGGCGCCGGCAAAGCTCTTCGCGTCGAGGTGACGCTTCACGAGCGCGTTCACCTGCTGCAGCCGCTCCGACGACAGGCCCACGTCTTCGGGCTTGCGCCGTCGCGCCGGCGCCCGAGAGCGACACCGACGGACGACGAAACACACGAGCGCGACGAGCGCCCAACGCGTGAGGGAGGAACGCGTCTCTGCGACATCTTGAGCTCCTTGAAGTCGGCTGCAGGCCGGTCTGAAGACCGCCCTCTACGAGCGTGGCCTGCGCTACTGTCGGCGTCGTCCTTGGGCGCGCCGGTGCCGGACGAGCCGAGGAACAGGCGGCGGCCGTCGGGCAGGATCAGGTCCGCGCCGTTCGCGCGGTTGGTGCCGTTCTTCGCGCGGTACCCTTCCACCGTGATCTCGGTGCCGGGCTGCAGCGACGCCTTGGTGAACCCGCGGCGCACGAGCGTATTGGGCGTGCCACTCTCGA
Source organism: uncultured Acidobacteriota bacterium (assembly GCA_963731785.1). Lineage (GTDB taxonomy): Bacteria > Acidobacteriota > Vicinamibacteria > Vicinamibacterales > UBA2999 > DASYRM01. The sequence goes on from CAVSWX010000005.1 coordinate 300,113, forward strand.
TCATCCACTCGGTGGTCGGTGCCGTCCGCGTTCTTCACCGAGATGTGGATCCAGGCGTGCGGGTTGATCCACTCCATCTTGGTGACGGTGCCCTTCAGGGTCACCGGCTGCTTGGCGTCGAATTCAGCCGCGAACGAGTGGTGCGCGGCGACAGACGCAGTGGCGGCGAGTCCGGCCGCGAACAGGGCGGCAAGGGCACGGAGGGTCTTCATTTCTTGTTTTCCTTGGCGGCGTTCGCCTTCTCCTCGTCGCGCGCCACTTCGAGGAGGTTGAACATGCTGTAGTTGCCCTCGTGGCACGCGTACTCGATCAGCTCGCCTTCGGTGGGCCGCATCGGCAGCAGCACCGTCCACGGCTTCTCCCAGGTCGTCGGGTCGCTCACCGTGAGACGCATCTCGAGGCGGTCCTTGCCAGCGCGCGTGTAGCGCTCGGTGAGATGCAGGCCGGTGGTGGAGCCGCGATAGTTCTGCTGGCCGGAGAAGTTGGTGGTCTCCACCACCAGCGTGTCGCCTTCCCACCAGCCGCGCGACGACCCGATCCACTGGCCGATCTTCTGGCTGAGACGCGGCCGGCCGTCGAGCGGGATCACGCGCGCCTCGTGAATCATCTCGTGCACGATGACGACCGAGTCGGGCGCCTGCACGATCATGATGTTGTTGTTGTAGAGCGTCGGCAGGCTCGCGGTCGGCAGGCCGTAGGTGATGCAGCGCTCCTGGTTGCCGCGATCGAGCCACGACGAGATCACGGCGCCGCTCGCGGCGCGGTTCGGCTGCCGCGCCAGGCGGGCCTTGCCCTCGGCGGTCAGCGCGGGAATGCGGCCGTCCTTCGGTTCGACGATGAGCGACGTGCGGCCGCCCGGCCAGGAACCGGCCGGGGTCGGTCATGTACTGCGCGTGGGTGAGCCCGGGCTGAACCGACTCGGGAGGGCCTTCCATGCGCCGGCCGGCGCGCCCTTCGAGCCGCGCGGCTTCTTCCTCGGTGTAGAACTCACGATCGCCGAACTCGCGCGGCCGCTCGAGCGGCGTGATCGTGCGGTAGTCCCAGGTGCCCTGCAGGTCCGGATGTCCCCACGGCGTCCGGGGCGTCGGGGCGGCCTTCGCGTCCTTTGCGTCCTTCGCGGCCGGCGCCTGGGCCTGTCACCGGACCGGCCGCCAGCAGAACGGCAGCGACGAACGTGGCTGCACCGAGGGCTCGCCTGAACATGGGTCTCTCCTCCGGCGGGCATCGGGGCCCCGGGCTATCCGCGGCGATCGTAACCCAAATGATATAAGTCCCGGGTCGACGGTCACGCGCCCTACTGCGGCGGCGGCGCCCCCCGTCCCAGCGGGCGGAGCGGCACCTCGGCCGGCGGCGCGGCGGCGGCGCGCCGCGGCCGGCCCGCGGCGGTCCACCGCACGACTCCACGCATTTCTCCGGCGCCTTGTAGGTGTCCTTCAGCTTCTTCCGGTACTCCGGGTAGATCGTCTCCGGACCGCCCATCACCGCCTCGAGCGGTATGCCCTTCTTCTGGGTCATCTCGTTCATGAACGGATTCTTGCCCGGGAGGTAATGCGGCACGAGCGCCGGGTTCTCATGGAGATGCGGCAGCTCCTCGATCGGCTCGCACGCCGTGAGCGGAAAGAAACTGGTGTCGCTCGAGCGCTGGAAGATCTCGGTGAGGACGAACGGCTCGGCGAGATACACCGGGTCGTCGAGAATCCCCGTCACCGTCAGGAGGTCGTCGTGCCGCGTCAACGTGTACGTCATCGTGGCGCGGTCGCTCGAGATGGCGCGATGCCGCTTCATGTCGCCCATCTTGAAGTGCGTCGTGACGACCTTGAGGCTGTTGCCCTCCCACGTGCCGGTGGAGAACCCGCCGTGCGTGTGCGGCGCGTTCGGCGACGGGCGCGGACGGCCGTCCATCCACACCATCTGCTCGCCCTTGTCGCCCCAGCCCGTGATCCGGTAGGCCATGAGCTTTTGCGTCACCGGATCCTGCTCCGGGATGATCTGCAGAGGGAACGGTCCAAACACGATGTACCACGGCGTATACATCTGGCACTGGCGCTCGGTGGCCGACAGCGCCGCGATGTTGTAGCTCAACGCCTTGGCGCGGCCGTCGGCGCTGACCGGGATGCCGATCAAATCAACCGGGTCGTTCGAGTAGCCGTTGTCGTTCTGCGACTGGCGCGCCCACCATCCCGACAGATCCGTCTGCGCCAGCGCCGGCGCCGTGGCGGTGAGAGAGCACAACAGGACCAGAGTGAAGAGACGTCTCGACATGGCGCTCACCAGCGGGCCGAGCAGGGAGTGGGATCCCACTTGTCCCCGTTCGCCTCCTTCTTGAAGGGATACGCAATCAGACGGCGGGTGCGCAGATACGTCGGGTCGTCGACGATTTGCGTCACCGTGAGCAGCGTGTCGTTGCCGGCCTTCGTCAGATCCCAGTACTCCGTGAGCACGGCGCCGGCGCTGTACGGCACGCCGTTCTTACGCAGATAGCCGGCCCGCAGGTTGGTCGTCGTCACCTTCAGCGTGCCGCCTCGCACGGCTGCGGGCGCGGGCACGTCGGCCGCGCGCTCCTGCGGCCGCAGCATCAGCGGCAGCCCGGCGGCGACATCTGCCACTGCGCCACGGACGTCCCCTGCCAACTGGGCGGCGCCTTGGCTGCCGGAGCCGCCGGTGCGCCGAACTTCAAGAGACGCGTCTGCTGGCCGGCGTCGGTCTCGACCTTCAGCGTGCTGTCGTCCTGCCAGGTGATGCGGAGTCGTCCCGGCACGCTCATGATGGCGGGGGCGCCGTACGACTTGCACTGTTCCCCAGCCGCTTCGTCCTTCGCCGGATCCCATGCATCCGCCACGGTCTTCGACGCGGCGTTCATCGGGATCCCCGCATAGTCGCCCTTGGCGGGCGTGACCATCCGCCAGCGCCAGTCCATCGAGACGATCGACACCCAGTAGCCGGTGAGATCGATCGGCGCGACGGTTCGGGGCGGTCCAGCCGGAGGCCCGCCGCCCCGCTGCGCCTGGAGAGGAACGATGGCCGCCAGGAGCGCGACTGCGAAAATCGTCCGCGCGCGCATCAGTTCACCCTCGCAGTCCGGGCGCAGCGCCGGACTTCTGCGCGCTCAGCTCATTGAAAATCGTCTCGACGAACTTGTCGGTGGTCCACTCACCGCGGTCCGTGCCGTATTGGCTGCGATACCCGAGCGTGGGATTGGCCGCCTTCACCTGCTGCAGGTTCTTTCCCTCTTTGATCAGGTCCTCCACGCGGTCGCGCACGATCGTGACGGCGTCACGGTATTCGAGCAGATCGAGCTTGTCGTAGACGCGCCCGTGCCCCGGTACCAGCAGCGTACGATCGTCGTTCCACTGGATCGGCAGGTTGAAGATCGTCATGTCCATCAGCCGGTTGAGGGCGTCGAGCGTCCCCTGCACGCTGCCGCCGCGAGCCGTGTCGATAACCGGCCAGCGGGTTGTGTCGACCAGATCGCCCGTCGCGATGACATCATTACGGCGGAACTCCACCACCACGTCGCCGTCGGTATGCGCGGCCGGCTGGTGAATCACGCGGTAGCCTTCACCGTTGAGATACATCGCGTAGGAATGGAATGCGAACGTTTTCGTGGGCCAGAGCGGGAAGGGATACGCGTTGGCGCCCGTGGCCTCCGACATGCGCGTCTGGACGTTTTCGTGCGCCAGCACGCTGGCCTTGCCGGCGTTGCTCACCAGGGTGTCGCTGAGGCCGGCGCCCGCCGCAACCGCGCCGGGGAGGATCGAGAGACCCGACGACGTGAGCAGGTCGTTGCCGCCCACGTGGTCCCGCTCCATGCTGGTGTTGATGATGTAGCGCACCGGCAGCGGCGTCAGGCGCCGGATGGCGGCCAGCACGCGCGGCGCCGCCTCGGTGGTGCCCGAGTCCACCAGCACGACGCCGAGCGGCCCGACCTGCGCCACGATGTTGCCGCCCGCGCCGGCAATCAGATAGATGTTCGGCCGCAACTGCTGCACGTCGAGGCCGTCCGTGGCCGGCTGTGCGGCCGGCTGCTGCGCCGCCGCGCGGCCGGACCAGCCCGATCGTGCCGGACAGGAGCGCCAGCAGCACCGCACAGCCCCAGACCGTCCTTCCTCTGCCTTTCGTAAGTCGTGTCATGCTCCCCTTCCCGATGGGGTTCCGAATGCCCGTGACTATATACGTCTAGGCCCGGCCCTTCAGTTGACTACCCTGCAGCCTCCGCCACGGTACGGGAACTCGACCCGCCGCTCCTTGCCATCAACCACGCCTTCGATCCACGCGAACAGCTCGTCCGCGCCCCTGCGCTGATACCCGATGCGCTGCGGGAAATCGTGGGCCGGATTCTCGAAGACGACCTGATCCCGCGTGACGCGCCGCGACAGGAACGTGGTGGTAGGCTGGCCTCGCCGGTGCACCGTGTACACAAGCCGGCCATCACTCTCGCTCAGCACGATCGTCTCGCTCTCGATGACGGTGTATTCGCGCCTCGTAAAGCCCTCGGCCAGCATCGTGCCTCCACGCGGATCCGACCAGCGTTCCTCGACCACTCGATCGCCCGTCCGCAGCCACCAGCACCCCTGCAACCACGCCACGTCGGTGACGCGCGCCTGCGTGTGAGCGGGAACCTCGAGCACGGCGATGGCCGTAAGCGTGAGGAGCGTTCTCCCCACCCGACGCACTCGACGCACCCGACCCATCTGACCTATCCACCTCCCACGATCAGGAGCACGGCCACCAGCGCGCCCACCAGGCCCACGACCTGCAGCCGGCTGAGTCGTTCTTTCAGCACCACGCGCGCCAGCGCCACCGTGCTGGCCGGATAGAGCGACACCAGGGTCACGGCCACGGCCAGATCGCCGTACCGGGTGGCCAGGAGATACAGCACATTGGCCAGCATGTCGAGCACGCCGCCGCCGATGCACCAGCCACAGGATGGGCCGCGGCATCCGGAACGACGCGCCGCTGGCGAGCACGATCGGCCGCGAAGAACGGAATGCCGGCCACGCGCGCGGCGACGAGCGGCCACAGCCCCGCCTCGGGCCTGGTGCGCGACAGCAGCAGGAAGAAGAAGCCGATCGCCACGCCCGACGCCAGCGCATGCCACATCCCGGCCGGCAGGCCCGCGTGGCGGGGCTTCGGCGCCGGATGCTCGGGATGCGCTGCTCTCCTGGCCGAGCAGCACGATGGCGACGATGGCGAGGGCGATGCCGCCGCCGACGAGCGCACCCGGCCGGTCGCCCAGCGCCAGGCCGGCGAGGACGGGAATGCCCACGGCGCACACCGAGGTCGTCGGCGCGACGACGCCCATCGTGCCGATGGCCAGCGCGCGATACAGCAGCGCCACGCCGAAGCCGCCGGCGATGCCGCTGGCCGCGCCCCAGGCCATGTCGGCGCCGATCGGCGACGCCGGCCGGCAGCAGCGGCAGCACCAGCAGCAGGCTCACGAGACCCGACGAACTGCGACAGATCGTGACGACGCTGAACATCGGCGCGCGGCGCGACGCGAAGCCGCCGGCAAAATCGGCGGCGCCGTAGAACGCCGCCGACAGCAGCGCGAGCACGGATAGACCATGAAGGATGGGCCGCCTGAAGGCGGCCCCTACGACTCCGGGCGTTCGACGTTGAACTCGATGACGTTGCCGTCGGGGTCGCAGCAGTAGACCTGCGCCCAGGGCGTCAGGTTGTCGGGCAGGTCGAGCACCTTGATGCCGTGCGCCCGCAGGCGGTCGAGCACCTCCTGCCGGTCGCGGACGCGCAGCGCCAGGTGCCCGTCGCGCGGCCCGATCTCCATCGAGTGGCGCAGCGTGCGGCGTGGGCGGGTGCACGATGAGGTGCAGCTGGCGGTCGCCGAGCTGATACCAGGCGCCGCCGAAGTCGAACGGCGGGCGCGGAATTTCCTGCAGGCCCAGCACGGTGCCGTAGAACCACGCCGCGCGGTCCATGTCGGTGACCGACAGCGCGACGTGGTGAAGCGCTTCCTTGGCGAACACGACCTGAGCGGCTAGCGCAGTTCGACGAGCAGGCCGTCGAGCGACGCGTTGATGTGGAAGTCGGCGAAGTAGAACTCGGACCTCAGCATCTTGGCGATGTCGTCCTTCGACTTCTTCTCGACGATCATGTCGTGCACGCGCGTCCGCAGCCGCGCCGCGTTCTCGCGGAACTTCCGCAGGTCGGCCTTGGTGGCCACGGTGCCGTGGCCGGGCACGACCTGGTCGAAGTCGAGCCCCAGGACGCCGTCCACCGTCTGCGGCCATTCCTTCGCACTCCCGCCGCCCGGGTAATCCACGAGCTGCGGCGTGGAGTTGCCCACCGTGAACATGTCGCCAGCGGCCAGCACGCGCTGCGCCGGGAAGAGCGCGACGATGTCGCCGCTGGTGTGAGCGCGCCCGAAGTAGAAGAGGTCCACGCGCTTGCCGCCGAGATGCAGGCTGGCCTTGCCGTCGAAGGTGATGTTCGACAGCCCCGGCTGCTTGCCGTCCACCATGTGCTGGCGCGCCTGCCACGACGTCACCACCTGCGCGCCCATGCGCCTGCAGCTTGGCGTTGTCGCCGCTGTGATCGCCGTGATGGTGCGTGTTGATCACGTACTTCACCGGCTGGTTGGTGATCTTCTTGAGCTCGGCGAGGATGTTCGCGTGATCGATCTCGAACTTGTCGTCCACCATGATGACGCCCTCGTTCGTCACCATCACCGTGGTGTTGCCGGGCACGTAGTCGTTGTGGATGACGAAGAGGTCGTCCTTCAGCTTCACGACGCTCAGCTTGGCCGGCTCCTGCCCGAACTGGGCGCGCACGTAGGCGCCGCCGCCGAGCGCCACGCCGAGGACCGTGAGCAGAATCAGTCGGTTTTTCATAGGGCGAAAAGTATATCAGCCGGGCCGGGCGCGCCGGACGATGTGGCCGTGGCGTTCGAGGTCGCGCGCCGTGTCGAGGACCGTGTCGCGCGTCGGCCGCATCGTGAGCCCGAGCCCCAGGCGGGCCTTGCTCGTGTCGTAGCGCGGCGTCCGGCCGATGTGCGTGCGCAGGTAGCTGCCGACGCCGGCCGGCTGCACGTAGGAGTTGAGCCGGACGAGCAGGTTGCCGACGGCGTTGTCCATCGCGCGCGACGGCAGCCGCGTGCCCTCGCCGAACCCGGCCTCGCGCAGCCACCCGACGAGGGTCCGCATGCTCACCGCCTCCTGCGCCAGCAGGTAGCGGCCGTGCGCGCCGGGCAGGTCGGCGGCGCGCACGTGGGCGTGCGCGACGTCGCGCACGTCGACGATGCCCCAGCGTCAAGCTGACGATGCCGGGATAGACGCCGTTCACGAGGTCGGCGACGATCTTGTTCGACACGTTGAGGCCGGGCGCCGAGCGACGGGCCCATGATCATGAACGGGTTCATCGCCACGAGATCGAACGTCGGGCGCTCGCGCTCGACGAACGTCCAGGCCGCGCGCTCGGCCAGCGTCTTCGACAGGTAGTACGGGTTGCGCCGCAGCGTGGACTTCTCGTTCCAGTCCGCTTCGGTGAGCACGCGGCGCGTCGTCGGGCTCGTCGGTGACGGCCGCCATCGACGACGTGAGCACGACGCGCCTCACGTCCGGCGCTTTCGCGCACGCCTCGAGCACGCGCGAGCGTGCCGTTCACCGCCGGATCGACGAGGTCGCGCTGCGGGTCGTCGACCTGAATCGCGTACGGGCTGGCGGTGTGGAAGACCGTGGCGCAGCCGCGCACCGCCGCGTCGAACGACGACGGCTCCAGCAGGTCGGCCTCGACGAGCTCGAGCCGGTCCGCGGCGCCCGGCAGCGCCTGCAGGTGTGGCACGGCGGCGCGGCGCGCCGTGCCGCGCACGGCGAGCCCGCGCTCGAGCAGCTCGCGCACGAGCCACGAGGCCACGAACCCCGAGGCGCCGGTGACGCAGACGCGCGCGTCAGGCGACAGTGGCGGCACCTCAGAGATCCACGCGATCGCCGTGCGACCGCGGCGACGAGATCACCAGCATCTCGACGTCGGCCGCCGACCGGTTGAAGAACTGGTGCGGCGTGCCGGGCGGCACCTCCACGCCCTGCCCCGCGGTCGAGCGCGACGGCGCGGCCGTCGATCTCGAGCGTGGCCTCGCCCGCCAGGACGTAGAAGAACTGCCGCGCGCGGGCGTGCCGGTGGCGGTGCTCCTGGTCACCCGGCGGCACCCGCTCCTGGATGACGCTCAGATCCGCACCGATCGAGCAGGTGCCAGCCGTCGCTGGCCGCTGCCCCACCGATAGTGCTGCGCCGACGAGCGTTCACTGCGCGCATGACGCCCCCGCAGGGCACGCGCGCCACGCCTCCTACTTCTTCGGCGTCAGGCGGACGAGATCGGTGCCCAGGAAGATGTAGAGATTGCCGTCCGGCCCCTGCCGGACTTCGCGGATGCGCTGCTTCCGATCGACGAGCAGCTTCTCCTCCGCGACCACCCGATTGTCGTTCAAGACGAGGCGCACGAGGTGCTGCCCGGCCATCGCGCCAACGAAGAGGTTGCCCTTCCACTCGGGAAACTGGTCGCCGGTGTAGAAGGTCATCCCCGACGGCGCGATCGACGGCACCCAGTAATAGATCGGCTCCTCGACGCCCTTCATCGACGTGTTGCCGGTGCCCACCTTGACGTTCTTCCGGCCGTCGGTCTGGCGCGCGTCGTACTGGCGGCCGTAGGTCACGTCGGGCCAGCCGTAGTCGCGGCCCGCGCGGACGATGTTGATCTCGTCGCCGCCCTGCGGGCCATGGTCCACCACCCACAGATCGCCCGTCACGGGATGGATGGCGGCGCCCTCCGGGTCTTTCAGGCCGAACGCGTATACCCACGGCGACACGTTGGCACGCCCCAGAAACGGGTTGTCCTTCGGAATCGAGCCGTCGCGTCCGACGCGCAGCACGCCGCCCGCGAAGTTGCGGCGCTCGTCCGGGTCGAGGACCGCGTTGCGCTCGTTGCCGTCGAGATCGGAGTCGTAGAAGCGGAAGCGATCCGCGCCGGTGACGAGGAGGTTGCCGTCGCGCCCGAGCTGGATGCGCCGTTCGGCACCGTCGGCCAGATCGCGCACGTTCTCGAGCCGCTGGTTGTCCTCGCTCAGGCGGGCGCGCGCCACCTTCTCCATGCCGATGTTCAGCAGGCGCCGCTCGGCCAGCGACTTGGTCCACACGTCCTCGTAGAGGAAGTGCAGCGGCCAGGCGCCCGGCGCCTCGCCCGGCGGCGGCGCGAAGTAGGTGAAGTACAGCGTGCGGTTGCGCGCGAAGTCCGGGTCGAGCAGCAGATCGTGCAGCCCTTGCGCGCCGATCGTCTTGACGCCCGGTACGCCGGCAATCGGCGCCGACACGAAGCCGTTCGGCTTCACCACGCGCATCGTGCCGCCGTTCTGCGTGATCAGGTAGTTGCCGTCGGGCAGAAACGCCACGGCCCACGCGCCGGTGAGCCCGGTCGCAATCGTCTCGACGTTGAACGGCGGCGACGGGCGCGCGGGCGGCGGCGCATCGGTCTGGCCGGGGAAGGCCGGCGTCGGCTCCGGCGATTGCGCGGCGACGCGAGATCGTGAGCGACGGCGAGGAGCGCGGCGGCGAGGCGAGCAGTGGTCTTCATGGCGCGGATCCTAGCTGATTCTAGTTGGCCGGGCTTGGGCTCGGGCTAAGCAGGGCTCGGGCCTCACCCGGCCTGCGCCGCCTCAAGCGGCCGTCAGCAGCACCGGCCGGCCGCGGGTGATGATCAGCGTGTGCTCGTGGTGCGCGGCCAGGCTGCCGTCGCGCGTGCGGACGGTCCAGCCGTCGTCGTCCTGCGTCACCGCCGTCGCGCCCGGCGCAGATGATCGGCTCGATGGTCAGCACGAGCCCGTCGGTGAGCACGTCCTCCTGCCACGGGTCGAAGTGGTTCGGCACCGAGGGCGGCTCGTGGATGGTGCGGCCGATGCCGTGGCCGGTGAGGCCGCGAATCACGGTGAACCCTTCGCCGCGCACGGACGCGCTCGACCGCGCGCCCAATCTCGCGCACCTTGCGTCCGGCCGTCGCCACCTCGAGCGCCGCCGCGAACGCGCGCTCCGCGCAGCCGGCCAGCCGCACCGCCTCGGCCGTCGCGCCCTCCACGACCACCGTGCGCGCCGCGTCGGCCATGTAGCCGGCGCGCTCCACCGTGACGTCGAGCTTGACCACGTCGCCGCGCGCGATCCGTCGGCCCCGGGAATGCCGTGCACGACCTCGTCGTTGACGCTGATGAGCACCGTGCCCGGGAATCCGTAGACGAGCGCCGGCGCCGAGCGGGCGCCGTGCGCCGCGAAGACGCCCGCCGCCACGCGATCGAGCTCCGCCGTCGTCACGCCCGGCCGCACGGCGGCCGGCCAGCGCGTCGAGCGTGAGGCGGACGACCAGGCCCGCGGCTTCCAGTCCCCGCCGATCGGCGGCGCTTTGAATCGACACGTGTCCTCCGCGGCGGTCTAAAGACCTGCCCCTACTACCCGGTCCGGCGTCTTGCGGAGCCGGAGCTCCACCTCGCGCTCCACGTAGCGCCACTCGGGCGTCTCGCGCAGACGATGCAGCAGCTCGTCGAAGACCACCGCATCGGGCGGCGCGAACTCGAACCAGGTGAGGAAGTCGAACGGCGCGTCCTCGGCCAGGTCGCGGCAATGATGGAGGCGCCGCGCCACGGCCGGCAGGTAGTCGAGTCCGATTCGGATGTGCGCCGACGTCTCCTCGAAGATCGCCCGCCGCTCGTCCTGCGTGAGCGCCCACCACGCCGCCGACTTCCTGATGGGGATCAGGGCGGCCGCCGTCGCCTCGGGACGGCCGATGTCCGGCTGCACGGCCACGAGCCTGGTCTTCTCCTCCCGCGTGACGTAGCGCTCGTGGCTGGTCACGCCGCGCAGCGCCCATCCGCCGCCGTTCTCCTCGCGGTACCTCCCCGTGCACGATCCGCAGCCGATCCACGGCCTCGAGGCCGTCGCCCGCCACGGCGCGCTGCGACACCACTTCCCAGGGTCCGGCGTCGCCGCCGACGAACGTGAACAGCCGCGGGTTGTGCTCCATGACTCCTAGTATCGTGCGAGAAACGCCAGCAGCGCCCGGTTGAACAGATCTGTCGCCTCCCAGAAGACGGAATGTCCGGCCTCCGGCACGACGAGCGTCTCGGCGCCTTTGATCCGCGCGGCGAAGAGACGCAGCACCGGCGGCGGCGCATACAGGTCCGCGCCGCCGGTGACGAGCAGCGCCGGCACGCGTATCGATTCGAGCCGCTCCCACGTGACCCGGTTGCGCGGTGTCTGCGGCGACGGCAGCGGACGGGCGCTGCGGCTCTGCTGCGAGAGCGCGACCCAGCGCGCGGTGCCCTCGGCGTTGGCGGCGCGATACGACGGCCCGAGCTCGCGCACGTCCACCGGCAGCGCGTCGAACTGCGGCGACGGCCGAAGCCGGCGGCTCAGCGCGAGATAGTCGGCGTCCTGCACGCCGCCGATGGTGTTGGCGGCCGTCAGGCTGCGCAGCCGCTCCGGATACGACAGCGCGTAATCGATCGCGACGATGGCTCCCGCCGCCGTGCCGACGAGATGAAACCGGTCGACGCGCAGCAGCGTGACGAGCGCGTGCAGATCGTCGGAGGCGCTGCCCGGCTCGGCACCCGCGTCGAGCTCGGAGCGTCCCCAGCCGACCCGGTCGTAGGCGATGGCCCGGTATCCAGCTGCCCGCAACGCGGACAACTGACGCTCCCACAGCAGCACTGCTGCCGCTGGCCGCGTGCAGCAGCACGACCGGCGTGCCCGGGCCGCCGGTGTCCACGTACCACAACCGCCGCCCGGCCAGCGCGGCGTAGGTGCCCTGAGGCTCCGCGAGAACCGGCTCCTGCGCCCGCTGCGCCCGACGCCGCGCAGGCTCGCGGCCATCGCCAGCAGCAGTACCGCTCGACGCGCCAGCTGGTCATCGATCGAGACCCAGTTGATCTCCGGTGAACTCGACGATGAGCGGGCGTCGGCTGGCTGTAGTCGCTGTAGCGGATCCAGCGCGGCCGCACGCGCACGTAGGTCAGGCCCGGCCAGCTCAGACGGCTCGGTCCGTCCGGGTAGACCGCATAGTAGATCTGCTTGAGCCGTTCGAGCTCGCCGCCGGAGGGCTCGTCGGCCATGCCCTCGTACTGCGCGGTACGTTCGTCGCCCGGCAGCAGGCCGCCAATGACGAGCGCGATCGCGGGATTGCCGCGCAGGTTGCGCGCCTTCCGCGACGAGCCCAGCGTGTCGAACACGATTTCGAACCGATCGGTAGATCGGCGATGCCGACGACCGCCGCTTGCGCCGCGCCCTCCGGCGTCACCGACGCCTCGACCGCGACGCGATGCGTGCGCATGAAGGCCAGCAGCGCGCGGGGGTCATGGCCGCAGCTTACAGGTGACGCTGCGCGTCGCGCCAGAGCGCGGCCACCAGCGTCGCCGGCCGGGCACCGGCCGCGCCATCGCGGCCGCCTGCCCCGCCCACACCTGCATGCGGTGGTGGTCGTGCGGCGGCGGCGCCGGCTTCCTTCATCGCCGCCGTGAGGCCGCGCTGCACGGGATAGGGCGCCGGCGCGGGCGCGTCCGCGGCCGCGGCGGCCACCACGAAGTCGGTGGCGATGGCGCGCGCCAGCCGGCCGGTGAACGCGCGGGTGGGAACGGTGTTCTCCGGCTCGAGATCCTCGAGCGCGTCGGCCCAGGCCGGATGGGTCTGCGCCTCCGGGCAGCGCAGGAAGACCGTGCCCATCGAGCACCGCGCTGGCGCCGAGCGTGAGCGCGGCCGCGATGCCGCGGCCGTCGCCGATGCCGCCGGCGGCGATGACCGGCACCTGCAGGTGATCGGCGAGGCGCGGCACCAGCGCGAACAGGCCGACGGTCTGCCGCTCGGCCGCGGCGGCGTCGAACGCGCCGCGATGGCCGCCGGCCTCGAAGCCCTGCGCCACGATGGCGTCGGCGCCCGCCGCCTGCGCCGCCCGCGCCTCGGCCAGCGTGGTCGCGGTCGCGAACCAGGCGATGCCGGCGGCCTTCAGCCGCTCGACGTACGGCGGCGGCAGCAGGCCCATGATCGACGACACCGCGCGCGGGGCGCGCCTCGAGAAACGCCTCGCACTGCACGTCGGTGTCGACGAGCGCGACGTCGCCGGCCGACGGCGGCACGTGCGGCCCCCAGCGCTCCATGAACGATCGCACGCGCGCCTCGGCGCTCGGGTCCCGCCGCGGCGGCGGATCGGGCATCCACGTGTTGAGCTGAAACGGGCCGGAGCGTCGCCGCGCGCACCTCCGCGACCCAGCGCCGCGATCGCCGTCGGGCGGGCTGACGAGCGCGCCCATCGCGCCCATGCCGCCGGCGTTGGCGACGGCAATCGACAGGCTCGGCGGGCACGCGCCCGCCATCGGCGCGAGCAGCATCGGCAGCCGCAGTCCGTAGCGGGCGCAGAACGCCGCGCGCGCGTCCGGCCGCCTCACGCCCCATGGCCGGCCGCCTTCGAGTTGCGCGAGCCCGTACCGCGTGAATGCCTCGAGCATGTCGGGCGGCTCCAGCACGTTGACGCGGCGCGAACTCCTCGGCGTCCGGGTACGCGGTGCGCCGAACCGCCGCGGCCGCCGCGTCGCAGGTCGTAGGCGGTCCGGCGCAGCTCGACGCCGCGGTCCGAGCAGCAGCCAGTAGGCGCCGGCGGGGCTGCTCGAACGGCATGCCGACGCTGCCGGCGTTGACGACGCGCGTCGGCGCCGACCGTCGCGATCGAACTGCATGTGCGTGTGGCCGCACACCACCAGGTCGGCCGGCGCCGTCGAAGATCGGCCGCAGCAGCGTCGTCGGGCATCAGCTGCGTCACGATCTCCTCGTCGTTGCGCGGCGTCGCGTGGCAGAAGAGCACCGACCCGAGGCCGGGCATCGACAGGCGAACGTCCGGCGGCCAGGCGCCGACGGCTTCGAGCTGCGGCGCGCGTCGAGCTGCGTCGCGGCTCCAGCGCAGCAGCTGCCGCATCGAGTCCGGCATCGCCGACTGCCGCCCTTCGACCTCGGCGAGCGTTTCGCGATCGCCGTTGCCGCGGATGAACCGCGCGCGCACGCCGAGCGACTGCAGGCGATCGAGCGCTGCGCGCGGCATCGGCCCCGGCAGCACGTCGCCGCCGACGACGACGAGGTCCACCGGCTCGCGTGCGATCTCGGCCAGCACGGCGTCGAGCGCCGGCAGGTTGCCGTGGATGTCGTAGAGCGCGGCGACGCGCATGCGGTCGATTGTCGCATGCGTCGTACCTGCTGGCCGGGAGCCGGGAGCCTTACGGCTTCTCCATCAGCCGCCGCGCCACGGCGGCGAAGGCCGGCAGCGAGGTGGGGTCCAGATTCGCGTTGGCGCCCAGCGGGTGCGAGGCAAAGCGGGCGATCACCATCTCGGCCGCCGGATCGACGTAGATCGCCTGGCCATGGATGCCGCGCGCGGCGAAGGCGCCGTGGGCGTTGTGCGAGCACCCACCACATGCTGCGATAGCTCCAGCCCGGCAGCATCTTGTAGCCGGCGCCGGCGAAACGGGTGCGGTCGCCGCCGCGCGTCACGTCGTCCACGAACGCCTTCGGCACGATCTGCGCGCCGTTGAAGCGGCCGCCGAGGCGCATCGTCTCGCCGAACCGGGCCAGGTCGCGCAGCGACAGGTGCAGGCCGCCGCCGGCGAACTCGACGCCGACCGGGTCGACGAGGAAGTAGGCGTCCTGCTCGGCGCCGAGCCTGGCGAAAAGATCCGGTCGCGCAGGAGCTCGGCCAGCGGGCGGCCGGTGACGCTGCCGCAGCACCCACGCCAGCGCGTCGGTGTTGGGGGTCTTGTAGGAGAAGCGCTCGCCGTGCGCGCACGGCCTTCCCGAGCGAGGCCAGGTAGGCATAGGTCGTGGCCGGCTTGCGGTAGTCGGGCGGTGCCGGCAGGAAGCCGACGGCCCGCCCGAGGTTCCACACCGGCGAATCGTCGTCGGCGTAGTCCTCGCTGTAGTCGAGGCCGGTGGTCATGTCGAGCAGCTGCCGCACCGTGGCGTCGCCGAAGCCGCTCTGCTGCAGCTCCGGCACGTAGCTGGCGACGGTGGCGCGGTCGTCGAGCGTGCCGTCGGCGATGAGGATGCCGGCCAGCGTCGCGACGAACGACTTGGTCACCGAGAACGCGATGTGCTGGCGTTCGGGCGCGAGCGCGCCGGCGTAGCGTTCGTAGACCACGCGGCCGCGGTGCAGCACGACGATGCCGTCGGTGTAGTTGGCGTCGAACGCGGCCGCCCACGTCATCGGCGTGGCGCCGCCGATCGGCGTAAACGTGACCGCGTCGAGATCGCGGCCGCTCGGCGCGCGGCAGCGCCGACACCGGGCCGCGTGCCGCGCGAGACCGGCACCGTGGGCACCAGCTCGCGCATGTGCGAGAAGGCCCACCGCGTCTGCGGGAACTTGTAGTGGCTGCCGTCGGAGAAGCGGATGACTTTGGCCGCCGGCGGCGGCGATCCCGCCATCCAGCCCATCGCGCCGGATCGCTGGCGCGCGCGTCGAGCGGGGCCGGCGCCGGGCTCTGCGCCCAGCGCGACGCCGAAGCACGACGATGGCGGCGACGGTCGCGGCGAACGTGCGGACGCGCATGAGTCCTCTACGGGCCGCTCTGACAGACTCCGGGCTGTCCCGCGACCGGCGTCGAGCCGCAGCGGCGCGAGGTCGGGATCGACCCACCGCGCGCGGGCGTCGGTCGACAGCAGGCGCTCGCGCGAGTAGAACGTGAAGAGCATATCGCGCGTCGGCAAGCGGGCTGGTCGAGCAGACGCGACGATGCGCTCGGCCAGCGGCAGACCCGGCGGGCACGTGTCGAGGAACGCGGCCAGCAGCGTGACGTAGGCCGCGGTGATCGTCTCGTGATAGCCGGAGCTGGGCGTGTTGGCGCCGCCGATGCTGACGTTGAGCCGCCGGATGCCGTCGCGCAGGCGGGCGAGCGCGTCGGCGGCGCCGTAGCGGTCGCACGTGCCAGGCTCCGACGGCGAGGTGGGCGACGTGCGTCCACTCGGCCTTGCGCAGCGACGGCACCGCGAAGCGCGCGGCGAGGTCCTCGACGTCCACTTCCGGCACCAGCGCGTGTCGCGACCGCAGCCACTCGCCCACGGCCGGCGCCATTGCGGTGCCTTGCGCGTAGCCGGCCTCCGCGGCCGCCGCGCGGCGGCTCGGGTTCAGCGGCTTCCGAACCAGCGCCTCCGACGAAGCGTCATCAGGGAAGAGGAGACGGACGTGGCTGCCACCGGCCCGCAACTGCGCGATCTCGTCGTCGAGCGGGCCGCATCGGGCCGGAGCCCGGATATCACGATGACCAGCCGATGACCGAACGCCAGCGACGCGTTCGTCGCCGAGAGAGGCGCGGCGTCCGCAAAGCGCCGGCCCTGGATCGTCGGCCATGGCGCCGCGAAGGGCGCCGCGCAGCTCGACGCGACGGCGTCCGCGAGCGGCACGCCCGCGCTGCGCGTCCACACCACAGCGCGCCGGTCTCGACCTCGAGCGCGGTGAGCTGGAGCGGCCGATCGGGCCAGGCCTCGGCGCCGGCGAGCTCTCGTCGTAACTCATCCACTGCCTGCGACAGGCCATCGGTGTCGCGTGGGGACGCGGCAGCCGACTCGCGTTCGCGCTCAAACGCGGCGTCGAGCGGCAGGCCGCAGGCGATCCGGGCACCCGCGATGGCGCCCGCGGATGTACCGACGATCAGGTCGGGGCGCGTCAAGTCCGAACCGCCCGCGTGCAGGCCGGCGAGGAGCCCCGTCTGCCACGCCAGCCCCGACGTGCCCACCCCGCTCAAGCACCAGCGCCCAGGTCACGCTACCGGCCAAACCAGCGGACCGCCGCCACGACGAGGCCCGCCACGAACACGCTGCCGAAGATGCGCTTGTTGTATGGCGGCGAGCCACAGCGGCAGATAGATGTCGAAGTTGTCGCGGCGGTCGTCGGTGTAGCGCGCGGCGAGATCCGTCAGCGGACACCGCATGCCGTTGAACGCCAGCACCGCGACCTCGACGAGCATGACGCGCCGTGAATACGGCGACCCCCGTGAAGCGGTTCTGCCACGCGAGCACGGGAATGGCGAGGATGATGCCCACGAGCAGCGCCCACACCGCCGTGTGCAGGAGCTTGATCGCGCGCAGCGCGGCCGCCGGCGTCCCCAGCCATCGCCACCGCCGTCAGCGGCCCTCGACCGGCAGGCCGCGCGCCGTCCAATCGCTCCACGACCCGACGTAGTTGGCGCACGTCGAGCCCGGCGTAGCGGGCGGCGAAGTAGAGCGCGCTCGAGCGCAGGCCGATCTGGCAGTACGTGACCGCGGACGATCCCGGACGCGGCGCCCGCCGCGCGGAAGAGCTCGATGAGCTCCTCGCCGGCTCTTGAACACCTGGCGGCGGGGATCGGCGAAGACGTCGGTCCAGGTGAGGAGCTTCGCGCCGGGAATCCGGCCCGCCTCGTACTCCTTCGAGCTTCGCGCGTCGAGGAGCACTGCCGCCGCCCTTCGCCCGCGCCTGCACGTCGCCGGCGCTGACCAGCAGCGGCGCGCGCGGCCGCGCGGTGAACGTCCCCGCGCGGAGGGGCCACCGGCGTTCGTGCGATTGGCCGGTCCTCGGACCGCCACTTGGCGAGGCCGCCGTCGAGCAGCGACATGCGCGTGTGCCCCAGGTGGTCGAGCACGAAGAACAGCCAGCCAGCCGAGAGCGCGTCGCCGTAGATGACGACGTGCGACTCGTTCGACACGCCGGCCTTCCGCAGGGCGCGCACCAGATCGTCGGTGGCGGCCAGCTGGTGGCCGCCCTGCATCGTCATCAGCGATTCGTGCGGCACCGCGCGCGCGCCCGGAATCAGCGCCTCGTCGTGCGAGCCCTGGTCGGTCCACAGGACCACGACCTGCGGATCGTCGAGGTGCGCCGCCAGCCACTCGGAGGTCACGAGCAGCGGCACGGCCTCGCCGCGCGGCTGCGCGACCGCCGGCACGGCCAGGAGCAGGATCAGGCAGGACGCAAAGGCGAGCATGCGGCGCATGGCGAACCTCGGTTGGCTGGACAATGCTAGCGCGGCTCGGCCCAGACCGACGAGCGTGCGGGCTCCGCCTCACTCGACCAGTATCTACGGCCCGCGCTGTGCGCGGACGTCACAGGCGGCCGTCGGGCACCCGGCCGGCCCGGAAGTCGGCCACCTGGGTCGCCGAGAACGGCGGGTCGAACAGCGACGCGTCTTCGGCATAGGCGCGGAAGAGATGCAGGATGTAGTGCATCCGCTGCGGCAGGTCGGTCCAGTCGCGCGCGCCGCAGTCGCCGGGCACCGCGCCGCACGGGTCGTGGACGCGCGCGAAGGTGTCGAGCGCCGGGTGCGCGAGGCCGGTGAAGACGGCGGGCACGGGCGCGCCGACGTTCTCGCCGAGCGAGAGCACCGCGCCCGGCAGGGTCAGCACCATCATCACCTCGGTCACCGCCGCGCGCGTGATGAGCGCCGCCATCGTCCAGATCGGCCGCGCGAGGACGCCGACGACCAGCGCGAGCGGCGTGCCGACGGCCGCCGGCCAGCCGAGCACGCGCGGCGCCACGTCGCGAAGGAGCCGGCGGCCGAGATCCCGGGCCGTGACCACCGGCGCGTCCACGGCTTCGGCGATGAGTGGCTGCAGGCGGGTCTGCTCGTGCAGCCCGATCTTCAGGTTGGCGAGCAGCAACCAGCCGGCGCGGGCCGCCGGATCGCGTTCGAGCCGCTGCTGCTGGCAGTGGGCGAACGCCTCGCGCAGCAGGTTCTGGCCGTCGGGCGGCGGCCCCGGGCGCAGCGATGCCGCAAAGGCGGCGAACTCGGCCGAGTCGGGCGCCGCGTCGGCCGGCACCATGCTCCAGGAAGCGCGCGAACTCGCGGGCGATCTCCTCGAACACGCGAAGATTGCCGCGCGCCACGGCGTCGCTGGCCCGCTCGAAGGCGTCGAAGGGCGTGTGGATCGCCGCGACGAGCCGTCCCAGCATCGTCTCCGGCGCGAACAGCCCGCGGCGCAGCAGCGCCCGCTTGCCGGCGCGCAGCGGCGCGAGCAGGCCGTCGCGGCGGCGCAGGTGCCGCTCGACGCGGTTGAGCAGATCTTCGCCGCGAATGGTGCCGCCGGCCTGGCGCGACGCCCAGGTGGCAAAGGTGCACCAGTTGGCCGCGGAACCGGTCCGGGCGGAGACGGCGCGGGAGAGTTCGGCATAGCACTGGGTGATCTCGAGGTTGCGGACCACCCGATCGCGCATGGCGGCGATGCGGGCGACGTCGGCGACCGTGGGCGCGCTCATGCGCGCTGGCGGCAGACGCTTCCGCATGAACACGCACTCCATCGACGCGCCGGTCGTGAGCCGGGCCTCGCCGCGGCCGACCTCCTCGAACCCGTTGGCGCGGTAGAAAGCGACGCCGGCCAGCGACGCCTGGACGGCGATCGACGCGGCGTCGTGCGCCCGCGCGTGGGCTTCGGCCCGGCGCAGGAGGGCGCTGCCCAGCCCGCGGCGGGCGGCCGAGCCGCGGACGTAGACCGACGCACCGTCCTCGTCGTCGTCGGGCCGGTGCGAGGCAAAGCCGAGCACCACGGCTTCGCCGTCGATCGTCCCGGTGGCAATGAAGAAGGCTTCGCCAGCCTGCATCGCCGAGACGTACATCTCCGGCGTCACCGCGGCGCTCCAGGCCTCCACCACCGGCGGCGGATAGAAGCGCGACCCGAGCGCGTGAATCGAGTCGCGATGCGCGGCCGCCATGGCCGCGGCATCCGCCGGGAGCGCGCGCCGCATGTCGATGCCGCCGGGCAGCGGCTCCGCCGGCCGATCAGGCGCCGCCACGGACCACCAGCATCAGCCCCGACGCCCACGCCAGCCGCACCGTGACGAAACCGCGCCGGCCTTCGATCGCGTCCACGAGCGCCGGAACCTTGGGCGCGTGCCCGTCGGGCCAGTTGGGCTGCGGCAGGAGATCGTCAATGACGTAGAACCCGCCAGGGCGCAGCAAGGCCAGGGCTTCGTCGAGATGGCTGAACTTGCCCGGCCAGGCGTCCGCGTAGACCACGTCGTACGACGACGGCTCCGCCCGCGCGAGAAACGCGGCGCCGTCTTCGACGTGGAAGCGCACGCGCGGGTCGGAGCCGAGATGGCGGCGCGCCACCGCGACCACCGCCGCGTCGGTGTCGACCGTGTCGAGCGCCGCCGAGGCATCCATGCCCGACAGCAGCCACGCGGCGCCGTGCCCCGTGCCCGGTACCGAGTTCCAGGAGACGGCCGCCCGGTTTGGACGCGGCCAGAGTGGCCAGCAGCGCGCCGACCTTCGGCTCGGAGACCATGCCGAACCCGAGCGCCACGGTGTCCCGCAGGATGGCGGCGACGGTGTCGGTCTGGCGCACGTCCGCGTCGTTCATAAGCGGACTCTAGTGTAGGCGCCGTGTCTCGAGACCCGGCGACCGATGGCTGGGAGCCGTGCCATGAGGCCGGTCTGAAGCCCGGCGGCCACGTACTGGACGAACGGGCGGTCCGAAGACCGCCCTCTACATTCGGGCGTGCTTAGGCCCAGAGCCCTGAGGCCTGAGCCTTCTAGAACAATCCCACCGTATTCCCGTTCGCGTCGATGTCGATGTTGTGGAAGGCCGGCGTCTTGCCGAGCCCCGGCATCCGCTGCATCTCGCCGCAGAGCGCCACCACGAAGCCGGCGCCGGCGCTCGGCACCAGGCCGCGCACCGGCAGGATGAAGCCGGACGGCCGGTTGCGCAGGTTGGGGTCGTGCGAGAGCGACAGGTGCGTCTTCGCCATGCACACCGGCGCCGTGCCGAGCCCGAGCTTCTCGATCTTCTCCAGGTCCTTGCGCGCCTGCGACTCGAGGTCGATCGCCCGCCGCGCCATAGAGCTTGGTCGCAATCGCCTCGATCTGTTTCGCGATCGGCGTCCCGGGCGGCGTCAGGAACTGGAAGGTGTTCGGCTTGTCGCAGGCCGTCACGACCGCCGTTCGCCAGATCCACCGCACCATCGCCGCCGTTCGAGAAGCCGGTGTGCGTCACCACCGTTTCCGCGCCCGCCTTCAGCGCCAGCTCGCGCACCAGCGCCACTTCGGCCGGCGTGTCGGTCGGGAAGCTGTTGATCGCCACTACGCAGGGCAGCCCGTACTGCCGCACGATGTTCACGTGCGCCGCCAGGTTGTCGGCGCCCTTGCGGATGCGCGTCGAGATCTTCCTGCGCCAGGTCCTTGAACGCCTTGCCGCCGTGGCGACTTCGTCGCGCGCACCGTGGTCACGAGCACCGCCGCGCTCGGCGCGAAGCCGCCCACCCGGCACACGATGTCGCAGAACTTCTGGAACCCGAGGTCGCTCGGCAAACCCCGCCTCCGTAACCACGTAGTCGGCCGCCTTCAGCGCAATCCGGTCGGCGATGATCGAGTTGGCCGCGTGCGCGATGTTGCCGAACGGGCCCGCGTGCACCAGCGCCGGCTGCCCTTCCAGCGTCTGCACCAGGTTCGGCTTGATCGCCTCCTTCATCACCACCGTCATCGCGCCGGCGACCTTCAGCATCTCGGCCGTCACCGGTTCGCCGCTATAGGTCGAGGCGACGACAATCCGCCCCAGCCGCTGCCGCAGGTCCTGCAGGTCGCTCGACAGCGCGAACACCGCCATCACCTCCGACGCCGCCGTGATCACGAACTGGTTCTCGCGCGGCACGCCGTGCGCCTTGCCGCCCAGCCCCACCACCGTGTAGCGCAGCTCGCGGTCGTTCATGTCCAGCGTGCGCGGCCAGATCACCGACGCCGGGTCGATGCCGAGCGGGTTGCCGTTGTAGATCGACGCGTCGAGCGCCGCCGCCAGCAGGTTGTGCGCGCGCCGTCACCGCGTGGAAGTCGCCGTTGAAGTGGAGGTTGATGTCCTCCATCGGCCCGATCTGCGAGTAGCCGCCGCCGGTGCCGCCGCCCTTGATGCCGAAGATCGGTCCCATCGACGGCTCGCGCAGGCACAGCATCACCTTCTTCCTCAGCTTGCCGAGGCCCATCGTCAGCGCGACGCTCGTCGTCGTCTTGCCTTCGCCCGCTTTGGTCGGCGTGATCGCGGTGACGATCACCAGCTTGCCGTTCGAGCGCCCCTGCAGCCGATCCAGCAGCGCCAGCGTCACCTTGCGCGCGATACTGGCCCGCGGCCTCGAGCTCGCGCGGCTCGATGCCGGCCGCCGCCGCAATCTCGGTAATCGGACGGAGCTGGGCTTCCTGGGCAATTTCCAGCGCTGATTTCATCGTCGGTTCACTCTCGTTGGTCTCGGTCGGTTTACGGGGCCGGACGGGTCGGCCGGGAGCCGCGCGCGTTACGCCGCGGGATCGGTCGAGGTCGTATCGTCGGGCGCGCCCTGCGCGTCGACGATGCCTTTCTTCGGCCGTCCGGGACGGCTGTCGCGCTCGAGATAGTAGTTGAGCCACGACGCGGTGCCGGTCAGCGCTCGATCGGGCGGCGGGATGAACGTCTTGAGGCTCTCGATCTGGTTCGACGCCTCGGCCCGCTCCATCACCTTCACCCAGATGCACGGCTGCTCGGGGATCACCTCGCACTGGCCGTGGTCGGTGCCGCCGCAGGGCCCGTTGCGCATCTGCTTGGGGCAGGTCTGCGGGACAGACGTACTCCATGCTGCCGAGCACGCAGTTGCCGCAGTTCTTGCAGCCGAAGATCTCGCGCTTCGACAGGTACTCGACCCGTTCGAAGGCGTGGCTCAGCGCCGGATGGCGATCCAGCCACGAGAAGGCGCTCTTGAGCACGCGGCGGGCCGGCGTGTCCTGCGGCTGCTTCACCCACGGCACCGGCAGCGCCGTGGCGGCGGCGTCGAGCACCATCGGCAGGAACGTGCGCGACGGCTTCGGCTCCTTCGGCGGATCGTAGAGATAGAAGCCGTCGGCGCGCCCGAACTGCAGGTCGGGCAGCAGTTCCTTCCACCGCGGCGCCAGCTCCTCGCCGCGCTCGATGATGCGGGCGATGTAATTGGGGTCGTGCGTGCCGCCGATGTAGGCGCCGGCGTAGCCGATGCCCTTGAGAATGGCCACGGTGACGGCGGCGCGTTCGAGCCGCGCGGCCAGCCCCTTGTCGGGACCCGCGGCTTCGCGCGCGGTGGCCGCCACCAGCTCCGGCGACGCCCAGCAGCCGGGCGGGTTGCCCGTGCCCATGCGCTCGGCCGCCTTGGCGCCGAGCACGTAGACGTTGCCGATCATCGGCGTGGTGAGGCCGCGCTCGTCGAGATAGCGCTTCAGCTCGATGAACTTCTTGGCGTCCCAGCCGACCTGGGTGATGGCCATGTCCGCGCCGGCGGCGATCTTCTTCTCGAGCTTCACGTACTGGTAGAGGCAGTCCTCGCGCTGGTACTTGAACGGCGACACCGCGCACGAGATGTGGAACGGCGTGCCGTGCTTCTGCCGGAGGTCGGACACCGCCGCCGCCAGCTGCACCGAGTCGACGTCGAAGACCGGCGGCGTCGGCGAGTTCTTCGGCCAGTCGCCGCTGATGCAGAACGTGTTGTGGATGCGCAGCGATTCGAGCGTCGCCAGCGTGTTGGCGATGCCCTTGCGGTCCTGGCCGACGCAGGTGATGTGGATGTTCGGCGTCAGCCCCAGCGACGCGACGCCGGCGGCAATGCGCACCGGGTCGTGCCCGGTCGCGCCGCCGGCGTAGCTGGTGACGCCGATGGCGGCGATCTGCGGCACCGCGCCCATCTTGGCCGCCACCTCGAGCACTTCCTCTTCGCGCTTCGTCGCCGACGCGACGAGCTCGGCCATGTAGACGAACTCGCGCGACTGCAGCCGCTCGGCAAGCACGTTGGCCTGCGCGGACGGTTCGCTCATCGTCCGAGTTCCTTCCGCACGGTCTTCGTCCCTTCGACCATCGCCGCCAGCTTGTTGAAGGCGACGTCGCGCGGCAGCCGCACGCAGCCGCAGTCGGGGTTGATCACCAGCTTCTCCGCCGGCACCACCTCGAGCGCGCGGCGGATGCGGTCGGCGACGAGCGCGGGCGATTCGACTTCCTGGCTCTTCACGTCGATGACGCCGAGCCCGAGCTGGAACGGCACGTCGTATTCCTTGAACAGCTGCAGGTCCTCTTCACCGCGCCGGGCGAACTCGAGCGACACCGCCGAAATCTTGGTGTCGAGAATCGCCGGAAAGAGGTAGCGGTAGCTGCCTTCGAACGACGGCTTCCCGTAGCGGTTGCCGTAGCAGATGTGCAGCGTGACCGGCACGCTCACGCCGTCGATCAGGGTGTTGATCGCCTTGAGCGCCCACGGCATGTCTTCCGGGAACCCCGAGTAGTAGGGCTCGTCGATCTGCAGCTGCTGCGCCCCGGCCTTCACCAGCTCCTTCAGCTCGAAGTTGAGCACGCGCGCGAGGTCGAGCGCGAAGGCCTCCTCGGACGGATAGAACTTGTTCTGGATGCGCTTGACCAGCGTGTGCGGCCCCGAAATCGACACCTTGGGGACCTGGGTGGTGAACCGCGCCAGGAAGCGCGCTTCCTCGGACAGGCCGAGCGACCCGGTGGCCAGCTTCGAGCGCACCATGCTGTCGTAGAAGTCGTAGTAGAAGCGCTTGGAGCTCTGATCGAGCTGCACACCGGGCAGCCGCTCGGTGAAGTAGTCGATCATGTTGTCGCGCTGCGCCTCGCCGTCGCTCACCACGTCGACGCCGGCGGCTTCCTGGTCCTTGATCGCCGCCTTGCGCACCGCGTCGTGCATCTCGTCGAGGTCGCGGCGGCTGACGCGCCGCGACAGGTAGTCGTTCTTCGCGCGCTCGAGCCATTCCGGCATCGAGTAGCTGCCAATGACCGTGGTCGGAAGAAGCGGCAGTGACGAAGTCATGATCCAATTATCCCCGATCGTTCGCTCGCGTCCGGCGTGACTGAGCGAGGCGAACCCTTCAGGTTCGCCATCGGAAGCCTCGCTAGTCACGCTGGGTCGTGTAGAGAATCGTCGTCCTGGTACCCGGGCGGTACGGGAACGGCGCGAAGTGCACGTCGTAGCCGGCGCGCGCGCCCACGGCCCGCAGCAGCGCGCCGTTCACCCAGGTGACGAGCGATCCGTCGAGTTTGCCCGGGCCCCGGAAGCCTTTCCGGTAGTCGTCCATGTCGCTGACGAAGATGTCCTGCACCTCGAGATAGCCGCGCGGGTGCAGCAGCGGCAGCGTGTTGGCGAAGCTCTCGCCTGCGCCACGCGAAATATGGAAGCGCACGTCGTCGGGCGCTTCCGACAGCAGGTCCTCCAGGTGTTCCTTGCGCAGCCCGGGTGGCACGTGCGCGTCGTCGCGGTCGTCGAGCGCGAGCAGCCGTTCCTCGAGCTTGAACGCGTCCCACAGCCGCCGCCAGAACTCCACGCCGCGCTCGTCGCGGAAGACGGCGTAGGGGCCGCCGTCGAGCAGCCGCTTCGAGGCCTCGGGCAGTTCCTCGCGCGAGAAGCCGAAGTCGGTCACCAGGCCGTCCGCCGCCGCGCCGTTCAGATAGGCGCGCACCTCCACCAGATACAGCTTGCCGTCGCGGCGCACGATGTCGTCGAACGGCAGGTTGTCGTAGGTGTTGGTGGAGTGGACGTACATGATCTTGAAGCGGTACGGCCCCAGCGACCGGTAGGGATTGAGCGCGTCGAGCGGCACGCCGCTCACGTGATCGCCATGGTGCGCCACGGCGGCGAGCGCCCGCTCGAGGCTGGTCGGCGAGTAGTCGCCGAGCAGGAAGTGCATGCGGGGATAGAACTTCCCGCCGGCCTCGGCGTCGAGCGCCTTGAACCTGTCGAGCCACGACGCGGCGCGTGCGCCGGTGCCGACGCCGATCTCGAGGCCGAAGAGATCGTGGGGGCACTGGCCCTTGGCGTCGAGCGCCTGGACGCGGGCGAGGAAGTCGCGCGCCGACGCGGCGACCGCCTCCGGGTGATTGGCGTCGGACGAGCCGGCCGGCAGCGCCGCCTCGAACCCCTTGCCCGAGGCCGCTTCCCAGTCGGCGAGATGCTGCCAGAACAGCCGGTTGAAGTCCCAGATCAGGCAGTCGCGATACGGCTTGAATTCGTCGAGATAGACGTGCCGCTCGGGATTGGCGTCGGGCGAGTCGGCGAGGCTCTTGACCGCCTTGGCCAGGTCCTCGGGCAGCCGATCGGTCACGGCCTGCCGCAGGTCCACCGCGATCTCGGCCAGCGGCAGCGGCTTGCCCCAGCTGTCGGCGGTGCGCCGCACCACCACGGGGTCGCGGAAATTGGTCTTGTACTGAATCCAGTCGAGATGCACGCGCAGCGACGGCGCGAGCTTCGGGTCGAGGACGCCTTCCTCGACCATCGACATCATCGATCCCGTGACGAGGCCGGCCAGCTCGCTCTGTGCCGAGCGCTGGCCGGCGGCCTTCTTCTTACTGGGGGCTATGTGGTTGATGTGGACGATCACCGACAGGCCGTCTCTCAAAAGAAGGGGCTGGGCCCGTTGCAGGACCCAGCCCGTGCCAGATTGCGATGCGGTCGGCCGCGGGTCTTTAGACCCGCCTCATCGAAAGCGCGAGCACCTACCTACTCGACGTCTCCCGTCGGCCGTCCGCCGAGCGCTTCCTCGGGCTCGAACGCGTATTCCATGTCGCGATCGAGGTCGAGATCGAGCTCGTCCTCCGCCGGCTGCGGCGGCAGCGGCGGCGGCGGCGGTTCGTCCGCCGGGATCCGCACGTGGCGATACCACTCGAAGCCCGGTGCCGGCCGGAATCAGCCGGCCCATGGTGACGTTCTCCTTGAGGCCGCGCAGGTGATCGATCTTGCCCGAGATCGACGCCTCGGTCAGCACGCGGGTCGTCTCCTGGAACGACGCCGCCGAGATGAACGAGTCGGTGGAGAGCGACGCCTTGGTGATGCCGAGCAGCAGCGGCTGCGCCGTCGCCGGCCGGCCGCCCGCCTGGATCACCCGCTCGTTCTCCTCGAGGAACCGGAACTTGTCGGTCTGCTCGTCGATCAGGAACTCGGTGTCGCCCACGTCCTCGATGCGCACCCAGCGCATCATCTGGCGCGAGATGACCTCGATGTGCTTGTCGTTGATGTTCACGCCCTGGAGCCGGTAGACCTCCTGGATTTCGTTCACCAGGTACTTCTGCAGCTCCTTCTCGCCCAGCACCCGCAGGATGTCGTGCGGATTGCTCGGGCCGTCCATCAGCTGTTCGCCGGCCCGCACCCGCTCGCCCTCGTGGACGTTGACGTGCACGCCGCGCGGCAGCGCGTATTCCCGCGGCTCGGTGCCGTCGTCGGGAATGATGATCATCTTGCGCTGGCCCTTGACCACGCCGCCGTCCTTGACGATGCCGTCGATCTCGGAGATGACCGCCGGATCCTTCGGCTTGCGCGCCTCGAACAGCTCGACCACGCGCGGCAGACCGCCGGTGATGTCCTTGGTCTTGGTGGTCTCGCGCGGGATCTTCGCCAGCACGTCGCCGGCTTCCACCTCCTCGCCGTCCTGCACCATGAGGTGGGCGTGCGACGGCATGTGGTACTTCCGCAGGACCTTCCCCGGCCTTGTCCTTGATCTCGATCGTCGGCTGCTTCTTCTCGTCGGGCGAGTCCACGATGATGAAGCGCGACAGGCCGGTGACCTCGTCGACCTCTTCGTGCACGGTGAGGCCGTCGATGATGTCCTTGAACTTGGCGACGCCCGGCTCCTCGGTGAGGATCGAGAAGGTGTAGGGATCCCACTCCACCAGCACCTGGCCCTGCTCGACCTTCTGGCCGTCCTTCACCTTGAGGCGCGCGCCGTAGACGATCGGGTAGCGCTCGCGGTCGCGCCCCTTGTTGTCGGCCACGACCAGCGAGCCGCTGCGGTTCATGACGATGAGCTGCGCCTCGTCGCGTCGCCCTTGTGCGTCTCGACCACCTGCAGCCCCTCGTAGCGGGCGTTGCCGGAGTGCCGCGCGTCGAGCGTGTTCTGCTCCGACACGCGCGACGCCGTGCCGCCGATGTGGAACGTGCGCATCGTCAGCTGCGTGCCCGGCTCGCCGATCGACTGCGCGGCGATGACGCCCACCGCCTGGCCCAGCTCCACCAGTCTTGCCGGTGGCGAGGTCGCGGCCGTAGCACCGCTGCGCACACGCCGCGGCGCGTCGCGCAGGTGAGCACCGACCGGATGCGCACCTTCTCGATGCCCGCCTCCTGCACCGCCGACGCCTTGTCCTCGTCGATCTCGCCGTTGAGCTCGACGATCGCGTCGTTGGTGAACGGATCGGCGATGCGCTCGAGCGTGACGCGGCCGACGATGCGGTCGCGCAGCGGCTCGATGATCTCGCCCGACTCGACGATGGCGCGGGCCTCGATGCCGTCGAGCGTGCCGCAGTCGTCCTCCGAGATGATGACGTCCTGCGCCACGTCGACCAGACGCCGCGTCAGGTAGCCGGAGTCGGCGGTCTTGAGCGCCGTGTCGGCCAGACCCTTGCGGGCGCCGTGCGTGGAGATGAAGTACTGCTGCACCGTGAGGCCTTCACGGAAGTTCGAGGTGATCGGCGCCTCGATGATCTCGCCCGACGGCTTGGCCATCAGGCCGCGCATGCCGGCGAGCTGGCGGATCTGCTGCTTCGATCCGCGGGCGCCGGAGTCGGCCATGATGTAGACCGGGTTGAAGCTCCGGCCCGTCCGATCGAGCTCGGCCATCTCGCCGAACATCTCGTCGGCCACCTTCTCGGTGACTTCCGACCACACGGCGATGATCTTGTTGTAGCGCTCGCCGTTGGTGATGGCGCCTTCGAGGTACTGCTGCTCGACCTTGATCACCTCGCGCCGCGCGTCGCTCACCAGCTGCGCCTTGTTGGCCGGGATCACCAGGTCGTCGATGCCGATCGAGAGCCCCGACCGGGTGGCGTAGGTGAACCCGAGGTGCTTGAGCGCGTCGAGCATCTCGACCGTGCGTTCGAGGCCGAGGTCGAGATAGCACTTCTGCACCAGCTGCTGCAGGCCCTTCTTCTTCAGCAGGCCGTTGACGAAGGGCATCTCCTTCGGCAGCTGCTCGTTGAGGAGCACGCGGCCGACGGTGGTGTTGATGATCTTGCCCTTCACCACCGTGGCCTCGGTGTGGATGATGTCCTGGTTGTCGCGCGCCGTCGTCAGGTCCAGCAGCGAGCCGGTGAACCGCAGGCGGATCGGCGACAGCGTCTCGAGCTCACCGGCCTCGAGCGCCAGCAGCACGTCGTCGACGTTGCCGAACGCCCGGCCTTCACCCTTGGCGCCGGTCTTCGCCTTGGTCATGTAGTAGCAGCCGAGGACGATGTCCTGCGACGGCACCGCGATCGGCGCGCCGTTGCTCGGCGACAGGATGTTGTTCGACGACATCATCAGCACCGAGGCCTCGATCTGCGCCTCGGGCGACAGCGGGATGTGCACCGCCATCTGGTCGCCGTCGAAGTCGGCGTTGAACGCCGTGCACACGAGCGGGTGGATGCGGATCGCCTTGCCTTCCACCAGCACCGGCTCGAACGCCTGGATGCCCAGGCGGTGCAGCGTCGGCGCGCGGTTGAGCAGCACCGGGTGCTCGCGGATCACCTCTTCGAGGATGTCCCACACCTCCGGCCGCTGCTGCTCCACCATCTCCTTGGCCTGCTTGATGGTGGCGACGAGCTGCCGCTCTTCGAGCTTGTTGTAGATGAACGGCTTGAACAGCTCGAGCGCCATCTTCTTCGGCAGGCCGCACTGGTGGAGCTTGAGCTCCGGCCCGACGACGATGACCGAACGGCCCGAGTAGTCCACGCGCTTGCCGAGCAGGTTCTGGCGGAACCGGCCCTGCTTGCCCTTGAGCGTGTCCGACAGCGACTTGAGCGGGCGGTTGTTGGCCCCGCGCAGCACGCGGCCGCGGCGTCCGTTGTCGAAGAGCGCGTCCACGGCTTCCTGGAGCATGCGCTTCTCGTTGCGGATGATGACGTCGGGCGCCTTCAGCTCCATCAGCTTCTTCAACCGGTTGTTGCGGTTGATGACGCGGCGATAGAGGTCGTTGAGGTCCGAGGTCGCGAAGCGGCCGCCGTCGAGCGGCACCAGCGGCCGCAGTTCCGGCGGAATCACCGGGATCACGTCGAGAATCATCCACTCCGGCTGGTTGGTGGACTTGCGGAAGCTGTCCACCACCTTCAGCCGCTTGGCGTACTTCAGCTTCTTGGCCGCCGAGGACTCGGTGCGCATCTTGATGCGCAGCTCCTCGGCCAGCTTCTCGATTTGGACGCGGCGCAGCAGCTCCTTGATCGCTTCGGCGCCCATCTGCGCGCGGAACTTGGTGCCGTGGTCCTCGCGCGCCTTGCGGTACTGCTCTTCGTTGAGGAGGCTCCCGACCTTCATCTCGGTCTCGGCCGGCGTCGACGACCACGTAGGCCTCGAAGTAGAGCACGCGCTCGAGCTCGCGCAGCGGGATGTCGAGCAGGTGGCCGATGCGGCTGGGCAGGCCCTTGAAGAACCACACGTGGCTCACCGGCGTCGCCAGGGCGATGTGCCCGAGGCGCTCGCGGCGCACCTTGGCCTGCGTCACTTCGACGCCGCACTTGTCGCAGATCACGCCGCGGTGCTTCATGCGCTTGTACTTGCCGCAGAGGCACTCCCAGTCGGCGATCGGCCCGAAGATCTTGGCGCAGAACAGGCCGTCGCGTTCGGGCTTGAACGTCCGGTAGTTGATCGTCTCCGGCTTCGTCACCTCTCCGAACGACCACGCCCGGATCTTGTCGGGCGAGGCCAGGGAGATGCGGATGGCGTCGAAGTCGGCGCGGAGCGCGGTCTTGTTGTCGGTAAAGCTTGGTCTCATGCGTTACACCTGCTCCAGCACCGGTTCGCCTTCGTCCGCTGGCAGCGGCTCGACCGGCTTGCGCTTCGTTGAAATCAGCTCCACGTCCAGGCAGAGCGACTGCAGCTCGCGGATGAGCACGTTGAACGACTCGGGCAGGCCGGGCGTGAAGGACGCGTCGCCCTTGACGATGGCCTCGTAGATCTTCGCGCGCCCGGTCACGTCGTCGGACTTGGCGGTGAGCAGCTCCTGGAGGATGTGCGCCGAGCCGTAGGCCTCGAGCGCCCACACTTCCATTTCGCCGAACCGCTGGCCGCCGAACTGCGCCTTGCCGCCGAGCGGCTGCTGCGTGATGAGCGAGTAGGGTCCGATCGAGCGGGCGTGGATCTTGTCGTCGACCAGGTGCGACAGCTTGAGCATGTAGATGTAGCCCACCGTCACGTCCTGCTCGAACGACTGGCCGGTCATGCCGTCGTAGAGCAGCGTCTTGCCGCTCTTCGGCAGCCCGGCCTCGTCGAGCCAGTGCTTGATCTCGTCCTCGCGCGGCGCCGTCGAACACCGGCGTCGCGAAGTAGAGGCCGAGCGCGTGCGCGGCCCACCCGAGGTGGGTCTCGAGGATCTGGCCGACGTTCATGCGCGAGGGCACGCCGAGCGGGTTGAGCACGATCTCCACCGGCGTCCCGTCGGGCAGATACGGCATGTCCTCCTCGGGGAGGATGCGCGCAATCACGCCCTTGTTGCCGTGCCGGCCGGCCATCTTGTCGCCGACCGAGAGCTTCCGCTTCATGGCGACGTAGACCTTCACGAGCTTGATGACGCCCGGAGGCAGCTCGTCGCCGCGGCGGATCTTCTCCTTCTTCTCCTCGAACAGCTGGCGGATCACCTCGACCTGCCGCTCGGTGCGCTCCTCGAGCAGGCGCAGGTCGCCCTCGAGCCGCGGGTCATCGCTCTGGAGCTTGAGGCGCACCATCTGATCGTAGGGAATCGCCTCGAGCACGTCGGTGGTCAGCACCGTGCCCTTGCGCAGCACGCGCTCGCGCCCGTACTCGTCGAAGGCGTCGGCCCGCAGCGTCTGGTTGTTCAGCATCTGCATGACCCGCTTCTTCACCTCGTCGTGAAGGATGCGGATTTCGTCCTGCAGGTTCTTCTCCATCAGGTCGAGCTCGTCCTGCTCGATCGCCTTCGCGCGGTCATCCTTTTCGATGCCCTTGCGGGAGAAGATCTTGACGCCGACGATGATGCCCTCGATGCCGGGCGGGCAGATCAGCGACGCGTCGCGGACGTCGCCGGCCTTCTCGCCGAAGATGGCGCGGAGCAGCTTCTCTTCCGGGGTCAGCTGCGTCTCGCCCTTCGGCGTCACCTTGCCCACCAGGATGTCGCCCGGCTTGACGTAGGCGCCGATGCGGATGATGCCCGAGTCGTCGAGGTCGCGGAGGTAGGTCTCGGACACGTTGGGGATGTCGCGGGTGATTTCCTCCGGCCCCAGCTTGGTGTCGCGGGCCTCGATCTCGAACTCCTCGATGTGGATGGAGGTGTAGTAGTCCTCCTTCACCATCTTCTCGGAGACCAGGATCGCGTCCTCGAAGTTGTAGCCGCGCCAGGGCATGAACGCCACCAGCACGTTGCGCCCGAGCGCCAGCTCGCCGAGCTCGGTGCACGGCCCGTCCGCCATCACCTGCCCCTTGGCGACCTTCTGTCCGACGCGGACGATCGGGCGCTGGTTGATGCAGGTGTTCTGGTTGGACCGCTTGAACTTGGTCATCGGGTAGATGTCGGCGCCCATCTCCTTGTTGAACTCGTCCGCCTCGCTCCCCGCGGCCCCTTCCACGCGCACCACGATGCGCTGGCTGTCGACGTAGTCGACGGTGCCGGCACGCCGCGTCACGACCACGGCGCCCGAATCGCGGGCCGTGATGTATTCCATGCCCGTGCCCACGTAGGGGCTGCGGGCGCGCAGCAGCGGCACCGCCTGGCGCTGCATGTTCGAACCCATCAGCGCGCGGTTGGCGTCGTCGTTCTCGAGGAACGGGACCAGCGACGCGGCCACCGACACCAGCTGCTTCGGCGACACGTCCATGAACTGGACGTCGGCGCGCTGCGCCAGGATGAAGTCGCCGGCACGCCGCGCGTCGACGCGGTCGCCGATGAACCGCCCGGTCTCGTCGAGCGGCGCGTTGGCCTGGGCGATGATGTAGTTGTCCTCTTCCCACGCCGACAGGTAGTAGGAGTAGGGCTCGTACTCGACGCCCTTCTTCTTCGACCGGCCGTCGGCGCCGACGATCTCGTCGGCCTCCACCACGTCGCCCGCCTTGTACTTGGCGTTCCCGCCGGCGTTGAGGACGATGACGTAGTCGACGACCCGGCCGTCCTTCACCTTGCGGTAGGGCGACTCGATGAAGCCGAACTCGTTGATGCGCGCGTAGCAGCTGAGCGACGAGATCAGGCCGATGTTCGGACCTTCCGGCGTCTCAATCGGGCAGATGCGGCCGTAGTGCGTCGGGTGCACGTCGCGCACCTCGAACCCGGCCCGTTCACGCGACAGACCGCCCGGCCCGAGCGCCGAGAGCCGCCGCTTGTGCGTGATCTCGGAGAGCGGGTTGGTCTGGTCCATGAACTGCGACAGCTGCGACGACCCGAAGAACTCGCGAATCGCCGCCATCACCGGCTTCGCGTTGATCAGGTCGTGCGGCATGGCCGTGGCCATTTCCTGGTAGACCGACATCTTTTCCTTGATCGCGCGTTCCATGCGGACCAGGCCGATGCGGAACTGGTTCTCCAGGAGCTCGCCCACCGACCGCACGCGGCGGTTGCCGAGGTGGTCGATGTCGTCGACGTTCTGCGGGTTCTTCCGCAGCTTCAGCTGGTACTTGATGACCTCGTAGAAGTCCTGCGGGTGCAGGATCTTCTCGTCGAGCGGCGTCTTCAGCCCGAGCTTGGTGTTGAGCTTGAGACGGCCGACCCGCGAGAAGTCGTACTTCTGCGGGTTGAAGAACATGTTCTCGAAGAGCGACCGCGAGCTGTCGAGCGTCGGCGGGTCGCCCGGGCGCAGGCGCCGGTAGATTTCGATCAGCGCCTCTTCGTGGGTGCGGATCGGGTCCTTCTTCAGCGTCTGGCCGATGATCGGGCCGACGTCGTCGCGCTCGGGGAAGAACACCTCCATGCGCTCGACTTGCTTCTCCTGCGCCATCGAGATCACGCGCGGCGTGAGCTCCTCGTTGGCCTCGAGGATCACCTCGCCGGTCTCGGGATCGACGATGTCGGCGGCGGCAAACGCGCCCTCGATCGCCTCGTCGGCCACCGGGACGGCTTCGATGCCGGCCTGGCGCAGCGCCGCGACGCCGTTCGCCGTGATCTTCTTGCCGCTCTGGATCAGGAAGTCGCCGGCCTTGACGTCGGCGGAGGCGCGCAGCCCCACCAGGCTGTCGTTGACCACCCACATCAGCGACTGGCCCTGGTTGAGGATCACGCGATCGACGTTGTAGAACGCGCGGATGATCTCGTCGGCGCCGCGCAGGCCGAGGGCGCGCAGGAACACCGAGGCGAGGAACTTCCGCTTGCGGTCGATGCGGACGTAGAGCAGGTTCTTCTGGTCGTACTCGAACTCCACCCACGAGCCGCGGTAGGGGATGATCTGCGCGACGTAGAGCGTCTTGTCTTCCGAGTGGAAGAAGGCGCCGGGCGAGCGGTGGAGCTGGCTGACGATGACGCGCTCGGTGCCGTTGATGATGAACGTGCCGTTGTCCGTCATCAGCGGGATGTCGCCGAAGTAGACCTCCTGCTCCTTGATGTCGCGGATGGTCTTGACGCCGGTCTCGGCGTCCTTGTTCCAGACCACGAGGCGGATCGTCACCTTGAGCGGCACGGCGTAGGTCATGCCGCGCTCCTGGCACTCGTCCACGTCGTACTTCAGCTTCATCCCGACGGTGGTGCCGCAGATGTCACAGACGTCGCCCCGGGCGATGTTCTCCTTGCCGCACCGGGCGCAGAGCACGACGTGATCGCCCATCGGATCGGCGATGAGCGTGGCGCCGCAGCCCGAGCAGGGCTTGCGCAGGTGGTGCAGGCCGGCCAGCTTGCCGCACTTGCACTCCCAGTTCCCGATCGAATACTCGATGAACTCGAGCGACGAGTTCTCGCGGAAGTCGCTGATCGGGAACACCGACTTGAAGACCGACTGCAGACCGGCGTCGTCGCGCTCGGACGGCAGCAGGTTCATCTGCAGGAACCGCTCGTACGACTTGCGCTGGATCTCGATGAGGTTCGGGATCGGAACGGTGGTCTTGATCTTCGAAAAGTCCTTGCGCTCGCGGTAGATGTTCTTGGGAAGGCTGTACATCGTTGACTGATCCTTCAGGATCCGAAGTCGAAAGAGACCGCGCGCCAGGCCCGTTGCGGGCCCGGCGCGCAACCCACTACTGACAGCCCGGACTTACGAGATGGTGACTTTCGCG
Organism: uncultured Acidobacteriota bacterium; assembly: GCA_963731785.1. Lineage (GTDB taxonomy): Bacteria > Acidobacteriota > Vicinamibacteria > Vicinamibacterales > UBA2999 > DASYRM01. Next base: position 335,250 of record CAVSWX010000005.1, read on the forward strand.
CCCACTTCCTCGAACTTCTTCTTGATCGCCTCGGCCTCTTCCTTGGGCACGCCTTCCTTGATCGGCTTGGGCGCGCTCTCGACCAGATCCTTGGCTTCCTTGAGGCCGAGGCTCGTCACCTCGCGCACGACCTTGATGACCTTGATCTTGTCGCCGCCAGTTTCGGTGAGCGTCACGTTGAACTCGGTCTTCTCCTCGACCGCGGCCGCCGCGGCGCCGCCGCCGGCCGCCATGCCCGGCATCGCCATCGGCATCGCCGCGGCCGCCGAGACCCCGAGTTCGGATTCGAGCGCCTTCACGAGCTGCGACAGCTCGAGCACGCTGATTCCCTTGATGTAGTCGATCACCTGCTGCTGATTCAGTTCGGCCATTTCTCTCTCCACGCGGGTCTCGAGACCCGTCCTACGACTGCGGGGCGGTGGGCCCCTACGATTCATTGGCGTCTGGCGCGGGCATCAGCCCCGCCGGCCGCCGGTGTAGGAGCGGCTTAGCCGCGCCCGCTTCCGACTTTTTCTTCTGGTACTGCGCGAGCACCGATCACGAAATCCCGTGGCGTTGCCGACAGCACCGTCACGAGTTGCTGCATCGGGGCCTGCAGCACGTAAAGCAACTTGGCGTACAGCTCGGGCTTGCCCGGCAGGCTGGCGAGCTCGGTGACCTCGGCCGGCTTGATCGCCTGGCCTTGCACCACCGCCGCCTTGATCTGCAGCGCCGGCGCGCCCTTCATGAACGTGGTGAGCGCCTTGGCGAGCGCAACCGCGTCGGCGTCGGTGTAGGCCACCGCGGTCGTGCCCACGAAGTGCTTCTCGAGGCTCTCGAACGCCGTGCCCTTGCTGGCGCGAATCGCCAGCGTGTTCTTCACCACCCGGTACTTGGCCTTGGCGCCCCTGAGCTGCGAACGCAGCTCGGTGACCGCCGGCACGTTGAGGCCGCGATAGTCGACGACTATCGCGGTGCTGGCGGCCTTGAACGCCGCCGCCAGGTCCTGGAGTTCCTGTTCTTTTTCCGCTCTCGTGACCGCCATCTCGACCCTTCTAGTGTTTCGCTACCACGTCGAGATGGAGCGCATCGATCACGATGCCGGGCCCCATCGTCGAAGAGAGCGTGATCGACTTGATGTACTTGCCCTTGGCCGCCGACGGCTTCGCTTTCACGACGCTGTCCACGAGCGCGTGGGCGTTGTCGATCAGGTTCTGCGCCGGGAACGACGTCTTCCCGAGCGGCGCGTGCACGATGCCGGTCTTGTCGACGCGGAACTCGACCTTGCCGGCCTTGATCTCCTTGATCGCCTGGGTGACGTTCGGCGTCACCGTGCCCGTCTTCGGGTTCGGCATCAGGCCGCGCGGGCCGAGCACCTTGCCGAGACGGCCGACGCCGCGCATCATGTCGGGCGTCGCCACGACCGCGTCGAAGTCCATCCAGCCGCCGAGGATCTTCTCGACGACGTCGTCGCCGCCGACGTGATCGGCGCCGGCCTCGCTGGCTTCCTTCTGCTTGTCAGCGCCGGCGATGACCAGCACCCGCTTGCTCTTGCCGAGCCCGTGGGGCAGCACCACCGTGCCGCGCACCATCTGGTCGGCGTGTTTGGGATCGACGCCGAGGCGCATCGCCACCTCGACCGTCTCGTCGAATTTGGCGAACTTCACCTTCTGCAGAAGGGGCATCGCCTCTTCGAACGTGTACGGCCGGTCCTCGACTTGCGCCGCGGCGGCCGTGAATTTCTTGCCGTGCCGTGCCATGGTCCTCCTTGTGGTGCAGACGAACGCTCGACGCGTTCTCCCACTGTTTCCGAGTTCCCCGAGAGCCTCTGGCCTTGGACCTTGGCCTCTCGGGCTTGCAAGCGGCTCTGGCCTCAGCCCACCTGAGCCCGAGCCCTCAGACCGCGACGTCGTCTAGCCGACCACATCGATGCCCATCGAGCGGGCGGTGCCGCGAACGGTCTTCACCGCGGCGTCGAGGTCCTGGCAGTTCAGGTCCGGCATCTTCTGCTTGGCGATGTCTTCGACCTGCTTGGCCGTCACCGTGCCCACCTTGTTGCGGTTGGGCTCGGCCGATCCCTTGGCGAGGTTGGCGATCTTCTTCAGCAGCACCGACGCCGGCGGCGTCTTGGTGATGAAGCTGTAGCTGCGATCGGCGTAGATCGTGACGACGACGGGAATGACCAGGCCGTCGTCCTTCGCGGTCCTCGCGTTGAAGTTCTTGCAGAAGTCCATGATGTTCACGCCGTGCGGACCGAGCGCGGTGCCCGACCGGCGGCGCGGGCGTGGCTTTGCCCGCGTTGATCTGCAACTTCACCATTGCCTGAACTTTTTTCGCCATAACCCTTTCCGAACCCACCGGGCGGGTCTAAAGCCCGCCTCTAGCCGACCGCTAAATCTTCTCCACCTGCAGGAAGTCCAGTTCCACCGGCGTGGCGCGGCCGAAGATCGTGACCATGACCTTCAGCGTGTTCTTGTCGAGGTTCACCTCGTCCACGACGCCGTTGAAGCTGGTGAACGGACCCTCGTTGATGCGCACCTGGTCGCCCTTGTCGAACGTGTACTTCGGCTTCGGCTTCTCCGCCGCCGTCTTCACCTGGTCGAGGATGTGGTCCACCTCTTCCTTGCTGAGCGGCGTCGGCTTGGTGCCGGCGCCGACGAACCCGGTGACCTTCGGCGTGTTCTTCACCACATGCCACGCGTTGTCGGACATGTGCATCTCGACGAGGATGTAGCCGGGGAAGAACCGGCGCGCGCTCTTCACCTCGCGCCCGCCGCGCTTCTCGACGATGTCCTCCGTCGGGATCAGCACCTCGCCGATCTCGTCCTGCAGCCCGTACGCCTGCACGCGCTGCTCGAGCGACTCCTTCACCTTGTTCTCGAAGCCCGAGTAGGTGTGGACGATGTACCAGTTCTTGCGTGGCGACGTCGCGTCATGCCGCACCAAACGTGGCGAAGATCCAGCGGACCGCCTTGTCGATCGCCAGATCGAGCCCCCAGAGATACAGCCCGAAAAACGCCGACGTCAGGATCACGACCACCGTCGTCGCATACACCTCGCGCCGCGAGGGCCACGTGACGCGGCGCATCTCGTTGCGAACCTCGGTGAAGAACGTGCGCGTCCTGGTGAGCCAGCCCTGCGCCGTCCGGCGGCGCGCTCTGCCGTCTTCACCGGTGTCTTCGCTTGCTCCATGGTGCTCATCGAATCGGTTCCGCGCCTCGCGCCGTCTCCAACGTTGGCTGCAAGTGGCAGGTCAGGAGGGTCTCGAACCCCCAACCCCCGGTTTTGGAGACCGGTGCTCTACCAATTGAGCTACTGACCTTCACGAAGGCTCAGGGCTTCAGGGCTTCGGGCTTCAGGTGGCTAGTAGCTGAGAACGCTCTTCCGCTAGCAGCCCGAAGCCTAGAGCCACAAGCGCCTACTTCGTCTCTTTGTGCGCCGTGTGCTTCCGACAGAAGCGGCAGGTACTTGCTCATCTCGAGCCGCTCGGTCGTCTTGCGCTTGTTCTTCGTCGTGCTGTAGTTCCGGCGCTTGCAGTCGCCGCACGCCATGTGAATGATGTCTCGCATTGCGTTGATCCTTGCTCGGCTCAGGCTCTAGGCTTCAGGGCTTGTCAGGAGCGCTGTGAGTGCTCTTGCCAGGCCTGAGCCTCGAGCCAGAGGCTTACTCGATGATTTCGGTGATCGTGCCCGAGCCGACGGTGCGGCCGCCCTCGCGGATGGCGAACCGGCCGCCCTTCTCGATCGCCACCGGCGTGATCAGCTCGCCCGTGATCGACGTGTTGTCGCCCGGCATCACCATCTCGACGCCCTCGGGCAGCTTCAGGATCCCGGTCACGTCCGTCGTCCGGATGTAGAACTGCGGCCGATACCCGCTGAAGAACGGCGTGTGCCGCCCGCCCTCTTCCTTCGACAGGATGTAGACCTCGCCCTTGAACTTCGTGTGGCCCTTCATCGTCCCCGGCTTCGCCAGCACCTGCCCGCGCTCCACGTCCGTCTTTTCCACGCCGCGCAGCAGCACGCCCACGTTGTCCCCGGCCACGCCCGAGTCGAGCAGCTTGCGGAACATCTCCACGCCCGTCACCACCTTCTTCTCCGTCGGCTTGAACCCGACGATCTCGACTTCCTCGCCCACCTTCACCGTGCCGCGCTCGATCCGCCCCGTCACCACCGTGCCGCGCCCCGAGATCGAGAACACGTCCTCGATCGGCATCATGAACGGCTTGTCGACTTCGCGCTCCGGCAGCGGAATGTAGCTGTCCAGCGCGTCCATCAGCTTGATCAGGCTCGCCACGCCCTCGGCGTCGCCCTGCAGCGCCTTCAGCGCGCTCACCCGCACCACCGGCACCTCGTCGCCCTTGAACCCGTAGCTCGACAGCAGCTCCCGCACCTCGAGCTCCACCAGGTCCAGCAGCTCCGGGTCGTCCACCGCGTCCACCTTGTTCAGCGCCACCACCAGGTGCGGCACGTTCACCTGCCGCGCCAGCAGCACGTGCTCCCGCGTCTGCGGCATCGGCCCGTCCGTCGCGCTCACCACCAGGATCGCGCCGTCCATCTGCGCCGCGCCCGTGATCATGTTCTTGATGTAGTCCGCGTGCCCCGGGCAGTCCACGTGCGCGTAGTGCCGGTTCGCCGTCGAATACTCCACGTGGCTCGACGCAATCGTCAGAATCTTCGTGTCGTCGCGACGCCCCTGCGACTCCGACGCCTTGGCCACCTCGTCATACGGCACGAACTTCGCCCACCCCTTGTCCGCCGCCACCTTCGTCAGCGACGCCGTCAGGGTCGTCTTGCCGTGGTCGATGTGCCCGATCGTCCCCACGTTCACGTGCGGTTTCGAACGATCAAATTTTTCTTTCGCCATATGCGTCGTGTGCTCTCGTTAGAGGTTGCGCCGTTATCTGATCTGCGCTGTTCCCGTTCGCTGCCTGCCGAAGCCACCGTGCTACTCTGCGGCGAAGACTGGAGCCGATGACCAGGATCGAACTGGTGACCTCGTCCTTACCAAGGACGTGCTCTGCCAACTGAGCTACATCGGCCTAAACGCACGTGGCGGGTAGGGCGGGCGGGTCTGGTGAGGCCGGGCAGGTAGAGCGCTTGCTCTGACTCCCTACCCGCCTTACCCGCCTCACTCGCCCCACCTGCGTTAAGTGGAGCGGGAGACGGGGATCGAACCCGCGACCAACAGCTTGGAAGGCTGTGACTCTACCACTGAGTTACTCCCGCCCGAGCCCTGCTCCGATACCGCTTTCCTTCCCTTCATCACCGGTCGCGGCATCACGCTGCTCGCGACCCTCTCGTTCCCGACGTCGCCCGAGCCGACTTCCGTGCGGCGGCGCGCGACAGCGCGCCGTTGCCGCCAGAAAATACTGGAGGAGGGTTCCCTCCCCTCCCCACCAACTTCACTCCGCGCCACCCAACTTCGCCCGCGCCGGGAGGAGAAGTTGGTGGGGAGGGGAGGGTTCGAACCTCCGTAGGCACAAGGCCGGCAGATTTACAGTCTGCTGCGATTGACCGCTCCGCCACCTCCCCGAAATTTTTCACGCGTCCCGCAACGCGGGACAGCCCCGCCTCGGATGCTTCATCGCACCGCATCCGGCCGCGACTGATCGCTGATTCGATAACTGTGTATTGTGACGCGTTCCTTGGAGTTGCGGGCGGTTCAGCGATGGAGCTGGCGGAGGGATTCGAACCCCCGACCGGCTGATTACAAATCAGCTGCTCTACCGGACTGAGCTACGCCAGCCAGACAAAGAGCAGATAGTAGCACTTCCCGTGCCAGTGCGGCAAGATGTGGGCACAGGGGTCAAGCTCGTCCTTGGGGGGCTAGCGGGTCCTGATCCGGCTCTTTTGCCTTGACCCGGCGCTGCCGGACGGCTTCGAACAGCGCAATCCCCGCTGCCACTGAGACGTTCAGGCTGCCGACGTGGCCGCGCATGGGAATAGACACGAGAAAATCGCACGTTTCCCGCACCAATCGCCGCAAGCCCGGCCCCTCGGCGCCCATCACCAGGGCGGTCGGCCCGGTCATGTCGACCTGGTCGTAGGCCTGGCCGGCTTCGCCCGCCAGGCCCGACGGTCCAGACGCCCAGTTCCTTGAGTTCCTCGAGCGCCCGGGCGATGTTGACGACCTCCGCGATGCGGACGTGGGACAGAGCCCCGGCCGACGCCTTGGCCGCCGCGCCGCCCCGCGCCGCCGCCCGGCGGGTCTGGACCACCACCCCGTCCACTCCCGCGGCATCGGCCGTCCGCAGGATCGCCCCCATGTTCTGCGGGTCCTCGATGCCATCGAGCACGACGATGAGGGGCGCGGGCCCGGTGACCAGGTCGCCCAGTTCGCAGCGCTGCGCGCTCCTCGACGTCCGCGGCCACGCCCTGATGGCGCGCGCCGTGCGCCAGTCGATCGATCACCTCGCCCGGCACGCGCTCGACGAGAACGCCCTCCGCCGCCGCGAGCTCCAGCACCGCACGCGCCCGGTCGGTGCTGCCTTCGGCGACGCGCACCGCGGGAGGCGTGCCGGCCCGAAGCGCCTCGAGGACCGGGTGAAGGCCGTAGATGATCACGGACGGCTCAGGGCTCAAGGCTCAAGGCCAGACAGAACACTTCGCCACAGGAGCGCGGCATCCTTCACACTCTGCTCAGCACGTCCGCGAACTGCTCGGCGCGCTCGCGCGCGCTCAGGATCTCGACGAACCCGGACCCTGCCTGCTCCAACTGGGCGCCGTGCTCGATCGCGGGCACGGCGACGTCGAGCTCCAGGCCTTCGGGCTCACCGGTCAGCACCAGGCGCAGCGGATGAAAGAGCGCTTTGCCCTTCTGGCCGGTGCGGTCCTTCACCCGGGACGCCGTCGCGCGGAACGCCTCGCGGTCCAGCATCGGCGGCGCCGACGCGAGTTCCTCGGCCAGCGCCGTGACGACCGCGCGGGCACTCTGCGCTTCCTCGAGCGCGCCCGGCACCGACAGCGTCCGCTCGGCCGAATAGTCGAACAGAAACTTCAGGCGCGCGGGCACTTGTTCGAGCCGGTCCACCGAAGCCGCAATCGGCGGCACGACCTGGGCGAGAAACGCCAGGTCCTGTGGCGTCGGCTCGAGCAGCCACCCGGCCGTCTTGAGGTGGGCCACCGACAGCGCCGCCAGCCGGACCGGCGAGCGCGACCTTCAGATAGTGCCGGTTCACCCACGCCAGCTTCTCCAGGTCGAACACGCCGGCGCTCTTGCCGACGTCCTCGAGGCGGAAGCGCGTCGCGAGCTCGTCGAGCAGCAGCAGTTCCTCGCCCTCGCCCGGCGACCAGCCGAGGAGCGCCAGGTAGTTCGTCAGCGCTTCCGGCAGATAGCCACGCGCACGGAACTCGGCGACCGATGTCGCGCCGTGACGCTTCGAGAGCGGCGCGTGGTCGGGCCCCATCACGAGCGAGACGTGCGCGAAGATCGGCGGCGTCCAGCCGAACGCCTCGTACAGCAGGATCTGGCGCGGCGTGTTCGAGATGTGATCCTCGCCGCGGACGACGTGCGTGATGCCCATCAGCGCGTCGTCGATGACGACGGCAAAGTTGTAGGCCGGGACGCCGTCGGACCGCACCAGCACGGGATCGCCGATGACGCTGGTGTGGAAGCGCACCTCGCCGCGCACGACGTCCGGGAACACGACCTCGCGATCGGCGGGGACGCGAAACCGGATGACCGCCTTCTCGCCGTTCTCGATCCGGCGCCGCGCCACGTCGGCCGGGATGTCGCGGCAGCGGCCGGCGATACTGCGGCGGCAGGCCGGCGGCCAGCGCCTGCTGCCGGTCGGCTTCGAGCTGTTCGGGAGCTGCAGAAGCAGCGGTACGCCAGGCCGCGCGACAGCAGCTCCACGGTGTGCGCGCGGTAGATGTGGAACCGCTCGGTCTGGCGGTAGGGGCCGGCGTCGCCGCCCGCCTCGACGCCTTCGGTCCAGTCGAGCCCCATCCACCGGATGTCCTCGAGGATCGCCGCCTCGGAGACGCGTCGAGGACCGCTCGAGATCGGTGTCCTCGACCCGGAGGATGAACGTGCCGCCGTGCGCCGCGCGCGAGCAGCCAGTTGAAGAGCGCGGTGCGGGCGTTGCCCACGTGGAGCTGCCCGGTGGGGCTGGGCGCAAACCGGACGCGCATCGCCATCCCGCTCACGCGCCCCTGGCGATGAGCGCCACGGCGTGGGCGGCCATCGACTGACCCGTGCCCATCGACTCGACGCCCTCGTTGGTCTTGGCCTTCACGCTCACCTGCGGCACGCCGCACCCGAGCGCGCCGGCCAGATTGGCCCGCATGGCGTCGGCGTGCGGCGCCAGCTTCGGCCGTTCGGCAATCACCGTCACGTCGACGTTGAGCACGGCATAGCCGGCCTCGCGCACGAGCGCGCACGCCGCGGCGAGCAGCGCCACGCTGTCGGCGCCCTTCCACCGCGGGTCGGTATCGGGAAAATGGCGGCCGATGTCGCCAAGGCCGGCCGCGCCGAGAATGGCGTCGGTCACGGCGTGGCACACGATGTCGGCGTCGGAGTGGCCGGTGAGGCCGAGATCGAACGGCACCGTGACGCCACCGAGCACCAGCGGCCGCCCCGCCACGAGGCGGTGCAGGTCGTAGCCCTGTCCGATCCGGATCGCCGGCGCGATGGCCGGTGACGGCCCGTTCCGCGGCGCGGAGATCCTCGGGCGTCGTGATCTTCACGTTCCCCGGCTCGCCGTCGACGAGCCGGACCGGATGGCCGGCGCGCTCGGCGAGCGCAGCCTCGTCGGTGGCGTCGCCTCCCGCCGCCAACGCGTCGCGCAGCACCGCGACGCGGAACGCCTGCGGCGTCTGCGCGAGATAGACCTGCTCGCGCGGCAGCGTCTCGGCGACGCAGCCGGCGCCGTCGCTGCGCTTCACGGTGTCGGTCACCCGCACGGCGGCCACGGCGGCGCCGGCGGCCGCGGCCGCGGCAATCGTGCGCTCGATGAGATCGGCGGTCACGAGCGGCCGCGCGGCGTCGTGGATGACCACCACGTCGGCGTGCGCCGGCACGCGCGCGAACGCGTTGGCCACCGAGTCCTGCCGCCGCGCGCCGCCTGCGACCACCACCACCGGCTTCTCGCGCCGCAGCAGATAGCCGGGCGGCGCCGCCGCAAGCTCGGGCGGCAGCGCCACGACGAGGTCGTGGACGCGCGGGTGCGAGAGCAGCGCGTCGACGCTGCGCTGCAGGATGGGCAGGCCGCCCAGCAGAAGGAGCTGCTTGGGCTGCCCGGCGCCGAGCCGTGCGCCTCGTCCGCCGGCGGCGATGATGGCTGATACGTGCACGAGAGTCGCGCATCGCGCGCAGCGGATCCCGCGGCGATGACTTCGCGATTGTAGCCCGAGCTTGCACGCGCGGCCGCGGTTCGTTGCGCCGCTGCGCGTCATGCGTCCGTGGCCGCAGGTCTTCAGACCGGCCTCATCACGGCCACTCCGGCGTCTGTGCCATGATCGGAACGCATGACCGTGATGGAGCGGGTGGCGGGGGTGCTCCGCCTGCAGCCCCGCGTCTTTGAAGACATCGAGGCTGACGGCGGTGCGAACGGACAGGCGCTCGGCATCGTCGTGCTCTCGAGCCTGGCGGCCGGCGTCGGTGGCGGGTTCATCGGCGGCCCCGGCGGCATGGTGGCCGAGGCGCTCGGCGCCGTCGTCGGCTGGGTGATGTGGGCCGGCGTCACCTACGTGCTCGGCGCGCGGCTCCTGCCCGAGCGCGACACGCGCACCGACATGGGCGAACTGCTGCGGGTGATGGGCTACTCGAGCGCGCCGACGCTTGTTCACCGTCTTCGCCCCGTCCCGATTCTCGGCCGCGCCGTGCCGATCATCGTGTCGTTCTGGCTGCTCGGCCACCACGGTCCTGGCCGTGCGGCAGGCGCTCGACTACCGGAGCACGCTGCGCGCGTTCGCCGTGGTCATCATCGGCTGGCTGCTCTTCGTCGCCATCCGCGACGTCGGCGTGCCCTGGCTGCTCCGGGACTGACGCCGCCGGCCGGTCACGGCCGCCAGCGCGCGGTCTCGCGGCACCCGGTGATCTCACCCATCCTGGCGACGGTGACGTCGAGCACGCGATCGAGGCGGGCGGCCTCCAGCGCCGCGGGTGCGAACACCACGACGACGGCGGACACCGTGCTCGTCGTCACCATCGTGCGCGCCGAGTCGGACGTGGGATTGCCGAACGGCCCGACCCGATCGGCCAGCGTGAGACGCCCGCCCACGTGCACGTCGTCCTTGCGGATGCCGGGATAGGATTCGCCGTCGCGCCCGAGACGCAGCTCGATGTCGCCCTCGATGCGGCTCGGCGTCGTAGAGGCCGTACGGCAGCTGGAACTCCAGCGAGCACCAGTTGCAGACGTCCACGAGCGAGTTGATGCGCGGCAGCGGGTCGCCCTTGCGCACGCGTCGCAGCAGCGCCTCCGACGACGGGCGCGTCTTGGTGGGGTCGAGACCGACGCGCTTGTACATCGTGCGCACGGCCCCGGTTTCGGCCGGCGGCTGCTGCCGCACCCGCGACTCGGCTTCGGCGAGATACGGCGCGAGCCGCGGGCTCGCGGTCCACCACCGTGGCCCCGTCGAGCCAGGCGACCGCCGGGCGGCACACCGCGGCCACGTCCGGGGCCACGCTGAAGCGCGCCATCAGCGGTGGCCGCGGCGGACGCGCCGCTCACAGCGCGCTGCGGCCCTTCGACAGCAGGAGATCGATGACGCGATCGAGCTTTTCCATCGTCTCCGGCGGCACGTCCACGAACTTCACGGCAAACCCGTAGTCGTTGCGGTTGTAGACCGGTTCGGCCTCGAGCCGCAGCCAGCCCACTTCAGGCAGATTCACTTCGAGCGTGAACCTGCGGCCGGGCGTCTGCTCGTGGTACCACTGAATCAGGCAGCCGCTGCGGCTCAAGTCGTGGATGCGCAACGGCGTGGTCAGCAGATCGACGCGATGACCTTCGAATGGTCCGGCGATCCGGGGGTCGAGGCGATTCTCGACCCCGTCCTTGGCACCGTTGCGCGGTTGCGCGCCGTCAGTCGTCATACCTGGTTCACCCGCTTCTGTCACAAACAATCCAACGCTTCGGCCACCGTGCGCACGCCGACCAGCTCGCAGCCGCCGACCGATCGCGTCGGCCGGGTCGACATTGGCCGCCGGCATCACGATGCGCGTGAACCCGAGCTGCACGGCCTCGCGAATCCGCAGCGGCGCCTGCGGGATGCCGCGCACCTCGCCGCTCAACCCCACCTCGCCGAACATGGCCGTGGACGGCGGCACGCCACGGTTGCGCACGCTCGACGCCACGGCCGCGACCACGCTCAAATCCGCCGCGGGCTCCTCGATGCTCATGCCGCCGGCGATGTTCACGTAGACGTCGTCGCCCGGCCAGGCTCAGCCCGGCGCGCTTCTCGAGCACCGCCAGCAGCAGCGACAGCCGGCTCTGATCGATGCCCACCGCCATCCGCCGCGCGTTCCCGTAGGTGCTCGTGCTGACCAGCGCCTGCACCTCGACCAGGATCGGACGCGAGCCCTCCACGCAGCACAGCACGGCAGACCCGGGAATCCCCGAGGCGCGCTCCGATAGAAATAGTTTCGACGGATTCGGCACCGGCTTGAGCCCTGTGCCGGTCATCTCGAAGACGCCGAGCTCGCTCACCGCCCCGAACCGGTTCTTGACCGCCCGCACCACGCGATGCGAATGGTGGCGCTCGCCCTCGAATGAAAGCACGGTGTCGACGACGTGCTCCAGTACTTTCGGACCCGCGAGGCTTCCGTCTTTCGTGACGTGGCCCACGAGCACCGTGGGCACGTTCTGGCCCTTGGCGGCGAACAGGAACTGCGTCGCGGCTTCACGGACCTGCCCGACGCTGCCCGGCGCCGACTGGAACCGGCTCGACCACACCGTCTGCACCGAGTCGATCACCACCAGCGACGGCTTGAGTCGGGCGATTTCCTCGAGGATGCGCTCGATGCACGTCTCCGACAGGAGATAGAGCGGCGCCGCGCCGACGCCGAGGCGGTCGCCGCGGCTCTTGATCTGGTGTTCGGACTCCTCGCCCGACGCGTAGAGCACGGGGCCGACGTCGCGGGCGAAGTGCGCCGCCGCCTGCAGCAACAGCGTGGACTTGCCGATGCCGGGCTCGCCGCCGAGCAGCACCAGCGACCCGGGCACGATGCCGCCGCCGAGCACGCGATCGAACTCGTCGATGCCGGTCGACAGCCGCGCCGGCGTGCGCCGATTCGACTTCGCTGTACAGCTTGGCGGTGCCCTGCGTCCCGAGCTGGGCGTAGCGATTGACCGTGGCCGACGGCGCGGCGTCGGCCGCGCGTTCCTCCACCAGCGAGTTCCAGGCGCCGCACTCGGCGCAGCGTCCCATCCATTTGGGGGCCTGCGCGCCGCACTCCTGGCAGACGAACACGACTTTGGGCGGTTTCATCGGCTTCGGGCTTCGGGCTTCGGGCTTCAGGCGGCTTCAGCCAGGCTTCAGCCGACCTGCATCGTCAGTGTACTGTCGCTCGACCCGCGTGCCTAACCGGCAGACGATCTCCCACGGAATCGTGCCGATCGACGCCGCCATCTCGCGCGCATCGATGTGCTGCCACGGTTCGTCGCCCTGCGCGCCGAGGATCACCACCTCGTCGCCGGGCGACACGTCGTCGAGCCCGGTGACGTCCACCGTGATCATGTCCATCGACACCGCGCCCACCACCGGCACGCGATGCCCGCGAATCAGCACCGAGCCGCGGCCGCCGAGCCGGGTGTCGAGGCCGTCGGCATAACCCGCCGGGACCACGGCGATCGTGCGCGGCGCGTCGCTCTGGAAGCGCCAGCCGTAGCCCACGCCCTTCACCGGGCCGCAGCCCCTTCACCGCCGTCACGCGGCTCGTGAGCGACATCACCGGCCGCAGCGGGATCGTCGAGGCGAGCGGCGGCGGCACGATGCCGTAGAGCAGGAGCCCGGGCCGCACCGCGTCGTACCACACGCGCGAGTCGCGGAGCAGCGCCGCGCTGTTGCAGGCATGGCGGCGCGCCGGCTGCCCGCCGAGCCGCTCCACGCACCGCGCACGCCCGCTCGAAGCGCTCGCGTTGCGTGTCGAGCAGCGGGCTCTCGGGCAGGTCGGCCGAGGCGAAGTGGGTGAACACCGCCTCGAGGCGGAGGTTCGGGCTCGCGAGCACCCCCGGCAGCGTGCGCTCGAGATTGTCGTGGCGGAATCCGAGCCGGTTCATTCCCGTGTCGATCTTGAGGTGGTAGCCCGCGGTGGTGCCGCGCGCCGCCGCCGCGGCCTGCACCGCCTTGGCCGCCGACGGACTCGAGATCGTCGGTGTCAGCCCGAAGTCGAACACGCCATCGAGATCGCTGACGCTCAGCGCCCCGAACACGAGGATCGGCACGCCCACGCCGGCGCGCCGCAGCACGACGCCCTCTTCGATGTCCGCGCACGCGAGCATCGCCGCCCCGGCCTGTTCCAGCGCCAGGGCGACGCGTTCGGCGCCGTGGCCGTAGGCGTTGGCCTTGACCACCGCGATCATGCCGGGCGGCGTGCGGCCGGGCTCCTGACCGCAGGAACGCCTGAATCGCCGCGAAATTGTGCTGCAGCGCCGCCAGATCGACGTGCGCTACGGTGCTGCGGACCATTGCCGATCGCCGCTCAGCCCGCGCCCGGCGCGAGGCTGGCGAAGCGCGTCTGCTCCCTGAGGAACGCCAGCTTCACCACGCCCGTGGGCCCGTTGCGCTGCTTGGCGAGGATCAGTTCCGCGGTGCCCGCATCGGGACTGTTGGGGTCCTTGTTGTAGACGTCGTCGCGATAGATCAGCACGACGAGGTCTGCATCCTGCTCCAGGGCACCAGATTCGCGAAGGTCCGACAGCTGCGGGCGGTGATCCGAGCGCGCCTCGGGCGCGCGGCTCAACTGCGACAGCACGATGATCGGGACGTTGAGCTCCTTGGCCAGCCCCTTGATCGAGCGCGAGATCGACGCGAGCTCGAGGGTGCGGTTCTCGAAGCGGCCGCGGCCGGTCATCAGCTGGATATAGTCCACGACCAGCAGGTTGCAGGCCGTGCTCGGCCTTCAGGCGCCGCGACTTGGCGCGCATCTCCATCACGCCGATGCCGGCGGTGTCGTCGATGTGCAGCCGCATGTTGCTCGAGGGTCTCGAGCGCGTGCGCGATGCGGCCGTAGTCCTTCTGCCCGATGGCGCCGCTCATCAGCCGGTGGCTGTCGATGTGCGCCTCCGACGTGAGCATGCGCAGGAAGAGCGACTCCTTCGACATTTCCAGGCTGAAGAAGCCGACCGTGAGATCGGGCTGCGCGGCCACGTACTGCGCGATGTTCAGCACGAGGCTCGTCTTCCCCATCGACGGGCGGGCCGCCACGATCACGAGGTCGCCCGCCTGCAGTCCGCGCGTCATGCCGTCGAGATCGGCGAAGCCGGTCGGCACGCCGGTGATGAGCCGCTTCTGCTCGAAGAGCTGCTCGATCTTCGGGAAGTTCTCCTTGACCAGATCGCGCATCTCGACGAAGCCCGCCTTCAGGCGGTCCTCGGCGACGGCGAAGATCGACCTCTCGGCCTCGTCGAGGATCAGGTCCGATTCCTGCTCGGCTCCGTAGGCGTCGGCGACGATCTTGTTCGCGGCGTAGATCAGATTGCGGAGGGTGGCCTTCTCCTTGACGATCCTCGCGTAGTACTCGACGTTGGTGGCGCGCGGCACGCCGTCGGCGAGCGAGGCCACGTAGGCGGGCCCTCCCACGTCGTCGAGGTTGCCGGTACGGGACAGTTCTTCCTTGAGCGTGACGAAGTCGATGGCATGGCTGCGCTCGCTGAGCGCGGCCATGCCGTCGAAGATGCGGCGGTGGGCGTCGCGGTAGAAGTCCTCGCCTTTGAGGACCTGCGCCGCCAGGTTGAACGCGTCGTTCTGGACGAGGATCGCCCCGAGCACAGACCGTTCGGCCTCGAGATTGTGCGGGAGCGTACGCTCCGCCGGGGCGACCATGCTGTCGGCCATGACGACTGCGAAACCGACGAAACCCGTGCGCGCGCTACAGCGAGGCGAGCGCGGCCTTGACCTTGCCGTAGTCGGGCTCGTTGCGGGCGTCCTCCAGCACTTCCTTGTAGCGCACGGTCCCCTGGCGGTCGACGACGAAGGTGGCGCGCTTGGAGATGTCGTGGAGGCCGATCATGTCGGGGTTGACGACGCCGTAGGCGCGAATCACCTCTTTGTTGAAGTCGCTCAGCAGCGTCTCATTCAACTTTTCGGCCTTGCGCCAGGCCCCCAGCGCGAAGAAGGTGTCGACGGTGATCCCGAGGACACCTGGCCGAGAGCTTGTCGAGCTCGGAGGACGAATCGCGGAACGTGCACATCTCCGTGGTGCACGTGCCACTGAACGCGGCCGGCATGAACGCGAGGACCACCGGGCCCTTCTTCAACTCCTCGCTGAGCGTCACCGGCTCGCGATCCTGGTTCATCAGGGTGAAATCCGGCGCCTTGGCGCCCACGTCAACGGCCATTCGAGTCTCCTTCCCGGGGCATGCCCCGGTTGCTGTTTGATGGAGCCCCGTATTGTAGCGTCGTCCGCGGCTTGACCGCACCATCGCGCGCGTGAGTACGCTCCGCGGGCTTGGGGCGACTGCCAGCATCGCCGCAGCCAAGGGAGCAAGCGTGACGTCATCCAGTTCCGCCAGCGCGGCCGCGCGCCGTATCCACCGCCGACGGCGTGCCGTGGTATCGCACCGTCACGCGCCAGCAGTGGCGCGTGCTGCTCGCCGCGAAGTTCGGCTGGATGCTCGACGCCATGGACTTCATGCTCTACACCATGGCGATTGGGCAGCTCCGGATGTACTTCGGGTTCGGGGACGACACGGCCGGCATGCTCGGCACCGTGACCCTGATCATGTCGGGCGTCGGCGGCACGATTTTCGGTTACATCGCCGATCGCTTCGGCCGGACGCGGGCGCTGATGGGCGACGATCCTGCTCTTCTCCCTGGCGTCGCTTGGCGCCGCGACGTCGCAGAGCGTCATGCAACTGCTGTTCTGGCGGGCGGTGCTCGGCATCGGCATGGGCGGCGAGTGGGCCTCCGGCGCCGTGCTCGTCAGCGAGACCTGGCCCGCCGCGCTTCGCAACAAGGCCATCAGCATCATGCAGTCCGGATGGGCGCTGGGCTACATGATGGCGTCGATATCGGCCGCGATCATCCTGGGCTCGCCGTCGCTGGGCGCCGACGCCTGGCGCTGGCTGTTCGTGGTGGGCGTGATGCCGGCATTCTTCACGCTGTGGATTCGCCGCTACGTGCAGGAGCCGGAGACGTGGAGCCACCGGCCGCGGCAGACGAGCGGACCCAGTCCGTTTGCCGTCATTTTCGGGCCGACACTGCATCCGGCGCACGCTGCTCATCATCGCGCTCGGCTCCGCGGTGCAGTTTGCGAACTGGGGCCTGTTCTTCTGGCTGCCGACGTTTCTGGCCCGTCCGGTTGCGCAGGGCGGCGCCGGTATGGGCGTCGTCGGATCGCTGCCATGGATCATCCCGGTGCAGCTGGGCGCGTACTTCGGCTACCTGACCTTCGGATTCATCGCCGACCGCCTGGGCCGGCGACGGGCCTTCGTGCTGTACATGCTGGGCGCGGCGCTGCTCGTGCCGATCTACGGGCAGATGGCGCGCAGCCCGTTCGTCCTGCTGGCGCTCGGTCCGCTCATCGGCTACTTCGGCTACGGTTACTTCAGCATGTTCGGCAGCTTCGTCGCCGAGCTGTATCCCGGCGGCCGTGCGCGCCACGGGGCAAGGAACCAGCTACAACATCGGACGCATGGCGGGCGCCGTGGCGCCGTTCACCATCGGCGTGATCGCTGCGCAGCCCGGCATCGGCATCGGCCTGGCGCTCAGTATCACCTCGGCGTTCTTCCTGCTGGCCGCCGCTCTGGTCTTCACGCTTCCCGACCGCAGCGGCCAGGCGCTCGACGCGCTAGCGCTCGGCTAGCGCTCAGACCGCCCAAGGAGCAAAGATGACCCAGTCGAAAACGATGCACCGGAGCCGTGACCGACACCGCCGCCCGCGCGGTCGGATGGCAGGTCTGGGTGCCATGCGTCGGCATGGCGCTGTGCTCGTGGCTGTCGTTCGTGGACCGGCAGGTGCTCAACATCCTGGCGCCGACGATCATCAAGGACACCGGCCTCACCAATCAGGACTTCACCGCCGCCACGTCGTTCTTCTTCCTCACCTACACGCTCGGCAACCCGGTATGGGGCACGGTGATCGACTACATCGGCCTGCGCAAGGGCATGCTGCTGGCGGTGGCGGTGTGGACAGTGGCCAGCATGTCGCACTCGTGGATGGCGAGCTTTGCCGGCTTCGCGCTGGCGCGCGCCGTGCTCGGGGTCGGCGAGGGCGGCACGTTCCCGGGCGGGCTGCGCACGGCAGTCGAAACGCTGCCGCCGGTGATGCGCGCGCGGGGCATCGCGCTCTCGTTCAGCGGCGGCACCATCGGCGCGGTGATGATGCCGCTGCTCCTGGGGCCGCTCGCCATCAGCTACGGCTGGCGCAACGCGTTCCTCGCCACCGGCGTGCTCGGCGTCATCTGGATGGTCATCTGGGCGGCGATTGCGCGCCCGCCGTTCCTCCCCGCGGCGTCGGCGCGGCCCCACAAGGCGATGTGGCCCAACTTCGGCGAGCGGCGGGTGTGGGCACTCATCTTCAGCTACGCGCTGCCGGCCATCTCGCCGGGCCCCGTGCTGACGATCCTCGCGCTGTATCTGGGACAGGGCCTGGGGATGACGCAGGCGCAGGTGAACAGCGTCGTCTGGGTGCCGCCCCTCACCTGGGGCATCGGCTATTTCTTCTGGGGCTGGGCCGCCGACAAGTTCGCCGCCACCAACACGCGCCCGATCGGGCTGTTCCTGCTCCTCACCGTGGCCTCGCTCACGCTCGGCTTCGCCACGTGGACCACCTCGCCGGCCATCGCCATCGCGCTCATCTCGTTCTCGACGTTCATCGGCGGCGGCTTCCAGATGGTGGCACTCAAGGCGGGGTCGTTCGCGTTCCCGCGCGAGCAGTCGGCGATGATGACCGGCATCGCCTCGGGCTCGTGGTCACTCGTCAACTTCCTTCTGCTGAACGCGATCGGTGCAGGCCTGACCATCGGCGGCGTGCGGGTCTTTCCGGGCTTCAACTGGATGAACACGCAGAGTTGGGAGGAGATCTTCTGGCTGATCGCGGTGCTGCCCGCCATCGGCATCGGCCTGTGGATGGCGCTGAACGCCGGCGCCCCGAAGACCGCGACCACGTGACCGCGACCAGGGCGGTCTGAAGACCGCCGTCTCGATTCCTACTCGAAGCCCGGGGTCAGCTTCAGATCGAGCGCCCGCGTCTCGCCTTCGCGCAGCGTGAACCGGCGTCGAGCTGTCGCGCAGGCGCGCCTGCACGTCGGGCACGAACTGACGTCCCTGCTCGAGCGACTCGATCGCCGTGGCTTCATACGCTCCCGGCGGCAGGCCGCGGACGCGGAAGCGCCCGTCCTGGTCGGGTCGCACCACGCGGAGGTAGCGCGTCATGGCCGGCGCCGGCTTCGGGTCCGAGGGCTGCACCACGACGGCGTAGTCCTTCAGCGCGCGCCCCCGCGCATCGGTCACCTGGCCGCTCACCTCCGTGAGCTTGTCGGTGAGCACGATGGTCAGGCCCGACAGCCCACCGGCGAGGTCCGTCGGCGTGTCGGTGATGTCCCCGCCCTCGAGCGACACCGACTTGAGCGTCCACGCCGGCGGCGCCGACACGCGGAAGAGCACCAGCCCGGTGCCACCGGCCAGTTCGAACGCGCCGTCGTCGGCCACGACGCCGTTGGCGAGCGGCGACCCCGCGTTGAACACGATCCGTCCGGGGTCGCCGGACTGCGCGAAGACCCGCAAGGGCACCACTCCGGTTCGCGGCGAGTCGCCTTCGAACACCACGCGTCCGGCCACGGTCGCGCCGCGGCTGGTCGTCACGCGCAGGTTCAGCAGGTCGGCGCCGCCGACCGAGACCGGCACCGACGCGCCCTCGCTGCGGCCGTCGCCGCCCGATTGCATGATCGGCTGCACGGACAACTGGTAGTCGCCCGGCGCCACGTTCGACAGCGTGAACGCGCCATCGGGGCCGGTCTGGCCGGTGTTGAACGCGGCCACCGAGAGGCCCGAGGCCGGCAACAGGATGATCATGGCCCCCACGGCCGGCTTGCCGGTGGAGTCGGTCACGATGCCCCCCACCCGCGACATGCGCGCCGCCGTCAACGAGAACTGCACCGTGGACTCCTGACCGAGCGTCGTCGTGACGGTTTGCGCCTCGTTGATGTTGGTGGTGCCGGGGTGGTACGACGTGACGTACGACTCGCCGGTGTCCACCGAATTGGCCGCCGAAGTTCAGCGAGATCATGTCCCGGCCGGCGGCGCTGACGATGTACTCGCCGGGCATGAGGCCGAACACCCGGAACTGGCCGAGGTCGTCGGTCTGGGCGCTGGCGGCTGGCTGCGGCCGGCGCTGGCCGTCGGGCCCGTACGCATAGCGCAGCGCCTGCACCTGCGCTCGCGCGATCGGCTCGCCGAACTCGTCGGTGACGCGGCCGGCGATGACGCTGCCGCGCGGCAGGGCCACGTTGATCGACGTGAGCGACTGGCCGTCGGCGAGGATGAACGGCGTGCCCGGCTCGTAGGGCCGCCGCTGCCCATATTCGAGCGCGACGTAGCCGCCTTTGGTCACGTTCAAGGAGTAGCGGCCGGCGGGGAGCTCGCTGAACTCGTAGCGGCCCTCGGCATCGGTGGTCGTGGAGCGGCGCAGCTGCAGCTCCGCGGCGTTCAGCATCACCTGCGCGCGCCGCAAAGGGGCGGTGGAGCCGGCCGCGGTGACGCGGCCGCGGACGACGCCGGTGCCTTTAGGAACGGCGCCAGTGGGATCCCGCGGCGGCAGGCCGCCTGGAACACCGGGGAGTCCGGGACGCGGGGCCGTGGCGCCGCCCGGCGGGATGAACACGCCGCCCGGCGGGGCCTGCGGCGGGGTTTGCGCGACGAGGTTCACCGCGAGCAGCCACGCGGTGACAGCGAGGAAAGCCTGGATGCGCCTCATCTGAATGCCCTTCCGCAGCTGAAAACGATGACGCGGGCGGAACCTTACGCCGGCTCTTCTGACGACGCGGGGGGAGAGATGGCTGGGTCTGACGGAGCTGAAGCCCCGCCCAGCTAAAGACTCGATCCTGCGGGGGTCACCTTGGTGCTCTGGCTGGAGACGCACTGCCAGCGGCCGGCGCGCTTCACGAACACGTCCACGAAGCGGTAGGTGACCGCCACCACCTTGCCGCTCTTGGGGCCGGTCATGTGGCGGCTGAACCAGACCAGCGCGGTGTCGCCGTAGATGCGGACGCGGAAGCTGTCGAGCACCGACGAATTCACCTGCTGATCGAAATCGAGGGTCTGGGCCATCTCCGCGGCCTTGTCGCCGCGCGTGCCGTCGCCGTAGGTGGCCACGAACTCGTCGGCGAGCACGCGCTCGATGAAGCGGATGTCCTTGGCCACGAACGCGGCGTCCCAGGCGCGTTCGAGCTGAACCAGCTCCTGCTCTTCCGGCGTGAGCTCGGCCTGCGGCGGCGCCTGGCCGTTCTTGAACTCCTGCCCCGCCGCGCGATGGCGGCACGCGCGGCCAGCCCCGCGATCACGCACACGGCCATCCAGGTCCGCACTCGCTGCATGGGCTCACCAGTCCGTCGGCATGTAGTCCTTGAGGAAGGCGCCCCAGCGGTGGGTGCCGGTGTTGAACCCGTCGATGATCGGATCGACGATGCGCGCGGCGCCGTCGACGATGTCGAGCGGCGGATGGAAGCGGTGGTCCTGCGTCTTCCGCTGCGCGATCTCGAACGGATCCTCGTCGGTCACCCAGCCGGTGTCCACGCTGTTCATGTGGATGCCGTCGGCGTGGTAGTCGGTGGCGGCGGTGCGCGTCATCATGTTGAGCGCCGCCTTCGCCATGTTGGTGTGCGGGTGCCGCGTGGTCTTGAAGTTGCGGTAGAACTGCCCCTCCACCGCCGACACGTTCACGATGTGCTTGTCGCGCTCGGGCGTCTTCAGCATCAGCGGCTTCAGCCGCGCGTTGAAGATGAACGGCGCCACGGCGTTGACGAGCTGCACCTCGAGCAGCTCCACGGTCGGACACTTCGGCGAGCAGCAGCCGCCACGAGTTGCGGCCGCGCAGATCCACCTGCTGCAGGTCCTGATCGAGGCGGCCCTCGGGAAAGAGATCCTTCTGCGCCGAGCAGCTCCTCCGGCAGCAGCGCCACTTGCGACAGGCGCGCCGATTCGGCGAGCCCCGACACCGCCGACAGCCCGCGCTCGAGCGCCTCTGGCGGCCTCGCCGCCACCCTCGGGCAGCAGGTGATAGCCGCGCAGCCCTTCGTACGGCGCCCACCAGCTTGCGGACGTGCGTCCGGCATGTCGGCCAGCGCCGCCGTCTCCTCCGCCATCATGTGCGTGTAGAAGTCGGGCGGACGGCGCACCGTCTGGCAGGCGTTGTTGATGATGAAGTCGAGCCGCGGGCGCGTGGCCAGCAGCTCGCGGCAGAACGCCTCGACGCTCGGCGTGTGCCGCAGGTCGAGACCGAACACCTCGAGCCGGTGGCCCCACTCGGCGAAATCGGGCTCGTCGGCGTAGCGGCTGGCGGCGTTGCGCGGGAAAACGCGTGGTGACGATGAGCGTGCGCGCCGGCGCGCAGCAGCTTCAGCCCGGTCTGGTAGCCGATCTTCACGCGTCCGCCGGTGAGCAGCGCCACGCGGCCGCGCAGGTCGGCCAGCTCGGTGCGCTTGCGGAAGTTGAGCTCGGCGCACGGCGGGCACAGCTGGTCGTAGAAGTGGTGGACGACCGGCGTACTTCTGCTTGCAGACGTAGCAGTGCAGTCGGCTCGACGGCCTCGCGCGCGCGCGTCGTCGGCGTGCACGTCCTTCGGCTCGAAGCCCTCGGGCGGAAACACGTTGGGCGTCGTGAACACGGGCGCGCCGGCGCAGCGCGCGGATGCCGGTTTCGTTCAACACCCGGTCGTCCTTCTTCAGCCGCGCGATCTTCTCCTGGCGCGCGGTCGCCTTGGCCAGGCGGCGCAGCGCGCGGGCGTCGGGGTTGTGCACCTTCGACACGGCGCGGAGAAACCGCTTGCGCTCCGCCTCGGGCAGCGCCGCGAGCAGGCCGCGATCCTGCGCCACGGCGTCGAGCACGTCGGCCGCGGCCTCGAGCTCCTCGCGCGACGGCGCGCGCGGTTCCGGCGGCGTGCGGGTCGCGGACATGGCTCCAGCGTACCAAGGCGCCTCAGCGCTCTGCGGCTTCCTGGCGCGGGCGGCGGGCGACGCCGCTTTTCTGGCCGTGGCTTCCTGGCCGTGGCCGCGCGGGGCGTCGCGCGTCCCGGCTTCGACGCGGCGGTCAGCGCGATGCGGCGCCGCCAGGCGAGCGTCAGCGCCTCGCCCACCATCTCCTCGTCGGCCTCGGCAAGCTGGATGCGCGTGGACGCCCGCCCGGCCCCACGCGCCGGATTCGGGCGAGAACACGTCGGGCGCCTCGTCGACGAAGCGCGCCTGATCCTCGGGCGAGAGGGCCACCGCCGCGGTGCGAAGTCCCGTGCTGCAGCGTGGCGAAGATCCGGCCGCCGACGCGGAAGTCGGGATGGCCCATGTGCGCGGCCTCGATCACCCCGTCGAGCGCCAGCACCATGCGGCGATAGTCGTCGGCGGTCACGCGCGGCTCCGGCCGCTGGACCTGCAGCGCCCCCGACGGGCAGCGCGCCACCTGCGCGGCCACCTCGTCGGCCGGCGCGGCCTCGGGTGCCACCCAGCGCCGGCGCTTGATGTCGAACACCGCCGGCAGGCCGCGGACACAGATCCCGGTATGGCGGCACTTCGCGGGATCGAAGGTCACCGTGATCTCCGGCGTCTCGTACACCTGTAGTCGCGTGCTCGTCATCGTCGTCGTAGACCGAGGCTATTGCGGCTGCATCAGGCCCTGCAGCTTCTGAATCGTGCCCCAGTTGCGCGAGGTGATGGCGTCGCCGAGCGTCTTCTCCACCTCTTCCAGGACCGGCTCTTGGTCACGCCGTCGGGGCACCACAGGTAGCACACCCGCTCGCCCAGCGCGAGGCGCTCGCCGCGCCAGCGCCGGCGGGCCAGCGGCTCCAGCCGGGCGCGGTCGTCGCGGCTCGCCAGCACGCCCACCAGCAGCCGGCTCGGATGCGTCGCGACCTTGACCAGGGAGTTGCCGCGCACCGCGACGTCGAGTTCGGCCGCGGTGAGCACCGTGACGCGCGACTGTCACGCCCAGACGCTTTTCGATCTCCGTGCCGATCCGGCGCGACGGATCACCGCTGCGCGCGCTGGCCGAGAACACGACGTTGCCGCTGTTGAGCAGCGTGCGCACGTCGGCGTAACCCGAGGCCGGTCATGAGCCGAGCGCAGATCCTCCATCGCCACGCGCTTGGCGGTGCCGACGTTGATGCCACGCAGCAGAGCGACATGAGTGGCGGCCATAGAGGGCTCCCTGGTTATCGCCGCGCCGTACGCTTCTTGCCCTCTTTCGAGAGCGCGAAGCTCTCCGGACGCGTCAGGTTTTTGATGAACTCGACGCGGCGCACCCGCATGGCGGTCCAGTCGTCGTCGATGGCCACCATGCGCACCGGCTCGAAGCCGGCGTCGCCGAGCGGTTGAAAGCCGGTGTCGCGGTTGAACTCGCAGGTGTACTTCTTCGAGCTGCCCTTGGGATACGCGAACCACACCACGGCGTCGCCCTTGGCCTTCTTCGCCACGACCTTGGCCAGGTCGTCCACCTCCCTCTGCTTGGTGACGAAGGCGAGCGAGAAGTCGAAATGCTTCACGTCGGCCGGCCGCCGCTTCACGGCGACGCCGTCGAGGGCCTTCAACTGAGGCTCGAACGACGGCGGCGCGTTGACGACGAGAATCTCGGACTGATCCTTCAGATTGAGCTTGCCCCACACGTCGGCCACGCTCGCACCTCGCCCCTCATTGTGCCGCACCCGCGGCGGTCAGTCACCGGCCACGAACGCCCGCCAGCCGCCATTGCCCCGCCGCCCGCTGGAAGATGGCGCGATGGTCGACCGGGCTACGCAGAAACGACGCGGCGAGTAACCCATGACGCCCGTTCCACAGGCGCACGTGGACGCGCGCTGCCGCTTTCGCGCTGGGCCGGCAGCAGCTGGACGACGTCGAAACTCACGCTGGTCACGACGGCCGAGTCCGGCTGAGCCGTCGCCCGCACACGAACCGGTCGCCGATCGACGGCCGCGCACTGGAAGGAGTCCAGTCCTCGGGCCAGGTGGCGAACACGTAAGGCGCCTCGAACGAGGTCTGGCGACCGGAACGTACCGCCAAGCGCCAGCGTCGTGGCAAGGTCGGCCCACAGGGTGCTGTTCGGATCGCGGAGCCGCGCCTGAAGGCGTCGAGCCGGCATCGGCGCCGAAGGAGGTGCGAATGCCCGGATCCACGACGGCGAGCACCGCAGGCTTCGTCGCGCCGGGCAATCGCCGCCTGCAGGCGCGCGCGAAAGCTGAAGAAGTCGGGCTGCGTCGCCGCCTGATCCACCGGCAGCAGCCGGAGGCGCGCAGACTCGCCGCGCCGCTGCTGGCTGACGCACGGCCAGACTGCAGCGGACGAGCGGAGCGGGACCCTGGGCGAACGCAGCCATCACCAGCGGGAGGACCAGCCCAATCGACATGCGATCCGGGGGCCTACTCGTAGAACTCGGGCGCCTTCTTCAGCTTGGCGTGCGCGGTGAGGTCGTGCTGGATCCAGAGCGCCGCGCCCGGTCCGCTTCAGGAACGTCTCGAGACTGGCCCGGGCCGCGCGCGTCTGCGCCTCGCTGAACTCGAAGGTCGGGTAGCGGTCCATCGTCCGCTCCTGCGGATAGTGATAGAGGTCGCCCGAGAGCACCACGCCTCCGGTCTTCGGCCAGCTTCACGTAGAGCACCTGGTGGCCCGGCGTGTGGCCGTAGCGCCTGCTTCAGGATCACGGTGCCATCGCCGAACACGTCGTGCTCGGCGGCCGTCACCGCGACGGTCTTGCTCGTGCGCAGGCGGGCGTAGGTCTCGGGCCGGACCGAACCGACCGGCTTCTCGGCGAACATCGCCTCGCGCTCGATCGGCGGCGACAGCCAGATGGCGCCCGCAAACGCGTTGGCGTTGGCGGTGTGGTCCCAGTGGTGGTGCGAGAGCGCCAGATGGGTGACGTCGCTCGCGCTGGTAGCCGGCCGGCGCGTCAGCTGCGCAGCGAGCGGCGCCCGAATGGTGACGCGGCGCTCGCGCGCCGTCCGCCAGCACGAGCCGGTGCGCCACCGGCTGGCCGGTCGGCGTCCACTTCGCTGTCGGGCACCGCACCGGTATCCCACATCAGCACGCCGCGCGGGTGCGTGATCAGATAGCGCGGCCACCGACAGGCGCGTCTCGCCGACGTCCTCCTTGGTCAGGCGATAGCGTCCCGGATCCGACTCGAGGATGCCGCCGTCGAACACGTACAGCCGCACGCCGGCCGCACGCGCCGCCGCTCCGGATGGCCGCCTGCGCGGCCGGCAGCGCGCCGGCGGCCAGCGCGGCCAGCACGAGCGCCAGGGCCACGCACGCGTTCGTTCCCAGCCGATCGCTCATCGGATGCTGCCCTCCTCGGCGGCGTCCGACATCGAACGCCACGTCCTGCATGTCCTCGCCGCCGTTCCAGATCACGCGCGCCAGCTTCCAGCCCTCGGCGCGCCTGACGTAGAGCCACAGGTAGTGCCCGCGCTCGCGCACCACCATCCCCGTTTCCTTCTCGCGCAGGGACTGGGAGAAGCTGCCGCGATCGAACGCCAGGTCGCCGTCGATCACGATCTCGGCGCTGTCGCACACGAGCTCGCGGTGAAACTGCGCCAGCAGGCCCCCGAGCACGTCGCGCATGAAGGTAGGCAGGCCGCCTTGCCCTCACGCGCCGGCGCATCGGGCGGCAGCACCACCGCGTCGTCGTCGAGCGTGGCGGCAAAGAAGGTGAGATCGCCGCTGCACTCGGCGGCAATGATGCCTTCCCGCAGCCGCGTGAGCTGTCCGACGTCTGCGTCTGCCATCGTCCCGTCCGGCCCGTGTACCGGATGGGCATTGTGCCATAGCGCTCAGCGGCCGCGACGGGCACGTAGTGGAAATGCACCAGGTAGACGCGGTCGCCGCGCCCGTGCTTGGCCACCTTCAGCAGATCGATGACGCCGTGAAATCCGGATCGCCGCGCCAGCTCGGGCGTGACGTGCGCGATGCTGATCGGCTCGATGGCGTCCACCTCGACCTCGCCGTCGGCGTCCACGCGGTAGCGGCCGCCGACCTTCACGTGCGGCCGGGTCCAGATGCGGACGCTGCAGGTGATCTCGCCGCGCTTGATCGGATCGCGCAGCCGCTTCGTGAACATCATGGCGCGCCCGGTGCCGCTCCTCAGACCGCGGCGTCGAACTCGGGACGGTAGCGGGCCTCGCCCGCCAGGGGCATCGCGCGGCCGGCGTCGAGCACGAGCAGCATGACGGCCTCGTCGGGGATGTCCGGCCACTGGCAGCGGACGCCGTGGCGCGACGCCGGCACGAACCCGAACCGCGGGTAATACGCGGGGTGGCCGATGACGAACACGAACGGCGCTCCCGCGGCCTGCACGCGCGCCAGGCCGGCCTCGCACCAGCGCCGAGCCGAGACCGCGGCGCTGCGGCTCGGGACGCACCGCCATCGGCGCCAGGCCGTAGCCGCGCACGCACGCCGCGCGGCGGCGCCGATCTCGACCGGCGTGAACAGGATGTGGCCCGCCACCTCGCCGTCGTGCTCGGCCACGAGCGAGATGCGATCGGGGCACGCGAGACGGAGCGCGTCGACGATCGACGGCTTCGAGCGGCGACTCGAAGGCGCGCTGCAGGACGCCGCGAATCGCCGCGGCGTCGCCTTCCGCCTCGTCGCGGATCACGGAGCTGCGAGTCCTGTGCACTCATCGTCGAAGCCTCCCGCTGTCGAGCATCTTCCGGAACGTCAACGACACCCGCCGCGCCCCGCGGCAGCGTCCGGCCTTGCCATTCGTCTTCGACCCGCGCCGGAATGGCGTGCTGCCAGCCCGGCCGGGCTTCGCCCGACAGCACCACCGCGCTGCGCGGCTCGAGCAGCAGTGCGCGCGCGGAGTGGCCGGCCCGCACGAACTCCATCACGCACGCCGAGCCGAGGCCGACGCCGACGATGACGTCGGCGAACACCGGTGCGTCCACGTGCGGCCGGATGCCCTCGCCCGGCTTGATACTCGGTGACGATCAACTGGTCCGCCACGTACGGCATCAACCCGTCGTCGCGCAGGCGCGACGCCAGGGCCGCCGCCCACTCCGGCAGGTCTCCGACCCGGTAGACGCCGCCCTTGGCGCGGTCGTACCAGTGGCCGTAGAACTGAATCCGCCGTCCGCCGGCGTCCTGCCAACCGAGGCCGCTCACCGTTGCGCAGCAGCTCGTCGTGCTCGCCGGCGCCCACGTAACCGGGCACGTAGCGCAGCCCCGGAATCATGGCGTCGCGCTCACGCGCGGCACTCGACGGGACTTCGGAGGAGGGGCAGTGCGGCGGGTGCATGGCGTGCCGCCAGACCATCGGACGTCACCCCTCGCGTCGGGCTCGAGGTCAGGTCCGCTTCCGCCCGATGCCGAGCAGGTGCGCGCTCGCGCCAATCACCGACGGCTCGCGTTCGAGCGCTGCGGCCACCTGCAGCATAGTCGCGGCGCAGCGCCGGATCCTGCCAGCGGCGTCGAAATCGCGCCACCATCCAGCCGGGCCCCTCGACGCCATAGACGCCCACGTCCTCGAATCCCGCCGCCTCGAGCTCCTCGCGCAGATCGTCGGGCCGATGGAAGTACGCGGTGGTGAAGTAGTCGGGGCGGCCGGTGTCGTTGCGATGCTGGCCATCGCGGAGGTCGCGATCGCGGATGCGCACGAACGCCTGGTCGGCGCCGAGCCCGCGGGCGAGCCCGTCGAGGGCCGAGGCGTAGCGCGAGATCGCCGCCACGGCGACGAGGCCCGCCGGCGCCAGCACGCGTACCGCCTCGCGCAGCGCTGCAATGCGATCGGCGGCGTCCGGCAGGTGATAGAGCGGCCCCATTATCAGCACGACATCGGCGCTTCCGTCCGCGTGCGGCAAGCGCTCGGGCGTCGGCCACTTCGAGCGACGCGATCGGCGTGGGGAGGGTGGCGTTGCGCCGCCGTGCCTCGGCCACCAGCCGCGGCGAGGCGTCCACCAGACGCACGTGGTAGCCGAGGGCGGCGAGCCAGGCCGAGTAGACGCCGGCCGCGCCGCCGACATCGAGCACCCGCGCGGGCGCCGGCGGCAGCACCGCGGTCAGGATGTTCTTGGTCCGCTCGAACTCGAGCTGGGACGGCCCCCGTTGCAGGCGCGACTCTTCGGGGTACTGCTCGTAGTAGTCGACGACCTCCCGCAGTGGTTCCATGCCGGCGTCCTCTCGCGGCCCGTCACATGATGTCTGGCCCGGTCTCGGCGCCTGGCTCAGCGTCCTGAGTTCATCGTCCAGCCGTTGCCCAGGCCGTACGGGATGGTGACGAAGGGCGCAGCCTCGACGTGGCGGATCAGGCCGCCGCGCACCGAGAACGTTTCCATGGTGACGAGGTTCTGCAGCATGCCGGGCGGCGCGTCTGGCGGCGCACCACGGCGTGTGCCGTCGTGCACGAACAGCGGGAACGTGCCCACGGTCTGCTTCTGCTCGTCGAGAATGAGCGCGCGGCGCGGCCGGATGTGCTTCATGTAGGCAAAGATCTTCGAGTCGATCTGCTGCGCGCACGTCAGCATGCTGAAGGCGAGCTGCGACTTGCCCTGCTCGGTATTCGGGTCGGGCAGCTGTGGCCCCGGCATCATGCGTCCGCCCGGCGGCGGGTTGTTCACGGTGCGGTAGCCGTTCTCGTGCCGCACGCAGTCGTCGGCAAAAGCGCCGATCGTCCCGCTGTCGCCTTCGAGCGCGTCGAAGTAGGAGTTGGCGACGCGCAGCATCACGTCGCGCGACACGCGCTGTGCGGCCGGCACGTCCTCGGTCAGTACCGCGCGCGGTGTGGTGAGCAGCTCGATCGCCTGGGGTGCGATGTTACCGGCGTGCAGATGTTCGATCTCCAGGATCCGGCCACGGTCGATCTTCAGCGCACGGCCACCAGGGTGTCGCGGCCCTGCACCTTCAGCCGGCCTTGAAACGCGACCTGCCCTTCCACGGGATCGGCCACGTCGATCCTGAACGAGGTGGGCTCCACCTTCGCGCGCCACAGCAGGCCCTCGCCCACGTCCATCTGGCCGGTGTTCTCGGTCATCCGGACGTCCTTGGCGAGCGGCGGCACCGCCTTGGGGTCGTGTGCGTAGATGGCGCTCAGGTAGCGGTCGAGAACGTCGACGAGGCAGGCTCGATCGCAGGCCTTGTGGGCGGCGGCGTTCCAGGCAGGCTCCTGAGCGGCGACGGTCGCCGCGGCCGCGCAGACGAGCGCACTGCTCAGCACCTTCATCCGGGTCATGAGCCCTGCTCCTCCGGCGCCGGAGTATAGCGCGATCGCAACGGCGGTTCGGCGCGCGCGCCGAGCCGGGGCGCGTTCAGTGCACCAGGAGCAGCAGCCGCGGGATTGCGGCCATCGTGAGCAGGCACGCGGCCACGCACCAGGCGGTCTTCATCCAGGTGCCAGGACCGACGCGCTCGCCGAGCTCGGTGGCAAAGCCGGCCGCGGCGACGAGCGCGGCGGCCAGGATGCCGAGCGCGGCGATGTCACGCGCGTGGAGACCGGTGATGGGATTGCGCGCGGCGAGCGCCGCGGCTGCGGCGGCCGCGGCGGCGGCCGCGAACGCGGCCCGCGCCACCAGCGATCGCCATGGCCGTGTGTCTGCGGCCATCGGGGAGGTGCTGAACGAGGCCATCAGCCCGGCGGCGAAGAAAAAGGGCCAGAAAAGCGGCGTGCGGTAAGTGTCCCAGGCGCCCTCCCGCCAGAACAGCCAGGCGCTCACGACCGGCGCCGCGAGCGCCACGGCGGCTGCGGATCGGGTGATCCGGGTCGGGGAGGTCACGGTTGGCCGAGCTCGATCTCGCGCTCCTTCACGCCGTCTTCCGGAGGCCCGTAGCGCAGCCGCACGCGGGCGCCGCGCATGAACGCGCTGGCTTCCAATGCCGGGCGCACGGCGCCAAACAGCCGGTCCGCGTCGGGTCCGTACATGTACAGGTACCCGTCGCTGCCGTCGGCAGCCACCTCGTTCCCGTCGAACTCGCCGGCACCGGCCGCGGCAATCGCGCGCTCGAGCTCGTCTTCGAGCACAAACAGGCGGGAGAGATCGGTGCTGCCGTATTGAAAGTGCACGATCACCGCATGGTCCGCCATCGCAGAGTGCCCCCTTCGTTCAGCAGCCCCATCTCAGCGGCGTGGTTCGGATGTCATCGGCGCGGGCGCGTCTTGGTATTTCCGATATTTGCCGAGCAAGGTGCCGGCGGCGTACACGAGCGGGATGACCGCATGGCGCACGAACGGGGGAATCTCGAGCATCGCGTATCGGTGCGGTAGCGCGTCATGAGGAACGCCGCATCGAACAGGGCCGGCCGGCCGCCGTTGGCCCTGGTCGAGGCGAAGAGCGTGCTCAGGAAGAACTCGATGTTGCCGGGCGGGCTGCACCAGCCAGCCATGCGCAGTTCGTCGGTGCCGGCGTTCCACCATTTGTGCGCCATCCCAGCCGGCCACACCACCAACTCGCCCGGACCGGCAAACTGCGGCTCGCTGCCGGGCACCTGATAGCCAAGGCGGCCGCTGATGACACGCGCCGCCTCCTCCTGCAGGTAGTGGACGTGCATCGGAGGGCCGGCGCCCGGCTTGGCGACGCCGTCTGCCAGGGCCCGCTCACCGTCGGGTCCCTGCGTCACGCCGGTGAACGTGAGGAGCTCGCCCTGCCCGTTGTCGATCGTGTACGGATAACTTTTCATGCAGTTCGCTCGCTAACGAGGGCGGTGAGGTGAAGCACCAGCTCGGTGCCATTTGCCCGTCAGCGATACTACCCAGTTATGGGAACCAAGGGGCAGGCCGCCGCGGATGCGGCCTATCTGGACAAGGCGATCGGCCGCTATCCACCGGAGGTGGCGGCCATTGCACGCGCCGGCCTGCAGAAGCTGCGGACGCGATTTCCGGGCGCGCGGCAGCTGGTATTCGAGCGCCGGCAATCGCTGCCGATCGGCTTCGCGCCGGCCGAGCGCGGTTCACCGGTGTTCTCGCTGGTGGTCTACCCGCGCTGGGTCCGCTTCTTCTTCCTCGAAGGGGTCGCGATCGACGACCCGCAGGGCCGCCTCGAAGGCACCGGCAATCAGGTGCGCTCGATCCGCCTGGACGAGCGCGCGGCCATCCTCGACGATCGCTACATCCGCGGGCTGATGACGCAGGCACTGCAGGGTGGCCGGCGCCAACTTGAAGAGCGGTGTCGGCCAGATCGTCTTCAAATCCCGGATCGGCGCCTAGCCCGCGCGAGTCAGATCGCCTACAGCCGACCGCGGCCAGCCTCAAGCCGTTTCTTTATGTCCACATACGCCACATCGATCAGCCTGCGCAGCGCCGCGGAATCGTAAGCGGCTCCGGGCTTCAACTTCACATGGCGCATTCGCTTGCCAGTGCCCGTTAACAGGCGCGCCGGATCGGGCAGCGCGGCGCCGTGGAAGAACCCGACGTTGACGTGCGCCGTGAACGCGTCGACGTATCCGAAGGGCGCATCCCCGACACACGCGACCGGACAGCCGTCGTGCACGAGTTCCCGAACGTCGCTTCCGCACGCCCGCATGACGTCGAACCATTGACGGGCGATGGCCCCCAATTCACCTGGCTCCTCGTCCATCCACGCGTCTACCGCAGCGGCTCGCTCGACGGCACCGTTGAACCGCAACATCGAATCCATCAAGGCACCGCCGGTCAGCCCGCCGGCTCCGCATTCCAGATGTCAACCGCGCAACGCCAGACGCCGTCGTAATCTCGGCGCCAGATCGTAACCGCACGACCAGCAGTGGTCGTGGGCTTGCCATCCGGCCCGGATGTCGTCACGGCGTTCCGGCTGAACATGTAGCCGAGGTTACCGTCCGGCGAGAATTGCACGTCCGTAGACGTCCACGTAATCCTGAACCCCGGAATCTGGAGACTTGCCCGCACATATTCGCGGAGCGCCGCCTTCCCCACGACCGCCGGCAGACCGGGCGGCAGCACGACCGCATCGTCGGTCCAGAAGGCAAGCATCCCTTCGACGTCACGGCCTTCCGAAGCGAGGCTCGCCCATTCGGCGTCGCGCCTCAGCAGCCGCACCTTCTCTTCTTCGAGGTCCATTTGAATCCTCTCGACACTTGACTCAATTCGGACCGGCCCGTTCCAGCCGATCAACGACGAATACTTCCTCGGTGACAGAACGACGTTCCAGTCGCAGGCCGAGTTGTTCTTGAAGCGCGGTAAAGAACGACGGCCGATCGTCGGAGGGGGCCAATTCGTTGGACCACAGCAACTCGAAATCGTAGGTTCCGGCCAAACCCGTTGCGTCGTCGACAGGCCCACCTGCGACAGCGATGACCTCCTGGAGCAGGCTCCACAGCGGCGAACCAACCGCCTTCATGGAATCGACGGTGATTCGTGCCTCGCGGCACGCCGGCTCCGTCGCCGCCACCTTCTCGCAATCGATTTGCGATGGCCTGATATTCGGGCCCAGCCGCTCATTGTTCGCACGCACCAACCTGAACCCGTCGAGTTGACGCCGTTCCCGGTGAAACATCAGGCCGAATCGCTCGATGACGAGCGCCTGCAGCATCGCCATCGTCTGAGTTCGCGTGGCCGGCCGGGCGGGTTTGGCTTGAACGTCATAACGGGCCTCGCGCGACCATTCCGGCGCGTTCACCAGTTGGTAGGGCTGCAAGCCGAACGCAATCGTAATCAGGTGGCGGACAGGCAGTCCTTGTACCTGGATACCCCCATCAGGCATGATCCGCATCGTGCCACCGGCCTGTAACGATGGGCTCGGCCTGACGGAGGCCGCGTCAAACTCGGGTCGCACCGACTGCCCGAGCGTTCCCGCCGCAAGAGCGATCAGTGCCAAGCCAGTCGCCGCCCTTCTGCTGACCATAAGTCACGTCCCTCAGGCTCGCGGCCGCACCGCGCTCAGTTGTCCGTCGGCGCCCTCTCGGCAGCGTCGACCACGACCACGTCGACGGCCAGGCGCACCGGATCGAGCCGCAGTCCCAACTGTTCCCGAACGGCGGTGAAGAGCGACACCTCCGGCTCAGCGCCAGGCGGGTTGCCACCGGGCAATAGCTGCGGCGTCCACTCAAGCTTCAGGTCGTATCGACTACCGGACGGTAGAGCGGTCTGATCCGAGACCGGCGCGGCGAGCATTTGCGCGAGCAACGGTACCAGTTCGGCTATCGATCGGCCGTTCCCTGCGATCAGCCCCGGACGTCCCGTCAGAAACGTTCGCTCGCCTTTGGTCGCAGCGAGCCTGTGGCCTCCCGGTTCGAGTCGTAACGCGAAGCCGGCCACTTCCTTTTGTTCTCGATGGACGACGAGCTTGAATCGGTCGGCCAACAGGTTTCGCAGCAACACCGGAAGGTGCGACGATTGATATCCAGAAGGCGGCTTCGCCACGACATCGAAGGCAACACGATCGAGCCAGCTTGGCCCAAGAAGTTGGCTATCCATCACGCTGTAGGCGATTCGAATCAAGGCACGCAGGGACAGATTTCGTATCCGCACGATACCCGGGTTTTCATCGAAGCCGGCCTCTACGCTGCCGTTGTCCCGGTGAGGCGTGATGGAGGCGACCTCAAAACGAGACTCTTCGACCGCGCGGTTACCTTGCCCTGTCAACGCGCCAGCTGCTTGGGCGGAGCCAGAGAATGAGATCGCGACGACAATCATGGCAAGGGCCAACGCCATCGGCACTCGGTGATTCACGGGGTAGTGCATGCGTGGACCTCTATTCCCTGGCTGAGCCGCGGCGACGTATGGTTGCACCCCGCCGCCGGCTCCAGTTGCTGGTTCGGCCGTCTACTTCAGTTTCGCCTCCTTGATTCGCTGGGCCATCTTTTGAGCAATCGGATGCACGAGCGTCCCGACGGAGCCAGCACCCTGCGAGTAAAAATTCGTACGGATCGTGTCCGATGCATCGATGATCTTCTCGCCGGCTTTGTCAGTAATACGAAAATGCAGGTCGCTGGCCTCTCGACCAG
Organism: uncultured Acidobacteriota bacterium; assembly: GCA_963731785.1. Classification (GTDB taxonomy): domain Bacteria; phylum Acidobacteriota; class Vicinamibacteria; order Vicinamibacterales; family UBA2999; genus DASYRM01. Next base: position 369,451 of record CAVSWX010000005.1, read on the forward strand.
AGCCCAAGCCAACGACAAGGCGTTTAGCGGCGTTGCGGGACGCCACCCCCCCCCTCCCCTATAACCCACCCATTTCCCGAAGCCCCCACCCAACCCCCAAAAAGGGTTTTCATGTCGTAAGGCAACTCGACGCCAGCTGCAAGGGTGAAGGGCTGGACTACGATGACGCGCTTGACTTGCGATGAGACACCGACAGTTGCGAACACGAGCCCAATAACGAGCCACTTCTTCATACGACTCCTTTGATGACTGACGTCAGTGGTGCGCCGTTGACGATGTAACGAACATGGGTCGATGAAAGTGGAAATCTCGAAGTCCCCCCAAGGCCGCGAAGGATTCGGTCGTCCAGTTAAGTGCCGGATGAGCTGGGCACGAGGCGACACCATCGCACGAGACGACTGGGGCGTCGGCTCCCTTCCCTACCGAACACTCCAGGCCGCGAAGTTTTCCCACGCGGAGGTGGGCGCGATCACGATGAAGAACACAGTCAGCCAGGCAAACACGCTGATCGCGCCCCATAGCGACACCGGGTGGATGCGACGCTCCGACACCCGGTCGTGGATCGCAAGCAGGGAAAGGAGGAGCAGGCTGCTGATTGGGTTAATCACCGGGTACGCTTGAAGCGCCGGCCAGTGCCCGACCAGGTGCGCGATGGGCGCCCCCGTCGATGTCAGTATCGCGAGCAACATGAGCCGTTTGTGCACGGCCGGATGTTGACGGTACCAAACCGCGGCGCCCACGAGCACTCCGATCGGGACCAACGCGTTCGCCGGAGCCAGGAACGTACTCGGCTGGACCGAGGCACCTCGGGGCACGAGGTCCCCGCTGAGGTCGAAGCCTCGTCGCGCCCCCTCGACGAGCGCGACCCATGTCACCCCAATGAAAGCGGCGGAGAGCAGGACACCGACGACGCCCAGGCGGCGATGGAAGGCTGGCCGCCCAGCGGCGATAAGCGTCACCTGTGCCAGAAAGATGAGGAGCCAGGCCACGGATACGACCGCGTGAGTGAGAGCGACGGAGGCCAGGGGGAGCTCAACCGTCCGCGTGGAGCCGTCGACGAGCGACGGAACGAACGACAACAGGTTCAAGAGAATGACCAGCAGGGTGACGCTCACGTAGAACCAGCCGTCTGTTTTGGGTCGCATGCTTTCCAGAAACGCGTATTGCGATTCGTTTTCAGGGCCTGACCCGGCAGCCTGGACCCGGTGAAGCGCCTCTTCCAGTGGAACCCGCAAACGCATCAGAACCAGAGCCGCGAATGTGCCGGTTCGTCCGATCCCGGCCCTGCAGTGGACGAGAATGTTGTCACCTTGCTTGAGCGATTCCGCAACTCGGTCGGCGAGGCGCAAGACTTCTTCGGCACTCTCAGGCACACCGTATTCAGGGATCGGCAGAGGCCAACGCACACAGGGCACTGTGGCTTGTTGGATTGCCAACAAGTAGCTCGGTGATGTCTTTCCGATCTCGTAGTCGGTGGCAAGACACACAATGGCGTGAACCGGTAATCGCTTCACCTCGTCCCAACATTTGTCGATGTCCTCGTGACGTCCAGGCATGCCATGCAATGCCAATTGGCCCGACACATGGGTTGGAACGGACACCTTTCTGAATGGCAACATGTTGCAATTCCTAACGCGCCGTCCCTTGACAGGCTGCACCGTGGCTCCACCGACTCTCATCGTTCAGGCTCTCGCCCCAGCACCGATTCCGTGACCGCCGATGGGCACTGTTTCGACACGGCTGCTGAAGCCCGCGATCACAGGCCGTCCCTTCGCAATCGCGGCCTTCACTCCCGGTAGCTGCAATGAGGCTTGGTGACTTGCCTGACTCTCCCACACTTCGGTCACCCAGAGCGCATCCAGATCCGTCGCGTCGGCCGCGACCACGTAACTGAGACAACCGGGCATGCTGACCGTTCCATCGATCAGGATGCCGGCGAGAGCATCGCGCTGGCCAGCGACCGCCGTGATCTTGCTGATCAAACCGTACATCGTGCCTCCGGTACCGGCGTCGAGTGTGAGCGGGGACCGGTGCCGTCAGGTGCAGCCGCCTGTCAGGCAGCGGTCACCTGGTCGTGAGCGCAATCTTGTGCCCGAGCAACTCGCCGGTCGAAACAGAGATTCTCAGCGACGCTGGAACGAAGGCAAGCTTGAACCTACCGCGATCTGTGCCCATGCTCGCGATCGCCAACACACCCGGTGTGCTCCAGTCCATGGCCAACTGGAACCGCTGGCCCTTTTCAATCCTCCATCCGTCAATCGACTGCTGTCCGATCATCTTGCCTTGCTGCATCAAGATCACGCTGACCGTCGTGTCACGTTGGCCTGCTTCCTGCACCATACTGATGATGATCTCGCGGTCCGCAGCGCGCAGCATTATGTTGAACGTCGGTCTCACCTGACTGTCCCGGCGGAGCTCGCGGATCTCTAAATCAGCGTCGAGTCGATTCGCGCTGCCAACACTTTCGATCACCCAGAACGACGAGCGTGCGGCGGGTACGTCCAGATCGAAGGCATGCTCGCCTTGCGCGGACAGATCGGACGCCAACACGCACAGTAGCGCAACGATGACTGCGCATTCTCTGGGAGTCATAGGCCTATGCATGTTCAGCTCGAAGGGCCGCCCGACGCTGCGGCGGCGATGCTGCGGGAGGGCCGCCGCCAGCCGCCGTCGCGGAATGGTTAGTCCGTACCGCGGGTTCTTTCAGCAGTCTTGTCCGTGTTCTGCAGGGCGATGATTCGCCATGCCTCGCCTAACGGCCAGCGTTCACCAGCGGCCGCCCCAGCATGCACCAGCGGCCGTCTGGCGCAACGCGTGTCAGGCAACGAACCTGGTGATGACACCACCTGGAAGCTTCGATAACCATTCAACGTCTCGCGTCCAATCGATACGCCTGTCGAAAGGTGTGGATCACTTCGATGAACCTCGCAGGCAGCCGCCCCAGGACGGCGTCGACAATGGTCTCGGGCAGGCCTCCATAGAAAGCCTCGGCAATGCCACCCGCGATTGCGGCCTGCGTGTCAGCGTCGCCGCCGAGCGACACAGCGAGTCTGATCGCGCTCTCCACGTCGCAGGAATCCAAGAACGCCACGACCGCTTCGGGGACGGATCCCTGGCACGACACGTCCCATTGATAGTCGGGTCGAATCTGGTCCACCGTTCGGTCCAGTCTGTAGCCGAAACGCTGTGTCAGATCCTCTCTAATCTCGTCCTTGGAGGCGCCGGATCTCGCCAAGAAGACTGCAAGCGCGGTTGCCTGTGCGCCCTTGATGCCTTCCAAGTGATTATGAGTGACCGCGGCGCTGCGTTCGGCCTCGTGCAACACGTCCTCAATGGTCTCGAACGCAAACCCCACTGGCGCGACGCGCATTGCGGAGCCGTTGCCCCAGCTATTGTATGGACGGGGCTCGTCCGCCACGAGCCATCCGTAAAACGCACCGCCATATCCTGCATGAGGGTGCTTTCGTCCGAACTCGCGATAAGCGGTCTCATAGCTCGTTCCGCTGAGAATCGCGTGCGCCGTCGCGACGGTCAGGACCGTATCGTCTGTGAATCGGCTGCGCGAGTCGAACAGCACGAAGTCGGTGGACTTCGTCAGCGCGTGCTCGTGGACTGACCCGATGACATCGCCGGCAATCACGCCGATCATGCCTGCCTCAGATGCGTTCGCGGACACAACTGCGATTTAACGGTCACGATTCGAACGGAATGTCCTCTTTCGGCTCAGACCCGAACCGAAGAATATGTCCATCTGGATCCTCGACCTTCATCTCGTACGCCCACGGGTAGTTCGTCGGCACGTGGCAGATTCTGGCTCCGCTCTCGAGGTACTCTTTGTAGAGCGCTCCCACATCCTCAACGCCGATCCACACCCAGGTGCCGGGCTGACCTTGATCACCTTCACTCAGGTAGATTCCGGCATCGTCGCGACTGATACGGGTGAAGTCCTGGCCGCCCCACTCAGCGTTCTTGAACCCCAGCACGTCGACATAGTAGCGAAGACTGCGCGACATATCCGATACCCGGAGTATCGGTTCCGCATGCTCAAATCGTGTTCGATTCACGAGTCGGCTCCGGGCCTCTTGACATCCCTGTGCGTCCATTTCGCAGAGACCAGCGGGTCTACTTTCAACTGCCCAGCGCTGGGGCGCCGCGCCGTGATTACTGTCTCAGAGAGCGCCATTCATCGTGCCTCGATTCACCCATACAGGCCGTCTCTGGTGATTCGGACGCGCCGGTCTCACGAAGGCTTCTCGAACAGCACAAGAAACAATCTGGCGCGATTATCGTCTGGGGGCCACCGTGAGAGTGTCGTGACATGTCGAAATCCCGACTGGGTCATTTCACTCACGATGATGGAAACGGGAATGCCATGGCCGCCTCGGTTTTCCGGCACTCCATCGGGGACGCTCGACCCTGGTTCCGGCGCCGGAACCAACGTCCGCCACTGTCCTCCCCGGCTTGAGTGCCAGCACTTCCGCCAACTGCGGGACCTCGCGTGCCGCCTGCTCCAGTCTCCTGGCGTATGAGCGCGGCCGGGCGCTGGGCCGCTGACACGGCATGCCCTACGAAGATGAGACACGCAACCTGTGCAAAGCGTCTTCCCGGCATCTCTATATCTCCCGCAGGCGCGACCGACGTTAGCCTGCGACGCTTTGCGGGGCCCCCGCCTTGCCGCGGAGGTGAAAGAAGGCAAGGACATACCCGTCGGCGTCGGCAACCTCAAAGCCCCACAGCCCCTCGTCAATGAACGACAGCTTCTTTACAAACGACGCACCGCGCTGGCTGAACTCGTCGAAGAGCGCGTCGGGGTCCCGAGTGTAGATGTACGCGTCCCAACGAGCCCATTCGTGTCGCGTGTGGTTTGGCTGCGGAAGCACGTCGGGCAGGATCGCCTTGAGCATGATGCCGAGGCCATCCCGGCTCACTCCGGCGTAGTACACGTCGTCGTCCGGACCCTGGAAGTCGAGCCGAAAGCCGAGGCGCTCGACGTAGTACGCGATCGAGACCTGCAGGTCCTTCACGATGAAGAACGGGCTGATCGACAGAAGATTTCTATTCGCTCGGTCGTCTTTGGCGCGGTTCGCAGCGGCGTCGGTCGAGTTCGTGCCCATGGCTGCTTCTATCATTCCGAAGGCAGGTCGCTCATTTGACCTTCGTGACCTTGATCTCCTGCCCGCTCCCGTCGCAACCCGCCACCCAGGGCGGGACCAGCTATTCCCCCATGCGTTCGAGTTTCGTCGACAACGCCGCCACAGTTCGCTCGACCTGGGCACAATGCTCGTGTGTATGGATACGCAGCGCCTGCGCGTAGGCCTTCCAATCGAGCGCTTCGACCCACTCGACGACCTCTGGAGCACTTGGACCAGAAACCTTCACCACCATGACAAATGGCGCCTTCGCAGCGATTGGCGTGGCGTCCCCGGCGGCTCCCACGAGTTCGAGAACCTTCACATGAATGTCCTTCAGTTCAAGAACGAGCGCTGCCCAAGGCCGTTCGAACGGATGTACGGACGTAAGGCGCGCGGGAATTGGTCCGCCGTCGGGCGGAATGCCCGCGCACAATGCCCGCAGTTCCAGGACGGCTGGCCGATGACTTTCCACGAGATGGTCGACAATTTCGTGAACAGACCACGAGGTGGCCCCGGGCCGGCGGGGCCGCACGGCTTCCGGCACACGGTCGATGCTTTGCTCGAACTTCTGGAACGTCGAGCGCAGCCCGGACAGAAGCTTCGAGGCGGGTGCTTCCGTGCCCTTACGGCGCAGATATTCGATTGCAGCCGTGCGTTCGGGTCGATCCATCTGCGGACTCTTCGATTGCCTGCCTAACGTTTCAAATGAGCTTCGCGCCGCAACGAGCATGATGGGACGGACTCAGGACTGCAACTCGTTCATACCGTAGTCCATGACTTCAGGGCCCCACGCGAACTCAACCTTTCGCGGAATTCGTCAACCAATGCAGCAACGCGGACAGACGCGCAAGCGGTGGTCAGGCGGCATCGTTCGGCCGTGAACATCAGTGTCGAAGCGCGGCGAGTTCATGGGCGACTGCCGCCACACTGTGGCGATTGATGCTCTCCACGACCGCGCACCACTGCTGATTGACCGTCGCCGGATACATGGCGCCGAGTATTCCGCCTGCGATCGAGGCCACGGAATCGCTGTCGCCGCCGATGTTCGCAGCCACGAGGATGGCGTCCTCCGCCGACTGCAAGAGCGTAGCGAGCCCCAACGCCAACGGGACAATCGTGAGCGGGCCGTCCGGAAAGCAGCGCGCCGCCACGTGGTCCGCCCGAAGAACCGGCAGCGACGCAAGGTCGCGATGGACGGTGCGGACAGCGGTCGCGAACAACGGGACCGACCCGCTCTGCCACCGGCTCTCGGCTTTTGCTGCCGCTCGTTCGGCGAGCGCCAACACTTGCTCGGCAGGGGCCCCGTCGATCGCAGCTGACACCGCCGCCGCCGTCGCTGCCGCTGCGGCGATGGCCAACGAGCCAGCGTGTGTCGAAATCGAGGCCTCGCGCGCGTCGTTCACCAGTTCATCCAGCGAATCCGATGAGTGGAGAATGCCGACTGGAGCGACACGTATCGCGGCCCCACAGCCGTCATGCCCCACCGCAATGCGCGTCGGGTCGGCGGCCTGGTGGAATTCCCACAGTGACTTGACGCCCGGATGGATACACTTGACGCATCCGAGCATTTCTCTACCGATGCTGACGTGCGAGACTTCTCGCTCCGTAAGGATGGCTCGAGCAACCGCGAGGGTCCGCTCCGTGTCATCCGTCGTTTCGCCAATCCGCCACTGACGTTTGGAATTGGCAGCGTATCGAGGAATGACGGCGCCGGGCATTCCTTCGAAACCGCGAACACCGTTCGGATACCAGCGCTGCACGCCGCCCTGTGAGAGCCCCTCGGTCTGCTTGCCGACAGCGTCGCCGGTGGCGATGCCCTGCAGGCAAGCCGCGATCCGATCAGCCATAACTTCCGCCTTCATAGGACAGCCAAGCGTACCAGAAACAGACCGAAGGCGACGGTGCTCAGTGCACTGCGCGTCGCATGAAGATGCCCCCACCGAACAAGAAGGTCCGCCGCCTGCTGGCCACGCGGATCGAGAGAGGGGTCAAGTAACTGTCTATTGGTTGGCAGAATCGCGACCACGGTATACGGGACGACAGCACCCAAAAGGATCGCGCCGATGACGACCGAGGCATCGCCCAGCAGCCACGCCGACGATACGCCCGCGATGCAGCCCATGACTGCGAGAGAAGCCTGCATGACCGTGGCCCGGTGGTAGCTTGGCGCGAACTCTCGCACCGATAGCTCCGTTCCGCAAGACAGCCGCGCTGGATGCTCAACCGCGTTGATGTAGATCGCCGCCCCAGCGAACAGTCCAGCACACGCCGCCGCAACCATCAACAACCACATGAAGTCTCATCTCCGAGCCTTCGACCCGCTGCGCCCTCTCGACTGGCGTCACAATGAGCCGCACGGCTCCAGAGCCTGAGCCGCGTCGGCTCCGTTCGTTGGTCAGCCAGCGGCTTTCGTCAAGAGAACAGCCGTTTCAGCGGCCTGTGCCCTGATGACCTGCCCCGTGATCGATGCCGCATCGTCGCCTGCAAGCAGTCGCACTAAGCGCCCTATGGCTTCGGGCGATGAAATCCCGTCCGGCGATTCGTGTAGGAGCTTTGACCTCAGCTCGTCCGAAATCCAGCCGGTATCCGTCGGGCCGGGATCTACTGCATTGACCGTGATGCCGCACCCAGCCAATTCGGAGCTGAGCGTGAGCGTCAGTGCATCCAACGCCGACTTCGTGACCACGTAGGCGATCTGTCCCGGCATCGGATTGTAGTTCTGTCCCGACGTGATGTTGATGATGCGGCCCGGCGTGTTCGGCTCTCTTGTGTCTAGCGAACTCGGCGCACAGCAGGACCGAGGCACGAACGTTCACGGCGTAGTGACGGTCCAACTGGTCTGCGCGAACCTCGCCGATTCCTCCCTCTTCCCAGTGCGCGGCGTTGTTGACGAGGATGTCGACACCATCAAAGCGCTGCAGCGCTCGACGAAACAGTTCCGCGGGCGAAGCCAGGCTCACTGAGATCGAGTCTCTGTTCCTGCGCCATCATCGGCGATGGACGCGAGTTCGCGAGCAGCGATTCCGGCTCGTTCGGTTCGATTCCCCAGACTTGTCCTGTGGTCGTACTGGCGGAAAAACGTCACAAAGACTCGTGCGCCGGCTCGTCCAAGTTCGCGCGCGATCGCCGCCCCGATCCCCGCGCGTCTTGTCACACCCGTCACGAGAGCAACTCGGCCAGTGAGTTCTCGATCGTTCATGATCGGCGTGGCTCTCAGTCTGGCTAATGACTAATAGGCTGCAAAACGCTCGACCGGCCCAGGTCTGTATAAACCTCCGGCCTCTCACCTACAAACGCCAGTAAAACGTCTTTTCGGACGAACAGTATAGGGGCAGATCACCGCGGTCTGAAGACCGCCCGCGACTTTGGGCAGACTGCTCCGCTACTTTACGGATCGCGGGCGGCGCTCGAGCAGAATCGCCAGCTCGGTGCGGCGGTGACTCAATTCGCGTTGCAGGGCGGCATGCGCCGCGTCATCGACGGCCGCCGAAAGCGCCTGCTCCAAGCGGGCGATTTCGTTGAGAAGTTCCACTTCCATCGGCCGGCAGTTGGCGTTCTTCAGAATCGAATGCGCCATCCGCACGTCTTCCGGCGTGCTGAAGTACTCCTCGAGGCTCACGGGCTTGCCGGCGCCGGGCAGGTTGTCGAACTCCCCCTGCTCCATCGCCTCCCGGATGCGATTTTCCGCGATACGGTTGAAGGACATAGTGGTCGGGCCACCTGAAGGTGGCCCCTACGAAGACGCAGGGCCCCTAGAAGGCGGCCCCTACGAATCCCTCCGAGGCAGAGGTACTTGATCTCGAGGTACTCCTCGATGCCGTACTTCGAGCCCTCGCGGCCGAGGCCGCTCTCCTTCACGCCGCCGAACGGCGCCACCTCGGTGGAGATGAGGCCGGTGTTGATGCCCACCATGCCGGACTCGAGCGCTTCGGCCACGCGGAACACGCGCGCGACGTCGCGGCCGTAGAAGTACGCGGCGAGGCCGAACTCGGTGTCGTTGGCCTGCGCGATGGCCTCGTCCTCGGTCTTGAACCGGAAGAGCGGCGCCACCGGGCCGAACGTCTCTTCCTTCGCCACCATCATCGACGACGGTCACGTCCACCAGCACGGTCGGCTCGAAGAACCGTCCGCCCTTCGCGTGCCGCTTGCCGCCGGCGACGATCTTGGCGCCCTTGCCGGTCGCGTCGGCGATGTGCTCCTCGACCTTCAGCACGGCCTTGTCGTCGATCAGCGGACCCTGGTTGGCGCCGGCCTCGAGCCCGTTGGCGGGATTCAGCTTGGCCACCGCCGCGGTGAGCTTCTGCGCGAAGGCGTCGTAGACGCTGTCCTGCACGTAGATGCGGTTCACGCACACGCAGGTCTGGCCGGTGTTGCGGTACTTCGACGCCATCGCGCCTTCGACGGCGGCGTCGAGATCGGCGTCGTCGAACACGATGAACGGCGCGTTGCCGCCGAGCTCGAGCGACACCTTCTTCACCGTGGCGGCGCACTGCGCCATCAGGAGCTTGCCGACCTCGGTGGAGCCGGTGAACGACAGCTTCTTCACGATCGGATTCGACGTCAGCTCGCTGCCGATGTCGCCCGCCGATCCGGTGACGACGTTGAACACGCCCTTCGGGATGCCGGCGCGCTCGGCCAGTTCGGCCAGCGCCAGCGCCGAGAACGGCGTCTGCGACGCGGGCTTCAGCACCACGGTGCAGCCGGCGGCAATGGCCGGACCGGCCTTGCGCGTGATCATCGCCAGCGGGAAGTTCCACGGCGTGATGCAGGCCACGACGCCAATCGGCTGCTTGATCGCGAAGATGCGCTTGTCGGGCTGGTGGCCGGGGATGCGTGTCGCCGTAGACGCGCTTGGCCTCTTCGCCGAACCATTCGAGGAACGCCGCGGCGTACGCCACCTCGCCTTTCGACTCGGCGAGCGGCTTGCCCTGCTCGACGGTCATCAGCTTCGCCAGGTCGTCCTGGTGCTGCAGCATCAGGTCGAACCACTTCCGCAGCACCGCCGCGCGCTCCTTGGCGGTCTTCTTGCGCCACGCCGGCAGCGCGCGCTCGGCGGCTTCGATCGCGTCGCGCGTCTCGGCCGCGCCAAGCTTCGGCACGGTGCCGACGACTTCACCGGTGGCCGGATTGTCCACGTTGATGGTGGCGTTCGAGCGGGCGTTCACCCACGCCCCGTCGATGTAGCAGGCCTGGCGGAACAGCGCGGGGTCGGTGAGGGTGACGCCGGTCGGCGCGGTGGTCGAAGTCGTGGCCATGAGCGTTCTCCAGCCGGCCTCGAGGGCCGGATGCGTGCGGGGTCGCGCGCCTCAGGCGCGCACGTTGATCGTATAGCCGCCGTCCACGGGAATGCGAGCGCCGTTCACGTAGCTGGCCCGGTCGGAGGCGAGGTAGACCACGAGATCGGTCACCTCTTCCATCGTCGCCCACCGGCCCGACACGATGCCCCACTCCCGGCACACGTCGTCGAGAAACTGCTGCTTGCACACACCGCGCAGCTTGGCCTGCGCCTCGGCCCAGTTTTCGCGCCATTCCGTGGCGATGAGGCCGGGAATCACCGAGTTGACGGTGATACGGCTTGGACCGAGGTCCTTCGCCAGGTACGTCGTCACCTGGTTCATGGCCGAGTTGTTGAGGCCGTGGGTGAGCGCGGACGAGAGGACGCTCGACCCGGCGATGCCGCTGATGTTGATGATGCGGCCGGTGCCGTCGGTCGGCATCGACGGCAGCAGCGCCTGGATCATGCGCAGCATGCCGATGGTCTTGATGTTGACGTCGTCCTGCCAGTCGGTGTCGGGCCAGGTGATCTGGCGCTCCTGGCGCTTGATCGGCCCGCCGGCGTTGTTCACCAGGATGTGCACGGTGCCGAAGCGGTCCGCGGCGGCGGCCGCGGCGGCCTTCACCGATGCGGTGTCGCGCATGTCGGCGGGCACCGCCAGCACCCGCACGCCGGTGGCGGCGTGAATCTCCTCGGCGGCGCGCTCGAGGTCGTCCTTGCCGCGCGCGAGCAGGATGACGTGGACGCCCTCGTTGGCCAGCCCGCGCGCGATGTTCTTGCCGATGCCCTTGCTGGCGCCGGTGACGAGTGCGACGCGGTCTTTGAGTCGGAGGTCCATAGAAGGTTGGGCCACCTAAAGGTGGCCCCTACAAGGCGGCCCCTACGAAAGCGCTAGAGCCACTTGTCGGGGTCGGTCAGGCCGGCCACGACGTCGTTCAGGAACTCGGCGGCGCGCGCGCCGTCGATCACGCGGTGATCCGACGTGAGCGTCAGGTTCATCATCGGCTTGATGCCGATGTAGCCGCCCGCCGCCACCACCTGATCCTTGATCGCGCCCGACGGCCAGGATGCCGGCCTGCGGCGGCACGATGATCGCCGTGAACGCATCCACCTCCATCATCCCCAGGTTGCTGATGGTGAAGGTGGCGCCGGAGATGTCGGCCGGCGACAGACGGTTGGCTCGCGCGCGCTCGGTCAGCTCCTTGCGCTGCTTCGCGATGTCGCCAAGGGCCAGCTTGTCGGCGTTCTTGATGACAGCGGTCACGACGGCGTTCTCCACCGCCATCGCCAGGGCGACGTTCACCTCGGGATGCATGGCGATCGAGCCGTTGTTCCAGCTCCCGTTCATCCGCGGGAAGTGGCGCAGCGCGCGCGCGACGGCGGCCACCAGGATGTCGGTGTGCGTCACCTTCACGCCGTGCGACCGCTCGATCTCGGGCACGCGGCGGGTGCGCGAGGCGTTGAGGTTGGTCGCGTCCACGGCGCGGGTGACGTAGAACTGCGGCACCTGCGTCCAGCTCTGCGTCGTGCGCTCGGCCATGATCTTGCCGATCGACGACACCGCACCCGTGTCGGTGGCGGCTGCGGCGGCCGGCGCGGGAGGCGCCGACGGCCTGGCGGCGGGCGCCGGAGCCGCCGGCGGCGGGAGGCGACGCGCGGCGGGCGGCGCCGGCATGCGCGCCGCGCTCATGATGTCGTCGGCGAGAATCTCGCCGCCGGGGCCGGATCCCCGCACCTTCGAGATGTCGACGTTGTGCTCGCGCGCCAGGCGGCGCGCCTTCGGCGAAATCTTGGCGCCGGCCACGGACGCGGGCGCGGCGGGTTCCGGCGCCGCGGGCGCCGCAGCCGCGGCGGCCGGCGCCGAGTCCATCTTGCGGCCGCTCTGCTGCGGCGCGCCCGCGCTTGCCGGAACCGACTCACCGGCCTTCAGCAGCCACGCGATCGATCTGCCCCACGGGCACCACGTCATCGACTTTGGCGGTCACGCCGGCCAGCACGCCGTCGCCGGCCGCTTCGATCTCGACCACCGCCTTGTCGGTCTCGACCTCGAGCAGGATCTCGCCTTTCTTGACCTGCTCGCCCTCCTTCTTCTTCCACGAAACCAGCTTCCCGGTTTCCTGCGCCATCTCCAGCGCAGGCATCACGACGCTTGTGGCCATCCCTGTTTAAGCTCCGACCTTTGCAGGCTTCGCGGCTTCGGCCTGCGCCGCGGCCACCATCCGCTTCACGTCATCGTTGGGCGGGTTTTCCGTCTCGCGCACGATCGGCAGCTGTGCCGTTCACCGTCACGAACGGCGCGCCGCAGACCAGCAGCTGTTCCGCCGGGAAGCGCGTGATCACTTCGTGGCCGGTCTCGGTCACGACGATCTCTTCCTCGATGCGGGCCGCGCTCGTGCCGTCCTTCGTGGGCCAGAACGTCTCGAGCGCGAACACCATGCCCGGCTTGATCTCGTGCGGGTGCTCGAGCGAGACGAGCCGGCTGATCATCGGCTTCTCCCAGATGGCCAGGCCGATGCCGTGGCCCATCTGCAGCGCGAACGCCGCTTCCTCGTCCGGGAAGCCGAACTCGGTGGCCTTCGGCCACACCGACGCGACTTCCGCGGTGGACCGTCCCGGGCGGATCAGCTCGATCGACGCGTCCAGATAGTCGCGGCAGCGCTTGTAGGCATCCACCAGCTGGTGCGACGCCGAGCCGATGGCGAAGCAGCGGTAGTAGCAGGTGCGATACCCCATGTAGGAGTGCAGGATGTCGTAGAACACCGGGTCGCCCGGACGCATCATGCGGTCCGAGAAGACGTGCGGGTGCGGGCTGGCGCGTTCCGCCGAGATGGCGTTGACGCCCTCGACGTACTCCGACCCCATCTCGTAGAGGCGCTTGGCCACCAGGGCCACCGCGTCGTTCTCGCGGAATCCGGGCCGCATGGCCTGGTACAGATCGAAGTAGGCGGCGTCCACCATCGCCGCCGAGTGCGTCAGCAGCGAGATCTCGTCCACCGTCTTGATCTCGCGCGCGTCCGACATCAGCTGCTGGCCGTCGACGATGGTGAGCCCTTCCTTCTGCAGCGCGAACAGGATCGGCGGCTCGACGACGTCGACGCCGACCGGCTCCTTGTGCAGGCCGAGCGCTTCGAGCTCGCGCTTGATCTTCCGGGCCACTTCCTCGGAGCGGCCCATCTCGGGCGTCATGGCGCCGCGCATCAGCGGGATGCCGGCGCGCGAGCGGTCGCCGAGCCAGTCGCAGTTCAGCTGGTGGTGCCGCGCGGCGGAGCCGAAGTCCCAGAGGATCGGCTCGGCGTCCTGCGCCAGCAGCGTGAAGCGGCTGATCTTGTCCTGCGCCCACGTGCCGATGTGCGTGGCCGTGATGTAGCGGACGTTGTTCATGTCGAAGCACAGCACCGAGCCGAGCTCCGACTTCTTGAGCATGCCCTTGATGCGGGCCAGGCGCTCGCGGCGCAGCCGGTCGAAGTCGATCCGGCGCTCCCAGTCCACCGCCATCGTGCCGTAGGTCTTGATTGCCACAGGAACCTCCGAGCGCTTCAGGGCGGTCTGAAGACCGCCCTCTACGATAGGTCGGCCCCTACGACCTGCCTCACGACAACTCTCTACCGGTTCACCATCTCGCGCGCCAGGTCGAAGACCTGCCGTTCGCTGGGCACGGTCGAGTCTTCGAGCGACGGCGAGAACGGAATCGGCACGTGCATCGCGCCGAGGCGGCGCACCGGGCCGTCGAGATCGTAGAACGCCTGCTCCTGGATCGTCGAGGCAATTTCGCCGGTGACGCCGTAGCGGTAGTAGCCCTCGTCGATGACGATGCAGCGCGACGTCTTCTTCACCGACTCGACCAGCGTCTTTTCGTCGAGCGGCCAGGTGGTGCGCGGGTCCACGACCTCGGCGTTGATGCCGACTTCCTCGAGCATCTTCGCGGCGCCGAGCGCCACCTGCACCATGCTGCTGAGCGCCACCAGGGTGATGTCGGTGCCCTGCCGCTTCACGTCGGCCACGCCGAGCGGAATGATGTAGTCCTCGTCGGGCACGTGGCCCTTCACCTTGCGGTAGCTGATCTTGTGCTCGAAGATGACGACCGGGTTGTCCTCGCGCACCGCGGCCTTGAACAGCCCCTTGGCGTCGTAGGGCGTGGACGGCACCACGACCTTGAGGCCGGGAATGTGGCTCGGCCACGCGTGCAGGCTCTGCGAGTGCTGCGCGGCCGAGCGGCGCGTGGCGCCCATCGTCGCGCGGATGACCATCGGCACCTTCCACTTGCCGCCGGACATGTAGTGGATCTTGGCGGCCTGGTTGGCCACCTGGTCCATGATGATCATCAGGAAGTCGCCGAACATGATGTCGACGATCGGCCGCATGCCCGGCCATCGCGGCGCCCACGCCCAGGCCGGTGAAGCCGGCCTCGGAAATCGGCGTGTCGATGATGCGGTCCTTGCCGAACTCGTCCACCAGGCCCGGTCAGCACCTTGAACGTGGTGCCGGCTTCGGCCACGTCCTCGCCCATGAGGACGACCTTGGGATCGCGGCGCATTTCCTCGGCAATCGCCTCCTTGATGGCGTCGCCGAAGCTCAATTCACGAACGTTGACGTCGGCTAGCTGTAGGCATGTGTCGCAGTCTCAGGCGTAGACGTCTTCGGTGACTTTGCTCGGATCCGGATACGGCGCGTTCACCGCGAACTCCACCGCCGCGTCCATCTCCACGACCAGCTTTTCCTGGATGGCGTCGAGCGCGGCGCGGTCGGCGACGCCGTTCTCCATCAGCCAGGTGCCGTGCAGCGTGATCGGGATCGCGCTCGGTCACCCACTCCTGCTCCTCGGCCTTCGGCCGGTAGTAGGCGCGGGCGATGTCGCCCACGTGGTGGCCGTGGTAGCGGTAGGTCTTGAACTGCAGGAACGCCGGGCCGCCGCCGCTGCGCGCGCGCTCGATGTACTTCGACGGCGATCGGCGTAGGTCTCGCGCACGTTCTGGCCGTCGACGGTTTCGTTCGCCATGCCGAACGCTTCGGGCCGCTTGGCCACGTCGCCGGCCGTCGATTCCGAGAAGTGCGTGTACTCGTTGTAGCCGTTGTTCTCGCAGACGAAGATGACCGGCAGCTGCCACAGCTGCGCGAGGTTCAGCTCTTCGTAGAGCAGGCCCTGGCCGAGCGCGCCCTCGCCGAAGAAGCACACCGCCACCTGACCGGTCTTCAGATACTTCGACGCGAAGGCCGCGCCGGTGGCGATGCCGGCGCTGCCGCCGACGATCGCGTTGGCGCCGAGGTTGCCGGTGGCCGGGTCGGCGATGTGCATCGAGCCGCCCTTGCCCTTGCAGTAGCCGGCTTCCTTGCCGAGCAGCTCCGCGAACATCAGATCCGGCGTCGCGCCCTTGGCCAGGCAGTGGCCGTGGCCGCGGTGCGTGCTGGTGATGTAGTCGTTCGTGCTTCAGCGCTTCGCAGACGCCGACGGCAATCGCTTCTTCACCGATGTAGAGGTGGGCGAGGCCGGGCATCAGCGCGCGGGTGTAGAGGTCGTTGACGCGCTCCTCGAACAGGCGGATGGCGACCATCTGCTCGTAGAAGCGCATGCAGCTTGTCTTTGCCGATGTCGAGGCGGGGTCGTTCGCCATCTTCGTGGCGGGGTCATGCGGTGACTCCTGAGAGCTTGGCGAGGACGTTGAACACCGCCGCGCAGCGCCCATCGCCCAAGGCCGATGTACCGAGGTTTGCCATAGGAGGAACAGCCGAAAGTACTATTTCTGATCAACGCCCAACTCCCACGCAGCGCGTCGTGGTCAGGCGATCCCTGACATGTGAGCCAGCACTTTGTACAGGATGGCGAAATCCTGTTCCCCAAGGCCCTGCGCGCGTGCGGTCGACAAGAACTCGTTGACCACGGCCCCGGTGGGCAACGTCACCTGCACCTCGCGGGCCAGCTCGAGCGCGAGCGTCACATCCTTCTGCATCATGTTCGCGCTGAACATCGGTTGCTCGGGCATCTTCAGGACGCACGGTCCCTTGTATTGCACCAGCGGCGAAGCGATCGCGCTATTGGTCAGCACCTCAATCGCCGTTTCGCGGGCCACGCCGGCCTTCTCAGCCAGAACGACGCTCTCGGCCAACGCGAGCATCTGGACGGCGATACTGATGTTGGTCGCGAGCTTCATGGACAATGCGAGGCCGTTCTCGCCGATGTAAGTGACTTTCTGGCCGATGTCCTCGAGCAGCGGCTTGGCGCTGTCGAAAGTCGCGCGATGTCCGCCGACCATGATCGACAGCTTGCCTTGTTCGACCATCGAGATGCTGCCCGAGACCGGCGCGTCGAGCATGTCGGCGCCCTTTTCCCGCACCTTCGCTGCCAGCGCGCGGCTGGTCGCTGGGCCGACCGTGCTCATGTCGATGAGCAGCTTGCCGGCGCCGAGGCCGGCCAGCAGCCCATCCGGTCCCTGCGACGCGCCTTCGAGCGCTGCGGTGTTGGTCACCATGACGAACGTCGTGTCGGCGGCTTCACACACGGCGCGAGGCGAGGACGCCCACTTCCCCCCCATTGCGACAAGCTCCGGCTGCTTCGCAGGAAAGAGATCGTAGCCGGTCACCGCGTGGCCCCTGGCCAGCAATCGTTTGGTGATCCGACTGCCCATGGCCCCGAGCCCGACAAATCCAAGATTAGCCATGAGTTTTGTTATTCGGCGGGCTGCTTCGCGAGCCCCGTCCTACTGGACTTTGTCCAGGCCCTCCGTCAGCTCGATGTAGGTGCCCCAGGGATCCGTGACGAAGATGATCGCCTGCGCTTTGGACTTGGTGCGGTTGGTGCCGGTGACGGTGTGACCCTTGCCGAGAAGCCGATCGGCCATGCGGCCGCCCATGACTCCCAGGCCCACGTATCCAAGATTTGCCATATGAACAGCCTCTGATTATATCCGGCCCGCCCGCCCGGAGGGCGGGCATATATTCGCCGCCAGATGGCGAAAGCCCGGAATATCCCCCAGGAAACCCGCAGGAAAGCTCCCATCTCGCCACGCTCGGCCTGAAGCTCTCGGACTGGTTCGAGCGCTGGTTCCCCGACGCCTTCGCGCTCGCGCTCGCGGCCGCGGCGGTGGTGGCCGGCGGCCGCCATGCTCGCCGGCAGCAGCCCGCTCGAAACTGCACAGCGTTTCGGCGCCGGCTTCTGGGACCTCGTCACCTTCACGATGCAGATGTCGATGATCGTCGTCACCGGCTACGCCGTGGCCACGGCGCCGCCGGTCTACGCGGTGATCCGCGCGCTGGCGAAGGTGCCGACGACCGGGCCGGGCGCGGCCGCCTACGTCGGGCTCGTTCTCGATGCTCGCGTCGCTCGTGTCGTGGAGCTTCAGCCTGATCTTCAGCGGCCTGCTCGCGCGCGAGGTGACGCACCGCGTGCAGCGGCGCCGACTATCGCGCGGTGGGCGCCGCCGCCTACCTGGGCGTCGGCAGCGTGTGGGCGCTCGGCCTGTCGTCGTCGGCGGCGCTGATCATGGCCACGCCGGCGTCGCTGCCCGACTCGATCGAAAAGATCAGCGGCGTCATCCCGCTCGGCGCAGACGCTCGGGCTCTGGCAGAGCGTCGTCGTGGCCGCCGCCATCATCGTCGTGTCGATGGCGATCAGCTACTTCTCCGCGCCGCCGGCCGCGCAGGCCAAGGGCATGGCCGAGATGGGCGTCACCTACGAGCCGCCCCGGTTCAACACCGGCACCCGGCAGACGCCGGGCGAGTGGCTCGAGTACAGCCCGCTGCTGACGATCGTCGTCTGCGCGCTCGGCCTGGGCTACATGGTGCGCGAGGTCGCGACCGCGGGGCCCGCCATCATCCTCGACCTCAACCACTACGTGTTCCTGTTCCTGATCGTGGGCCTGCTGCTGCACTGGCGGCCGCGATCGTTCGTGCAGGCGATCGCCGCCGCCATCACGCCGGTGGGCGGCGTGCTGATCCAGTATCCGATCTACGCCGGCATCGTGCGGATGATGACCGAGGGCGGGCTGGCGGACAGCTCGCCCACTTCTTCGTCACCATCTCCACGCGCACACCTACCCGGTGATGATCGGGATCTACTCGGCGTTCCTCGGGCTGTTCATCCCGTCGGCCGGCGGCAAGTGGCTGATCGAAGCGCCGTACATGCTCGACGCGGCCAAGTCGCTCGAGGTGCACCTGGGCTGGGTGGTGCAGACCTACAACGCCACCGAGGCGCTCGCCAACCTGATTCATCCGTTCTGGATGCTGCCGCTCGTCGGCATCCTCGGGCTGAAGGCGCGCGACATCGTCGGCTACTCGATGCTGCAGTTCGTCGTGCACGTGCCGCTGGTGCTGTTCCTGGTGTGGGCGCTCAACTACACGCTCACCTACGTCCCGCCGGTCCTGCCGTAGGGCGGCCTGAAGGCCGCCCTCTACATTGTGTAGTTGCGGGTCTTAGACCGCCCTAAAGGAAGACGTCATGACGAATCCCGAGCTGTGGGGAGATCTCGCCGATCGGTATCGCACGCCGGGGCCGCGCCGCATGCTGGCGCTCGACGGCGGCGGCATCCGTGGCGTGCTGACGCTGTCGATCCTCAAAGCGATCGAGACGCAGCTCGGCGTCGCGCGCCTGCAGCGACTACTTCGACTACATCGCCGGCACGGGCACGGGCACCATCATCGCCAGCGGTCTTGCCATCGGGAAGTCGGTGGACAAGCTGATCGACTTCTACCGGAGCACCGGCACGGCCATGTTCGAGCGCACGCGGTATCCTCGAACGGCTCAACAGCCTGTACCGGAACGGGCCGTTGGAGCAGCAGCTCAAGAGCGTCTTCGGCGCCACGACGGACCTGAAGCCGCCACGTGCCAGCACGAACGACGGACAGCCACGGCTCAAAACGCTCCTCCTGGTGGTCACGCGCAACGTCACGACCGATTCGCCCTGGCCCATCAGCACCAACCCGGAGGCGCGCTACAACCGCCCGGATCGCGACGACTGCAACCTCTGCATTCCCTTGTGGCAATTGGTCCGTGCCAGCACCGCGGCGCCCATCTACTTTCCCCCGGAGGTCATCCAAGTTCACCCGACCGACCCGGCGAAGACCTTCGTCTTCGTGGACGGCGGCATCACGCCGTACAACAATCCGGCGTTCGTCCTGTACCGGTTCGCCACGCACCCGGCGTATCGCCTGAACTGGCCCACCGGGAGCGTCACCTCCAGCTGGTCTCCGTCGGCACCGGCGCCGGTGCGACCGACGGCGCCACGCCCGACAACGCGAGCGGCAACATCGTGAGTACCGGACTCGGCATACCGACCGCGCTGATGTACGGGGCGCTGGTCGATCAGGACGTCAACTGCCGGACGATCGGGCGGTGCACCTACGGCGACCTCATCGACCGTGAGCTGCTGGACATGGTGCCCCGCGAAGGGGCCGACGAAGGGAAGCTCGCGGAGCGCCTGAAGCGCCAACCCGTGCCGCTCGACGTGGACATGGGCCGCCAGTTCCTCTTCACGCGCTACAACGTGGATCTCAGCGCCACGGGCCTGAAAGAGCTGGGATTCGGCCATATCGACCCCGCCGCGGCAAAGGCCATGGACAAAGCGGACGCGGCGCACATCCAGCTGTTGCTCGACATCGGCACGGCCGCGGCCCGGCAGGTGAACGTGAAGGCGCACTTCGGCCCGTTCGCGCCGGCGTCCGCGGGCGCGTAACCGGCGCTTAGACGCGGAGGCGTCGTGACGCCCGCGAGAAGCTTGCGGCCGTCCAGCTCGACCGACTTGAATCCCCACCGGCGGGCCAGGCCGATCAGATGGGCGGTGCCGCCCGGGCCGTCGGCGTCGCGATCGGCGTTGTAGAGGGAGAGCAGCGTGAGACGCCGCGCGTTGGTCGCCACGGCGTGGAACATCATCCACTGGTTGTTGCGCTGCCAGAGGTCGTAGTCGCGCCTGTCGGCCAGCCAGTCCGGCAGCGCCTCGGTATCCTGCAGCACCTGCGGCGGCAGCCGCTCGCACAGCTTCTGATAGCGATCGACCCAGTCGGGGCCGCCCCGCTGCACCGACGCCACCTGAAACGGCCGGACGGGCAGCGCGAGGAAGAGCCGCGTGGGGACGCCCAGCGACGCACACACCTCGTGAAAAAGGATGTCGCTGCCGCACGCCCCGCCGGCGATGCCGAACATGTTCTCGCCCGCGTGCAGCTCCTTCGTCACCGCCTCTTCGATGAGACCGCGCGCGATCGCCTCGGCCTCCGGCGTGCGGGGGAACCGCGATTTGGCGGGGCCACGATCGGGCGCGTCCACCATGTGGCCGGTGAAGAGCAGCACGCAATCGGGCGGCGCCTGCGGCGCGCGCGACGCGACAATCGCCTCGTCCACCACCTTCAGCGCCGCCGAGACGTTGGGCTCGAAGAGCGCGAGCTCCGCGAAGAATCCCCAGGTTGCGCCACGCGGCCTCGAGCGCGAACCAGTCCACGCCGCTCAGCGCCTCGCGGTAGGCGTTGGCCACGCGCTGCGCCTTGTTGGCCGCCGTCAGCAGGAGCAGGTCGGCGCGCGTCGCCTTGGACCACGGATCCGGCGGGCTGTCGTCGAGCTCCCGCAGCGTGTCGTCCGCCCGCAGGGCGAGGGCGAGCGCAGCCGAGACGCGTGAGGCGAGCAGCTTCTTGGCCTCGAGCACCGCGGCCGCCTTGGCATCGCTGTCGAAGAACTGCGTCCACTCGTCGGGCGCCCCGCTCGCCAGCGCAATCTGGGCCTGCAACATGGCCAGCGCGTTGACGCCCGGGTAGTAGGCGTTCAGGTCGGCCGCGAACGCGAGGAGGTAGGTGTCAACCGTCTGCGACAGGTGGGCCGAACGGAGCGCGGCCGTGCAGCGCTCCGGGATGGAGGCGCACCCACCGAATTCACCGATCCAGCGAGACTTGGCGTTGCTGGCTCGCAGGGCCAGCACTTCAGCGCGCGCGGATGCCAGGACCGCGGTGTTGAGCGCGCGCCCGATCGCCAGGTCCGACTCGGTGAGCAGCTGTTCGCGCGCCTCGCCGGTGGCGACGAAGGCCAGCTTCTGGTAGATGGTCGCCAGGCGTTGGTTGACGCGCGAGTCGTCCGGCAGTTCGGCGTGCAGCGCCTCGAACGTCTCCCTCGCCCCGTTGTAGGCGCGCAGCTTGAACTGCGCCTCGCCGATCAGCCGCAACCCCTCCTGGTCCCACTCGAGCCCGAGGATTTCCTGCGCAAAGAGGCGGAGATCACCGAAGTGCTGGTTGCGGCGCGCCCGCTCCACGTCTTCGGCGAAATCGCCCGGCACCCGCACCAGGCTCTGGCGGTCGTGCGGCTTCAACGCGGGCAGCAGCTGGAAGACCGGGCTGCTCGGCGGCTCGGCGGCGAGCGTCGAGCGCAGCGCCGACGCGAGCTCCGCCACCATCGTGCCGTTCTCGCCCGCCGGATTGCCCGCCTCGTAGAGCAGGTAGCGGTCGGTCTGAAGGTCGAACGGATACTCGTCGATGGTCGCCTGCGGAGCATGAACGTATGGCGCGGCCGCAGCGCCGTGCCGGATGCCGAGCTCGTAGAACACGTTGGCGTTGTGGATCGAGACGTCGGCGATGACCAGGTCGGCGCACCACCAGCAGCCGGAACATGTCCTCGCGGATGTTCCCCTGCGCGATCGATCTCGGCCGTGGTGCCGCCCACCACCTGGATGCCCAGCGTGCCGAGACGAACCAGCGCCGGCTGAATCAGCTCCCGCTCGACGCGCTCGAAGTCGATGCCTTCCTTTTCGCCGAACGGCCGGACGACGAAGACTCGCATCGGGTAGGGTCAGCTCAGGCCGCGGCCACGGCTCTCAGTAATACACCGTCACCCGGAACGAGCCCGAGTTGTCGTCCAGCGTCTCGTCGTTGACGCCGAGGAACAGGTTGCCGGAGCCGCGCACTCGGATGCCCTCCGTGTCGCTGCCGATGAAGAACGGCGCGTCGTCGCCCACGCGGCCAATCAGCGCCGCGGCCGGACGCCCGGGAATCGGCCGGCTGGGATTGCGCGGCGAGTTGTTTTCGCCCTCGGGACCATCCTGACGGTCCCGGCCCCACCGGACCCGGCCGCTCGCCTCGAAAAAGACGGTCTGCCCGTTCCGGACGTTGACGCCCGTGTCGGTCCACTGGTTGCGCGCCGTGACGTTCACCTCGCGCTCGCGCAGCCCGCGGGGCCGGCCCACGGCCGGCTCGTTGGTGCCGCGGTCGAACGCCCCGGGCCCGTCCTGATCGAGCTCGATGGTGCGCACGTCGATCTGCTCGACGCGGACGACCCGCCGCCGGTTGCCGCGGTCTTCCTCGAACTCGAACACGCCGTCGCGCAGGCCGATCAGCCGCCCCGAGAGGCGGTTGCCGTTCCGCAGGACGAGCGTGTCGGCCGAAACCACCACGGTCAAGAGACCAGGGCGCACATCATGCCCGATACGATCCAAAACCAACGCTTCATCGTTGTCCTCCCTACTCCAGCGTCTTAGCCGCGCTGAAGCGCGCCTCAGTATGGCCGAGTCGCAATCGGTCTCGCCAGCCACTCGCGCCAGCTGAGCTGGCCACGATTCTCAGGCGGTGTATCGGCCGGAAGCGTGTTGTAACCACCCCGGAAGCCTCGGGACGTCGCGCTGAAGCTGAAGAACGGCACGATCGGCTTCCGAACGCCGCGGGCCTGCTGCCAGATGCGCGCGGCCTCGCGCGCGGTCATCCGTTCGGGCCCGCCGAAGTCGGGCAGCAGGCCGCGCGGCCCCTCGTCGATCGCCCGCAGCAGCCGTGCCGCCACGTCTTCGAGGCCGACCGACTGCACGTGATACCCGGCGGGGAGCGGCATGACGAACGGCATCGCCGTGGCGGCCTTGCCGAAGAGGAAGTTCACGAACGAGTGGAACTGCGTGGCCCGGAGGATCGAATAGGGCTGGCCGCTGGCCGCCAGCGCGCGTTCCGCGGCGAGCTTGCGTGCGTAATACGGAAACGGGATGCGGTCGATTCCGACGATCGAGACGAAGACCAGGTGGCGCACGCGCGCGGCGCGGGCCGCTTCGGCGAGACGCCGGGTGCCTTCTTCGTCGGCCGCGGGATCGCCGCGCGGATCGCTGGCGGCGTGGATGATGGCGTCCATGTCGGCAACCGCCGCGGCGAGCCCCTGACCGGTCACGATGTCGGCCGTGGCCCAGCGCGGCGCGGCGGCCACGTCCGGTGCGGGCGTCCGGCTCATGGTCACCGCGCGGTGCCCGGCGGCGGTGACCGCGTGCACGACTTCCCGGCCGAGCGTGCCTGTGCCGCCGGTGACGAGCACGTTCACGGACGTTCCGTCGGCGGCGACGTGCCGGGGCCCGGCAGGCCGCGCGCGCCGGCGCGCCCCTCGCCGGCGAGCAGGTCCTCGATCGAGTCGTAGCGGTAGACCACGGTCGCGCCGTCCTTGGGCAGTCCGCCGGTGTCCGCCGTGGGGCCGTAGGTGGAGAACAACGGCTGCCCCCACATCCGCAGGTAGGCGGTCAACTGGCCGCGATGATGCGCCGAGTGCGTGAAGCGCCGCACCAGCACCCAGGCGCGCGATCGGGTGACGTCGAAGAAGGCCGTCGGCTCGAGGAACCAGGCGTCGGGCTTGGCTCGCAGCGCGTCGAGCCGGGCGGCGGACACCGCGGCATAGTGCTCGAGGAACGCGCGGCGCGTCTCCTGCGCCGGCAGCACCGGCAGCCCCGCGTCGATGCCGAGCATGTTCCGCATCCACGCGTCCTCGCTCATGCACTGGTGCACCATGTGCTCGAGCGGCGACCGGGCGCGCGGTTCCGGCCGGAATCCCATCTGGCCATCGGGAATCTGCGACCACACCGACAGGATTTTCAAACGCTCGGTGTCGTAGGTGTCGGCGAAGAAAGAGAACGACGACATGGAGAGACAATAGCGCGAGCGAGGTGCGAGATGAGCTCATCCTTCCCGGCCGCCGGGACCGCGATCTGTGCGTGGCTACTGGCGAGCCTGGCGGTTCCGCTCGTGGCACAAGGCGTGAACCAACTGGCCGGCAAGAACGTGTCGATCGCTCAAACCACGTTCAACGGCCGGAGCGCGGTGCGGCTGATCGCCGCGCCGGACGCACTCAACGGCGATTCGTATGCCATCATCAAGGACTCGTCGTTTCGTGACGGGACCATCGAAGTGGATTTGGCCGGCCAGCCGGCCGCAGGCGCGGGCGGCGGGGCGCGCGGATTCATCGGCATCGCCTTCCGGCTCCAAGGCGGATGGACGCTACGAATACATCTATCTCCGGCCGACCAACGGCCGCGCCGACTCGTCGTCAACGATCTCAAGCTCGGCTGCGGCAAGGACAGGTGGCCCTGTGGGTCGGCCCCGGCACCGAAGGCTACTTCGCCAACCTGAAGATCACGGCCAGATAGGACGCCACCGCAAAAAGAAACGGCCGGCGGTGTGAACCGCCGGCCGTTTTGTCGGGCCGCCTGAAGGCGGCCCCCACGACTGCCAGGTCCCGAAGCTACGTGGTGGCCTCCGGGGCGGCCGGCGCCGCGTGGCGGCAGCGCCTTCCTTGGCCACCTGCACTTTGATCGTCACCGTCACGTCGCGGTGCAGCTTGAGCGGCACCGTGTGCGTCGCCGATCGTCTTGATCGGCTCCGGCAGGATCAGCTTGCGGCGGTCGATCTCGAAGCCCTTGGCCTTGAGGAACTCGGCGATGTCGGCCGACGGTCACCGAGCCGTAGAGCTGCATCGGTGTCGCCGACGCGGCGCGTGATCACGACGTCGATCGCCTCGAGCCGCGCCGCGATGGCCTGCGCCTGCCCCTTCTCGTCGGCCTCGCGCGCTTCCATGATCTTGCGCTCGCGCTCGACGTGCCGCTTGTTGCCGTCGGTCGCCGGCAGCGCCAGCTTGCGCGGCAGCAGATAGTTGCGCGCGTAGCCGGCGGCGACCTTGACGATGTCGCCGCGCTTGCCGAGGTGCTCGACGTGTTGTCTGAGAATCACTTCCATGACTGCGTCTCCGTTCCGTTCCCGCCTACTCGGCCGTGTACGGGATGAGCGCCAGCTGGCGCGCCCGCATGAGCGCGATCCGCAGCTTCCGCTGGTGCAGCGCGCAGGTGCCCGAGATGCGGCGCGGCAGGATCTTCGCGCGCTCCGGCACGAAGGGCAGCAGCAGCTTCACATCCTTGTAGTTGATGTCGTCGATCTTGTCCGAGCAGAACTTGCACACCTTGCGGCGGCGGAACATCGGCCGGCGCTGGCCGTCCTTGCCCTGCGCGCCGCGCGCGCCGCCGCGGCCGCCCTTCTTCGCGCCGAAGCTCTTTCGTCCCGTTCATCGGTCACCCCCTCGTTGCCCATGTCAAAGCGATCGTCGCGGTCGTCGTCGGCGTCGCCGCGCTGACCTTCGCCGGGCTGCCGATCGGCCGGCAGGCCGCGCGCGACGCGGCGGCGGTGCGAGGTGGCGGTGCGGCGCGCCTGCGGTGCGCTCGATCACGGCCTGCTCTTCGTCCACGCGGACGACGAGGTGGCGGATGATCAGATCGGTCACCTTCAGCCGCCGATCGATTTCCTTCATCAGTTCGCCGGTGCCGTTGATGACTTCCAGCACGTAGGTGCCTTCCTTGTGCCGGCCGATCTCGTAGGCAAGCCTGCGGCGGCCCCAGTTGTCGGTCTTCTCGATCGTGGCCGCCGATGCGCTGCACGATGGCTTCGACCTGGGTGTGCAGATCGGCGACCTGATCGTCGGTCGCCTCTGGCGACACGACGTAGACGAGCTCGTACTTTCTGGTTCATGCGTCTCCTTCTGGACGTTGACTCGATTCCGGCCTGCGCCGGACATCTCACGGCCTGCCGTGCGGCTCAGCGCGCGTCGCGGGAGGCAAGGAGTCAGTCGTTATCCGGCTCCGTGGCGTCCGGGTTGTACATGTTCATCACCTTGCCGATGTCCTCCACGGCGAACATCTCGGCGGCGTCGGCCGCCCGGGTGATGAACGTCTCGAGCTCGGCACGCTCGCCGGCTCTCGAACTTCGCGAGCACGTGATCGGCGAGATCGCGCCTGCCGTCTCCGCGCCCGACCCCCAGCCGCAGCCGGGCGAAACTCCGTCGTGCCGAGCCGCTCGATCACCGACTTCAGGCCGTTGTGCCCGCCCGCCGATCCGCGGGCCCGCGCCCGCAGCCTGCCGAACGGCAGCGCCACTTCGTCGACGACGACCAGCAGATCCGACGGCGCGATGTCGTAGTAGCGCGTCAGCGCCGCCACCGCCTCGCCGCTGCGGTTCATGAACGTCAGCGGCTTGGCCAGCAGCACCGGCCGGCTCGCCGAACCGCTTCGCGACGAACGTTTCCGGCACCTGCGCCGGCGCCATCGCCCACGTCGAGGCTGATGGCGGCGCGCGAGCTCGTCGACCACCATGAAGCCGACGTTGTGCCGCGTCTCGCGATATTCGCGTCCCGGGGTTGCCCAGCCCGACGATCAGCTGCACGACAGCCGCTACTTCTTGTCTTCTTGTCCTTGTCGCCTCTTCTTCTTCCTTGTCGGCCTTGCCCTTCTTGATGACCTCGGGCTCGGCCGCCGCCGCCGCCGGCGCCGCGCCGCCTCGGCCGCCGCCGCCGCCTCCTCGGCCTTCGGCATCACGACGTGCACGAGCATCGTGTCGCCGTCGGTCACCGGCTTCCACTTCGGCGTCGGCCGCGCAGGTCGCGCACGCGAATCGACTGGTGCAGCTCAGCTCGCTGACGTCCACGTCGATGTGCTCGGGGATGTTCGCCGGCAGACACTCGACCTGAATCTCGCGGGTCACGAAGTCGAGCAGGCCGCCCTGCAGCTTCACGCCCTTGGGCTCGCCCTTCAGCAGCACCGGCACGGTCACGACGATCGCCTTGTCCATCGCGAGCTGGTAGAAGTCGGCGTGGAGCAGCGCGTGCGTGACGGGATCGAGCTGATATTCCTTGACGAGCACCTGCGCTCGCGCGCCATCGAGCTTGAGCGTGATGAGCGTGTTGACGCCGGAGTCGGAGTGGAGGATCCGCAGCAGCGCCTTCGGGATCGACGGTCACGGCGACGCCTACGGGCGCCTTGCCGTCCTTGCTGGGGCCGTAGACGACGGCCGGCAGCCGGCCCGCCGCGCGGTGGCGCCGCGCTTCGTTCTTGCCCGCGTCCGTCCGCTTGACCGCTTCGAGTGTCGCTTCCATACTCTCTTCCGTTCAGCGCTGCCGGACGCTGATCCGTACCGCCTGCGCGTCCCTACACGAACAACGAGGACACCGACGTCTCCTCGTGGATGCTGCGGATGGCCTGGCCGAGCAGCCGCGCCACCGAGAGCACCACGATCTTCTTGCACGCTGCGCCTCGCCGCTGCAGCGGAATCGTGTTGGTCACGATCAGCTGATCGAGCGGCGACTTCTCGATGCGCTCGATCGCCGGCCCCGACAGCACGCCGTGCACCGCGCACGCGAGCACGCGCTCGGCGCCCGCGTCCTTCAGCGCCTGCGCCGCCTTCTGGATCGTGCCGGCGGTGTCGATGATGTCGTCCTGCAGGATGCAGGTGCGGCCCCTGCACGTCGCCGATCACGTTCATCACTTCGGCCGTGCCGTCCTCGGTGCGCCGCTTGTCGACGATCGCCAGCTCGGCGTCGAGCCGCTTGGCGTAGGCGCGGGCGCGCTCGGCGCCGCCGGCGTCGGGCGACACGATCGTGAGGTTCGGATAGTTCAGCCGCGCGCAGTAGTCGATGATGACCGGCGCCGCGAACAGGTGATCGACCGGGATGTCGAAGAACCCCTGGATCTGCGCCTTGTGCAGGTCCATCGTCAGCACGCGGTTGGTGCCGGCGGCGCTCAGCAGGTTGGCCACCAGCTTGGCCGAGATCGGCACGCGCGGCTTGTCCTTGCGGTCCTGCCGCGCGTAGCCGTAATACGGGCATGACCGCCGTGATCCGCGCCGCCGACGACCGGCGGAACGCGTCGATCATGACCAGCAGCTCCATCAGGTGCTGATCGACCGGGGTCGACGTCGGCTGGACGATGAAGACGTCGGCGCCGCGGATGTTCTCGTCGATCTGAAACGACACCTCGCTGTCCGGAAACCGGCGCAGCCGGGCCTGCCCCAGCGGGATGCCCGAGGAACTCGGCAATCTCCTTGCGTCAGCTGCGGGTGGGCGCTGCCCGAAAAGACCTTCAGCTCGCCGAATCCGGTGGCCACGAGTCCTTCACCGCTGAGAGGTCGTTTCATGCCACTCGCACGCTGCCAGGCTCGCCATCCAGCTACAGTCTCGCGCGACTAGTCTGGTTGGGGCGGGAGGATTCGAACCTCCGAATACGGGATCCAAAGTCCCGCGCCTTACCGCTTGGCCACGCCCCAGTCACGTCGTCGGATCGTTCGCTTCGGTGCGGAACCCAGGACGCGAGTCCTCACCGGCGGCTACGCGCATGCCGCAAGGCAAGACGCAGACTGCGGTGCGCGCTAGTGTAGTCGAGCTTCACGGCGATCCGGCGCAAGCCGCTGCGCCGGAGTTTGGCAGTCGGCGACAGATTCACCGCAGCGGAGCGAGGCTCGGCGGCTGCGCGCGCATAGTCGCCGCGATCGAGCGACTCGGTCAGCAGCACCCGCCAGCCCGAGCCGGACAGCCCGTCGACGGCGGTCACGGCGTCCTGCCGCGCTGAAACAGGCCGAACACCGTCGATCCGCTGCCCGACATCGCGGCGGCCAGCGCCCCGGCCCGGCGCAGCGCCAGCTTCATCTGGTCGATCTCCGGATGATGCCGGGCAATCGGCGCCTCCAGGTCGTTGATCATCTGCGCGGCCCGCGACGGCCACGGGCCGGGCACGTGCTGCGGCTCGCGCGCGCCGGCCCGCGCGCCGAGGTCGCGCTCGCTCGTCGTACCAGCCGTAGGCGTCGGCCGATCGACACGCCGAAGCCGGGGATGAGGAGCACGATCCAGTGGCGCGGCAGATCGGCGAGCGGATAGACCTCGTCGCCGCGGCCCAGGCCGAGCGCCGTGCCGCCGGACAGGAAGAACGGCACGTCGGCGCCGAGCGTCGCCGCGACGTCGGTGAGCTGCGACGGCCGCACCGGCACCCGCCACAGCTGCACGAGCGCCAGCAGCGTCGCGGCCGCGTCGGCGCTGCCACCGCCCAGGCCCGCCTGCAGCGGAATGCGCTTGTCGAGGCGAATGAGCACGTCGCGCGGCGGCGCCGGCCGCCGGAAGCGACGCCACAGCGCGTCGGCCGCCCGCCAGACCAGGTTCGCCGCCGTCGAGCGGCACGCCGGCCGTGTCGCACTCGATCGCCAACGGGCCCTGCGCGCGGCACGCACGTCGATCATGTCGTGCAGCGAGATCGCCTGGAACACCGTGCGCAGCTCGTGAAAGCCGTCGGGCCGCGTGCCGAGCACGCGCAGGTCGAGGTTGATCTTGGCGTGAGCGCGACGTTGACCGGCGACTGGGCCATCAGGATCGTTAGCGGCGGACGACGCGAATCTCGAACATGCGCGGCCACAGTTTACCCGTGACGAACAGCCGCTCGCGCGCCGCGTCGTAGGCGATGCCGTTCAGCACCGCATCGTGCCGTCGGCCCGCGCCGGCATCAGCCCGTTCAGGTCCAGCCACGCCGACCACGCGGCCGGTCGCCGGCGCGATGATCGGCGATCCGATCGGTCAGCCACACGTTGGCGAAGATCTCGCCCTTCACGACCTCGAGCTCGTTCAGGTCGTCGACCGCGGCGCGGGCCGTCGAGCACCGCACGCGGCCGATCTCGGCAAGCGTCTGCGGGATCGAGGAACCGGAGCGTCGGGCGTGCCGTCGCTCATCACCAGGCGCGGCCGTCGTCGCGTCAGCCCCCAGCCTTCGCCCTGATAGGTGAAGGTGCGGCAGCTGCTTGAACGTGGCGCGGTCGTAGACGAACCCGATGTTCGTCTCCCAGGTCAGCTGCATGAGCGCGATGCCCCAGGCGGCCAGCCCCTCGGCGAAGTAGCGCGCGTCCGACGCCGAGCCGCTGCACGCACCTTGCCGGTCTCGAGCTCGACCTTGCCGCAGCGACGACCGGCCGTTCAGCCCGGTGCTCTCGTAGAGAACGCCGTCGCGAAAGAGCAGTCCCTGCGTGAACGCCTCGCGGTCGTGCGGGAAGGACCGCAGCACCTCGTGACGCCAGGTGGGCGCGCCGCCGCGCACGCGGCCGCGGCTGGCGCGCCGGCGCCGGCGCAGGAGCGCCACGACGGCGACGCAGGGCCGCGGCGTGTCACGGCCGCGGCGGTCACGGTCCGCCTCGCGGCGTCAGCGTCCGCGCAGCGGCCCGGCCTCGCGCAGCTCCTCGAGCGTCAGCGGCTTCGTCGTCGGCGGCACCGTCACCGTGAACGCCGACGGCGTCGAGCGGCACGTTGGACTTCGAGCTGCGAGATCGCCGCCGACAGCTCGACGTCGAGGCCGCGACGTCGAGCGCAGCACGCACGCTGCGGGGAAAGTCGCCCTGCCACGTGCGCGTACTGCAATCGTCCCAGCCCTGCGCGCGCGCGGCGCGCAGCTGCCACGTCGCCGTTGACGCGCGCGAGATACAGCGTGGCGCTGCCCGTCGAGATCGATCGAGGCCCAGCCCGTTGGCGTGGAGCCGGCCGCCCGTGGCGCCGGCGCCGGCACGACGCAGCCCGTGAGGACCGCGAGCAGGTCGGCGGGCGCCAGCGCCACGCCGGTCAGCGCGCCCAGGATCGTCCTGCGGGCTGGCGCCGCGCACCACCCGCTCGTCGCGCGGCAGCAGCAGCGACGGCGTCGCCGCCGCGCGCGGCCAGGATGAACGCCGGCGGCCCGAACGGCGCCACGCCCTCGAGGCGCATCGACGCCGGCCGCTCGAACCCGGCGATGACGCGGCCGCGCAGGCGCTGGTCGCCGGCGCGGCCGGAGAGCCCGAGTTCCGCCGTCAGCGTGCGCACGCCGCGGCAGGCGCGGCTGACGCTGCGCGTGAACAGCCGCGAAGTCCGGGAGCGGCGACCCGGAGTCGGTGGGCAGCGTGACGCGGGCGGGGCGCAGGCGGCGGCAGGAGGCCCAACGCAGCTCGCTGCCAGATGCCGAAGCGCGCGCAGGCGTCGGAGCTCGGAGCGGAGCACGGTTGCAGCCGCTACTTCGGAGCTTGCTGCGCGCGTCGTTGATCTTCGTTCTGAATCTCGGCGCGATCGATGTCGCTGCCGTCGCCTTCGAGCGCGCGCGTCCAGGCGTCGATCGCGTCCGGCAGGCGGCCGCGCGGCGAGCACGTCGCCGAGGTGATCCTGCACCTCGGAGTTGCGCGGCATGCGGCTGGCCGCCTGCGCCAGGTACTTCTGGGCCTCGTTCAGATCGCCGCTTGCTGAAGTAGGCCCAGCCGAGGCTGTCGAGATACGCGCCGTTGTCGGGCTCGGCCATCGAGCGCCTTGCGCACGAGCTCGATGGCCTCGTCGAGCTGGTCGCCGCGCAGCGCCAGCAGATAGCCGAGATAGTTCAGCGCGTTCGCATTGGCCGGCTCGGTCGCCAGCATCTGGCGCAGCGCCTGCTCGGCGTCGGTGGCGCGGCCCGCGTCCTTGTACATATCGGCGAGCTGAACAGCGTGTTCGCGTCCTTGGGGAACGCTTCGCGCGGCGGCTTCCAACACGCGACAGCGCCGCCGCTGCGGTCGCCGGCGTCGAACAGCGCGCGCGCCCGCAGCCGCGGGAAACGCGCGTCCTCGGGATGCTGCCGCTGGGCGTCGCCGGCGAACGCGGCCGCGCCGTGAAGTCCCGGGCGCCGAAGAGCGCGGCGATGCGCCGCGACTTGAGCTCGCGGCTGGTCGGCTGCACTGCGAGCGCCTTCGTGTAGGTGGCGGCGGCTTCGCGAAGCAGGCCGGCCTGTTCCTGGTACTGCCCGAGCGCGGCCGCCACGCGCGGCTCCTCGTCGACGATGATCTCGAGCGTCGCGATCGCGCGCCGGCAGGTTCTTGTTGGCCGCGTGCGCCTGCGCCAGCGCCAGCCGGGCCTGCACCGAGCCGGGGTTCTGCGTGACACGCGGTTCAGCGCGACCACGGCTTTCTCGGCTGGTCGGTGCGCAGGTACAGGCGGCCCAGCGTGAAGTGCAGCACGAGATCGCCGGTCGCCGCGCCGCGCCGCCGCGCGTTCGAGATGCGTGATGGCGTCCTTCAGGTACTGTGGCGATCTGCTGGCGAGTTCGCGGCGCGCCGCTGGCGGCGTCGGCGTAGCCGGCATACACGAGGCCGAGCACGCGGTGCGCTTCGATGTTGTTCTCGTCGATGGCGAGCGCCGCTTTCGCCGCCTTCTCGGCCTCGTCGGGCTGGCTGCGGCGCAGATGGAAGGCCGCGAGCTCGGCCACGCATCTCGGCCGAGCGCGGAGTCGCCTGCGACCGCGCGCTCGAGCGCGGCCTGCGCGCCGGCAAAGTCGCCTGCGCCCTCCAGACGGCGCGCCACAGGAACTCGAAATAGGCGTCGACGTCGGCCTGCGCGGACGCCTGCGGCGCGGCGCCCGCCAGCGAGCCGACGACGAGAAGCGACGCGACCAGGCGGTGCAGATGCCATCAAGCGATTTTAGCCCCAACCGGACCATCAACCTTTATGGATGTCGAAGCCTTGCAGGATGTTATAGTTCTGACTTCACGGAGAATCGCGATGCCAGTGGACGCGGAACTGCTGGAAATCCTGGCCTGTCCGAACTGCAAGACCCCGGTGACGCTGGTCAAGAACGGCACCGCCCTCAAGTGCGGACAGTGCCATCGTGTGTACCCCATCAAGGACGACATCCCGGTCATGCTGATCGACGAGGCCACGATCGAGTCGAGCCCGAGTTGAAGATCCTGCTCGTCCGGCTGCGCCTGATCGGCGACGTCGTCTTCACGACGCCGGTCATCCGCGCGCTGCGCCGGCGCTATCCCGGACGCCCACCTCACCTACCTCGTCGAGCCGGCGGCCGCGCCGTGGTACCGGCAACCCCATCTCGACGAGGTCATCGTCGTGCCCAGGCCCGCGGCCTGGCGCGGCTGCGCCGACGACTGCGCGCTGGCCCGCCGGCTGCGGCGCGCGCGCTTCGACGTGGCCATCGATCTGCACGGCGGTCCGCGAGCGCCTGGCTGACCTGGGCCAGCGGCGCGCCCACGCGCATCGGCTACGACATCAGCGGGCGCAGCTGGATGTACACGCACGCGTGCGCGCGGGCCCCGCGATCTCGCGCCACGGCATTCGGTGCGTGAACCAGTGGGACCTGCTCGCGCCGCTCGGCGTCGCGCCGCCGCGACCCGGCGTCGCGACGCCGGTCGAGATGGCGCGACGACCCACGGCGGCCGCGCGCGTCGAGCGCGCCTGCCGCGGCCGGCGTCGGCCCGGACGACTCCGCTCGTGGTCATCCACGTCAGCGCCGGCAACCCGTTCCGCCGCTGGCCGGCCGCGTCGTTCGAGGCCGTCGACCGCGGCACTGGTGCGGCGCGACCCGGCTCGCGGATCCTCCTGACGTCCGGCCCGTCCGACCGCGCCGCCGCCGGCGATCGCCGAGGCCGCGCGGCGCGCTCGGCGGCTCGGCGCGTCGGTCCTGACTGCGGCGACTTCGATCTTGCACGAGCTGCGCGCGCTGATCGCGCGCGCGGCGCGTGTACATCGGGGGCGACAGCGGGCCGCTGCACATCGCCGCCACGACCGCGACGCCGATCGTCGGCGCTGCTCGGACCGACGCTGCCGGAACGGTCGCGCCGTGGCGCGATCCGCGCTGGTTCACCGAGATCGTGGATGCGGCCCGCTGCCCTGCCGGCCGTGCGACCAGCGGCGTCTGCGAGCCCGGCGACTTCCGCTGCCTGACGCGGATCAGCGCCGAGCAGGTCGATCGCCGCCGCCGAGCGCGCGCTGCGCCGCGGCGCGACGCAGCCGCGAGGACGCGCGATGACCGAACGGCCACGGCCACGACTGGCGCGACGCCGCACCGCACGCCGACGCTCGAGCGCGTCGCGACGCTGGCTGGCTGCTGCTCGCCTTCGTCGGCGTCGCTGCAGCTCTCGATCGCCGCGCCGGATCCTGCTGACCGCGACGCTCCTCTGCTGGGTCGCCTGCTGGTGCGCGACCGCGACGCGGCCGCGGCGCCGGCGTTCTTCTTGCCGCTGCTCGTCTACGCCGGCGCGACGCTGGTCTCGGCGGCGTTCTCGCTCGACCCGGTGGCCAGCCTCGTCGACAGCAAGCAGCTGGTGCTCTTCCTGATCGTGCCCGCTCGTCTACGACCTGGCGCGCGGCCGCGCGCGGCCGACGGTGATCGACGTCATCGTCACGGTCGGCGCCGTCAGCGCCGCGCTTCGGCATCGTCCAGTACGGCATGCTGCACTACGACAGCCTGCGGCAAGCGGCCGCAGGGCACGCTCTCGCACTACATGACCTATTCGGGCTGCTGATGCTGGTCATCTGCGCGGCGCTGGCGCGCGTGCGTGTTCGGCCGCGCGACCGGATCTGGCCGGCGCTGGTCATGCCGGCGCTGGTCGTCGCGCTGTCGGTGACCTCGACCCGCAGCGCGTGGGTCGGCGCGTGCGTCGGCGGTCGGCCTGCTGCTCGTGCTCAAGGACTTCCGGCTGATGGCGCTCCTGCCGATCGTCGTCGCCGCTGGTCTTCGCGCTGGCGCCCGACAGCGTCACCGGCCGGATGATGTCGATGTTCGACCTGCAGCGACCCGACGAACCGGGACCGCGTCGCGATGCTGCGGACGGCGCGGCAGATCGTGCGCGATCACCCGCTGACCGGCGTCGGCCCCAACATGGTGCCGCGCGTCTACGCCCAGTATCGCGAGCCGCGACGCGGTCGAAGCCGTCAACCCGCACCTGCACAACGTGCCGATGCAGATTGCCGCCGAGCGCGGACTGCCGGCGCTCGGCGTCTGGCTGTGGTTCATCGCGCGCTCGGCCGTCGACGCTCTGCCGGCTGTTCCGCGACGGCCGGCGACCGCGTGCTCGCCGGCCACCGGTCTCGCGGCGCTCGTGCGCGATGCTGGCCGCCGGGATGTTCGAGTACAACTTCGGCGACTCCGAGTTCCTGATGCTGTTCCTCGTGCTGGTCACGCTGCCGTTCGCCGCGACGCGAGCCCGAGCAGCGACGGCGTACCGAGTCGAGTCCCTTCGTCGGGTCCATAGGCCCGGACCTGGCCCGCAACGCCTCTCTTGAGACTCGTCAGGTCCGGCCTGAACTGTCTACCACGCCTATCCAGCCCACACGCCTCAGTGCCGGAAGTGCCGCCGGCCGGTGAACACCATCGCCAGGCCGTGCTCGTCGGCGGCGGCAATGACTTCCGCGTCCCGCACCGACCCGCCCGGCTGCACCACGGCGGTCGCGCCGGCCGCGCGACGGCGTCGAGTCCGTCGCGGAACGGGAAGAACGCGTCCGAGGCGGCGACCGACCCGCGCAGGAGTCCGGGCCGTGCGCCGCCGCCTTCATCGCGCCACCTTCACGGCGTCCACGCGGCTCATCTGTCCGGCGCCGATCGCCAGCGTGCGATCGGCGGCGGTGAAGATCACGGTGTTCGATTTCACGTGCGCGCAGACGCGCCAGGCAAACCGCAGCGCCTGCCACTCGTCCGCGGTCGGCTGCCGCTTCGTGACCACCGCAGGTCGCTCGACGGCCACGGCGCCGCGGCCTCGATGACGCGGTCGCGCGCCTGCACGAGCACGCCGCCGAGGATCGACCGCAGCTCGACGGCCCGCAGTCGCCGCGCGGCGCGAGAAGTCGGCGACGACCACGCGCATGCTGCGCCTTCGCGGCGAGGATCGCGCGCGCCTCGTCGTCGACCGCCGGCGCGATCACCGCCTCGATGAACGTCGACACGATCGCCCGCGCCGTCGTCGGCGTCGATCGGGCGGTTGAGGCCGACGATGCCGCCGAACGCCGCGAGCGCGATCGGCATCGCGCGCGCGCACGTAGGCGTCGGCGGCGATCGCGCCGGTCGCCGCGCCGCACGGATTCGTGTGCTTGATCACCGCCGCCGCCGGCTCGGTGAACTCGAGCACGATGCGCGCGGCCGCATCGAGGTCGAGCAGGTTCGTGTACGACAGCTCCTTGCCCTGCAGCACGGCGCGCCGCGCCGAGCGCCGGCGCCGCGACGCCTCGGCGTACCAGGCCGCCGCGCTGATGCGGGTTTTCGCCGTAGCGCAGGTCGCCGCACCTTGCTGCAGGCCGAGCGTCAGCGCGCCGGCGCCGGCGACGGCCTGCGCCGGCGCGCGCGTGAAGCCGCCGTCCGCCGTGCACGATCGGCCGAGCGTCGAGGCGATCGCGGTGTCGTAGCGCCGCGGTGTGCGCGAACGCCTTGCGCGCCAGCTCGAAGCGGAACGCCGGGCTGGGCCCGCCCGGCCGATCGAGCTGCTCGAGCACCGCCGCGTAGTCGGCCGGCGACACGACCACGAGCACGTCGCGGGAAGTTCTTGGCGGCCGCGCGCACCAGGCTCGGCCCGCCGATGTCGATCTCTTCGATCAGCGCATCGAACGGCGTGGCCGGGTTCGCCGCCGCCGCGACGAACGGATAGAGGTTCACCACGACCAGGTCGATCAGCGTGATGCCGTGCTGCGCGCGCGCGACGCGAGGTCGTCGGCGCTGGCGCGGCGCGCCAGGATGCCGCCGTGCACGCGCGGGATGCAGCGTCTTGACGCGGCCGTCCATCATCTCGGGGAAGCCGGTGACGTCGGAGACGCGGACGACCGGCAGACCCGCCTCTCGAGGG
Organism: uncultured Acidobacteriota bacterium; assembly: GCA_963731785.1. Taxonomy (GTDB): domain Bacteria; phylum Acidobacteriota; class Vicinamibacteria; order Vicinamibacterales; family UBA2999; genus DASYRM01. The sequence continues at coordinate 406,456 of CAVSWX010000005.1, forward strand.
CGCGCGGCCGTGCCGCCGGTGGAGACCAGCTCGAAGCCGCGGGCGGCAAGCCCGCGGGCGAACTCGACGAGACCGGTCTTATCGGACACGCTGATGAGCGCTCTGGGCATGGCACTTGACGATTCGACGAAATCGTCGAGAATCAGCCTGACAGCGTGCACGCCTTGACAGTGCGTACGGGCCGTAGGATATGCCTGCGTTACAGGGGCGTTCCCTAAGCGTTGAAGTCGAGGCCGCGCAAGCACTCGCGGTCTTTTTTTGTGCCTCGAAGCTCATCGGCGTCGGGGCACTCGATCCAGCGGGACGCCGGTCGCCGGCGGCACCGCCCAGCAAGCAGGGAAGAAGAACGATGCGCATCACAGGCAAGGTCAAGTGGTTCAACAACGCCAAGGGCTACGGATTCATTGAGCGCGAGGGTGGCAGCGACGTGTTCGTGCACTACTCCGCGATCAGTGGCAACGGCTTCCGGTCCCTGGAAGAGGGTCAGGCGGTCGAGTTCGAGATCGTCGACGGTCCAAAGGGTCCGCAGGCAGGGAACGTCACCAAGCCCTAGAACCACTCACGACCTGCCCGGCGCCGTTCGCGGCGCCGGGCGCCCTGCCTCCGCACGTCTCCACCTTCGCACGTCTCCATCTCGCACTTTCTCATCTCGTCAGCCCGAGCGCGCCGCGCCGTGAGCGCCAGCTTCCCGTCCTTCATCGCCACGCGGAACGCCACTTCCTCGCTGCCCTTGCTCCTTGAGCGCGCACACCTGCGTCTTCGACCAGCTCGGCGAACTTGTGGAACGGGAATCGCGCTCCTGCCCGGCTTCCTGCCGCGCTTCGACCAGCTGATCGTAGAGGTCGTGCAGCTTGTCCATCTCGCTGCAGCGGATCGCGGAACGTCGTCACCGTGAGGATGCGATCCTGCTAGCGCGTCGCGGCGGCGGCGGCTCCGTCGGCCGCGGCTGCGCGAACGGACCTGGCCGCCCTTCTTCGCGCGCCCGCAGACCCGCGATCCCACAGATCGACGAACGCGAGAAGCGCGACTGCAGCGTGGTGAAGCGGAAGCGATCGCCGTAGTTGGTGATCGTGCGTGCGATCGAGCCGCTTGACCATCGCCTCGACGCGGGTGCGCGTCTCCCACGGCGGACGCGGCAGCCGGCCGGCGAAGAACATGTTGTACTCGGCCTCGAGCCGCTTCAGCTCCGCCTCGAGCGACCTGCAGCTCGCGGTCGATCTCGGCGAGTTGCGTCGGTCACCTGCTCGGATTGTGCCACACGACGAATTCTGAGGCACGGTAGGCCGGTGCGTCAGGACGTCGGGCAGGGACACGTCTGCAGAACGTACGAGCCGACTAGGCGCACTGCGGCACCGGACTACCCGACCTGACCTGGCCTAGAAGATCGTCGCGATCGACTCGGCCGCGAGGTTGAGCACCGGCGTCGGCAGGACGCCGAGGTAGAAGATGGCGACGATCGCCAGCGCCAGCGCCGCCATGCCGATGCCGCGTGACGCGCGGCGGCGCCGTCGGCGCCGTCGCGGTCGGCCATGTACATCATCACCACGACGCGCAGGTAGAAGAACACCGAGACGACGCTGGTCAGCACGCCGATGATCGCCAGCCCGTAGTAGCCGGCGCTGACCGCGGCGCTGAAGATGTACCACTTGCCGATGAAGCCGGCCGTCGGCGGCAGGCCGCCGAGCGACAGCAGGCACACGGTCATCAGCGCCGCGAGCGCCGGGCTGCGTGTGCCACAGGCCGGCGTAGTCGCGCAGCTCGTCGTTGGCCGCGCTCGCGCGTGCCGAGCAGCGCGATGACGCCGAACGCCGCCAGGTTGGTCACCGAGTAGGCGAGCAGGTAGAACAGGATCGCCGCCTTGCCCACCTGGTTGGCGGCGACCAGGCCGACCAGCAGGTAGCCGCCGTGCGCGATGCTCGAGTACGCGAGCATGCGCTTCAGGTTGCTCTGCGCCACGCCGACCACCGTGCCGAGGATCATCGTCGCCGCGGCGAGCAGCGCGACGAGCGGCGCCCAGTCGGCGCTGAACGGCTCGAACGCCGAGAGGAACACGCGCGCGAACGCGGCAAACGCCGCCGCCTTGACGCCGGTGGACATGAAGCCGGTGACGATCGCCGGCGCGCCCTCGTAGGCGTCGGGCGTCCACATGTGGAACGGCACCGCCGAGATCTTGAAGCGCGAAGCCGACCAGCAGCAGGCCGAGCGCCATCAGGATCATCGGGTTGTCGCTCAGCGACTGCGCCGACAGGTACGGCGCCGACCGCCTCGAGCCGCGTGCTGCCGGTGACGCCGTAGGTGAACGCGATGCCGTAGAGGAAGAACGCGCTCGAGAACGCGCCGAGCAGGAAGTACTTGAACGCCGCCTCGGTGCCGCCGGCGTTGTCGCGCCGGATGCCGGTCAGCACGTAGACCGCGAGCGACAGGATCTCGAGCGCGATGAAGATGACCAGCAGGTCGTTCGCCGTCGCCATCATGATCATGCCGACGATCGAGAACAGCACCAGCGCGTAGTACTCGCCGGCCGGGATGCCGTCGCGCTCGACGCACCTGCGACGAGAACATGATCGTCAGCACGCCGACCGACGACCAGCACGAACGGTGACGAACAGGCCGAAGTTGTCGGCGACGATCACGCCGAAGCCGACGGCGTTGCGGTTCCACAGCAGCACCGACGGCACACGCCGCGCCGCCCAGGCCGATCGATGCCCAGGCCGCCGATCGGCAGCCGCTCGCCCGGCCGCGGAACGCCTCGGCGCCCATCGTCGCCAGCGCGGCCAGCGTGACGCAGAGCATCGGGACGATGGCGTCGAGGTCGGTGTTGAACATGTCATCGCTGACGCGCTCCGCACGCGTCGGCACGGCGCCGAGCTGCCAGCGGACGCCACGGCCGCGCTGGCCGTGCACCTGCGGCGTCGTCGACCGCGCACGCGGCTGCGCGCGCCTGCACCTGCTCGACGACCTTGCGCACCGCCGGCTCCATCGGCCTCAGGAAGAGCGTCGGGAACACGCCCATCACGATCGCCATCGCGCAGAGCGGCAGCACGCTCGCCCACTCGCGCGGCTGCAGGTCCGGCAGCGTCGGCGTTCTCCTCGTTGCGTGACCGGCCCGTAGTAGACGCGCTGGAACATCCACAGCATGTAGACGGCCGACAGGATCACGCCGAGGCCCGGCGCCGACGACGAAGCGCGGATCCCAGCGGAACGCGCCGAGCATGATCAGGAACTCGCCGACGAAGCCGTTGAGCGCCGGGCATGCCGATCGAGGCGAGCGTGATGATCAGGAACGCCGCCGTCAGCCGCGGCATCGACGTCTTCAGGCCGCCGAACTCGCTGATCAGGCGCGTGTGCCGGCGGTCGGACAGCATGCCGACGATGAGGAAGAGCCCGCCGGTGCTGATGCCGTGCGCCAGCATCTGGTAGACCGCGCCCTGCACGCCCTGCACGTTCATCGCGCAGATGCCGAGCACGACGAAGCCGAGGTGGCTGACCGACGAGTAGGCCACCAGCTTCTTCATGTCCGGCTGCACCATGGCCACGAGCGCGCCGTAGACGATGCCGATCACCGCGAGCAGCGCGATCCACGGCGCGAACTCGGCGGCCGCCGCCGGGAACAGCGGGAACGCGAAGCGCACCAGGCCGTAGGTGCCCATCTTCAGCAGCACGCCGGCCAGGATGACCGAGCCGGCGGTCGGCGCCTGCACGTGCGCGTCGGGCAGCCAGGTGTGGAACGGGAACAGCGGCACCTTGATGGCGAACGCCAGCGCGAAGGCGAGGAAGAACCAGCGCTGCGTCTCCGGCGCGATCTCGCAGCGTGTAGAGCTTGCAGCAGGTCGAAGCTGTAGCTGCCGGTGGCCTCGCTGTGCAGGTAGGCGAGGCCGAGGATGGCGACCAGCATCAGCACGCTGCCGGCCATCGTGTAGAGCATGAACTTGATGGCCGCGTAGATGCGCTGGTCGTAGCCCCAGATCCCGATCAGGAAGTACATCGGGATGAGCATCGCGTCCCAGAACACGTAGAAGAGGAACAGGTCGAGCGAGACGAAGACGCCGATCATCGCCGCCTCGAGCGCGAGGATGAAGATCGAGAACTCCTTGACCTTCTTCTCGACCGCCTTCCCACGACGACAGCAGCGCGATCGGCGTCAGGAAGCCGGTGAGCACGACCAGCAGCAGGCTGATGCCGTCGATGCCGATGTAGTAGTCGATGCCGAACGCCGGAATCCACGGCACGCGCTCGACGAACTGGAACTCGGCCGAGGCCGGGTCGAACCGCGCCCAGAGCAGCGAGCGTCACGCGCGAACGCCGCGAGCGAGACGACCAGCGCGAGCCAGCGGATCAGCCGTCGCGCCGGCCGTCGGCGTTGCCGATGAGCAGCAGGAGGAGCGCGCCGGCGAGCGGCAGCGCCCACGAGAGGGTCGAGCGAGCACGGCATCGTGCGCTCATCTCCAGAGGTAGTAGCCGAGGATCACCACGACGCCGACGAAAGCGAGCCGGCATAGGTGCGCACCGATCCGGTCTGCAGCCGCCGCAGCACCGCGGCGCTCGCGTCGACGATCGGCGCCGGCGCCGTTGACCGCGCCGTCGATGACGCCGCACGTCGAAGCCGCGCCACAGCCCTTCCTGCGAGACGACCTCGATCGGCTGCACGATCGTCGCGTCGTAGATCTCGTCCACGTCGTACTTGTTCAGCAGCAGCCGGTGCAGCGGCGCGAAGCTGCGCGCCATGCGTCGGCGATGTCGCGCCGCTGCAGCCAGATGAACGCAGCCGCGATGCCGATGCCGACGATGGCGATGGCGCTCGACACGCCCATCAGCGTCAGCTCGAGCGCGACGTGCTCGTCGTCGTGCGCTCGGCCTCGCCCGCCGCTCGGCCGCGCCCTCGGCCGCGGCGCGGCGACCGCACCGGCCTCGACCGGCGCGCGCGAACGCGGCTCCAGCCAGCGTGCCAGCGCGTTGTGGCCGCCGAGCGCGTGCGGGATGCCGATGTAGCCGGCCGCCACCGAGCCGATGGCCAGCACGATCAGCGCGAGCGCCATCGCCGGCGGCGCGTCGTGCAGGTGCCCGATGCGCCATGGCCGCCGTGCGCCGTGCCGTGCGCGTGATGCCGTGGCGCGTGCCGGCGTGCCCGTGCGCGTCCGCGGCGGCCGGCGCGTCGTGCCGCCGCTCGCCGTGGAACGTCAGGAACACGAGGCGGAACATGTAGGTCGCCGTCAGCAGCGAGGTCAGCGCGCCCGATCGCCCAGAGAATCGTGTGCCCTTCGGCGAAGGTCTCGAACAGGATCTCGTCCTTGCTGAAGAAGCCCGGCCAGGAACGGAACGCCGGCAATCGCCAGCGAGCCGATCACGAACGTCCAGTAGGTGATCGGCAGGTGCTTCTTCAGCCCGCCCATGTTGCGGATGTCCTGCTCGCCGTGCAGCGCGTGAATCACCGCGCCCGAGCCGAGGAACAGGCAGGCCTTGAAGAACGCGTGCGTGTAGAGGTGGAAGATGCCGGCGCCGAACGCGCCGACGCCCATCGCCAGGAACATCAGCCCGAGCTGCGACACCGTCGAGTACGCCAGCACGCGCTTGATGTCGTTCTGCACCAGGCCGATCGTGCCGGCCATCAGCGCCGTCGCCGCGCCGATGACCGCGACGATCATGCAGCGTCTCGGGCGCGTGGCTGAACAGCACCGCGTTGCGCCCGATCATGTAGACGCCGGCCGTCACCATCGTCGCCGCGTGGATCAGGGCCGACACCGGCGTCGGGCCTTCCATCGCGTCGGGCAGCCAGGTGTAGAGCGGAATCTGCGCCGACTTGCCGGTGGCGCCGATGAAGAGCAGCAGCGTCGCGATCGAGAGATGCCGAACGCCGGTCTCCGGCGGCAGCGGCGCCACCGCCGCGGCGATGCCCTGGAAGTCGAGCGTGCCGAACTGCGCGAACAGCGCGAGCATGCCGAGGATGAACGCGTAGTCGCCGATCCGGTTGACGACGAACGCCTTCTTGCCGGCGTCGGACGCCGACTTCTTCTTGAACCAGAAGCCGATCAGCAGGTACGAGCAGAGGCCGACGCCCTCCCAGCCGACGAACATCACCGGGAAGCTCGAGCCGAGCACCAGCACGAGCATGAACGCGGCGAACAGGTTCAGGTACGAGAAGTAGCGCGCGAACTCGCTGTCGACCTCGTCGTGCATGTACGCGGTCGAGTAGATGTGGATCAGCGAGCCGATGCCGGTGATGACGAGGATCATCACCGCCGACAGCGGGTCGACGCAGAAGCGTCACGTCGAGCGTGAAGTCGCCGGAGGCGATCCAGCGTGTAGAGCGTCTGCTCGATCGGCGCGCTCGTCGGGCGCCATGCCGGCGAGCTGCCAGCACCAGCGTCGCCGACACGGCGAACGACGCCAGCATCGCCAGCGAGGCCAGGCCGCCCGACACGGCCTTCGGCAGCCGCCTGCCCAGCGTCGCGTTGACGAGGAAGCCGACGAACGGCAACAGCGGGATGAGCGCGAATGAGCGACGCACTGTGTCACGCGTCACCACTTCAGCGACGTGAACGCGTCGGGATTGAGCGATTCCCGGTGCCGGAAGAGCGCGATGACGAGCGCCAGGCCGACCGCCGCTTCGGCGGCCGCCACGGTCATCACGAAGAACGTGATGATCTGCCCGTCGACGTCGCCGGCGATAGCGGCCGAACGCCACGAACGTCAGGTTGACGGCGTTCAGCATGATCTCGACCGACAGCAGGATCGTGATCAGGTTCCGGCGCAGGAACACGCCGGCGGTGCCGATGGCGAAGAGGATGCGCCGAGACGATCAGGTAGTGGCTGAGCGGAATCACTGCGTCACCTTCCCGCCGCGCCAGCACCACCGCGCCGACCATCGCCACGAGAATCAGGATCGACGTGGCTTCGAACGCGAACGCGTGTCGGTGAACAGCACCCGGCCCAGCTCGCGCACCGAGCTGACCGCGGCGCCGTCGGCGCTGCCGCCCACCGGCGCGTCGAGCTCGCCGACCGCGTCAGCGCCCAGCCCAGCTGCACGACGAGCAGCACGGCGAGGACGATGCCGAAGCGCGCGACGCCCGGCCGCCGCAGCGGGTGCGCGCGGTCCCACTCGGCCGCGTCTTCCTGCGGCGCGTTGAGCAGCATGACGACGAACAGGAACAGCACCATGATGGCGCCGGCGTAGATGATGATCTGCGCCACCGCCACGAACGGCGCGTCGAGCTGGATGTAGAGGCCGGCCAGCGCCGCGAACGACACGATCAGCAGCAGCACGCTGTACATCGGGTTGCGCTGGCCGATGACCAGCGCCGACGCGCCGATCGCCAGCCCCGAGAGCACGTAGAAGAGGACGGTCTCAGGCATTGAAATAGAGCACCAGCGCCGCCGTCACGAGCAGGTTGATGACCGACGCCGGGAACAGGCACTTCCAGCCGAACTCCATCAGCTGGTCGTAGCGGTAGCGCGGCACGCGTCCAGCGCATCCAGATGTAGACGAAGAGGATGACGCCGACCTTCGCCAGGAACGCCGAGCCAGCTCGAGATACGTCGGCGGCAGGAACGGGAACCGTGCCAGCCGCCGAGATACAGGTCGGTGGCCACGGCCGACATCGTCACCATGTTGATGTACTCGGCCTGCGGGAACAGCGCGAAGCGCACCGAGCTGTACTCGGTGTTGTAGCCGGCCACCAGCTCCTGCTCCGCTTCCGGGAAATCGAACGGCGCGCGGTTGGTCTCGGCGACGCCGGCGATGACGTAGATGATGAAGCCGACCGGCTGCAGGAAGACGTACCACTGCGGGATGAACCCGAACCAGTAGCCGGCCTGCGAGTCGACGACCTCGCGCAGCGACATCGAGCCGGCCAGCAGGATCACGGCGGCCAGCGCCGTCGCGTACGACAGCTCGTAGCTGATCATCTGCGCCGAGGCGCGCAGCCCGCCGAACAGCGAGTACTTGCTGTTGGACGACCAGCCGGCGAGGACGATGCCGTAGACGCCCATCGAGGTGATGGCGAAGACGACCAGCACGCCGACGTTGACGTCGGCGACGCCGAGCTTGACCGGCTCGTCGAGCAGCCCGAAGAACGTCGTCTCGGCGCCGAACGGCACCGTGGCAAACGCGGCGAACGCCGCCGTCGACCGCCAGCATCGGCGCCAGCGTGAACAGCCACTTGTCGGCGCCCTTCGGCCGCAGCTCCTCCTTGAACAGCAGCTTGAGGATGTCGGCGAACGGCTGCAGCATGCCGTGCGGCCCCACCAGGTAGGGGCCGTAGCGCTGCTGCATGAAGCCCATGATCTTGCGCTCGGCGAGCACCAGCATCGCCGACGCGATGATCAGCGCGTTGAAGACGATGAAGATCATGAGGCCGATGACGGCCGGCCGATCAGAATGCGCGCTGGCGCAGTCCATCAGTGCGCCAGCACCGGATGCTTGGCGCGCCACTCGGACGGCAGCGTGCAGCGCCCTTCCTTGACGTGCGCCTCGAACTCGTGCCGGAACAGCTTCAGCGTCGTCAGCACCGGCGTCGCCGCGGCGTCGCCGAACGCGCACAGCGTCTTGCCGACGATGTTGTTGGCGACGCCGAAGAGCAGGTCGATGTCCTTCATCCGCCCTTCGCCGGCCTCGACGCGCTGCAGCAGCTTGTAGAGCCAGTCGCCGCCCTCGCGGCACGGCGTGCACTTGCCGCACGACTCGTGGCGGTAGAAGTGCAGCAGGTTCATCGCCAGCCACACCATGCACACCGTCTCGTCGAGCACGATCAGGCCGGCGGAGCCGAGGAGCGACCCGGCCTTCTGCACGCCGTCGAAGCTGGCCGGCGTGTCGAGGTGCTCGTCGAGCAGCAGCGGCACCGACGAACCGCCGGGGATGATGGCCTTGAACTTCTTGCCGCCGGCCATGCCCTGCGCGAACTGCTCGCCGTAGATCAGCTCGCGCAGCGTCGTGTGCATCGACGCCTCGTAGACGCCCGGCCGCTTCACCTGGCCGCTGATGCAATAGAGCTTCGGGCCGCCGTTCTTCTCCGGACCGAGCGCGGCGAACCACTCCGGCCCGTTCAGCACGATCGGCGGCACGTTGCACAGCGTCTCGACGTTGTTCACCGCGGTCGGGCACTGATAGAGGCCGGCGACGGCGGGGAACGGCGGCTTGATGCGCGGCTGCGCGCGCTTGCCTTCGAGCGACTCGATGAGCGCGGTCTCCTCGCCGGCTTCGTAGGCGCCGGCGCCGCGGTGCACGTAGACGTCGCAGTCGAAGCCGCTGCCGAGGATGTTCTTGCCGAGGAAGCCGGCCTTGTAGGCCTTCTCGATCTCGGCCTCGAGCACCTGCTGCACGTGGTAGAACTCGCCGCGGATGTAGATGTAGGCGACCTTGGCGCCGATGGCGTAGCAGGAGATCGCGCACCCCTCGATGAGCAGGTGCGGGTTGCGCTCCATCAGCACGTGGTCCTTGAACGTGCCCGGCTCGCTCTCGTCGGCGTTGCAGGCGATGTAGCTTCGGCTTCGGCGCTTCTTGTCGCACGAACTGCCACTTCAGCCCGGTCGGGAAGCCGGCGCCGCCGCGGCCGCGCAGCCCCGACGCCTTGACCTGCTCGATGAGGTCGTTGGGCTGCAGCGTCAGCGCCTTGCGCAGCCCTTCGTAGCCGCGCGCGCGCTGCAGATAGAAGTCGAGCGTGTGCGCGTTGGGCTCGCGGACGAACGAGTGTGAGAACAGGTTCGAAGGCGGCCGACGCCTACTTCTTCTCCACCTTGCAGGTGACACCCGGTGAACGCGGCCGGGCCGCGCGCCTTGAGGTCGTCGATGAACTGCGCCGCCTGCTCCGGCGCCAGCCGCTCGTGCCAGTCGTCGTTGACCATCACCACCGGCGCGCGGTCGCACGCGCCCAGGCACTCCACCTCGATCAGCGTGAACTCGCCGTCGGGCGTCGTCTGGCCCGGCGTGATCCCGAGCTTCTCGCTCAGCTCCTCGGTGACCCGCTCGGCGCCGAGCAGCGCGCACGACAGCGTGCGGCACACGTTGAGCACGCACTTGCCCACCGGCTTCGTGTAGAACATCGTGTAGTACGACACGACGTCCTCGACGTCCGCCGTCGAGCAGCCGATCTGCTGCGCCACGAAGCGCATCGCGTTGCCGGTGAGATAGCCCTGCTGCTCCTGCGCGAGGTAGAGCGCGTAGAGAATCGCCGACTTCCGCTGCTCGGGCGGATAGTGCGTGCACGTTCTCGTCGAACTTCGCCTGGTTCTCCGGCGTGTAGGCGAACGGCGCGCCCGTCGTCGGCCAGCTTGCGCTCGGACCGGTGGAACCGGGCCGGCGCGTACTCCATCTGGGGATGAAAGCTCACCGGTCGCAGTCTCCCATGACGACGTCGGTGGAGCCGATGACGGCCACCACGTCGGCGATGAGGCCGCCCTGCACCACGGTCGGCAGCGCCTGAATGGCCATGAACGACGGCGCGCGCATCTTGACCCGCCACGGGCGGTTGGTGCCGTCCGACACGATGTAGCAGCCGTGCTCGCCGCGCGGCCCTTCGACCGGCACGTAGGCAGTCGCCCGCCGGCACCGTGAACCCCTGCGAGTAGATCAGGAAGTGCTGAATCAGCGCTTCCATCTCGCTGTAGACCTTGTCCTTCGGCGGCGGCACCACGCGGGTGTCGTCGCAGGCGAAGACGCCGGTCGGGCTGATGCGGTCGAGCGCCTGCTTGCGCGATCTTCAGGCTCTCGCGCATCTCGGCGACGCGCACGCGGTAGCGCGCGTAGACGTCGCCCTCGGTGGCCGTCGGCACCTTGAAGTCGTAGGTCTCGTAGCCGGAGTACGGGAAGTACTTGCGGACGTCGTAGTCGGAGCCGCCGGCGCGCGCGATCGGGCCGACGAGGCCCCAGGCGTAGGCGTGCTCCCTGGTGATGTCGCCGACGCCCTCGGTGCGCCGCTGGTAGATGTCGTTCTTGGTGAGCAGCCCCTCGAACTCGTCGATCTTGGCCGGGAAGCGGTCGAGGAACTCCTTCACCTGCGCGTGGAAGCCGCGCGGCAGATCCTCGCGCAGGCCGCCGATGCGGATGTAGCTCGGGAAGAAGCGGAAGCCGGCGATGAGCTCGTTGATGTTGAGCAGCAGCTCGCGCTCGCGGACCGCGTAGAACAGCATCGACACGGCGCCGATCTCGAGGCCGTGCGTGCCGATCCAGATCAGGTGGCTGGCGATGCGCTGCAGCTCGGCGAGGAGGACGCGGATGTCCTTCACGCGCTGCGGCATCTCGAGCCCGAGCAGCTTCTCGACGCTCAGCGCGTAGGCCAGGCTGTTGCTCTGCGCGGCCAGGTAATCCATGCGCTCGACCAGCGGGATGACCTGCTGCCACTTCTTCTGCTCGGCGGTCTTCTCGATGCCGGTGTGCAGGTAGCCGATCGTCGGCATCACCGACTGGATGACTTCGCCATCGAGCTCCAGCACCAGCCGCAGCACGCCGTGCGTGCTGGGGTGCTGGGGCCCCATGTTGACGGTCATCGTCTCGGTGCGAATGTCTGCCATCGTCCTGGCCTCAGGGTGCGATGCGCGTCAGTGCGGGCGCTTCACGCGGTCGCGCTCGAGACTGGCGCGGAACTGCTCTTCGGCTGACTTCGAGCGGGGCGTAGGTCTGCGCCGCCTTCTGGATCTGCACCGGGTAGTCCTTGCGCTGCGGGTGCCCTTCCCAGTCCTCGGGCATCAGCAGCCGCCGCAGGTCGTTGTGGCCGTCGAACACGATGCCGAACATGTCCCACACTTCGCGCTCGAGCCAGCCGGCGCCCGGGTAGACCGGCTGCACGGTCGGCACGGTGCCGTCCGCCGCGACGCGCACCTTCAGGCGCAGCGCGCCGGCGGTGCGGCCACCGACAGCAGGTGATAGACGACCTCGTAGCGGGGCGCCCGCGGCAGGTAGTCGGCCGCCGTCACCTCGACGAGCACCTCGAACGTTCAGGTGATCGCGCAGCGCCGCGCAGGTGGCGACGATGTGCTCGGCCGGCACGTAGACGGTGGCGAAGTCCACGCTGGCGCCGGCTTCGAACGCGGCGCCAGGGACGAGCGGAGTGAGGCTGTCGATGATTCCGTTCGCGTCCATGCGTCGGCTACATGCGGGAACGCGCGATCTTCTGCTGCAGCTGCACGATCCCGTAGATCAGCGACTCGGGGCGCGGCGGGCATCCGGGCACGAACACGTCCACGGGGACCACCTGGTCCACACCCTGGACGATGGCGTAGTTGTCGAAGACGCCGCCGACCGACGCGCAGGCGCCCATCGAAATCACCCACTTCGGTTCCGGCATCTGGTCGTAGACGCGGCGCATCGCCGGCGCCATCTTCCGCGACAGGCGGCCGGCGACGATCATCAGGTCCGACTGGCGCGGCGAGCCGCGGAACACCTCGGCGCCGAAGCGGGCGACGTCGTAGCGGCTGGCCACCATCGCCATCATCTCGATGGCGCAGCAGGCGAGGCCGAACTGCGCCGGCCAGATCGCCGACTGCCGGGCCCAGTTGACGATCTTCTCGACCGTGCTCGTGAGGATCGGGAGCTCGTGATCGAGCCCGTGGGTGTGGTCTGCCTGTGCCATGGCCGCCTGAGGTGCTTCTCCGCCGCTTCCTATGCCGCTTCTTGACGGACGCCGGCCGGCTGCGTGCCGGGACGCTGCCGCGCGACCGGGCCCCAGTCGAGGACCCCCTTGCGCCAGACGTAGACGTAGCCGACGAGCAGGATCAGGAAGAACGTGACGATCTGCCAGTAGCCGGCCCAACCCAGGTCGCGCAGGGCCATGGCCCACGGATAGAGGAACGCGACCTCGATGTCGAACAGGAGGAAGATCATGGCCACCAGGTAGAACTTCACCGAGTGGCGTTCCCGCGCGTTTCCGACCGCCGGCATGCCGCACTCGTAGGGCGCCAGCTTCTCGGGGGTGGGGTTCTTGGGGCCGAGGAGCAGCGACAACCCGATCATGGTGGCGGCGAATCCGACGCCGAGCCCCGCCATGATCACGACTCCGAGCCAACCGTCCAAGATCATCGTTGTGAAAACTTTCCCAAACCTGCTCATGCTATAGAACGGCACCTCAAAGGTCAATGCAGGCGGACGGGGTCTCTATGATCACGGGATGACGCGCGCGTCGGCGCCGCTTTCGCTGTTTCATCCGGCGGCTCGCGAGTGGTTTTCCGGCGTGTTCGAGGCGCCGACCCGGCCGCAGCGCCTCGGCTGGCCGGCGATTGCGCGCGGCGAATCCACGCTCATCCTGGCGCCCACCGGCAGCGGCAAGACGCTCACCGCGTTTCTCTGGTGCCTCAACCGCCTGCTCTTCGAGCCGGTGCCCGACGCCCGCCAGCGCTGCCGGGTGCTCTACGTGTCGCCGCTCAAGGCGCTCGCGGTGGACGTCGAGCGCAACCTGCGGGCGCCGCTCGCGGGCATCGCCAACGTCGCGACGGCGGCCGGTGTGACATTTACGTCACCCGGGATCGCCATCCGGACCGGCGACACCCCCGCCAACGAGCGCGCACGCTTCCTGCGGTCGCCGGCCGACATCCTGATCACCACGCCCGAGTCGCTGTTCCTGCTCCTCACCTCGCGCGCGCGCGAGCGTCTGGCCGCGGTGGACACGGTGATCATCGACGAGATCCATGCGCTGGTGCCGGGCAAGCGGGGCGCGCACCTGGCGCTGTCGCTCGAGCGCCTCGAGGCGCTGCGCGCGGCGGGCGGCGGCCACCGCCCGCCGCTGCAGCGCATCGGCCTCTCGGCCACGCAGCGGCCGCTCGACGAGGTCGCGCGCTATCTGGGGGGCGCGATCGATCCGCCCCAGTCGTGGGGGCCGCCTTCAGGCGGCCCAGGAGGGCCGGCTAAAGCCGGCCCACACATGGCGCCGGCCCCCACGCCGACCTGCACGACGAGTTCGGCGACGCGCAGGCCGCGCGGGAGTTCCGTCCCGTGACGATCGTGGACGCGTCGGACAAGAAGCCGCTGCAGATCCGGGTCGAGGTGCCGGTGGAAGACATGGCCAGCCTCGGCCGCCCGGTCGCGGTCCCGAGCGGGCCGGCCGCGCAGCGCCCGGCGCGCGTGTCGATCTGGGCGTCGATCTATCCGCGCCTGCTGGAACTGATCCGCTCGCACCGCTCGACGCTGCTCTTCGTCAACAGCCGCCGGCTCGCCGAGCGGCTGGCCGGCGCGCTCAACGACCTGGCCGAGGAACCGCTGGTGCGCTCGCACCACGGGTCGCTGGCCCGCGAAGCGCGCAGCGAGGTGGAGGACCTGCTCAAGGCCGGGCGCATCCGCGCGCTGGTCGCCACCTCGTCGCTCGAGCTCGGCATCGACATGGGCGCCATCGACCTCGTCGTGCAGATCGAAGCGCCGCCGTCGGTGGCGAGCGGCCTGCAGCGCATCGGCCGCGCCGGCCACCAGGTGGGCGCCGCGAGCGAGGGCGTGATCTTCCCCAAGTTCCGCGGCGATCTCGTGGCGTGCGCGGCCGTGGCGCGCGCGATGCACGAGGGCAAGGTGGAGTCCACGCGCTACCCGCGCAACCCGCTCGACGTGCTCGCGCAGCAGCTCGTGGCGATCGCCGGCCTCGACACGTGGGACGTCGACGAGCTGTACCGGCTGGTGCGCCGCGCCGCCCCGTTCGCCGATCTCGGGCGGCGGATGTTCGACGGCGTGCTCGACATGCTCTCGGGCCGCTATCCCTCCGACGAGTTCGCCGAGCTGCGGCCGCGCGTGACCTGGGACCGGGTGAGGAACACGGTGACCGGCCGCGAGGGCGCCGTGCGCGTCGCCATCGCCAATGCCGGCACGATTCCCGATCGCGGGCTCTACGGCGTGTTCCTCGCCGGCGCGGAGCGGCCGACCCGCGTCGGCGAGCTCGACGAGGAGATGGTGTTCGAGACCGAGGTCGGCGACACCTTCACGCTGGGCGCCTCCACCTGGCGGGTGGAAGACATCACCCACGACCGCGTGCTCGTGTCGCCGGCGCCCGGCGAGCCCGGCAAGATGCCGTTCTGGCACGGCGACCAGGCGGGGCGTCCGGTCGAACTGGGCCTGGCCATCGGCAAGCTGGTTCGCGAGCTCGGCGACACGCCGAAGCCCGCCGCCATCGCGCGGCTGACCGAGCACCACGGCCTCGACCGCCTCGCCGCCGAGAACGTCCTGCAGTATCTCGACGAGCAGGCGGCGGCCGGGGGCGTCCCCGACGATCGCACCGTCGTCATCGAGCGCTGCCTCGACGAGGTCGGCGACTGGCGGGTGTGCGTGCTCTCGCCGCTCGGCAGCCGCATCCACGCGCCGTGGGCGATGGCGGTGACGGCGCTCGTGCGCAGCCGCACCGGCGTCGACGTGGAAGTGATGTGGGGCGACGAAGGCTTCGTCGTCCGCTTCCCCGAGACCGAGCAGCCACCCGATCCGGAGCTGATGCTGCCCGACGCCGACGAGATCGAAGGGCTGGTGCTGCGGCAGCTCGGATCCACCTCGCTCTTCGCGGCGCGCTTCCGCGAGACGGCGGCCCGGGCGCTGCTGCTGCCGCGGCGGCGCGCGGGCCAGCGCACGCCGCTCTTCCTGCAGCGGAAGCGGGCATCGGATCTGCTGGCGGTGGCGTCGCGGTTCGGATCGTTCCCGATCGTGCTCGAGACCTACCGCGAGGTGCTGCGCGATCACTTCGACATGCCCGGCCTGGTGGACGTGCTGCGGCAGGTCGGCACGCGCGCCCGGCGCGTCACCACCATCGACTCGAAGCAGCCGTCGCCGTTTGCGGCGTCGCTGCTCTTCAGCTACGTCGCCAACTACATCTACGACGGCGACGCGCCGCTGGCGGAGCGGCGCGCGCAGGCGCTGTCGGTCGATCAGGCGCAGCTGCGCGAGCTCCTCGGCGACGCCGAACTGCGCGATCTCCTCGACCCGGACGCACTCGCCGAGCTCGAGCGGCGCCTGCAGCACCTCGAAGACGGCTACAAGGCGCGCAGCGCCGACGGCATCCACGATCTCCTGATTCGCATCGGCGATCTCACGCTCGAGGAGATCGTCGAGCGCTCGGCATTTGCCGGCGCCGCGGACGCGGTGGCCGAGCTCGTGCGGGCGCGGCGGCTGGTGCCACTCCCGGTGGCCGGCGAGCCGCGCTACGTCGCGGTGGAGGACGTGGCGCGCTACCGGGACGCGCTCGGCGTGCCCGTGCCGCCGGGGCTGCCCGAAGCGCTGCTCGAGCCGGTGCGCGACGCGGCCGGCGATCTGGCGATGCGCTTCGCCCGCTCGCACGGCCCGTTCACCGCGGCGCAACTGGCTGCCCGCTACGGGCTCGGCATCGCGGTGGTGGGGACGCTGCTGCAGCGGCTCACCGAGGCCGGACGGCTCATCGAGGGCGAGTTCCGGCCCGGCGGCTCCGAGCGCGAGTGGGTGGACGCCAACGTGCTCCGCAGCCTGCGCCGCCGCTCGCTCGCGAAGTTGCGGCACGAGATCGAGGCCGTCGACGCCGACGCGCTGGGGCGCTTCATGGTGGGCTGGCATGGCGTCGGCTCGAAGCGGCGCGGCCTCGAGGCGCTGCTCGACGCCATCGAGCAGCTGCAGGGCGCGGCCATGCCGGCGTCGGTGCTCGAACGCGACATCCTGGCGGCACGGGTCGCCGACTACACGCCCGGCGATGCTCGACACCCTGATGGCGGCCGGCGAGGTGGTGTGGGTGGGGCTCGAGCGGCTCGGCGAGCGCGACGGCCGCATCGCGCTCTACCTCACCGATCACCTCCCGCGCCTGCGTCCGCCGGTGACCGCGCCGCCCAAGCTCGAAGGACGGGTGGCCGCCGTCCGCGACTACCTGGCGTCGCATGGCGCGTCGTTCTTCGCCGCCATCCGCGAGGGCACCGGACTCGGCTTCCCCGCCGACACCGTCGAGGCGCTCTGGGAGCTGGTGTGGATGGGGCTGGTCGACGAACGACACGCTGCATCCCGCTGCGCAGCTACTGCGGGCTCACCGAGGAGCCGCGGGCGCGGCGCCCGTCGCCGGCGCGGTTCCGCTCGCGCCGCAGTTCCCCGCGCACGTCCGAGGGCCGCTGGTCGCTCGTCGAGAGCGTGGCGGCGGCGCCATCGGCCAATACCGAATGGGGCGCCGCGACGGCGCAGCAGCTGCTCACGCGCTACGGCCTGGTGACGCGCGAGACCGTCGCGTCGGAAGCCATCGCCGGCGGCTTCAGCGCCGTGTATCAGGTGCTGCGCGCCATGGAGGACGCCGGGCGCATCCGCCGCGGCTACTTCGTCGCCGGCCTCGGCGGCGCCGCAGTTCGCGATGCCCGCGGCGCTGGATCTGCTCCGGTCGCACCGCGAGGCCGCCCGACACGCCGCAGGCCGTGGTGCTGGCCGCCACCGACCCGGCCAATCCGTACGGCACGCTGCTCAAATGGCCCGAAGCACGAGCGGCGGCGCCGACGACGACCGCGCCGACGTCGGGCGCGGCGCCACGCGCACCGTGGGCTCGCTCGTCGTGCTCGTCGACGGCCTCGCCGCCGGCTACCTGCGGCGGGGCGAGCGCGATCTGCTGCTTGGCGCTGCCCGACACCGAGCCGGCGCGCACGCGCATTGCCGCAGGCGCTGGCGCGCGCGCTCGTCCAGCACGCCGCTTGCCCGCCCGGATGGCCGGCGCGGCCTGTTTCTCGAGACGATCAACGGCACGCGCGCCGGCGCTGCACCCGGCGGCCCGCTGGTTCGTGGCCGAGGGGTTCGTCGTGGGCGCCGAGGGTCTGCAGTACCGCGCGCCGCGGTCGTCGATGCGGTGCCGGCCGCCGCATCTAGCGCCGCCGAACCATGCCTGAGGGCGACACCATCCATCGCGCGGCGCGCACGCTGCACGCCGCGCTGGCCGGCCAGCGGGTCGAGCGGTTCGAGTCGGTGTTCGCGCACCTGACGCGCGTGGACGCGGAGCAGCCGATTGCCGGGCCGGTGGTCGAGCGCGTGGAGGCGCGCGGCAAGCACCTGCTGATGTGGCTCGACGCGGCCAAGCGGAGCCTCGCTGGTGCTGCGCACCCACATGCGCATGCACGGCTCATGGCACATCTACCGCCTGGCGAACGCTGGCAGCGGCCGCGGCACGAGCTGCGCATCCTGCATCGAGACGCCGCCGTACGTCGCGGTGGCGTTCGCGGTACCGGTGGCCGAGTTCGTCGCCGCCGGCAGCTCGATCGCGAGGGCCCGGTCGCCGAACTGGGGCCGGATCTGTTGTCGCGACACGTTCGATGCGCCGAGGCCGTGCGCCCGGCTGGCCGCGCGGCCCGACCTGGAGATTGCCGACGCGCTGCTCGACCAGCGCGCGCTCGCCGGCATCGGCAACGTCTTCAAGTCTGAAGTGCTGTTTGCCGCGCGCGTGAGCCCGTTCACGCAGCGTCGGGGCGCTTTCGGCCGAGCAGCTGGCGCGCATCGTCGCGATCGCCGCGCGGCAGATGCGCGCCAACGTCGGGCGAGACGGCGCGCCGGCCGGCGCACGACCAACCGGCTCGATCCGTCGGCGCGGCTGTGGGTCTATGGGCGCCGCGGCCTGCCGTGCCGCCGGTGCGGCGCGCCGATCCAGCGGGCGAAGCAGGGCCCGGACGCGCGCTCGACCTACTGGTGCGAACGGTGCCAGCCGAGGCTTCGGGCTTCGGGCCTCGGGCTTCAGGAAGAGCGATAGGATCGGGACCGCATGCGACTCGCGTGGTTTCGCCCGGACACGGCCCCGGACGCCGATGATCTCGCGGCCGTGATCGACGGCCTGCGCGAGACCCACGACGTGCACGTCGTGGACGCGCGCGCGGCCCACGACTTCGTGTGGCAGGCGGCGCAGGGGATCTTCGATCTGTGCGTCTACGAGCTCGACGACACGCCGGCGCATCAGTACATCTGGCCGTACCTCCTGCACTACCCGGGCGTGCTCGCGCTGCGCACGTCGCGGCTGCACGACGGCCGCGCGAGTGTCGCTGGCCCACCAGCACCGTGACGCCAATCGCGAGGCGGAGATGGCGTTCGCCGACGGCGCTGGCGCGCAGCGACGCACCGTGGCCGCTCGTGCGCGGCGCGTGGTCGACGTGGCGCATTCCGGTGCTCGCCTCGCGCGTCACCGCCGTCGGCGACGACGCGCTGGCGGCGGCCATCCGCGAGGCCTGTCCCGGCGCGCGCGTCGTGGTCACGCCGGCCGGCGTGCCCGATGCCCGGTCGCGCCGCCGCCGCGGTGGCGCCGCAGGCCGCGCGCGGCGCGATGCGCGTGCTCGTCGTGCGACGGCGGCTCCGGCACGGCGCGGTGGAGCGCGCGGCCGCGCGCGCGCGCGAAGCCGGTGCGGCGCTCGAGCATCGTGCACGCGGCGGCCGGCGATGCGAGCGCGCTGCGCGCGGCCGACGTGATCGTCGCCACGCGCTGGCCGACGTTCGGCCGGCCGCTGATTGCGGCGCTCTTGGGCGCCGCCGCCGGCAAGGCGGTCATCGTGGCCGAAACCGAGAGCACGGCGACGGTGGCCGGCGCTCGACCCGCAGACCTGGCAGCCGCGATCGCTCGCCGCGGGCCCCGGCGCGCCGGAGCCGCCGATGGCGATCTCGATCGACCCGCGCGACGAGGAGCACTCGCTGATGCTGGCGCTCGTGCGGCTGGCGGGCGACGCGGCGCTGCGCGCGGCGCTGGGCGCCGCCGCGCGGGCGTGGTGGGCAGCGGCACGCGACCGTGCGCGCATGCCGTCGCCGCGTGGCGCGACCTTGCTCGCCGAGGCGGCCACGCTGCCGCCGTGCCGCCGCGCCCGGCCGCGCTGGCCCGCGCACCTCGATGCCGCCGGCGACGGGACGATGCGCGCGATCCTGGATCAGTTCGGGATCGCGAATCGTAGAGGGCGGTCTCCAGACCGCCCTGACGCCGGTCGGCCTGAAGACCGACCGCTACGTCGGTGACTCGCTCCCAGTCGTAGCCCGGCGACGTCTCGAGCCGCGTGTCCTCGATCGGCTCGCCGACGCAGAAGTGGTACAGGCTCTGCCACGCGTGCCCGGGCAGGCCGAGCGCCTCGTGCACCGGGTCGTCGTAGAAGCAGCCGATGCCGGTGCCGCGCACCCCGGCGGCCTCGGCCTCGAGATAGAGCACCTGCCCGATCAGCCCGCACTCCCAGAACAGCCGCCGGTACATCCAGTCGCCGTGCGCGGCCAGCAGCGGCTCGAAGCGCGCCAGCATGCCGAGGCTGAAGAAGCCGTCGCCGGCGATGTCCTGATCGCACGACAGCCGGTTGGCCACCCACGTCACATCGGTCGGCAGCAGCAGAAACAGGTCCGGCGTCGCGCTGCACCCGCTCCCACAGGAACTCGGGACGCATGGCGGCGCGCAGGCCGCTCTTCGGCCGCCGGGTCGCGAAGGAAGCGCGTAGACGCCCGGCACGAGCCCCTCGACGCGGTGCACGAACAGCACCAGGTGCACGGCCGGCGGCCAGTCGAATCGCGTCCCACGGCGGCGCCGTGCGGGCGCACGCGCGTCAGCATCGAGAGAAACGCGTCGAGCGGCAGCGTCGCCTCGCGGGTCGAAGCTCACGGCGCTGCGACGCCGCAGGATGATCTCGCGCGCGCCGCGGCGAGCCGCGGGCTGGGGCCGGAGCCGGCGGCGGCGCGCCGGCGTCCGAGCGGCGGCCGGCGGCTCGCGACGTCGCGGCCCGGGTACGCCGCCGCCCGTGCCACGACGTCGATGGCGGGCCAGTCGACGTGACCGGCGCTCAGCGTGTTGGCCCGTGCCCCGCCACTCGCCGGGGATGAGCGCCGAGACGAGCGCGGACGGTGACCGGCCGGCCACGACGGCCGGGTCGCCCGGCGTCACCACCGCCAGGCACGCCGGCGCCTCGCGCTCGGCGCCGCCGGCGTCGTCGTCGCGGTCGATCGCCGAGCAGCGCCGCGACCTCGGCGTCGGACCACCGTGGCAGCAGCGCCGCGCGCCAGCCGAGGAGCGCGGCGGCGAACCGGAGCGCGCCGATCGCATGTCCGACGATCGTGCTGGCAGTAGCGGTACGCGCGCTCGCCGTACTTCCAGGCCTCGCGCCAATGGATCGAGGTCAGCCCGATCAGCAGGGCGCCGCCCGCCCACTCGTCCCACGTCGGCGGGCTCGACGCTGCCCCGGCGTTCGAGCGCGTGCGCGTCGGCGGCGTAGTGGAACACCCCGGCCTGCCACACGAGGTAGGCCTCGGTGGGGTGCAGGTTGCCGCTCGACGGGTTGACCCGAAGCGCCCACCGCGTGCCACGGATCGATTTCCAGGCCGACAGCCCGAACGCGCACCGCAGCAGCTCGCCAACCGGCGCCAGCGTCAGGGCCGCCGGGTCCTCGCGCGGCTCGTACGAGCGCGCCGTAGTCAGCGGCAGCCGCCGCCAGACGCTTCGCGCGGCAACTCCAGCACTGGAGCGCCGTCGTAGCGGCGGAACGGATTCGGTTGGGTCTTCCAGTCGAGATGACCCGGCCGACCGGGCAAAACGGTCGAAGTGGTGCTTGGTGGCCTCGTGATACTCGAGCGCGGGCGTCGGCACCAGCAGATACGTCGAGCGGAGATGCTCGGCGGCTACACCGGGCGCCTGCGCCGGCTATTTTACCGACAGAGGCTTTCAGCCGCTTGTCGATCTCGCCGAGGGCCTGCGACAGCTGCGCCGGCGCACCTCGGAAGTGGTGAGATCGAGCTGGCGCTGCATCTCGGTCTTGGCCAGCCGCAGGGATTCGCGTTTCGCGCGCGCGCTCCGGATCCGTCGTCACCGGCCCCATGCGGGCCTGCCGCTTCTCCTGCTCCCGCTCTTCCATCCGCTCGGCGAGGCGGGATTCCGCGTCGACGAGCCCTTCTCCGGCATCACCCATGGGTTGATCCTTCGATCCTCATTCGTTCCCCCATCATACGAACGAACTCGCGCAATCGTTTCAGCGGCGGGCGGCAAAGTCTCTACCCTAAACAGGTTAGCCCTCACCACGCTGCGTCGCCTGTTATTTCGGTCACTTCTTAGACGCTCGACAGGGTGGTTTGGCGTCTCGCGTGATCGCGGCGCCGTACCCTCACGTCGGACCTGTGACAGCATATGGCCGGCATGGCCACCGCGTGTTCGTTCGACATCACCTCCAACGTGGATCTGCAGGAGGTGGACAACGCGCTGAACCAGGCGCGCAAGGAAGTGGCCCAGCGCTACGACTTCAAAGGGTCCAAAGCCGCCATCGAGTTCAACGCCCAGCAGTCTCTGTTGACGCTCGTCGCCGACGATGAGTTCAAGCTGAACGCGCTCTGGGACATCGTCCAGACCCGCCTCGTGCGCCGCAACGTGCCGGTGCGGAACCTGTCGCGCGGCACCATCACTCCGGCCGGCAACAGCACGGTGCGGCAGGACATCACCCTGCAGCAGGGCATCCCCTCCGACAAGGCCCGCGACATCATCAAGTTCCTGAAGGACTCACAAGCTCAAGAAGGTCCAGGCCACCATCCAGAGCGACCAGCTCCGCGTCACGTCGCCTTCGCGCGACGAGCTCCAGGAAGTGATGCGCCTGCTCCGGGAAGCCGATTTCGGCGTCGCCCTCCAGTTCGGCAACTACCGGGGCTGAGGCCCGGCGCCGCCATGGGGCGCTGGACCTTCGTTTCCCTGGTCGGCCTGGCCTTTCTCGTCTGGTTCGTCCTCGTCCTTCTCTTCACGCCCCGCATCGACTACCACTTGCCGGGCCGCGGCCGACGAAGCGCAGCTCTCCGGGTGCTCCAGGAGGAGTGCCAGGCCCGCCTGCACACGGCAACGGGTCGAAGTGCTGACCAACGGCGCCAGTTCTATCCCGCGATGCTCGCGGCCATCCGCGAGGCGCATCACTCCATAAACGTCGAAGCCTACATTTTTGAACCCGGCCGAGATCGTCGATCAGGTGGTGGCCGCGTTGGCCGAGCGGGCCAGGGCCGGGGTCGAGGTCCGGATGGTGCTCGACGCCATCGGCAGCTCGCCATGCGCTTCTCGGCCGCGGACGCCGCTGGCCGAGGCAGGCTGCCGGCTCCGACTACTACCAGCGGCTGAAGTGGTACCGGCTGCACCGCGCCAACAACCGCACCCACCGCGAGCTGCTGATCGTGGACGGGCGGGTCGCGTTCGTCGGCGGTGCCGGTGTGGCGGACTGGTGGCACGACGCGTCCGCGCCCCGACGAACCGGCGTGGCGCGACACCATGGTGCGGGTGGAGGGGCCGGTCGTGGCGTCACTCCAGGGCGTGTTCTCCGAGAACTGGCTCGAGTGCAGCGGCGAGATCCTCACCTCGCCGGCGTGCTGGCCGCCGCTCGCGAAGCGCCGGGCCGGTGGACGCGATGCTCATCCGCAGCTCGCCCGCCGATCGCGCCACCGCGTCGCGCGTGGCGCTTTCAGCTCCTGATGGCGTGGGCGCGCGACACCATCGACATCAGCACGCCCTATTTCCTGCCCGACTTCACGCTGCGACGGTTCCTCATGGAAACGGCGGCGCGCGGCGTGCGCATCCGCGTGATCGTGCCCGGCCCGCGTACCGATCAGCGGCTTCGTCCGGCTGGCCAGCCGCCGGCTGTACGGGCAGCTGCTCGAGCACGGCGTCCGCATCTTCGAGTACCAGCCGGGGATGACGCACGCCAAGGTGATGATGATCGACGGGCGGTTGGGCGTGGTCGGCACGACCAACATCGACAACCGCTCGTTCGAGCACAACGACGAGGTCAACGTGGCGTTTCGCGACCGCGAGGTGTCGACGCGCCTGACGCGCGACTTCGAAGCGGACCTGGCGCAGAGCCAGGAAGTGACCTACGAGGCGTGGCGCCGGCGGCCGCTGCTCGAGAAGGCGCTGAAGCCGCTGACGTGGCTGCTCGAGCGACAGCAATGAGTCGCCGGGCGGTCTAAAGACCGCCCGCTACATACGTAGAGGCCGGGCTTCAGCCCGCCCTGGAGATCACGGCATCACGCAGCTGAAGTTCGCGGCGTCGTCGATGCTTCCCGATCCCGAGTACCGCGCGTAGCGCGGATAGGCGCAGAGCGGCCGCGTGCGATCGACGTGCCCGTTGCGCACGCGCGACGCGGGAATCTGCTCGGGCGCGGTGCCGCGTTTCCACCCAGCGGTCAAGCGCCGCCACCATGTCGAACGTGCTGGCGCCGTCGCCGCCGCCGCAGTGCCCCATGCCCGGCACCATGAACAGCCGCACGCGCTCTCGGCACCGGCGCGTCTGCGCCTGCACGGCGCGCGTAGTAATTCACGATGTGGCCGGGCGGGATGCCGGGCTCGGCCCAGCCCTGATACATCAGCAGCTTGCCGCCGCGGCCGGCAAACGCGCCGAGGCGCGGGATCGTTGGCGTCGAAGATCTGATGCGCCGCCGGATACGCCTCGGCCACGTCGGCTCCGAAGTCCAGCGACGCCGGGCTCCACGACGGGTTCTTGAACACGACGTGCTTGAAGTAGTCCACCGCGTAGCCGACCGGCACCGGCGACCACCCAGCTCGCTGCCGCGCTCGAGGCCCGGGAAGATCTTCTCGCCCGTCGTGGCGTGCGTCGGCCCCGCGTAGACCTTCCGCACGGACTCGACCTGCGGCGCCGTCAGGCACGACTCGGGCGCCGCACCCGGCTTGCACGCGAGCACGCCGGGATCGAACGTGCAGGCGAGCGGGTTCTCGAGCACGCCGTCCTTGGCGCCGTCGAGCGTGTCGCACGCCGCGAGCACCGCGTCGTGGATCAGCGGCAGCTTCTCCTTGGGAATCGCGCCCTCGCCGAGCGCGATGGCCTGATAGAACCAGATCTGTCCGAACGCCTGCTTGGTGGTGAAGATGGCGGGCGCGCCGCCGACGATGCCGTTGAAATCGTCGGGATAGCGCTGCGCCGCGGTGAGCGCCTGCCGGCCGCCGGTCGAGCAGCCGTTGAAGTACGAGAACTGCGGCGCCGCGCCGTAGTAGCCGTCGACGGCGTGCTTGGCCGCGACGGCCGTCTCGTGGACCGCGCGATAGGCGAAGTCGAGCGTCGCGTCCTCGTTGGCGAACGTATTGGCGGCGGGTCCGGTGTGGCCGGTGTCGGTGCTTGCCGCCGCGTAGCCGGCGGCGAGCGCCGTGGCCAGCGCGCGGTACCCGATCGTGCCGGCAAAGCCGCCGTTGCCGACCACCTGCAGCTTGCCGTTCCAGCCGGCGACCGGCATCCACACTTCGGCCTTCATGTCCGACTTCGGACCCGGCCGCAACGTCACCGCCACGCGGCAGAACGACGGCAGCGCGGGTACGGGTTGGCGGCGCCGGGCGGGCCATCGGGCACGCCGGCCGGCGCCGTGAAGCGCGCCGGCGGCAACCTGCTGGGCGAGCGTCACCTGCAGCGGCGCGCCACCGGGCGACGCGGTCAGCGCGGTCAGCCGTCTCGCACGCCTGAGCCGCCGTGCGCCGGACGCGCGGCGAGAATCGACGCCACGAGGCCGACAACACGAGCGCGCGCGTGTCGACGGTGCGAGCATGCGCGGATTCTAACGCGCTCGGAGTCAGCGTCGGTACCCTCAGCTCATGGCGCGATCGCGCCCGTCTCCCATCCTCGGCAAGCGCCGCCAGGCCATCACCGCCGGCCTGCTGCTCGGCATGAGCCTGGGCGCGCTCGAGGCGACGGTGGTCGGCACCGCCATGCCGACGATCGTCGCGACGCTCGGCGGGCTCGCGCACTACAGCTGGGTGTTCTCGGCGTATCTGCTGACCTCGACCGCATCGGTCCCGATCTGGGGCCGGCTGTCCGACCTCTACGGCCGCCGCCGGATGTACCTGATCTCGGTGGTCGTCTTTCTCGTCGGCTCGGTGGCGTGCGGCGCCGCGACCACGATGGTGCAGCTCATCGCCGCGCGGGCACTGCAGGGCCTCGGCGCCGGCGGCATCATTCCGCTGACGATGACGATCATCGGCGAGCTCTACACGCTGGCGGAGCGGCCGCGCACGCAGGCGCTGTTCAGCGGCGTCTGGGGCACCGCGTCCGTGCTCGGTCCGCTCGTCGGCGGCTACATCACCGACGCGCTGTCGTGGCGCTGGGTGTTCTACATCAACATCCCCTTCGGACTGCTGTGCGTGGCGGTGATCGGCGTCCGCGTATCCGGCGTCGCGCGGCGACGTCGCCGGTGAAGGTGGACTGGCTGGGCGCGGCGCTGCTCTTCGCCTGCGTCAGCGCGCTGCTCATCGCCCTCGGCGCCGAGACCGGCGTGGTGCCGTGGGCCGCGACGTCGCTGGCGCTCTTCGTGGCCTTCGTCATCGTCGAGCGCCGCACAGACCGAGCCGATCCTGCCGGTCGACCTGCTGGCACACCCGGTGATCTCGCGCACGCTGGCGGTGGTGTTCCTCGTCGGCGTCGCGCTCTTCGGCGCCATCGCGTTCGTGCCGCTGTTCGTCCAGGCGGTGATGGGCGGCACGGCCACCGAGGCCGGCCAGGTGCTCACGCCGCTCTTCCTCGGCTGGGTCACGATGTCGGTGGTCGGCGCGAAGATCACCGTCCGCATCGGCTACCGGGCGGTGGCGATTGTCGGCAGCGTCCTGATGACCGCGGGGTTCGTCGGGCTGACCTTGCTCGACGAGCACTCGGGCAAGGCGCTTCTCTCGGGTCGTGCCTGGTGCTCGGCGCGGGCATGGGCTGCCAGATGCTGTCGCTGCTGCTCGCGGTGCAGCACGGCGTGGACCGCTCGCGGCTCGGCCTCGCCACCTCGCTCAACCAGTTTGCCCGGAGCATCGGCGCCGCGATCGGCGTGGCGGCCATGGGCGCCATCATGTCGCGCAGCATCGCCGGGCGTGACCGTGCCCGTGGACGAAGCCAGCCTGGCCGCAGGCGACGAGCATGGCGCTCTCGCCCGAGCTCCAGGTGCAGGTTCGCGCTGGCGCTGCACCGCGTGTTCCTGGCCGGCGCCATCGTGTCGGCCGTGGCGCTCGCGGCACGTTCTTCCTGCCGCAGCTCGACTTCAAGCCGGTGCCGGCGATGGCCGGCGAGCAGCTGATCGAGGCCGAGATGGCGAACCTCGACGCCAAGAGCGAGCCGATCGTCGTCGAGTAGGCGCGTGCTTGTAGCTCACGGCTCGGCCGCGTGTAAGAACGGCGTGCCGTCCACGCCCGCGCTGCGGACGAGATTCGAAGCCCGTCAACCGCGCGGCCGCCTGGCACCGCGTCCGATCCGCGACGTGCCGCCCCGCCCGGCTGGACCGGCTGGTACGGTCTTGGCAGCGGAGCCTCCTGCTCCTCGCACGCGAGGCTCACATGGAAACGCGCATGACCACCGGAACCATCGTCGCGCTCGCCTGCAGCGCGGCGCTCGCGTACGCGTCGCAGCAGCCGCGGCCCGGAGCCGGTGCGCCGGCGACGCCCCGGCCGAGCGTCGTTGGCGCCAACACTGATTCGAAGGAAACCTCCACCGCGACGGTCACGGGCTGCGTGCAGCCGGGCGCCGGACCCAAGACCTTCGTGCTGGCCGAATCGCCGAGCGCGCTGGCGCCGGCCGGCGCCGCACGGCCGCTCGACGACCCGCGATCGCGGCACGCGCTACGAGCTGCTGTCGGACGGCACGCTCGACCTGTCGAAGCTGGTCGGCCGGCAGGTGGAAGCCAGCGGCACCGTGTCGAAGCCGGCCGTGTCGTCGGACGACGAGCAAGAGCACGACGCGCAGCCGACGCGCTGCCGAAGTTCACGGTGAAGTCGTTGCGCGAGACCGGCGCGTCCTGCTGACGGACGGCCGCTGATGCACCGAGGCGTGACCCGGTGGTCCGCTACTCGGCGCGCGCACAGCGCGCGCCGGGCACGTGCGACGTGCGCCCGAGAAGAGCAGCCGCGCCGTGCTGATGATCGCGCCCTCGGTGACCGCGCCGGCGCCGTCGACCACGAGCGATACCGGGCTGGCGCCGGTCGGATGCTCGACCAGCATCCGCTTCGGCGGATCCGTCGGGCACCACGGCCACCTCGGCCGCCGGTCCGTCGGGCAGCAGGCACGCGGTGGCGACGCTGAGCGCGGCGAACACGCCGATCGTGGCGTGCGCGCGGTGCGGGATGAACGAGCGCGTGGACACGGCGCCGCCCTCGCGCGGCGGCGCCACCAGGATCATCTTCGGCACCGTCTTCTCGGTGACGTCGCCGAGGTTCATCATCGGCCCGACCGCCAGCCGGATCGCCTCGACGCGGGCCTTCAGCTCGGCGTCGTCGTCGAGCGCCTCGCGGGTTTCGTAGCCGGTGCGTCCCATCTGATCGGCCCGCATCACCACCACCGGCATGCCGTTGTCGATGCAGGTGACGCGGACGCCGTTCACCACGTCCACCGCGCGGCCGGTCGGCAGCAGCGCGCCGCAGGTGGAGCCGGCGGTATCGGCAGAAGCTCGAGCGGAATCGGCGCCGCGGTCCCCGGCACGCCGTCGATCGCCGCGTCGCCGTCGTACTCCGGTCGCCCGCCCGGAGTGCGGACCGTCGCGGTGACGGTCTGGCTGGTGTTGACCATGAAGATCCGCACCCGCGTCTCGCCGTCACCGCCCGGCGACGAGGCCGCGCTCGATCGCAAACGGCGCCGACCGCCGCCAGGATGTTGCCGCAGTTCTGCTGCGTGGACACTTCGGCCTTGTCGACCCACACCTGGCAGAACAGGTAGTCGACGTCGATGCCCGGCCGCGTCGGAGCGCGAGACGATCGCCACCTTGCTCGTGAGCGGGTCGGCGCCGCCGATGCCGTCGATCTGCCGCTTGTCGGGCGAGCCCATCACCGCCAGCAGGATGCGGTCGCGCGCGGCGACGTCGTCGGGCAGATCGGAGGCGAGGAAGTAGGCGCCCTTCGACGTCCCGCCGCGCATCATGAAGCAGGGAATCGCGGTCT
Source organism: uncultured Acidobacteriota bacterium (assembly GCA_963731785.1). Classification (GTDB taxonomy): domain Bacteria; phylum Acidobacteriota; class Vicinamibacteria; order Vicinamibacterales; family UBA2999; genus DASYRM01. The sequence continues at coordinate 435,198 of CAVSWX010000005.1, forward strand.
GCATCGCTCTGTAAACGTAGAGCGCGGGTCTAAGACCGCCTGCGAGCTCGCGGCATCACGGTCGTGAGGACTCCTTCGACGCGCCGGGCACGGCTGCGATTTGCAGTCAGGCGACGCGGCGAAGTCGCTGCGTTCTGCCGGCGCCGGCTCGAAGCCGTCCGGTCCCCTCGAGAGACCCTCGCGACGGCGTGAGCCGGAGGTCGGACGGCGAAGCCTCGCGATACCCGTCAGCGGGCCGCGGCCCTCGCGAGGGCTCCGCGCGTCGAGCCGCGGCGTCGGCGGAGCTTGACGACCTCGAAGCGGCGTCGCGAGGCGGGTCTGAAGCGCCGGCCACGTCCTACAGAGCGGTCTGAGCCGGCCTAGCCGTCCCACCCGCCTCCAGTCTTCGGGTGCGTCGGCCCCGTGTAGTCCTCCATCGGCGGCGTGCCGTGGGTGTGGAACGTCTCGATCGTCTTGAGGCCCCACGCCTGGCCCTTCTTGCGCTCGGTCTCGGTCCACACGACCGGCTGCCAGTCGGGCGCGAGCATCAGGCGCGCGCCGGCGTTGGCCACCTCGACGCGGTTGCCGCCCGGCTCGTAGACGTAGAGGAAGAACGTCTGCTGCACCGCGTGCTTGTGCGGCCCGGTCTCGATGTGCACGCCGTTCTCGAGGAAGATGTCGGCGGCGCGCAGGATCTCCTCGCGCGAGTCGAGCGCGAACGTGGCGTGATGGAAGCGGCCCACCGCGCCGTAGTGGTCGTGCGTGAAGGCGACGTCGTAGGTCTTGTTGGTCGCCGTCACCCACACGCCGGCCAGCTCGCCGCTGTCGAGCACGATCATCTCGGTGGTGCGCATGCCGAGCCCGTCCTCGAAGAACGCCTTCAGCGCCGGCACGTCGTCGGCCAGCAGGTTGAGGTGATCGAGGCGGCGCGCGTTGACGCCGCGCGCCGGAAACCGCATCGCCTGGTTCTTGAGCGACGGCTTCAGGTGCGCGGGCGCCTTGTACCACTCGGTCTCGTAATAGATCTCCATCGAGTGGCCGTCGCTGGTCTTGAACGCGTAGGTCTTGCCGTGGCCCAGGTCGCCGTCGGTCCAGCCGACGCCGAAGCCGGCCTTCTCGAGGATCGCGGCGCGCCGCTCGAGCGCCTCGGGGCTGGTGGTCCGGAAGGCGAAGTGGCCCATGCCCGCGGCCTTGGCCGCGGTCAGCTTGAGGGTGTGGTGCTCGTAGTCGTCCCAGCCGCGGAGGTAGACGGAGTCGCCGCTGGCGGCCGCTCTCGGTGAGGCCGAGGACGTTGACGAAGAAGTCGAGGCTCTGCTCCGGTTTCGGCGTCAGCAGCTCGACGTGCGCCAGGTGCGCCAGGTCGAACGAACGAAGTGTCGGTTGCACGGATGTCCCTTCTCGTGAGTGCGAAGGGATGAATGTTATCAAGGCGGCCTGAAGGCGGCCCCTACAGGCGGCCCCTACGGCCGGCCCCTACTTCCGGCCCGGTCCGCGGCGCGCTGGGCGCTCAGGATGTTGCGCATGGCGTTGTTTCCCTCGTGGCAGGCGTATTCGTAGACCTCCTTCGACTCGTCCACCTTGGTCAGCGGCATCATGTAGGTCCAGGGCCGCGTCCAGGTGGTGGGGTCGTCGAACGTCACGCGCCACTCCACGACGTCGGGCGACACGGCGGTGAAGCGCTCGGTCATCACCACCTTCTCGCTGCCCCGCTGCGGCGCGGTCTCCCGCGGGAAAGTTTCGCGTCTCCACCACCAGGGTCTCGCCCTCCCACCAGGCCCGCGCGTCGCCGAGATACTGCTTGATGGCGGGCGACACGTGCGGGCGCCGATCGAACGGCACCACGCGCGTCTCGTGGATCATCTCGTAGCGGATCGCCACGCTGTCGGGCGACTGCACGATGGCGTAGTAGCTGCCGTAGCCGGCCGGCATCATCGACGCAGGGATGCCGCGGGTGATGCAGCGATCGTAGAGGCCCATGTCGAGCCAGCTGTTGAAGGGGCCGACCGGGTTGGCGTTGGTGCTCACGCCGCCGGGCACGCGCGGCCGGCGCCGCGCTTCCTCGGTCAGCGGCGGAATCCGGCCGTCGGGCGGATCCACCACGAGCCAGGCGCGCTTGTTCTTGCGCTCGAAGCTGTCGAAGATGAGATGCGTCGGCGGCCGCAGCCCGCCTGCGAACTCGGTGCCCTCGACGCCCTTGATTGAACGCGTCGTTGCGATCCTTGACCAGCTTGGCGAACTCTTCGGGCGTCGAGGTCTTCCTGCCGCTTGCCCTCGAACTGCGCCGGCCGCTCCATCGGCGTGCCGGTCTCGTCGTCGTTCGAGTAGGTGCCCTGGAGATCGGGATGTCCCCACGGCGTGCGCGGAGCGGTGTAGGCCTTGGCCGGCGCCTGGGCCGACATGGAGATCGCCGTCGAGACACCGGCGGCCGCCACGGCCGCGGCGAGCACGACGAACCGGAAGCGCACGGGCATTTCGTTCCTCGAAGCAGAAGAGGCGGACGACAGCGGTCCGCCTCGCAAGACTGCATCGACGGTATTCCTATTCAGGAGGCGCGGCGGCCCGACTCGGCACGCGGCACCAGCACCGGACGGCCCGGCTGGTAGAGCTGCTGGGCGCAGGCGATGAAGTCGGCGGCCACGGCCGACGCGTCGTTGCGCCGCGACACGATGCTCACCTCGATCGTGGCGTCGTCGTCGCTCAGCGGCACCACCGCAACGCCGCTGGCCGGCGTGGGGCCGGTCTGCGGTACGCCGTAGCCCATGTAGAGCCCCTTGCCCGAGGCCACGAGCATCATGCCGGTGTGATTGAACGGCCCGGCGTTCGGCGTCGGCATCGTCTTCGGCGTGATGCCGTTCCTGGCGTACAGCTCGAGGATGCGGTCGTAGAGCACCGGCGCGGCGTGGCGCTCCCAGAGCAGCAGCGTCTCGTCGGCCAGATCGCGCAGGCTCACCGACGGCGCGGCTCGCGAGCGGACTGTCGGCGCACATGATCGCCTGGATGCGCTCGTGGAAGAGCGGCTCCGACACGTTGAACGACGCGTCATACGGGGGCCGCGCGAACGCCAGGTCGAGAACGTGCGTCCGCAGCTGCTCGTCGGAGTCGAACCAGCAGTACGCGTCGGTGGCCTCTACCGTAACGTCAGGGTGCTCTTTGGCAAACTCGATCGCGGACGCGGTTGACCACGTCCCAGAGGCCCCAGGCGATGCCGACGCGCACGCGCGCCCCTTCGGTGGATCGCGCCTGCTTGGCGGCGTCTTGAAAGTTCTGCGCGGCCACTTCCCAGGCCCGGGCCTTCTCGAGCAGCTGCCGGCCGGGCTCGGTGAGCGTGACGCCCTGCCGGTGCCGCACGAACAGCGTAAGGCCGAGCTCATTCTCGAGCTGCTGGATGTGCCGGCTCAGCGGGGGCTGGGAGATGTGAAGGCGCTCGGCCGCCTTGGTCACGCTCAGGGCGTCGGCGACCGCGATGAACGCGCGTATGTGCCTGAAGTCCATGAGGGGCGGGATTCTATACCAGATTCGGCATGGGGGCACTTCCAAAGATGTATTGGACAGAATCCATGCACAGGGCGCAACTAACGCGCGTCAGAGCGCGGATCGGCGGCCCCAAGGAGGTTGTGCATGCGAGTGAAGTCGTGTCTCTTGGCCATCGGATTCCTGATAGCCCTGCCGTTGGGGGCGTACGCGCAGGCTGGCCTTTCCGGCCTCGTGCGCGACTGCGTCAGGAGCGCGTGCTGCCGGGAGTGACGGTCGAAGCCTGCAAGTCCCGTCCTGATCGAAAAGGCGCGCTCGGCCGTGTCGGATGCCGCCGGCCGCTACACCATCTCTGACCTGCGGCCCGGCAGCCTACAGGGTCACGTTCACGCTGCCAGGGTTCAAGACCGTCGTGCGCGAGGGCGTCGAGCTCGCGGGCACGCAGGTCGTCACCGTCAACGCCGACCTCGCCGTCGGCGGCGTCGCAGGAAACCATCACCGTGTCCGGCGAGACGCCGGCCGTCGATCTGCAGTCGACGACGCGCCAGGCGGTCATGGATCAGGAGATCGTCAGCGCCATCCCGAGCTCGCCGCACCCCGTTCACCGTGGGCGTGCTGATTCCCGGCGTCACGCAAGGGCGCGTTCACCGGCCAGGACGTCGGCGGCTCGGTCGTGCAGGAAGTGGCGTCGCTCGAAGCCAACGGCGGCCGCACCTCGGACCAGCGCATGATGGTCAACGGCGTCGCGCTCAGCTCGATGATCGCCGGCGGCTGGGGCGGCGGCGCGGTGCCGAACGCCACCGGCACTGCGGAGTTCGCCATCGACGTCTCGGGCGTGGACGCGCAGGCGGCCACCGGCGGCGTGCGCATCAACTTCATCCCGCGCGACGGCGGCAACCGCTTCAGCGGCACCATCCCCTTCAGCTACGCCAACGAAGGATTTCGCGAGCGACAACTACACCGGCACCGACGTGCAGGCGCGCGGTCTCTCGGTCCCGGGCAACATCAAGGCGAACGGCGACTTCAACCCCGGGTTCGGCGGGCCGATCAGCCGCGACAAGCTGTGGTTCTTCCTGTCGGGCCGCAAGCTCTTCGCCGACAACTACGTGGCGAGCACGTTCTTCAACCAGAACGCGAACGACATCAACCGCTACGACTACGTGCCCTCGCCGAACCAGGCGATCCTGCACCAGGAGCAGACGATCTACCAGGCGCGCATCACCTGGCAGGTCTAGCCGAGAAACAAGATCGGCAGCACCTACGACCAGGAGAGGTTCTGCGCCTGCTCGACGGGCATCGGGCCCGCGCCCGGGCGGCGCCGTCGACCACGCCGGAAGCGGGCGTCGATCGCCGCTTTCCGCTGCAGCGCTTCGTCACCCTCGACTGGAGCTCGCCGGTCAGCAACAAGCTGCTGCTCGAAGCCAGCGGCATTCACCGCGTGGAGCGCTGGGGAGGCATGGAGCCGCAGGAGGGGAAGCTCGGCAACATCGATCACCTGACGCCGGGCATGATCGGCATCAGCGACACGAACAACCCGGTCACGCGCGGGGCGCTCTCGTATCGCGCGGCCACGGGCGTGGCGCCCTACAACAACTCCTGGAACTGGAACCTCCACTACCGCTTCGCGGCGTCGTACATCACCGGGTCGCACTCCTTCAAGGTGGGCTTCAACAACGCCTACGGCACCACGAGAACACGACCTACAGCTCGCCGGCGGCACCGATCGTCTACAACTTCACCGCCATGTCTCCTACCGGGATCACCTACCGTCTCACGCCGCGCACGGTGAAGGTGAACGTCGACCACGACCTCGGCCTGTTCGTGCAGGACAAGTGGACGTTCGCCCGATGGACGCTGGCGGGCGCGATCCGCTGGGACTCGTTCGCCAACAGCTTCCCGGAACAGGCGCTCACCGGCACCTACTTCGGGCGGAGTCTCAACCTCACGTTCCCGGAACAGGACAACCTGAGCTGGAACGACATCACGCCGCGGCTGTCGGCCACCTACGACGTGTTCGGGAACGGCAAGACAGCGTGGAAGATCTCGCTGAACAAGTACCTCGAAGGGCTGGGCACGACCGGATTCGGGGCGGCGCAGGTCACCGACGCGCCGAACCCGATCCTTCGGCTGCAGACCGACTCGTCGCGCCCATGGGGCGACGCCGACCTGGACTTCAACCCCGACTGCGATCTGAACAACTTCAACGCCAACGGCGAGTGCGGTGCGCTCATCGCCGCGGGGACCTTCGGCACCCTCATCCCCGGTCGAAACTACGATCCCGACCTCATGACCGGCTGGGGCAAGCGCTCCTTCAACTGGGAGTTCACGACCAGCGTCCAGCAGGAACTCCTGCCGCGCGTGTCGCTGGACGTTCAGTATGCGCGCCGGTGGTACGGCAACATCCGCGTGATGGACGACCAGGCCGTCACGCCCGCCGACTACAGCACCTTCAGCATCCCCGTCCCGTCAGACCTCGGCGGCGGCACGTTGACGGGCATCACCGTACGGCCCGACGCGCCGGCGCCGAGCTACTTCATCACGCTGTCGGACAACTACGGCAAGATGACCGAGCACTTCGACGGCGTGAACATCACGGTGAACGCCCGGCTGATGAACGGCCTGCTGCTGCAGGGTGGCACGGGCAGCGGGCGGCAGAAGCTGAACGACTGCGAGATCGTGGACGACCTGCCGGAGATGGGGCACACCTTCTTCGGGGACCCGACGCGCGCGTTCTTCTTCGCGGCGCGGCCGAAGGAGTTCTGTGAAACCAACAACGGGTGGCGGACCTCGCTCCAGGGGCTCGCGGCCTACACCATCCCGAAGGTCGACGTGCAGGTCAGCGGGACGTGGCAGAACCTGCCCGGCGCCGTCGTGCAGGCCAACGCCAACTACGGCGTCATTCCCGGCATCGCGCGGGCCCGGACCGTTCGTCCCGTTCCAGGCGTTCCAGATCGAGAAGCCTGGTGAGCTGTTCATCGAGCGGCTGAACCAGATCGATCTGCGCTTCGTCGAAGCTGTTCCGCTTCGGCGGCACGAAGACGGCGGTCAACTTCGACTTCTACAACGTCACGAACTCCAACTCCGTGCTCGGCGAGAACTTCGCCTACGGCGCGGGTGGCGCGGGATGGCGGACCCCGACGTCGATCCTGCTGCCGCGCATGTTCAAGATCGGCGCGCAGTTCGACTTCTAGCAAGGCTTCGGGCCTCGGGCCTCGGGCTTCAGGACTGGAAGGGCCGGCGGTTCTCACCGCCGGCCCTTTTCATGTACGTGGCCGCGGGTCTTAGACCCGCCCGCGAAGGAACTACCAGTGGCCGCGGGTCTTCAGACCCGCCTCAGCTCAACGTCCGGGTGCCCGGCAGGACGGCGCCTCGAACCGCGGCAGCTCGGTGCGCAGCCGCGCCGTGTCACCGGCATCACCCTCGGCCTCGGCCGCCGACACAGCGCGGCGCATCCAATCCAGTGCCTCGGCGCAGCGATTGAGCTCGGCCAGCGCGAGCGCCACGGTCTCGGCATGCGCCGGACCCGGCTCGGTGCGATACACCTCCATCGCCAGGTCCAGCGCGCGGCGGCCGTCGCGCCGCGACAGCTCCGGTGACGACGCCAGCAGTCGCGCCAGCGTCGTGGCGGTGGCGGCGCGGGCCGGCAATCGCCGGTGCGCATTGTCGAGGATCGCGATCGCCTCGCCGATGCGCTGGCGTTCGGCGAGCAGGATCGCCAGTCCCACGGTGGTCGTCCTCGTCGTCGGGGTCGGCGCGCTGCATGGACGGAGCACGTTGATCGCCGCGTCGCGGCAATCCAGCCTGAGCAGCGCGGAGACGAGCTGGCGGCCGATCGTGCGATCGCCAGGACTGAGCGCGAGCGCGGCGTCGAGGTGCTCGACCGCTCGCGAGGCGTCGCCGCGCTCGAGCAGCGCCGCCGCCAGGTTGACCCGCGCCGGCACGCTGGAGGGCGCAACGGCCAGCGCGCGCTCGAACGCGTCGGCCGCCTCCTGGTAACGGCCCGCGGCGTAGAAGCGGCTCCCCTGGATGACGAGCAGCCGTTCGCCTCGCACCAGCGACTGGAGCGAGTCCACGACCGGGTCGGCGGCGACGATGCCGCCCGTGCCGCGCCGCGCCAGGTGCGCGCGTGCCTCGTCGAGGCGGCCGAGGCCGCGGTACGCCATCGCCATCGAATAGTGCAGCGCCGTCGCCTGCGGCACGCGGTCGAGCGCGGCGCGGAAATGCTCGAGCGCCTCGCGGTAGCGGCGCTCGCGCAGCGCCACCTCGCCGAGGCCCTGGTGGGCGGCGGCCGGGAGCGCCGTCAGCACCGACTCGGTACTGCTCGCGCGCCTCGCGCAGCCGATCGAGCGCCGACGTAGACGTCGCCCAGCCGCACGGCCAGCGCGCCGATCGCCGGGCCGCGCGCGGCGCGCGGCGCCGAGCGACGCGGCGGCCTCTTCCAGGCGTCCCGTCTGCTGGTAGAGATAGCCGAGCAGGTGCGGCCAGTCGCTCTCGCCTGGCGCCAGGCGCGCGGCGTTCACGTAGGCCGCCTCGGCGGCGGCAAAGAACTCGTAGGCGTGGAAGATGCGCCCGAACGCGCCGTACGCGCGCGCCAGATCGCCGCGCTGCGCTGTCGCGGCCGCGCGCTCGAGCTCGCTGCGCGCCTCGCGCAGGTGAGAGGCGACCGCCGGTTCGAGACCGTCGAGCGGCGGAAACGTGATCGGCTCGAGCCCGGCCCGCGGCGGCGGCATGACGTCCGCCCGCGCCGGCGCCTGCCGTGCGAGCACGAGCGGATGCAGCGTCGTCACCGTCAAGGCCACGGCGCATCCGGCGGCGCACAGGAGCCTGAACGACATCGTCCTCACACGGCCGGCCCAGTCTACATGGGGCGCGGGGGCCGGCCGGCCTCGAGAACCCAATAGCGATCGACGCTCAGCCCCTGGAAGTCCTCGACCCGTCCGCCGGGCCACCGCACCTGCACGGACTGCGGCGCCGTCTCGGTGCCGAGTCCGAACACCACCCGCGGGTCTCCCGCGGTGCAGTAGCTGCCGTCCACATGGGTGCGCCGGACGAGCGTGCCCGCCGGCCGCCGCAGCACCACCTGCGCGTCGAGGACGTCGCGGCCGGCTCCGTCCACGACGCGGACGCCAAGCCAATGGCGGCCGCTGGCGGTGTTCAGGAGGATGCGAGCCGGGCCGTTGTTGTTGAACACGACCAGGTCCACGTCGCCGTCGTTGTCGAGATCCCCCGCCGCCAGCCCCCGCGACACGTGCAGCGGCGCAAAGGCCGGCCCGGCCTGGTCCGTCACGTTGGCGAACCGGCGCCCGCGCTCGTTGTGAAACAGCTGGCTGCGCTGCTTGAGCGGGTACGGGTCGCCGGCCTGCACCTGACTGGGCACGTGCCGCACCGCGCCATTCACCACGACGAGATCGAGCCAGCCGTCGTTGTCGTAATCGACGAATCGCGTCCCGAATCCGGTCAGGCCCAGCGCGAACAGCCCGGCCTCGATCGTCCGCTCCTCGAACAGTCCCTTCCCCAGATTGCGATAGAACGCGTTGCCCTCGTTATCGAGATTGGTCACGAAGAGGTCTTCGTCGCCGTCACCGTCCGCGTCGCCGAGATCCACGCCCATGCTGCCCTGCGGCCGGCCGTCACGGCCCACCGCGACGCCGGCCAGCAGCGCGTCCTCCCTGAACGCGCCGGTGCCGCGCTCGTTCAGCCACAGCTGGTTGGGATCGCCGTCGTTGGCCACGTAGAGATCGGGCCAGCCGTCGCCGTTGAAATCGGCCGCGATCACGCCGAGCCCCCGTGCCGGGCGCACGGCGACAGGCCGGCGCGCGCCGACACGTTGGCGAACGTGCCGTCGCGATTGTTGTGAAACAGGCGTGCCGGTCGCCGGCGGGTAGACCGACGGGTTGCAATAGTCGCGCGCCGAGCCGGCGGAGAAACACGCCCGCGTCATCTCCACGCTGAAGTCGACGTAGTTGGCGACGTAGAGGTCGAGCCACCCGTCGCGGTCGTAGTCGAAGAACGCGGCGCTCGTGCTCCACCGCGGGTCGTCGGTGCCGCTCCGCGTGGTGACGTCGCTGAACGTGCCGTCGTGGTTGTTGCGAAACAGGTGATTCGATCCGAGATAGGTCACATACAGGTCGATCCAGCCGTCGTTGTCGAAGTCGCCGGTCGTGGCGCCCATGCCGTAGCCGGTGGCGACGATGCCGCTGCGCGCCGTGACGTCGGCAAAGCGCGCGCGGCCGCCAGAGAGATCGTTGCGATACAGGCGGCTCCGCGCGCCGCCGGGCCCGGTGCTGCCGCTGGCGCGCAGGGCGCGCCCCTGCACGACGAACAGATCGAGATCGCCGTCGTTGTCGTAATCGAACAACGCCCCGCCGCCGCCGATCACCTCCGGCAGCAGCAGCTCGCCCGTGGCGCCGTTGACGTGAGTGAAATCGAGCCCCGACTCCGCCGTGGCGTCCACGAACAGCGCGGGCGCGCTGCTGCGCCGACCCGGCAATCGCCCACGGCAGCAGCCAGAGCATCACCGCCAGCACCAGCCCGATGCGAATCCACCGGGGACGACGGCCACATCACGCGTGACTCGTCGCGCGGGACGTCACTGGCTCGGTCGCGGGTAGTGCACCGGATCATCGCTCGTCCATGGCATGCGGCAGGGCCGTCGTCCCTGGTAGAGGCGGAGATTGGCGGCGAGCTGCGCGGCCATGTCGGTTCGGCCCGCGCCGCCGTGCCGCCTCCATCGCCTCGGACTGCCATCTCACGGCCTCCTCGAAGCGGCCCACCTCGGCAAGCGCCATCGCCATCGTTTCGATGAGCACGGGCGTCCGCGGCTGCGTCTTCGTCAATTCCCCGACCATTCTCACCGCGCGCTCGCCATCACGCACCTGGTCGTCGGGCGCCGCCGCGAGCAGTCGCGCCAGTGCGTGTGCGACGCCGGGCTGGTCCGGAAACGACTGGACATCCCGTTCCAGCCGATCGCGAGCCTCGCGGTACCGTCCCAGACGGACCAGGCCCATGGCGTACCCGAAACCAGCCTGAGAGACCGCGGGGTTGAGGCGAAGGACCTCCAGGTAGTGGGAGAGCGACTCCTCGACGCGTCCGCTGCGCCGCAGCGCATTGGCGAGGCTGAACTGCGCCTCCACGTATGTCGGGTCGTGCTGGACCGCCGCGGCGAACGCCTCGATCGCTTCCGGGTCTCGGCGGCGGGTTTCCAGGATCACGCCGATGCCGAAATGGGCTCGCGCCAGCGCCGGGCGAGAGCCGCACCGCCGCGCGATACTGCTCGAGCGCTCCCTCGAGCGTCGCCCGACATGTAGAGCGCGGTGCCGAGGTTCAGGCGCGTGAAGGCCGTTGTCCGGGGCGCAGTCTCGACCGCCTTCCGCAGGTCGCGCCACCGCGTCGGGCCAGCGGCGCGCATCGATGGCCTGCACGCCGCGCGTCTCGTACGCCGCGGCGTTCTTCAGCAGGCCGCGCGATCTCGCCCATCAGGGCGTCGGCCGGCGGCAGGTCCACCTCGCCTCGCAGCCGCAGGTGCGCCTCGGCCGCCTGCGTGTTGCCGAGGCCGCGGTAGGCCATCGCCAGCGGATACTGGACGCGGGTGGCCGAGGGCGCCAGCGCCAGCGCCGCCTCGAGCTCCTTCATCGCGCCGCGCGTAGTCGCGCTCCTCGAGCGCCACCCGGCCCAGGCCGTACATCACGGCCGCCTCGCGCGGCGCCAGCGTCCGCGCTTTCAGCAGGAGCGGCTTCGCGCGGCCCGGCTGGCTCTGCGCCAGGTGCATCTCGGCGAGCCAGACGAGCGACGGCACGTGGTCCGGCTGCAGCGGCCAAGCGTCTGCTCGAACAGCCCGGCGGCCTTCGCCGGATCGTTGGCGAGGCGCGCCACGTGGGCCAGGTAGTAGCTCCAGCGCATGTCGCCGGGCGCCAGCGCGCGCGCGTTCAGAAAGCAGCGCTCGGCCGCGGCGTAGAACTCGGTGGCGATGAACAGCTTCCCCATCTCGCCGTAGGCCGCGGCGCGGGCGGCGGCGGGCGCGGCCGGCGGCGCCACCGCGCTGGTCATCTTCGCGTGCTGCTCGCGGATCTGCGCCTGCACCGCATCGGCGGCGCGCGAGATGTCGGGCAGCGCGACCGGCTGCACCGCGGCCGGTGCACTCGCCGGCGAGGACGGCGGGTGATGCTCCGCGGGCCGGCAGGCCGCGGCGCACGCGCAGGCGGCCGCGAGCGCGACCAGGCACGCGCGGCGCCCGCTCACCGGCCGGTCCCCTGCGTGAGCGTGGTGTAGCGATCGACCGCCACGGCCGGGAACGTCTCGGTGCGCCCGTCGGGCCACCGCACCACGACGTCGGCCGGCGCCGGACGAGTCGCCGAGGCCGACGTGTACGCGCGGATCGTTGGCCGAGGCGTAGCTGCCGTCGGATCGCGCCCGCCGGTGCCTGACGCCCGCGGCCGTCTTCACCGTGACGCGCGCGCCAATCAGGTCGCGCCCGCCAGGTCCGCCCACGAGACGCAGCCCGACCCAGTGACGGCCGGCGGCCGCCTGATTCAGCAGGAGGCGCACGGGCCCGTTGTTGTTGCCCACGAGCACGTCGATGTCGCCGTCGTTGTCGACGTCGCCGAACGCCGCGCCGCGGCCGACCTCGGACAGCGCGAACGCCGCGCCGGCCCGCGCGCTCACCTCGTCGAAGCGCCCGCCGCCGGCGTTGTGGAAGAGCGCCTTGCGCTGGTGCACCGGAAACGGATCGCCGGCCTGCCGCAGCGCCTCGATCACCTGCACGGCGCCGTTCACCGCCATCAGATCGAGCCGGCCGTCGTTGTCGTAGTCGAACCAGGCGGCGCCGAAGCCGGTGAAGCCGGCGCTCGCCGGCCCGACGCCGGTGCGCGCGCTGTGATCCTCGAAGGTGCCGGAGCCGTCGTTGACGAACAGGTTGCTGCCCTCGCCGGTGAGCTCGGTCATCACCAGGTCGTCGTCGCCGTCGTCGTCGACGTCGCCGGCATCCACGCCCATGCTGGCTTCGGCCTTGCCCGTGAGCGGCAGCGCCACGCCGGCCAGGAGCGCCGTGTTCTGGAACGTCCCGTCGCGCCGGTTCACCCAGAGCTGGTTCTCCTGGCCGTCGTTGGCGACGTAGATGTCCATCCAGCCGTCGTTGTTGAAGTCGGCGGTCGAGACGCCGAGCGCCGGCCCGAACGCCCGCGAGATCTGCGAGCGGCGCGCTGACGTCGGCAAAGGTGCCGTTGCGCTGGTTGCGGTAGAGCCGATCGGGCAGCGGCTGGTAGCTGTCGGGGGTGCAGTAGTCGGGCGCGCCCGACGGGCTCGACGCACTGCGTGTGGCCCTCGAGCGTGTAGCGCAGGTAGTTGCCGACGAAGAGATCCAGCCAGCCGTCGCGATCGACGTCGACGAACGCCGCCGACACGCTCCAGGCCGCCGTGTCGGTGCCGCTCGCCTTCGAGATGTCGGTGAAGGTGCCGTCGCCGTTGTTGCGCAGCAGCTGGTTCGGCGCGTTGAACTTCGTCAGATACAGGTCGGGCCGGCCGTCGTTGTCGATGTCGCCCGCGGCCACGCCCATGCCGTAGCCGCGCGGCGCGATGCCGCTCTGCGCCGTGACGTCGGTGAAGCGCAGGCGGCGGCGTGCCGTCGGCCGCCACCTGCAGGTCGTTGCGGTAGAGGCGATCGGTGAGCGGCGTGCCCGCCCGCGACGCCGGCGCGCCAGGGCCGAGCGGCTGGCCCTGCACCAGGTACACGTCGAGGTCGCCGTCCTGGTCGTAGTCGAGGAACGCCGACGCCCGGCGCCAGCACTTCCGGCATGTAGAAGCGCCCGGACATGCCGTTGACGTGGACGAACTCGAGGCCGGTCGCGCCCGCGCGATCGACGAACCAGTCCTCACCCGGGGCCGGCGGCGCGGGGGCGGCGCCGCTTTCGTGATCGCGACGCCCCGCGCGAGCAGGACGAAACGAGGGCGAGCGCCGCGACGACCAGCCTGATCGATCTCACACTCTATGCCGGCCGGCGGCGCCAGCTCCCAGCGCTCACGCCGTCATGATAGCCGTGGCCGTCGTCCGGTACACGACCTCTTCGTACGCCTCGCGCATGCGTTCGATCGGCACCACGGTGGTCGCCAGCGCCCGGGCGTTGTACTGCCCGCTGTCGAGCATGGCGACGAACCGCGGGATGTCGCGCATCGGACTGCAGCCGCCGGCCTGGCCGGCATGATGGGTGCGCCCGCCGATGGTGAACAGCACCGCCGGCAGCGTGATGTTGCCGCGCGGCAGGCTCGTGGTGACGATGTCGCCGCCGGCCGCGCACATCTCGTAGGCCTGGCGCAGCGGCACGATGCCGGTGGGATCCGGCCCGCGCTCGGCGCGCGGCGGCGCCGCGTCGGCGCCCGCGGCCTCGATCACGAAGTCGGCGCCGGCGCCGCCCAGCAGCCCGCCCGAGTCGCGGCCGCCGGCCCACAAGCGGTCGTTCGGTCCTTTGGTGAGCTCGCGCACCTTCGCCACCAGGCCGTCGCCTTCCACGTTGGGGTCGAGCGCGTGCGTCGCGCCCACCTTCAACGCCAGCTCACGCCGCGCGCGAATCGGATCGATCGCGATGATCGTGGACCCGCCCGAGATGCGTGCGCCCTGCACGGCGCTCAGCCCGAGCGGCCCGCAACCGACCACGGCCACGGTGGAGCCGGGACGCAGGATGCCGGTGCCCTGCGACGTGGTCGCGCCGAGACCGGCCACCGCCACGCAGCTGCACACCATGCCGAGATCGACGGCCGAGGCCTTCGTAAAGACGGGCACGACCCACTCCTCGAAGGTCACCATCACCTCGGCGAGTCCGCCGATGTGCGAGTTGGCATAGACCGGCGTGCCGTCGCGCATGTCGGCCATCGCCACGAGATCGTCCGGTCCCTGGCGGCCGAGGAACTGGCACATGTCGCTGCGGCCGCGCAGGCACTGGTAGCAGGCGCCGCACTGGGGCGTGCCCGACACGCACACGCGGTCGCCCACCTGCACGCGCCGCACCTCGGGGCCCACGGCCTCGACGACGCCGACGCCGCCGTGGCCCTGGATGAGGGCCATCGCGTTCAAACGGCCGAAGCCACCGCCCCCCGCGGGCGGCGCCGCCGGACGGGGCGCGGCCCCGGCTTGCGGTGCCGGTGCGGGCGGCGGGCCGGCGGGACCCGGACCGAGGTTCGGCGGCAGGCCGAGCACGACGCCGGTGTTCGAGTAACAGAGGTTCGTGGCCTCGGTGCGGACCAGCACCTGGCGGCCGGTGATCGGCCGCAGCGTGAGCTCTTCGAGCGTGGTGCGGTTGGGGCCGGAGCCGCGCGACACCCAGCCCTTGAAGCGGCGGCCCGTGACCACGGCGGCCGATCGCGCCTGCTGCGACGCAGTGTTTGATTGCCCGCCCTCCGGGCGGGCGGCGGCGGTGAGCGCTCCCGGACCCGTCATGGCGGCGCCGCCGGCGACGACGATGCCGAGCTTCAGCAACCCGCGCCGCGTGGCGTCTGTGGTGTCGTCAGTCATTCTTGTCGGCGGGCGAAGCCCTGCAAGTCGGCGCGGCCAAGCGCGCCTGCGCTCTAGTCGACGATGGCCTGGAAGACGGCGTTCTCGAAATCGCGCTGCAGCGCCCCGGTCGACGTCTGCATCATGATGATCGTCACCATCTTCTCGGCCGGCTCGATAGTGACGTTGGTGCCGTACGCGCCGGCCCAGCCCCAGCTCCCCTTCGACTGCCGCAGCCCGGCCATCGCCGGATCCTCCACCACCTGCACGCCCAGACCGAAGCCCATGCCGGCCGCCGGCCGTCCGAACTGGCCGTTGACCAGGTCGCCGGTATGGTTGGTCGCCATGAGCTGCACGGTGCGCGTGCCCAGGTAGCGGCGGCCGTTCAGTTCGCCGCCGTTGACGAGCATCTGGGCGAACTGCGCGTAGTCCTCGGCGGTGGTCACCATCCCGCCCGAGCCGGCGAAGTAGGTGGTGCTGCTCAAGGCCATCTGGTTGGCGGCCTTCTCGAGCGTCCCGGCCGGCGTGCGCTGGTAGAGCGTGACCAGGCGCGCCTGGTTGTCGGGACGGGCGAAGAAACCGGTGTCCTTCATGCCCAGCGGATCGAACAGACGCTGCTTGAGGAACTGATCGATCGACTGGCCCGAGGCGATCTCGACCACCCGGCTCAGCACGTCGAAGCCGGCCAGGCCGCTGTAGCGCCACAGCGTGCCGGGCTGGAAGTCGAGCGGCACCGCGCCCAGCTTCGGGATGTAGGTGGCCAGCGTATCGGTCGGCCCGCGCTGCGGCGCGACGGAGTTGCCGAGACCGCCGCTCATCAGGCCCGACCCGTGCGTGAGCAGATCGCGAATCGTGATGTCGCGCGTGGCCGAGACCGTGTCGAACGCCGGAGCGGCAGCCCGTTCTCCAGAGGGGCCGCCACCCGGCGCGCCGGGACCCGCGGGCGGCCCGCCGGCACGCGCGCCCGGCCGCGGCATGGCCACCTTGGCGCCGCGGAATTCGGGAATGAAGCGCGACACCGGATCGGTGAGGCGCACCTTCCCCTCTTCCACCATCATCATCACGGCCACGGCCGTGATCGGCTTCGACATCGACGCGAGCCGGAAGATGCCGTCCTTCGGCATCGGCTTCTTCGACTCGAGGTCCATCACGCCGTACGACTCGAAGTGCGCGATCTTCCCGCGGCGCGCGACCAGCGTGACCGCGCCCGACACCTGGCCGGCATCCACGTGGCGCTGCACCGCCTCCCGGACCCGCGCCAGGCGTTCCGGCGAGAAGCCGAGGTCTTCGGCCTTGCCGGCCGAGAGACCGCCGTTGGCCGGCGGCCAACGGCAACGTGAACGCGATGAGCCCGAGCGCCAGCGGCAAGCGAAGCGATTCGACATGGCTACTTCTTGTTCGCGGCGGCCCGCTCTTCGGACCGGGCGGCGCGCAGGATGTTTTCCAGGCCGCGGTTGCCCTCGTGGCACGCGTACTCGAACAGCCCGCCCTCGTCGTCGCGCTTGAGCGGCATGGTCATCCCCCACGGCCGCTCCCACGTCGCCGGGATCCTCGAAGCGCGCTTCCCACTTGATGGTGTCAGGGCCGATCAGCGTGAAGCGCTCGGTCATCTTGAGGTTCCGGCTCGCGCCGCGGTACGCCGCGACGTCGTTGAAGTTGGTGGTCTCGACCACGAGCGTGTCGCCTTCCCAGTGTCCGCGGGCGTCGCCGGCGTAGTGCCGGAACGAGGCCGGCAGGCGCTGGGTGTTGCCGAGCGGAATGATCCGCGTCTCGTGGATCATCTCGTAGCGGATGGCCACGAAGCCGGGACCCTGCGTGATGTCGTAGGCGTTGCCGTAGATGGCCGGCATCATCGACCCGGGAATGCCGCGGGTGATGCAGCGATCGTAGAGGCTGCGATCGGTCCACGAGTCGGCGGGCCCGCGCCCGCGCCGCGCAGCCTGACGCGCCGCGGCGCGATCGCGCGCCTCCTTGGTGAGCGGCGGGATCGTGCCGTCGGCGGGTTCGAACACGAACCAGGCCTGCGAGTTGCTCGCGTTCAGGTGCTCGTACCAATGCGACGGGCCGGCGCCGGTGTCCTCTTCCTCGGAGCCGCCGATCCTGCCGGCCCCGGCCTGCGCCCTGGCCTGGCGCGTCTTGCGCAGCTCCGCCAGCTCCTTCTCGCCGAAGTCCGACAGGCTCTTGCCGGCCGAGATCCGCGGGGCGCTCGAACGGCGTGCCGTTCTCGTCCTTGTTGGTGAAGCTTCCCTGCAGGTCGGGATCGCCCCATGGCGTGCGCGGCACGCTCCACTTGCCGGGACTCTTGGACGTCGAAGCGGGCTGCTGCGCCTGGGGCGCGGCGGCAAGGAGCAACGACAGAGCCGCGGTCAGAATCGGCAGCGTCGGCGTGGACAGCGTGCGCATGGACATGGGTGCCTCCGTAATCAGGGCGGATCTTAGCAGGGATCGCCGCCGCGGGAGGCGGCCGGGCCGGCGTCAGGCGGGCAGGAATTGCTCGATGAAGCGCGGCTGTCGCCGCCGGGTTCTCCACGATGGCCATGTGGCCGCAGCCGGCGAGGCGCGACAGCCGCGCCCCCGGAATGCTGGCCGTCGTGACTTCGCCGATGAGGCGGTAATAGGGCCGCGTCTGCGCGCCGTTGACGACCAGCGTGGGCACCCGGACGGCCGCGCAGGCTCGCGGGCGACACGTCGGGCTGTGCGCCGACAATCGTGGGACCGAGCGTCCGCGCGTTCTCTCGCAGACCGGCCTGCGTGGTCTCGGGCAGGCGCGCGAACCCGCCGGCCCCGCCCTGCACCCAGTCGATGAAGGCCACGGCCGCATCGTCGTGCCGCTCGGCCTCGACGAGGGCGCGCAACTGGGTCAGGGCGGCCGAGCGGCTCACTTTCTCTTCGGCCAGGCCGGCGCCGGCTTCGGGCAGCAGGCTTCCGAACGCCGGCTCGATGAGCGTCAGGCTGCGCACGCGCTCCGGCGATTGCAGCGCCGCCATCAACACGACGCCGGCGCCATACGAATGGCCGACGAAGTGGACCGGGGCGGGCAGCGACGGACACCATCGCCAGCACGTCGTCGCGGTGCAGTTCGTAGGTGTAGCGCTCGCCGGTCGACGGCATCGGTCCGGGCCAGTGATGCCGTCGGCTCACCGCGTGGGTCCGGAACCGCGGCGACAGCGCCGCCACGACGGCGTCCCATTGACGGCGGTCGCCCAGCGCGCCGTGCACCAGGACCACATCGGGACCGGTCCCCTGCGTCACGCGTGGGGAGCTCGAACGCCATGCGCGCGCATCGGTACTCCGGTACGATGCGCGGTGGTGTTTCCGCCACTGGCGTGCAGCGTGCGTGCATGCGGCCGGCCGCTGATCGCGCGACGGCGCGCGCGTCGTGTGCGCCGCCGGCCACACGTTCGACGTGGCACGCAGCGGCTACCTCAGCCTGATGCAGCCGCAGGACCGCCGCTCCCGCGCCCCCGGCGATTCGAAGGAGTCCGTGGCCGCGCGGGCGCGACTGCTCGAGGCCGGTATCGGCCGCGCCGCCATCGACGCCATCGTCGCGGCCGCGCCCATGAACGCGCCACGGCCGGTTGCGGCCGACCTCGGCTGCGGGTCGGGCGAGCTGCTCGGCGCGCTGGCCGCGGCCCACGACATCTGTGGCATCGGTCTCGACCTGGCGACGGCCGCCGTGGACCGGGCCGCCCGCCGCTACCCGGCGCTCACCTGGATCGCGGCCAACGCCGACCGCCGGCTGCCGCTGCTCGATGCGAGCGTGCACCTGGTGCTGTCGCTGAACGGCCGGCGCAATCCGGACGAATGCGCTCGCGTGCTCGTCCCCGGCGGCGCGCTCATCGTCGGGGTGCCCGCTGCGGACGATCTCATCGAGCTCCGTGCCGAGGTGCAGGGGGAAGGCGTCGCCCGCGAGCGCGCGGAGGCGGTCGTCGCGGCGCATGCCGCGCGGTTTGCGCTCGTGGAGCGGTTCACGGTGCGGGAACGGCACCGGCTCGATGGCGCCGCACTGCGCGACCTCCTGCGCGGCACTTATCGTGGCGCGCGCACCAGCGCGCTCGAACGCGTCGAGGCGCTCGACGCGCTGGAGGTGACGCTCGCGACGGAGGTGTGCCGGTTCAGCGCGGGAGCGCGTGCTCGCGAAGGCTCGTAGCGCGCTAACATGCCGCCCGTGACCATCCAATCATTGCAAGAGCGGATGCCGTGGCTCATGTGGCCGATTGCGTTCGTCGACGCGCTGCTGACGCCGCGCCGCTGGGCGCCCGCGCCGCTCCAGGGGCTGGCGACACGGGTGAGCGCGGCACTTACCCGGGACAGCCTGCCCCTTGCGCGGTGGCTCGGTCGCGGGCTCGGCTGGACGGCGGTTCTGCGGGCGGCGATTCTGCGCGATCGGCCGCGACTGCAGCGCGCCGCCTGGTTCGTCCGGAAACACGTCTGGGCGGCGGTCTGGTCCTTCATCGTCGTCAGCCGGCTGTGGCCGCGGCGCACGCCCGTCCCGGACACCGACGTCCCGATTCAGCTGCTCACGGCGCCCGACACCTATGGCGACTTCCAGAGCCCGTCGCTCGTGGTGCCGTCCGACATGCCGCGCGCCGAGATGTCGCTGCCGGGCGCGATGATCGTGCAGGCCCTGCACGTCCTGCAGGATCTCTATCCGGTGGTCAGCTCGCATCAGCCCGAGGCCGCTGCCGATCCGGCCGAGCGCGTGGTGCAGGCCTATCCGTGGCTGTTCCGCCTGGTGCGCACGCCGCCCGTCTGGCATCACGAGCTCGCGGAGGCGCAGCGGCGCGGCCGGCTGCTCGACGTGCTCGCCGTCGGTGGGCCGTTCGCCAAGCTGCTGGAGCGATCGGCACGGCGCGAGTACCTGATCGACCTCGATTACCTGCGCCAGTATCCGGTTCGCGACGGCCTCCAGCGGCTCGGCTGCCGCATCCACTATGCCGACGGGAACGCGTCCGTCTCGCTGCGGGGCGTCGAGCTCGACGGACACCTCGTGACGCCCGGCGATACGCGATGGCCGCTGGCGGAACGCGTCGCGCTGTGTTCCCTCGCGACGCACACCACGGTGTGGCGCCACGGGATGCAGTATCACGTGGGCGGCGTGGCGCCGTTCGCCGCCGCGACGCACCAGCTGCCACCGGCGCACCCGCTCGCGCGCCTGCTCGCCCCGCACATCGCCGACACGCTCTCGACGAACTATCACACGCACCTGACCCTGCGGCGCAACGGCTTCGACGTCACCGGCTTCAGCTTCGACTACGACACCATCCTGCGCTACTACGACGACGGCGCCCGCTACTTCGACCTGCGCCGGCTCGATCCACGCGAGGACACGGCGCGGCGGGAGATTGGCGGCGATCTCGACTATCCGTATCTCGGCCAGTCGGCCCGCTACTTCGACCTGTTCGTCGACTACGTCACCGACTACATCCGCCACTACTACCCGGATGACCGCTCGTTCGCCGCCGATCCGCACCTGCGGGTGTGGTTCGACGGCGCTCGATCGCCACGTGATTCGCGGCATCACGGGGTACGTGCCGGCGCTGACGCGCGACGCGCTGATCCGCCTCTGCGCGCTGTTCATCTACACGGTCTCGGTGGAACACGAAGACAACACGATGTGGAACTACGCGATGTTCCTGCCGGCGACCGTGCGCGCGGACGGGCGCGGCCAATCGGTGGGCGAGGTGCAGGCGGTGGTGAACTTCGAGCTGCTGATCTCGTCGGCGACCAACCGGCTGATGAACGACGCGAGCCACGTCGCGCTCGATCCAGCCGGGGCCACGCTCATGCGCGGCCTGCAGTCGCGGCTGGGGCGCCTGCACGCAGCGATGGCCCGCGAGCCGCACCGCCATTGGCGCATCCTGCCCCGCGACCTCGAGGCCAGCATCTCGGCGTGACGGGGCGGGCAGGGCTGAAGGCCTGCCGCTACGAAAGAGAGGGCGGCCTGAAGACCGCCCTCTACGCATGCTTCAGCCCTGAAGCCCTGAGCCGACTACAGCCGTCGCGCAGCGCTAACTCGCGCGGCAGGGAGCCGGCTTCCACTTCGAGCCGTCCGCTTCTTTCTTGAAGTTCGAGCTGGTGATGAAGGGCTGCCCCAGATACTGCGGGTCCTCCACGACCGTCGTGACCACGAACCAGTCGCCGCCCTCGGGGTGGCTGATGCGCGTGTAGTACTCGGTGACCACCGCGTTCTGGCTGTACGGCACGCCGTTGCGCCGGAGCCAGCCGCCGCTGTGATTGGTCGTGACCACCTTCAGCGATCCCCAGCGGCGGGCCGCGCCGCCCGGACCGCCGCCGCGCTCGAGGAAAGCGTCGAAGGCCCCGCCCGGCCGCTGCCATTCGGCCACCGAGGTGCCCTGCAGCGTGCGAGGACCTTGCGCGCTCACCGGCACGGGCGCACCGCCCGGCGCCGCGGGCGCCGCAAAGCGCAGCAGCCGCGTCTGCTCGCCCGCGTCGGTCTCGATCTTGAGCGTGTAGTCGTCCTGCCAGCTGATTCGCACCCGCAACGGCATGCGCATCACGCCGCCCACGCCGTAGGCCAGGCACGAGCCGTCGTTGGCCTCGACCCACTTGTCAGCCTCGGCGCGGCCGGCCGGGTTGAGCGGTACGCTGGAGTAGTCGCCCTTCTTCGGCGTGACCATGCGCCACTGCCAGTCTTCGGTCACCACCGTGACCCAGTTGCCCGTGAGATCGACCGGCGCGGTCTGGCGCGGCGGCCCGACGGGCCCGGCCGGCCCGCGTCCACGCCCGCGCTGACCTTGCGCGCCGGGCGTTTGCGGCCCTGCCTGGTCCGCAACCTGGGGGTCGGCGGGGCTTGTTGCGCCGCGGTCGGTCTCGTGGCGGCGAACGTCAGCCCGCACACCGCAATGGCCAGCGCCGGCCGCACCACGCGCGCGACCAGGCGCCGTCCCTGGTGTTCCTGCCGAGTCCCCCGCTCATTCTCCGCTCCCCTTTTGAGTCTGGTTCCGGTTCCTGCCGCGCGACGCGGGCGCGGGCGCCGGAGGATTCATGGCGACCATCTCCTTGTAGATGGTCTCGATGAACATCGACGTGGTCCAGAAGCCGGTGTCGGTGCCGTAGCGCGGATCGAAATCGAGCGTCGGCTTCTTGGCCTTCACCTGGTCGAGCGTCATGCCGCGCTTCACGTACTCCTTGATGCGGTCGCGGACGATCGTGGCCATGTCGCGGTATTCGATCACGTCCTGCTCGTCGGAGAGCCGACCGTGTCCCGGGATGACCATCGTGCCGCCTTCGTTGACGTTGCTCGGCACGGTGATGTCGAGAATCGCGTTCAGGGCGTCGATCTCGCCGGTGATCGTCCCGCCGTTGGCGACGTCGATGAACGGGTACATCACCGTGGTGAAGAGGTCGCCGGTGGAGACCACGTCACTCTTGCGCAGGAACACGACGCTGTCGCCGTCGGTGTGCGCCTTGGGCTGGTGGATGATCTGCACCGCCTCGTTGTTGAACAGGAACTCGCGCTTGCGGCCGATGAAGGTTTCGGTCGGCCACAGGGCGAACGCCACCTGCTGCTGCCCCGCTGCCGGCTGCGCGCTGAGCCGCGTAGAGCACGTTCTCGTGCGCGATGACGTTCGCCTGGCTGGTCGCCGCGGCGCCCAGGTCGCCGACGACGTTGCCGCCGGCGCGGGTGCGGCCCGCCTTGGCGATCGCCTCGTTGCCGCCGATGTGGTCGCCGTGCATGTGGGTGTTCACCACGTAGCGGATCGGCGCCTGGCTGAGCGCGCGGATGGCGGCGAGGATCTTGGTGCTGAGCGGCGCGAACTGCGTGTCGACGACGAGGATGCCTTCCTCGCCGATCATCACGGTGGTGTTGCCGCCGGCCCCGACCAGCATGTAGACGTTGTCGCGCACCTTGACGGTGTCGATCTGGACGTTGTCGAAGTTCTGCTGCTGGGCGACGGCGCGGCCCGCCACGGCGAGGGCGGCGCCCGTCGCGACCGCGGCCGCGACCATTACGCCGCGCCACGCGCGGGAGTTGAGACGTGTGTGCATGCGCATCCTAACGGCCCTGCTGCTGTGGCCAGGCCCGGTGACCCTGGCGGCCCCGCGTGAGGGCGGCGGCAGGGGCGCCGGCTTCGGCGCCTGTTTCACGACCTCCTGGAACTCCGGATACTGCGTGGCGGCGCCGCCGAGCACCGCGACTTCGGGGATGCCCCAGCGCCGCGCGAACTCGTCGGCGAACGGGTGCTCGCCGGGCAGGTACGCCGGCACGACGCCCTCCTCGCGAGTGGCAATCTCGACCACCGGGTCGCAGACCCACAGCCATGTTTGCGCCGGCAGCTCACGCGGGACTGCGCACGAACTCCTGGCTCTTGACCAGCGGCTCGGTGAGGTAGACCGGGTCGAAGAGGAAGACGATCTGCGTCAGCAGATCGCCGTTGCGCACCCAGTATTCGGTCATCTTGGCCCGGTCGCTCATCGGCAGGCCGTTCCGCCGCACCCAGCCCTGCTTGAGGTGGGTGGTCTCGATGATGAGCATGTCGCCGTCCCAGCGCCCGGTCGAGAAGCCCATCCAGGTGTGCGCGGCGTTCGGTCCCGGATGCGGCCGGCCGTCCATGTAGATGGTCCGGGTCTGCTCGAAGGTCGAGTGGTAGTGCCTGATGGCCTGGACGTCCTGGGTCTTGGGGTGCTTGTCTTCCCAGATCCGCAGATTGGTGGGCCCGCGGTAGATATAGGGCGACACGTGGACCCGGCACTGCTCCTCGGGGAGGGTGATCCGGCCGGGGTCCCAGCTGTCGGCAAACTGCCGCGCGGCGTCGTTGATGGGCAGGCCGAGGTAGTCGCGAAGCTCGGGACCGGGGATGCGTTCCGGCTGATCCTCGTGGTAGCGCGGCTGCCACGTGCCGTCCATGTCGGCCTGCGCATGAGCCGGAGCGGCCCACGCCAGCGCCGCCAGCCCGAGAACGGCTGGAAGTGCGCAAATTCTTGTCATTTGTGTGTGTTCCCCCACTGTGGGCCGCAACCTGGCGGTACACTGCGCCCCCGTTTCGAGGCGGGAGCCGGCCGCGAAGCACCGCATCATCCCTCTAGAAACGAGTGGTTTTCAACCCCTCCAGAAATACCAATTCGTTGTTGGATACCTGTTACAATTCCGCGCGCGACATAACTGAGATATGCGTCCATTCGACATTCCCGACATCCGCGCCCGCGAACTCCTGACGGTGATCGCCCTCTCGGAATACGGGAGTTTCGTGGCCGCCGCCGCGTACTTGAAGACGTCTCAGCCGGCCCTCACCCGCACGGTCAAGCGGCTCGAGCGCGTGCTGGGGGTGACGCTCTTCTTCCGCAACACGCGGCGCGTGGAGATCACGGCCGCGGGTCGCGAGCTCGTCACGGCGGCCGAGCGCATCCTCGGCGATCTGGAGATCACCGCACGCGGGCTGAGCGAGGTGCCGAAGGAGCAGCGCGGCCGCGTGACGATCTCGACGCACTCGGCGTTTGCCGGCAACGAGCTGCCCCAGCTCGTGCGCAAGTTCCGCGAAACCCGCCCGTCGATCGAGGTCCGGATTCGCGAGGGGCGTCAAACCGAAATCATCGAGGACGTGCGCAGCGGGCTCGCCGATTTCGGCATCGGCCCGATCGATTCGCTGCCGGACACGCTGTCGAGCGAGCTGCTGCTGCGCGAGCCGCTCTACGCGGTGTTCCCCACCACGCATCCGTTTGCGGTCAAGAAGCGCACCAAGGTGCGCCTGGAGGATCTGCGCGAAGAGACGCTGATCTCGGGGCCGGTGGACACCATGCTCCGGCGGCTCGTGGACGGCGCCGCGTCGAACGGCGGCATCTCGCTGCGCTACGGCGTCACGGTCGAGCGCCTCATGAGCATCCTGGGGCACGTGCGCGCGGGGGTCGGCATCGCGGTGGTGCCCGAGGGCGTGCTGCCGCCGAAACCGTGGAAGGAGTTCGACGCGATGGCGCTGAGCGAGCCGGCGCTGGTGCTCTCGTTCGGCCTGATCACACTGCCGGGCCGCTACCTCACACCTGCTGCGTCGAGCATGATGGCGCTCGTCCGCGAACGCGCCCGCGTCCTGGTGGAAGGCGCCAGGCTCAGGGCTTAGGGCTACCGCTGACATCCCCATAGGACACGGCTGGGTTTCCGATCTGGCCAGACCGCTCGCGATTTTCCTCAATGAATTCGGCCGCCTCGAGCGGCGAACCGCTGGCACGCCAGTTGATGTTCCTTCCGGCAGCGACCGCGGTTCACCCCGCAGGCGCGATGGAGGCAGACGATGCGTGCATGGATTCTTCTCGGCTCACTCACGGCAGCAGTGGGCGCGGCAGCCTGTGGTACGCAGGCCGCGTCTCCGTTCACGGCGACTGACGCGACGGGGCAGACGCTGGTCCGGTGCGAGCCCGGTCAGCACGCGGTCGTCAACACGTCAGCAGTGGGCGGTCGCACGGTCACCGCGGTCGAATGTGTGGCCGACCTCGCTGGGCCGCGCTATCAGCCGGCCCCCGCGTGCACGACGCGGCTCGCCCGGCAGTCGTGCGTCGCGTGGCGGCGCCGGTCAACGTCAGCGATGACGAAGCCGTCGCGCAGCGTCCGACGCGGTCGTGGCAGAAGCGCGCGCTCGTGATCGGCGGGTCGAGCGGCGCGGGCGCCGGCATCGGCGCGCTCATCGGCGGCAAGAAGGGCGCGCTCATCGGCGCCGCAATCGGCGGCGGCGCAGGACGGTCTACGAGATGACGCGGAAGTAGCCCGCGCTTCCGCGTCGGCTCACGGCTCAGGGCATGGAACGCGAGCGGCTCACGCCGCTCGCGTTGCTTGCACGCTCACAGGAGCTCTTCAAAGCCCGAGCGCCGCCAGCGCGGCAGCCACGTTCTCTGGCGCGACACCGAGTTTCGCCGCGCCGGCGATCGCATCGGCGGCATCGGCGGCGTACCAGTTCTTCTTGCCCGGCTCGCACAGCCCCGCGATGTTCACCGGCGCAACGGCGTCACGCACGCGCGCGCCGAGGTCTGCGCGCCGGGCGGCGCCGCCGGCGGGCGAGAGCGTGCGCAGCGCCGGAGCGAACGCAGGATCGCCGGCCCGCAGGAAGCCGACGGCCGCCCGCTCGGGTGCGACCCGCCTCGCCAGCTCGGCGTAGCTCGCGGCGGCGAAATAGAACATCGAGTACTGCACGAAGTCGTCGAAGCGCGGAAAGCCGGCGTAGCAGCCCGCGACGAACGCGGCCGTGTGATCCGCTTCGGCGAGCGTCAGCGTCGCTGTAGGCCTGCAGCGAGGACACGGCGCCGACCGGCCGGCGCGGCTCGTCCCCGTCGCGCGGCGCGCCGAAGAAGGTGCCGGACTCGAGCAGCCCCGCCAGGCGCTCGATGCCGAGCAGCGTCAACGGGAATCCGGTCGAGAACAGCGGATCGACGAACGCCGCCGCCGACGGCAGGAGCGCCCAGCGCGGCCCGGCGGCCGCGGACGCGCGATAACTGAGCCGCGGCATCCAGTCGAACTGCCTGACGGGTGCGGCGCCGGCGAACTGATCCCGCACGGTCGGAAAGCGATCGAGCAGCCGTTGCCAGGCGGCCTCGCCGTCGGCCAGCCGCAGGTCTTCGGCCAGCGCGTCCTCGACGGCCACGCCCGCGCTGGTGACGCCGTTGCCGAATCGCAGCACCCACATCCACCCGCCGTCGAACACGTGGTGCAGCGCGGCGTCGTCCACCGGATACGGCGGCCCCTCTCCGCGCGCGCCCGCGCCGGCATAGTCGGCCATCTCGTCGCAGCGGGCCACGCCGGTGAAGTGCGAGAACAGCGCCTGCGTGCCCGGATAGCCGGGAAACGACTGCGAGCCGATGCCGAGGGCACGGCTCAGGAACCCGCGCGGCCCGGTCGCGTCGACGACCCCTCGCGCCGTCACGCAGAGCGCCGCGCCACGCCGGTGGCCCCGAAGCACCGCCGCGCCGCCGCTGTCCCACTCGAGCGACTCGAGCTGCACTTCGTCGGCGTACTCGGCGCCCAGCGCCGCCGCTTCGCGCATCAGGAACGCGTCGACGTCGGCGCGCAGCCAGTGCGTATCGGAGATCGCATCGTGCGGGCTTGCCGCCACGAGCAGGTGGTTCGAGCGATCGGGCGCGGCCGCGAACCGCCGGCCGGCGTCGTGCTTGAAATAGGTGAAGCCGCGCTTGAGACCACACACCACATCGGGATACGCCCGTTGCCAGGCGCCGAATGCCGCCAGCGGCTTCAGACGCGGCAGATCGTAGCGGTCGGCCAGCTGCTCGAGCAGGATGCCCGCGAGCGGCGACGACGACTCGCCGATGGCGAACCGCGGGTGGCGGCCGCGTTCCAGCAGGGCCACGCGCAGCCCGAGGCGGCGGGCAATCATCGCCAGGATCGAGCCGCCGAAGCCCGAGCCGACGATGGCCAGATCAACGTCCGGCACAGGCACACGCCACGGGCGCCGGCGCCCGCTGCTCCCGGTTCATCCGCAGCAGCCGCGCGGCGCGGTCCCGCGAGCAGTTGCAATCGAACAGCCGCTCGATGTCCCAGAGATCGGCGAACACGCGCATGCGGCGGCCGTCGCCGAGCGCCTCCTGCACCACCCATTCGAGATCGCGCAGGCCGAGCCGCGGTCGCGACTCCACCGGCAGCGCATCGATGGCCCCGTTGCCACCGCGAGTGGGAATCACGGCACAGACCGCGGCGCCCATGCCACCCGCGGTGCGGACCGAGTTGAGCGCCCAGTCGGCGGCGTCGTGGTGCGGCACGAAGGGCGGGTCGAGCAGGACGAACATCCGGAGCGCGATGCCGTGACGCGACAGGAACGCCGCCGCCTCGGCGGCATCCTCGACGGTCATCCGCTTGTGCAACGCGGCGAGGGCCTCGCGGTGC
This sequence comes from uncultured Acidobacteriota bacterium, assembly GCA_963731785.1. Lineage (GTDB taxonomy): Bacteria > Acidobacteriota > Vicinamibacteria > Vicinamibacterales > UBA2999 > DASYRM01. Next base: position 462,968 of record CAVSWX010000005.1, read on the forward strand.
ACGGTCTCGAGCCCCACCGCCACCTCGAGCTGTCCGCGCAGCAGGTCGCGAAATCGCAGGCACGCATCGCCGTGACGGCCGCGAAGAAATGCCGGATGGGCCTCGACGATCACCCGGTCGAACCCGGATACCGCTGCCGCAATCTCCTCGAAATCGTCGACGGGAATCGCCTGCGGGTCGAAGAAGCTGCCGGCGTTGTACAGCTTGATCTGCCGCGCCGGCGGGAGACTCGCCAGCGCTTCACGGATCTGGCGGGCGATGGCGCCGCGGGGGACGGCTCCGTCGAGCGTGTTGACCCACAGGTCGCACATCACGCACCGGAATGGGCATTCGCGATTGGTGAGGAACACGACGGCGGTCGGCGCCAGGGCGCCCGTGTCGTCGCGCTCCTCCTCCCACACCGCCGCATAGGCACGCTGCGGATCGAGCGCGGTCTTGGGGCCGCGGAGGTCGAGGACGAACCGGTCGCGCGCCGCCGCGGTGTCGGGATAGATCAATGGGGGCGAGGCTTCGCCTCGGATCACCCCGGCAGGCTCTGCCTCGCCCAGGCAGTGTCTGATTGCCCGCCCTCCGGGCGGGCGGCGCTCACCGGCACGGTCATCTCGTTGCCGGAGCGCCGGGTGTTGGCGTCCTCGTCGGCCTCGCGCAGGCGCTCCTGCCACAGGGCGTTGAAGCGGCGCTGGCACCAGGCCTTGGTGACGCGCGGCCGGGGGGCCGCCTGCGCCCCGTCCTGGAACCGGCGCTTGGCGCGCACCGGCATGTCGACGCCGGTCACGGCGCGCACGCCGGCGCGGACGACATCCTGCTTCAGGGTCTCGAGCCGCGCGGGATCGCCGCCGAGCACGGTCTCGAACGGCACGCGCCACAGCCGTGGCGATCGCCGCGCGCTCCGCGTAGGGCGAGAATGCGGTGAAGCCGTAGCGCGCCGCCGGCGCGTAGGTGCGGACGTAGCCGCGCGACAGGCCGCCCGAATAGACGAGGCTGTGCTTGATCGCGTCGATGCCCCAGCCCTCCTGATAGAGGAGCGGGTTGCGCAGCAGGCTCGACAGGGTCAGGTCGGAGTCCTCGAGCGGGTAGGCCTTCATGTTCTCGTCGCTGCCGTCGCCGTCCACGAGGTAGCGCAGCGAGGGGTAGCGCTCACGGATGGCGCGCAGCAGGCAGAGGGCGGCGGCCGCGCACTCGACGTCGAGCGGATGGTAGTCCTCGATCGTGCGGATCGCCTCGAGCAGATCGTACTGGGCCTCGGGTACGTCAACGCGTTCCCACGACGCCTCGAGGCCCAACGTGCGTGCCACGTCTTCGGCCTGCGCCGCATCGGCGCCGCCGCCGAAATCGAGCGTGAACGCGCGGACGTCGTCGGGATTGCGGCCGAGTGATGCCGCGGCATGACGGGCCAGCAGCCATACCGACGTGCTGTCCACACCTCCCGAAAACGCCACCGCGATCGGCTCGCCCGGCGGTACCGCGGCCAGCCACGACCGCAGCGCGCCGTACGCCGCCTGCACATAGGCAGCGCCCGTCTCGTCCACGTCGGCGGGCCCTTGCGCGACCGCCGGCTCGAAGAACCGCCGGTAGCGGGGCATCGGATCCGGGCACCCCACCTGATCCAGCTCCACGAGATAGTGCGCCGGGATCATGCGGGTATACGACGGCTCGAACTGCCAGCCGATGCGCTGGCGCTGGCACCACTCGAAGATGGTGTCCATGCGGTCGGCGACCACCAGGAACGGCCCGTGGTACATCTTCGCCACGAAGTAGCGCAGCGGCACGCCGATGGTGCGGGCGAGCCGCACCGTCTGCCCCTCGCGCGCCGTGCCGGCGAAATGGCCGCCCGCCGCCGCCAGCGTCGCGGTATCGCCGGCGCGAATGGCCGCGAGCAGCGTGTCGCGTTTGGGCGCGGCGTCGAGCGACGCGCAGAATCCGGTGAGGTCGATCAGCCGTTCGACGCCTTCGAGCATGAGGAGAGAATACTTCTGGTCAGGTGGGTCGGGTAGGTCAGGTAGGGCTGGTAGGGAAAACGCTTGTGGAAGAGCTCGCTTGGCAAGAGTTCTTCCCCACCCGGCCCACCTGACCCACCAGACTTACCTGACCTGAAACTCTACTGGCCCGGCCGCACCACGCGAATCGTGTAGTCGGACCACTCCTGGATCTTGCCGTCCTTGACGAAGAAGACGCCCACGCCTTCCCAGGTGAGCGGCCGCGTCTTCGACTCGAACCGGTCGATGCGGTGGTTGATGACCATCGGACCCTTGGCGAAGGTGTCGAGGATCTCGAACACGATGCGGTCCGACGACTGCATCCACGACCCGAGGCGCTCGGTGATGCCGGCGTGGCCGGTCACCGGCGGCGTGGTTTCGCTCATGCGGTAGACGCCGGTGCCGGCAAAACGCGGGAACACCTGCGCCAGGTCGCGGGTGGACCACGAGGCGCAGAAGTCGGCGACGAGCTGCACGTTGGCCTTCTCGGCGGCCGTCCACTCGGCCGCCGAGGCCTGGGCGGCGAAGGCGAGCGGCGTCAGTCCTCCGAGTCCGGCGGTGGCGAGGAACGAGCGTCGGGAAGGCATGGGATACAGGATAGCGGAAGCCTCCAGCCTCTGGCCTCTGGCCTCTAGGTAAAGCTTTTGCCTGCCAAAGGCTAAAGGCCAAAGGCTAAAGGCCAAAGGCTAAGGCAAGGCCAGAGACTTTCAAGACTGTTTCGCTTCTTCCGCCAGCCCCACGTAGCGCCCGGCTGTGGAACACGAGCGGGGACACGCCGTCCTCGCGGCGCTGGAACGCCGCGACCCGCCCGACCACGATCCAGTGGTCGCCGCCTTCGTGGATCGCCTCCACCAGGCAGCTGAGCGCGGCGGCGCTGCCGTCGAGACGCGGGCTCTGATGCCAGGTGACGAAGACAAAGGGCGGCGGCTCGGCGTCCTTCCACGCCCCGCCGAAGTAGGTGGACAGGTCGCGCTGGCCCTCGTGCAGGATGCTGACGCAGAACCGGGCGCCCACCTGAATGAGCTGCCCGGTGCGGGTGTTCTTGCCGACGCAGAAGAGCACCAGCGGCGGGTCGAGCGACAGCGACGTGAACGAGTTGGCGGTGAGCGCGTGCACCGTGCCCTCGATCTCGGTCGCAATCACCGTCACACCGGTCGCGAACTGCCCGACCGTCTGACGGAACCCGCGGGTGTCGATCAACGACCCTGCAGCCTCTGCATCAGGTGGTTGACGTCGTCCGACTTCACCATATCGGGCGCGGTCCATCCATCGAGGTTGTACTCCGCCATGCACTGCTCGGCAAAGCCCTTCATGCGTGCCGAGGCGCCGGTGACGTCGGCCACGAGCAGCGTCTCGAAGCGGATGCTCTCGTGGTTGCCGAAGTAGTTGCGCTCGTAGAGCTCGTGCCTTCCGCCGAACTCGGTGCCGATGGCATCCCACATCAGCTTCATCAGCTTCACGCGGTCCACGGCGCTGTAGCCGTTCGAGCCGCGCACGAACTGGTCGAGAAAGGGCCGCAGCTCGGGGTTCTTGAAATCGAGCGCGCTCGACGGCAGGTAGATCAGGGCGCTGGCCAGCGAGTTCTCGATGATCTCCTTGATCTTCGGGTAGGCGATGCTCGCCATCACGCGGTAGGCGAGCCCGTACTCGAGGTTCGGCAGCACGTAGCCCGGCGTCCACGGCGTCGTCGTCCGGGCCATCGCGTCGGTGAGGCCCCAGAAGCAGTTGCGCCACGCGATCACTTCGCCAACGTTCGCCTGCACGCCGCGGAAATCCTTGGCGCCGGTGGCCTCGACGGCCTTGAGCAGCAGGCCGGCGAGGAAGTCGAGCTTCACCGCCAGGCGGGTGCAGCCCTGGAACATGAAGCGCGGCAGGAAGCCCGAGCGCGGGAAGAAGTTGTTGACCTTCTCGATGTCGCCGTAGGCGAACACGTCCTCGTAGGGCACGAACACCTTGTCGAAGATCAGGATCGAGTCGTTCTCGTCCATGCGGCTCGACAGCGGGTAGTCGAACGGCGTGCCCATCACCGCCGACATCATCTCGTAGGACGGCCGGCACAGCAGCTTCACGCCCGGCGCGCCGGTCGGCACCATGCAGACGAACGCGAACGGCTTGGTCTTGATCGGCAGCGCGCCGTTGTTGGCGATGAAGTTGTAGTGCGTGAGACTCGACGTGGTGGCCACGACCTTGGCCCCGCTGACGATGAGGCCCTTGTCGTTCTCGTCGACGACGTGCATGTACACGTCCTTGACCTCGTCGAGCGGCTTGTCGCGATCGACCGGCGGGTTGACGATGGCGTGGTTGACGAACGACACCTCGTCGTTGACCTTCTTGTACCAGCGCCGCGCGTTCTCGTCGTAGGGCTTGTAGTAGTCGGCGTTGGCGCCGAGCGTGGCGAGGAAGGCGGCCTTGTAGTCCGGGCTGCGGCCAATCCACCCGTAGGTGATGCGCGCCCACTCGGCAATCGCGTCGCGCGCGGCGACGAGCTCCTCGGCGTTTCTCGTCGCTTTGTAGAAGCGGTGCGTGAAGCCGCCGGTGCCGGTGTCGGTCGGCGTGGTCAGCACGTCCTTCTTCGCCGGGTCGTGCAGCGCGTCGTAGAGCCGCGCCAGCATGCGGGCCGTGTTGCGGAAGGCGGGGTGCGTGGTGACGTCCTTGACCTTTTCGCCGTAGATCCAGATCTCGCGCCCGTCGCGAAGGCTTTCCGAGGTACTCCGCGCCCGTGTACGGACGGGTGCGGCTCGATGCCTGTGTCGTCGCTGTCGTCATGCCCCTACCCCTCCAGCTCCCGCGCCCTGGTTTCCCATTCCGCCATGAAGCGGAATGCGTTCTCCTTCGGCGGCTGCGGAGCAAACGTTTCGAGCCACCGCACCGGCGCCGCGCTGACGTTGCGGAAGGCGTGGACACAGCCCACGCCCGTCCACAGCACGTTGCCGGGTCCGGCCCGGTAGACCTTGCCGTCCATCGTGGCCTCGACCTCGCCGCTGAGAATGAAATACCCCTCTTCGAACGTGTGGTCGTGCAGCCCGATGCCCACGCCCGGCTGGTACTCGATGAACAGCAGGCGGTGATGCGCCGCGCCGACGTTCTCGTCGACGAGCCACTTGAGGAACACGCCTTCCAGTCCCTTGAGCACGTTCTGCCGCTCGTGCACGGGCGGGACGTCGGCGGCGTCGAAATGACCGAGAATGGCGCCGGCCGGGGCGGCGCCGCCGAGCGGCGGCGCCGTGGCGGGCACGCGGGCGTCCTTGGCGAAGAACGTGTCGCGCTCGGCGCCCGCCGGCTTGGGCTGCGGCGCCTGCATCTGGAGCCAGCGCACGCGGCCGGCTACCGGCTGCACGCCAGCCGTGCGGCGTGCCGACCTTCAGCGCGCCGTAGTCGCCGGCCCGCAGGTGCACCGCCGCGTCGCCGACGGCGAGGATGGCCTCGCCCTCGAGGACGTAGAAGCCCTCTTCGAACGAGTGCACGTGCGGCGGGAGCACGCCGCCGGGGTCGAGCTGCGCGACGCTCAGCCCGGTGTGGACCGAGCCGGTGGGCCGGCCGATGAGCGGCGCCTGCCGGTAGCCCTCGCCGCGGCCCGCGTACACGTCGTGGCGCCGCGAGCGCGCTGTCGTCGAAGGTGCCGAAATAGTGCATCCGGATGCGTCTCCCCGCGGTGGAGGCGCATTGTGACACCGGGGACGCGGCCCACAAGACGGCGGCGGTCCGAATAAGGGTTATCGACGGAGCTGATTGAGCGGCCGCTGAGGAATGGCCGCGAGAGGCTAGGGCTCAGGGCTCAAGCCTGTTTGGCCCACGCGCGTGAGCCTTGAGCCGTGAGCCTTGAGCCTGAGCGCGCGAAGCGCGCTACGAGATCGGTTTGCCGGCCGGATCGGTCGGGGCCCGGCACCTTGTTCGTGATCGGGGGGAGCGACTTGAGGTAGGCGTAGAGTGCCTTCAGATCCTCGTCCGGCAGCTTGTTGTACCAGAACCACGGCATCGGCGGCAGGATCGGCCGGCCGGCGCCCATGTGCTTGCCGTTCTTGATGGCGTTGACGAACTGCTCTTCGCTCCAGAGCCCGATGCCGGTCGTCTCGTCGGGCGTGAGGTTGGCGGCAAACGACACGCCCCACGCGCCGCTCCACGCCGTCAGGTGGTCGTTGGTATGGGTCGAGTACGGGCTGCCCTTCGCGTCCTTGAAATGCGGGGTGACGCCCGCGCTCTCCGGATGGCCCGAGAGCGTCTTGTCGAGATCGGCTTCCGGGCCGTTCGGCCCGATCTTCTTGGGCGTGTGGCAGTCGTGACAGCCGCCGCCGGCGACCAGCAGTCTGCCCTTTTCCACCGGGCGACACGGCGGCGCAGCAGGCGCGGCCGGCGCCGGCGTCGAGGCCGGCTGGCTGCAGCCCGCGAGCGCGACCGCTACTGGCACGAACATCGACAGCAGGGTCGCGCGACGTTTGAAGAAGCCCATGGGCTTCACCTCCTGGATATGGACGCTGGCCCCGAGCACCGGCTCGGAGCGCCAAAGACTATAACATCCCGCCCTCGACCACCCGTTCGAGTGGATCGCGTGGACTCAGGTAAGGAATAATTGGCGGCTGCGGTAGCCGGGTCGCACGCTGCTGACCCGGCCTCTTCTGTCTGGGCGTCGGATGACGCACGGGCATCCGCCGCCGACATCGACACGCCTAACTGCAGAGGACTACATGGCAACAAGAAGGTCGTAGACAAGCTCCTCCCGACGACCATGGTCGGGTCTTATCCGCGGCCGCAGCTGGTTCAAGCACCAGCTGCTTGGCCGGGACATCAGGGTCGCGTTCAAGGAAGTGTCAGCACGAAGAGGCGTACACCGACGCCGTGGCGACGGTCATTGCCGAGCAGGAGGCAGCGGGCCTCGACATCGTGACCGACGGCAACATGTGGTACGACGACTACGTCGGCGTCATCGGCTCGTTCTGCTGGTACATGTACGAGCGCATCGGCGGCTTCGAGCCGGCGCGTGAGCAGCACCCGAGCACAATCGGCGTTCGGGATCGCAACGCCGGCAACGAGATCATGGACGACTGGGGCGGCGTCATGAACAGCGGCCCGGTCACTCACGGCCCCATCCGCGCTCGCCGACCTCTACAAGATCGCGGCGAAGCACGCCAACGTGCCCGTGAAGGTGTCGGTGGGCGCCGGCCCGGCCAACCTGGCGTGGCACGCGCACTTCAAGCACTACAAGAACGCCAAGGACCTGACCATGGCGCTCTGCCCCATCTTCAACGCGGAGATGAAGGCGCTCGTCGCCGCCGGCGCCACCTACCTGCAGTTCGAGGATCTCGGCGCGTGGCTGCCGCTCTTCACCGAACGACAAGAACGACTACAAGTGGATCCGCGAGAGCGTCGAGATGTGCTGCGACGGCGTGGACGCGAAGATCGGCTGGCACTTCTGCTTCGGCAACGCGTGGGGCAACGACATCCTCAGCGCCAACTACCCCGAGGGCTATCAGACGGTGCTGCCGTACTTCTTCGGCACCGCCGGGCATCGACGAGTTCGTGCTCGACTACGCCAACCGCGACATGGCCGGCGTGGACTTCCTGAAGAACCTGCCGGCCAACCAGGGCATCCAGCTCGGCGTGCTCGACATCCGCACCAACGCCATCGAGACCCCGGCCAAGATCGCCGACCGCATCCGGCGAGCCATCAAGCACGTCCCGGCCGACAAGGTGACGCTCAGCAGCGACTGCGGCATGAAGCCGCTGGCCCGCATGGTGGCGAAGATGAAGCTCAACGCGCTCGTCGAGGGTGCCAACATCGTCCGCAAGGAAGTTGCGGGCTAGCTAGCGAGGACTTGAAATGGCAAAAGTGATTGCAGTACTGGGCTCGACCGGCGCACAGGGCGGCGGGCTCTGCCGCGCGATCCTGGCGGACGCGTCGGGCGGCTACTCGTGCCGCGCGGTGACCCGCGACCCGAGCAAGGACAAGGCGAAGGCGCTGGCGGCGGCAGGGGCCGAGGTCGTGGCCGCCGACCTGGACGACGTCGAGAGCCTGAAGAAGGCCTTCGCCGGCGCTCACGGTGTGTTCGCCGTGACCAACTTCTGGGAGCACTTCTCGGGCCAGAAGGAAAAGGACCAGGCGAAGAACGTGGCCGAGGCCGCCAAGGCCGCCGGCGTGCAGCACGTGATCTGGTCGACGCTCGAAGACACGCGCCAGTGGATGCCGGCCGGCGACACGCGCATGCCGATGCTGCAGGACAAGTACCGCGTGCCGCACTTCGACGCCAAGGCCGAAGCCGACGCGTTCTTCGCGGGGCTGCCCACCACGTTCCTGCGCTCGTCGTTCTACTGGGACAACCTCTACATGTTCGGGCTGGCGCCGAAGAAGAACGACGCCGGGCAGTACGAGTGGACGTTCCCGCTCGGCACCGCGAAGATGGCCGGCATCGCCGTCGAGGACATCGGCAAGACGGCGTACGGCATCTTCAAGGCCGGCAACCAGTACGTCGGCAAGACCGTCGGCATCGCCGGCGAGTTCATCTCGGTCGAGGAGATGGGCCAGAAGCTCACCAAGCACCTCGGCATCGGGCCGGTGAAGTACAACGCGGTGGACGCCAACGTCTATCGCAGCTTCGGCTTCCCCGGCGCGGACGAGATGGGCAACATGTTCCAGGTGTACCGGGACTTCGAGGGGCCGTTCAACGCCAACCGCAACATCGACGTGGCGCGCCAGCTCAACCCGGCGCTCATGAACTTCGATCAGTGGGTGGCGGCGAACAAGGCAAAGATCCCCGTATAGCGCGCTCCGCGCGCACGACGGAATCTTGCGGCTTCCGGCTCCCGGCTTCGGGCTTCGGGGCTTGAAACAACGACGGCCGGCGAGGGCACCTCGCCGGCCGTTTTTACGTACGTGGCCGCGGGTCTTCAGACCCGCCTCAGGACACGGCTTCTACCAGGCCGCGGGGAATGGACGGATCTGATCGCGGGGACACGGACGAAACGCTATCCTTACCGGTGGATTCAGGAGGGGCGTCATGAAGCAGTGGCTTGCCGCAGGTCTCATTGGGGCCGCGATCTTCTTCGTCACGACGACCGCGCCGGACGCCTGGCAGCAGGCGGCGCCACGTACCGCCGCCCCGTCGGCGCCGGCCCGGCCCTACGTTCCGCCGCGGACGCCGTGGGGCGACCCCGACATCCAGGGCGGCTGGACGAACGTCAACGAGAACGGAATGCCGCTGCAGCGGCCGGATGCGCTCACGGGAAAGTCGATTGACGAGGTGGACGACTCCGAGCTGGCCGAGCTCGTGAAGGCGCGCAACGAGGCGGCCAGTGCCGGCGCGGCTGCCATCGGCGGCCGTGAGACCGGCGCCGGCCCGACGCACTGGTACGAGCACTACGGCGCGAAGAACAGCCGCGCCTGGATGGTGACCGATCCGCCCGACGGTCGCATTCCTCCGCTGACGGCGCAGGCACAGCAGCGCCTGGGTGGCCGCGCGGGTGGCCGCGGCCGCGGCTTTGGCGAAGGCCGCGCCGACTCGTGGCTGGATCGCAGCTTCTACGATCGCTGCATCACGCGCAGCTTTCCCGGGTCGATGATGCCGGCGATCTACGGCAACGCCTACGACATCACCCAGGCGCCTGGGCTGGTGGCCATCCGCTACGAGATGATCCACGAGACGCGGGTGATCCGGCTCGACGACAGCCCGCGCACCGGCATCCGCTCGCACATGGGCGAGGCGCGCGGCCGCTGGGAGGGCACCACGCTCGTCGTGGAGACCACCAACTTCGATCCGCGCACCATCTACCAGAACGGGTCGCCGAAGCTGACGATGGTGGAGCGGTATCGGCCGGTGGCCGCGAACAAGATCGAGTGGTCGGTGACGCTGAACGACCCCGACACGTGGACGAAGCCGTGGACGTTCGGCATGACACTGACCGCGGACCCCGAGCAGCCGCTGTTCGAGTACGCCTGCCATGAGGGGAACTACGCGATGCGCAACATCCTGAGCGCCGCGCGCGCCGAGGAGGCGCGAGGCGGCAAGTAGCCGCGGCGTGTCCGCCGATGACGGCGCGGGTGGTGCCGCTAACGGCTGGCGAGCTGTTTCAGCAGCGCCGCGGTGTCGTCGTGGACGTCGATGCGCGCACCGCCGCGGCTGTTGCCGCCGGCGCGCCCCAGCGCGGAGTCGACCGGCGTCAGGCCGCGACCGTCCTTGGCGTTCAGGTCGGCGCCCTTCGCGACGAGGAACCGGACGACGTCGTTCCAGCCCCACCGCGCCGCCTCGTGCAGCGGCGTCAGGCCGCGCGGGTCTTTGGCGTTGACGTCGCCGCCCGCCTCGAGCAGCAGCGTCAGCGAGTCGATCGCCCGCTTCTGGGTGTCCTCGCTGAGGTAGAAGCCGCGCGTATCGGCATCGACCGAGCCCATGCCGGCCGCCGCCATCACCGGCGTGATGCCGCGGCTGTTCGTCAGTGAGATATCGGCGCCGTGCCGCAGCAGCAGCCGGATGGCCGGGGCGTCGAGCGCCTTGGCGGCGCGCAGCAGCGGCGTGGTGCCGGTGGTCAGCAGCCCGTCGAGGCCGCGGTCGTTGCCGACGTTGCGGAACGGCGGCGGCAGCTTGAGCCGCGCGTTCGCGTTGGCGCCGGCCGCGAGCAGCCGCGCGATCACCTCGAGCGGCGTGGTCTCGTCGAGCGACGGCCGATCGGGACGGCCGCCGCGCGGGATGGTGTTGAGATCGACCGCGGCGTAGAGCGCCGAGCGGCCCCAGTAGTCCCAGGTGTTCGGCTCGGCGCCCTTGTCGAGGAGCAGCATCGCCAGGTCCCAGCCGCGTGTTGATCACGGCCATCAGCAGCGGGCTGATGCCTTCGGGATCGGCCAGGCTCGAGATCGGCGCCACCGTCGACGAGCGCCGCCGCGCAGGCGACGCAGCCTTCGCGAGCCGCGAAGAGCAGCGGCGTCAGCCCGCCGGCGGGACGGTAGATCGCCCGCGGCTCCGCCGTCACCTGCCGGCTCCAGCTGTTCACCGTCGAGCGCGCGTTGACGTGCGCGCCGCGCGCGATCAGCTCCCGGACCATGGCCGGCTGCCCCTGCGCGGCGGCCCACATCAGCGCCGTCTGCCCGCGCCACTTCTCCACGGCGTTGACGTTGGCGCCGTGCGTGATGAGCACGCGGGCCGCCTCGACGTTGCCGGTCCGCGCGACGACCATCAACGCCGTCTGCCCGTCGGCGTTGGGCGACTCGGCGTCGGCGCCGGCCTTGAGCAGCGCCTCGAGGAGGGCGGCGTTGCCGGTGACGCGCCGCCTCGGACATCGGCGTCGCGCCGTAGTCGTTCTTCGCGTTGACGTTGGCGCCCTGCTTGATCAGGCGCTGGACGGCGCGAGATCGTTCTGGTGCGCGGCCCAGTGCAGCGGCGTCGTCCCGTCGGCATCCTGGGCGCTCGGCCGCCAGCGGGCGCATCGCCAGACGACACCGCGACGAGCGCGAACGCTGCGAAGCCCGCAGCGCGCACGTCCTAGACCTCGGACATCACGCCGCTGCTGTTGCCGAGCGTCTTCTCGGGAATGCCGGCGCGCTCGAGGACGGTCAGCAGCAGGTTGGCCAGCGGCGTCTTGTCCGGATACTTCAGGTGCTGGCCGCCCTTGATCCGGCCGTTGCCGCGGCCCACCAGCAGCGTCGGCAGCGGGAACTCGTCGTGGGCGTTGCTGTTCCACATGTTGCTGCCGTAGAGCATGATCGAGTGGTCGAGCATCGACCCGTCGCCGTCGGGCATCGCCTGCAGCTTGGCCAGGAACTTGGCGAACGCCTGCGTGTGATAGGTCTGGATCCGCACCAGCCGATCCTTCCGCGCCTTGTCGTTCTGGTGATGCGACAGCGGGTGGAAGGCGTCCGACACGCCGATGTGGTTGTAGGTGACGTTGCTGCCCTCGCCCGCCATCATGAAGCTGAAGACGCGCGTCAGGTTGGCCTGGTAGGCCAGCGCCACCATGTCGAACATCAGGTTCAGGCGCTGGTCGAACGTGGTGCCCACCGGCACGTCGGGCAGATCGAGGCTGGAGAGATCCTGCGCCTCCATCTTCTGCACCCGGCGCTCGATCTCGCGCACGCTCTCGAGGTAGTCGCCCACCCGCGAGCGGTCCGCGGCGTCGAGCGTCTTCTGCAGGTCGGCCGCCTCGCGCGTCACCAGGTCGAGGATGCTCGAGTACTGCTTCGCGATCGCCTGGCGCTCCTGCGGCGTGTCGCCCCGGCCGAACAGCCGCTCGAACAGCTTGCGCGGATCCGCCTCCATCGGCAGCGGCGTGGTCGGCGTGCGGAACGAGATCGTGGCGCCGTAGCTGCAGCCGAAGCTCCGATCGCAGGCGCCGCTGCCGCCACGGCCTTCGGTCGCAATCTCCAGCGACGGGAGCGGCGTGTCCTGGCCGATGTGCGCCGCGGCGATCTGGTCGACGGTGATGCCGCCGTGCGGCTCCTGGGTCGGGCGCGGCGTGACGCAGCTGAGCCACGTCCCGGGATTGAGGGCATGCACCGGCGGCGCGATCGCCGGCTTGTTCTCGAGCCCGCTGACGATCGTCAGCTGCGTCCTGAACGGCTCGAGCGGCTTGAGGATCGGCGTCATCTCGAAGCCGGCGCCCTCGGTCGCCGGCGTCCAGTGCTCCATGATGGCGCCGTGCGGCAGGTAGAGGAACCCGAGCCTCGGCTTCGGCGCGGCCGCCGTCTGCGCCAGCGCCGTCAGCGACGGCACCATCGCGTCGAGCAGCGGCAGGCCGACGGCGACACCGGCACCGCGGAGGAACGTGCGACGGGAGAGGTGCTTCTTGGTGATGAACATGGCGTGTCTCCAGCAGCGGCTGCTTCGGTTCCTACCCGGCCTTTCGCATCTGAAACGGGGCGCTGCGGACGATCCCGAGCACGAGCGCCGAGAAACGATAGTTGTCGCGGGCGGCGTCGCGGACGATCTTCCGCACCGCCGGCATGTCGTGCGCCTCGACGCTGCGGCCGAGCGCGTAGGTCATGAGCCGCTCCGTGAGCGTCTGCACGAACTGCTCGGGCCGCCGCAGCAGCGCACGCGCGCAGGTCCACGGGACCGCTCACCGGCGTGCCGTCCACGAGCTGGCCCGTCGCGTCGATCGCCTCCAGCGCCTGCCGGTCCTTGGTGCGCCACTCGCCGATGGCGTCGAAGTTCTCCAGCGCCAGGCCGAGCGGGTCCATGACCGCGTGGCACGACGCGCACGACGGGTTGCGCCGGTGCTGCGCCATGATCTCGCGCACGGTCAGCGCCTTCTCCCCGTCCTTGTTCTCCTGGAAGCCCTCGACGTCGGGCGGCGGCGCCGCCGGCGGCGTGCCGACGATGTTCTCGAGAATCCACGCGCCGCGAAGCACCGGCGCGGTGCGGTTGGCGTAGGAGGTGGCCATCAGCACACCGCCCTTGCCCAGCAGGCCCCAGCGCGCGCCGTCGGCCAGCGTCACGCGGCGGAAGCGCTCGCCGCGCACGCCGGTGAGGCCGTAGTGCAGCGCCAGGCGTTCGTTGACGTAGGTGAAGTCGGCGCGGAGCAGATCGAGCACGCTCCGATCCTCGCGGAAGATCGCGCCGACGAACAGCTCGATCTCGCGCTCGAACGCCTCGCGCAGCGCGTCGTCGAAGTTCGGGAAGAGCACGGCGTCGGGATCGATGTCGTCGAGCGCCCGCAGCTTCAGCCACTGCGCGGCGAACTGGGTGACCAGCGATGCCGACCGCGGGCCGGCGAGCAGCCGCCGTGTCTGCGCCTCGACGATCGGCGCCTCGGTCAGGCGGCCCTGCTCGGCCAGCGCCAGCAGCTCGTCGTCCGGAGGCCGGGCCGTGAGGAAGAACGAGAGCCGCGACGCGAGGTCGAGGCCGGTGATGCGGTGCACGGTGCCGGCCGCGGTGCCGGCCGGGGCGCGCTCGGCGCGATACAGGAACTTGGGGCTCGCGAGAATGGCCGGCAACGCCGCGCGGATGCCGGCCTCGAAGTCCCCTTCCGCGCGCCCCTGCCGGTAGAAGGCCATCGGCGCGTCGAGATCCGCCGCGGTCACCGGGCCGCCTGAAGGCACGGCGCGCCAGCGACGACAGGATCCGGGTGGCGCACGGCGGTTTCGTCCGCCGCGGTCGCCGGCTGGCAGACGAGCACGCGGCGACGGCTCGGCGTCTCGCTCATGCCGGTCGGCGTGAACGGCCCGCGAATCTCGACGCTGCCGATGCGCGGCACGCGGTCCTCGCCGGCGCCGGGCCGGAAGGCGTGCAGCACATCGTCCGACTCGGCAAAGGTCCGGGCCACGAACGCCACGCCGACTTTGTGCGGGCCGGCGGTGACCGTCAGCGGGATGTTCTGGAAGCGGCCGTTGATCGCCGCCACGGCGCTGGCCTGCTGCTGGTCGATGGCCCGGAGGTCGTCCTCGCCGCCCAGGTGGTTCTCGAACACCTTCTTCCCGTCGATGGTGACGATCAGGGTGTGGCGATACTCCATGCCGCGCACGTAGCCGGCGATGGCGAGGCCGCCGATGTGCAGCGTGTAGTCGCCGTCGGCGGGGAACACGTGATCGGCCAGCAGGCCGCCGCGCGTGCCGAGCGGCAGCCCCTCGACGCGCGCGCTCTGATCCGCGGCCGGCCGATAGGAGGCGCTCCCCGGGCGCGGCGCCGGCGCGCCGAGGGCGCGCAGCGTCACGGCGCGCGCCGCCGAGATGTATTGGTCGAGGAACGACGGCGAGACGGTGAGCACGCTCGCCACGTTGTCGAAGCCGTCGGCCTCGTCGTCCTTCGGGAGCAGCGCCGCGGCGTCGACGCGGCACGCCGAGCAGATCTTCGATCGCGTTGGCGTACTCCGCGCGGTTGAGCCGATGCAGCGGCACGCGGCCCGGATCGGGATGAGCATCGGCGGCCGCATCGAGCGCGCGCTCGAGCGAGGTCACGAACGCCTCGACATCCGCGGCGGCCGGACGCTTCGACTCCGGGCGGCGGCATCAGCCCGCCGCGCAGCTTGCGAATCGCCTTCTCCCAGACCTCGGCGTGCTCGGCGGGTTGCGACAGGTCGACCGCGTCGAGGGCGAGGCCGCCGACTTTCGCGCGCGCGTTGTGACAGCCGACGCAGTAGGTGTCGACCAGCGCCCGTGACGGCGCGCCCGGAACGGCGGTCTTCGGCCGTTCCCGCCGTCGCGGCCGGTGCCGCGTCCCGCTGGGGCATCGCCCGCACCGACGCCATCGCGGCGACGCACGCCGCAGCGCACACCCAAAGCCCCACGACGATCAGCTTTGCCTGCACCTCGAACGCCTCTAGACGATTCCGCCGAGTTCCCGCACGTGCAGCCACATGCCCTTGTACGCGGCGTGGATGAACTCCTTCGGATCACCCCACTGCGCGTCGAACTCCTGCGTGATGCCGCCGGCCAGCATGTCGTCGGCGCTCATCCCCTGCCGCATCATCTTCACGAACTTCTCGCGCACGGCGGCGAGCATCCGGTGCTGCGCGTCGAGCGCCGCGCGCGTCTGCACGGCGCCCGTGCCCGGAACGACCTGGGTCTGCTCGTTGACGAGGTCGAGCAGCGTCTTGGTGGCCGTGACCATGCCGCCCAGCCACCCGCCGGACGCGACGTCGGGGATCGGGTACCGCCCGGGCGACAGCATGTCGCCGGCGGCGAGCACGTTGGCGCCGCGGAAGAACACGGAGATGTCGCCGTCGGTGTGCGCCTGTCCGAGGTGCTGGCACTCGACGGTCTGACCACCGAACGTCAGCGTCTCGGTGGTGTAGAAGGTCTTGGTCGGCAGTCCGGCCTTGAGACCCGCGCGCTGCAGATACTGTTTCGTGTATTCGTGCGCCACGACGGTCGCGCCCGCTTTCCGCAACGGCTCGTTCAGCCCGCTGTGCGCCGGATGCCAGTCGGTGTTGACGAGCATCGTCACCGGCCGGCCACCGAAGCGTGCGCGAATCTGGTCCAGGAGGGGCTGCCCCGTGCCTGGCTGGTCGCCGTTGACGAGCAGGAGCGCATCGGCGGCCTCGGCGACCACGATGTTGCCGCCGCCGGGTCCGCGAACGAGCGACACCCCGCCAGCCAGGGGGGTCACGCCAGGGAGCGGCTCGACGCCGGCGGACAGCCGCGCGCCGGCAAGCGCGACGGCGCCCGCGGACAGCGCCCGCAGAAACTCCCGGCGTCGGGGCTCGTGGAGCATCGGCGGAAAGTCTAGGGCCGGGACTGGAAGAACGTCCAGCGCCATGATCGGGCGAACCGGGACCGTCAGCCTGGACTCATGAGTCGATTGACATTCCGGGCCTCCTGACGCAAAAGGGTAGCGGCACGGCGGTTCATCGAACGGAGGACACATGGCGCGTGCGATCGTCTGCAGTCTGGTCGCCCTTCTGGCGTACCCGCTCGTCGCGTACGGGCAGGTGGGCACGGCTGCCCAGAGCACGGAGCCGTTCAAGCTCGGGACCTTCCTGGTCGGCACCTCCCGATCGGTCGGCATCGTGCTGCGCGATCGCTTCGTCGTCGATCTCGCGGCGGCGAACGCCGCGATGGAGAGCACGAAGAAGTTCCCGCGCCGGCCGATGCCGGCCGACATGGTGGACGCTGATCGCCGACTACGAGAACGGCCTGAAGGGGCGCCTCTACGCGATCGTGAACGAGGTCGTGCAGAGCAACGCGCTGACCGGCACGCGGCCGCCGTACGTCCGCGAACTGACGCAGGTGCGCACGCTCGCCCCGATTCCGCGTCCGCGGATGATCATGAACACCGCGGTCAACTTCTACAGCCACATCGCCGAGAACGCCCCGGCCGAGCAGCGCGCGAAGGCGATCGCCGAGCGGAAGGCCAATCGAGGCGTCCCCTACATGTTCCTCAAGGCGTCCTCGTCGGTGATCGGAACCGGCGAGACGATCCTGATTCCGTACGGCCGGACCGAGCTCGATTGGGAAGTGGAGCTGGCGACGATCATCGGCAAGCCGGCCCGCTACGTTCCCGCACCGCGGGCGCAGGACCACATCTTCGGCTACACCGTGATGCTCGACATCTCGGACCGCGGCGGCCGCCCGCCCGGCGGCTTTTCCGCCGGGGTCGACTGGTTCGTCATGAAGGGTCAGGACACGTTCGGGCCGATGGGCCCCTTCATCGTCCCGAAGGAGTTCTACGGCGATCCGATGGCAAAGCTGAAGCAGACGCTGCTCGTCGGCGCCGATCAGCGGCAGCAGGCCGATGCCTCCGACATGATCCACTCCGTCGGCGAAGTGATCGAGTACGCCTCGTCGCTGGTCACGCTGATGCCGGGCGACGTCATCGGCGCGGGGACCTCCGGCGGCGTCGGCATGGGCACGTCGGTGCGTGGCGAGCAGGTGTGGCTCGTCGCGGGCGACGAGATCACGGCCACGATCGATGGCATCGGCACGTTGCGCCACAAGGTCGAAGCGGCACCGGCGCCTCCGGCTGGAACGGGCTCCTATCTGCCGCCGCTCTCGAGTTATCGGACCGGCCGCGGGCGCGGCGCCGCTCCCGCGGGCCCGCCAGCGGGGTCGGGCGGCCGCGGTGGCGGTCAGTAGGCGAGCGTTACTCCGTCACTGCGGGCTCGCGAATTTCTTCCGCCGGGCGAGCATTTCCTCGATCTGATACAGCCGACCCTTCACTTCCCCGTTCTCGGGTTCGATCTCGAGCGCCTGCTTCAACGTCGCGACCGCGCCCTCGTCGTCGCGTCCGCTTTGCGCGATGGCCTTCGCGACGAGCGTATTCACCGATCGCGGGAAGAACTCCAGGTTGAGATCGGCCAGCGGAATCGCCAGATCGGGGCGGGCGTGTGCCGAGCCGACGAGCGGCGTTCAGCAGGGTGTTCTCGCCGAAGTCGTAGGCGCCGCGCCCGTAGTGCTGGGTGCGCAGCTCGCGGTACTGCGCCACGGCGGCATCGGCGCCGTCGCGCACGCTGGTCAGCAGCAGGATGTCCGTGAGCGGCCGCGGTATCGCGAGGCCACGATGGCACGTGGCGCAGGTGACGGCGGCGGCCTCGCGCGCGGTCTTCCCGGCCGCGGACTGCACCGTGGCATTGAGCGCGTGCGTCATCGCGATCATCTCGCGGGCCACGTCGAGACGCGGCTTGCCGTTGGCAGTGACCTTCGGCGGCGTGCCGCGACCGGCATGACAGTAGTCGCAGGTGACGCCAAGCGCCGCGGCGACCGCCGGCATGTCGGGCAGCGGTGGCTTCGGAGCGTCCGCCGGCGCTTGGGCGGCCAGGCGGAGTGACGCACCTGACAGACACGCTATCGTCGCGAACATCGCCCAGGCCGTTCGTGTCATCGCGCCTCCGTGCTCGCTATTCTCACACAGCGCTTCCACCGTCTTTGACCTGCTCATTCGCCTACCTGCCTACCTGCCTACCTGCTTGTACAATTCTGTCCGCCATGACGATGCCGATCCGCGTTCGCCGACTCCCCGCCGTCCTGTCCGCTCTGGGCGCCGCCGCGTTCGGGGCCGCCTTTCTAGGCCCCTCGCTCGGCGACGGCAGCCGCCTCACGGCGTCGCTCGCCGCGCAGAGCGCTGCCGATCCGTGCGCCGGGGCCCGCGACCTCCGCCTGACCAACGGCAAGATCGTCACGATGGACGCCCGCGGGACGATCGCGCGCGAGGCCACCATCCAGAACGGCCGCTTCACCGCCGTGGGCGCCAGAAGCGGCCAGCGCCTCAGCCAGTGCACCCGCGTCATCGATCTGGGCGGCCGCACGGTGGTGCCAGGCCTGATCGACAACCACAACCACATCGTGCTGCTCGGCATCCGGCCCGGCTACCACACGCCGCTCGAGAGCGCCCGGTCGATCGCCGACGTGCAGGCGATCATCCGCACCCGCGCGCAGAAGCGTGCCCGCCAACGGCTTCATCACCTCGATGGGCGGCTGGAACCCGGTGCAGTTCGCCGAGAAGCGCCTGCCGACGCTGGCCGAGCTCGACGCCGCGGCCGACGGACGCCCGGTGCTCGTGTTCCAGGGCTTCACCGGCCCGGCCGCCACCAACACGCCGGGCCGCGCGTTCTTCACCTCGAAGGGCATTGCCGTCAGCGACACCGGCCAGATCGCGGCGAACGCCCCGTCGATGGCGGCGCTCAACGCGCTGCGCGCGGTCCAGACCTTCGAGGATCGCAAGCGCGGCACGGTGGAGGCGATGGCCTACTCCGCCAGCGTCGGCGTCACCACCAACGCCGACATGGGCGCGTTCAACCTGCCGGGCACGCCCGACCTGCAGGGATCGTTCGAGGCCGACACGCTGGCCAGCGCCGACCAGTTCCGCATGTACGACGCGGTGCTGGCGCTCGCGCGCGAGGGGCGGATGACGACGCGGCTCCGGATCTTCTTCCTCACCATGGACACGCGGCCCGACGTGCCGGTGCTGTCGCAGCGGCTGCGCAACACGTTCGGCGATTTCGGCGACGGCATGGTGAAGGTGTCGGGCATCGGCGAGTTCGCCACGCAGTGGCCGCTCTTCGGCCAGGCGCCGCCCACCAACTACACCGCGGCGCTGCAGGCCGTCGCCCGGGCCGGCTGGGCGTTCCAGCAGCACAGCCTCTCGCCGGCGGAGAACGAGCTCACCATCAGCACGTTCGAGACGGTGAACAAGACGACGCCGATCAAGGATTTGCGCTGGTCGCTCGCCCACGTCGGGTCGATCGACGCAGCCGGGATCAACCGGCTGAAGGCGATGGGGGCCGCCATCGCCGTGCACCCGTTCCAGTACCTCGCCGGGGGCCGCGGCGGTCCGCCATTGCGCACGATCGTCGACAGCGGCATCAAGGTGGGCGCCGGGTCCGACTCGGCGCAGATCTCCACGCTCAACCCGTGGAACATCATTTCCTACATGGTCACCGGCCGCAGTTCCGACGGCACGCTGATCAACGCCGGCCAGCAGCTGACGCGCCAGGAGGCGCTGCGGCTCTACACCGCCGAAAACGGCTGGTTCCTGCGCGAGGAGAGCCAGCTCGGGACGATCGAGCCGGGGCAGGCTCGCGGATCTCGCCGTGCTCACCGACGACTATTTCGATCCGAAGCGGGTGCCGGACGACATGATCCGTTCGCTCCGCTCGGTGCTCACGGTCGTGGACGGCAAGGTCGTCCACGACGAGCTGTCGAAGCGGTAGAGACTGGTTGGCGGGGTCTGAAGCCCCGCCGCGCTACGGCGGCTACTTCCGCAACGTGGCGGCGAACTCGGGGTACATCGTCGCGGCGCCACCGCGCACGGCCGCCTCGGGCAGCTTGAACGCCGCGGCGAATTCCTTCAGGAACGCGTTCTGCCCCGGAAGGTAGTGCGGCACCGCGCCACGCGGCTGGCTGGCGATCTCGACGACGGCAGTGCACGGGTAGAGCAGCTGCTGCGGCGCGAGCGGCCGCGGGTTGCGCAGCATGTTGGTGGTCTTGACCAGCGGCTCGGTCAGATACACCGGGTCGTCGGTAATGGTGACGTAACTGAGCACCGGGCCGTGCAGCGAGAAGCGCTCGGTGAGCGTCACCTGATCGCTCTGCGGCAGCCCGTTGCGCCGGTGCCACATCTGCTTGATGTGGGTGGTGGTCACCACCAGCGCCTCGCCCTCCCACCGGCCGGTCGAAAACCCCATCCAGGTGTGCTCGGCGAACCGCGACGGATGCGGGCGGCCATCCATCCACACCGTCCGGCGTTGCTGGAAGTTGCTGATGTCGATGTGGATGGCGACCACCTGCTGCGTCTCGGCGTGCCGCTCGTCCCAGATGCGCATGTTGAGCGGCCCGCGCAGGATGTAGGGCGACGAGTGGGCGCGGCACTGGTGCTCCGGCACCGTGAGCCGCGAGGCGTCCCACGCGTCGGCAAAGGCCCGCGCGCTCTCGTTGATCGGCAGGCCGAGGTAGTCGCCGAGCGAGGGCCCTGGGATGCGCTCGGGCTGATCCTCGTGGAACATGGCGTTGTAGCTGCCGGTGATGTCGAACTGGGCGGCGGCCGGCCGCGCGGCACCAGCAACGGCGGCCAGCGTGAGGACCACGAGTATCGCAGGCGGCGCACGGCTAGCGACCTGCCTGGCTGGTGAGGCTGCGATACACCGCCTCGACGAACTGCGCGGTCGTCCACGCCCCGGTGGTCGAGCCGTAGCGCGGCTCCCAGTCCAGCGTGGGACGCGAGGCCTTCACTTGCTCGAGTGTCTGCCCCTTCGCCACGAGCGCCTGCACCCGGTCGCGCACGATGGTGACCATGTCGCGGTACTCCACCACGTCGAATTCGTCGCTGATGCGCCCGCGTCCGGGCACGATGCGCGTGCCGCCCTCGGTGAACTGCTCGGAAATCGCCAGGTCGATGAGGCGGTTGAGCCCCTCGATGACGCCGTTGACGTGCCCGCCGCGCGCCAGGTCGATGCGCGGGTAGCCGGCGGTGCTGTAGATGTCGCCGGCCGCAATCACATCCGAGCTGCGGAAGAACACCAGGATGTCGCCGTCCGTGCTGGCGTGGGGCACGTGCACCAGTTGAATGCCCTCGCCGTTGAAGTACATGGTCCGCTCGGCCTGGAAGAACGTGTCGGTGGGCCACGCGGCAAACGGCGCGGCGGGCTTGCCACCGGTCGCCGCGCTCATCGCGGTGAGCACGTTCTCGTGCGCGACGACGAACGCCTGCGGCACGGCGCCCTCTACGGCGCGCTGGCCCACCTGCCCCGCGAAGTTGCCCGCCACCAGTTGCGAGCCGGCCGCGGCGACCGTCGCGTTGCCACCGGTGAAGGCGGGATCGGCGTGCGTGTTGACGACGTACCGGATCGGGCCGGCGCCGGCCTGGCCGCGCACGACCTCGAGGAGGCGCGGCGCGTCGGGCTCCGAGAGCGTGTCGACGAGCAGCACGCCTTGCGGACCCGTCTGCAGCAGCACGTTGCTGCTGCCATTGGTAATCATCGACACTTGCCCGCGCACCGGCAGCGTTTCGAACTGGACGGACTGGCCCCCGACGGCCGCGGCGGCCGCCACGGCCACGGCGACCGTCACCAGCGCGGCGCGCTGGCCGCGCGACGGCCGGATCGAACGGGAACGAGTGAAAATGCGACTCACGGGGGCATTCTGCTGGCGCCTGCCGTGCTTTGCAACCTGGCACGCCGGGCTGAAGCCTCGCCCACGTACTGCCGGGCGTTCGCTCGGTCGCAGGGCGGGGCGTCAGCCCCGCCGCGCCGGCGAGTGACGGCGCTTGACGGGCCGCGCGATCCGGCAGTAGCGTGGCCCTTCGTCCTCGTGGCGGCCGTGGCCATCGAGATCATGGAGGCATCCCATGCGCATGACGTGGAACGCTGTCTACCTCGTCGCCCTGCTCACCGCCGCGTGCTCCGGCAGCGCCGGCCCCACGTTCGACGGTGCCGATCAGGACCGGATCAAGGCGGTCATCCAGCAGCTCACCGAAGCCTTCAACGCCAAGGACGCTGCCAAGGCGGCCGCGCTCTACACTCCGGAAGCGGTGGTGATGCCGCCCAACAAGACGCTCATGCGGGGCCGGAACTTCGTCGAGCAGTACTACACGGGCCGTTTTGGCGAGGGCGCCACCGAGCTCGGGCTCCAGCCGAACGAGATCAAGGGCTCGGGAACCCTGGCGGTGGCGATGGGCGACTACCGGCTGGTCCTGGCGCCCCCCTCGGGACCAAAGCGCCGCGACCGCGGCAAGTTCGTGTGGATCTTCCGCGAGCTGAACGGCACGTGGATGATCGACGGCATCATCTTCAGCAGCGATTTCGCCGAGCTGCCGCCGGCGTGACGGCGGCCGGACGCGAGAGGAGTCTCACGATGGCCACCCCAGCCGTTCGGCTCCTGTGTGCGTGCGCGATCGCGGCCGTATTGCCGGTGCCGGTTGCGGCACAGACCGGAGCGCGGGCATGGACGCCGCCGCGCACGGTGAACGGGCAGCCCGATCTCGAGGGCGTGTGGTTGAGCAACACCGCGACGCCGCTCGAGCGTCCCCGGCTGCTCGAGGGGCGCACGCGCCTCTCGGACGAAGAGGTTGCGGAGTTCCGCAGGCGGGCCGACCGGCTGTTCCGGAGCGGCAACAGCGACTTCGCGGTGGGCGACGGCGTGTATCAGGCCGTGCTGTCGAATCCGGCGACGTATCGCAACCCCAACGCCACGCATTCGGCGGCGGAAATGGTGGACCTCGAGTTCGACAACCGCACGTCGCTCATCGTCGATCCGGCGGACGGACGCATCCCGCCGCTCACCGACGGGGGACGGCAACGCCAGCTCGCCACGGCCGCGGCGTTCGACGCGCCGGCCAGCCCCGCCGACGTCGGCAACGCGCTGCGCTGCATCTCCTGGGGCGTGCCGCGCCTGGGCGGCCGCTACGGCGCCGGCGACCTGAGCTACTACGAGATCGTGCAGGCGCCGGGCTATGTCGTGCTCACCGCGGAGGCGGGCCACGAGTCGCGCATCATCCCGCTCGACGGGCGCCCGCATCTACCGCCCGCAATCCGGCAATGGAACGGCGACTCGCGCGGCCGCTGGGACGGCGACACGCTGGTGGTGGAGACCACCAACTTCTCGCCCAAGAGCTACTTCATGGGCGCCACCGACGGCCTCCGGGTCATCGAGCGCTTCACGAGAACCGCGCCCGATCGCATCGAGTACGAGATCACGGTGTCGGATCCCGCCACGTGGACCCGCCCCTGGACCGCGATGATGCCGCTGCGCCAGCGCCGCGAGCCGCTCTTCGAGTACGCCTGTCACGAAGGGAACTATCAGCAGATCTCCGGCATGGTGCGCGGTGCCCAGGCCGAGGCCCGGCAGCGGGCGGCGGGCCGCTGACGCCGGCTCAGCGCGCTTCGGCGGCGCGGGCGGCCTTGAGGATGTTGACCAGGCCGTAGTTGCCTTCGTGGCACTCGAAGGGCATCACCGGACGCGGGTCGTGCGTGAGCGGCATGGCGATCGTCCACGGCCGCTCCCAGGTCTGCGCGTCCTCGATGGTCGCGGTCCACTCGATCGCGGTGGGCGACACCTTGGTGAACCGCTCGACGATCCGCAGCGTGCGCGGGTCGGCGCCGCGGTAGGCGCTGGCGGCGTTGAAATTGGTGGTTTCCACCACCAGCGTGCTGCCTTCCCAGTGCCCGCGGGCGTCGCCCATGTACGAGCGGATGCCCGCGCCCACGTGCGGACGGCCGTCCACCGGGATGACCCGCGCCTCGTGGATGATCTCGTAGGTGATCACGACGAACCCCGGCGTCTGGAAGATCTGGTAGTTGTTGCCGTACATCACCGGGATCATCGAGCCGGGCACGCCGCGCGAGATGCAGCGCTCGAGCAGCCCGAGGTCGCCGGGACCGTTGAACGGGCCGCCGAGAAAGCTGCTCTTGGGGCGGCCCGCCGCTTGCGCGCGCCGGCGGCCGTCGGCCGTCAGCGGCGGAATCTTGCCGTCGGGCGGATCGACGACGAGCCACGGCTGGCGCCGCTGCTTCAGATCGAGGTTCGCGAGCCACCAGTCGTCGGGGCCGCGCGGGCCCGGCGCGAGCCCGTCGATGGCTTCCCGCTCGGCGTCACGCCGGATGGCGGCGAGCTCCGCGGGCGTGAAGTCGTCGAGGCGCCGGCCCGCGAATCGATCGGGCCGCTCGAGCGGCGTCGCGTACTCGTTGGAGTTGGTGTAGTCGCCCTGCAGGTCGGGGTCGCCCCAGGGCGTGCGGCCGGGCGTGTAGCGCTGCGCGCCGACAGACGCGATGAGCGCAAACAGCGCGACCACAAGAAGAAGGGAACGCCTCATCGCTGACGTGGGGGCCGGCTCTGCCGGCCCTGGCCGCCTGAAGGCGGCCCCCACAAACGGTTTCAGGCCCGCGCCGTCGAAGTCGGTGCAGGGGCCGCCTTCTCAATCCAGCCCTTGATCACCTCGAACACCTCACGCCGGTTGTTCTCGAACATCGCGAAGTGGCTGTTGCCGAGGATGCCGCGCGCTTTCAGCTCGATGAGCTCCGCCTTGGCACCCGACTGCGTCAGCGCGTCGACGATCGGCCCACCCTGGCGCCCGCCGCGTTCGGCCAGCAGATACATCACCGGCATGTTCTTCAGGCCGGGCAGCGGCGTACCTGGCGCCCCGCCCGCGCCCACGAGCGGCGCCGTGGCGCCCTCGAACGAGGCCACCGCCTTCACCAGGTTGGGCCGCTCGTTGGCCACGAGCCAGCCGAACGGACCGCCGGCCGAGTGGGTCAGGATCACGCACGGCCCGATCCGATCGACGAGCGCGGCGCCATGGCGCCGCCACAGGTCCTGCGCCAGTTGCGCGTTGCGCGGCGCGGAGTTGGCGGCCGCCACGAGCTGATCCACCAGCGGATCGCCCACGTCGCCGGTGGTGCCGGGCCACTGCTTGTTCGGCGCCCTGGCCGACGTCACCGAGTCGCGCGTCAGCAAGTCGTAGGTGACGAGCGGCCCGATCTCGCCGAGCGCGTCGGGGTGATACACCGAGCGCCCGTGCCCGGGACGGTCGACGAGATACACGGTGTAGCCGGCCTGCACGAAGTGGTGCGCCCACCCCGACATGCCGCCCAGGCCCATGTAGTGCACCATCTGGCCGCCACCGCCGTGCACGAGCAGCACCGGCAGCGGGTAGCGCGGCTGCGCCGGCTCGATCTTCTGCACGAACATCGGGCCGACGTGGATGGTGCCGTAGGGCATCGTCTTGCGCTCGGTGCCCACCCAGAAGCTGCTGAAGTCGGCGAGCTTCAGCGCCAGTGAGTCGCCCGCCTGCCGTCGCGGCGCCGGCGCCTGGTTGTTGCTGCCGGTGACGTTCTTCTTCATCCAGTCCATCAGCGGCTGGAGCACGTCGCGGTTGTTCGTCTCGGCCATCATCATGTGGCCGTTGCCCTTGATGTTGAGCGCGCCGAGACGGATCTCTTCGGCCTGCACGCCGGCCTGCTTCAGGAAGGCCACGCCACCGGGGTTGCCCGGTGAGGCGAACGACGCGTCCGCGGTCACGAACACCACCTTGGTGTTCTTCAGATTCGGCAGCTTGCGCGCGGGCTCGGCCTGCAGGAAGTACCCGGCAACGCCAGGTTCGGGGTTGGCCACGTAGGTCGTCTTGATCTCGGCCGGATCGCTGACCGCCGGATCGTAGGTGACCGGCACGCTCGACATGCCCCAGCGGTTGCCACCGGCGAATCCGGATCCCGCGCCTTCGATGATCACGGTGGCCTTCACGAGAGCGGGCCGCGCCTCGGCCACGAGCAGGCCGAAGGGACCGCCGGCCGAATGGGTCATGATGATCGCCGGCCCGATCTTGTCGAGCAGATCGGCGCCGGCCTGACGCCAGGCCAGGTGCTGCACGTTGAGCTGACCCGCCGGCTGTGCGTTCGCGGCTTGCGGCGGACCGGCCGGAGCCCCACCTCGGCCACCCGCACCACCCGCCCGTCCCGGCGCCCCTCCGCCCTGCCGCCCGGTTCCTGGCGCCGCGCCTGGAGGCGGCGGCGTCTGGACGTAGCTGCCGCCCAGGCCGGCCACGAGCTGATCGAGATCCGGCGAGCCGACGTTGCCGGCACCCGGCCACTGGTTGTGATTCTTCTGATACTCGTTCGGCACGTTGGCCGGATTGGCGGCTGGCGGCGTGAAGCGGCCGGCGAGGCTCTCGAGCGTGATGTGCGTGGCCGGGAAGCCGCCGTGAAGGTCGGGATGCAGCGGCGAGCGCCCGTGTCCCGGCCGATCGACGACGTACACTTTGTATCCCTCCTGCACCAGGTACTGGAACCAGCCGGGACGCCCGTCGGGCGTCTCCATCCAGTCGGTGCCCTGCCCGCCGCCGCCATGCACCAGCACCACCGGGAACGGGTGCCGCACCTGCGACGGAATCATGTACTCGACGTACATCTGCTGCCCGCCCACGTAGGCCCCGCGCGCCGTCTCGGCCCGCTTCACGTTCACCCACATGTAGCTCCACTCGGCGACGTCGAGCGGAATCTTCTTCGAGGCCGTGGTGGCAGCCTGCGCCAGGCCCGCAGCATTGGCGCTGCCGCTGGCCAGCGACCCGAAGGCCGCAGCCGCGGCACCGGCCACGCCGAGCGCGGCGGCCCGGCTCATGAAATCGCGGCGGCTGATGCGGCCGGCGGCGTAGTCGGTGTAGAGGCTGACGACCTGGACATCCTTCGACGGGGAGGATTCTGCGCTCATGGGACGCTCCGGCGTGCGGTGAAAGGGGAGAAACTGGCGCGGCAAGCATCGGGCAAACCCGCAGCGCTGTCAACGCCGGCCGGCTGGATCCGGCTCGGCCTGGCGGGCCGCGCGGTGGCGCCCGTCCGGCGGCCGCGCTACCATGGCGCGGGGCCAGCCTTGAGCCCTTGGCCTCGAGCCGTCAGGCTCGAGCCTTGAGCCCTGAGCCGTGAGCCTTCAGGAGTCCTCCATGATTGCGCTCGATGTCAACGGAAAGCGCCACGACGTGGACGTGAGCGGCGACATGCCGCTGCTGTGGGTCCTGCGCGAGAACCTCGGCCTCACGGGCACGAAGTTCGGCTGCGGGCTCGGACAGTGTGGCGCCTGCACGGTCCACGTGGATGGCGTGGCCGTCCGCTCGTGCGTGACCACCGCGCAGTCGGCGGCCGGCAAGAAGGTCACGACCATCGAAGGGCTGTCGGCCGACGCGAGCCACCCGCTGCAGAAAGCCTGGATCGCCGAGCAGGTGCCGCAGTGCGGCTACTGCCAGTCGGGCCAGATCATGGCGGCCGCGGCGCTCCTCGCCAAGACGCCCACGCCGACCGACGCGCAGATCGACACGGCGATGACCGGCAACATCTGCCGCTGCGGCACCTATCAGCGCATCCACCGCGCGATTCAGCGCGCGGCGCGCGCCTAGGAGGACGCCATGACGCGACACGACATGACGGTCACGCGGCGCCTCTTCCTCAAGACCACCGCCGCCGCCGGCGGCGGGTTGATGCTCGGCGGCTTCGTGCCCGGGCTGACGCCGGCGGCGCACGCCGCGGGCGTCTTCGAACCCAACGTGTGGGTGAAGGTCACGGCCGACGGCAAGGCGCGCATCATGCTCTCGATGCTCGAAATGGGCCAGGGCGTGATGACCGCGATGCCGATGCTCCTCGCCGAGGAGCTCGACGTGGACTGGAACAACGTCACGACCGAGTGGGTGGGCGCCGACGCGCGCTACGGCAACCCCGGCTTCGGCGGCTCGCAGACCACCGCCGGCAGCAACAGCACGCGCGGCATGTGGAAGATCCTGCGCGAGGCGGGCGCGACCGCCCGCGTGATGCTGGTGTCGGCCGCGGCCAAGGACTGGGGCGTGGCCGAGAGCACGTGCACCACCGACAAGGGCGTGGTGATCCACCAGGCCAGCGGCCGCCGCGCCACCTACGCCTCGCTCGTGGACAAGGCGGCGGCGCTGCCGGTCCCGACGAACGTGCCGCTCAAGGATCCGAAGGCGTTCACGCTGCTCGGCAAGGACGTGCCGCGCCTCGACATCCCCGGCAAGGTGGACGGCTCCGCGGTCTTTGGCGCCGACGTCAAGCTCCCCGGCCTGCTGGTCGCGCGCGTGGTGCGCTGCCCCGTCTTCGGCGGCAAGGTCGCCAGCTTCAACGCCGACAAGGCCAAGGCCGTGCCGGGCGTCAAGCACGTGGTGCAGATCGCGAGCGGCATCGCGGTGGTGGCCGACGGTTACTGGGCGGCGTCGAACGGGGTCAAGGCGCTGCAGATCACCTGGGACGAGGGTCCGCTGGCGGCGCTCACCTCGGCCGACATCACGAAGAAGTACGCCGAGCTGGCGCAGAAACCCGGCGTCTCGGCGCGCAAGGACGGCGACTTCGACGCGGCGTTCGCCAAGGGCGCCAAGACGATCGAGCGCGTGTTCGAGGCGCCCTACCTGGCCCATGCCTGCATGGAGCCGATGAACTGCACCGCCCACGTCACCGCCGACCGCTGCGACGTCTACCTGCCGACGCAGTCGCAGACGGTGACGCAGCAGGTGGCGATGGCGGTGTCGGGCCTGCCGCAGAACAAGGTGTTCGTGCACCCGACCTACATGGGCGGCGGCTTCGGCCGGCGCGGCGAGGGCGACTTCGTCGCTGACGCCGTGGAAACGTCGAAGAAGGTCGGCGCGCCGGTGAAGGTGATGTGGAGCCGGGAGGACGACATCCAGCACGACTACTACCGGCCGGTCACCTACGTCCGGATGTGGGCGGCGCTCGACGCCAATGGCACGCCGACGGCATGGCAGGAGCGCATCGTGCAGTCGTCGCTGATGAAGAAGCTGAACCCGGACTCGCTCAAGCAGATGGGCGGTGTCGATCCGATCTCGGTCGAGGGTGCGGCGAACCTGCCCTACGACATCCCGAACCTGAAGGTCGAGTACATCGAGACCGATCCGGGCGTGCCCTACGGCTTCTGGCGCTCGGTGGGCAGCTCCGTCAACGGCTACGTCACCGAGGCGTTCATCGACGAAATGGCGACGGCCGCCGGCAAGGACCCCTACGAGTTCCGGCGCGGCCTGCTGGCGAAGCATCCCCGCCACCGTGCGGTGCTCGACATGACGGCCGAGAAGGCCAACTGGAAGTCGCCGGTGCCTCAGGGGCGCGGGCGCGGCATCGCCGTGCACGAGTGCTTCGGCTCGATCATCGGGCTGGCGTGCGAGGTCTCGGTGACGAACGGGAACGTGCGCGTCCACAAGAACGTCTGCGTCGTGGACTGCGGCTGGGTGGTGCACCCCGACACGATCAAGGCGCAGATGGAAGGCGGCCTGGTCTACGGGCTCACCGCGGCGCTCCGGGGCGAGATCACCATCAACAAGGGCCGCGTCGTGCAGAACCACTTCGGCGACTACCAGCCGCTGCGGCATCCGGAGATGCCGCAGACCGAGGTGTTCATCATGCCGAGCGTCGAAGCGCCGGGCGGCATCGGCGAGCCGAGCACCGCCGCCATGGCCGGCGCGCTCGTCAACGCCGTCTACGCCGCCACCGGCAAGCGGATCTACAGCCTGCCGATCAAAGCCGCCGTGCTGCGAGGTGGACTGCCGTAGTTCCACCGCGCACGTAGGGGCCGCCTTCAGGCGGCCCACCAGGGCCGGCTAAAGCCGGCCCCTACGACTCACCCCTCAGAAGTCGATCTGCGCGCTGATCTTGGCGAAGCGCGGCGTCAGCACGCCGGTCGGCCGCGGGAACGGCAGCGCCAGGCTGTAGGCGGCGTTGTAGGTGAGCGCCGGATTGGCGTTGAACAGGTTGTAGACGTCCACGCCGACGTTGGTGCGTGTCCGCCCGATACGCACGATCTTCGCGACCCTGAAATCCACCTCGTTCAAACGATCACCGTAGACCGTGCCCGGCTCGATCAGGTTGACGACGACGCTGCCGCCCGGCGCCGAGAGGTTGCGTCCGAGCTGCGCCGCCACCATCGCATTGGTCACGGTGAAGTTGGCCGCGAGCGGCGTGCCCTGCTCGCTGCGGAAGGTGCCGCTCACCAGCACCTCGATCTTGGGAATGGTGTAAGCGGCCAGCCCGGTCACCCGCGTCGTGAAGCCCGAAGACGCATGGCAGTACGGGAACACCGGGCTCGCGTAGACGTTGCCCGGGCCGCTGGCGTTGGCCGGCGTCACGAAGGTGAGCTCAGGGTTGACGTCGCGGATGCCGCACAGGTCGCGCACGGTCTGCCCGGTCAGCAGCCCGCCCTGCACGCGTGAGGCCGTTGGCGGGCCGCGCCGTGACGTTCAGCAGCACGCCGTTGTAGTGCTGATACCACTCGCCGAAGTTCTCGGCCTTGGTGTAGTAGTCGTTGACCTGTCCGAACTTCGCCGGCACCACGTCGTACAGGTTCGAGACCGTGTAGCCGCCGCCGCCGGGCAGCCGCGGGTCGGTGGGCGCGGTGACGCTGAAGGGCGTGTAGTCGGCGGGCACGGTGGCGAGGTTGTCGTCCACGAAGAAGTTGTCGAGCCAGCGGCGGAAGTAGCCGAGCTCCACCGACACGCGCGGCAGCACTTCCTGCTGGATCGACACGCCGAACTCCCAGTCGGCCGGCCGCACGCCCCAGCCTTCGAGCGCCGCCGGATCGAAGTTGCGGCTCAGCGTCGCGGTGCCGAAGTTGCGGTCGCTGATCGCACCGCAGAAGTCCCCGCCCGCCGCCCGGTTGTCCTGCGCGTCGGGACTGTTCAGATTGCAGTCAGGAATGTAGTTCCCGTTGTCGGTCCAGCTGCGCGTCACCGGAGGCCGCCCCAGCTCGGTGCTGCCCGCCATCCGCGACGTCGGGTTGGTGATCGAGTAGTTGCCGTTGTTGTTGCTGGCGGCGTCGAGATACCGGCCCAGATTCACTTTCAGCGCCGTCTTGCCGTTGCCGAAGACGTCGTAGGCCAGGCCGAGCCGCGGCGAAATGTCGTTGTAGCCCACCACGCCGGCCGTCTGCGGGAACACGATCGGCGTCGGCAGGAAGCGCGTCGGCCCGACGATCTGCTCGGGCGAGTAGCTCCACGCGTGATCGAAGCGCACCGCGCCCTGCAGCGTCATGCGGCCCAGCGACCACTGCTCCTGCGCGTAGACGGCGTGATAACGGGTGCGCAGCTTGCGCAGGTTGGAATGCAGGGTCTGCGTGATCAGATTCGGGATGCCGTTGTTGACGCGGTAGGCCACCTTCTCGTCGTTGGTGAAGTACTGCTCGTCGTCGGCGTAGAAGGTGCCCTGGTACCCCAACTTCATGTTGTGCGCGCCGGTGACGTAGGTGGCCGACGCGTTCCAGTTGTGCTGCCCCATCCAGTGCGAGGCCCAGTTCGCCGAGCGGTAGGTGAGATTGGGAATGCCGCCGTTGGCCGCGCACGACGGTGCGCACTGCTCGGTGAGGCGCACGAGGCTGCGGGTGGGATTGCCCGGCATCTCGTCGCCGCCCCACCGCGTCAGGTAGTCACCGAAGCCGGCGGTGAGCAGCACGCGGTTCGTGACCGGCGACGTCCACGTCAGCTGCTGCACGCGCTGGAAGCGGTTCTCGTAGGTGG
This sequence comes from uncultured Acidobacteriota bacterium, assembly GCA_963731785.1. Lineage (GTDB taxonomy): Bacteria > Acidobacteriota > Vicinamibacteria > Vicinamibacterales > UBA2999 > DASYRM01. Next base: position 494,793 of record CAVSWX010000005.1, read on the forward strand.
CGGTTTCGGGGGCCGCGGTGGCCGCGCCTCCATAGACGAAGCCGCCGTCCTCGGGCTGGCGCCGGCACCCGTCCACGCTCGACGCGTAGGTGGCGCCGGTGCACGGCTTCTGCTCGTCCCAATAGACGTTGAACTTGTTCTTCGGCGTCGCCTGCACGGTGAGCCGCAGGCTCGCCACCCTCCAGCTCGCGGCGCTGCGCGACTGGCGGGTGGTATCGGCCTGATAGGTCCACTTCGTCGGGTCGCCCGCGTTCTGGTTCGCGTACATCCCCGACACCGACGAGTGCGATCCCTGGCTGCGCAGATTCAGGAAGTACCAGAGGCGATCCTTCACGATCGGGCCGCCGATGCCGGCGGTGTAGTCCCAGAGCTTGAGCAGCCGGCCCGGCGTGCCCAGTCCCGCCGCCTGCAGCTCGGGGGTGTAGTTGTTGTCCACCATGCCCTGGCTGACGCCGGCGAGAAATACCGAGCCGTGGATCTCGTTGCCACCGGTCTTGGGCACGACGCTGAGCGCCGGGCCCGACACCTCGGCTTCGCCCAGGCCGGCCGACACCGTGAAGGAGATCTCCTGCGCGTTGGCGATGTCGGCGTTGTAGCCGGACACGCCGCCGCCGTTGCGCGCGGCGCCGACGCCCAGGCCGTCGACCTGCAATCGCCCTTCGTTGCCGTTGCGCCCGCCGGGCGTGCCGAAGACCACCATGCCGGGCGTCGCCTGGACGTTGGCAGGCGAGTTGCCCTGCGTCTGGATCGCCGGCACGAGCAGCATCACGCCGCTGTAGCCGCGCGCGGTGGGAATCGTGGCGAGCACGTCGCCGGTGATCGTCGCCTGGCGCCGCACGCTCTGCACGTCCACGATCGGCGACTCGCCGGTTACAGTGACGGTCTCCTCGATCGCGCCCACGCGCAGCTCGGCATTGACCGCCGCCGTCGCCACACCGGTCAGCTCGATGCCCTCGCGTTTCACCGTCGAGAACCCGGTCAGGCGTGAAGCTGACGACGTAACGGCCCGCCCGCAGATCGACGATCTGATAGCGGCCGGTGCTGTCGGTCACCGCGGTGCGGGCCTTCTCGATCAGCACGTCGCTTGCGGCCTCGACCGTGACGCCGGGGAGCACGGCGCCCGAGGTGTCGCGCACCACGCCGGCGATCGTCGCTTGGGCGAATACCTGGGACGGGACGAGCAGCAGGCCGCCACACAGGGCGGCGCAGAAGAGGCACCCGAGCAACCTGTGGATTCTGGGCATCGATCGTCTCCACGCGAAGGCCTCGACCTGCGTCGAGGCAGGCCAGCGCAAACGGCAACCGTGGGCAGAATTTCGGAGTGCGAACTTACTGGGGAGGGTTATACGCCTGACGAAAGCGCAGGTAAAGGCGATTCTTGGAAGGGCCAAGTGGGTCAGGCAGTCAGGTGGGTCGGGTGGGTCGTGGTAGGGCCGGGTTCGCGGGTAAGGCGAAGGGCGGGTCGAAGACCGCCCTCTACGTTCACCTGTCTCGGACCTGTCCTACCTGTCCTACCTGTCTACAAGCCTGCGACGGGACCGACGTAGGCGATGAGACGGCCGGCGACGATGGCGCCGAACCAGCACACGAGCGACGCGTACGCGAGCGTCCTGGCGTTGGCCGGCAGCGGGCCGTTGTCGAGGGCGGGGTTGCCGAAGACGGTCTTGCGCGTGCGCACCATCACGTAGACGCCCACCGCCACGAACACCAGCTTCACCCAGAAGTCGAGGTTGATCGCCCGCGTGGTCGCGTCGGCGCAGAAGAGGCCGACGCCGGTGAACAGGTTGATGCCGAAGCCCCACCACATGATCGGGTAGAGGCGCTCGAGCGGCTTGATCGGTCCCCTGGGCCAGAGGCCGAGCAGCGCAAAGCTGATGAAGGTGGACCCGCCGGCCACGATCGACATGCCGAGGGTGTGCGCGAACAGGAACATCGGGAACGCCCACAGCGACCCCGACTCGCGGATCCACAGGCTGAACGGCAGCGTCTCGAGCCACTCGAAGGCTGCCATTACCGGCCTCCTTCGGCGTCGTGGCGATCAGCGTTCCGATGGATCAGATATCCCACCAGCACGCCGACGAGCGTGAAGACGAGCACGACCACTGTGACCATCACGGGCAACGGCATCCTGAACCTCGTCCGGAGCGACGCCTAGAAGGCGTTGCCGATGAAAGGCAGCATGCTGCCCCAGTACATGACGCCGACCCACAGGCAGAGCGCGGACACGGCGAGGATCTTCGACAGCGACGGCGCCTCGCGTCCCGACTCCACCTGCCAGCCGTGGTCGAAGGTGAAGTAGAGGACGTTGGCGCCGGCCAGCATCAGGAAGATCAGCTTCCAGTAGAACGCCGGGTTGTCCTGGTACTGCTGCGGCGCGGCGACGAAGAAGAGCATCCCGGTGAGGGTGTTGATCGCGAAGCCGATCATGCCCCACGGCAGCAGCCGCATCAGCAGGTTGGGCGACACGTTCTTCATGAACCCGAGCAGCCGCAGGTTGATGATCGCGAGCACCCCGATGAGGATCGTCAGGCCGACGAAGTGCAGCGTTTCGGCCGTCACCCACGTCCACGGCGTGTCGCGCACGTAGTTGCCCACGGTGCGGGCCAGCGGCCCGATCGCGGTCACCGACTCCTCGGGCGGGCGAATCTCGGTATGCCGGATCTCACCGCCGAGATTGGCGGCGCCAGCCACCAGGACGAACGAGATCGAGGCAAAGATGAAGATGACGGCGGTGGCCGCGTGCGAGAGCGAGCCGGTGCGCCGCAGCGACCACAGGCCGAGGAACGCCAGCGCGCCGGTCACCTGGATCGCCACCATGGCCAGGAACGCCGCGCCCTCGTGGGTCTCGGCCGCGCTCTGCCGCATGTCGTCCATGGTCTGGATGCGCTCCCACGCCGCGTTGCCGGTGACGTAGGTGGGAATGGTGATGAACGCGATGCCGACCATCAGTGCGAGGCTGGCCTGCTTGACGTGGTCGCTCTTGCCGATGAAGGACACGATGTAGAAGCCCAGCGCGACGACGAACCCGATCGTCGGCACGTGGTTCAACAACAGATGAAGATGCGTGGTATCCATGTTTCAGTCCCTCGGCGCGGCCCGGCCGCACCTTTCCGGACCGCGGCTGCCGCGGCCGGACCTCTCCTCATCGCGGCGGCCATGGCCGCCGTCGGCCACCGTCGCGTTGAACTCGGTGCACTCGCAGGGAATTCGCGTGGAGCGAAGTGGTGTCTGGCGCGCCGACCCGGTCAAGGCGACGGCGATTTTAGTGCCGATCGGGGCGCGAAGTCTACTGACAGTCCGTTCAGAAATCCGTCAGAACCAGCGAGGCTCCGCCCTGGATAGGCGAGACAGCAGGCTCCGTCTCGCTAGGGCGGCTCACTGCGAGCCGCCAAGGCAGTCGGTTGATCGGTCCGCTCCGCGGACTACCGTCGATGGCCGGGCGGGCGTCATGGAATGAGCACGACCGGCGCCCGCCAGAACGCGGCCTTGCGGCCGCCCGGCTCGAGCACCGTCACCTGGCACTCGTAGCGGCCCGGGGCGATGCCCTGCAGCGGAATGCTGAAGCGCAGCGGCACGGCCTTCGAGCGCGCTTCGAGCCCGTCGGTCACCTGAATGGGCTGGGTCTCGAACACCTTCACGTCGCCCTGGTAGAAGGTGACGAACGGCGACGAGCGGCTGCGTCTCGGTGGCGCCGCGCTCGTAGGCCTGCAGGTAGACGTAGAGATCCCTGGCCGTGCTGAACACGCGCGTCACGCTCGGCAGCAGCTTCTCGCCCTCGTGCACGAGCGGGTTGGCGGCAATCGCCTCGTTGCCGAGCGCGCTCTTCACCGTGTGCAGCTCGTCGCCGAGCGGCACGCGCTGGCTGCTCAGCACCACCGAGCTGATCGGCAGCCGCACTTCCTCGCGGTTCAGAGTTGGGAATCGTGAACGACGTCTGGTAGGTGCCGAGCCGGCCCGCCTCGGCGTCGCGCGCCAGGAACTTGATCACGTACTTGCCCGGGCAGCAGCGTGAAGCCGGTCTCGTACTGGATCGGCCGCGCCGAGAGCTCGGCGGCGGTCTGATCCGAGATCTTGATGTCGAGCTTGTCGCGGACGTTCTGGATGCGTGATGCCGTAGTCGTCCTTGACCTCGCCGATGAAGTCGAGCAGCGTGCGCTGCGCCCCGCGCCGCCGCGCCAGCGCCAGCTCGCTGCCGGGAATCTTCACCGCGACCGGCACGAAGTACTCGGCGCGATTGAGCTGGAAGTAGTTCACCTCCATCGCGATCGTGATGTCGGTGATCGGGTTCTCGAGCATCAGCGCTTCCTCGAGCTGCCGCTCGCGCTCGACGCCGTTCAGCTGCGCGAACTCCTTGTCGGCGAAGTAGCCCTGGCGATAGGCCAGCTCGCCTTCGCGGCCGTTGGCCAGCGTCACGCGCACGCGGCGGAACTTGCCGTCGTTGGCCGTGTGCGTGCTGTAGTAGCCGATGATGTAGTAGCTGGTCATGCGCCTGCGCGGCCTGCACGATGCCGAGCGACAGGTCGTTGTAGTCGAACATCGCCTTGCCGCCGGTGTCCTTGGCCAGCGCGTAGAGCGTGTCCTGCGAGCGCTGGAAGCCGTTCATCGCGTTCATGCGCCATCTGGCCGGTGAACATGCCGATGCCGCCGGGCGACCGCTGCGTGGCGTCGCCGAGCGGCGCCAGCGCCACCAGCCCGCGCGCGTCCACCGGGTTGATGGTGACGTTGGCGCGGATGGCGGCGTTGGTCGTGGCGCGCAGCTGCGCGTTGTTGTCGGTGCCGTTCAGGCGCAGGCCGCTGGCGAAGTAGACGAGCGCCTTCTGCTCGGGGAACGGCCGCAGCATCGTCACCGCCGTCTGCAGCGCGGCGAGCTGGCGGTCGGTGTTGAAGATGTTGAACTCGGCGTCGTCCTGGCCGAACGCCGACGACTGATCGGGCTCGTCGCGCACGCCGTCGCCGTCCTTGTCCTCGCCGTAGATCAGGACGTCGATGACGTTGCGGATGACGGCGCGGTCGTCGGTGAAGTCCTGCTTGATGCGGACCGCGCCGCCCTCGTAGGTCATGATCGCCATCAGGTCGGCCGGCGTCATCTGCGACGACGACGTACTTGAGCGCGGCCTGGAAGGCGCGCAGCTGATCGCCGGCCGGCATGGCCGACATGTCGAAGTAGAGGATCAGCAGCCGGCGGTCGCGGTACTTGATGTCGCCGGCGGCGGGCGGGGCGAACTGCGGCTGCGTGACCGGCGTCCACCGGCGGCGCGCGGCCGGCGCGGGCGCGGCAGCGGCGGCGGTCTGCGACCGGGGGCGGCGCCGGCTCGGTTGCGAGCCGCTGGAACTCGACGAACGCGATGTCCTGCGGCTGGCCGTCCTCGGTGACGACGAAGTCCTTGGCGGTCAGCCCTTCGATCGGCCGCCCGTCCTTGTCCTTCACGGTGACCGTCTGCACGATCAGCCGCGTGCTGGAGCGGAAGATCGGCTGATCCGCCGGAGGCCGCCGGCTGCTGCTGCGCGCGCAGCGGGACGAGCGCGGCCACGAGGGCGGCCACGGCGACGACGAAACGGGAGACGCGCCGCATGATCAGAACCTCACCCGCAGGCTGCTTTGAATCTTGCGCATCTGGCTGGCCCGGTTCGGCAGCCCGAACTGCTCGCTGCCGACGATGGTGTTGACGCCGGTGTAGGTCACCCGGTTGAGCACGTTCGTCGCGTCGAGCCGCCAGTCGATGTTGAAGCGCTCGCCCCAGCGGAACGTCCGGCCCACGGCCGCGTTCAGCAAGAACTGCCGCGGTCCGGTCGCCGAGTTGCGGCCCGCGCTTCCCCACTCGCCCGCCGCGGGCGCGGTGTACGCCAGCGGGTTCAGATAGTAGCCGTCCGGCACGTTGTCGGCGTCGCCCACCAGGCGCGCCGCGGACGCTGCCGACGAAGCCGGTGCCCGGCACCGGCACCAGGTACACCGGCGTGAGCGGCGTGCCGCTGCCGGTGGTGAACTGGGTGACGAAGGTCCAGTCCTTCAGCAGGCGGCCCTTGAGACCGTCCACGAGCGTGCCGCCGGTGATGCCGGCGCCGGTCGTGTACTGCGCCTGCGCCGTGAACTGATGCCGCTGATCGAAGTTCGACGGGCTGTGCTCGGCGTCGAGGTCGAGCCAGTTCTGGGCGATGGCCGTGCCGGCGAGGCTCGCGCCGCCGAACGCCGTCGCGTTGTCGGTGGCCTTCGCGAGCGTGTACTGGCCCGAGGCGGTGAACCCGTTGCGCAGGCGGCGGCGCAGCTGCACCTGGCCGGCGTTGCGCAGCGAGGTGCCGTTCGACGTCAGGTAGACGAAGCCCGACGGGCACGTCGGGCACGGATTCACGGCGCCGACCGGATAGGTGTTCGGCAGGAACTCCTGCATCAGGTGCGTGCCGCGGGAGCCGAGGTAGGTGGCGATCACCGTGAGCGACGACGGCAGGTCGCGCTGCACCGACGCCTGCCAGTTGTGCGCGGAGCCGACGCGGAAGGCCGGATCCACCGCAAACGTGTTGATGGGCGACGACGACAGCGTCTGAAAGCCCGGTCGCCAGCGTCAGCGGCAGCGCCGCGGACGTCTGGGCGCTGGCGGTGGTCGAGAACGGCGGCTGCTGCGCGAGCAGCATGGCGATCGACTGGTACACCGACTGGTTGCGGTAGATGCCGTAGCCGCCGCGGACCACCAGCGACGAGCCGGGAACCGGCCGCCACGCGAGGCCGAGCCGCGGCTGGATGCCGCGCATGTCGTGATGGAGCAGCGACGACGGGTACTCGGTGCCCGTCACGGGCCCGTTCGGATCGGTGGCCACGACCGGCTCCGCGGCGGTGAAATCCGTGGCGACGTCGAGATTGACCAGCCGTCCCTGGGCCTCGGTGATCGGCGACTCGTACTCCCAGCGCACGCCGAGGTTCAGCGTCAACACCGGCGACACCCGCTAGTCGTCGTTGACGTAGAGCTCGATACGTTCTGCCGCAGCACCTTGTCGGGGTTGCCGAACGCGATCGCGCTCGTCTGCGGCAGGCCGAGGAGGAAGTCGGCGAAATCGGACGCCGGTGGCCGCACCCGGTGAAGCCGAACCGGCCGCGCGCGTCCTGCTGCGACAGCACGTCGAAGGCCTGGCGCCGCACGCCGCCGCCGATCGTCAGGCTGTGGCGGCCGCGAAACCAGAACAGCTCGGCCGACGCGCCGTTGGTGTGGTTCGTGTTCTCGGCGTACTGCCCGGTGCCGAGGCCGGCGAGGCCGCTCGCGAAGCTGAGCGCCGGCGGCCCCCAGTTGGGCGGACTCTGATTGTTGCCGATGATGCCGGCGTTCCCCGACACGTTGGTGACGTTCGCGAAGAACGGCGTCACGTCGTTGGTCTGGCGCACCAGCTGATAGCGCGACCGCAGGAACATGAACTGGTTGAGGCGGTGCGAGTGGTTGACGTCGACGTTGAGATTCGTGGTCTGCGTCGTGTCGACGAACGAGAACAGATTGGCGGCCTCGATGGTCGTGCGCTGATACTGCATCGCGCCCTGGAACTGTTCGCGCCCGTTCCGGAACTGGTGCGTCAGGCGTGTCTGGCCGCTGTCCTGCCGCGTCTTCACGGGAATCGGCGTCTGGTAGTTGGCGCCGATGCCCGCGGCGTTCGGCCGCGGGTAGTAGCCGAGGAGCGCCGCCGCCTGCGGCGTGATCCGGTCCGCGGGGATGACGTTGCCCGGAAACGGCTGGCCGGTGCGTGGATCGACGACCTGTACCGGCTGGCCGAACGCGTTGCGCGACTGCGAGAAGTCGCCCGTCCGCTCGAGCAGCGTCGGCATCAGCGCCGCCTCGCCGGTCGACGTGTGATCCTGGATGCGCTGGTAGCCGCCGAAGAAGTTGGGCCCGCGGCGCATCAGGCGCGGGATCCGGATCGGCCCGCCGAAGTTGGCGACGAAGTGGACGTCGTTGTAGTCCGGCTTCGGCGCGGGCTGCGACGTGAACGAAGGCGGACGCGCGTCGAACGCCGAGTTGCTCGTGAGCAGGCCGAAGCCGCCGTTGTACAGGCCGCGCCCGCCGGGCCGGTTGTTGCCGAAGGCCGCGCCTGCGCGAAGGGCGACGCGGCGCCGTTGTTGACGCTGCCGTTGATCAGCAGTCCGTCGGCCGCACCCATGCCGCCGTCGTTGCGCGCATCGTTGTCGTCGTCGCGGAAGGCGCTCGCGGCGGCCGGAATCGACGCCGCCGCGGCGCGGCATTGGGATTCGCGGCGGCGCGTTGAAAACCGCCTCCTCCCGGCCCGGCTCCGCGCCCGCGGGCGGGCACGGACCCTGCCTGACCGCTTCCACGCGCGGCAGACGACGTGCCGGGCCCCGGCGCGGCGGGCGCCGTTGCGGCGGCGGGGGCGACCGGCACGGGCGGCGGCAGCCCGCGGGTCATCTCGGCCAGCGGCAGCAGGGCGAGCTCGACCACCGGCGGCGCCCCTTCCGGCGGAATCCTTACGTCGCGGCTCGCGGGCGCGAACCCGAACATCTCTACCCGCACCGTCCACATGCCTTCGGCCAGATCGGGAAAGCGGTAGACGCCCTGCGCGTCGGAGAGGGTCACTTTCTTCTCGCCCGCCGCGTCCACTTCCGTCGACTGCCGGGTGGCGGTGACGGTGGCGCCAGGCACCGGCTGGCCGTTGAAGAGCACTTGTCCGAGGAAGTCGGCTGCCCATGCCGGCGGCGCGACCGCGAGCAGCCATATGACCGCGCCGAGCGTACGGACGACCCGCGCGATCCTTCTCCGGCCCCCGGCTACCAGCATGCGTCACTCCCTGACGCGAGGCACTCAGGCTAGTCCGGAGTTGGTTGCGAGACCTTGTCGACGATGAACATCGTGACCGGCCCCCGCTGCGACTCGAGCTTCAGCCCGAGCTGCTCCTGGATGTGCCGTGCCGAGCGACGGGCCGTTCGGATCGATGCCGGGAGCCGGGCGGCGTCCGGCACCGTTGAAATTCGGCATCTGGTCGGGCGTGTAGGTCACTTCGAAGTCGTAGTTCCCGGCGAGGCCGGTCTTGTCGACGACCGTACGGCCCATGTTCTGCGACAGGAAGTTGGCCAGCTGCGAGATCTGCGACGCGCCGCCCGCAATTGTGCCCGGCCCGACGCGGAAGCCGCACTGCATCTTCTCGCCGAAGGCGGGCGGCGCCGGCGGCGGCCCGCCGCCGCGCCGCGCGGCGAACAGCGCCTGGCAGTCGGTGGTGGACTTCTCGAGCTTCGGCCCGAGCTTGCCGTCCGGCCGCGCGAGGACGAGCTCCGAGATCGGCATCTCGCGCGTCTCGTTGTGGAAGACGAGCCCGAAGCGTTCGGCGAGGAGCGTGCGCATCATGAACTGGATCGGCCCGGCCTGGCCGGGTTGTGTCGGCGGGATGTCGCCCTCGGCCTTCGCGGTGACGTCGAAGCGATCGGAGTTGGCCCACGAGGGGAGACCCTCGATCTGGAACGGCTGCACCTGGAACGCAAACCGAAGGAGCTCACGCAGCGGGACGTTCTCGGCGGTGAAGCGGCCGCCCGGGCTGCATGCCGAACCGGATGCATCGGTGTGCCCGACTTGTTCTGCTTGACCGCGGCCACCTCGAAGGCGACAGGCGCTGTCGGCTTCGGGGCACGCCGCCGGGCCCTGGGCATCGAGGCTGGTGCGCGGGATGGCAATCACTCCGGCGAAGACGGCGGCGGCCAGCAGGAAGGATTTCATACGGAACCTCGTTTCGGACGGGACCCGCCGGCGACAGGTCCGCGACAGTGGTTACGAACGTAACGGACGTCTGGTTCACCGCGCCGCTGCCGGTATCGGACCATTAGACACCGGCCGCTGACGTTTGGTTGGCGCGTTTCAGGCCCGTTTCCGGCCCGTCAGCGGGCATTGCCGGCGCATGGATGCGGTCGATCACGATCGCCGGCGCCTCCGCGGTGGTCCGTACGAGCGTGAGGCCGAGCTGCTCCTCGAGCGCATCGGGCATGCTCTGGAACCCCGCCGCCTCGAGCGGAAGCCGCAGCGACGGCGCCAGGGCCATCAGCGCCGCAGCCGGGCGGAAGAACTCCAGCGACAGGTCGAACGGCCCTGGAAGGCCGGTGCGGTTGACGACGTCCAGCGGAATCGCGGGCGCAAAACGATGCCGCATCGACGCCGCGAGCTCGTCCATCGTGATGCCGCGCACCTGCTCGAACGACACACCGCCGCTCCACACGCCGCAGATGACCGGACTCTGCCAGCGCCACGACGCGTGAGGGGCACCGGCGGCCACCCACGCCTTCTGATCGAAGCACTCGCCCGTCGCCGGCTGCAGGTTCGGACCGAGCGCGCCGTCGGGCCTGGCGATCTGGAGCGCCAGCACCGGCACCGTGATCGATGGACTCGTGCACGGCCAGGCCGAAGCGCTCTTCGAGCAGATTACGGACCAGCGCCGGCGTTTCGTCCGCCGCGGGTACGTGATCGAGCGTCGTCGTCAGCTCGAAGGCGTCGGTATCGAGCCAGGCCGGTCCGCCGACGATGCGTGAGATCGGGAGTTGATACGCGTAGCGCACCAGATCGCGCGCGGTGAAGCCGCGGATCGTCAGCTGTCCCGACGGATGATCGAACAGCATCCGCCACGCCCGCGGCGACGAGGCGGACGCGCCCACGCCGTCCGGCACCACCGCCGGCTGACGGGCCACGAGATACTGCAGCGCCCCCGCGGCGAGCACGAACGCCGCAACCAGGAGCGCGGTCGTCGCCGCCCCGATCCGCGCCGGCCGCGGTGGCCGCCCGAGCACGCGCGCCACGCGCGCGAGCAGCGGGCCGCCCGTCGCCGCCATGGCCAGCGGCGGATTGCTCACGCGCCAGCTCTCGAGCTCGGCGAGCGCCGCGGCGTAGGCGAACGGATCGCCGCTCACGTCGAGCGCGATGTCGTCGCAGCAGTGCTCGCGCTCGGCGCGAATGCGCGACGACAGCCACCACACCGCCGGGTGATAGAACAGCAAGGTTTCGGCCGCGGTCTGACACGCGTTGACGACGGCGTCGTGCCGCCGCACGTGCGCGAGCTCGTGGGCGAGAATCGCTTCCACCTGCGCCGGCGTGAGGCCCGCGAGCGCGGCGACCGGAAGCAGCACCACGGGCCGCAACCAGCCGATCACCACCGGGCCGTCCACGAAGGCGGCGTCGGCGACGCGCACCATCCGGCGCAGCCCGAGCTGGTGTGCGAGCCGATCGCACCTGGCCTGCCACGCCGAGGGCGGCAACGCGCGAGCGGCGCGGCGCAAGCCTTGGACGCGCCAGAGGCCGCCGGCGAGCCGCGCGAGCAGCATGCACACGCCGACCAGCCAGGCTGTCACCAGCGCTGGCATCCACGCACCGCGCTCCTCTGCTGGCGCGACCGGACCGGCCGCCGCCGTCGGCGGCGGCGCGGCCGGGCGGCGAATGCCGAGGAACCGCAGGGTATCGCCGGCGCGTGCGCCCGGCGGCAGCACCCGCAGGAACAACGCGCGCTGGACCGGCGCCGCGCTGGTCTCCGGCGGCGACAACAGCCGCGACGCAGTGGCGAGCGGCGACACCAGCATCGCCGTCAGGGCGACGCACGCCAGCACGTAGCGCGCTTGCGGCGAGCCGTGACGCAGCAGCCGCAGACCCGCGGCGGCGACGGCGGCAATCGCAGCGCCCTGCCAGAGGAAGTGCACGAGGGTCCAGCCGGCGGCGTCGATGAAGGCGGTCATTTGCGGCCTCCCCGGTGTTTGTCGAGCAGCTTGCGGATTTCGGCGAGCTCCGCCGGCGTGGCCTTGCCCGCCGACAGGGCGTGGAGCACCAGCTTCGCGGCCGACCCGTCGAACACCCGGTCGAGCAGATCGGTCACGAGCTGCTTCTGCGTCTGCGCTTCGGAACCGGCGGCTTCGTAGACGTGCGTCCGCGCCCGCTCGTCGCGAACCACGAGGCCCTTGTCGGTCATGATCTGCAGCAGCTTGAGCACGGTGGTGTACGCGCCCTCGCGGCCCATCGTCTCGGCCACTTCACGCACCGTGCTCGGCCCGCGCGCCCAGAGCACGCGCAGAATCCCGAGCTCGGCTTCGGTGGGCTTCTTCCGTTCCTTCATGGCCGCGAGTATCTACGAACGTTGTCGTAGATGTCAATACGACAGTTTTCGTAGACCGCCGCACGGCTCCCTGACGGCTACGGTCGGCTCAAGGGCTTAAGGCATGGTTGGGCAGGGCTGAAGACCTGCGCCAGTCAACGGAGGAGCGGGGTCAGCGCGTGGCCCCGGCGATCCTGGCGGTCACCGCCGCAAGCACCGCCTTCTCTTCCCCGTACGGGTCGTTCACCACCGACCAGTCGTTGTCGATGATCATCGTCGCGCGGGTCTTGGTGTCGTAGGCCGGCCAGCGCGGGATGAGCCCGTGGCTCGGGTTGCCGCTCATCGCGAACGCGACCCACGCCCCCGCCATGCGATCGCCGAGCGGCTTCAACTCGGGGCCCGCCCCCACGAGCGCCGAGGCCATCTCGTAGTTCTCGAACACGAACGGAATATCCATCGTGTGCATGGCGCGCAGCGCGCCGCCGCGCACCGGCGAATACCAGCGGAAGTAGTACCTTGAACACCGGCGCCGCGCTGCGCCGCCTTGCGGTCGGCCTGAGTGTCGGTCCCGGTGCGGAAGTTCGAGGCGTCAGTGGCGATGATCAGATAGAGATCGAGGTTGCTCGCCTTCGGACGCCGGGGCCGGTAGGCGGCAATCACCCGATCGGCGCCCGCGGCGTCGGTGCGCAGCAGCCGCATGACGTCTTCGCGCAGCTCGGCGTCGGTGAGCGGATCGTAGATCTGCGATTCGTTCCAGGTGGCTTCGGTTTCGGTCGACCCGATCAGCAGCGGCACGTCGGCGCCGAATGGGCTCGCCGCGGGATCGAACGAATGCGCCGGCAGCGTCCGGCCATCCACCACCGGCCCCCAGGTGAAGCCCTCACCGCCCGCGCCGGCGAGCAGATCCCGCAGCCGGCGCATCGGCACGCGGTGCAGCTCGTCGAGCCGATTCGCGCCAAGGCCGAGGGCGGCAAGCACGCGCCCCGTCGTGGCCGTGGCCTGCTCGCGGGTGAGGCTGCGCACCTGCGCTGCCGCTCATCGCGATGGCCTTGTGGAAGAGGCCCTTCGCCGCCGGCATCCCGAGCAGCGTGCTCACCTTGCTGCCGCCGCCCGACTGGCCGAACACCGTGACGTTGTTCGGGTCGCCGCCGAAGTTGGCGATGTTGTCGCGCACCCACTCGAGCGCCGCGACGATGTCGAGCATGCCGGCGTTGCCGTCGGCATAGCGCTCGCCGCCGGCGTCGCCGAGATAGAGGAAGCCGAACAGGTTGAGCCGGTGATTGAGATGCACGAGCACGACGTCGCGCATCCCCACCAGGTTCTGCCCTTCGTAGACCGTGAAGCCGGACGATCCGCCGACGAAGCCGCCGCCGTGCAGCCACACCATCACCGGCCGCTTGCGCCCGTCGGCGAGCGACGGCGTGTAGACGTTCAGCACCAGGCAGTCTTCGCCCTGCGGCTCGCTGCGATCGAAGACGAACCACTCCGGCACGCGCGGGTTCTCGAGCTGGGGTGCGCGCAGGCCGATCGTGTTGACGTCGCGGACGCCGGTCCACGGCTGCGGCTTGCGCGGCGGCATGAACCGGTTGGCGCCGGCGGTGGAGGCGCCGTAGGGAATGCCGCGGAACGTGTTGACGCCCTGGAAGAAGAGGCCGCGCACGCGGCCGGAGGTGGTCTCGACGATGTTGCTGGGCCCGCCCGCGCGGGTGCTCTGCGCCAGGCCGAGTGAGGGCCGCAGCACCGCGCCCGCGGCGGCCAGCGATGAGGCGTGGAGGAACGATCGTCGTTTCATTGAATGACGGTCTGAAGACCCGGGCCACGACCGTCGGCGGTCTGAAGACCGGCTGCAGGCCCTGAGCCCTGAGCCCTGAGCCTACAAGTATCACGAGGCTTTACACGGCGACGGGCTCCACTTGGCGCCGTTCGGCTCCTTCTTGAAGTGGCTGCTGGTGACGAAGTCCTGGTTCAGGTACCTCGGGTCCGACGACGATGGTGGTGACGACCAGCCATTCGTCGTTGTTCGGCGCCTTGAAGCGGTCGAAGTACTCCGTCACCGTCGCGTTCTCGCTGTAGGGAACGCCGTTCTTCCGCAGCCACCCGGCGGTCAGGTTCGTGGTGGTCACCTTCAGGTTGCCGAACCGCGGAATCTGGGGCGGTCCGCCGCCGCGGCCCGGCTGCGGCGCCGGCTCCCACTGCGCCACCGAATGGCCCTGCAAGGAGCGCTGCGCCGGCGGCGTGCCGCGTCGAACCGCAGCAGACGCGTCTGCTGACCGGCGTCGGTTTCGATCTTGACCGTGCTGTCGTCCTGCCAGGTGATGTTGAGGCGGGTGGGCATGCGCATCAGCCCGGCGGCGCCGTAGGCCAGGCAGGATCCGTCGGTGGCCGGGTCCCACGCGTTGGCCACCTTCGTGCCCTCGGGATTGAGCGGCACGCTCGCCACGTCGCCCTTGGGCGGCGTGACCATGCGCCAGCGCCAGTCTTCGTTGACGATCGACACCCAGTAGCCCGTGAGGTCGATGGGCGCGCGCGCGCGCGGCGTGGCCGGAGGCTGCGGCGCCGCCGGCTGCTGCCCCTGCGCCGCCACCGACGCCCCGCACTGCGAGCACGAGCGCCAGCAGCACCCCCGCCGGCGCAACACGGCGCCGGGCGCATGAACCCCGTGATCATTCACTGTCCCTCCTTGGCCGACGGTCCACCGACCGTGCGGTAGACCGCCTCGACGAACGCGTCCGTCGTCCAGAATCCCTGCGCCGCACCATAGCGGCCCTCGTAGTCGCGCACCAGCCGCGCCGCCTTCGCCTGCGCCAGCGTCTGCTTCTTCTTGACCGCGTCGGCGAACCGGTCGCGGATGATCGTGGACATGTCGCGGTATTCGACGACGTCGGCTTCATCGGCGAGCCGCCCGTGGCCGGGGATGACGAACGTGCCGCCCTCCTGCTTCCTGCGCGGCACGGTGACGTCGATGATGCGTGTTGAGCGCCGCCAGCACGCCCTTGATGGAGCCGCCCTGGGCCGTGTTGATGACCGGGAACGTGGTGTTGACGTAGAGATCGCCGGCCACCAGCACGTCCGACTTGCGGAAGAACACCATCACGTCGCCGTCGCTGTGCGCGTTCGGCACGTGAATGAGCTGCACCGCCTCGTCGTTGAAGAAGAACTCGTGCGCGGGTTCCGAAGAAGGTCTCGGCCGGCGTGGCGTGGACCGGCAGCGGCGGCTGCATCGCCGCCAGCCGATTGCCGGCGTTCTCGTGAGCGATGATCTGGGCGAAGTTGGCGGCGGCCTGCCCCGCCTGGCCGGCGAAGTTGCCGGCGATGATCGATCGGCCCGCGGCGGCCACCTTGGCGTTGCCGCCGGTGTGATCGGGGTGGGCGTGCGTGTTGACGATCCAGCGGATCGGCTTGTCGCCGGCCAGCCGCTTGATCTCGGCAATCATCGGCTCGGCCAGCGCGTCGGTCATCGTGTCCACGACCAGCACGCCGTCGCTGCCGATCTGCACCGCGGCGTTGACGAAGCCGCCGCCCACCAGCATCCAGACGTTGCCCTGGACGTGCAGCGACTGCACGGTGGCCGGCGCACTGCCGCTCGCCACCGTGCTGGCGCCGCCTGCCCTGCCCCGCCACGGCCGCGGCCGCGCACGCGACGAACGCCGCCAGGCACGCGATGCGCCGCGCCGTCCCCGTGCCCGCCCGCCCGCGCATGCTACTGGCCTCCGGCCTTCTTCATGAACTCGGGCAGCGCCGTCTCGGCGCCGCCGCGCGTCGGCCTCGAGCGGGATCTTGAACTTCTTCGCGTAGTCGTTGAGGAACGGGTTCTGACCCGGCAGGTGGTGTGGCACGTCGCCGGCCTCGCGCGGCACTTCCACCGCGGGGCTGCACGGGTAGGGCGCCATGGTCACCTGGTCGGTGAGCTGGAAACCGTTGGTCTTGATGAGCGGCTCGCTGAGGTAATACGGGTCTTCGATGATGTAGACGTGCGTGAGGTAGTTGCCGTGGCGGATGAACCGCTCGGTCATCGTCGCCCGGTCGCTCAGCGCCAGCCCGTTGCGGCGGATCCAGCCGGCCTTGAGGTGCGTCGTCTTCACCACCAGCACGTTGTTGTCCCACTCACCGGTGGAGAAGCCCTGCCAGGTATGGGCGGCGAAGTCGGGCGGGTGCGGGCGGCCATCCATCCACACCTCGCGCTCCTGCTCCTGCCACTGGATGTGGGTGATCAGCTTGACGAGCTGCTGCGTGGCGTCGTCGTAGACGGGGGTGATGCGCAGGTTGCCGACGCCCCGGAAGCCGTAGGTGGACGGGTGCGGCTTGCACTGGTGCTCGGGCAGCGTGAGCAGCGAGGCGTCCCACGACTCGGCCCGCAGGCGCTCGGCATCCGTGATCGGCAGCCCGCTGTAGTCGCCCACCTCGGGTCCGGGAATGCGCTCGATCTGATCTTCGTGGAAGATCGGCGCCCAGATGCCGGTGAGGTCGGCCTGCGCCGAAGCGGTCGCCGGCAGGCTCGCGAGCATCGCGCCCGCCGCCACGAGTGTCACAGAGAAACGCCGCATAGGGCCTCCCCTCCGCCGAGCCGGATTCGCGAGGCGAAATCTTAGTGTGGCGCGGCGGGGATGTCTACAGCCGCGAGGCCGCTGCGCTTTCGTGATGTTGGTTATCGGAAGAGCGAATCGCAGGCGACTGGTGGGACCTGACCCGTGCCCACCTGACCTGCCTACCTGTCCTACCTGTCCACTCGCAGTATCACTCGATCGCGTAGCGGTCGCGAAGCACGTTCAGGTGGTGCCGCACGTGGCCGGCCATCACGTAGGCCAGCGCGCGGACCGTGATCGGCTTGTTGTCGGCTTTGCCTCCCGCCTGCCACTGCGCGTCGTCGAGCCGGCGCAGCATCTCGAGGTTGGCGCGCCTGAGCAGGACGAACTCGTCGGCGAGCCGCCGCAGCGGCACGTCGGCGAAGTGGCCGTGCGGCGTCCACGTCACCTCGTCGAATCCCGGCAGCGACACCGCGTCGAAGCGGCTGAAGGTGAGCGCACGATAGGCGAACACGCGCTCGGCGTCGGTGACGTGGCCGAGCAGTTCTCGCACCGACCACTTGCCCGGCGCGTACGCGAACGTCTCCCGCGACGGCTCGACGCGCGCGGCCAGATCCTCGATCGAGCGCCACCTGCGGCTCGAGCGCCGCGACGATGTCGTCCTCGGGCACGAGCGACACGTATTTGCCGAAGTACTCCGGATATTCGTTGACGGATGGTTTCATGGTTGAAGGCGCCGGAGTGCTCAGGGAACGTACACCACGCCCCACGGCCGGTTGCCCACCGGCACCTTGGCCTCTCACCGTGCGCGTGGCGAGATCCACGATCGACACGTCGTTCGACGGGCCGTTGGCGGTGAACACCAGCTTGCCGTCGCTCGACGCCGCGATGCCCCAGGGCCGGTCGCCGACCTCGATGAAGGCGACCGGCTTGTTGGTGGCGGTATCGATCACCACGACGTTCTTGCCGCGGCCGGTCGAGATGAACACCTGCGAGCCGTTCGGCGAGGCGGCGCCGCCCATCGGGCGAATGAGCTCGCCGGTCAGTTGAATCGTTTCGAGCACCTTGTGCGTCTTCGCGTCGACGACCGCCACCGATCCGCCGTTCTCCGACGTCACGTAGGCGCGGCTGCTGTCGGGCAGGAACGTCGTGGATCGCGGCCGGGGACCGACCTTGAACGTGGTGAGCAGCTTCAGAGCTCGCCACGTCGATGACGGCGACCTGCCCGTCCTCTTCGGACGTCACGTAAACGACGCCGCCGTCGGGCCGCAGCTCCACGCCCTCGGGCTCGCCGCCCACCTTGAACGTGGCCAGCTCGCGCCCGTCGGCCACCGAGAGCGCCGTCGCCAGCCCCGTGTCCTCGTTGGCGACGAACAGGCGCTGGCCATCGCCGGTCACCGCCATCTGCTCGGGATCGGACCCGGCCTGCAGCACGCGCAGCAGCTTCAGGTCCTTGACGCTGACCACGCCGATGCCGTCCGCCTTCTTGTCGGCGGGCGGCAGCGTGCTCTCGTCGACGCCGGGCGGCGCAATCGGCGACCCGCTCAGCGCCACGTAGAGCAGCGTGCCGTCGGGGCTGACACGGATGCCGCGCGGACGCTTGCCGACCGGGATCGTCGCCACCGTGCGCTGCGCGCCCACGTCGACCACGCTGATGTCGCCGCCGCTCTCGTTGGTGACGAACAGGCGCCCGAGCGCCGGCGTCGAAGCCGCCGGGCGCGGGCGACGCCGCCGGACCGGGCGGGGCCTCGGCGGACGAACAGGCCCACGACAGGGTGACCGACAGCAGCAGGATGGCTCGACGCATGGCTCCCTCTCTCACCCGGCAAGGCTCCGCCTCGCCATCCGGCAGTGTTTCCTGGCCGCGCTTCGCGCGGCGGGGCCCGGGGGCGTGAGGCGACCACTATAATCCGCGGCTTTCCCACCGCTGCACTATTCCTGGGCTTGGCATGCCTCCGCGTGCACGGAGTTCGTCGGATCGCGCAGCCGCGGGCCAGATCTGGCCGGATCGGCGGGGTGCCGGCGTTGACAGGCTGGGGGGCGGAGCGTAGGATTCCCAAGGAGCGATGCGTTTCCAGGGCTGTCCGGCGTGTTGTTGTTGTTGTGCAGGCAGATTCTGCCTCCGCGCCGAGACATCGTCCGTGTGACAGCCAGAACCGACATGCAGTAACGGTCACACAACGGAAACGAATCGAAGCCCGGGGGCGGCACACCAACCGCACCGGGCTTTTGCTTTTCTAGGAGCAGTTTCGTGACGGATCAGCAGATTGCGCTCATCGTCATCACCCTCGGCGCCGCCATCGTGAACGGCGCGCTCGGCTACGGGTTCTCGTCGATCACCGTGCCGCTCGCGCTCCTGTTCATGACCAACCGGGTGCTCAACCCGGCGCTGGTGCCGATCGAGGTGGTGCTCAACGCCTACGTGCTGTGGGTGAACCGGGAGGCACTGGCCACGGTATGGCGGCGCGTGTTGCCGATCGTCATCGCGCTGGCGCCGGGCGTGGCGCTCGGCACGATGCTCGTGTCACAGGTCAATCCGGGCTGGCTGAAGTTCATCACCTTCATCGTGCTGCTGCCGCTCATCCTGCTGCAGGCGGCCGGCTACCGCCGCCCGGTCCGCTCTGAAAAGTCAGGCTTCGTGCTCTTCGGCGGCGCGCTCGGCGTGCTCTACGCGGTCACCACGATCTCGGGCCCGCCGCTGGCAGTCGTGCTCAGCAATCAGGGGTTGACGAAGAAGGACTTCCGCGCCGCGCTCGGGTTCATTCGCCTCGCCGAATCCTCGTTCACGGCGATCGCCTACTACTACGCGGGCCTCTACACCGTCGAGA
The DNA here is from genome assembly GCA_963731785.1 of uncultured Acidobacteriota bacterium. Lineage (GTDB taxonomy): Bacteria > Acidobacteriota > Vicinamibacteria > Vicinamibacterales > UBA2999 > DASYRM01. The sequence goes on from CAVSWX010000005.1 coordinate 514,186, forward strand.
GCTTCGGCCTCATCCCGTACATCCTCCCGAGCATCGCGATCGGCGTGCCGATTGGCGCCGCTCCTGATTCAGCGCATCCGGGCGGAAACGTTCCGCCGCGTCTGCATGAGCTTCGACGCGTGGGTGGTGGGCTTCGGCCTCTCGGCGCTGCTCCAGAGTCTGAGTCTGGTCGAGAGCAACGCGGCGTACCTCCTGCTGGTGGCCGTCGGCGTGCTCGACTCCTATCTGCTCTACCGCTTCTTCTCGATCACACTGCCGGCGCTGAAGCAGGCCGATCCGGAACGAGCCGGCGCGCAACCTGCCGCGGCGCCGGTCGTCGCCGCGCCGGCGCGGAATCGGATCGTGAGGCGGCTTCCGCGTTAGCGTAGCCCTTCGAGGCCCATGGCCTGAGGCCTAGAGGCTAGAGGCTACAAGCGTCACGTCACGCGTACGGCGGCCGGAAGAACGTCAGCAGGCGACCGGCCGACATCACCCCGATCCACATCGTCAGCGAGACGGCCCCGGCCACGCGGGCGCCGAACGGCGGCGGCGTGTCGGGCGCCCAGCGCTTCGAGCCGCCGGAACACGCGGGTGTAGAAGAACACGACGTTCAGTCCCGCAATCGCCATGCACGTCACCTTCACCCGGAAGGCGAGGTTGAACAGGTACTGATCCGGCGTGCCCGAGAGGAAGCAGAACCCGGTCACCAGGTTCAGGGTGTAGCCGGCAATCCCGACGCGGAATGAGCCGGTGCAGCGCCGCATACGGAATGCCGCGGGCAAACCCCAGCAGCCGCAGGTCGAACAGCCCGATGGTGCCGATCAGCACCGACATGCCGATGAAGTGCAGCGACTCGAGCACCGGCCACGCCCACTGCGAGTGGCGCACCCACGCGCCCAGCGGCGTGGTGCGCAGCACCGGCTCGACGATCTGCAGGACGGAGTCGAGCGTCATCCGACGAGATCGACGGTGAGCCGCGAGTAGGTGTAGGCGAGCAGGCGGCCGGCGGTGATGCTGGCGGCCCAGCACACGAGCGACGCGATGGCCAGCGCGCGCACCGCGGCGGCAGCGCGCAGGGCACCGGGCCACCGCATCGCGGAGCCGACGGCGCGCAGCGCCGCGCCAGCACCAGGCCGGCGGCAATGAGCACCAGCTTGGCGTAGAAGAGCGGGTTGGTGAGCGCCTTGGTGGGATAGGCGATGAGCAGCAGCACGCCCGAGACGGCGTTGACCCAGAACCCCGCCCACATCACGACGTCGTAGCGGTGAGCGTCGCGGCGGCACGTCCGCGGCCAGCCCCAGCACGCGAACGTCGAGCGCCACGTTGGCGCCGACGAGGAACGCCAGGCCGACGGTGTGCAGGATGAGCACGAACGGAAACGCCCACAGCGACGGCGACTCGCGCAGCCAGATGCTCAGGGCCGTCGATCTCGATGGCAGTGAAGAAGGGATCCACGGCGCGACGGGCATGCTACGCCATCGCACTCTGGCGGCGCCTGAAGAGTTCCTGAAGACTTGGTAGGCAAAACGTCGGGGCGGACCCTGTGATCCGCTCGCGAAGCACTCGCGCGCGGCAAAGCCCGCCCCTCCGAGGCAACGTCCGCTTTCACCCCAACCTGTCAGAGCGCGGTGTCGGCGGTTGCCGTTGCCAGAGAGCACGAGCCGTGCCCGCCGGCGGCGACGCGAAACGCCCCGACTTTCACCAATTCAGGGGGGTTGGCGCCCCGGCCGAATCCGGCGATTTGAATTTCCGCGATCCGAACTTTCGGATCGCGAAAGAGCTCCGGGACAGGCGGCCGGTTCAGAAACGGAGCTGAAACCGGAAGAACGCGCCTGAACGGATGCCGTGTCGGGGTAAGGGCGGTCGACTCCATCCCTGATTTCGGCAATGATTGTGCGCCCGCGGCCCGGCGAGACTGGGCACACGCCAGAGAGGCGCTTCCAGCGCAGTATCTTTTGGCCCCGCTTCGCGGGGCGGAGCCGACGACCGATGACGCAGCCACACGCCCAACCAACCACGCTACTCGGCCTGCTGACGGCGCCGGACGATCACGTCGCGTTGATCCAGCCAGAACCGAGCGTCCGGATGACCTACGGCGCCCTGCGCCAGCAGGTGCAGGCGGTGGCGTCGGCACTGGCGGCGGCCGGCGTGAAGCGCGGCGACCGGGTCGGAATGGCGCTGCCAAACGGCATCCCCAACATCGTGACGTTTCTGGCGGCGGCGATCGCCGGAACGGCGGCCCCGCTCAACCCCGGCTACAAGGAAGACGAGTTCCGGTTCTATCTCGAGGACACCAACGCCAAGATCCTGCTGCTGCCCCCGGAAGGCATCGACGAGGCGCGGCGCGCCGCGGGCACGACCGTGCCGGTCGTGGCGGTGGACATGGACGCCGCCGGCACGGTGGTCCTGACCGGCGTGTCGGCGGGCACGCCCGTCGTGATGCCGGCCGTGGACGACACGGCGCTCGTCCTCCACACGAGCGGCAGCACGGGCCGGCCCAAGCGGGTGCCGCTGTCGCACGCCAATCTCTCGATCTCGGCCGGCAACGTCGCCCGCGGCTACGCGCTGTCGGCCGACGACGTGTCCCTGTGCGTCATGCCGCTGTTCCACGTCCACGGGCTCGTGGCCTCGACGCTGGCCACGCTGGCGACCGGCGGCACGGTGGTGGTCCCCACCAAGTTCAGCCCGCTGTCGTTCTGGGGCGTCGCACAGGACGTGGGCGCCACCTGGTACTCGGCGGTGCCCACCATCCACCAGCTGCTGCTCGCGCGCGTCAAGCCGGGTGCGCCCAAGCCGGCCGGGGCGTCCAAGCTGCGGTTCATCCGCTCGTGCAGCGCCTCGCTGCCGCCGCAGGTCATGCACGATCTGGAAGCCGCGTTCGGCGCGCCGGTCCTCGAGGCCTACGGCATGACCGAGGCCGCGCATCAGATGTCGACGAACCCGCTGCCGCCGGCAGCGCACCTGGCGGGCTCGGTCGGGATCGGCACCGACGTCAAGATCTCCATCAGGAACGCCGACGGGCAGGCCCTGCCGCCCGGCGAACGCGGTGAGGTCTGCATTCAGGGCCCCAACGTCATGGGCGGCTACGAGAACAACCCCGAGGCGAACGCCACCGCGTTCTTCGATGGCACCTGGTTCCGGACCGGCGATCAGGGCGTGCTCGACGAGAACGGCTACCTGACGTTGACCGGGCGCCTGAAGGAGATGATCAACCGCGGCGGCGAGAAGATCTCGCCGCGCGAGATCGACGAGGTGCTGCTGGCCCATCCGTCGGTGGCCGAGGCGGTGTGCTTCGGCACGCCGCATCCCACCTGGGGCGAGGAGGTCGCGGCGGCGGTGCAGCTGAAGGAGCCGAAGGAGCCGGTGTCGGAGGCCGACCTCCTGGCCTTCTGCAAGGAGCGCCTGGCCGACTTCAAGCGGCCGAAGAAGATCCACATCACCGACGCCATCCCGCGCACGGCGACCGGCAAGATCCAGCGCCGCGTGGTCGCGCAGCACTACGTCCAGCAGTAACTCGGATCGAGAGCCGGAGGCAGGGGTCGTGAGGTTCGTGATCGCCGGCGCCGGCGCCATCGGCGGCTACATCGGCGCCCGGCTGGCCAAGGCGGGGGCCGACGTCGTCCTGTTCGCGCGGGGTCCGCACCTGCGAGCGATGGAGGAGCGCGGGCTGCGCGTCGTCAGCCCGGACGGCGACTTCGAGGTGCGGCCTGCGGTCACCGGCGACCTGTCCACCATCGGCACGGCCGACGTCGTGTTTCTCGGCGTCAAGGCGCACGGCCTGACCGCGCTCGCGCCGGGCCTGCGTCAGCTCTACGGGCCGGACACCGTCGTCGTCAGCACGCAGAACGGCATCCCGTGGTGGTACTTCCAGGGCCACGGCGGCGAGCTGGACGGGCTGCGACTCGAGCGCGTGGATCCGGGCGGCGTGATCGCCGCGTCGATCGAGCCGGAACGCGTGGTCGGATCGCTCGCCTACTTTGCCACCGACATCGCCGAGCCCGGCGTGATCCACCACACCGAGGGCAACAAGTTGAGCCTCGGCGAGCCGAACGGCACGCGCTCCGAGCGGACCAAGGCGATCGCCGACGCGCTGATCGCCGCGGGCCTGCGCTGCCCCGTCACCACGCGCTTTCGCCACGAGATCTGGGTGAAGCTGCTGGGCAACGTCGCCTTCAACCCGATCAGCGCCCTCACCGGCGGAACGCTGGAGCAGCTGGTCCGCCACGCCGAGACGGCGGCCTCGGTGCGCGAGATCATGACGGAGACCGAAGCCGTGGCCGGCAAGCTCGGCATCGAGCTGTCGATCTCGATCGACCAGCGCATGGCCGGCGCCGAGAAAGTGGGCGCCCACAAGACGTCCATGCTGCAGGACTACGAGGCCGGCCGGCCGATGGAGCTCGAAGCGGTGGTCGGCGCGGTCATCGAACTGGGTAGCCGTTTGGGGGTATCGATGCCGGCGACGCGGGCCATGTATGCTTGCGCGCGATTCCTCGACGACGCGCGCGCCACGCAGCGCGCGCCGCGAACGGAGGTGGGAGTGCGGTGAGCATCAACAATCGCTGGTTCCAGCTGGGCGCCTCGCTGATCGCGATGATCATGATCGCGAACCTGCAATACGCCTGGACGCTGTTCGTTCAGCCGCTGCAGGACGCCACGGGCTGGAAGCTCTCCGACATCCAGTTCGCCTTCACGCTCTTCATCCTCTTCCAGACCTGGGTGCAGCCGCTCGACGGCTGGCTGATCGATCGCCTGGGCCCGCGCGGCTTCATCAGCGCGGCCGGCGTGCTGTGCGGCCTTGGCTGGGCCGGCATGGGCTACGCCACCTCGCTGCCGATGCTGTACGCGCTGTACTGCCTGGCCGGCACCGGCGCCGCCTTCGTCTACAGCGGGTCGATCGGCTCGGCGCTGAAGTGGTTCAAGGACCGGCGCGGCCTGGCCTCGGGCATCATGGCCGCCGGCTTCGGCGGCGGCACCGCGCTCTTCATCCCCTTCATCTCGTCGATGCTGGAGTCGAGCGGCCATCGCGCCACGTTCGTGGCCACCGGCGTGCTGCAGGGCCTGGTCATCCTGATCGTGGCCCAGTTCCTCCGCCACCCCGCGGCCGAGGCCGCCAGCGCCAAGCCGGCCGCGGGCGCCGCGGCGCAGCAGCTCGGCAAGCGGCAGTTCACCACGCTGGAGATGCTGCGCACGCCGCAGTTCTACGTGATGTACATCTCCTTCGTGCTGATGGCCACGGGCGGCCTGCTGGTGACCGCCAATGCCGGGCCGATGGCGAGGTCCTGGGGCCTCTCGGCCGCCGCGCTGACGCTGGCGGCGACGCTCAGCCCGCTCGCCAACGGCGCCAGCCGCATCTTCTGGGGCTGGGCCTCGGATCGGCTGGGACGCGAGAACACCATGATCGTCGCGTTCACGCTGCAGGCCTTCTTCCTGTACCTGGTCGTGGCCGTCGGCCAGCAGTCTGCGGCGCTCTTCGCATTCACGCTGGTGATGGTCTACTTCACCTGGGGCGAGATCTACTCGCTGTTTCCGGCGACCTCCGCGGACTACTTCGGCACGCGCCACGCCACGTCGAACTACGCGGTGCTGTACACCGCGAAGGGCACGGCCGCGATCATGGGCGGCTGGGTCGGCGCACTGCTGTTCGAGCAGTCCGGCAGCTGGGCGGTGGGCTTCTACAGCAGCGCCGTGATGGCGCTCGTCGCGGCCGGCATCGCCTTCGGGTTGCGGAACGCGCGCCTGGCCGAGCGTGCGCGCGAAGCGTCGGTGCCCGGCGCGGTGCTCGCCAAAGTAGGGGCCGCCTCGGCGCCAGGGCCGGCTGAAGCCGGCCCCCACGTACGAATGCAAAACACTCTCGCCGACGAGCTGCAGCAGGCGCGCCAGACGCGCCGCGCCGATGTCGTGCCGCCGTCGGCGCGCGGCGGCGCCTTCGACCTCGATGCCGCCTACGCGGTGGAGCGCGAGCTGTCGCGGCGGCGGCAGGCCGAGGGCCGCACGGTCGTCGGCCGCAAGGTCGGCTACGCCAACAAGGCGGTGTGGCGCGCGCTGAAGCTGGACACGCTGGTCTGGGCCGACATGTACGACGACACGGTGCGGCACGCGCCGAGCAACGAGGCCACGCTGTCGATCGCGCCGCTCGTGGCGCCGAAGATCGAGCCCGAGATCGTGTTCCGGCTTGCAGCGGCGCCCTGCCACCGGGCCTCACCGAGCCGGCGGCCGTGCTCGAGCGAGTCGAGTGGATCGCACTCGGCTTCGAGATCATCGACTGCGTCTACCAGGACTGGAAGTTCCAGCCCGCCGACTTCGTCGCGTCCTACGGTCTGCACGCCGCGCTGATTGTCGGCGCGCCGATGGCGGTGGACGCGGCGAGCGCACCCGCCCTCGCCGAGGCGCTGGCGGCGTTCAAGCTGCAACTGCTGCGGAACGGCGAGCCTGCCGAGCAGGGCGGCGGGCGCAACTCGCTGCGCAGCCCCGCGCTCTGCGTCGCGGAGCTGGCGACGGCGATTTCACGCCGTGCGGGCGCCGAACCGCTGGTTGCGGGCGACCTGATCAGCTCGGGGACGTTGACAGAGTCACGCCTCATCGCGCCTGGGGACGCCTGGACGGCGACTGTCGATGGCCTGGAGCTTCCGGACCTCACGCTGCGCGTGGAGTCGTAGGGGCCGGCCTTTAGGCCTCGTTGGCCGTTCAGCCGGCCTTTGGCTTCACGCGGGCACGGACGTTCGCGAAAGCGTCCCGGGCACTGTCTCGCGCTTATCGAAAGCTCGCGAGTCTTTGTATCGCGCAGATCGGCTCGTGCTGGAGACCTACCGTGTTCCTGAGCACGCGCTTGTCGCCATACGCAGCAGCGGTATGGGCTTCAGGCTCAGATGTCAGAAGTGAACCGCCGTCTCCGCGGACTGGCGAACATCGTTGAAGCCGCTTCGTCGCGTCCGCCAGACGAGCAGGTCGACGTAATCGGCATCAATTTCCTCAACATCGCGAACGCCGGCTCGCGCGACGCGAAGCTGCTGACCTGGCCGCATGTGGCCGAGGCGGCTCTCGGATTCGTCGAGGATGCAAGAAGCCGTCAGGAGCTAGCGAGCAGGGCTGATTCGAAGCTTGCGGCGAGCGCTTCGAGCCATGGGTCGTTCGCTCCGCGAGGAGGCGGAGCAAGCACCCAAAGGCCAGAAGCTAAAGGCCACAACGGCAGAGGCCTGAAAGGGCTCTTCATGGCGTCGGCTCCGGAATCGCGGCGCCGTCGTGGCGCGGCTCGGACGCGCCGAAGTGCACGCCGGTACCGTCGCTCATCACCGCCTGGCCGTAGCCGAACACGTGCGTGCGCGGCGGCACCACGAGGACCTCATGACCTCGCGCCGCCAGGCCGCGGCGGCTGGCTTCGGGGATCGTCTCCTCCACGGAAACGTCCAGGCCCGCGAACGTCGGCTTGGTGAACCGCCCGGCCTCGAGCGCCTGCTGGATGTCGAGGCCGAAATCGGCGACGTTGGCCACGAACTGCGCGTGCGCCTGCGCCTGGTTGAAGCCGCCCATGATGCCGAAGCCGATGCGCACGCGGTCCTTGCGCATGAAGCCGGGGATGATGGTGTGCAGCGGCCGCTTGCCCGGCGCCAGCTCGTTCGGGTGGCCCGGTTCGAGGGTGAACAGCGCGCCGCGATTCTGCAGGGCAAAGCCGGTGCCCGGCGCCACCAGCCCGCTGCCGAAGCCGTGGAAGATGCTCTGGATCAGCGACACGATGTTGCCGTCGCGGTCGATGGCGGACAGATACACGGTGTCGCCGCCCGGGCCGGTGGTCAACCCTGCGAGCCGATCCGGCTCGACGTCCGCCGCCGCCCGCTGCATGTCGATGGCCGCCGCGCGCCGCGCCGCGCGCGCCTTCGCGAGCAGCGCGGGCACCGGCGCCGCCGCGAAGCGGGGATCGCCGACCCAGCGCAGCATGTCGGCGTAGGCGAGCTTCTTGGCCTCGATCATCGTGTGCAGGGCGTCCACGCTGTGGAGGCCGTAGCGCGCGAGCGGCGACGTTTCCATGAGATCGAGCATCATCAGCGCCGCGATGCCCTGGGTGTTGGGCGGCAGCTCGTAGACCGTCCACCCGCGATAGGTCGTGGAGACCGGCTCGACCCACTCGGGCTCGAACGACGACAGATCGGCCGCGGTCATCGTGCCGCCGCTGGCCTGCGAGAGCGACACGATCGCGTCGGCGATCGGGCCGCGGTAGAACGCGCCCGCGCCGTGCTCGCCGACGAGCCGCAGCGAGCGCGCCAGGTCCGGGTTCCTGAAGATCGTGCCGGCCGCCGGCGCCTGGCCGCCGGGAAGATACGTGGCCGCCGCCGTCGGATCGCCGGCGACCGCGTCCTCGAGCGCCGCCCAGCCCTCCGCGACGACGGGCGCCACCGGAAAACCGTCTTCGGCGTAGAACACCGCAGGGGCCAGCACGTCGGCGAGCGGCAGCCGGCCGAAGCGTGCGTGCAGGGCCGCCCATCCCGCCACCGCGCCCGGCACCGTCACGCTATGGATGCCGGTGGCCGGCATCGCCGCCATCCCGCGGCGCCGGAGCATCTCGGGCGACAGGCCGCCGGGCGCGGGCCCGCTGGCGTTGAGCCCGTGGAGGGCGTCGCGGCCGGCCTCGTAGACCATCGCGAACAGGTCGCCGCCCATGCCGTTCATGTACGGCTCTACCAGACCCAGCACGGCGTTGGCCGCGATCGCGGCGTCGACGGCGTGGCCGCCGCGGGCGAGCATCTGGGCGCCAGCCTGCGCGGCCAGCGGTGAACTGGCGGCGACGATGCCGCGGGTGGTGGCGACGAGAGAACGGCCTGTGATGATCGGCATGGCGGAAGGGATTCAGACGGCAGTTTGGTGCCGGTGTACTCGGCGCACCAATTGCGAAGCCAGCGAAGGGCGCATCCGCGAGGCGGGGCTGAAGCCCCGCCCTACGTGAGGTTGAAGTTCGCGCGATTGAGCAGGAGGTCTACCGCGACTTGAACGTGAGGCGCAGCGTCACGCCGAACGTGCGCGGGTCTCCAGGCTGCCCGACGTAGAGCCCGGTGTTGCCCGGCTGGGCCGAGAGCAGATCGCAGGTAGTCCTTGTTGAGCAGGTTGCGCGCCCAGAGCGAGAGCGTCCAGCCTTCGGTGGCGCGGAACCCGGCGCGGATGTTGAGCAACCCGTAACCGTCCACCACCAGGTACTTCGAGGCGCTGGCGCTCGACGAGAACGACGAGCGGTAGCTCGTGTCGAAGGCGCCGAAGAACTCGCCCGGGCGGCTCAGCACTGACCCGTGCGCCACGTACTCGCCGCCAAACGACACCGACTGCTTGGAGATGCCCGGGAGCTCCGACCCCGAAACGTCCTTCACCTGGGGTCCGCCGGTTTCCTCGAACGGCGGCGGCGCGTCTGGGAACGAGACGTACTTGCCATCGGTGAACGCTCCCGACGCGTAGACCGACACGTGCGCGCCGAAGCGCGCGCTGCTGTCGAACTCGAAACCGCGCACGCGCACCTTCTCGGCATTGGCGAGATAGCCGCGCAGCACGCCGACGTCTGCGTTCACGACCTGCGCCTGGAAGTCCTTGATGTCGGTGTTGAACACTGAGAAGTTGGCGGTGACGTTGCGGAACGGCTCGGTCTTGACGCCGAACTCGAAGTGCTCCACGTCCTCGGGTTTCACCGTGGCGGCCGAGAGCACCGGGCGGCCGAGCGCGTCGGTCGGCACGCCGTTCAGGTTGAGCCCCACGGACTTGAAGCTGGTCGCGTAGGTGGCGTAGGTGTTCACGCGCGTCCCGATCTGGTAAGCGCCCGTGAGCTGTCCGGAGAGGTTCGTGTCATCCACGTCGGCCACGTAGGCCTGCGGCGCCAGCACGGACAGCTTCAGGGCGATGAGTGCCGGGTCGGTGGTCTGCAGCCCGCCGTAGACCTGCTGATCGAAGTCGACGTTCTTCGAGTCGTAGTTGAGCCTGAGGCCAGGCAGCACCCGCAGCCGGTCGGTGATTCGCCACTCGAGCTGCCCGAAACCCGCGGCGCTGACGTTGTCGTACGACAGGAACTGGTTGAAGCCGTAGCCGTCGAGCAGCCCCGGCGTCATGGCGGCGGGCGTCGGCGCCAGCAGGAATCGCGCGGCCGCGGAGCCCTGCTCCTGCACGAACGAGGGATCGGAATCGAGGTCCTGCTTGAAGTAGAACACGCCGGTCACGAAGTTCAGGCGTCGTGATCCGCCAGCGTAGCGCACCTCCTGGGTCCACTGCGTCTGATAGGACGGCGCCGCGGAGATCGAGGTCACGGGCAGGCCGATGAAGTCGCGGTCGTTCGACGGCTTCCAGTCCCAGTAGCGGTAGGCGGTCGTGGAGGTCACGCGCCCCGGCCCCAGCTTGAAGTCGACGTTGAGCGACGTCCCGCCGAGCGACTGGTAGGAGCGCATCGGCGTATCGACGTCCGTCAGGCGATCGTAGGCGTTGAAGCTGGGCGGCGTGTAGCCGAAGTCGGCGGCCATCGCGGGGTACTGGCGGTTGGCGGGACGCAGCGTGGGGGCAACACCGGCCACGACCTGCGTGTAGCCCTTCGGGCGCTGGCGGGTGTGATCGATGGCCAGCGTCACCGCCAGGCGATCGGACGGCGCCACCAGAATCTGTCCGCGTACGCCCAGGTTGTTGAGGTCGTTCGTGTCGTCGCCGGTGCCCGTGTTGAGGAGCACGCCGTCGCGCTGCGTGCCCGAGAAGGAGATGCGTCCGGCGACGTTCTTGAAGAGCGGCCCCGTCACCGACGCCTTGGCCTGCACGTAGCCGAAGTTGCCGTAGTTGAGCTCCACCTCGCTGCCGGGCGTGAACGACGGCTTGCGCGTGGTCACGTTGATGGCGCCCGAGGTGGTGTTCTTGCCGAAGAGCGTGCCCTGCGGCCCGCGCAGCACCTCCACCTGCTCGACGTCGAGGAAGTCCAAGCGTCGCCGACGCCGGACGCGCGTAGAACACGCCGTCGATGTAGAGCCCGACGCCCGGCTCGATGCCGTCGTTGGTCAGGCCGAACGGCGCGCCGAGGCCGCGGATGTTGATCGCGGAGTTACGCGGGTTGGTCGAATAGAACTGGACGGTCGGCAGCATCTCCTTCAGGCGGTTCACGTTGAACGCGCCCGCGTCGGCGACGAGGTCGCCGCGCACGACCGACACCGGAATCGGCACTTCCTGCGCCACCTCTTCGACGCGGCGCGCCGTCACGACCACCGACTGGCTGAAACGCGCCGGGTTCAGGGTGAGGTCGTTCGTCGACGCCTGCCCGTCGCTCCAGCACGACCTGCGACGATCGCGGTCTCGAAGCCGTCGAGGGCAGCCTCGACGCGGTAGCGCCCGGGGGCCAGCCCCTCGACCCGGTAGACGCCACTCTCACCGCTGACGGCTTCGCTCGCGCCCGACGTGCCTTCGTTGACGACCCGCAGCGTCGCGCCCGGGATAGCGGCCCCCGACGAGTCGCGCACCACACCGGAAATGGTCGCTGTCCCTGACTGCGCGAAACCCGCTCCCGGCACGAGCAGGCCCGCAACCACCGCGGCGACCTGCATCAATCTCCTGATCATCATGAATCCCTTGTATGTGCGCACGTTCCGCGCTCTAGTCGTATCGACGTTTCGGCAGCCGCCCCGCAGCGTGCACAGCCTGCGTGTCAGCGCGTGGCCGAGGGCTGAAGCGGACGAACGGGGCTCGTCGATCCGAGCCCCGGTGGGGGTCAGAAGTTCCTGAACCCGAGGCGCAGCGTCACGCCGATCGTGCGCTGGTCGCCGACCTGCCCGACGTAGAGGCCCGAGTTGCCCGGGGCCGCCGTGAGCAGCTCGTAGTAGTTCTCGTTCAGCAGGTTGCGCGCCCAGACGGTGAGCGCCCAGCCGTCCGCCCAGCGGAAGCCGGCGCGCGCGTTGACCAGCGAGTAGCCGTCCACCACCAGGTATTGCGAGGCGCTGGCGCTCGAGGAGAAGTCCGAGCGATAGCTGGTGTCGAACCCGCCGAAGAGCTGCCCCTGGTAGCCGGCGATCCGCGCGTCGCGCGCGTACTCGCCGCCGAACGACAGCGCCCACTTCGAGATGCCGGGCAGCACCGAGCCCGACACGTCCTTCACCTGCGGACCGCCGGTCTCCTCGAGCGGCGGCGGCGCGTCCGTGAACGTGACGTAGCGCGCGTCGGTGTAGGCCGCGGCGCCGTAGAGGGTGACGTTGCGGCTGACGCGCGCCGAGCTGTCGAACTCCACGCCGCGCACCCGCGCTTCCTCGGCATTGGCGAGGTAGCCGCGCAGCACGCCCACGCTGGCGTTCACGACCTGCGTCTGGAAGTCCTGGATGCCGGTGTTGTAGGCCGTGACGTTGGCGGTCACGCCGCGGAAGGGCTCGGTCTTGACGCCCACTTCGAAGTGCTTGACGTCCTCCGGCCGCACCGTCGCGGCCGACAGCACCGGCCGGCCGAGCGCGTCGGTCGGCACGCCGTTCAGGTTGAGGCCCACCGACTTGAAGCTGGTCGAGTAGGTCGGAATACGCGTTGACCTTGCTCGTCACCTTGTAGGCCGCGGTGAACTGCCCCGACAGGTTCGTGTCGTCCACGTCGGCCGCGTACTGCTGCGGCGCGAGCACCGAGAGCTGCAACGCGATGAGCGCCGGGTCCGTGGTCTGCAGGCCGCCGTAGACCTGCTGGTCGAAGTCCACGCTCTTCTGGTCGTAGTTGAAGCGCAGCCCCGGCAGCAGCCGCAGGCGATCGGTCACCTGCCACGACACCTGGCCGAAGACCGCGGCGCTGACGTTGCGGAACGTCATGTACTGGTCGTAGCCGTAGCCGTCGAGGAGGCCCGGGGTGGCGGCGGCGGCGGTCGGCGCGAGGAGGAAGCGCGCGGCGGCCGAGCCCTGCTCCTGGCGGAACGACGGCGCGGAGTCGAGGGCCTGGTGGAAGCCGAAGCCGCCGACGACCAGGTTCACCTTGCGCGACAGGTCGCCGGCCCAGCGCACTTCCTGGGTCCACTGCACCTGGTCCGACGGCGCGGCCGAAACCGTGGTGACCGGCAGGCCGATGAAGTCGCGGTCGTTCGACGGATTCCAGCTCCCAGTAGCGGCGCGACGTCGTCGACGTGAGGCGGCCGCTGCCGAGGCCGAAGTCGATGTTGAAGGTCTCGCCGCCAAGGTCCTGATACGAACGCAGCGGCGTGTCCACGTCGGTGACGCGATCGAACGCGTTGAAGCTGGGCGCCGTGTAGCCGAGGTCGGCCGCGATCTGCGCGTACTGCCGGTTGGCCGGCCGCAGCGTCGGCGCAACCCCTGCCACCACCTGCGTGTAGCCCTGCGGCCGCTGGCGCGTGTGATCGACCGCCGCCGTGATGACCACCTTCTCCGAGGGGACGAACAGCACCGAGCCGCGCAGGCCCAGGTTGTCGAGGTCGTTCACGATCGCGCCGGTCTTGACGTTGGCGACGGTGCCGTCGCGCTGCGTGCCCGAGAACGACAGCCGGCCGGCGACCTTCTGGCTGAAGAGCGGTCCCGACACCGACGCCTTGGCCTGCACGAAGCCGAGGTTGCCGTAGTTGATCTCGACGTCGCTCTCCGGCCGGAAGGTCGGCTTGCGCGTGGTGACGTTGATGGCGCCGGCCGTGGTGTTCTTGCCGAACAGCGTGCCCTGCGGGCCGCGCAGCACCTCGATGCGCTCCACGTCCACGAAGTCGAGCGAGGCCGACGCCGGCCGCGCGTAGAACACGCCGTCGATGTAGAGGCCGACGCCCGGCTCGATGCCGTCGTTGGTGAGACCGAACGGCGCGCCCAGGCCGCGGATGTTGATCGCGGAGTTGCGCGGGTTGGTCGAGTAGAACTGGACCGTCGGGATGAGCTCCTTCAGCCGGTTCACGTTGAAGGCGCCGGCCTCGTTCATCAGCTTGCCGCTCACGACCGACAGCGGAATCGGCACTTCCTGCGCCACTTCTTCGCTGCGCCGCGCCGTGACCACGACGCCTTCGGTGATGCCGGCGGGCGCCAGCGTCAGCTCGACGGCCACGAACTGACCGGCGTCGAGCGAGACGCGGCGCACCGCGGTCTCGAACCCGTCGAGCGACGCCTCGACGCGGTACGCGCCGGCGGCCAGCGAGGCCGCCGCGAAGCCGCCGTCGCCGTCGGTGACGGCTTCCCGGTGGCGCCGGCTTCGTTGACGACGCGCACCATCGCGCCGGGAATGGAGGCGCCCGACGAGTCCTTGACCACGCCCGCTCGACCGACGCGGTGCCTCTGGCGCGAACGCGCCCGCCGGCGCCGAGCGACGCGCCAGCACCGCCAGAATCCGCAACACCTTGCTGACCATGACCTTCCCCTTCTCGGGCGCAATCTGCGCCACTGCCTTCGACACCGCGCGGCCACACAGCAGCCGCACACACCACTTGCGAGGGTGCTGCCGAACGACGGGCTAGGGGAGGGATGGAGAGCGAGGATGGAACGTTCGCTACGGTTGCCTCACCTGCCTGCCGTCGGCTGGATACACGCGCACCGACACGCGGTGCACGGGCAGCAGCAGCGACAGGTGGACAGGTGAAACGCCATTGCGAAGTCAAGAAAGCATAGCGGGGCGCCGGACGGTCTGTCAACGACTCGGCCGTAACAGCCCCCTAATTTGAGTGAACGACCGCGAAAGGGCGGGACGAACAGTGAGGGCCGCCGCGCCGCTATTTGAACGGCAGTTCGGCCACCGCGTGGCACGTCCCGCAGGCGGACGTGTAGGGAATCGGCATCGCCCGTCCCGGCGCCACGCCGTCCACGCCAACGTTCGTCTTGAGTGGGACGTCGAAGACATGCGACTTCAAGGGACCCTGCCAGTAGGCGTTGTTCTCCTCCTCCTGCGCGTCGGCATAGGGAGGCGTCTTGATCATGCGCCCGAAGTCCCCGGCGATCCCGCCCGTGTTGGCCGTCCCGGGCATATGACAATCGATGCAGCGCGTCTGCGCGCCCTTCATCTTTCCGTTCAGCTTCGTCTCCATGTGAGACGGCACATCCACCTGATGACAGCGCTGGCAGAGCGGGGACGCCGGATTGTTGGCGTCGTGAATGACCCAGCGTGGATTGGGTGTGTTGCCATGCATGTCGTGACAATCCGAACACGTCACCAGCACCCGATCGTTCCGGTACATCTTCGACTTCAGGAAATCGGCGTACTGCTGATGCGGCTTGTTCGAGTGGACGTCATCGGGCCAGATGTTGTCCTCGCGCCCGGCCCCGCGCATGGTCGGCCCTTTCTTGACCGGGTCGGTGAACCTGGTGATGAGCTCGTGCCGGCTGATGCCCGGCCCGGCCAGTTCTCCGGTCTGACTGATCGGCTGCGTGTAGCCGTTGGTCGGTCCGCCGTACCCCTGCCGCCGGTCGTGGCAGCGGCCACAGACCACGCTGGAACGCTCCGCTGACAGCAGTTTTGGGTTGACGATGAACCGCGACCGGCCGCCGTTGGCCACATGCTCGGATCCCGGTCCGTGACAACTTTCGCAGCCGACGTTGATCTCGTCGAGCTGTGGATCGTCGTCGATGTTCATGTCACCGGCAGGGTCGTTGACGGCGCGCACGAGGAACTGCCCGGTCGCCTTGTCCTGATAGCGCTCCCATCCCGTCAAATGACAGCCCGCGCACATGGTCTGCACGGCATTCGTGTTGACCGGCGGCGCCGTCAGCACATCGTCGGTCGTGCCATAGCGCTCGTCCGTACCAGCCGACCACCACATGTAGAACTTGTAGTCCTGCCACACCCGCCGCTCTCGATGCAACCGATTGTCCCGCCCGGTCATGTTGTAGCGAAGCACGGTGTACCACCCCTGACGCGCGGCCAGCCCCGGCGGAACCGAGACGATATAGCGCTGGTCGTGCACTTCTCCACCGTAGAGGAGTTTGACCTCCAGATGAGCGGGACTGTTCGGGTCTTGCGGGTTCAGTCGATTCACCATCGTGATGAAGTACTTCTTGTCCGCCGAATTCCGCCAGAGGTACACATCGGCATACGTCGTCGCGATCGGCACCCGGCCATCGCCAAATCCTCGAAGCTTGAATTTGTCGTCTCCCCTGCTCCCGTCGTAGTCGCCCAATTCGAGGCGCGTGCCGCGCGAGTAGCTGTCGACCTCGGGGAACGATTCAAGCGCCAGGGCGTACTGCGGGTGTCGCGAAAAGTCCTGCAGGCGCCCGGGCGCGCCCGGCACGGTCCATCCGAGCTTGTGGGCGGTCTGCTGCCAATGCTGCTGGTCCTTGTGACAGGTCAGGCAGGCGGAGCTGCCCGTGAATCTGGCAGCAGTGGACGGACGGCTCGACAGCTTGATCGTCAGCGATCGACCACGCAACTGTTCGGCAGGAACACTCGCTCGACTCGAGTCCCCACCGGGAAGATGCTCGGTATCGTTCGGACCCGGCGTGACATGGACAAAAAATCTCCCGTCGGGCACGTTCGCGATCTCGAAGTCACCTCGGGCATCGGTCGTCGCCTGCGGGAATCCATCTCCCCGTAGTCGAATCGTGTCTTCGAGCGGCTCGTCGAAGGCCTCCGCCGGGTACGGTGGCGCGTAGATGGCGCTGGCCGTGATGCCGCGAGGTGGTATCGATGGCTGCGACAGGGATCAGATGAACCCGTGCACCCGCGACAGGATGTCCAGGGTTCGTGGCCGGGCCCCCGACAAACAGCGCGCCTGAGGCACTGACCACGTGGCCCTTGAGCGGGCCGCCCCGGCTGGGCACTCGGCCGTTCTGAGTCGCGGCCGTCATCGCGGTGGCCCAGACCGCCACCATCACGGCAATCGTCTTCGTCCAATTCCTCATCGCGGACTACCTTGCTCTCTTGTGTACCCACGTGGACCGGCGAGCACAAGGCATCAAAACGGCGCCACCGGGATCACAAACACCAACGAGAACGACCAGGGCTGGCGTCGTCGAGCATGCGCGACCCATCGGGGAAGACGTCTCCCTGCTTGGGCAAGCCCGTCGCCAGGTAGTCGAGCGACACCTCGAGCTCGAATCCACGGAGCCATCGGTCCTCTGGCAAGCGCTTGAATGGATGAAACGCCGTATCGAGCTCGAAATCGAGCTTGTGGGTGTACGCGCGCCCCGCGTCCGGCCGTTCGGCTGGACTGAACTTGTCGACCACGTCGACATGCGACGTGACCCAGCCTCGCGTCATCGATTCCGTCAACCAGTGGAAGTTGCTTTCGAATTCCAGCTCGACCTCGTTCCCGTCCTCGAACGGCGCGGTGATCGCTTCCGCGGTAAAGCCGAGCCACGGCACCTTCGTCTCCAGATCCAAGGCCAGCACGATCTCGAAGACCCGGTCTCGTGTCGCACGCTCTGTCACGCCGTCGCCCGTCACCACGCGATGCCGGTTCGCGAGGTTCTCGACCGTGATCGTGGGCTCGAACTTCCAGGCGAGTTCGCAGATGAAGCGGCAGGAGTCACTGCCCTGCGCTGCCGCGTCAGGGACGGTACCGGCACCTTGCGCGGCGGCCTCGGCGGCGGCCCCCAAACACAGCAGCACAACGATCACGTAAGACACTTCAGCGACTCCTGGAATGGCCGCCGCGACCGCGGCGCGCCCTGCCCGGCGCGGAATGGTGATCGGCGGCGAACGAGAGATGGAGGGCATCGATCATCACGATGCCGTGCTCGAGGAGCTCGGCGTCGTCGTCGAACCGCGCGCGGAGCCCGTCCACGAGGCGGGCCACCGCCGCGCATTCGGGCATGCCGTAGCGCGACTCCTTGAAGTCGAGGTCGTGGACCACACGCAGGAGCGGGTCCAGCCCTGCGTCCTCGATACCGAAACGGTGCACGAGGGTCTCCAGCGTGCAGTGCGATCCGTGGTGACCGAACTCCACGTCGGGCAGGTCGTACGGGATCTGACCCGCACGCAGCGGCCGGCTCGAATCCGAAAATCCGAACTTCGCCTTCACATCCACGAACCGCCGGATGCACCAGGCGGAGGCGAAACGATCGATACCAGGCCGTGGCCGCGTGATCCAGGTGCGCCCGCGAAAGTCTTTGGCGCGAAGCGTCCGGGCGGCCTGCCTGGCAAGGTCCCTCCGCACCGGCGCGCATCGCCTCGTTCAGCGCCTTCTCGACGAGGTCGCGCCCGGGTGCGCCGAAGTAGTCGCGGGCCTCGATAACGCCGAGTCGTTCTCGCATGCCGCGTAGCAGGCGGGCGACCTCTGCGGCGCGACGCTCCAGCTTGGTGTCCTTGCGGCCCACGTCGCGAATCGCCTTCGCGAGCGCCTCGTATTCCGCGGTGCGCAACCGCCGGAACTGATCGACCAGTTCCTGGTCGGTGTAGCCGTCCACCGCCGAGGCCTCGAGCACGCTGACCTGTCCGCCAGCCGTCCGGATCTCTTCCCGCACCCAGTTGAAGTCCTCCCGCGCCTCATCGGTCGCGGGAAGGACGTACAACGAGTTCCGCAGCACGACAGCACCAACCTGCTGCAACCGCCGCCAGATCCGCACGCGCAGGTTGGAAGGGCGGGCCGGGAGCTGGTGCACCAGAATCAGCCACCGCCGGCCGGCATCCGACATGGCGTCGAATGTAACACGTGGAGTGAAACGACTGTTACATCGCGCAACGCGGCGCGTTTCGGAACTCCTTCAGCGCACGCCCCACCGTGAGGCCAGATATTCGACCAGCGGGCCGCGTTCGTCGGGCGGCACGCGAGCGCCCCAGCGGATCATCTTGTCGACCTCGCGTCCCCACCCGTCGCGGCTGAGCCGCTGCTGCGCCGAGAGATCGTCGTCGTGACAGACGCGGCATGCGGTGTCGAAGGTGCGGCTGCCGGGGTGTGAGACCGGAGGATCCTGCACTTGCGCGGGGGCTGGCTTCGCCGCCGCGCCGGATGCGGCGACGGTCACGTCGATGCGATCGGGAGCGTTCCAGAGATAGCCGGACGGATTCCACGCCGGCACCATCGGTTGGGTGACGCCGCGCTCGTCGGTGGCACGCGAGAGGACGGTGTGCACGCCTTCGCGAAGCGTGACCTGCTGTTCGAACCGCCGCCACGCGTACTTGTGCACCGGCCCCGTGAGCTTCGCCGGACTCCACGAGGCGCCTGCGTCGATCGAGATCTCGACGCGCGCGATGCGCGACTCCCCCGCCCAGGCGAAGCCGGCAATCGCCACCGGGCCGGGCGTCACGACCGTGCCCTCGAGCGGCCGCGTGATCAGCGACTTCACGGCCAGGCCGGTGAGCGGCGCCTGATCGCGGGCGTCGACTGCCGCGCCCGGCAGCACGCGCCGCACTGGATAACGGTAGCCGCTCGCCACCCAGAACCCGTCGTGTTCGCGCGCGGCGACGGTGAGCGTCTGCAGCCACTTCACCGAGTAGGCGCCTTCCCAACCCGGAACAATCGCGCGCACCGGTGCGCCGTGCAGCAGCGGAATCGGCTGGCCGTCCATCTCGTAGGCGACGATGGTGTCGGGGTCCATCGCCTTGGCCCACGGCACCTGGCGCACGAACGGGGGCTGCGTGCCGAGCGGGCGGTCGCCACCCGACATCCAGACGTAGCCCGCGCCCGTGCCGGCGCCGGCGGCCGCCACCACGTCGCGCAGACGCGCACCGGTCCAGCGGCTCGTGCCCACCGCGCCCTTGCGCCACTGAATGCCGGCCACCGGCGGATCGAAGAAGGCGCGCCCATTGCCGGCACACTCGATCGTCGCGGTGACACTCACGGCGGGCAGCGCGCGCAGATCGGACACCGACAGCATTCGCGGCGCGCGGACGTCGCCCTCCACGCTCAGCTGCCACGCCTGCGCGTCCACGGCCGGCGCCGTCATGTGGCCGCGGACGAAAAACGCCTCGTTCGGAGTGAGGAAGGAGTCGAGCAGCTCTACCGGGGTCTCGAAATCGACCGGTCGCGCCGAGCGTGCGATCAGTCTCGAGTGCTTCCCTGTGGCGCCGGCCTGCAATCCGCCGAAGGCCGCCCGCGGCAGCGCGGCGACGGCGGCGGCCCCGACGCCGGCGCGAGCCGCCAGCACGAAGAGCTCGCGGCGTGAGAGTGACGAAGGGCGCATCGAGATCATCTTAGGAACTGCCGCACACGAGGTCGAGCGAGCTTGACGACGCGCACCTGGGAAGTCAAGTTCACGGCTCGCGGCCCCTGCCGCGTCGTCTAATCATGGTCATGCGCGTCGCCGCTCCGCGGATCACCTGTTGTCGCCTGCGCCAGGCTTCCGGTCATCGTACCGCGGCGACGCTCACGTCAGGAGACCTCTCGAGGATCTGACAGGTTCGATCCCGCCGCTGCGAAGGCCCGGAGGCTCACGCCGACGGGCCTTTCGTCTGTACGGGCCCTCCGCGTGTGCCGCCGGCGTGCGCCGTCACCCCATCACACGACTGAGGACACCATGTTTCGAACTCGCGTCGCCACCCGTTTTCACCATCTCCTGCTGCTCGCACTGGCGGCCCTTCTCGCGCTGGTGCCGGTGACGGCCAGGGCGCAGCAGGCGAACACGGCCGTCGTCGCTCGGCACCGTCGTCGACTCGAGCGGTGCCGCGGTGCCGGGCGCGACCATCCGGCTCACCCACCGCGAGACCAGCGCCACCGAGCGAACTGGTCAGCGACGAGCGGGGCCAGTACCGCACCGCGCCGCTTCGCATTGGCGAGTACGACCTGAGCGTCGAGCTCCAGGGCTTCAAGACGTTCGTGCAGCGCGGCGTGGTCCTCAACATCGGCGACGTCCGCAAGGTGGACGCGCGGCTGCAGCTCGGCGACGTGTCCGAGCAGATCACCGTGTCGGCGTCGGTGCCGCTGCTCAGCACCGCGGACTCGACGGTCGGTACCGTCATCACCAACCGCCAGATCAAGGATCTGCCGCTCAACGGCCGCGACTATCTGCAGCTGGCTTCGCTCTCCTCGGGCACGCTGCCGACGGCCGGCGTCGGCATCAGCATCGGCGGACAGGCCGGGAGCCAGGTGGCCTTCCTGCTCGACGGCCAGGACAACAACAACCAGCAGATCTCCACCGGACACTCCGGGCAGAAGGAGGTGGTCAAGCCGTCGGTGGATGCCATTCAGGAATTCAAGGTCGTCACCAACGGCTATGCCGCCGAGTACGGCCGCTCGTCGTCAGGCGTCGTGAGCGTGTCGCTCAAGTCCGGCACCAACTCGCTGCAGGGCACCGTCTACGAGTACTTCCGTCACGACGCCCTCGACGCCAAGAACTTCTTCGCCACCGAGAAGCCGCCCTACCGGCGCAACCAGTTCGGCGGCGCGGCCGGCTTTCCCCTGGTCCGCAACCGCACCTTCTTCTTCGGCGACATCGAACGCGGCGTCCTGCGGCGCAGCAGCACCACGGTGTCGACCCTGCCGACGGTCGCCAATCGCAGCGGTCAGTTCCTGGGCGCGGTGCGCGACCCGCTGACGGGGCTCCCGTTTCCTGGCGGCGAAATTCCCGCGTCGCGCATCGACCCGGTGGCGGCGCGGATTCTCGGCTACGTCCCGCTGCCGCAGACGCCGGGCCTGACCAACAACTTCGTCTACAACAGCCCGTCGAACCAGGACGCGCTGAAGGGCGACTTCCGCATCGATCAGATCTTCAGCCCCAGCCAGAACCTGTACTTCCGCTACGGCTATCAGAAGACCGACAACGCGGTGACGTCGCCGCTTCCGCCCGATGCCGCCGGCAACTACTACGCCGGCGGCGGCAACGACGTCTCCAACTCGCGCAGCTGGGTGTTCGTGCACAACAAGATCTGGTCGCCCACCCTCATCAGCTCGGTGCGCGCCGGGTGGAACGAGATTGCGTGGACCAACATCCTTCCCGACCAGACGCTGAAAGGCGTCGGCATCCCGGGCGTCAACGAAAGCAATCCGGGGTTCTCGCAGATCAACATCACCGGCTATCGCGCGCTGGGCGTGACCAACGTGCCGAACCAGGACGATTCGTGGAACCGGCAGATTTCGGCCGATCTCACCAGCACGCGCGGCGCGCACACCTTCAAGGGTGGAGTGCAGGCCTACCTTCTGGGGATCGACTTCCTCAGCTCGCAGCGCAGCAGCGGCATCTTCAACTTCAACGGGCAGTACACCGGCAACGCGTTCGCCGATTTCCTGCTCGGGTATGCGTCGTCGTCGAACCTCTCGAAGTACGCGGCGCTGAACTTCCGCTCGCCCTATACCCACTTCTTCGCGCAGGACGACTGGCGCGTGACGCGCAGCCTGACGTTCAACCTGGGCCTGCGCTACGAGCTCAGCCCGCCCGCCGTGGACGTCAACGACGCCATCGCCAACTACGACATGGACACCGATCCGGCCAACCCGCACCTGGTGCTGGCCGGCTCGGAGGGAAGCGACCGTGCCTCCCGTGCGCTCCAGGGGATCAACTACAAGCAGTTCGCGCCGCGCGCCGGTTTCGCCTACAGCCTCCCCGGCGACAGGACAGTGGTCCGCGGCGGCTTCGGCATCTTCTACTCGAACCTGATCACGCTGGGCGGCATGCAGTCGATGGAGATCAACCCGCCGAACCACGTCCGCATCAACCAGTCCACCAGCGCCGCGTCGCCGAGCATCTTCCTGAGCCAGGGGTTCGCCGACGACGCGCTCTCGCCGGCGAGCGCGCGCAACGTCACGCTGGTCTCCTACGACCGCAGCGACAAGACACCGACCGCGTACCAGTGGAACCTGAACGTCCAGCGCGAGCTGCCTGGGCAGGTGGTGGTGGAGATCGGCTACAACGCCAACCGCTTCGTCAACGACTGGCGGCAGATCGACGGGAACCCGGCGCCCCCCGGGCCCGGCGACATCAATGCGCGCCGCCAGTTCACGTCGGCGGTCGTCCCCGGCACCGATGACGTCATCTCGCTCTCGAACGTGGTGCGCATCCAGAAGGACGGCTGGAGCCGCTATCGCGCGCTGCAGACCAAGGTCGAGAAGCGCTACTCGAAGGGCGTGTCGCTGCTCGCCTCGTATGCCTGGTCGCGCACGCTGGCATTCGGCAACTTCTTCCAGGACGCCAACAACCTCGACGCCGAGGTCGCCGTGGCCGACACGGATCGGACGCACTACTTCGTCGGCAGCGGCGTGTGGGAACTGCCCTTCGGCCGCGACCGGGCGATCGGCCGCACCTGGGGTGGCGTTGCCAACGCCGCCCTCGGCGGCTGGAGCCTGAGCCCGATCGTGACGATCGCGTCGGGCGCGCCGCTGAACCTGACGGTGAACGGCAACCCCGCCAACACCGGGCAGAACGACCGGCCCAACGTGGTCGGCGAGTGGGAACTGGACCACCCGACGCCCGAGCGGTGGTTCAACACCGCCGCGTTCGTCGCCAACGACCGCTACACGTTCGGCAACGCGCCCCGGAACCTGCTGCGCGGCCCCGGCAGCGTCAACCTCGACGTCGTGCTGCGCAAGTCGTTCCGGATCTCCGACCGCGTCAGCGCCGACCTCCGATTCGAGTCGTTCAACGCCACCAACACGCCGGCGCTCGGCAACCCGAACACGCAGGTCGGCAACGTCAACTTCGGCCGCATCTCGTCGGCCGGCGCCGCCCGCAGCAATCAGGTGGCGCTCAAGCTCTCGTTCTAGACGGACGTGAGGGCCGGCTCGTAGGGGCCGGCTCGTAGCCGGCCCGGGCCACCTGAAGGTGGCCCTCACGACCTGGGCCGCCTGAAGGCGGCCCCTACAAGGAGACACCATGAAGAAGATCGCATCGTTTCCGATCGTCGCCAGCCTCGCTTCTGCCGCCGTCGCGGCACAGGCGCCGGCACCGCCCGCGGCTCAGTCCGGCCGCACCGCCGGAGCGCCCGCTTTCGCGGCCAAGAAGCTCACGCGCGCGGAGTTCGACGCGCTGCGCGCCAATCCGTCGCGGCCTGCTGGTGCTCGACGTGCGCCGGCCCGACGAGCTCACGTCGATCGGCGGGTTTCCCGCCTACTTGAGCATCCAGGCCGCCGAGCTCGAGAAGAGCCTGGCCTGGATTCCGAAGGACCGCGCCATCGTCACCGTGTCGAACCACGCCGCGCGCGCCGGCCGCGCCGCGGATCTGCTGGCCAAGAACGGTTTCAACGTCGTCGGCGCGATCGGCGCGCAGGACTACGAGTCCGAAGGTGGCACGCTGGTGAAGGTCGGGCCGCCGTCACCGGCCGCGGGGCGCGCCGAAACGCGTTAATCGACAACCAGAGAACGATGGTTTTCCCGTGTCGCGCCAAGGAGCACTCGTCCATGTCAACCACTGCCGCGTCCGCGTCACGTGTTCCGGCCCGGTTCGATCTGAACTGCGGCCAGGATGAGCAATGGGACATCGATGACCTCGCGGCCATCGAGCTGCGGCGTATGCTGGAACACCGCGAGCGCGACGAGCGCGCGGCACGAGCCCGGCGGCGCGACTGGTGGCTGGGGCGGCTCGCCGTCGTGGCGATTCTTACGCTCGCCTGGTTCTGGACATCACTGACGGGTGAGAGCACGGCCAGCGGCCATGACTACTTCCTGGGCACCGGTGGCGGCAGCGGCGCCGGGATCGATGTAGCCGCGCGTGCCGTCGGGGCGGATCGGTCCGGGGCCGAAGCCGAGATGCGCCGCGTCCACGTTGTTCTCGCTGCAGGAATACTCCTGGATCTGCTCGTCCGGCTCGCCAAGCGCCCAGGTGCGAGAGTACGTGAACGGACGCGTGTAGTACTTCGGGTCCTCGATCAACATCTCGACGTGGATGTGGTTGTAGTCCGGGCGCGTCCAGCGCTCCACTACGTGCACCGCATCGCTCACCGGGTTGGCGTTCTCATCGATCCAGACCTTCTCGCCTTTGAACCCGATGGAATCGATGACGAGCGTGTCGCCCTCCCACCGGCCGATCTCCTCGCCGAAGAACGCGGGGTCCGGATCGTCGGAGTGCTTGAGCCCCGGCGTGAACGGCACCAGGCGGAAATAGCTGTACCAGTACATGAAGACGACCTTGTTGTTGCCCTGCAGAACTTCGAAGGGCAGGCCGCTCGCGTTGTGCCTGGGGATACCGCCGATGATGCACACGGCCTCGGGATCGACCGTCGCCGTCAGGTTGTGCTTGAGGGCCGCTTCGCCGGCGGGCGTGAGCGGCAGCTTCCATCCCGGCAGGTCCTTGCCGATATTGCCCCCGGGACTGGTCTGCGTCGTGCCCTTCCAGTAGCCGCTGAAATCCGGCTTGCCGTTGGCCATGCGCGGTGCCGGGCGGTTCTTCGGCACCTTGGTGTCGTCGAGCCGCATGGGCCGCTCCTGCGCCACGAGCGCGGTCGCCGCGGCCAGGGCGCAGACACACGGCGGCAGCGCTCAGGGCGAGCGAGGCGCGGGCGTCACTGCGGCCCTCCGTCGCCGGCCGACGCGCCGGAGAGAATCTGCCCATCGGGCAAGGTGACCCGGCGGGCGTCCATGAGGTTGGCGCCGTTCTTCGCCTGGTAGCCGTCGATGATCAACGTGTCGCCGAGCTTGAGCAGGCTGCGCTTGAATCCGCGCCTCGAGAGCGCGCCCGGCGCCGCCGATTCGCAGGCCCAGCGCACCACCGTGCCCTTCTCGTCGGTCGCGTCCACGTAGAAGTAGATGTGCGGGTTGGTCCACTCGATCTTCACGAGGGTGCCGGTGACGCGAATGGCCTTGCTGGCGTCGAACACGGCGGCAAACGAATGATGGGCCACGGCGCGGCTCGAGGCGGCCGCGCACAGGAGCACCACGAGAAGGGCGACACGAGTCGGCATGGGCAGGCTCCTCACGAGCAAGTGGCAGGAGCCTACATGATCCTCAGGCTCCCGGGCCAGCGCCACAGCGCCCCGAACGTGTTCTTGAACGGATGGAGGGAGGAGCCCGGCGCATCGACGAACGTCGCCGAGCCCTCCGGAAGGATGAGCCGGGGCACGAAGAGATAGTCGGTGCCGTTCAGCTCGTAGTAGACGAAGTCGGCATTGGCGACGCCGTTCACCAGGCGGTAGGACGCCGCGGCGTCCGGCGCGCCGATCGCGCGCGCCCGCCGCAGCGCGACCACGTGCCGGTCGAGGCGTACCGCGCGGCGGCGGAAGCCATCGCGCGCCGGAATCAACCCGAGGCGACGCGTCGGCACCTGGGCGCGGAAGCGGCGGTAGAACCCGCCGAACAGCTCGTCCTTCATCAGCGCGCGCTTGCGCTGGTACTGACGGCACAGCCGCTGCCGCTCGTGCCCGGTCGGGGCGCCGGGCAGCAGGCGCTGATGCCACTGCCGCACGCACTCGCGGGTGACGCCGTAGCGGTCGGCAATCTCCGCGAACGTGACGCAGGGCTGCTGCAGGAGTGCCACGAGACGCGCGTGCGCGCCGACCCCGTAGCGATCTTCGAACAGCCCGACCGACCGGATGTCGGCTGCGGCCGGGCCCAAGGTGTGTGATGGCGGAGTATCCATGAGAGCGAGTCCCTGCGGCTGCCGCGGCGGCCGGGTGATCGCGCTCCAGGATCCGAGAAACACAAAAGGCCCGGAGCGGGATCATCCGGGCCTTCGAACAGCGAATCGAATTCTGACGACGCGTCAGGAAGACGAGCCTCCCGCACGCACTGCGCTGCCGACACCGGATCTGGACACGGTGCGACAACAACGGGCGCCGGGGCGGGGACTCACGGCGATCACCTTAACCCGCGGGGGCCATGGCTCGTCAAGCGAAGTTGACTTCATCATGGCGCGGTGGCGATGTCGCCGTGCGGACCGTTGTTCTCGGCGCACACCCGTTCCCAGGCCTCGATGATCGGCTCGGGGCCGGGATGATTGGCGCGGAACGTCACGTTGTTCCACCCGTCCTGCGGCGTGGCGGCGGTGATCCGCCGGTTCGGGATCGTGACGGTAAAGGACCGCGTGAAGACAGTGGCGTCGGAGTAGACAGCTTCGTAGGTGAACCGGTCGCCGCCGGTGCCGAAAATGTACCGCTCCTGGATCCGGACGTGCTCGCTCGCGAACTCGCCCGTACGCGCCAGGCGCGCTTTCGAGTTGTTGTTCGCGACGTCCACCACCAGCGTGTTGCCCTCCCAATGTCCGCGCGAGTCGCCGTTCCACAGCTTGATCGCGCTGGGCAGGTGCGGCGAGTCGCCGAGGTGAATCACGCGCGTGCCCGAGTCGAACAGGAAGACGACGTAGCCCGGGTACTGGCGGATTTCGTAGCCGTGCCACATGAAGCTCTTGGTCGGTCCGGCCGGCGCACAGCGCGCGAGCGGTTCGACGTACTCGGGGCGCACCGGGTTCGAGAGATGCGCCGCGAACTCGGCGGCCTTGGTGCGCGCCCACGGCTGGAACGGCACCTCGCCGCTTGGCGGATCGCTCACGCGGCTCGGGGCGCGGGCGCCGCGCGGGCCGAGAGGCGCCCGACGCTCCTCGTCCGGGCCGCCGCCCTGCGGGTCGGTGAAGTTGTTGTGGTTGCCGATGGTGTTGGACCAGTGGCCCTGCACGTCGGGCTGGCCGTCGGCGAGGCGCGGGCCGGTCCAGTCTCCCGACCGGATCACGGGCACGGTGCGCTCGCGGAACGACGCGGCGCCCTGCGCCGTGAGCGGCAACGGAGCGAGGGTGAGGACGGCCGCGACGATCGCGCCGGCCACGATGGGGCGTTGAACAGCGTAGGTCATGGTTGTCACCGAGTGGGGGCCGGCGTGTCCGCGGTGCGTGACGAGGCCGGCACGGGATAGAACTCGTCGTAGTCGAGCGTGTGGCAGTAGTTCTCGATCAGCTGAAAGCCCGGTTCGCGATGCCGGTGCAGCAGCGCGCGCAGCGTCCACGGCCGGGTATAGACCTTCGGGTCCTCGAGGGTGGCGACGTAGCTGAGCGTGTTGGCGTCCACGAAGGTCCACCGCTCGACGACGTGCAGCGCCTCGCTGTGGAAGTTGCCCGATCGATCGAGCCAGGTCTCGCCGTTGAACTGGGTCACGTCCACGACGAGCGTGTCGTTTTCCCAGCGGGCCCGGGAATCGCCCAGCCAGAAATCGAGCGTGCCTTCCGGGTGCCGCGTGCCGTTGGTGTGGATCGTGCGCACCGGATGGCCGAACTGGTAGACGAGGGTCAGGTCGCGCGCGCGCTGAAAGATCTGGAACGGCTCTCCCCCGTAGATGCCACGCGGCGTGCCGAGCGTGAAGCACCGGCTCCGCGGATCGGCCGTGGCCCGCGCCTCGAACCGCTTGCGGCGCTCTTCGAGCGCCCACGGCTGGTAGGGAATGGCGCCTCCGTCCACGATGCCGAGTCCGGGCGGCGCATCCCGGCGCGTGCCGTGCGGCTCGAGGTCGTAGTCGAGCG
Organism: uncultured Acidobacteriota bacterium; assembly: GCA_963731785.1. Classification (GTDB taxonomy): domain Bacteria; phylum Acidobacteriota; class Vicinamibacteria; order Vicinamibacterales; family UBA2999; genus DASYRM01. The sequence continues at coordinate 542,347 of CAVSWX010000005.1, forward strand.
CACCGAGCGTCTGCCAGATGCCGGACAGGTCGGGCTTCCCGTCGGCCGTGCGCGGGATGTCGCCCACCGTGTCGGCTGCGGCGAGCCGTTCGTCGGAGGGGCTGGCGAGGATCACCGCGAGCATCATCGCGGTCGCGAGAAAGACGGCACGAGTCATGGCTCACCTCGCGGACGACACGCGCTCGGGGCTGTCCGAGGCGGCCGTGTAGAAGTCGCGGCCGTCGGGCAGCAGCACGCTGGAGGCATTGGCCACCGCCTTGCCGCTCTTGGCGCGGAAGCCCCTGACGGTGACGGCGACGCCGATCGGGAAGTCGGTGCGGCGCAGCCCCTTCTGCATCAGGCTGTACGGAGCCCCGAACTCGATCGCCCACGGCGTCACCCGGCCATCGGCCCCCGTGACCTCGACGAAGATCCAGCTGTGGGGGTTGGTCCATTGGATCTTGGTGACGACGCCTTTCAACTCGATGGGCTTCTGGGCGTCGAACTCGGCGGAAAAGGCGTGATGGGCCGCGGCGGGTCCGGCGGAGCCGAGGGCGGCGCCCACCGCGAGGACGACGGCGGCAAACGTGCGGCGGTGCGAGAGCGCGGGCGGGATCGATGGGGTCACCATGGTTACCTCGATGGTCGGGAGTCAACGGCGCGCGGCAGCGCGCAGACAAAGAAAAAGGCCCGGAACAAGTGCTTCCGGGCCTTCGGGTCGAGAACGACGAACGGTTCAGGGCATTACTGCCGCAGAACGGGCGCCTCCACCGCGCGAGGGGTGCCGGAAGCCTGACTGGCCCCGGCAACAACAGATGGGCGCGCCGTACGAATTCATGACCCCGGCAGCGTAGCGGCACCCGTGCCCGGGCGCCAAAGAACGTTGACTTTCCTCGGGCCACCCCGGCCGGCGGCTGAGCCCATCCTTGGCAATCTCTTCGCCAGAGGGGTAAAATCGACGCATCGTGGGTGCAGCCCTGAACTGTCGTTGCTCGTGTTGTTGTACCAGGACCTCCGAGGTCCCCGCGGCAACGGTCCGGCTGTTTGGGTAAGACCCAGAAACCAATTAAGCAGCCAGGCAGTTCAAGGCCCGGGGACGACGTCCTCCGGGCCTTTTGTTTTTGGCGGGTGAACCGCCCGCCCCGACCTTTATGTCCACACTTGCCACCTCGCCGCCGCCGTCCGCCAGCCTCCAGCTCGACCACCTGCGCGCCCTGGAAGCCGAGAGCATCCAGATCATGCGCGAGGTGGTCGCCGAGTTCGAGCGGCCGGTCATGCTCTATTCGATCGGGAAGGACTCGTCGGTGCTGCTGCGGCTGGCCCAGAAGGCGTTCTACCCCGGCCCGATTCCGTTCCCGCTCCTCCACGTCGACACCACCTACAAGTTCCGCGAGATGATCGAGTTCCGCGACCGGATGGCCAAGGAAGTCGGGGCGCGGCTGATCGTCCACACCAACCAGGAAGCCATCGCCGACGGCACGCAGCCGTTCAAGGTGGGGACGCAGCGCTGCTGCGGCCTGCTCAAGACCAAGTCGCTCCTCGACGGCGCTCTCGGCCGGCAACTTCGACGCCGCGATCGGCGGCGCACGCCGCGACGAGGAACGGTCGCGCGCCAAGGAGCGCGTGTTCTCGGTGCGCGACGCCAACGGCCAGTGGGATCCCAAGCGGCAGCGGCCCGAGCTGTGGCACCTGCTGAACGCGCGGCTGAAGCCGGGCGAGAGCATCCGCGTGTTCCCGCTCTCGAACTGGACCGAGATCGACGTGTGGCAGTACATCCACGTCGAGAACATCCCGATCGTGCCGCTCTACTTCGCCAAGGAGCGCGAGGTGATCGTGCGCGGCGCGTCGCTGGTGGTGCAGGAGCAGCCCTTCGTCGTCACCATGCCGGGCGAGAAGCTGCAGAAGGTGAAGTGCCGGATGCGGTCGCTCGGCTGCTCGCCCTGCACCGGCGCCATCCTCTCCGACGCCGACACGGTGCCGAAGATCATCGAGGAGCTGATCGCCACGCGCCAGTCGGAGCGCCAGCTCCGCATCATCGACCACGATCAGGACGGGTCGATGGAGCTGAAGAAGCGGGAAGGCTACTTCTGATGGCGATTGCCCAGGGGGCAGGCGCGTCCGGCGGCATGCTGCGCATCTGCACCGCCGGCAGCGTCGACGACGGCAAGAGCACGCTGATCGGCCGGCTGCTCTACGATTCGCAGTCGGTCTACGAAGACCAGGTGAGCTCGATCGAGAAGGCGTCGAAGAACCGCAACGCCGGGCCGATCGACTTCTCGCTGTTCACCGACGGCCTGCGCGCCGAGCGCGAGCAGGGCATCACCATCGACGTCGCCTACCGCTACTTCGCCACCGCGCGGCGCAAGTTCATCCTCGCCGACACGCCGGGCCACGAGCAGTACACGCGCAACATGGCCACCGGCGCGTCCACGGCCGACGTCGCCATCCTGCTGGTGGACGCGCGCAACGGCGTGCGCACGCAGTCGCGGCGGCACGCGCGCATCGCGCGGCTGCTCGGCATCACCGACTTCGTGCTGGCCGTCAACAAGATGGACCTGATGGACTTCGATCAGGACGTCTTCGACAAGATCGTGGACGACTTCGACGATCTGCTCGACGGGCGCCTCGGTGCACGCGATTCCGATGAGCGCGCTGCTCGGCGACAACGTCATCACCAAGAGCGACCGCACGCCGTACTTCGACGGCCCGCCGCTGCTCGAATACCTCGAGACGGTGCACGTGCAGCGCAACGCCGACGACGGCGCCGTTCCGCTTCCCGGTGCAGATGGTGCTGCGGCCCGACGACGTCTTCCGCGGCTACGCCGGGCAGATCATCTCGGGCACCGTGCGGACCGGCGACCGCATCACCGCCTGGCCCTCGGGCCGGTCGGCACGCGTCAGCCGCATCGTGACCTTCGACGGCGACCTCGATCTGGCCTTCGCGCCGATGTCGGTGACGCTGACGCTCGACGACGAGATCGACATCAGCCGCGGCGACGTGCTGACGCTCGAGCCGCCGCTCGTCAGCCAGCGCTTCGAGGCCGAGCTGGTGTGGATGGACGAGCGGCCGCTCGATCCCGGCCGCGTCTACCTGCTGAAGCAGGGCACGCGCACGGTGACCGCCGAGGTGAACCACCCGCTGCTGCTCAACCAGATCGGCACCGTGCAGGTGTCCACCGCGCGGCCGCTCGTCTTCGACCGCTACGCCGACAATCGCATTCCTGGGCAGCTTCATCCTGATCGATCCGGGCACGCAGTTCACCTGCGGCGCGGGCATGATCACCAACGCGGTGCGCGAGGCCGGCGCCACGGCGCACGCCGCGCCGCTCAGCTTTGCCGAGCGGCTCGCCCATCTGGCGCGGCGCGCGGCGTCCGACGAAGAGGCGGCGGACGCCGTCCGCAAGGCCCTGGAGGAGATGCTGTCATGACGGCCCTGGTGGACGTGGATCCCCGTGAACTCGTGGCGCGCGTGCTCGCCGACGCCGCCGTGCCCTGCATCACGTCGAGCTTCCAGGCCGAGTGCGTCGTCCTCACCGACATCGTGCGCGAGGTGCGGCCCGACATCCCGGTGCTGTTCCTCGACACGTTCCACCACTTCCCGCAGACGCTCGAGTACCGCGACATGATGACGAAGCGGTATGGGCTGAACCTGGTGATCCTGCAGGCCAAGGAGCCGAAGATCGGGCTGTGGGAGGCCGAGAGCACCACGGCCTGCTGCCAGCGCCACAAGGTGGAGCCGCTCTTCTCCGCGCTCGCGGGCTACGACACCTGGCTCACGGCGCTGCGCCGCGACCAGTCGGCGTCGCGCGCCAACCTGCAGCAGGTGGAGCCGTTCAATCTGCCCGGCAAGACCATCCAGCGCGTCGCGCCGATTGCGGCCTGGACCGCGAAGGACGTCTGGAAGTACGCCAAGGACCACGACATCCCGCTGCTGCCGCTGTACGAGCTGGGCTACTCCAGCATCGGCTGCGAGCCGTGCACCACCGTGCCGTTCGACCCCGAGAACCCGCGCTCCGGCCGCTGGCAGGGCCAGAAGCTCGAGTGCGGGATCCACATCCAGGCGAAGTAGATTCGTACGTAGGGGCCGCCTTCAGGCGGCCCGGCTCGGGCGGCTGAAGCCGGCCGCTACGTACGTTTCGCCAGCGGCCAGAAGGCGAAATACGCCGCCAGGAAGATCAGGAACGGGAACGTGACGCTGAGCAGCGCGTTCGCCATCCAGATCTCGTATTCGTAGGACGGCGGGCCACTCTCCATCGAGCCGGTCACGACCATCGCCGCAAGGCAGTAGAAGACGTAGAGCGCGTAGCCGATCGCGGCGGCGGCGACGGCGTTCAGCACGCCCTTCACCGGCTGCGCGAGCTTTGCGAACAGCGAGTTCTGAAACATGTTCAGGACGATGATGCTGCCGAAGATGAAGGGCGCGGTGACCCTGCGTCAGGAAGACCATCGGATCGGTGTCATGCCGCCGAGGCGGCATGACGACCCACGCGCCCGCCACGCAGACGATCGTCCACACCAGGCCCAACGTCGGCTGCTGCATGAGCGACGGCACCTTCGTGAACGGCCACAGGTCGAAGCACAGCACCAGGAACATCACCGCCAGCGCCGTGACGTAGAAGACGAGCGCGCTCACCGCGTTGAACTGCCCCTGCGGCGCCGACGCGAGATACACCGGCGCGCCCTGCAGGAAGTCGTAGTTGAAGAACACGCGGAAGATGACCCAGGTGATCACGTAGGCCGCGGCCAGCAGCGTGATCCCGGCGACCAGCGGGTCCCTGCCGAACAGGTTGAACGGCCAGCCGCCCCACATGATGGCGAGCCAGAATGTCGTCGGCACCACGATGACCGCGAAGTGCGACGGGATCGGCCCGGGCGGCGAGATGCCTTCGCCCACCACCCGCAGCGCGACGAGCGCTGACCGCGAATCCGACGACGCAGCGTCACGACCAGCAGCGCCAGCCCCTTGGCCGGCTGCGACAGCTTGGCCACGAACGACGGGTTCGCGCCCCAGATCACCACCGCCATCACCTGGAACGGAATCGTGCACAGCATGTAGAAGGCGACCGGCCCGATGAACGTCGGGAGATCGAAGAGCGAGATGAACGCCAGGGCCAACACGATGCCGATCGCCGACGCGATCAGGCCGAGCACGGGCTGTTTCACAGGGCCTCCGCTGATGAGCCGGGGCGATTCTAGGGCCCGGCGGGCAAGAAGCCAGCGTGATGATGGATATTCGAAAAGTCAGCGGGCGACGCAGATTCTTGACGACGAAGGCGAGGTTCGCGGGCCGTTCAGCGAGCCGGCGCATGTACCAGGGGAACCAGTGCGGACCGTAGGCGATCAGCACGCGAGCGGCGCCCCGGCCTCCACCAGGCGCGTCTGCAGCGGCCGCTGAATGCCGTACAGCATCGCGAACTCGTAGGCCGACCGCGGCACGCGGTGCGTACGCGATGAACGTCTGCAGGCGATCGACGAGCGCCCGTCGTGCGTGGCGATGTGGAGCGAGGCCGCCCGCGGCCACCGCCTCGGCGCCGAGCAGCCGGCACGCGAGCGTGAAGAAGTTCTCGTCCACGTCCCGCTTGCTCGGGAAGGCGACCGCGGGCGCCTCGAGATACGCCCCTTTCACGAGCCGTATCGCGGCGCCGAGCGGGAGCAGGCGTTCGACGTCGTCCGCCGTGCGACGGAGATACGCCTGCAGCGCGACGCCCACGCGAGACGATCGCTGGCGCAGCTCACGGAACAGATCGATGGTGCGATCGACGTAGGGCGAACTCTCCATGTCGAGCCAGACGAAGTTGCTCGTGGCTTCGGCGTGGGTCACCAGCTGCTGCAGCTGCTGACCGGCGAGATCGGCGTCGATGTCGAGCCCGAGGTGCGTCGGTTTGACGGCGACCTGCGCGTTCAGACCCGCTGGCGCGCACCGCGTCCATCACCGTCACGTAGTGCGCGGCCACGGCGCGGGCGTCCTCGACGCATGGGCACGTTCTCCCCGAGATGCGTGAAGATCGTCCCGATCCCCGAGCTGTTCCTGTGCCCGCGCGGCCGTCAGCGCGTCGTCGAGCCGCTCTCCCGGCATGAACGCCGACACGGAGCGGCGCACGAAGGCGGTTTTCGTGGCATGGTCACGAAGCCACGCATTGGTGGACGCCGCCAGCAGCAGCTTGCGAGCGAGAGACACGTCGGCGAGGATACCCGTGAACCGTTTCGCGCCGGACGCGTAACAGAGTGCGATGATCCAGGACTACAAGCTCGGTCTTCGGATGCTCCTGAAATACCCCGCGCTGACGTTCGCGGGCGGGCTGGCGCTCGCCGTCGCGATCGGCGTCGGCGCCGTGCTGGTACGACCTGCTGGGCACGATCTTCTCGCCAACGATCCCGCTGCCGGACGGCGACCGTCTCGTCGTGATCGAAACGCAGAATATGCTGACGAACTAGCCCGAGGCGCGCGTCGCGCGCGACTTCCTCGAGTGGCGGGACGGGCTGCGCACGATCGAGCCACTCGGCGCCTACCGCACCGACACGCGAAACCTCGTCGCCGGCGACGCGGCACCCGAGCCGATTCAGGTGGCGGAGCTCACGGCCACGGCCTTTGGCGCTGCGCACGTGCGCCCCCTGCTCGGCCGGTCGATCCTCGCGCCCGACGAGCGGCCGGGGGCCGCGGCCGTGGTCTTCTGGGGTACGAGGTGTGGCAGCGCTCTTTCGGCGGCCGGCCGGACGTGATCGGATTCGCGTCGTGAAGCTCGGCGACGGCGTCGGCCACCGTTATCGGGATCATGCCGAAGGGCTTCGCGTACCCGCTCAACCACGATGCCTGGGCGCCGCTGTCGCTCCGCACCTCCTACGCGCCGCTCGAGGGTGACGCGATCAGCGTCATCGGCCGGCTGGCTGCCGGCGTCTCCCTGGAACAGGCGAACGCCGAAGTCCGCGTGTTCGCCGAACGCGCCGCCGCCGCGTTTCCCGCGACGCACGCCAACCTTCAGGCCATCCGTACGTCCGCCTCGGACAGAGTCACCGAGACTCCGGACGTGGCTGACCTCGCCAGCTTGCCGCAGAACCTGCCCGTGCTGCTCGATCCTGCTCATCGCATGCACGAGCGTCGGCACGCTCGATTTACGCGAGAACCGCGACTCGCGAAGGCGAAATCGCCGTGCGTTCCGCGCTCGGCGCGAGCCGCGCGCGGATCATCGGTCAGCTCTTCGTGGAGGCTCTCGTGCTGGCGTCGGTCGCGGGCGGTCGTGGGGCTCATCGCCGCCGAACAAGCGCGCTGGCATGGGGAATCGAAGGCCGTCAACCGATCCTCCGGCGGCGCCCGTTCTGGATGACCCCTGGGCTGAAACCCTCGACGATCCTGTATGCCTGTGGCCTCGCGATCCTCAGCGCCGCGATGTTGTCGATCCTTCCCGCGCTAAGAGCCACACGGCCGCGCGGGCAGCCGAGCTTCGCGAACCGGGCGCCGGCGGGGCCACGCTGCGCTTCGGCCGCGTCTGGACCGGCGCGATGATCTTCCAGGTGGCGCTGACCGCGATGGGTATCCCGGTCGGCATGGAGACGGTGAACGAGGCTATGTTGAAACACGGTATCCGCGCGGCGTTTCCGAGCGGCCCGTATCTCGCCGCGCGCGTCGAGCTGGACCGGCCGCTCGAAGACACCGCGCCGGCATTCGAGGCGCGGCGGACGCAGGCGCTCGCGGCGCTCGAGCGTCGTGTCGCGCAGGAGCCCGGCGTCATCGGGATCGCGTTCTCCGAGAACGCCCCCGCTTCGCTCGGGAGGGAGCGGTTCGCAGAGGTCGAGGCGGTCTCCGGTGCCGGCACCGTGTACGACGGCGGCTTCCGCACGTCGGCGATCGGACCAGGCTTCTTCGATCTGTTCGATCGACACATCGTTGCCGGGCGCGCATTCGACTCGAGCGACTGGAACGGCACGGCCCGGACGGTGATCGTCAACGAAGCGTTCGCGCGCGGCTATTCGCGCGAGGCGAACCGTAGTTCTCCGATACGGGGGCGCCTCCGGTATCCGCAGGACGAAGAGCGCCGAAGTGATTTCGAGATCGTGGGCGTCGTTCGCGACTTCGGCCTGACATCCGGACGACTCGGGCGACGAAAACGCGTGCGGTGTTTCACCCCGCCGCGGTGGGAGCGGTCTCTCTGGTCGTGATGAACGTTCGGGTGGCGCGGCAACCCTGCCACCCTCGCAGCACGCCTGCCGCGCATCGCGGCCGATCTCGACGGTCGACTGGTCGTTCGGGACGCGCAGCCGATGGCCACCTCGATCTGGCAGCGCGACGACGGCCTGATGATGCAGGCGGGAGCGCTGGCCGCCGTCGCTCCTGCTCGTGCTGTTCCTGTCGGCCCTGGGGATCTTCTCGCTGATGTCAGTCACCGTCTCGCGGCGGACGCGCGAGATCGGGTTGCGGGCGGCGCTCGGCGCCAGCGCGCGCCAGGTGCTCACCGGCATCCTGTCCCGCTCCGCCCTTCTGATGGCGGGCGGCAGCATCACGGGAGGCGCGCTGGTGCTCTGGGCCGTCGCCCTCGGCCAGGGCCCCTCGGGCCGGCCGGCAGACGACGTCCCGCTCTTCGCAGGCTATCTGGCCCTCACGTCGATCGTCATGCTCGCCGCGGGGCTGCTCGCGTCACTCGCGCCTGCCCGCCGCGCGCTCAGGATCAATCCAAGCGAGGCGTTACGGGATGCGTGACCGGGCCTCTACTCCACGCCGAACGCCAGCAGCACGTTGCCGCCCGAGGCGCCGGCACTGATCGCGTAGCCCGTGCCGATGTAGACCATGCCGTCGACGATGACGGCACCGGAGACGGCGATCTGGCCGCCCTCGCGCGGCGACCTTGTTGACGGTCTCGACCGGCTGCGCGGTGTTGTACTCCCACAGCTGTTTGCCGTCGCTCGCCGACACGGCGAAGAGCCGCCCGTCGCCGGTTCCCTCGAACACCACGCCGGGCATGGCCGTCGGCGCGGCGCCAAGCGATGCGCGCGGCGCGGTGAAGACCCAGCCCGTCTTGCCGTCCGTGTTCGCCACCGCCGCCGAGGCCCGCGGCCCCCATGCCGTAGTAGACCTGCCGGCCGTCCGCGGCACCGCCCCACACGATCCCGCCGCGGCCGCGTCCGGTGAAGCCGACCGGCTGGCCGGAGGGATTCACGCGGAAGAGGACGGCGCCGTTGGCGTCGGGGTCGAGCGCGAGCACGTCGGCCCCCTTGGTGCCGACGAACAGCGCGCGCTTGCCGTTGGGCAGCGTCGTGAGAATCGGGGAGTTGCCGATGTCGTAGTCCGGCCCCATCGTGCTCGGGCACTGTTCGCCCTTGTTCGGCCCGGCGCAGCCGCCCATGAAGAGATCGTCTTCCGTCGCGCGGCGCGACCACAGCACTTTGCCGGTCTTCAGGTCGAGGGCCATCACCGCGTCGGACAGACGCGATTCCGGAGGGGTGACCGCATCACCGGTGCCGACGTAGAGCGCGCCGCGAACCGGATCGATCGTCGGCGCATTCCAGACGCCCCCGACCGCGGGCCCGTACAACTGCACGCCGTTCGGGTTCTTCTTCCACGGCTTCGGCTCGTCGGCAGTGTAGGTCTTCCAAATCTCCTTGCCGGTGTTCGCGTCGAGAGCCGCGACACCGCCGCGCGCCGTGCAGCACGGGTAGTCCTGATGGCCGGCCGTGAACTCCTCGGAGCCCGAGATCGGCACGTAGACGACCCCGTCGTGATACCGGACGCTGCCCGTGATGCGGGCGACGACGTGATCGTCGACGCGGACCTTCCACAGCTGCCGCCCCGTCTGCGCGTCGAGGGCAAAGACGTTGGCGTGCCCGTCGCCGAAGAACACGGCCCACGGCGCACTGCCCTGTCCCTTGACCGCGCCGACCATCGGGGAGTTGCGGACAATCGAGCCGTTCTGGAACGACCAGTAGACGCACCCGGTCTTGGCGTCGAGCGAGTAGATGTAGCCGTTGTCGGTGGCCATGAACACGCGGCCGGCGACGACGGTCGGCTGCGCGTTGTTCGTCATGCCGTGCGGGATGCCAAAGGCCCACTTGAGTTTCAGCCGCGGCACGTCGCCCGCCGTGAGGCGTGCGGCCGCCGCCGGCTGGAAGCGCGTGTTCGCAAGGTCGGGACTCCAGCCGTTCCATCCCGGGCCGCTCGCCGGGTCGCGCATCGGCGGGTTGGCCGTGCACTGGTTCGGCATCGACTTCGCCTCGCCGTTGTTGACGCTGCCGAGCGGACGGCCGCTCATGAACTCGGCAACCCGTTGCTTCTGGATGTCGCTGAGCGACTGGCCCTCCGTGTGGGTGGGCGACTTGAGGCCGGCGACGATCCGATCGGGCGTCATCTGCCGGATCGCATACGCGGTCGTCTTGGCGTTGGTCGCCACGTTGCCGTGACAGCGGAAACACTGCTGCTGGAAGGTGGCCCAGCCGCTCTCGGTGCCTGGAGCTCCACCGCGTCCCGCGGGAGGAGCCGGCGGAGCCCCCTGTGCGGGCGCGGCGGCCGGTGGCGCTTGTGGCGCCTCGGCGCCCAGAAACGACGTTCCAGTGAAGAGGGCGGCGGCGAAAACGACGGCAACTGCGTGTGTCAGATGTCGCAAGGTGTGCTCCCAGCGCGAATCTTACGATGCTCGACGACGACGCGCTAGGCCGGCACCGCTTCGACCACGCTCACGACCGACTCGGTCGGCACGACCCGGTTCAACCGGAAGCCAGCCTTGGTCAGCAGCGCGCGGTACTCGGCTTCATCACGCTCCTGCCCGCCAGGCACGACCAGCATGACCATATCCAGCACCTTGCCCGGGTGCGGCGTATCGCCGGCAGGGATGACGGTCTCGACGATCAACAGCCGGCCATCCGCTTTCATCGCCCGGCGGCAGTGACCCAGGATGGTCAGACACTGATCCTCGCTCCAGTCGTGGATGATGTGCGAGAGGACGTAGGCGTCGCCGCCGTCCGGGACCCTCTCGAAGAAATCGCCCCCTTCGATCGTGACCCGTTGCTCGACGCCGCGAGCCTGGAGCAAGGCCGGCGCCTCGCGGACGACGTGTGGGAAATCGAACAGGACGCCGCGCGGCGCGGCATGGTGCGACAGGATGGCCGCCAGCAGGTTGCCGGTGGCACCGCCGACGTCCACGACGGACCCGAAGCCGGAGAAATCGTACGCCCTCGCGACGGCTGGCGGCTCGGCGCCGTGAAAGCCGACCATCGCCTCGCTGAAGTGGGATGCCTCTTCGGGATGTTGCGACAGGAAGGCAAACAGCGGCATCCCGCACGCTTTCTCGAAGCCGGTCCGACCGGTTTCGAGCGAGTAGATGATCTCTTCCCAACTGTGCCAGAACGCCGGTCCGCAGAACGCCAGCAACGTCGACCGTGCGGAGCCGGGAGCCCCGGTCTTGAGCGCCTCGCCGAGCGGTGTCAGCGCGAACCGCTGCCCCTCGCGCCCGGTGAGGATGCCGAGGCCGGTCAGCGTGCGCATCAGGCGGTGCAGCGACGGCGCGTGCGTGCCGGTGGCGGCCGCGAGTTCGGCGGCGCTCTTCGGCCCGCCGGCCAGATGATCGGCCACGGACAGCTTGGCCGCGGCGTAGACGACCGCCGACACCCACGACGCCGCTCCCATCTGTATCAGTTGAGCGTGCGGCGGCACTGCGTGCTGATCATTCATCAGTCTCTCCTGCGTTGACGGTGGCCCAGGTGTCCAGGGCGCCTATCGTAGTCGATGACGACTTGTCGGTCTGTTCCCCTCTCGGACGGACACCTCAGAGGGTGTCGCTGACTGTGTGTCGTGGGTCAAGGCGCGAGCGTTGAAAGGCTCCGGTTGGTGGCTCAGGGCTCACGTTCGCCAACGGCTCTGGAGCCATCGGTACGCTGGAATGGGGGAACGTCGGTCGGCCAGGTGAATATTTCCAAAAGGAGCGCGTTCGTGGCGGGCGCGTGCGGCGGCGACGAGGCGCGGGGCGTGGCGTTCGGGCTCCTTCAGGACGCCCGAGCCGGAACGCGCAGAACGTCGATCACATAGCCCAGGTTGAATCGCGTGCCGTCCCAGCACCGCAACCCCCGGGCGCTGGCCGACTGGGTGAGAGCACGCACAATGCCGACCGGCGGCGGCGGAGCCTGTTCGATGACGCGGCCGTCGGGCCTCACGAACGTCACCGCGCCAAGCACGTCGCGTTCGACGGCGACACCGCCCTCATGCACCAAGGTGTGGTGCTCTGGGCTTGATCCGGTTTGGTGGACATCTTCCGAGAGGTGGATACGATGTCGACCATGGCAGACCGGAAACCGAAACGGGCCCGGCGCAGCTTCACCGAGGAGTTCAAGGCCGGCGCGGTGCGCTTGGTCCTGGATGAGGGCAAATCGGTGGGCGCGGCGGCCCGCGATCTCGACCTCACCGAATCGTCGCTGCGCAATTGGGTCGAGCAGGCCCGCGCCGACCGCGGCAAGGGCAAGCCTGGCGTCCTGACGAGCAGCGAGCGCGAGGAGCTCGGGCGCTTGCGGAAGGAAGTGCGCGAGCTGCGCATGGAACGGGACGTGCTAAAAAAGGCCACGGCCTTCTTCGCGAAGGACCACCTGTGAAGTTTGCGTGGATCCAGGCGGAGAAGGCGCACTACCCGATCCACAAGCTCTGTCGGTGGCTGGCCGTGACCCCGAGCGGGTTCTACGCGTGGTGCACGCGGCCGGAGTCGGCGCGCGCGACGCGCGATCGGACCCTCAAGGTCCTCGTGCAGGCCTCGTTCGACGCGAGCAAGCAGCGGTACGGCAGTCCCGCGGATTCATGAGGATCTGCTCGAGCAGCACGAGCGCGTCAGCCGCAAGCGGGTGATTCGGTTGATGCAGGCGGAGGGCCTGAAGGCCCGCGTCCGGAAACGCTTCAAGGGCACCACGATGAGCGATCACGACCTGCCCGTCGCGGCGAATCTGCTGGATCGCCAGTTCACGGCCGAGGCGCCGAATCAGCGCTGGGTCGGCGACACGACCGAGTTCGTCATCGGCGAGAGCAGCAAGCTGTATCTGGCCGCGATCCTCGACCTGTACTCCCGGTTCATCGTCGGGTGGGCGGTCAGTGCGGTCAACGACCGGCATCTGACCATCAAGGCCCTCGAGATGGCGCTGAAGCGGCGCTGTCCCGGACGCCGGCCTGCTCCATCACTCCGACCAGGGCTGCACCTACGCCAGCGAGGACTACCAGGCGATCCTCGACGCGCGCGGCATCACCTGCAGCATGAGCCGGCGCGGCGACTGCTACGACAACGCCGTCATGGAGAGCTTCTTCTCGACGGTCAAGAGCGAGCTGGCCGATCGCTTCGCCAGCTTCAGCGAGGCCAAGATGGAGTTGTTCGACTACATCGAGGTGTTCTATAACCAGCGACGCCGTCACTCGACGCTTGGCCAGATCAGTCCGGCCGCCTTCGAACGACGCGGGGCGGCTGCGTAGTGACCACGGTGGGGCGCTCGGTGGCAGCCACTCCCCGGCGACAGACGACGACGGGCAGGCCACCAAGCGCCCGTCGACTTTCTTCGATCACCGCAGGAGCGATACTGAGGACCACTACCTGAGAGCCGACCGACTTAACTAACCTGTCCACCGAATCGGATCAGGCCCAACCGGCCGTGCAGCCCGAGTCCATCGCCAGATCGGCGTTAACGTAAGGTATCAGCTACAACGCGACGCACGAGCATCCCGTAACCAACCGGGACACTAGTTCCCTGGAACCGTGATGACTCACACAAGTCCCGGGCGGGGCATCCCCGTCTGGCTGCGTTGCTCATCGCTCACTTATGCCCAATAAGCTCGCTCTTCGCGCCTTGCCAGCCGGGCGCCGCGCTCCGGGACTTGTGCAAGTCATCACGGTTCCAGGGGACTAGCTGCGGCGGCGGCGACGGGCGGCCTGTGCGACTACGCCAAGACCCAGCAGCGCCATCATCGATGGCTCGGGAACGAATGCCTGGATCTCCGAGACACTGTAGAAGCCGTCACCGGCGGTGGCGGTATACCGCAGCCTCGACGTGGTGATCGGCGCGCCGAGGAGGAATATCTCGCTGACATCGTTGACGTTCGGCCGGGTTTGCTGGCCGAATCCGCCAGCGATTGGAATGTCCCACGCGGTCACCCACGTAAGTGCGGCGTTCTGGTACTCGATACGATAGCTGTCGTTATCGTCGCCCTGCGCGATGAAGCCGATGATGTCGTAGGTGCCGCCGAGATCAATTTCAACCGAGTTGCTGGCTGAGGCGAGGTTGGTCGCGTCCCACCATACCGTCCCGTCCTGCCATACCGTGGACGCGGGGAGGAACACCTCGTCGGTCACGCTGGCTGCGGGCGCAACGGGATCGAGCGGATCCCAGCCACAACAGAGGTTGTTCAGCACGCCGAACACCCCGTTTAGCGTCACGGTCTTCCCGGCCGCCACGTTGATGGGCTCGGCCTGTGCCGCCACCGGCACGGAAAGAAGGGCGGACAGTAGAGCTATTCGTTTCAACATGGGGATACCACCTTTCACCACACCGAGCGCGGCCATCCTATCCCACAAGCCACGACGCCGGTCGACGGCGCACGGCTCAGCCGGCTCCGTCTCCGCGCTTGCGCCGGTCTCGCTGTTCCCTCGCGGCCGTTGGAAGCCGGGTATACTCGCGGCACCCTCCTGCGCATGGCGCGAGACATATGACCTCGTCTGGCGAATACGTCGCGTTCGTCAGCTACGCCTCTGAGAATCGCGAAAAGGCTGAGGAGATCTGCGCCAATCTCGAACGGCGGGGTCTGCCGTGCTGGATCGCCCCGCGTAACGTCCGCGCAGGCCACGAGTACGCCGACGAGATCCTTCTGGGCATCGAACGATCCGCGGCGCTGGTGCTCGTCCTGTCCGAGGCCGCGAATGCATCCCCGTTCGTGTCTCGAGAGGTCGAGCGCGCGGTCGCCAAAGAGAAACCGCTGTTTCCGGTGCGGATCGAAGAGGTCATGCCGGCGTCTGGCCTCGAGCTCCTGGTGTCCGCGGATCACTGGACGGACGTGTGGACGGGTCGCTGGGACGGTCACATGGACCGTCTCGCGCGCGACCTCTCCGATCGCGTACGCGGAACGGACGCGTCACGGACCTCTTCCCGCCGCCTTGCGCTCGCCGGAGGGCGATCGTTCGGCGTGTTTGGTGGAATGGCGGCGCTCATCGCGGGAGGAGGCCTGGCGATGTGGTCCCTTTCCGGAGAGACGTCGACGCGCGAGGTGGAGACGCCGGTTCCTGCCAACCGTCCTGCAGCGTCTGTAGATCCGCCATCAGTCCGTCAAGTGCAGCGGGAACCGGAGGAGATTCCCGCCGGCGAGGCGCGGGCGGCACCATCGGATGCGACGACACGGCCGGCTCAAACGTCGGACGCACGGCGCCGGGACGCCCCGCCGCGGCCGGCACCAGCGACTCGCGCAACAGCAACTCCCTCGCCGCCGGCTGTTGAGACGCGGGGATCGCTGAATGCGTTCAAAGAAATCTACGATGATCTTGCGCTGCGGGGAAGCGTCATCGACGACACGCTGAATCAGCTCTGGGAAGAAATGAAACCGGCGTCGCCGCGCATTGACATGGCCAACAAGCCAACGACGCCTGAAGACGAATCTGGCGCGCGGGAGGCAGGCGCTCGAGGAGAAAGATGCGGGCGCAGCCAGGAAATACCTGGACGCCGCGCGGGTTGATCTCGAGGTTCTCGAGCGCTTCATGAACCGGTAGGCAGGACGCGACACGACTGAGAGGAGAACACGATGCCTCGGACCCTTGGCGCATGCGTTTGTCTGTGCGCGCTCCTGCTTGCCGGGGCGGCTTCAGGCCAGCAGAAGAAAAGGGTGGCGGTGCTCGGCTTTGACGACGCCGCGGTGAGGTCGTCGCCGGCCGCCGCGCTCGGGTCCAACCAGGATGTGGGCGCGTCGCTCGCGGACGTACTCGTTTAAGAACTGATCCAGGGCGGAACGTACTCGATCGTCGAACGGCAGGTGATTGACGCGGTGCTGAAGGAGCAGAATCTTTCGAACAGCAGCCGCGCCGACGCGACGACGGCAGCCGCGATCGGGCGGGTGCTCGGCGTTGATGCGATCATCACCGGCTCGGTCCTCCAGTTCGGCATCGAGAAGCAGGAAGTCGCGATCGGCTCCAGCGGACTCGGCAGGGTCACGCGCGGCGTGCTCGGAGGCGGGAAGCAGGTCAACACCACGGCAAGAGTCGAGATCACTGTCCGCATGATCGACACGAGCAGCGGCGAGGTACTGACTGGCGCTTCAGGCAGTGGCGATTCGAGCAAGTCGTCGCTGGGCGCCACGGGGTCCACAATTGGCACCATCGACATGACGTCTTCGGGCACGCTGCTGAAGGAAGCGATCAGCCGCGCGGCCCGGACAGCCGCAGCCAGCCTCAACGAGTTCGGATCGAAACTCGCCTCCGCACGCGCGTCGCAATTGGGGCTGGTGGCCGACGTCAGCGGCGCGTCGCTGATTATCAACGCCGGCAGACTGAAAGGCGTGCGGGTCGGGGACACTATCCAGGTTACGCGGCCGGGCCGCCAGATCCTGGATCCGCAGACGAAGAAGGTCCTGCGCACGCTCGTGGACACCATCGGCACGGCGACCATCATCGAGGTGGACGACGTCTCGGCAACGGCAACCTTCAATGGAACCGCGACGGTAAAAGTAGGGGACGAGGTACGGCGCGCCGAGTAACGATCCGCTTCGTGGATGCGCGCCGCCCGGCTCTGCTTGGGCGGGTTCTGGCATCTGCGTTGCAATCACTCGCGGCATGTTGAAACTAGTTGGCTCTTATGTGATCGCCAAGGTGCTCGGTTTCGGATTGCTTGGCGCCGTCGTAATCTACGCGCTGCTCACCATGCTCACGTAGGTTGGGCGCCGCTCCGGAGAGGCCGCCGTCTAAGACTTCGGACCGCCTGGCGAGGCGCATGTGGAGTCGAGACCTCGGAGTGACTATGGATCTGATTGCCGCTACGGTGACTTTTACTCTGTCGATCGGATTGGGCCTTGGGGCGTCTCGTATCGCGTTAGGGACGATCTTCTTGGCGATGGCGCGACACGGCTATTGCGTAGAATCGAGAGGTCCCCTTTTCGACGAGCGCCCGGCCCCGCTCGCGCCCGTTGCTTGACGGCGCGACATCAATTGGCCACAACCTTCGCGCTGCGAAAGCGTCGCACCCAGCGCTGGCGCGCTTTTCCGTGTGGCGCCAACTCCTTCCATGTGGCTTGTGCTTGTGAAGCAGCTGTAGCCCCTACAACGCGCGGAGGAATGCCACGAGATCGCGCTTCTCCTGCGGCAGCAGCTTCAGCTCGAGCACCAGATTGAAGAACTCCACGGTGTCATCGAGCGTCAACAGCCGATCGTCGTGCAGATACGGCGGCGAGTCCTTGATGCCGCGCAAGGGGAAGGTCTTGATCGGACCGTCGGCCGCGGCCGTCCGTCCATTGACCGTGATTCGCTCGTGGAAGCGCTCCACCCGCAGGTTGTGCATCAGGTTGTCGGTGTAATACGGCGGCGGATGACAGGTCGAACACTGGGCCTTGCCGAAGAACAGCGCTTCTCCGCGACGCTCCGCGTCATTGGTCATCGCCGGGTTCAGTCGCCCAAACACCGTGAGCTTCGGCGCCGGCGGGAAGTCGAGCAGATTCTGGAACTCGCCCATGAAATGGACCTGGCTGCCGCGTTCCAACGCGTTGACGCCCTTGCGGGCGGCGCGGGTGTGATCGCCGTCGAAGTAGGCGGCGCGCTGCTCGAACTCCGTGAAGTCCTCCACGGTCTTCAGGGCACGCTGCGACCCGAACAGACGCTGCACACCTACGCCTCGCAGCGTCGGCGTGTCGATGCGGTGGCGGAATTCGTTCGGGCGGATGTCGCCGACGGTGTGAGTGGCGGCATTGGTGTGGCCATTGGCGTGACAGTCGAAGCAGGCGACACCCTGATGTGCCTTGAGGCTGCGCCGATCGTCGGTCAGGTTGAACTGCTGCTGTGGAAACGGCGAGACCAGCAAGCGCAGCCCCTCGAGCTGCTTCGGATTCAGAATCTCTTTGAAGAGCCGCTCGAAGTTGTCGAGCGTAATCAGCTCGCCTTTGGATACATCGCCGAGGTCTGGCCGCGTCACCAGGAACATCGCCGCGGGGAGCTCCGGCAGGAGGTGATCGGGGAGGTCGAAATCGAGATCGAACCGGGTCAGGTCGCGCGCGGTCTGCTTGATCGTCTCGTCGATGAGCGGCTTGGGGAAGATCATCCCGCCGGCTTCGTGGTGCGGGTGCGGGAGCGGCAAGAAGCCGGCGGGCCACGCGTTCCGTTTCTTGATCTCGTCCGGCGACAGCGTACCGAGCAGCTCCCACGAGATGCCCGCGGGCAGCTTGACGCGAACGCCGTCCTGCACCGCCTTGCCGCGGCTCATCGTCACCCCGCCGCGGGACGGTTGGAGAGGTCGTATCGCGCATTCAGCAGATCCTGCTGACGTTGCGCGAACATCGGCTTCTCTTTCTGGGTACGCGCGATGACCTGCGGTAACGGCTCGGACTTCAGCAGCGGGTCATCCTGACCCGACAGGGCCGCGCCTGTCAGCATCAACGCGCCAAGGCCGATCGCCGCGTTGATCCCGGTTCGGAGACGCAATGTCCGCCGTGTCATGGTTGCCTCCCGTGCGAAGCCTGCTCCGCGGGGTTGTCGAGCCGTCCGCAAGCCCTCTCGCGTTCGGCCCCGCAGGTGTCTATGAGCTCGAACGGCCGTGCTGCTGCGCGCGGCGATAGTGTTCTTCGAAGTCGGGCAACAGTTGGTTGAGATAGCCCATGGCGCGTGCGCTGGCGACACCCATCAGCGCGCCCTGCACGTTGTGCCAGAAGTCCAGCGCCTGCGCCTGCACGGCACTGGTGCCGCGCGCCTGACGTTCGACAGGTCGATCGTCGGTGTCGTGTCCCAGTCGGTAGGCGTCGTGCGTCAGCGCGGAGGGCCGGACCATCGCCGAGAGCAGCACACCGCCAGCGAAGGCGGCGCCGAGGAAGAGGTGGGGACGCTGGTGAAACTGCTCGCGCCAGTCGGTCACCGCCTCCACCTTGTCTTCGAGTTCCCTCAGGGTCGAGCCGAGGCGTTCCCGAGTGCGATCGATGTGGTCTTCTATTTCGTTGACTGTTTCAGCCATCCGAGTGTCTCCTTGACCGATTCGACGGTCTGATCAGGAATTGGTTGAATGCGTTTGGCGGTGTGAATGCCGCCGGCGATCAACACCGCCGCGGCAACGGCCGTCACCATCGCCACGACGAGAGCGGCGGCCCAGGCTGGCATCGCGGTCGACAACGCGTAAGCGGCCGCCCACAACAGAAACAGCCATGCGCTCAGCGCGACCAGCACGCCAGCGACGATCCGGATGCCGGAGGACAGCGCCCGGCTGAGCTCTTCCCGAATCTCGGCCTTTGCGAGGCGAGCCTCGTAACGGACCATTCCCTGCAGGTGGGTGAGGATGTCCTGCAGGATGTCCGACATGGATCGTTCTTCAGGCACGGGTAACCTCCTCAGCTGTTCCTTTCGATTACCGTCGGAGCAGCGCGCGCCCCACGGCGAATCCGCACGCAGCCGCCACGACGAGTGCCGCACCAGGGTTGCTGGTGATAAGGCGCCTGATGTCGGCCCTCATCCGCTCGGGATCGCGGCTCCGAATGAAATCGGCCCCCCTGCTCAGCCGGTCGGTGGCGCCACGAGCGAAATCCTTCACGCGTTCTCCACCCGGCAAGCCGGCAACGCCCTCGCGGAGGGCCGCGGCTGCGGTCTCGAGTCGATCGGCAGCGGCTGAAGGACCCTGGTCCATGGCCTGGCGGCCAAGGTCATTGGCTTCGGGTTGGTTAGTCATCATCGTTCTCCCCTTCTTTACAAGATGTGCACGCTCGCGGGAGCCGGGCTCCGCGGTGGTCGCCATCGACCGAAGGCATCAACTGCGCCCATGAGGCGTTGCACCTATGCCAGTGCGTCCGCGTACTCACGTTGAGGACCCGTCTCGAAGGTGCTACTGCACGCCGCGATCCAACGCGAGCCGGACCTCATGGCCCCGTTCCCGGATCCGGCGCGCGCCTTTTCCGATCTGGCTCGTTCGCAGGTCACAAGACGCCAATAGCATTCGAATACCTCCTGCAGCAGCAGGTGCAGAGGCATCCAGCGCTAGTCCCGTGGCTCCATATGCCAGCCGAGCTTGTGGCCGCTGGATACTCGATTGGTTGTTGAGGTAGAAGTCGAGCCGCCCGTGGATGAGCGGCTCCGAGGTGAGTGCCGGGGTTCGCGCTGTGTCTGGAGCGGCCGGCTTCAGCCCGCCGCTCCAGACGGATCGGTACTAGGGCTGAATCTTGAGGAGTTCGCCGACGTCGCTATAGATGCTGTTGTTGGTCACGTACAGCACTCCGTCGCCTCCCACGGCAACACCGCCCGGCGCGGTCAACACTCCCGGCACGAGCTCGGTTCGTGTGCCGTCCGGCGCGATCCGGATCAGCGCCCCCGTCCAGTCGTTGGTGTTGAAGGCCGCCAGGAGTCCATTCTTCGCAATCTCCAGGACGTACAGGCTGCCGTCGGGTCCGAAGGCCAGATCGACGATGTGGGTGAATCCGCTGGCGAACACTTCCGGCGCGCCCCCGTCCGGCGGGACGCGGTACACGTTCGCGGCGCCGACGGGAAATGGGAATCCCGTGAGCTGGCCGACGTAGTAGTCGCCGTCAGGGCCAACGGCCACCGACGTCGGCACCGCATCCATCGGAATCTGAGTTCCTGGCGGCAGCCCGAGGAAGGGCGGGGCCTCGACCAGGCGATTCGGGAAGGTGGCAAGCGCCGAAATCGCATTCGACCGCACCTGTACAAGGGCGTTCGCGCCAGCGTCGGCCACAATCTGCTTCCCGGCCAGGGCCAGGATCCCGTACGGGTTCGAGTCGACCTCGTCGCCGGTCGGATTGACATCGGCTTCGAACTGGCCCAGATCCTCGACCAACTTCCACGCCCCGTTCGGGGTGGCGCGCCCGAGGTGAGCGAGCTTGGCACCGTCAGGCCCGAACAGGTCTTCGCGCGCGTTCGGGTCGCCGCCGAACCCGATCGTGAAGAACAGGTTGCCGCGGCCTTGGAACGAGAGATCGTTGGGCCCGATCGCGAACATCTGTCCGTCTTCCGTCGCGAGCGATGGCAGTCCCGTCACCACGTCGGTGAGGCTGCCGTTGCGCAGGTCGTAGCGCGAGATGGTGCCCGAGTCCCCGTAGCAGCGCGTGCCTTCCGGACCCGGCCCGCACGCACCGTCGCCACCGCTCCCCGCCTGGGCGATGTACAAGGCCCCTTCAGGGCCGAAGGCGAGGCCGCGGGGGTTGTCGAGTCCGTCGACCACGACTTCCCACGTGGCCTGGCCGGCGAGGATCAGTGGGCTGGTCAGCACGAGCGAGACACAGCACGCAAC